>JAURWC010000093.1 GCA_030655135.1 Hyphomicrobiaceae bacterium | reverse complement strand
CTATGGCAACTGGGCTGGCGGTCTGGCGCTCTGGCAATTTGCCACCGGCCTGAGCAATGTCGTGCTGGGCTGGCCGCTGGTCGCCGCGGTCTCGCATACCGGCGGCGCTGCCGCGCTGGTGGTTGTGTTGACGGGCGCTGTTTTTTCCAGCCGGCCGTCGCAAGCGGCGGCGCTTGCGTCAAAATCGGGGGCTTAGCTCATGAATCCCTCCGACTCTTCCGCGGCCGTGCCGGCAGCCCCGTTTGTTCCCTCGAAGTTTGCGCAGTTTTATGCGCTGACCAAGCCGCGCGTGGTGCAGCTCATCGTGTTTTGCGCGCTGATCGGCATGGTGCTGGCCGTGCCCGGCGCGCCGGGCTGGGCGGATGTGAAACTGGCCCTGCTGGCCTGCGCCGGCATCTGGCTGGTGGCCGGCGCGGCTGCCGCCTTCAATTGCCTTGTCGAGCAGCAGATCGACGCCAAAATGAAACGCACTGCCTGGCGCGCAACCGCGCAGGGCCAGATCAGCAATGTGCAGACACTGGCATTCTCCAGCCTGTTGTGTGCGGCCGGCTCGTGGATTCTCTACGTCTGGGTCAACCCGCTGACCATGTGGCTGACCTTCGCCACCTTCGTCGGTTATGCGGTGGTCTACACCGTCATCCTCAAACCGCTGACGCCGCAAAACATCGTGATTGGCGGCGCTTCGGGCGCGATGCCGCCGGTGCTGGGCTGGGCCGCGATGACGGGTAACGTCAGCCCGGAAGCGCTGATTCTTTTCCTCATCATCTTCCTGTGGACGCCGCCGCATTTCTGGGCGCTGGCGCTGTACCGCGTGGAGGACTACCGCAAGTCCGGTCTGCCCATGCTGCCGGTGACGCACGGCAATGAGTTCACGCGCCTGCAGGTGTTCCTCTACACGCTGGTGCTGTTCGCGGCCTGCCTGATGCCTTTTGCCTTCAAGATGAGCGGATGGCTGTACCTGGTCGTGGCCGTCGTGCTGAGCTTCGGCTTCAGCTGGTACGGCTGGCGCCTGTGGCGCAATTATTCCGATGCGCTGGCCCGCAAGACTTTCCGCTTTTCGCTGATCCATTTGTCTGTTCTGTTTGCGGCGCTGCTGCTGGACCATTACCTCGTATGAGCATCGACTCCCCCATCCCCGGCCGCCGCCGCGCTATGAAAAAAATAGCTGCCGTATCAATGTGGACGGGGGCTACAGCCATTTTTGGCTCTATATCTGCCTGCACGGACGCCAAACCGCAGTTCAGCAGCATCGACATCACCGGAGCCGACTACGCACGTGATTTCTCGCTGATGGATCACAACGGCCAGCTCCGTACCATCAAGGATTTCCAGGGCAAGGCTGTGGTGGTGTTTTTCGGCTTCACCCAGTGCCCGGACGTTTGTCCGACTTCCATGGCCGAACTGGCAAGCATCAAAAAGATGCTGGGCGCCGACGGCGAGCGTTTGCAGGGGCTCTTCGTTTCGGTGGACCCGGAGCGTGACACGCCAGAGGTGCTGAAGGCCTACATGACGAATTTCGATCCTTCGTTTTTGGCGCTGCGGCCCGAGGCCGACAAGCTGCCGCAGGTGGCGAAAGACTTCAAGATTTTCTACAAGAAGGTCGACGGCAAGACGCCCGGCAGCTACACCATGGACCATTCCGCCGGCAGTTACGTGTTCGACCCGCAGGGCAGGGTCCGGCTTTACACCCGTTATGGCAGCCCGGCTCAAGGTTTGGCGGACGACATCCGCCTGCTCCTCAAAGGCCACTAGGCATTTTCGAGCAGGCAAAAAAAAGGGCCTGCACACGATGGTCGTATGCAGGCCCTGGCATTGCCGCTCTGGCGGCGCCGCAGTCAAAGGTTGAGCTGGGCCTCAAGCGTAGGCGGCCAGCACCTTCTTCATTTTCTTCATCGCAGCCACCTCGATCTGGCGGATACGCTCGGCGCTGACCTTGTACTCGGCCGCCAGGTCATGCAGCGTCATGCCGCCGGACCCGTCGTCGTTCACCTTCAGCCAGCGCTCTTCCACGATACGGCGTGACCGGTCGTCCAGGCCTTGCAGGGCTGTCGCAATGCCGTCGCTGGCCAGAAAATCGCGCTGGCGCGACTCCATCAATTGCGTCGGCTCCTGCGAAGCGTCCGACAGGTAGGCAATCGGGCCGAACGCGTCTTCACCGTCGTCGCTCGGACTCGGGTCCAGCAGTACATCTCCACCGGACATGCGTTGCTCCATCTCGATGACTTCCTCGCGCTTGACGTTCAGCGTTTTCGCCATGGAGGCGATCTGGCCTTCGGTCAGCGTGTCGCGGTGCGTCGCCACATCGGCGTCGTCCTTGAAACCCTGCTTCATCGAGCGCAGGTTGAAGAACAGCTTGCGCTGGGCCTTGGTGGTCGCCACCTTGACCATGCGCCAGTTCTTCAGGATGTACTCGTGCATCTCGGCCTTGATCCAGTGCAGGGCGTAACTGACCAGCCGAACACCCTGATCGGGGTCAAACCGCTTCACTGCCTTCATCAGGCCGATGTTGCCTTCCTGGATCAGGTCGGCGTGGGGCAGGCCATAACCCAAGTATTTGCGGGAAGTGGCTACCACCAGACGCAAGTGAGAGAGCACTAACTTACCAGCAGCATCAAGATCGTTGCTGTCCTTCAGGCTGCGGGCAAACTCCTGTTCCTGCTCTAGGGTGAGCATGGGAAGGCGATTGACCGCTGAAATATAGGCGTCCAGGTTTCCCAGCGGAGGCAGCAGCGACCAGGGATTGGCGCTCGCCAATGCAGTGGCTGGGCTCACTTTGGGGGAAAGGGCATAGGACATAGGGCAAAACTCCTTTTCTGAAGTCAAATATTAGCACTCTGTTAGAGAGAGTGCTAAGTAATAGGTTCAATGGCATTCATAGGGTGCGGCTATACGCGTTAACCCTAGGTGTCATCCCTATGGATACCCCATCCTGCGCTTTGGTTCACGCTCTTCATGTAGGAAGAAACCGCGTTCAGCCTAGGCGCGGTATGACCGGTCGAGGCCCCATAGGCGGTCAGGGACGAGCCAATTCGGTCAGGTCGCGCAGCTGGGCTGCCTTGCCGGCCTCCCAGCAGGCGGCAATCAGGCGCGCCGCCTTGTCCGCGCCGATGACGCCATCGGCCAGGCCGTGAAACTTGGCCTCCAGCATGGCGTCTGTCATCGGGTTTTTCAGCGAGCCGATGGCATGTTCGACAAACACCTGCACCCGGCGGCCGTCCTTGAGCACGGCAGTGACGTCCACACTGGCCTCGTCGATGCTGTCGTCCACCGTCGCCACCACCTTGCGGCGCAGGGCCACCATGTCGGCGCGGTTGACCACCTCGTCGGAAAACTCTTCCTCCGCAGCCCGGCCGAAAGTCAGCCCGGCCGCACAGCCGTGGTAAACGCTGAATTTGGCCTGCAGGCCGTCCGCCGGCTCCTTTTTGCCTGTGAGTTCCAGCACCAGCGAGTGAACGCGCAGCTCGATCCGTTCCACCTGGTCGGGCGTCACGCCCTGGGCGCGCAACTGGGCGCAGGCGTCGATGCTGGGGTGAATCACGATGCCGCAGGCAAAGGGCTTGTAGCTGTTGACGGAAATTTCAAAGCGCTGGCCGAGTTCGTCCGTGATTTCGCGCCAGTCGTTTTTCGTCGAGACGGTCTGCATCATGCCGCGCGGCGCCTCCAGCGCTTTGGGGCTGGCGGTGAAGCCGCTTTGGGCCAGCAGCGCCGACATCAGGCCGGCGCGCGCGGCTCCGCCCGGGTGAAAAGGCTTGGTCATGGTGCCGAACTGCTCGCGCATGCCGACCGGCTGCGAAGCCGCGATGCCCAGCGCCATGGCTGTCTTCTGCGTGTCCAGGCCGAGCAGGCGCGCGCAGGCCGCCGCAGCGCCCAGCGTGCCGGTCGAGCCGGTGATGTGCCAGCCGCGGTCGTAATGTTCCGGGTACATGGCGTTGCCGACCCGGCACGACACGTCGATGCCCAGCACCAGCGCGTCGATCAGCGCACGGCCGGAGGCGCCGGTGTGTTCAGCCAGCGCCAGCACGGCGGAAGCGACCGGTCCGGCCGGATGGATGATGGTCTTGAGGTGGGTGTCGTCGAAATCGAAGGTGTGCGAGGTGATGCCATTGACCAGCGCGGCGCTGGCCATGTCCACCTTGACGGCGCGGCCCAGCACGCTGGCCTGCGCGGCGGGCTGCAGCATGTTGACGGCGGCCAGCGCCGCGTCGGCGGCCTCGTGGTTTGCCGCGCCCACGGCGCAGCCCAGCCAGTTCATGAAGGTGCGGTGGGCTTCGTGGTCAACGGCGTCGCTCCAGCCGCCTGACAGGTAGCCCGGATGGGTGGCGACATGTTGGGCAAGGATCTGGGTGACGGAAGGGGCGTTGTGGTCGGCTGCGACCTGGGTATTGCGGGCCATGGGTTCTTTCGGCAAATCTGCCAGGGTTGAAATTGCTATCAATACAGGAGCTATTCGCCCATGCTGTATATGGGCTGGAGGCTGTTTTTGTTTATAAATTCTAGCTGTCGAGCTGAATGCCGCGGGCCCTGGCCAGCTGGGTCCAGCGCGCGATGTCGGCCTTGATGAAGTCGCCAAACTGCTCTGGCGTCATCACCACCGGCTCGATCGCTTCCACCGACAGCTTCTCGCGCAGGTCCGGCGCGCGCAGCACGGTGGCCAGCGTGTCGTTAAGCTGCTTGACGATGGGAGCCGGCATGCCGGCCGGGCCGACCACGCCGTACCACTGCTGCGCATCAAACCCCTTGAAGCCGGACTCGTCCAGCGTCGGCAGATCCTTGAACTGGGGGTGGCGCTGCAGCCCGGTGACGGCCAGCGGACGCACGCGTCCGGAGCGGATGTGCGGGACGGCGGCGGCGAGTCCGGGAAACATCGCCTGGGTTTGCCCACCCATCAGGTCGGTGAAGGCCGGTGCGATGCCGCGGTAGGGAATGTGCACCAGGAAGGAGTTCACCTGCTGCTTGAACAGTTCCATCGTCAGGTGGGTGAGCGAGCCCGCGCCGGCGGAGCCGTAGCTCAGCTTGCCCGGGTTTTTCTTCAGGTACTCGACGAACTCGCGGATGTTCTGCACCGGCAGCGACGCGTTGACCACCAGCACATTCGGCGTGCCGCCGATCATGCCGACCGGGGTGAAGTCCTTCACCGCGTCATAAGGCACCTTGCGGGTGGCCGGGCTGGTGCCGTGCGTGGCCACATAACCCTGCAGCAGCGTGTAGCCGTCAGGCGCCGCGCGCGCGGTGGCCTGGCAGGCAATGACGCCACCGCCGCCGCCCTGGTTGTCCACCACAAAGCTTTGTTTGAGCTGGTTGCCCCAGCGTTCGGTCACGGTGCGGCCCACCATGTCGCTGCCACCGCCCGGGGACACCGGGACGATGTAGCGGATGGCCTTGGAAGGGTAAGCGGTTTGCGCGCCCGCCAGGGCAGGCAAGCCGAGCAGAGCGGGAGCCGCCTGCAACAGGGTGCGTCGTTTCATGGTTTGTCTCCGGTCATTGTTGTGTTTCGAAAATCAGGACTCGCTGCCTCGACGTTTGCCTGTATCAGCCCGGCATGTCGGACGCCAGCAGGCGCTGGTAGGCGTCGCCCACGTGATGCGCCATCAGGGTTTCGCAACGCGCCGGGTCGCCGTCCCGCACCGCCGCGATGATGTCCAGGTGCTCCGCGATGGACGCCTGCATGCCGATGTCGCGAGACAGATTTTTCAGCCTGGACAGGTGCAGTTTCTGCACGATGCCGCGATAGCTGTCGGCCAGGGCCTGGTTGCCGCCGGCCTCCACCAGCGCCCAGTGAAAACGCAGGTTCTCGCTGTAGTAGCGCTGCACGTCATGGGATGTCGATGCGGCTTTCATGGCCTGCGCGGCGTCTTCGAGCAAGGCCAGCAGCGCAGCCTTGGGAGCAGCCGGCAACTGCGCCGCCTGCCGCCCGGCGAAACCGTCCAGCAGTCCACGAAGCTGGTACAGGTCACGGATCTCGGCCGGCTCGAGCTGCCGGACAAAAACACCTGAATGTTTGCGAGCGACGACCAGCCCCGAGCTTTCGAGTTCGCGCAGCGCCTCGCGCACCGGAACGCGTGATACGCCCAGCCGCGAGGCAACTTCCGGTTCATTGATGCGCTGGCCGGGAATCAGCCCGCCCTTGAGGATCATCGCGAGCATGTCGGTTTTCACCAGCTTGGCCAGCGAGGTGTCACGCACGTCGGAAAAACGGTCTGCGGAAGATTCGGTCAGCCAGGGCAGCATGGAAGTGTTTGGAGCGTAAACGATGAATTTATATCGTATACGAAATGACCTTGGCCAGGCAATGCGGACTACCCATGAAAAAAGCCGCCATGGATGGCGGCTTTGAAAGAACGCGCCCGGCTGGCAGAGCCGGTAGAAGGCTTATCGCGCGGACGTGTCGTCGCCGTTTTTGCGAATCTCGCGGATTTCGCGCACTTCCACGTCCACCACATCCGCTTCACGCGCAGCCGGGCTACTTCGCGTGCCGGCGCCGGGCCACAAGGTGTCAGGCGAAAAACGCTGGAAGCGGCCGAACACCATGGGGCGCGGTTTCTGGCCGGTGATCAGGGATTTGAGCAATCCCAAGGCAATCAGGACAAGGCTGGCGAGCAGCAGGCTGATGGCGAAGACAGCGGCAAAGGCCCAGAGGACCAGTCGCAGAAAAAAACGCAAGACGCGGCTGATGAAAGAAGACATGGGTTTCCAGGAAGCTTCAGCCACCCTATATGCGGGCAAATGGCCCGGGTTCAAGTTACCAGCGAATGCCCAGCCTGACAAACAGCTTGCTCAGCACAAACAGCGGACCGACCCACAGGTACTGCAGGTCTTCAAAGAACGAGGGCTTTTTGCCTTCCAGCTTGTGGCCGATGAACTGCAGGATCCACGCGCCCACAAAAATCGCGATCGAGAGTTCCAGCACGATGGAACCCATCGCAAACACCAGGGCGATACTGAGCAGCGACCACAGGATCATGGTCACCATGAACACCAGCGACAGGCGCAGGTAATACACCATGCTCGCCGCGATGAATGCATAGGCCACATAAGGGTGTAACGCGAACATCATGCCGACCAGGCTCAGCATGATGAGCGGGATGGCTATGAAATGAATCAGTTCATTTTTCGGGTTGCGGTGGCTCTCTTCATAGTGCGCCAGCAACTGGTCGACGCGGCGCGTGCCGTCGATATGGGAATGGGTGGTGGTGGTCATGGGTTTCTCCAGGGCCGGCATCCTGCCTGCCATCGCCTCACTCTAAAGCATGTCGGCGATACACGGCAACAGGGGAATTCCCGGCGCGGGATGCCCCTGTGCCGCAGTGCTCAGGTGGAGGTGATTTTTGCGACGCGGATGATGCGGCTCCAGCGGTCGATCTCGCTTCTGAGGAAGGCCGCAAATTCGTCGGAGCCCTTGCGCGTGACCCGGAAGCCCTGCAGGCGGGCGCGCTCTTCCACGTCGGCGCTGTACATGATCTTGATCATTTCGCGGGAATAGCGGTCCACGATCGCGTCCGGCGTTTTGGCCTGGATCATGGCGCCTGTCCAGTTCTCCACAAACAGGCCGGGCATGCCGGCTTCCATCGTGGTCGGAACATCCGGCACCATCGGGTGGCGGCTCAGGCTGCAAATGGCCAGAGCGCGCAGCTTGCCGCCTTTGACATGGGCGATGGATTCAGGAAAATTGGAGAAGATGACATCGAGCTGCCCGCCGATCAGGTCCGTCATCGACGGTGCGCCGCCTTTGTAGGGCACATGTGTCATCTGCGTCTTGTTGAGATCATTGAACAGTGCCATGGTCAGGTGCGGCGGCGTGCCGTTGCCGCTGGAGCCGGCATTGAGCTGCCTGGTTTTTGAAAGCGCCACCAGCTCCCTGAAGTCCTTGATCGGGCTGTTGGCGGGCACCACCACCAGCATGGGCGAACCGGCCAGCAGCGCAACCGGCCGCAGGTCTTTGGTGAAGCTGTAAGCCGCATTGGGAAACAGCGCGACGTTGGCCGCATGGGTCAGCGTGATGGCCAGCAGGCTGCTGCCGTCAGGCGCCGATTTGGCCACCTGCTCCGCGCCGATCTGCGCATTGCCGCCGGCCTTGTTCTCCACCACCACCGGCACCTTCCATGATTCGGCCAGTTTCTGCGCCACCGTGCGCGCCATCATGTCTGTGAGGCCGCCCGGTGCGAAGGGCACGACGTACTTGATGTTGCTGCCCGGTTTGGGGAACTCGGTGGCCTGGCTCCAGGCGGGGGCGGCCGCACCCAGTGCGGCGCCCGCAGATGCCAATACGATGTCTCGACGTTTCATGTGTGTCTCCTTTTTTTATCAATGAAGCCCATCCACGCCGCGCCCGCATCCAGGGCGGTATCGACAGGCCTATGCCGCCAGCATGTCGAGCTGGTTTTTCAGTGCATCCGGAATCGTCAGCCCTGATTCGTCGGCCCGTCGCTCCAGGCCGGTCCGCCGCGCGCCTGCAAGGCGGACCCCCTCGTCGGAGAGCATCTCCGCGATGAGTATTTCGATGCGGTCGTAGTAGGCGTCGCTGCCGGCCAGCGCGCCGGGATCGATCACCAGGAAGGCCTGACCGAGGCGCGGGACATTGCCTTCGTCGACGAAAAAGGAGGACGCTTCAAAGCCGAACTGCGCGCCGATCACGGCGGTGACCAGCAGTTCGACCATCAGCGCGAGCATCGAGCCCTTGGGACTGCTGACAGCGCCCAGCGGCAGCATGGAGCCTTCCAGTGCCGCCTTGGCATCTGTGGTCGGATTGCCGTCGCGGTCCAGCGCCCAGCCCAACGGAATGGGTTTGCCCTCTTTGGCGGCAACCATTACCTTGCCACGGGCGACTTCGCTCAAGGACAAATCGATCATCAGCGGCGCGTTATTGCGCCGGGGGAAAGCCGCTGCCACGGGATTGGTCCCGAAGATGGGGTGTTTGCCACCGGCCGCCGGCATTGCCGAGGGCGAATTGGCAAAGCCCAGGCCGATCATGCCGGCGTCGGTGACGGCGCGCAGGTGATCGACCAGCACCCCGCAGTGGTGGCTGTTGGTGATGCCGACAAAACAGACACCCAGTGTCCTGGCGGTAGCGATGGCGTTGCCGATGGCCAGGTCGCAGGCGGGGAAGGCCAGCCCGTGTTTCGCATCAATCAGCAACGCCGCCCCTTTCTGGCGCGCGACCACGGCAACGGCCAGGCCATCGGCCCGGCCGTTGCGAAGGTGGGTGGCGTATTGAGGCACGCGGGTCAGGCCGTGCGACGCCAGACCTTGCGCTTCCGCGCGCACCAGCGCCTGCGCGGTGCTGGCCGCCATGGCCTCACGGGCGCCGGCTTTGCGCAAAGCGCGCTCGGCCAGCGCGCGGGCTTCTTCCATCGACAGTTGTGCCATTACTTCAGACTCTCCAGAACTTTTTCAGCAATCATGAACGACACCCGCTCGTTGGCCTGAACACTCAGGCCGGAGACATGCGGGGTCAGCAGCAGGTTGGGACAACCCTGCAGCATTGTGCTGGCTTGCAGCGGCTCGACGTCAAAAACATCGATCGCCGCGCCTCCCAGCTTGCCGGCGCGCAAGGCGGCTGCCAGTGCTGGCAGGTCCACGATGTGCCCGCGCGAGGTGTTGATCAGGACGGCGCCCTGTTTCATGGCCGCGATGCGCGCAGCATTGAACAGGCCGCGCGTGGTGTCCACCAGCGGCACGTGAAGGCTGATCACGTCGGCCTTTGCAATCAATTCGTCGAGCGGCGCAAAATACACGCCGGTCTGGGCGAACACCGGCGCATCCGCTGCCAGCATTGCGTCGAAGGCCATGACCTTCATGCCCAGCGCCTGAGCCAGCCGGGCTGTCGTCTGGCCGATGGAGCCGAAGCCGATGATGCCCAGCGTCTGCCCTGCAGCTTCCCGCCCGTCGCTCAGTGCCGCGCGCGGCCACTGTCCTTCAGCCACCGCAGCGCTGGACAGGTAGGCCCCGCGCAGCAGCATCAGCGTGGCGGAGACGACGTATTCGGCCACGCTCAGCGCATTGGCGCCACTGGCCGGAATCACCCGCATGCCTTTGGCTTCACAGCCGCTGACATCGATGTTGTCCAGCCCGACACCGAGTCGCCCAACCACCTTGCAGCGGCCCAGCGCCGACAGCAGCGCGTTGCGCACCTGCGTGCGGTTGCGAACGATCAGCACATCGGCCTGTTGCGCCTCACTGATCAGGCGCGGCGTGTCGTCTACCAGCAGCGGGTCGTACAAAACGTCGTGCACGGCCGCCAGCTGGGCGACCGCGCGTTCATCCATGAACTCGGGGATGACGATGCGGGCCATCAGCGGGTTCAGGCTGATTCAAACAGGCGGGTCAGCACGAATTCGCGATGGCCCAGGGCTTCCGCTGCCGTGAAGCGGCCGTTGGCGGTGCGCAGCATGCTTTCCAGCAACTTGTCGCCGGCCTGGTCCAGCGTGATCTCGCGTTGCAGCAGGCCGGAGGTGTCGACGTCGATGTGTTCGCTCATCAGGCGCACGGTGCGCGGGTTGGAGCAGATCTTGATCACCGGGACAATCGCATTGCCAATCACGTTGCCCTGGCCGGTGGGGAAAAAGTGGACGGCATAACCTGAGGCGGCGCACAGCGTCACCATTTCGGCGGCGGCGCTCGACGAATCCATGAACCAAAGACCCGGGTGCGTCGGCATCTCCGCCTTGTCGATGACGCCGTCGACCGTGCATTTCTTGCCGATCTTCTGGATATTGCCCAGCGCCTTTTCCTCGATGGTGGTCAGGCCGCCGGCGATGTTGCCCTTGGTCGGCTGCGAGTCCGACAGGTCGCTGGTCTTGTGGCGGTCGATCATGGCCTGGTAGCGGTTGAACATGAACATGAACTGGTCGCGAACCGCGTCTGTCGCGCAACGCTCGGCGACGATTTTTTCGCCTCCGGTGATTTCGGAGGTTTCGCCGAAGCACAGGTAATTGCCCAGCGGATGCAGCTTGTCGAAGGCGTTGCCGACAGTCGGGTTGGCACCGCAACCGGAGGTGGTGTCGGACTCGCCGCACTTGGTGGAAACCCACAGCTCGGAGATCGGGCAGACCTCGCGCTGCTTTTCGCTGGCCCACTGCACATACTCGCGTGCGGCGCGGGAGGCGCGCATGATGGTCTCGTGGTCGCCGTGGCCTTCGATGCCGAAGCCCACCACCGGCTTGCCTGTCGTGGCAATGCCGTCCACCACCTTTTTGGTCCAGCCGTCCTCGATGCCGATGACCACGACAGCCGCGACATTCGGGTTGCAGCCGGCGCCGATCAGCGTGCGGAAGTGAAGCTCCAGGTCGGCGCCGAACTGAAGGCGCCCGTAGGGATGCGGAATCGCCATCGCGCCCTTGATGTTGTGCGCCACGGCCTCGGCGGCAGCATTGGACAAATCGTCCAGCGGCAGGATGATCACGTGGTTGCGCACACCTACGCGCTTGTTTTCGCGGCGATAGCCCAGGAAGGTGGTGTTTTTATCGATGACTGACATGGGTGGGTCCTTTAAAATTTGTGACGGATTTGATGGCTCAGCCGGCGTAGCGAGCGGCCTGCAGGCGAGGCGGGAACCGCAGCCGGGGTGACACCCGGCGAGGATTCGCAACGACGCCTGCAGGTCGCGCAGTAGCCGGATGGGCCGTCAAATTACCAGCGTTTGGTCTTGATGTTGTGCACGTGGGCGTGTTGCCCGGCCTTGATGTCGGCCACGACCTTGCCCATGTCGATGCCGTACTTCCAGACGGTGTCGCCGGTGGCCATGTCCTTCAGCGCCACCTTGTGGCCGATCGGGATGTCCTGCTGCGCCTTGACATTGATCATGCGGTCTTCATCCATGATCCAGCCGGTCATGTCCATGCCCGACTTCACACCTTCCACCACCACCACTGCCACGGTGTCCTTGGCATCATGCAATACGAAATGAATCATTGGTTGTTCCAGACGTCGAAGTTGAATCGAGCCGCCAGTCTGGGGGCGGTGAAAACGGCTGTCAATCAACTCATCTAAATGACTTGTACCGGACCCGCGGGCGATGTTCCAATAGCGCGGTGCCGGCCAAAAACAAACTTTCCCTCAAGCCGCCCTCGGGCGCCGAGGCTCTTCCGCTGTACCGGCAGGTCAAGCGCGAACTCCAGAACATCATGGAAGCCGGCCACTACGGCCCGGGTAAACCCCTGCCCAGCGAAGCCTCGCTGGCTCGGGACCTGCAGGTCAGCATCGGCACGCTGCGGCACGCGGTCGATGAGCTTGTGCACGAACACGTGCTTGTGCGCCGGCAGGGCAAGGGCACCTTTGTCGCGCCGCACAACCGCGCGCGCTTCATGTTCCAGTTTTTCCATGTCGAGCCGCGCTGGGACCCGGAAGACGACACGCCGAAAGAGCCCGAGTTTCCGGACATCCAGTGCATGGCGTTTTCGCGCGACAAGGCGGATGAAGCGGAAGCTCGCGCCCTGCGCATCAGGCGCGGGGACACGGTGCTGCGCATCGAGAACCGGCTGGCGCTGCACGGCCGTGTGGTCATGCATGACCGGCTGGCGCTGTCGGGGGCGATGTTTCGCAACCTCACGGAGAAACGGTTTTCCGAACGGCCGAGCACGATTTACGCGCTGTTCCAGACCGACTACGGCATCACGGTGCTGCGTGCCCAGGAGCGTGCCCGGGCCGTGGCAGCAGGCAAGGCGGTCGCACGTGTCCTGTCGCTGCCGGCCGGTGCGCCGGTGATGGAAGTGCACCGGCTGGCGCTGACCTTCGGCGACCGGCCGGTGGAGTACCGCGTCTCGACCATCAATACGCAGGCGCACGACTACGTCAGCATGCTGTCGAAGGCGCCATGAGCCGCGGCGAAGTGTTGCTCGGCCTTCCGCGCCGCTGGCGTACGCAACTGGCGCTGCATTTCCCGGGCGTTCTGGTGTGCGGGGTGATTGCGCTGTCTGCCACCTTTGTGTCGGAGCATTACGGTGGCCCGCAACTTCTGTATGCGCTGCTGATCGGCCTGGCGTTTCATTTCCTCAATGGCGATCCGCGCGTGGTGAAGGGCATCAACTTCTGTGGCCGGACGGTGCTGCGGGTGGGTGTGGCCCTCCTTGGCGCGCGCATCACCTTTGCGCAGGTGGCTGATCTGGGCTTGCAAACGGCGCTTCTGGTGGTGCTGGCGGTGGCACTGACCATTCTGTTCGGCCTGCTGCTGGCGCGCTGGCTGGGCTGCACGCGCGACGAAGGTGTGCTGACCGGCAGTGCCGTGGCCATCTGCGGCGCATCGGCCGCGCTGGCGGTGTCCTCTGTCCTGCCGCAAACGCGCGGGAACGAGCGTTTCACCCTGCTGGCGGTGGTCGGTGTGACAGTGCTGTCTACCGTTGCGATGGTGGTTTATCCCTTCAGCCTGAACGCCATCGGCTTGAGCCCGGCGCAGGCCGGCATCGTGCTCGGCGGCTCCATCCACGACGTCGCGCAGGTGGTCGCCGCCGGGATGATGCTGGGGCCGCAGGCGGGCGACACGGCCACGCTGGTCAAGCTGTTTCGCGTGATGTTGCTGATGCCGGTGGTCTTGCTGATCGCGGTGTTTTACCGCAACCATCCCGCCGTCAAGACGCCCGATACCGAGGTGCCGCTGATCCCCGGCTTCCTGCTGGCCTTCATTGTGCTGGTGATGCTGGCGAGTGTCGGAACCATCACGCCGGACATGGCCAAAGTGGCGGGGGACACGTCGCGCTGGATGCTGGTGACTGCGATTGCGGCGGCGGGCGTGAAGACAAGTTTTGAAGACCTGCTCAAGCTCGGCTGGAAGCCGGTGGCGTTGCTGGTCGGTGAGACCGTTTTTATCGTGGCCTTCGTCGTGGCCGGTGTGCTGCTGATGCGCCTTGGCCTGGGCTGAAACCTGCGCCTCAGGCCAGCAGCGCCTGCGAAAACTCGCGCGCATTGAAGGTCTCGAGGTCTTCCAGTTTTTCGCCGACCCCGATGAAATAGACCGGCACCGGCCGCAGTGCCGGTGCGGTTTTCTGGCGCTCGCGTGACCACAGCGCGATGGCGGCCAGCACGCCACCCTTGGCCGTGCCGTCCAGTTTGGTCACGATCAGTCCGGTCAGTTGCAACACCTCGTCAAAGGCCTTGACCTGGTTCTGGGCGTTCTGGCCGGTGTTGCCGTCGATGACCAGCAGCACCTCGTGCGGCGGTGCGGCGGTATCGCCGGCGCCGGCCTTGGCGATTGTGCGCTTGATCTTGCGCAGTTCTTCCATCAGGTGCAGCTGGGTCGGCAAGCGGCCGGCAGTGTCGACCAGCACGACGTCCTTGCCGCGCGCCTTGCCGGCGCTGACCGCGTCGAAACTCACGGCCGCCGGGTCGCCGCCTTCCTGGCTGACGATCTCGACCCGGTTGCGGTCGGCCCAGACCTCCAGCTGTTCCCGCGCTGCTGCGCGGAAGGTGTCGGCCGCCGCCAGCAGCACCGAGGCGCCTTCGTTGGCCAGGTGCCGCGTGAGTTTGCCGATGGACGTGGTTTTGCCCGCGCCGTTGACGCCGGCCACCATGATCACGGTCGGCTTGAATTCGCCAATCACCAGCGCCCGCTCCAGAGGCTTGAGCAACTGGGTTAGCGCTTCGGTGAGGATATTCTTGACCGCCACCGGATGCGTGACGCCGCTGTCCTTCACGCGTCGCCGGACTTCATCGAGCAGGTAGGTGGTGGCGCCGGTGCCGGCATCGGCCATCAGCAGCGCAGACTCCAGGTCTTCGTACAGGACCTCGTCGATGCGGTTACCGGTGAAGACGCCGGAGATGCTGGCGCCCGTCTTGTTCAGGCCCGATTTCAGCTTGCTGACCCAGTGCTCACGCACCGGTGGTTCGGCGCCGGGCACCGGAATATCGATCGGCGTGACCAGCGCGCTGCCGATCAGGCCCCCAGCATTGTTGGCGGGAGCTTCGGGCAGGTGCGGTGCGGGGGTTGGAAGCGCTGTTGGGGCAGGCGCCTCAACAGGCTTTTTTTTCTTGAAGAAACTGAACATTGGGTAGGCTTTGGAGTCACACTATTCTATGAAACACACAGCGCAGCAATCGATGGGGCTATTCATGAGGTTTTTTTCCCGGTTTTTCATGCCATCCCGCAGCGCCGCCGCTGCGCCTGTTTTTCAATCCCGCGTGCTGGCCGCATTGCTGCTGGTCTTGACCACCGGTTTTGCGCAAGCCCAGACTGCGGCGCCGCCGGTGACGCAATTCAAGCTGGCCAACGGCCTGACCGTCATCGTGAAGACCGACCGGCGCGCCCCGACCGCGGCGCACATGTTGTGGGTCCGGGTCGGCTCCATGGACGAGGTGGACGGCACAACGGGTGTGGCGCATGTGCTGGAGCACATGATGTTCAAAGGCACCAAAGACCTGAAGCCCGGCGAGTTTTCGCGGCGCGTGGCGGCCTTGGGCGGGCGTGAGAACGCCTTCACCATGCGCGACGCCACCGGGTATTACCAGCAGATTCCCTCCGGCAAGCTGGAAGACGTGATGCGCCTGGAGGCTGACCGTTTTGCCCGCAACCAGTGGGTCGATGACGAGTTCAGGCGTGAGCTGGAGGTGGTCAAGGAAGAGCGGCGTCTGCGCACCGAAGATTCCCCCCGCGCGCTGATGTATGAAACCGCGAATGCACTGGCCTTCATCGCGTCTCCCTACCGCCGGCCAGTGGTCGGGTGGATGAGTGACCTGGACGCGATGACGCCGGACGATGCGCGCGAGTTTTACCGGCGCTGGTATGTGCCCGGCAACGCCGCTGTCGTCGTGGCCGGCGACGTGGACGTGGCTGAGGTGCGCCGCCTCGCCGAGAAATATTACGGTGGCATCCAGGCGCGACCGGTGCCGGCGCGCAAGCCGCGCTCAGAACCTGTGCAAACCGGCATGCGCCGGCTCGACTTCAAGGCCACCGCGAGTCAGGCTTATGTGAGCCTGTCCTTCAAGGCGCCGGGCCTGCGTGGCCCTGAGGGCATGCAAGGCGATACCTTCAACCGTGATGCATTGGCGCTCACTGTGCTGGCGGCGGTGCTTGACGGCTACAGCGGCGCCCGGCTGGACCGCGCACTGACGCAGGGCGAACAGCGGCTGGCCGACAGCGCCGGTGCCGACAACGGCCTGATCGGCCGGGGGCCGAAGCTTTTCACGCTGGACGGTGTGCCGGCGGCTGGCAAGACCGCCCAGCAGGTCGCAGACGCGCTGCGCCAGCAGGTGGCGCTGGTGGCGCGTGACAGCGTCAGCGAAGCCGAACTCAAGCGCGTGAAGACCCAGTGGATTGCCAGTGAGACCTACAAGCTTGATGCGGTGTTCAATCAGGCGCGCGAACTGGGCTCCTACTGGATCAACGAACTGCCGCTCGACACGGACGTGCGGCTGATCGCGCAACTGCGCACCATCACGGCCGCCGAGGTTCAGGCGGTCGCGGGGCGGTATTTCGGCGACGACCAGCTGACGATGGCGACGCTGGTGCCGCAACCGCCGGGCCCGAACCGCCGGCCGCGGCTTCCCGCACCCGCTGCCGGAGGGCGGCATTGATGCGGCCCGTTTGCCCTTCGACCCACGTTTCAGGATTTCCCGTGAAAATTGCTATCAAAATGAGAGCTGCTGTTTCAGGTGCGGTGTGGGCTGGTGCTCTTTTTTGTTCTGCAAGCGCGCTGGCAGCCATTCCGGTGCAGCACTGGACACAAGCCGGCGGCGCGCGGGTTTACCTGGTCGAGAGTCCCGCGATTGCGATGGTCGATGTGCAGCTGGATTTCGACGCCGGCACCCGCCGCGTGCCCGCTGCCCAGACCGGGCTGGCTGGTGCGACGGCTGCTTTGTTGTCCAAGGGTGTGGCCGCTCGCGGCGCCGATCCCGCGCTGGACGAAAACGCCCTCGGCGAAGCCTGGGCCGATCTGGGGGCGTCGTTCGGCGCATCGGCCGGAACCGACCGTTTCAGTTTTTCGCTGCGCAGCCTGACCGACCCGGAACTGTTGAACCAGGCGGTGCAGCTTGCAGCACGCCAGATTGCCGAGCCGGCGTTTCCCGCGTCCGTCTGGGAGCGGGACCGCCAGCGGCTGGTCGCGCAGCTCAAGGAGTCGTACACGCGCCCCGGCAGCGTGGCGGCGCGCGAATTTTCCAAAGCGGTCTATGGCGGTCACCCCTATGGGCATGAGCTGACCGCCGAGACGCTGGCACGCATCAGCGTGGCCGACATGCAGGCGTTCTACAGCAGCTACATCACCCGCTGCAGCGCCCGCGTGAGCATCGTCGGCGCCGTGACACGTGCGCAGGCCGATACGCTGGTGAACGGTTTGCTGGGCCGGCTACCGCAGGCCGATTGCGCAACCGCCCCGGCTTTGCCGCCGGTGCCCGAGGTGCCGGCGCTGGAGCGCGCGCAACAGGTCCGCATACCGTTTGAGTCGGCGCAGGCGCATGTGCTGATGGGACAGCCCGGCTTCAAGCGCAACGATCCGGACTTCTTTGCGCTGACGGTCGGCAACTACATCCTGGGCGGCGGTGGCTTCGCGTCGCGGCTGACGGAGGAAGTGCGCGAAAAGCGCGGCCTGAGCTACAGCGTCTACAGCGGCTTTTCGCCGGGCCGCCACGCCGGCGCCTTCACTGTGGGGCTGCAGACACGGCCCGACCAGGCTGCCCAGGCCACCGAGGTCGCCCGGCAGGTGATTGCGAAGTTTGTGGCAGAAGGGCCGACCACGGCCGAACTGCAGGCCGCCAGGGACAACCTGATCGGCGGCTTTCCGCTGCTCATCGACAGCAATGGCAAGCTGCTGGGCAATCTGGCAAACATCGCCTGGAACGACCTGCCGCTGAATTACCTGGACACCTGGACGGCGCAAATCGCCAAAGTCACGGCGGCGGACATCCGGGCAGCGTTTGCGCGCAAGCTGCAGCCCGAAAAAATGCTGACCGTCACGGTAGGAGCTGCGCCATGAAGTACACCGCGGCCAAGGCCCAGTCGTCCGGCGCGCAGCCGGCCCGCGCAAAGTCCGGCAAGGTGGTGGCCCGCAAGTCCGTGCCACCCGGCGAAATCCGCATCATCGGCGGGCAGTACAAGCGCACCAAATTGCCGGTGCCAGATCTTCCCGGCTTGCGGCCGACGCCCGACCGCGTGCGCGAGACCTTGTTCAACTGGCTGGGGCAGGATCTCTCCGGCTGGCGCTGCATGGACGTGTTCGCCGGCACGGGGGTCCTCGGCTTTGAAGCGGCTTCCCGCGGTGCCGTGGACGTCACGCTGTGCGAGCAGGACGCGGGGCTGGTTGCGCGCCTGAAAGCCGTGCAACTCAAGCTGGGTGCCGATATGGTGAAGGTCGAGCGCGGTGACGGTGTATCGCTGCTTCGGCGCCAGTCGGCAGGCAGCCTGCAACTGGTGTTTCTGGACCCGCCCTTTGAGTCGCCGCTGTTCGAGCCGGCCTTGAAGGCGGGCGCGCAGGCCATCACGGACACCGGTCTGATTTACCTGGAGGCTCCCACGGCCTGGACGGACGAGCTGCTCGACGGCTATGGTCTGAAACTGCTGCGCTACGGCAAGGCCGGCGCCGTGCATTTCCATCTGCTGGTCCGCAGCAGCCCGGCGGCGGCGTAGCCCTGCGGGCGGCAGGGGCACCGCGTGCGCCGGTCAGCGCGGCATAATTAAGGCATGGCGACACGCTCCCGCATTGCTGTTTATTCAGGCACCTTCGACCCATTCACCTTGGGCCACGAGGATGTGGTGCGCCGCGCCGCCGGCCTGTTCGACGAGTTGATCATCGGCGTGGCGGTGGCGCATCACAAGAAGACCCTGTTCAGCCTGGACGCCCGTATCAGCCAGGTGCAGGCCGAGACGCAGGCCATGGCCAATGTGCGGGTGCTGCCTTTTGACGGCCTGATCATGGACTTTTGCGCAGCGCAGGATGCGGTGGCGGTCGTGCGCGGCATTCGCAACGTGACCGACTTTGACTACGAGGCCCAGATGGCGGCGATGAACCGCAAACTGCGCCCGCAGGTCGAGACCGTGTTTTTGCTGCCCGACGCGCCGCTGCAATGCATCAGCAGCACGCTGGTGCGTGAAATCAGCAAGCTGGGCGGCGACATCGGTCAGATGGTCGGCCCACGGGTCGCTGCGGCATTGGCCGGGGCCCACGCCGCGGGTGCGCTGAAAGGCCCCTGAAGCCATGGCCCTGCTGATCACCGACGAGTGCATCAACTGCGACGTCTGCGAGCCCGAATGCCCAAACCAGGCGATTTACATGGGCAAGGAAATCTACGAGATCGATCCGCAGCGCTGCACGGAATGTGTCGGGCATTTTGACGAGCCGCAGTGTGTGCAGGTCTGTCCGGTGTCGTGTATTCCGCTGAATCCTGACTTCATCGAGACCCGGGAGACGCTGTGGCAGAAGTATCAGCGTTTGCAGGCTGAGCAGCCTGGGGCTGTTGTACCTGCCCTGCCGGCGGGTCCGCGGATTCTTTAGGTCATTTGGGGCTTTGGCCCTTTGTGCATATGGCGTGATTGCTATTTAGTTGCTAGCGAATTACATTTCGCGCGCCATCCCTGGCTTGATCCGGGATCCATGTTGGCCTGCTACTTCAGTTCCTCGTTTGTGGTGGTCAGCCTGCTTTGCCGGGGGTAGCCCGGCGGCTACTCACTTTCTTTTGCTTCGCCAAAAGAAAGTAAGCAAAGAAAAGGCGACCCCGCTGTCTGCGTCCCTCCGCTTCGCTGCGGGAAACCTGCGGTGCTCGGTCCAGCCGGGGTCTGGCTAA
>JAURWC010000090.1 GCA_030655135.1 Hyphomicrobiaceae bacterium | reverse complement strand
GAAACGTCTATTGCGGCCGGCCTTCAACTGCCGATAGACTTAACAACTTGCGCGAGAGGATTTTCGATGACCGATGTCCCTGTCAACGCCGCCAGCCCATCAACCACCGTCGAACCAAGTCTTCACAGGGTCATGGGGCCCTGGCTGCTGTTGCTGTTCATCGTCGGCGATATCCTCGGCACCGGCATTTATGCGCTGACCGGCCAGGTCGCAAAACAGGTGGGAGGCGTCGTCTGGCTGCCGTTCTTGGTGGCCTTCGTGGTCGCGCTCATCACCGCGTTCAGCTACCTCGAACTCGTGACAAAATACCCGAAGGCGGCGGGCGCCGCGCTCTATACCCACAAGGCCTTCGGCATTCATTTTGTCACCTTCATCGTGGCGTTTGCGGTGATGTGCTCGGGAATCACCTCGGCGTCGACGGCTTCGCGGGCGTTCGCCGCCAACATGTCGAGTGCGATGGGGCTCGGTCTTACGGGTTTCGGCATCACGATCACCGGTCTTGTCTTTATGGCGATCGTAGCCGCGGTCAATTTCCGCGGCGTCGGCGAGAGTGTGAAGGCCAATGTGGTTCTGACCTGCGTCGAACTGACCGGGTTGCTGATCGTCATCTTCATCGGGCTTTGGGCGATCGGGATGGGCCAGGGCGATGTTTCGCGCGTCATGCAGTTTCGCTCGGCTCCTGATGGCGGCATGTTCTGGCCGGTGATCGCGGCGACGACGCTCGCCTTCTTTGCGATGGTGGGCTTTGAGGATTCGGTCAACATGGCCGAGGAATGCAAGGATCCGACCCGTCACTTCCCCAAGGTGCTACTGGCTGGGCTTGGCATTACCGGCGTCATTTATGTCCTGGTCTCGATTTCGGCGATCACGCTGGTGGCGCCGGAGAAACTGGCCGAGGGCGAGACGCCGCTTCTGCAGGTGGTCCAGCAAGGCGCGCCGAACTTTCCGCTGTGGATCTTCGGCTTCATCACCATGTTCGCGGTGGCCAACAGCGCGCTCATCAACATGCTGATGGCCAGCCGACTGGTGTACGGCATGAGCCGCGAGCATGTGCTGCCGCCGGCGCTTGGTAAGGTGCACGAGACCCGGCGCACGCCCTCTGTCGCGATCGGTTTCACGACGCTGCTGGCATTTGCTTTGATCACCTTTGTCGGCGAGGTGCCGGCGCTCGGCGGCACCACGGCGCTGCTGCTGCTCTGCGTGTTCACGGTGGTAAATGTGGCGGTGCTGATCCTTCGGCGCGATCCGGTGGCGCACCAGCATTTCCGCACGCCGACGTTTCTGCCGATCCTGGGCGCGGTGTTCTGCGCGTTTCTGACCGGTCCGTGGACCGGCCGTGCCGTCGTTCAATACCACGTCGCCGGCGTGCTGCTGGCGATCGGCGTCGGCCTCTGGTTCGTTACGATCATGTTCAACCGCGCCACCGGGGTGAAGCCGGTGGATCCCGATGTCGAAACCTTCGGTCGCGGCGGGCCCGTCAACTAGGGCATGGATTTTAAGCAGCTTTACTGCGTTCGACGTGCTGTGCCAGTTTCTCGAGGGTCTGATAACCGAATTCGACCGCGCCGAATCCGATCCCCGCGTCGCGCTGGGCCTTCGTCGGATGCAGTTGCCGCAAAGTTATGACGGTCTTGCCGTCGCTCTGCTCATCGAACGTGATGGTGACGCGGAATATGCCGGGATCGTTGTCTTTGTCGGCGCCATGATCGATCTCGATCAAACGCGGTCTCTCGATGCGCCGGAATTGCATCCGGTTCGAATACAGCTTGCCGTCGGGCGCGATCATATCGAACCGCCATTCGCCGTTGACGCGGATATCCATCGACTTTGTCTCGACTCTGAAGCCGGCCGGACCAAACCATTGGGGGAGATGGCGCGAATCGGTCCAGGCGGAGAAGACCAGCTCGCGGGGCGCGTTGATCACGCGCGAGAGGACGATCTCTCGATCGAGCGCCCAGGTGGACAGCGGCGTTTCATTTTGACCTGCGTTTGCGGACATTGGCCTTCTCCTCTTTCTTCAATTTCTCAACATACATTTCCAGTCGATCCAGTCGTTGCTCCCAGATCTCCCTTTGGGCGGCCAACCAGACCTCGACGGTTGCGAGAGCTTCCGTCTGCAGTGAGCACGTCCTGACGCGGCCGGTCTTCTCGGACGCAACGAGGCCGCTGCTCTCCAGAATGCGGATGTGTTTCATGAGGCTCGGCAGCGCCATTTCGAACGGCTTCGCCAGTTCTCCGACGGATGCCTCGCCATCACATAGCCGCATGACGATCGCACGACGGGTCGGGTCGGACAGGGCCCCGAAAACGTGGTCGAGTTGCATTGATTGGTTAGCCATAAAGCTAACTATAGCGGCGGCGCAAACGCGTGTCAATAACAGTTAGCCAAACGGCTAACTTATGGGTAGAGCGTGCGTCGCCGCCGAAGTGGCAGGCGCGATCGCCAGGCGTCGCTGCCGGGGCGGGGCGCTCTAGTCGTTGGCGCCGTGGATGGAGTCGATCACGGCAGCCGTCACTTCCGTGGTGCGGGCCTTGCCGCCGAGATCCGGCGTGTGAAAGCGCGGGTCGGCGGTGACGCGCTCGATCGCCTGCATCAAGCGCGTCGCGGCGGCGGGCTCGCCGAGGTGCTCCAGCATCATCACCGAAGACCAGAACGTGCCGACCGGATTGGCGATGCCCTTGCCGATGATGTCGAAGGCCGAGCCGTGAATCGGCTCGAACATCGACGGATAGGTTCGCTCCGGATTGAGGTTCGCCGTCGGCGCGATGCCGAGCGAGCCGGCCAATGCCGCGGCGAGATCCGACAGCACGTCGGCATGCAGGTTGGTGGCGACCACGGTATCGATGGTTTCCGGCTTCATCACCATCCGCATGGTCATGGCGTCGACCAGCATCTTGTCCCAGGTGACGTCCCTGAATTCGGCCGCGATCTCGGTCGCGATCTCATCCCACATCACCATCGCATGGCGCTGCGCGTTGGATTTTGTTACCACGGTCAACAGTTTTCGCGGCCGGGACTGCGCCAGCCTGAATGCGAAGCGCATGATGCGCTCGACGCCGGCACGGGTCAGGATCGATACGTCGGTCGCGACCTCGAGCGGCAAGCCCTTGTGGACGCGGCCGCCGACCCCGGCATATTCGCCCTCGGAATTTTCGCGGACGATCACCCAATCGAGTTCGGGGCCATGAACGTTGCGCAGCGGACTGGTGATGCCGGGCAGGATGCGGGTCGGCCGCACATTGGCGTACTGATCGAACGGCTGGCAGATCGCGAGCCGCAGGCCCCACAGCGTGATGTGGTCGGGCACGTCGGGCGCGCCGGCCGAGCCGAACAGGATGGCGTCATGCCCCTTGATCTGGTCGCGGCCATTCTCCGGCATCATGATGCCGTGCTTCTTGTAATATTCGGAGCCCCAGTCGAAATGATCGACCTTGAAGTTGAAACTGCCGGCGCGCTGGGCGAGAGCGTGCAGGACCTCGACGCCGGCGGAAATGACTTCGGTGCCGATCCCGTCGCCCGGGATCGCTGCAATGGCGTAGGTCTTCATGGAAAGTCTCCGGAGCGCGAACCTTCGCGCATCGTTTGTGAGTGATTGGTCGGCTGTGGCGGAAGGTTCAATTCCCCTTGGCGCCCGCGGCCTTGATGACTGCGCCCCAGCGCGGCACTTCGGCTGTCAGATGCGACTTGAGCGCGGCCGGCGTCGCGAGGTCCGGTTTGACCGGCTCGGTGCCGAGGCTGGCAAACCGCTCGATCACCTTGGGATCCTTCAGGGCCGCCTGAAGTGCTGCGACCAGCTTGTCGGAAGCCTCCTTCGGCAATCCCTTCGGCGCCCACATCGCGTGCCAGGCCGATGCCTCAAATCCCTTGATGGCTCCGGAGTCGAGCGTCGGCAGGTCGGGCAGGGATGAGACCTTTGCCTTGGTCGTGACCGCAAAACCCTTGATCCTGTTTTCCTTGATCTGGTTCGTGGTGTTGGTGGTCTGGTCGCACATCACGTCGAACTGGCCGCCCAACAGGTCGTTCATGGCCGGGCCGGTGCCGCGATAGGGCACGCCGTTGATCTGCACGTTCAGCTCTTTCATCAGCATCAGCATGCACAGATGCGAGGCCGAGCCGATGCCGGCATGACCATAGGTGGCCTTGTCCTTGTTGTCGCGAATCCAGGCCAGCAGCTCGGTGACGTTTTTGGGCGGCAAATCCGCCTTCGACACCAGCGTCATCGGCACGTCGGTGATGCGGCCGAGGTGATCGAAGTCCTCGACGACGTCGTATTTGAGGTTGTCGTACAACGCGGGTGCCGTGGCATGCGCGATGTGCCAGACCGCGATGGTATAGCCGTCGGGGGCCGATTTCGCCACCCGCGCCATGCCGATGGTGCCGCTGGCGCCGCCGACATTTTCAACCAGCACGGTTTGCCCGAGGGTCCTGGTCATCGACTCCGCGATCAGGCGGGCCACCGTGTCGGTCGGCCCCCCGGAGGCGGCGGGCAAGATCAGGGTGATCGGCTTGGTCGGATAGGCGGTCTGCGCCGTCGCGGCCTGTGCGGCGAGGGTGGAAAGGGCGGCGATGGCGCCGGTCAGGATCGCGCGACGATTGAACCGCATTGGTCACTCCCATTTATTGGTTCGCTGATTCCGCCAGGCGGTCAGCGCTTCGGCGCAAACTACGTCGGGACGTCGCGCCCTTCAAGCGGCATGCGATCATGCAAGTATTTGATACAATCTGATGATGCGCCGGCTCATGATGAATTGGCTACGGCCGATTTAGAGTCTGCCGCCGTCCACGATAAAACTCTGGCTTGTCAGACCCGATGCCTCGTCCGAGGCCAGAAACAAGGTCATCCGCGCGCAATCGGCCGGATAGAGCTTGTGCTTCAGGCATTGGCGTTCCATCAAATTCTTTTCAGCCTCCGGCGTCAGCCAGAGGTCGATCTGGCGCTGGGTCATGATCCAACCGGGAACGATGGCATTGACTCTGATATTGTGGACGCCAAGGTCGCGCGCCAGGGATTTGGTCAGGCCGAGCACGCCGGCCTTCGCGGTCGAGTAGATCGCAAGATTGGCCGTTGCGGTCATCCACGCGCTCGATGAATAGTTGATGATCGCGCCGCCGCCGGCGGCTTTCATGTCGGGATAGATCGCCTGCGCCGCAAAGAACTGGTGCTTGAGGTTGATGGCGAGCCGGTTGTCCCAGAATTCAGGCGTGACTTCATCGATCGTGTGCCGTTGATCGTGCGCGGCGTTGTTGACCAGGATGGTGATCGGGCCGAGCGCTTTCCGCACCTCATCGATCGCGCGCTGCAGTTCCGCAATATCGGTGACGTCGCAATGCTCGTAATGCAGCCGGGCTTTTGGCCCGATATCGGCGATCAGTGCTTTGGCGGCGTCGTCGGCGATATCGACGAAGCCGACCTTGCAGCCTTGCCCGGCAAAGTGCCGCACGATGGATTCGCCGATACCGCTGGCGCCGCCGGAAATGAAAACCACTTTGTCCTTGAGACTTGGATACATCGCATTGTTCACGGCAGTCCTCCAGAATGCGCGCATCCTAGAGGGTAAGGGCAGGGCAAGTCACCTGCGGAAAGACGCTCTGAATGGCGGGCGCCGGCGGGTCACGCCGGCGCTGCCTTTCGTATCGAACGGGTCAGCCCGGTCCTGCCCCTTGCGTAGCAGTGTACACGGCGTAGATCGACTGGCTCGCGGCCATGAACAGGCGGTTGCGCTTGGCGCCGCCGAAGCAGATGTTGCCGCACACCTCGGGCAGGCGGATCCGGCCGATCAGCTTGCCGTCCGGATTCCACACCGTCACGCCGCTATAGCCGACGCGGCGGCGGGCATTGCTCGACGCCCAGACATTGCCCTGGACATCGCAGCGAATGCCGTCCGGTCCGCACTTGACGCCGTCGACCATGAAGTCGCTGAACAGTTTCTGATTGGTGAGCTTGTTGTCGGTGCCGACATCGAACACCGACACATCGCCCTTGCCGCCGGGCCCGGTGTCGCCGGGCCCTTTGCCGGTGCTGGCGACGTACAGCTTCTTGTAGTCGGGCGAGAAGCAGAGGCCGTTGGGATCCGGAACCTGGTCCTCGCTCACCACGAGGTCGACGCGGCCGCCGGGATCAATGCGGTAGCAATTGGTCGGCAGCTCGCGCCGGCCCGGCACGAAGCCGGCGGGCTGACCGATCCGTGGATTGAGCTTGCCGGCCGCATTGCTGGGGCCGCCCGCAACGTCCGGCTCGCCCTCATAGAGCTGGCCGCCATAGGGCGGGTCGGTGAACCAGTAGCTGCCATCCGGATGCGCGACGACGTCATTGGGCGAGTTCAGCTTCTTGCCGCCGAAATTGTCGGCGAGCACGGTTGCAGTGCCGTCATGCTCGTAGCGCACCACCCGGCGGGTGAGATGCTCGCAGGACAATTGGCGGCCCTGAAAATCGAACGAGTTGCCATTGGAGTTGTTGGACGGTGCGCGGAAGACGCTGACGTGACCGTCGTCCTCCGACCACCTCATCTGCCTGTTGTTGGGAATGTCGCTCCACAAGAGATAGCGGCCCTGCGCGCTCCACGCCGGGCCTTCGGCCCACAGCAGCCCGGTATGGAGGCGCTTGATGGCAGTGTTGGGCTGGGCGAGGCTGTTGAACGACGGATCGACCGCGAGGATATCGGGATCCCAGAAATACGTGGTCGGGGCGCCGCGCGGGCTGAAATCGCGCGGTGGGGTGGTGATCGTCGACGGTGGCCCCAGTTCGCCGGCCTGCTGCGCCAGCGCGCCGCCGGTTCCGACCACGGCGGCACCGGCCGATATCGCCAGGCCCTGGACGAGCGTTCGTCTAGACATCATTGATGCCGGAGCGCGCTGCACTTCGCGTGTCATCCCATCCTCCCAGATTATGTGCCGGCCGGTTGATCCGGCCAAGCCGAGTCAAGGCTAGTCCGATCCGGCTCCGGTTGCGAGGGGCGCTTGCGAAGCTCACGGTTGAAGGGTGCAATGCAAGATGACGGCCGCTCGCCGGCCAAGGGAAGAACGCTTTGAACGGACAGACGGCAAGGTAACTAAAACCAGGTGCATTCTGCATCCTTCAAACTATTGTTCGTCATCTGACAACGCGAGGCGGAGGAATTTTCATGACAAGGAACGCAAACCCTCTGGTGCTTCTGGGAATTGGCCTGTGTCTTGCCAGCCCAGCGTACGCGCAGCAGCCGGACTCGCGTTCGCCCGAGCTGGTTCTGATCAACGGAAAAATCTTGACCATGGATGGTCAGTCATCCGTAGTGGAAGCGCTGGCCGTTCTGGACGGCAAGATACTGGCAACCGGAAGCAACGCGTCGATCAAATCCATCATCACCCCGCGGACACATGTGCTGGACCTGGCCGGCAAGACCGTCGTTCCCGGGCTGATCGAAACCCACGCGCATTTCAAGGCCGCTGGTCTTTCGGATTACGTCGTGATCATGAACAGGGCGAAGACGGTCGTCGAGGCTCTCGATGCGATCAAGGCATTCGCTGCCAAGAAGAAACCGGGTGAAAGGATCGTGGGCAGCGGATGGCATCCGCCGTCGCAGCTCGCCGAGAAGCGCTATCTCACCAGACAGGAAATCGATGGCGTCGCGCCGAACAATCCCGTCTACCTGCGGACCGTTGGTCACTTTTCGATGGCGAACGGTCTGGCGCTGCAGATGGCGGGAGTCGACAAGCGTACGCCGGACCCAAGCGGCGGATCTTTCGAAAAGGACGCATCGGGGGAGTTGACCGGCCTTCTTGTCGAGACTGCGATCGAGCAGGTCGAGAAGGCCGTGCCGCCGTGGAGTGAGGAAGACGAGGTCCGGCAGTTCAAGATCGCTCAGCGCGTCCTGAACAGCGTCGGGATTACGAGCGTGGTCGAGGGGGCGACGGACGCCCGGGATATTCGGACGCTTCAGAAGATTGCTGTCTCCGGTGAAGCCACGCTACGCGCGGGTCTGATGTTCCGGCCGGAGCCGACGGCGGACATGTCTGCGTGGGAAGCGGTGATATCCGGCAACGGCGCGTCGTCCGGATTTGGTGACGACTGGCTGAAGTTTGCCGGCATCAAGATCTTCTACGACGGCGGCATGACGCTGAAGACGGCGCTGATGCGCGACGTTTATCCCGACTCGCACGACAGCTACCGTGGCATTGCGCAGCAGACGTCCGAGCGGTTGAAGCAACTGGTGTCGATCTGCAACCGATACAATTGGCGCGTTGGCGTGCACGCCGTGGGAGACCTCGGTATCGATCATGTGCTCGACGCCTTCGAGGCTGCTGACAAGGAGAAATCGATCCGCGACCGGCGCTTCATCCTCATCCACGCAAGCCTGATCAGGCCCGAGCAGATGGAGCGCGCGCACAGGCTGGGAGTCCGCGTCGATTTTCAGAACGCGTTCATGTGGGACAAGGCCGCGACAGTAGAGCGCTTCCTCGGGCGAGCGGTTGCAGACCGCGCCGTGCCCACCAGGACGTTAATCGAGAAGATGGGCATCGACAGCCTCGGAGCCGGAACCGATTTTCCGGTCAACCCCATCAATCCGCTCCTCAACATGTACGTCATGGTGACGAGAAAGGATATCAACGGCAAGGTTTACGGCGCGTCCGAAGCCATCAGCCGCGAGCAGGCTCTGCGCCTCTATACGAGTGCTGCTGCACGTTACATGTTCGACGAAGGACGGAAGGGTACGCTTGA
>JAURWC010000084.1 GCA_030655135.1 Hyphomicrobiaceae bacterium | reverse complement strand
GGGCGACTGCAACGTCAGCTTGGCCTGGCCGTTGGTGGGGCTGCCGTAGATGGCGAAGCCCGCGCTGTCGGGCCCGCGATCGCACATCGTGCCGAGCATTTCGGCCGTCAACGCGCCCAGCTGCGGCTCAAGGGACTTGTCTTTCAGAAACAACCCGACAATGCCGCACATGCGAGGATCCTCAAAGAGCTTGCGATCTTAAGGACACTATACCCCGTGGTCAGGCGGGTCAACTACTAGGCAACAATAATTACTGAGAAGAAATTATGAGGAGGGTCGCTTCGCCGGCGAAAAACGATCTTTCTGCAGAGTATGCCCAAAATTTTTGCGCGTCCGCTTTTCTTTCGGGAGCGAAAAGTGCGCTGACAGCTTGCGGCCGGCTTCCGGCACGTCAGCGTGTTTCTTCGGCTGCGCGATGATAGACGTCGTCGGACCGGATGATGTCGTCTTCGCCAAGATATGTACCGAGTTGCACCTCGATGAGCTCGAGCGGGACCTTGCCGGGGTTTTCCAGGCGGTGCCACTGCGTGGCCGTGATGAATACGCTCTCGTTTTCGCGCACCAGCTGCTCTACGCCGTCGATCACGACCAAGGCCGTGCCTTGGACAACGACCCAATGCTCCGAGCGGTGATGATGCATCTGCGTCGACAGGCGTCCGCCCGGCTTGACGTGCAGCAGCTTCACCTGGAAGCGTGGGCCGACGTTGAGCGTTTCGAAGAAACCCCACGGACGGGCGTTGCGCAAATGCTGGGCGTGCTGCGAGCGGTTCGTGCGCTTTAGCTCAGCAACCATTTTCGAAACGTCCTGGGCCCGGCTCTTGTCGGCCACAAGCACGGCGTCCGGCGTTTCGACGATGACGAGATCCTTGACGCCGATCGTGGACACCAGGCTCTTGCTGGCATGGACGTAGCATCCACTGCTGTCTTGCAGGATCGCATCGCCCTGTACGGCGTTGTCGTCCTTGTCGTGTGGCGACATCTCCCACAAAGACGACCAAGAGCCCGCATCACTCCAGCCGACGGACAATGGCAGCATGGCTGCACGGGACGTGCGCTCCATCACGGCATGGTCGACGGAGATCGATGGAGAGGCGAGGTAGGCTTTCGC
This sequence comes from Hyphomicrobiaceae bacterium, assembly GCA_030655135.1. Lineage (GTDB taxonomy): Bacteria > Pseudomonadota > Alphaproteobacteria > Rhizobiales > Hyphomicrobiaceae > JAKAXS01. Next base: position 485,893 of record JAURWC010000084.1, on the reverse strand, counting down.
ATCCAATCGCAAGAACTCGAGATCTTTTGCGGCGTCGTCGAGCGCCTGTTCGGCGGCTTCGAGCACCTGTGGTTCCAGGCGGCCCAGCTCTTCCAGAAACGTGGCGGCGTGCAGCACGAAGATGCCGCTGTTCCAAAAATGCTGCCCGTCGGCAATGTAGGCTGCAGCGCGTGCCGCGTCGGGTTTTTCGAAGAACGAGGCGACATCGTAGGCTTCGACTGAGCCCGGCAGTTTCGCGCCACGGCGGATGTAGCCGTAACCGGTGTGGGGGCCAGTCGGTGTAATGCCGAACAGGACGAGCTTGCGCTGGGCTGCAATGGCGGCGGCAGCCTTGACGCCCTGGGCAAACGCGGCCTGATCCTTGATGACGTGATCCGACGGCATCACGGCAATGATTGCGTTCTTGTCGATGCGCGACGTCCACAACGCGGCGATAGCGATCGCTGGTGCGGTGTTGCGCGGAGACGGCTCCAACACAATGGCGCGCGGCGTGATGCCGGCCTCTTCGGCCTCCTTGCGGATGAGGAAGCGGTGATCGTTGTTGCACATCAGGATCGGCTCGGAGAAACCGTCGGCCGCCGGCAGTCTGTGCAGTGCCGCGCCGAGCAATGTCGTGTCGTCGCCTTTGAAAAATTGAATGAACTGCTTGGGGTACATCTCGCGGGAAAGTGGCCAAAGGCGCGTCCCTGAACCGCCCGAGAGAATGACGGGATAAATAGTCGACATGCGTATTCTCTCCATTTGAAAATGTGCCGGCCGGGCAAAGTGCAGACTGCCGCCGGACCCAGCTAAACCGCGCCGGCTGGGTCGCATGGTTCTACAGTCGCATCACGGATTCCTCCAGCTCGGCGATGTATCCAGATGTCACAGCTCGCCGGTTGCCATGCGCGGTTGGGGCGGCTGTGCAACTCACATTGGCTGAAACTTAAGCTTAACGACCGGGCAGGTAACCGCCGCTGCCGGCATTTTGCGGCCGTGCGCTTAGGTTCTCACTGGCCAAATGCAAACGGCAGCGGGTGTGCCCGCTGCCGTTTGCATTGCCAGTCATGCGCGATCAGCCAACGGCGGTGCGCTTCTTCTTCTGCGGGTCATCGAAGGGCAAGGGCTGGGCCGTGGCGGCCACGGTTCCAGATGGGCTGCGGACTTCGAGCTTCGTGCCCGGCACCGCTGCCTTCGGATCGAGGCGGACGATGGCCATCGTCTTGCCGACCAGTCGTGAGTGCATCGAGCACGTGACGATGCCGACCTTTTGGCCGCCCATGAAGACCTCGGCGGCGGCGTCCGGCGGCGTCTTGCCCTCGGTCTCCAGGCCGTAGATCTTGAAGCGTTCCTTGCCCTTCAGGCGGTAGTGCTCTTCGGCGCCGCGGAAGCCGGTCTTGCCGGGTGAGACGGTGAAGTCGAGACCAAGTTCCCACAGCGTGTCGCCGGGGCCCTCGTTGTCGTAGGGGTACATTTCGGAGTTGTCGTAGGGGAAGAACATCAGCGAGCTTTCGACGCGCAACCAGTCGAGCACGGTGAAGGAGCATGGGATGATGCCCATCGCCTTGCCTTCGCCGACGATGGTGTCCCAGATCGCCAGCGCGTTCTCGGCCTTACAGAAAATTTCGTAACCGCGCTCGCCGGTGTAGCCGGTGCGCGAGATCATGACGGGAAAGCCGAACAGCTTCGTCTGCATATGGTGGAAGTAGGGAAGCTGGCGAATGCCGGGCACATGCTTGTCGAGGAAGTCGACGGCAGCCGGGCCCTGGAGCGACAAGTCGTGCAGGTCGTCGTCAAACAGCAAAGCCACCTGCTTGCCTTCGGCCTGCAGCTGCAGCTGTTCGTGGCCGGCGCCGGAGCCGTGAACGACCATCCAGGAGTTTGGTCCGGTACGATAGAGAATGCAGTCGTCGGCGAACTTGCCTTGCGGGTTTAGCATGCAGGCGTATGCCGACTTGCCGGGATAGATCTTGGTGACGTCGCGCGTGGTAGCGTACTGTAACAGGTGATGCGCGTGCGGGCCGACGACGTGAACCTTCTTCAAGCCCGATACGTCCATGAGGCCCGCTTTCGTGCGGATTGCCTCGTGCTCGTCGGCCATGTCCTTGTCATAGGTCCAGGCCGTGCCCATCCCGTTCCAGTCTTCGAGCTTAGAACCGAGCGCCTTGTGCCGGTCGGCGATGACCGAATAACGCCATGACATAACCATTTGTCGTCTCTCCCAGTGATTGTTCAACGTCTTCGTATCGGCTTTGCCGCGAAAGCGCGCATGCGGCGCTGTGATCGGCTCTCACGGATTGTGTTGGCGATCGAAAGTGGTACGAGCCCTCGCGCTATTACTCGGGCCAGACCCCAGGAGTTGTCGGGGCGCCGTCGTCGTGCTTGGCGAGCCAGTCGATGGTCATCTGCTGATAACGGGTCAGACCTTTGTAGGCGGCCAGTTCAGGCGGCAGTGTCTTCAATACGCGATGCAGGCGGCGGCTCCACTTCGGGATGGTGGCCACTTCGCGCATCTTGATGAGATAGCCGCGGATCGAGAACACGATGGCGTTGGAGCGCGGCAAACGCCACAGGGCCTGCAGCTCGACGCGCAAATGGACCTTGTCGCCGACGTTCTCCGGCGTGACCGTGGTGCGGTCGGTTCCCCACTTGTGATAGTTCTCCGGCGACGTGTCGAGCCGCGGGTTGATCGTCATTGTCCAGTTGAGGCGGCGCACCGGGCGGCCGATCTGCATGGCGAGCAGGAACTTCAACGCGCGATCGAAGATGCCGACCTCGTGCGCCAGCGGCACCGGCGCGTGCCATTCCTTGAAGCTCATGCCGATGTCGAAATCTAAAGACCAGTCGGCCTGCGACGTGACCATGCCGCTATCCATCCAGAGATCGCCGTCGCGCTGGTCCAGCAGGCAGAAATCGCCCTGGCATTGGCGGGTGATGTATTCCATCGGTGGATAGCGCAGCGTGGACGTGTCGCCGAACGTGAACTCATCGTCGATGCCGAGCGGACGATTGATCCAGTGCCACGCGTCACCGTTGCGCGTCAGCGTGAAGTGCTCGGGATAGGCTTCCGACATGGACGTCATGAGCAGTTCGACCAAGTCCCACTCAGCGGTGATCATGTGCGGCAAGGACTGGCAGCGCAGCGGATCTTCGGCCAGGACGATGGCGCGGTCCTTCATGTCGGCGACGTAGTGTTCGTCGACATCGATCGGGAACTCGTAGGCCGAGCCTTTCGGTCCGGGAGCGTGCGGCTCGATGTTGACCGCGTACATGTATTTGTCTTCGTGGAATGGGAACGGGAAATGGCGGATCGCTTCCGGGCTGTTGTAGAACGTGAAGTCGCCGCGATAGGTCTCGTCTTTAAACATCAAGCCCATGGCTAGGCCTCCCTTCTCTAGAGATCGAGCACGAGCCGCGCGCCTTCGAAGCGCGAGACGCAAATCATCATCTTCTTGCCGGACGCTTTTTCGTCGTCGGACAGGTAGTGATCGTTGTGCTGGAGCGTGCCGTCCGCGCAGACGACCGCCGTTTCGCACTGGCCGCAGGCACCGCCGCGGCAGAGGAACTGCGGCTCGATGCCGGCGGCCTCGATGGCTTCCAGAACGCTTTCGCGCGGGCCGACTTCGATCGTGCGCTTCGACTTGGCGAGTTCGACGGCGAAAGTGTTGCCCGGCGGCGGCGCGGCAAAGCGCTCGTAGTGTACGTTCTCGTCTGGCCAGCCGGCGTGTCTTGCGGTCTTCAGAACCCAGTCGATCATGCCGGCTGGACCGCAAACGTACAGATGCGTGCCAAGCGGCTGGCCGTCGAGCAACCGCGTCAGCGGCAGCGTCTGATTGCTGTCGTCGAAATAGGTGTGGACGCGGTGGCCGTAGAGGCCCTGCAGCACTTTCCAGTAGGCGCCGGTATCGCGGCAGCGCATGGCGTAGTGGAGCTGGAAGTCGGCGCCCTCGCGATCGAGCTGTGCGGTCATCGCCATGAACGGCGTGATGCCGATGCCGCCGGCGATCAGGATGTGGCGGCGTGCACGGCGGTCGATCGGGAACAAGTTGATCGGCGACGTGATGGTGATCTCGGTACCTTCGTTGACGCTGTCGTGGATCAACGCCGAGCCGCCGCGCGAGTCCGGCACGCGCAGCACGCTGATCTGATAGGCCGAGGAATCGAACGGCGAACCCATCAGGGAATAGGGATTGCGCACATGACGCGGGCCATCGGTGTAGTGCACGACAGTGTGGGCGCCGCCGGAGAAATCGGGAAGCGCGTTTGACGTGACGGGGACGAGCTTCAGCCGCTTGATGGCGGGCGTTACCGCTTCTGCCTCTGTCACGCGAACGCGGATTTCGGCTGGTGCGCTCATGGGTACAGCTCTTCGACCGGAGGAACTTCGCCGGGAACTTCGGCATCGACGCAGACACCCTGGAAGGCGCCGAGGCGGCGCGAATAGTGATCGCGTACGAATAACGTCAGACCGCAATGGGCACAGGTGAATGGGCTCGCCGTGACGTCTTCGGTGAGGCCTTTGCAATGCACGCACTGAATGCGGCGCTTGGCCGAGCCGCGATGTTCGGTGAACACCGACTTGAAGTCGATGCCGACGGCGAGGGCTTCCTGCAGAACCGAGCCGATGAAGGGTTCGGTGCCGGCGGCGTAGAGGCGGGTGCCCATGGTGGCCGTCGCCAGAACGCCCTTCAGCCGGAACATGGCCGTCGCGATGCTGGGCAGAACCCAGAAGTTGGCGGGCTGCAAGCTTTCGAGCTTTGTCTGGTAGGTGCTGCCCGACGCCCCGGTGGCACAGAATAAGATGGCTGCACGCGAGAAGAAGCCATCCGGAGCTTTTGCTGCGAGATCGAGCACAGCGCCGGCGCCTTCTCCCTCGCACACAATAAGATTGAGCTTCGCGTGGGGGTCGGCGGACAATCCCGGATAGCGGGGCCGGCTTAACATCGGTTCGGTCATCGTCTCCTCAAGGTGGGCCGCTCGAGATTGACAACAAGACGCGGTGGCGGGACCGAATGATCCCGCCACCGGTGACTTTAGGCCGGAAGCTGGAAGAACCAGTTCGATACCAGCACGACGATGAGGCCTGCGACCAGCGCGACGTACGGCAATATGCCGGCCTTGCGCACCTGCAGATCAGCCATCGTGACGTTGAGGTCTGCCAGCATATGCTCGGGGAACTTCCCCTTGTCCTGTATATAGTGCCGGAAGAAGAACACCGGGACGATCAGCGATGCGGCGATCAAGCCAGCCCAGAGCGCCATCGGGTTCCAAACCTTCGCGCCGGCGCCCATGAACATGGCGTTGACGAAGGCAAAGATCGTGCCCAGCACCAGAAGGATCGTCGGCGCCTTATACGGCCGCTCCACGTGGCCGTTATCGATGCGGTGGATCCAGCCGGAGTTGAGATTGAGGAAGTTGAAGATGATGTAGCAGCAGTTCGACACCGCGAGGATGAAGAAGTAGCTGGTCGCATCAGCTGCAGCGATGGCGAGCAGGAACAGGTTGAACACCAGATCCGTCCACATGGCGCGGGTCGGCGCGCCATGTTCGTTGACGTGGCTGAGGTACTTCGGCAGCCAGCCGTCGACCGAGCCCTGATACAGTGTGCGTGACGTACCAGCCATTGCCGTCATGATGGCGAGGATCAACGCAAGGATCATCAGCATGACGAAGATGGAGGTGACGAAGCCACCGCCGCCGACCATGTTGCCCATGGCCTCGGCAACGCCGGAGCCGTCGACGATCGGGGTCGCCAGCATGCCTTCGAGGCCCAGGACGCCCTGGAACGAGAACGGCACCAGGATGTACACCAGCAGGCACAGCATGCCGGAGTAGAAGATCGCCTTGAAGGTGTCGGTCTTCGGGTTCTTGAACTCGCGCGTGTAGCAGACGGCGGTCTCGAAGCCGTAGGTCGACCAGGCGGCGATGAACATGCCGCCGAGCACCAGCGTCCAGCCGCCGATGTCCCAAGCACCCATCTCGGGTGCGTAGGCTGCCTTGAGCGGAGCCAGAGGCGTGTAGTTGTCCCAGTTGATCTGGCCGGTGATGATCGGAACGACGCCGACGATCAACATCGGGATGATCACGAGCAAGCCAACAACCTTCTGGACGTTGGCGGTGCCGAGAATGCCGCGATGTTGGATCGCGAACGTCATCAGCATCAGCAAGACGCCAATAAAGAAGACGGCGTTGAGCGAGAAGCTGACAGGCCCAAGCGAGTGAGAGAATAGTGTCCAGGAGCGGATCGCCGGGGTCATGGCCGAGATGCCGTCGGCGGAGAGAAGGGCGGCAATCGCGTCATTGGCGGTCTTGCCAGCGTTGGCAGCCAGCCATTCGACGACACGCGGGCTATCGGCGGTGATCGAGCCAGCGTTGGCTTTTATCCATTCCACGACAGCGGGTGCATCCGCGCCTGGGATTGGGGCCAAGGCGTTGAGGATATAGGCGGCCGCGATGGACGTTCCGAGGGAAAGAACCGGCGTCCACGCGACCCAGTTACACCACACGGATAGAGGAGCGATGACCTTCGAATAGCGGACCCAGGCCGCAGCGCCATAGACCGAAGCGCCGCCGGACTTACCCGGAAAAAGACCTGCGATTTCGGCGTAGGTGAATGACTGAATGATGCCCATGAACATCGAGACAGCCCATACAAGAAAGGCGACCTTGCCGCTGGTTCCGGCAATGCCGCCTATCGAGAAGAGCACAAGAGGCGGGACGCCGCTTGCGACCCAAAACGCTCCTCGCCAATCAATGGCGCGATGTAATGTCGAAGAACTATCTATTTCGTTGATCGTACCCTGAGCAACACTCATCCCAGCACCCCCGATAATCGGTTTCGATTCACTTCAGGCCGCCGGGGCGCGTTTATTGGGAGGACTGTCTATTTCCCGGCGCAGCGCGGCCGATGCTCACACGCGCCGCTTGCAGAGCTAAGCGTATCACGAACAGGACGTCAATAAACTTACTTCCCAGGAAAGCTGTTTGTGCACTGAACCGGCAATTCACGGCAGAAAAGCGTAAGTTTTGGGCATAGTGATGCAGCGCAAAAATACTGGTGCAGTGCATCAATACGAATGGGTTTAATGATTTAGTTCTGGTGGGCTTCGCGGGTTTGCTCGTCTATCAGGAGGCGCGTTTGATTTGACCGCAGACGATCGTAAGATCGGACAGGTTGCTTCGAACAGGAACTTCTCTGCGTCAGCAGTTTATTCGGTTACGGCATTTCGATCTCAGACAAAGGAGCTGGCAAGCGGTGGTGAAAAATCCTCATAGGGTCACCGGTCTGGATAGCGAAAAGCAACTGCCGGAGCGAAAGGTCGACGGGCCTGCGCCTGCCGAGACGTTCGATAAAAAGCCCAAGATGGCGAACCAGCCTACCGAGGGCCAGCCTGCCCCAGGTCAGCCCGTTAAGGGGCAGCGCCGCGGAGGCTCCAAACGAAAAGCCGCCGTTGCAGGCGTGGAAAATTACACGGGGCCAGCCGGCGGCTGGGGCGCGTTGAAGGCCGTCGCCAAAGCGTTAAGCGGTGAAATGGCGGTACCGCGAGAAGTCCGCGGGTTGCTGACGATGAATCAGCCTGCTGGATTTGATTGCCCCGGTTGTGCCTGGCCAGACCCTAAGCACACATCATCATTCGAGTTCTGCGAGAACGGCGCCAAGGCCGTCGCCTGGGAAGCCACCAGCAAGCGGGCGCCTCCTGAATTTTTTGCCGAGCACACGGTATCGGAGTTGTGGGACTGGTCCGACTTCGCCCTGGAAGGCGAGGGGCGCCTGACGCATCCGATGGCCTATGACGCGGCAACAGATACGTACCAGCCGATTGCTTGGGAGGATGCCTTCGCGCGGATTGGCGCCGTTTTGCAGGCACTGCCCGATCCCAACATGGCGGAGTTCTATACGTCGGGCCGCGCCTCCAACGAGGCGGCGTTTCTCTATCAGCTTTATGCGCGCGAGTTCGGCACCAACAACTTCCCAGACTGCTCGAACATGTGCCACGAGGCGACGAGCGTCGGCCTTCCGGATTCCATCGGTGTCGGCAAGGGCACGGTCACGCTGGAAGACTTCGATCATGCCGATGCGATCTTCTGCATCGGCCACAACCCTGGCACCAATCATCCACGGATGCTGGGTACGTTGCGTGAGGCTTCGAAGCGCGGCTGCAAGATTGTCGTGTTTAATCCACTGCGAGAGCGTGGCCTTGAACGTTTTGCGGCGCCTCAGAATCCGTTCGAAATGGTCACGCTTGGGTCCACGCCAATCGCGTCATCATACTATCAGGTCGGCATTGGCGGCGACGTCGCGGTTCTGAAGGGAATGATGAAGGCGCTGATCGACAAGGATCGCGAACTGGTCGCAGCCGGCGGCCGGGGCGTCCTCGATCGCGACTTCATCGCCGAACACACGCTTGGCTTCGAAGCCCTTGTGGCCGACGTCGATGCCGCCGACTGGACGCAGATCGAACGGACATCCGCGTTGTCGCGCGCCGACATAGAAGCTGCCGCCGATGTCTATGCGGAAGCTGAGCGTGTCATCATCTGCTACGGCATGGGCGTTACTCAGCACCGGCATGGCACGTCCAACGTACACCAGATCGCCAACCTGCTTCTGCTGCGCGGCAATCTGGGCAAGGAAGGTGCAGGCATCTGTCCGCTGCGCGGACATTCGAATGTACAGGGCGATCGCACTGTCGGTATCACCGAGATCCCGTCCAAGGAATTGTTGGATAACCTCGAGCGCACATTCGGCATCACGGCGCCGCGCGAGAAGGGACACAACGCCGTCGAGGCCATCGCGGCCATCCAGGAGGGCAAATCGAAGGCCCTTATCTGCCTCGGCGGAAACCTCGCCGTCGCGATGTCGGACCCGGACGCGACGTTCGCCGCCCTGCGGAAGCTGGATCTGGCGGTCCACATCGCGACGAAGCCCAATCGCTCGCATCTGCTGCTCGCAAAGCAGAGCATCATCCTGCCGTGTCTGGGGCGGACGGAACTCGACATTCAGGAAACCGGCCGGCAGAGCGTGACGGTCGAGGATTCCATGGCGATGGTCCACGCCTCGGCCGGTGCGCTCAAGCCGGCGTCGGAGGACATCAGGTCGGAGCCGGCGATCGTCGCCGGGCTGGCGTTGGCAACGCTGCCCAATACGAAGGTGCCGTGGGCCGAACTCGTCGCCGACTACAGCCGCATTCGCGACAAGATCGAAGACGTTTTTCCGGATTTCGTCGACTACAATAAACGCGTCTCGAAGCCAGGCGGTTTTCGCCTTCCGGTGCCGGCGTCGCAGCGCGTCTGGAAGACAAGCACGGGCAAAGCCATGTTTCTCATTGCGGAGGGGCTGGAGGAAGACCCGCGTTGCGATCAGCCAGGGGCGCTTATCCTGGCGACGTTGCGCAGCCACGATCAGTACAACACCACCATCTACAGCCTGGATGATCGCTATCGCGGGATCAGCGGCCGGCGTGACATCGTCTTCATGAACGCTGCGGACTTGGACGCGCGCGGGCTGGCGCACGGCGACGTCGTCGACATCGAGACGTTATGCGCCGGAGACGAAGAGGTACGCGCCATGCGCGGCTTGACGGCGGTTGCCTTCGACATCGCGGCAGGTTCTGTCGCAACGTATTATCCAGAGGCGAACGGGCTGATCGCCATCGACCACTACGATCGGCGCAGCGGCACGCCGTCGTACAAGTCCGTTCCGGTTTCGATCAAGCGGGCCGCAGCCGTAGTGTAGGCGCTGGATGGGGGGCGGGGCTTGCTGCCAGCCTCCCCCGTTGCCCCACAGCGCATTGCAGCACATTTTTTGCGGTGCCGAAGGGCGATGCTCAACGTGCTTCGCGCTTCAAAATGGTGATGAGCCATTCCAATGCCTTGCACGGCGGCGTGCATGCAGCACGACATTTGCTGCGGGTTGTTATGACCCATGCTGCAAAGCTTATGAAATATTACGCATTGCAACTTTGTCGCATCAGGCCGAGATTTGATCGTCGACGCGCGTACGGTTACCACGCCTCTCCAACCCAGCTTAGGCCAACGTTAGGAGGACGCCCGATGAACCACTCTCTTGATCATCGAACGATCGTTATCGTCGAAGGGCGCTCGATTTCGACATTCCGGTTGCGCAAAGCCCTTGAGAAAGATGGTGCCGCAGTCTGCGTGACGTCCAAGGCGGAAGCCGCCGTTGCCTTGCATCAGGCCAAACCGGATGCAGTCGTCATCGATTTCTCGCTCGCGTCGGATTGCGAAGACCTTTGCGCCGAACTGGAGCGCGAAGCCGTTACCTACATGTATTGCAGCAGCCCCAATCGCCAGCAGGACTATAGTGCCCAGGTGTCAGCGGCGCAGGATGTGGCCGCGGCGCTGGCCGAGGTGGTGAACCACTACGAGGCGACAATGCCGGGATTGCCGAATTCCGGCCGGGAGATCGATCCGGAGCTCTACGCGATCTGACCGCGCCGTCCGGACTGCGCACCGCTGCTATGTAACGAACACATTCGGCGGCGGCGCCGTAGTGTCAGCGAGCCATCCAGGAACGGGCAGATGCCTGGACCGTAGGAAGGCCGGGTTAAACAGCTTGGATGCGTAACGCGTGCCGTGATCGCACAGCACGGTGACGATGGTTTTGCCGGGCCCGAGATCTTTCGCAAGGGCAATCGCGCCAGCGATGTTGATGCCGCTCGACGAGCCGACGCACAGGCCCTCTTCGACAACGAGGCGGTGGACGATCGATACGGCCGTCTCGTCGGCGATGCGATAGCTGAAGTCCGGCGTGAAGCCCTTGAGGTTTTCGGTGATGCGGCTCTGACCGATGCCTTCGGTGATCGACGAGCCTTCCGTGCGGAGCTGCCCGGTGGTGTAGTAGCTGAACAGGTTGGCCCCGTACGGGTCGGCGAGTGCTATCTTGACGGTCGTGCTATTGTCGCGCAATCCGGCAGCAATCCCTGCCAAGGTGCCGCCGGTGCCGACCGAGGCCACGAAGCCATCGATCTTGCCGTCGAGCTGGTTCCAGATTTCCGGAGCGGTCGTGCCGGCGTGACCATCGCGATTGGCCACGTTGTCGAACTGGTTGGCCCAGAATGCTCCGTCTGCACTCGCTGCCGCCAGCGTCTCGGCCAATCGCCTGGAATAGTGCACGTAGTTGTTGGGATTGGCGAATGGTACGGCCGGCACTTCGACCAGGGTGGCGCCGAGAAGGCGAATCGCGGCTTTTTTCTCTTCGGATTGGGTGTCGGGCATGACGATGATCGTCTTGAGGCCAAGGACGTTTCCAACCACGGTGAGGCCAATGCCGGTGTTGCCGGCGGTTCCCTCAACCACGGTACCGCCGCGCTTGAGGGCTCCCTTCGCGAGCGCATCGCGAATAAGGTAGAGCGCCGCCCGATCCTTCACTGATTGGCCCGGATTAGCGAATTCGGCCTTGCCAAGGATTTCGCATCCCGTTTCCTCGGACGCCCGTTTCAAGCGAATGAGGGGCGTGTTCCCGATGGCCTCCAGGAGATCCAAGGCGGTCCGCATTCTTATCGATCCTAATATTTTGAAGCAGCCCCGGCGTACTGTCGGGGATCAGCGCTGGCAAACGAATTATAGGAGGCGGGGATGGTGGCGCGACGCGGCATCGTGGACGTCTGAGTTTCCAGCAGAGCCGTTGGCCAGGGTGCGAGCCGCAGACAATTTTCGATCAGGGTAGGCCGAATGATTGCAAAAAATTTCGAATCTGCCGAGCCGGAGCATCGCGATCCTGGTCTAGGCCGTCGCACGGAAAAGACGATCGGGACCCAAGTTTTAGCGATACCAGGTCGCAAGTGCCGGATCGCGTGAGAGTTATCTCATAATATGAGGTCTTTCTAACACATGGCTCGTTAGTGCAGTTGCACGATGAAGCGCAGATCTATGCGTCTCCTCACGAATCACCTTACCGGTTGTTCATGGACCACTTTTGCAAGCGGTGGTCCCAACTGATTTCCGTGGCTCGGAGACTGAGCCCGGGAGCGCACCGGGGGTTTTGGATGACGATTTACGCATCGCACATTGCGCTTGCAACTTGCGCATTAGCACTTCTCTCTTCGACGGCGATGGCGCAGGACGCCGCGCCCGCTCCCAAGGAAACGCCGCCAGCTGCGGCCCAATCGGCTCCTCCTGCCGCAGCTCAGCCGGCGCCTCCCGCAGCAGGGCAGGATGTTCTGCCGCCCGTCGACGTCGTCCAGCCAAAGGAAAAGGCTGCAACGAAGGCCCCGGCCAAGAAAAAGGCCGTCGCCAAGAAGTCTGCTCCGAAAGCTCCGCCACCAACCGAGCCGGCGCCCGTTGCCGCAGAAGAGCCGGTAGATGCGCCTGCCGCGGAAGCGGCGACACCGGTTCGCCCCGGCACCGGCACGATGACGAGCGGCACCGTCAACATGTCGCCCGTCGCCGGCAGTGACTTGCCGATCGAGAAGGTGCCGACCAGCGTCGGACGTGCCAGCTCGGAAGATTTCAATCGTACGCGCGAAACCGGAATCCCGCAGGCACTGCAGTCGACCGTCCCGGGCGTCTTCATGAATGACACGCAAGGTAACGTCTTTCAGGGCGGCGTGCAGTACCGCGGCTTCGAATCCTCGCCCATCAACGGCGCCCCGCAGGGCATCGCCGTCTATCAGAACGGCACCCGCATCAACGAGGTCTTCGGCGATGTCGTGAACTGGGATTTCATTCCCTCGAATGCCGTGGACAGCATCACGGTGCTCGGCGCCAACCCCGTCTATGGTCTCAACGCCGTCGGCGGCGCGATCGGCATCACGATGCGCGACGGCTTCAACTTCCAAGGCGCAGAGTTCGACACGCGCTTCGGTTCCTACGGCCGCATCCAGGGCTCCGCTGCCGCTGGTGCACAGTCCGGCAACTGGGGCATCTTCGGTGCCATTGAGGGCATCAAGGACGACGGCTTCCGTGATTTCTCCGATAGCGAAGTCAAGCGCATGTACGCTGACCTCGGCTACCGGTCGCAGCGGTCTGAATTCCACCTGAGCTTTACGGGCGCGAAGAATGACGTTGGCGTCACGGCAGCGGCACCTTACGAAATCCTTGACCTCGACTGGTCGAACACCTTCACCTCGCCGCAGATCAACGAAAACGAAATGGCGATGGTGCAGTTGAGCGGCGTCGTAAAGGCGACCGAGCGTCTGCGTTTGGCTGGCCAGATGTACTACCGCCGCTTCAAGCAGGATAAGATCGACGGCAATATTCTGGATGTTTCAGATGACGTCGACGCCGATTGCCCCGACCCGGTTGGCTTCGTTTGCGTCGAGGAAGGTGGTGAAAGCGAAGCCCTTGAGGACGCCGATGGAAACCCAATCGTCAACAATGGCGTTGACCGCTTTGGCGTGATCGACAAGGTCAATCAGGACAACGAGAGCTTTGGCGGCAGCGTTCAAGCGGTTGATCGTGGAAACCTGTTCGGCTTCCGCAATCAGTTCCTGGTCGGGGCAAGCTGGGACCACGGTCAAGTCAACTATCAGACACAAAGCGAATTCGGAACCTTCGGTCCCAAGTTCGTGGTCAATGGCTCTGGAATTATCCTCGGCGGTGACGACTTCTTCGGTCGCGATATCGACACGACAAGCGACTATTTCGGTCTGTACTTCACGAACACCACCGACATCACCGACCGCCTGGCGCTGACACTTGGCGGCCGTTACAATTATGCCCGTCTCGAACTCGACAACAACTTCGTGCCGGATGGCGAAGAAGACAAGCTTTCGGGAACCCACTCATTTATTCGTTTCAATCCCACCGCGGGCTTAACATACCAGCTCGCTCCGGGATTGACGGCGTTTGGCGGGTATTCGGAAGCCAACCGCGCCCCCACTGCTGCCGAGCTTTCGTGCGCGGATCCTGAAGCGCCGTGCCTGATCGAGAGCTTGCTGGTGGCAGATCCGCCGCTTGAGCAGGTCGTCAGCAGAACGTTCGAGATCGGCCTGCGTGGAAACGTAGCGACGTTTGGTCGTGAACACGCTCTGTCTTGGTCATTGGCCGGCTTCCACACGAACAATGAAGATGACATCATTTCGATTGCGGCGCCGCAGTCTGGTCGCGGGTTCTTCGACAACATCGGAGAAACAGAGCGCCAGGGCGTCGAAGCGGCTCTGCAATACCGCAACCGTGCGCTCTTCACGTATGCAAGCTACGCCTTCACCGATGCCACCTTCCAGGAAACCTTGGAGATCTCTGCGCCTGACAATCCGGAAGCCGTGCCGTGCATCGGTGACCCGGACGAGAACTGCGTCAACGTCCGGCCAGGTGACCGCCTGCCAGGCATCCCCCGCCACAAGTTCAAGGCTGGCTTCGATTACAGCATCACGTCCAAATGGAAGTTCGGTGTCGACATGGTGGCGGCCAGCGACCAGCGCTTCTTTGGTGACGAAGGTGGAGACAACAAAACGCTGCCGGGCTTCGCCAAGTTCAACCTGCACAGCTCGTACGATCTGACTGACAACATCCAGATTTACGGCCTCGTCGATAACGTGTTCGATACCCGCTACGGCCTATTCGGCACGTATTACAATGCCGAGGGCGCTGAGTACGCCAACCTCAGCTACGACCCAGACTTGTTCGACGATAGTCCACAGCGCACCAAAGTCCCGGCTCCGCCGGTTACGGCTTACGGCGGCGTGAAGGTGCGTTTCTGAGACAGGTCTTCGGAAACTCTCACTCTTGCGACAGCCCCACCAAGACCTTGGTGGGGCCGTTTTTTGTGTCTGGTACAAGCTGATTTGGCGGCACTTCGGGCCACAAGTGCTTGTTTACTGGAACCTGTACCTAGCTCTCTGGGCGCCGCGCTTTTCGAACGCCATGACGAGCTGCTTCTTAGGAAACCCTCATATTGTGAGATGTTTCTGACACTCTTCTCAGGAGTTATACCGTTACGCCTTAGCTTGACCGAATCACTCGTTGACGAAAAACTTCGTCGCCCCCTACGAAGTCAAGAGGATCGTTCTGCAAGCGATGATCCTGAAAATACTGCGGCTAAGCCGCAGACTGAACAGTTCACGGGGGATAGTGATGAAGTTGTGCGTATCGCGTATTGCGCTTGCCACCTGCGCTTTCGGGTTTCTGGCTTTGCCGACGATGGCTCAGGACGCAGCACCTAAAGCTGCAGAGCCGGCGCCGCCAGCTGCGGACCAACTCCCCGCAGTGGATGTGGTCCAGCAGAAGCAGAAGTCAGCCAAGAAGGCTGCCCCCGCAAAGAAAAAATCTGTCGCCAAGAAGTCTGCGCCGCCAATAGCCGAGCCGACGCCGGTTGCGGCTGAAGAGCCGGTGGACGCCCCGGCCAGCGCCGCTACGGCGCCCGTTCGTCCCGGCACCGGTTCAATCACCAGTGGCACCGTGAACATGTCGCCGGTCTCCGGCAGCGACCTGCCGATCGAGAAGGTTCCGACGTCAGTTGGCCGCGCCAGCTCGGAAGACTTCAACCGCACGCGCGAAACCGGCATCCAGCAAGCGTTGCAGTCGACCGTCCCCGGCGTGTTCATGAACGACTCGCAGGGCAACGCCTTCCAGGGCGGCGTGCAGTTCCGCGGCTTTGAATCGTCCCCGATCAACGGCGCCCCGCAGGGCATTGCCGTCTACCAGAACGGCACGCGCATCAACGAGGTCTTCGGCGATGTCGTCAACTGGGACTTCATCCCATCCAACGCCGTCGACAGCATCACGGTGCTGGGCTCCAACCCCGTTTACGGTTTGAACGCCATCGGCGGCGCCATCGGCATCACCATGCGTGACGGCTTCAATTTCCAGGGCGCCGAGTTTGATACGCGCGCCGGTTCCTACGGCCGCATCCAGGGTTCAGCCGCTGCCGGCGCACAGGCAGGCAACTGGGGCATCTTCGGTGCCGTTGAAGGCATCAAGGACTCGGGTTACCGCGACTTCGGCGACAGCGAGATCAAGCGCATGTATGCCGACCTCGGCTACCGCTCGTCGCAGTCGGAGTTCCACTTGAGCTTCACGGGCGCCAAGAATGAAGTCGGCGTCACGGCGGCAGCTCCGGATGTGATCCTCGATCTCGATTGGGGCAACACCTTCACCTCGCCGCAGATCAACGAAAACGAAATGGCAATGGTGCAGCTCAGCGGCGTCGTGAAAGCGACGGAGCGCCTGACGCTAGCTGGTCAGGCCTACTACCGCCGCTTCAGGCAGGACAAGATCGACGGGAATATTCTTGATCAAGCGAATTGCGCCGACAATGACGATATCGATGATCCCGATGAGAAGGTTTGCGTTAACGAAGGGGACGATGACGACGATATCGAAGCGTTGGGCGTCAACGAGGGCGATGAGTTCGAGGAGCTGGAGCTGGACGAAGATTTCATCCTGGCTAACCGCTTTGGCGTCATCGACAAGGTCAAGCAGGACAACGAAAGCTTCGGCGGCAGCGTGCAGGCGGTGGATCGTAGTACGCTATTTGGCTTCCGCAATCAGTTCTTGATCGGCGCGAGCTGGGACCACGGCGAAGTCAATTATGGCACCGAGAGCGAGCTGGGAGTTTTCCAGCCCCGATTCAAAGTTAGAGGGATTGGTATCACGCTGGACGGCGACGACTTCTTCCCACGCCAGATTGATACGACCAGTGATTACTTCGGTGTCTACTTCACCAACACGACCGACCTGACAGACAGATTAGCCCTGACGCTCGGCGGCCGTTACAATTACGCGCGCTTGGAATTGGACAACAAGTCGGCGCCCGCACTCGACGATGACGATGAGCCCTACGAAGACAACCTCACCGGATCGCACACCTTTGTGCGGTTCAATCCGACAGCTGGTCTGACGTACCAATTGGCAGCAGGCCTCACGGCGTTCGGCGGCTACTCTGAAGCCAATCGTGCGCCGACCGCTGCGGAACTTTCCTGCGCTGATCCCGAAAATCCCTGCTTGATCGAAAGCCTTCTGGTTGCCGACCCGCCTCTGGCGCAGGTTGTCAGCAAGACGTTCGAGATTGGCTTGCGCGGCAACGTGGCAACCTTCGGCCGCGAGCATGCGCTGTCGTGGTCATTGACTGGCTTCCATACCCGCAACTACGACGACATCATCTCTATCGCTGACGAGCAGGCCGGCCGCGGCTACTTCGACAACGTTGGACAAACGCAGCGCCAAGGCGTCGAAGCAGCACTCCAGTATCGCAATCGGTCGCTGTTCACGTATGCCAGCTACAGCTTCACGGATGCGGAATTCCGGGAGAACCTGCAGATCTCCGCACCAGATAACCCGATCGCTGACGATTGCCCCGCGCCTGCAGACGATGCTGATTGCGTCTTCGTAAGCCCTGGTGACCGGTTGCCTGGCATCCCGCGGCACAAGTTCAAGGCCGGGTTCAATTACTACATCACGTCCAAGTGGGCTTTTGGCTCAGACATGATTGCAGCGAGTGATCAGGTCTTCTTCGGCGACGAAGGCAATGATAACGACCGCCTGGCAGGCTTTGCCAAGTTCAACCTGCACACGTCTTATCAGCTGACCGACAACATCCAGATCTATGGTTTGGTCGATAACGTCTTTGATACGCGCTACGGGCTGTTTGGGACGTATTACGACAACGAGAGTGCCGAAGGCGCCAATCTTAGCTACCAGGACGATCTGTTTGAAGACGACGCCTCGCACAGAACCAAAGTCCCGGCTCCGCCGGTCACGGCTTACGGCGGCGTGAAGGTTCGCTTCTAAGAAACGACTGCAAGCAAACAACGGACGGCCGCGCTTCTCCCAAGGCGCGGCCGTCTTGCCTTTTTCGTGCGGCAACCTTGGCTTTTGACGTGGCGTTTTGCTCCGCTGCGTCGGGTGCCGACGCGATGCTTGGCAGCATTTAAAGTAAGACGAATTTCGCCGATCGTGCGGCTCAACCAGCGCCGGGTGCGACGACTGACGGCACCAGGCCTTGGCCGATGCAGAGGTAGACCAACTCGATATCCGATCGAACGCCAAGCTTGGACTTGATCTCGTAATGATAGTTCGCCACCGTCTTCGGGCTGAGATTGAAGGCTGAGGCGATTTCGTCGGTCGACTTGGCGTCCAGGATCATGCGCAGGATCTCGAACTCGCGTGGCGATAGCTCATCGGCGGCAGACTTCGCGTCAGACAACTGGCTGGTGGCGATGGCCTGGTTGATCTCTGCGCAAAGCGCGGTTCGTCCGAAGTACACGCTGCGGATTGCGCTGACCAGCACCTCGGGAGGGCTGCTTTTGGTCACATAGCCGCGAGCGCCGGCGCGAAAGGCCTGCTGCGCGTACGTCGCGCCGGCGTGCATGCTGAAAATGAGAATCTTGGCGGCCGAGTCCAACTGCTTGATCTGGCGCACGAGGTCGATACCCCCGCGCCCCGGCATCGAGATATCGACCACGACCACGTCAGGATTGCTCTTCTTGAAGGCCTGATAGCCGGATGCGGCATCGCCGGCCTCGTCGACGACTTCGATATCGCGATGCTTCTCTATGAGCCTGCGATAGCCTTCGCGAACGACGGCATGGTCATCGACAAGTAGAACGCGGATTTTCATGCTCCACCTCCACTGCGCAGCGTCGGGAATTCTACCTTGAGGCCAAACCCTCCGCCCGGAAGCGGACCCGCGGCCAGCTTGCCACTCAGGGCGGCCACCCTTTCGCGCATGCCGATGATGCCTGATCCCGTTGGATGTGACGGTTCGTCCGCGGGGCCAGCCCCATCGTCAAGCACCACGAGACTGATCATTTCCTGCCCTGGGCCGGGACGTTGGTTGAGCTGCACTTTTACACGACGCGCGTTGGCATGCTTGGAGGCGTTGTTCAGCGCTTCCTGGACAATGCGATAGACGTGAGCGCTGGTCTCGGCACCCAGTTGCTCGACATCTCCGGCCACTTCCATGGAGTAGTCGGTCTGCCCGCGAGCACCGTTGTTCTGCTCATCGACCAGGGACTGAAGGCTCTGGATCAGCCCAAGGTCGTCGATGACCTGGGGGCGCAAATAGGTCAGTGTTTTTCGTAGCGACACCATCAGATCTGACGCCATTCTTTCAAGCTCTTTTGTCTCGTCCACGAGGTCGGGTGCATCGCGCGCGCTCGTTCGCACGCACGCGGCAACGGCGCTCAGCGCGCTCAGCTTTTGTGCGATCTCGTCATGCAGCTCCCGCGCAATATGACGCCGCTCCTGTTCCTGCGCATCGACGAGCCGCCGCGCAAGCTCAGCCCGTTCGGCCGTTGCTCTGCTCAGGTCCGCTGACAGCGCATTGAAGACCTCGCTGATGCGATTGAGTTCCGTCAGGCGAAACGCAGGCAGGCGGCACGTCAGGTCACCTCGCGCCAAGCCGTTCAGCGCCGACAGGATTTCCTTTGCCGGCCGCAATGCGCGGTCGATCACGATATAGGCAACGAAACATAAGGCGCTGACGAAGACAGCTGATAACCCGATCAGCGGCGCTATCGTCGACCACGCCTTGGCAGCCGTTGCCTTCGGATCGAAGGTGGCGACGATGGTGCCTTGTGATTTCGCGCCATAGGGAATTGGCCTGGTGGCAGCGAGATAGGGGCTGATCAGCGACCGGTAAGCCTGGAAGAACCACACCGGTGTGTTCATCGCGCTTGCATCAACGCCGGCGCATCGCGAGCGTGGGGACGTTGCGTGCGTTCCATGCAGCTCGAGGCATTGACCAGGCTGCAGCGAATGGCTGGTGATCGGATCCCAGTCGGGAAAGCTCTTTGGCATTTCCGCCATCCGGTCGAACCGCCCCAACTGATGCTCCAGGCGTTTGCCCACGAGGTCGACGAGTTCGGCGTTCTGCTGCTGCGCCTGTCTTGCGGTCTGGTAGAGGGCCAGCAGGGAACCGGCGAGCAGGCAGGCTAGAGCCACCGCCGCGATCCTCCTGACCAGGAGCCACTTCAGGTCCATGCGCGCCTCCAGATGCCGGTCACGCGCCAAGCTATGGGCAATTGGTCCGTTATGGGAAGAGCGTCATGCGGTCGTCAGGAAATTTGCCCAAGGCCTTTCGGGCAAACCGCTCTTCTGGCCCAATCGCCATTCTTCTAGGTTCGCTTGGTAACCATGCACGCGGAGACTGAACATGTGGCGGCGCGCTAGCATTGGCAAACGGGGCTTCGCCTGGTGCGTTCGCGCCGGCGTTCGATCCAGACTGGTTGTCATGACCCTGTTCTGTGGGGTGATCGCTGCAGCGGCGGGCGGCGTTCGGCTTTTCGATGGGCGTCAGCAGACGGCCGGCGGGCCAACGCGTGACGCTCAGCTCATGCAACTCGACGACGTGGACTATCTGCCGGGCCCGCGCTGCCTGGATCAAGCGGCGAAGGTGCCCGGCGCCGTCGAACTAACGCATGCGCAGCCGGCGACGCGAGCCGGCGCGCCATAGCCGTCGCCCGATCTCGCGGGGCGGCCACCTGGCCTGCGAAGACGTCTTTCATCTTATCAAACATAGGAGTTGCTCATGAGAAAGTTCCTGGCCGCGATTGCCTTGATGACCTTCGCTGGATCTGCGCTTGCGCAAGATGTCAACGACGTGCACGAGACGCATGAACTTGTGCCCGAGGAGATGAAGTACGAGGGCAACCCGGCCTTCCCCAAGGGCACCCAGACCGTCGTTCTTCTCGGTGATCCGACGAAGCCGGGCCTGTTCATTTTGAGGGCGAAATTCCCCCCGAACTATATTGTGCCGCCACACACTCATCCCGTTTTCGAAACGGTGACGGTGCTGAGCGGATCGATGGGCAGTGGCATGGGGGAAAAGGTCGACAAGCCAAAGGGCAAGATGCTCAAGGCAG
The DNA here is from genome assembly GCA_030655135.1 of Hyphomicrobiaceae bacterium. Taxonomy (GTDB): domain Bacteria; phylum Pseudomonadota; class Alphaproteobacteria; order Rhizobiales; family Hyphomicrobiaceae; genus JAKAXS01. The sequence goes on along the minus strand of JAURWC010000084.1, from coordinate 465,152 downwards.
GTTCGGTGCTCGGGCTGCCGGCGAACCATGCCCACTATGTCTGGACAGAAGGCGAAGAGGTGATCATCCAGGTGACAGCGATCGGCCCGTTTGATCTCAAGTACATCAATCCAGCTGACGATCCGCGCATCAAGTGAGGTATCGCCGAAGGAAACTTGTTGGTGCGCTACGCCGATAGTTCGCCGCCAAGGGGCGGGGCGTGGTTCTTCCACCCCTGCCCATCATTTTGCCGAAGATCGGCAATTCGGCGTCATTCTGCTGCCTGCAACATCCGTGCATCGATGATCGCTTGGATCTCGGCGCGACAAGAGCCGCAGTTGGTGCCGGCGCTGGTTGCGGCACCGACGGCACCCACGCTCAGAGATCCGCGAGCCACGGCCGCGGCGATGTCGTTGGTGCCGACGTTGAAGCACGAGCACACGGTCGCGCCGCGGTCCGCACAGCCTTTGCCGGGCCTGCCGGCGATGATGCCCAGACGCGCGCGTCCCGACATGGGCTCGCTCAGTTGCGCAACCGCCCAGTTGCGAGAAACAGCCACCGGCTCGCGACCGAGGTAGAGGGCGCCAACCAGCTGGTCGCCATCTATGCAAGCGAAGCGATGCTGTCCGGACTGCCGGTCGTGATAGGCGCTGGTCTCGGCCGTGCCTGGCGCATCAAACAGAGCTGAGGCGAATGCGGCCCAGTCCGGCTCGTCCCTGCCGAACGCAAATTCCACCCGCCAACCGCCGGCGCACTTCGCCAGCGCCCAGTAGTCAGCGCTCAAGCGGCGCGGCTTGGCTCTAAGCACCGCAAACCCGTATTTTGCGGCGACGAACCGCTCCAACCGTGCGGCCACGTGCTTCGAGGCGGGCTGCCCCGAGACCGGGTCGGTCGTGCCGGGGATCAGTGCGTCAACACGGGCGGCCGCCGAGAACTGGTCAGTCCAATGCATCGGCACGAACAACGATCCAGCGGCCGGCCGCGTCGAACGTAGCGCGCGCACGAGGATGGCGCCGAGCGCAGTTTCCACGCGCACGACGTCTGCGTCGCCGATGTTCAAGCGATCCGCATCCGACGGATGCACTTCGACGAACGGTTCGGCCAGATGCTGCGACAGGCGCGGGCTCTTTCCCGTCCGCGTCATCGTATGCCAGTGGTCGCGGATGCGGCCGGTGTTGAGAACGAACGGGAAGGCGCCCGAGGTGCGCAAAGCAACTGCAGGCGTAACGGCAACGAAGCGCGCCTTGCCATCCGGTGTATAGAACCGGCCGTCAGCAAAGAAGCGCGAAATGTTCCGATCGGTGGAGGCCGCTTGGGGCCACATGAACGGATCAAGCTCATCGAACGCCGGTTGCGTAATGTCGCTCATCGCGCCGATGTCGAAATCGCGCGTGCCGGCGTTCTCGAAGGCTGACAAGCTGGCGTGTTCGGCGAAGATCTCCGCCGGACTATTGTAGGCGAACGCGGCTCCATGCCCCATACGCTTGGCGACCTCGGCGATGATCCACCAGTCCGGTCTGGTGGCGGCAGGCGCCGCCAGAAATGACCGCTGCCGCGAAATGCGGCGCTCCGAATTGGTGACCGTCCCGTCTTTTTCGCCCCACGCCGTCGCCGGTAAGCGCACGTGGGCATGGCGCACCGTATCCGTCTGAGCCATCACGTCGGACACGACGACGAACGGGCACATCTGAATCGCGGCTTCCACGCGATCAGCGTCCGGCATGGACACGACGGGATTGGTCGCCATGATCCACAGTGCCTTGATGCGGCCGTCGGCAACGGCTCGGAACATGTCGACGGCTTTCAGGCCAGGCTTGTCGGCGATGTGCGGCGCCTGCCAGAAACGCTGCACGCGATCGCGATGCGCGGGGTTTTCAATCTCCATATGGGCCGCCAGCATGTTGGCGAGCCCACCGACTTCCCGCCCGCCCATCGCATTCGGCTGGCCCGTGATGGAGAAGGGTCCGCAACCGGGCTTGCCGATGCGGCCAGTCGCCAGGTGGCAGTTGATGATGGCATTGACCTTGTCCGTGCCGCTCGACGACTGGTTCACGCCTTGGCTGTAGACTGTGACTGTCTTCTCTGTGGCGGCAAACATCGCCAAGAAGCGCTGTAGCCTCTCTGCGTCCAGCCCGGTCTGCTGCAGAAGATCCTCGTCTGAGACACGGGCCGCCGCCGCAAGTGCGGCATCAAAACCGACGGTATGCGCGGCGATGTAATCGTTATCGAGCGACTTGATGCTGGCGAGATGGCGCAACAGCATGGTGAAAAGCGCCGTATCGCCGTCAGGTCTGATGGCGAGGTGCAGGTCGGCGATGTCTGCCGTCATCGTTCGCCGCGGGTCGATCAGCACGACCTTCATCTGCGGCCGCTTCTCCTTGGCCGCCGCGATGCGCTGATACACGACCGGATGGCACCAAGCCAGATTGGAGCCGACGAGCACGACCAGATCGGCCAGTTCCAGATCTTCGTAGCAGCCCGGCACCGTATCCGAGCCGAAGGCGCGGCGATGGCCAGCAACCGAGGATGCCATGCACAGGCGCGAATTCGTATCGATGTTGGCCGAGCCGATGAAGCCCTTCATCAGCTTGTTGGCGACGTAATAGTCTTCCGTCAGTAGCTGGCCGGAGACGTAGAAGCCGACCGAATCCGGGCCATGCTCGGCGATCGTTCTCTGGAACGTTGCGGCCACGAGATCGAGGGCGCGGTCCCAGCTAACGTCGCGGCCGTTGACGGAAGGGTTCAGCATCCGCCCGTCGAGGTCGATCGTCTCGGCCAGCGCGGAGCCCTTCGAGCACAACCGGCCAAAGTTCGCCGGATGATCGGGGTCGCCGCGCACGGACACCTGCCCGTCCGCGGCGACCTCCGCCAGCACGCCACATCCCACCCCGCAGTAGGGGCAGGTGGTTCTTACGACCTTGGGCGTTTCCTCCATCTGTTGCCTCACGCCGCTTTGTTACGCAGCGCTTCGAGCGCAATGAACAGCTGTTCGCCTTCGACTTTCACGGGGATCGTGCGGACCGCGCCTTCGTCGGCGCCGAGCGCCTTGCCCGTTTCCAGCGAGATGACCCAGTTGTGCAGCGGGCACGTCACGGACGAGCCATGGACGATGCCCTGGCTCAGTGGCCCGCCCTTGTGCGGACAGTGATCGTCGATGGCGAAGACATGATCTTCCGCCGTGCGGAAGACCGCGATCTTGCCCTCCGGCGTGTTGACGCAGCGCGCGCCGCGGCGGGGAATGTCGGTGATCGATCCGATGGATGTCCAGTTCATGAGGGTCACTCCGCCGCCTGTGCCATGCCGATGGTCGCCATCGGTTTGAACTCATGTTTGTCCTTGCCGGAGACGCGCTCCGACCAAGGATCGACCTGCGCGAACTTCTGCGACAGCACGAAGCGGTCGAAGTACTCCTTGCGGCGCGCGACATCGTCGAGCACCTGCTTGCGGATCTCAGGGATGCCGACGCGCTTCGTCCATTTGTAGATGCGCTCCAGGTAGCGGCCCTGCTCGCGATACATCTGCGTCAAGGCCACGATGACTTCGAGCGCTTCATCCTCCGTCTTGACGAGGCCGAGCACTTCCGTGCCCTTGATGTCGAGGCCGGCGGCACCTGCGAAATGGATCTCGTAGCCGCTGTCGACGCAGATCACGCCGATGTCCTTGCAGGTGGCTTCGGCGCAGTTGCGCGGGCAGCCGGACACTGCCAGCTTGAGTTTGGCCGGGGTCCACGAGCCCCACATGAACTTTTCGAGCCGGATGCCGAGGCCGGTTGAATCCTGCGTCCCAAAGCGGCACCACTCGGAGCCGACACACGTCTTAACCGTGCGCAGGCCCTTGGCGTAGGCGGCACCCGACACGAACCCGGCCTCGCCGAGGTCGGCCCACACGGCGGGCAGATCCTGCTTCTTGACGCCCAGCATGTCGATGCGCTGGCCGCCCGTTACCTTCACGGCGGGGATCTGGAACTTGTCGACGACGTCGGCGATGGCGCGCAGCTCCTTGGCGTTCGTCATGCCGCCCCACATGCGCGGCACAACCGAATACGTGCCGTCTTTCTGGATGTTGGCGTGCACGCGCTCGTTGATGTAGCGCGACTGGTAGTCGTCTTCGTACTCACCAGGCCAGTCGGCGACGAGGTAGTAGTTCAGCGCCGGACGGCACTTGGCGCACCCGCACGAGCTTTTCCATTGCAGTTCCTGCATGACGGCGGGAATGGTCTTTAGCGCCTTGGCGACGATTAGGCGGCGCACGTCGTCGTGGCCGAGGTCGGTGCATTTGCACATGGGCTGCACGGCGGCCGGATTGTAACTATCGCCGAGCGCCAGCTTCATCACCTGCTCGACGAGGCCGGTGCACGAGCCGCACGAGGCCGACGCCTTGGTATGCGCACGCACGTCGTCGAGTGATGACAAACCCTTGGCCGTGATCGTGCCGACGATCTTGCCCTTGCACACGCCATTGCAGCCACAGATTTCCGCATCATCCGGCAAGGCTGCAACGGCCGCCATAGGGTCCAGCGGGGACCCTCCCTGGTAGGCCTGACCAAAGATGAGCGTGTCGCGCATCTCGGTAATGTCGGTTGCTTTCTTCTTGAGGTCGTTGAACCAGGCGCCGTCTGCCGTTTCGCCGTACAGCACCGTGCCGATGATGCGGTTGTCCTTGATGACAAGCCGCTTGTAGACGCCTGCCGAGGCGTCGCGCAGCACGATCTCCTGCCGATCATCGCCGTCGGCAAAGTCGCCGAGTGAGAACAGATCGATGCCAGTGACCTTGAGCTTCGTCGGTGTGTCGTTGTGCACGAAGCCAGGGACGTCTTCGCCAGCGAGCTTGGCGGCGGCAACGCGCGCCATCTCATACAGCGGCGCCACGAGGCCATAGACATGGCCGCCGACTTCGGCGCATTCGCCCACGGAGAAGATGTCGGGGTCCGAGGTCTGCATGTGATCGTCGACGACGATTCCGCGATTGACGTCGAGACCCGCGCTCTTGCCGAGCCACGCGCTCGGCCGGATGCCGGCTGCCATCACCACCAGCGTGCACGGGATCACCGTGCCGTCGGCAAGCTCGACGCCTTCGACCTTGCGTTCGCCGAGAATGCGCTTGGTGCTGGCTTTGCAGATCACCTTGAGGCCGCGGTTTTCCAGCTCTCTTTGCAGAAGATAGCCTGCGGCGGGATCGAGCTGCCGTTCCATCAGAGTCGGCATCAGGTGCAGCACGGTTACGTCCATGCCCTGCATCGCAAGGCCCGCCGCCGCTTCCAGACCGAGCAGGCCGCCGCCGATCACGACGGCTTTGGACCGCGACTGTGCGGCCAGCATCATCGCCTGCACGTCGTCGAGGTCGCGGTAGCTCAGGACGCCTGCCAGGTTGTTGCCCGGCACCGGCAGGATGAACGGCGTCGATCCCGTTGCGATCACGAGCTTGTCGTATTTCGCGGTCACGCCGCGATCGGATGTAATCGTCTTGGCTGCACGATCGATGGCGACGATCTTGTGGCCTTTGTAGAGCGTGATGCCGTTCTTGATGTACCAGCCGTCACCGTGGATGATGATCTGCTCGTAATCCTTCTCGCCCGACAGCACGGGCGAGAGCATGATGCGGTCGTAGTTGACCCGTGGCTCGGCGTTGAAGATCGTGACCTCGTAGCGGCCCGGTGCCTTCTCGAAGAGGTGCTCCAGCATGCGCCCAGGCGCCATGCCATTGCCGACGATGACAAGTTTCTCGGTCATTGTGATGGATCCGCTCACTCTGCTGCTGCTACGGAGGCATATGAGCCGCTGCTGGCGCCCGGCCGGGAGCTCGTTCGTTCCATCTGCCGAATGGACAGATGCATCCAGACCAGCGATCCGACGCAGATGGCGAACAGCAGCATGAAGCAGCTGGTCCAGAGGCCGGTCAGGTCGTTGAGGGCGCCGAATGCGATCGGCAGGACGAAACCACCAAGTCCGCCGATCATGCCGACGAGACCGCCGACGGCACCAACGTTGCCGGGATAGTACATCGGAATGTGCTTGTAGACGGCGGCCTTGCCCAGGCTCATGAAGAAGCCGAGGACGAAGATGATGGCGATGAAGGCCACCGGCGCGATCTCGAAGTGGAACGCGACGTCGCCGTTAATGCCCTTCATGATCGAGTGCGTGGGCGGGAAGGACAGCAGCAGAGTGGCAATCGCCGAGACGCCAAACATCCAGTACATCACCGAGCGCGCGCCGATCCGATCTGAGAGGTAGCCGCCGTAGGCGCGGAAGATGCTGGCCGGGACGGAATAGGCTGCCCCGATCATGCCCGCGGTCGCCAAGCTGAAGCCGTAGACGCCGATCAGATAGCGCGGCAGCCAAAGTGCCAGCGCGACGAACGCGCCAAAAGCGAAGAAGTAGTAGAGGGCAAAGCGCCAGACGCGGATGTCTTTTAGCGGTGCCAGTTCAGCGATGAAGCTCTTGGGCTCCGCGCCTGTGATGCGCCGCTGCTTGATGACGGGGTCATCCGCCGTCGTGAACCAGAACACTGCCGCCATGACGACCAGGGCCGCTGCCCACAGGAATGCGACCGACTGCCAGCCCCAGGCGAGCAGCACGAAAGGGGCCACGAACTTCGTCACGGCTGCGCCGACATTGCCGACGCCGAAGATGCCGAGCGCGGTGCCCTGCTTGCCTGCGGGGTAGAAGCGCGACACGTAGGCGACACCAACGGCGAAAGAGCCGCCGGCGATGCCGACGCCCAAAGCTGCAATCAGCATCTGCGTGTAGGTGGTCGCGAAGCCGAGCAGCACCGTCGCGATTGCCGCCGTCAGCATCGTTGCCGTGTAGACGAGGCGTCCGCCGAAACGGTCGGTCCAGATGCCGAGCACCAGGCGCACCAGTGAACCCGTCAGGATTGGCGTGCCGACGAGCAGCCCGAACTGCGTTTCCGTCAGGCCCAATTCATCCTTGATGCGTACGCCGATGATGGAAAAAATCGTCCATACGGCGAAGCACACCGTGAACGCGATCGTCGACATCCATAGCGCGCGCGATTGATCGGCGTCGTGCGGAGTGCCCTGTGCTTGCTGTCCCGTCATCTTTGCTCCCATTCGCGGCGTGCCGCGATCCCGACTGAAAACAAAAAAGCTGCCGGCCAAGCCACCTGCGCCCGCCGGAACATTCCCGGAGCGACGGTGACTTGATCGGCAGCTTTGCCTTCGCGCCCATCGTTGGACGCTTTCGACAGCTATAAGAGCAGGATCTGTGCCAAACTCGAATGTCCGAAATTTATGTTATAAAACAATAGATTGGTTCGCATCCACGGATTTGGCTGAACTGAGCGCAAGACTAAAGTCTCAGCACTTTTTGTTTGCACCGCACAAATTCTATGCAGGAGCTCACCGACGCATGCTGGCGCTAACGGTCGCGCTGTTGCCGCGCGATGTAGCTGTCGATTTCGTCGGGATCGAACAAGCTGCCGTCGAAAAATCCGTCGGGCCCCAATGTCAGGCTGGGGCCGGCCGAGCCTACCGGCGTCGCCGTGTGCAGCGCGCCTTCGACCTTTGCATTCGCGACGGGAAGCGCGATGCCGAGCGGCTTCAGTGCCGCGCGGTACAGGTCTGGCCGGTATGTTTCGCGCGCGATCGCCACGTTGCCCGGCGTGTGCGCCACCTGATCCCAACGCACCATCTGGGAGTAGAACCAGAGGGCGTGGCTCTTCCAGGGGAAGGTCGCGGCCTTGGCGAATGGGATGAAGAAATGCTCGACGGAAAAGGAAGCCTGTGCGTTCACGTGCAGTTGCCCTGACAATGCCGGCATCAGCCATTCGGCTGGCCACCCGAGATAGGCAGGACCTGCCAGGATCTCTGCCAGCTCGCGGTGATGATCCGAGCTGCCGCACCAAACTGCTGCACGGCAAATGGCGCGCAGTAGCCCGGCGAGCGCCTCAGGATTCTCCTCCGCCCAATGCGCGCTGGCGCCCAAGACCTTTTCGGGGCTTGACCGCCAGATCGCCGCTTTTACCGTTGCGATATGCCCATGCCCCAGCAGCGCACACGCGGTGTTCCACGGCTCGCCGACGCACAGGCCGTCGATCGTTCCCGCCGCCAGCGCATCCGGCATCAGCGGCGGTGGCACGATGACGATTTCGACGTCGCGCGCCGGATCGATACCGCACGCCGCCAACCAATAGCGCAGTTCGTAGTTGTGCCCTGAATGTGGATGCACGACTGCAAACCGCAGTGGCGGCTTGGATTGCGCCGCGCGCGTCGCGACCACTGCCTGCAGCGCGCGCCCGCTCTGCGAAGGATCGAGATCCGGCTTGGCGCCCTCGGCGGACATTGCGTCCCAAAGCGTGTTCGATACGGTGACGGCATTGCCGCCCAGGCCCAAAGCCATCGGCGCAATGGTCGGCGTTGCCAACGGCGTCAGCCCCAGATTGCAGGCGATCGGCATCGGTGCCAGCAGATGCGCCACCTGGAAATGCCCAACCGCCAGCCGGTCGCGAATGTTGGCCCATGACGTTTCGCGGACCAGCTGAAGATCGATGCCCTCGGCTTGCGCAAAACCCTTCTCATTGGCGGCAACGAGTAGGGCGCTATCCAGCAGCGGCATGAACCCGGCCGTGATCCGATAAGCCTCAGCCATCTTCACTCCTCCTCCGGCGCCAGAAGTCCGGCCGCCGTGATCAGGCTCTCGGCAATCTCCGACATTTTCCGGTTCTGGTTCATCGCCGTCTTGCGCAGCAGGGCGTAGGCATCCGCTTCCGACAGACCGCGCGTTCGCATCAGGATGCCCTTGGCGCGGTCGATGACCTTGCGGCTTTCGAGTTCGGAGCGGACTTCGTCAAGTTCGCGGGCCATCTTGGAGAACGCATTGAAGCGGCTGATCGCCATGTCCAGGATCGGCTTCACACGTTCCTGCTTGAGCCCATCGACGACGTAGGCCGAAACGCCGGCATCCACGGCTGCTTCGATCGAGGCCTGGTCGGACTGGTCGACGAACATGGCGATGGGCCGCTTCACGATGCGCGAGAGCTGGAACATGTTCTCCAGCATGTCGCGGTTGGGGTTGCCGAGATCGATCACGATGACATCCGGCTCCAGCTCGGCAATACGCCGCGCGATGCCGTTGACGTCGTGCACCACGGTCAGGCGATCATATCCAGCGTCGCGCAGTCCCGCCTCGATCACGGAGGCGCGGATGCGGTTTTCGTCGATGACGAGAATGGAGAGCGTGACGGGATGCACCTTCATGCCGAGGTTGCCTGCTCAGAAGGTGGGCGTCTTAGACGCTAATCCTCGGCACCTCAAGTGCGGGTGGCAAGCGGCGCCATTCGGCAGGCCGGCGGCAGGTGGAACGCGGCATGCCGCGACGCGTGGCTGGGGGACTAGGATTCGAACCTAGACAGGCAGAGTCAGAGTCTGCAGTCCTACCATTAGACGATCCCCCATTATGCCTAGGATCGAACCCCGGGGGGTTGGAGCGGGCGATATAACAGCTAGGCCGCAGCAGTTCAAGGCTCGTGCGAGGGGCGCCTGTTCATGGTGCCTTCCGGCGCTGGAACGGGCGTTTGCCTGACCGGTTAGCCGGGCGGCAGAAGTTCGGGCCGGTACTCGAAATGCATGGTGTCGTAGTGGTACCAGCGGCCGCCCCAGATGAAGCCATGCTTCTCGAAAATGCGGACGATCTCGTAGGGGATATCGTTGCGCCAGGCGATCGCGCCGGCGGCGGATGTTTTCGACCAGCGCCAATAGTGCGAATGCTTCAAGGCGATGTCGATGGCGATGCCCGGGCCGTGAGCTGAGGGGCGGTCGGTGCCGGCGATCACGCGGCAGGCATAGGTGCCGGCGGCGGGAACGAGGAAGGCGTCGAAGCGGGCGGGCAGAGCGTCGAGTTCGGCGGAGATGGCGGCAAGCTTCTTGTCGACACCGTTGATGCGTGTCACGCGCAAGCGCTGGTTCGTCCTGCTGGGCAGCCAGTGCACGGTGGTCAGATGCTGTTCGACTTCGCCCTTGCGGCAGTCGCCGTACATCTTGTCGAACAGCGCGGCGGGCCTGGCGCGGCCAGGATCGCTGTCCTTGGCGGGCGCAGATGGTTCGCCCGTGGGGTAGGGGATCGCGAAAATGTCGTCGAGGTCAGGCTCCGAGAGCCAGGTGGCGAACGGCTTTTTTGCGCGCCCGTCGCTGAAAGGCGTGCGGGTGCCGTCGCGCCAGATAAGCGTGTCGCCGTCTGCACGTTCCAGAACATCGGGATACGCGGCGACGAGCCGGGCGCGATTGGCAGCGGTTTCCTGCTGGGCTGCCGCCGGCAACGCGGCTAAGAGCACGAGCCAGAGCGTCGCCGTCAGTCTTCGCGATGGCACATTCGGCGGCATGGTAATTTTTCCACGTTAAGGGTGGCGCGAACTTTGCTCTATTTACGCGACGGGGCGAACTGTTACACTCTCTCCTCAGATGCAGCCAGAAGCCGCTTGAGAGCGACCGGTTAGGTGGGTTAACCCCCTGAAAGGTATGCGGATCCAAGCGCTGGGGAATGACGCCGTGGGTGGATTGCGCGACGACGGGCCAGATGTGCCCGCTGGACCCGGAAGGGTACTAGAGACCAACATCCCCGGCTTTTCAGCTCAACCAGAGTTTGCGGCGCCGATTGGCGCGTGGGGCGATGGCCAAGCCTATCGCGAACGCGGCGAAGTCTATGGCGCGCTCGATCTTGGTACGAACAATTGCCGCCTGCTGCTGGCAAGGCCGTCGCGCCGCGGGTTCCGGGTCATCGACGCGTTCTCGCGCATCATCCGGCTGGGAGAAGGCGTCTCGCAATCGCGCACGCTGTCAGAGGCGGCCATGGTGCGCACGATCGAAGCGCTGCGTGTCTGCGCCAGCAAGATCGCGCGCAGCGATGTGCGCCGGGCACGCCTGGTGGCGACGGAAGCGTGCAGGGCTGCCCAGAACAGCAAGGCGTTTCTGGACCGGGTTCGCGAGGAAGTAGGCCTGGCCATCGAAATTCTGACGCCGGAAGCCGAAGCCAAGCTGGCGGTGTCCGGGTGTGCGTCGCTGATTGATTCGCGCGCGGATTTCGTGCTGGTGTTCGACATCGGCGGCGGCTCGTCCGAACTCATCTGGCTGGACCTGAGGGCCCCCACCGAGCCCGGGCGGCCGGTGCATCACATCGAACGCTTCGAGGCGCCATCGCACATCGCGGCGTGGACATCGCTGCCGCTTGGCGTGGTAACGCTGGCGGAGAAATTCGGCGGCCGCCACGTGACGGCCGAGAGCTTCGAGCAGATGGTCACGTACGTCGCCGATCTAATCGCGCCATTCGAGGCGCAGCATCGCTTCGCTGAAAAGATCACAGGTGCCAACGTTCATCTGCTGGGCACGTCCGGCACGGTGACGACGGTGGCCGGCATCAAGCTGGGGCTGACGCGCTATGATCGCACGCGGGTGGACGGCTGCTGGTTGAACGTCGGCGAAGTGCAGGATGTGACGCGCGGCCTGCTGGCGCGTAGCTATGACGAGCGCGTGGCCGAACCCTGCATCGGCACCGACCGGGCAGACCTGGTTTTGGCGGGATGCGCGATCCTCGAGGCGATCCTACGGGTTTGGCCGAGCGAAAGATTACGGGTCGCCGATCGCGGGTTGCGCGAGGGCATATTGTCGACGTTGATGCGCGAGGATGGCGTCTACCGTTCCGCGCGGCGGCGGCGCTAGGAATTTCGATGGTCAAGAAAAGCAAGCCGGGCGGCGGCATTGGAAGCGGACCTGGAGGCGGCCAGCGCAGTTTGCGCGTGCGGGTCAAGACGGCGCGGCGGCGAACGACGTCGTCGCAGCGCTGGCTGGACCGGCAGCTGAACGATCCCTACGTCGTGGCATCCAAGCGCGATGGCATGCGGTCGCGCGCGGCCTACAAGCTCAGCGAGATCGATGACAAGGAACGGCTGCTGAAGCCGGGGCAGCGTGTGATCGACCTGGGTGCGGCGCCCGGCGGTTGGAGCCAGATCGCTGCTGATCGCGTGAAGTCAATTGATGGCCGCGGGCAAGTGATCGCCATCGATTATCTCGGTGTCGAGGCAATTGCCGGCGTGACGATCCTGATGGAGGATTTCACGTCGGAAACGGCAGAAGGCCAGTTGAAGGCACTGCTGCGCGAGGGCAAGGCGGACGTAGTGTTGTCCGATATGGCGGCACCGACCGTTGGGCATACCGGCACCGACCACTTGCGGATCATGGGGCTAGCGGAAGCTGCCGCGCATTTTGCCTGTGACGTGCTGAGTCCAGGCGGCGTGTTTCTCTGCAAGGTCTTTCAGGGGGGCACGGAGAAGCAACTACTTGACGTGCTGAAGCGGAATTTTCGCAATGTGAAGCACGTGAAACCACCGGCAAGCCGTGCAGACAGCGCAGAACTTTATGTGCTGGCAACAGGCTTCCGCGGATCTGCGCCAGCTTGAAGAAAAACGGCGGCCCGAAATCGGACCGCCGTCGCGAGAGCGAAATGCGGCGTCCTAGATAACGTCGATTTCTGCCGGCAGATAGCTGGTCACTTCCAGGCCGACTTCCTGTTCGCGAACCTGTGGCTTCATCCAAGTCTTCATGATGTTCCTCCTAGAACTGGCTCCGGGGTTTTCCGGATGGCACGAAACATGAGCGAGCAGGGAGCGTTCGTCCAATCGGTTTTTGCCCGCACGGCGATCAGGCATCCTGATGCTGAGACGTTCAGCCGGCTGCGCGCGCTTCGAGCGGATTGCCGGGTTTCGTCAATGCCGGGCCGGGCCGGCCCAGGAGGTAGCCCTGGCCGGAATCGCAGCCCATCGACTTCAGAAGATCGGCGTCGCTTTCGTGCTCGATGCCTTCGGCTATGCATTTGATGTCGAGGCTGTGACACATCTCGACGATTGCCTTGACGATCTGGCGTTTGCGCTTGTCGTCTTTCATGCCACTGACAAAACTGCGATCGATCTTAAGTTTGTCGAATGTCAGTTTTTCGAGATAGGCAAAACCGGCGTAACCGACGCCGAAGTCGTCGAGGGCGATGCGGATGCCGGCATTGCGCAACTGGTCGATTACGAGCGCGGCAGCGTTGATGTCGGTCAGAAGTGCCGTCTCTGTAACTTCCAACAGCAGGCGCCCGGGCGGAAAGCGGTGTGCGGCCAGTGTGGCGAGCGTGCGCAGCGCAAAGTTAGGCGTATGCAATTGCAGCGGTGACAGATTGAACGACAGCGAGACGTCATGTGGCCACGTGGCCGCTTCGACGAGGGCGCGCTCGAACAAGTTGTCGGCGAGCGCAGAGATCAACCCGGTCTGCTCTGCCACAAGAATGAATTCCGCGGGCGAAACGTGCCCGAGCAGGCTGTCGTTCCACCGGGCAAGGGCTTCGTAGCTGGTGATCTTGCCGGTGCGAAGTTGGCGAATTGGCTGATAAGCAAGTGTGAGCGCGGATTGCGAAATTGCATCTCGCAGACGTGTATCGATCAGGAGGCGGCGCGTCTGCTTGCTTTCGAGGTCCTCGTTATAGGGGACGGTGACACCTCGGCCTGCGTGCTTAGCGGCATAGAGGGCTTCATCGGCTCGTTGCAAGAGTTCGGTCGAAGCCGTCGCGGCCTTGGGGAAAATGGCTATGCCGCAGCAGGCGGAAATCCGTGCGATGCCCTGATCAAGCTGGATAGGCTGGTCGATCGTGCCCACTATGTCCTTCGTCAACTGCAGGACGCGATCATGCTCGTTTGCCTCGTGCAGAATCAAGCCGAACTCGTCGCCGCCAAGCCGCGCGACGACGCCGTGCGGCCCGATCGCTTCTTTGAGGCGGTTTGCAACTGTGACGATGACGTCGTCACCTGCCGTATGACCGTAGACGTCGTTGATCGGCTTGAAGCCGTCAAGGTCGATGAGAGCAAACGCGAAGGTCTTGCCGGGTGCTGCGCCGTCAATCTGGTTTGCAAGCGCTTCGAGGAGCGCTCGCCGGTTCGGCAGTCCCGTCAGCGCGTCGGTATTAGCGACGCGGGCGATGTCGCGCCGGGCGGCTTCGCTATCGAATTGACTGACTTCTGCGGCCAAGCGCAGGCGCACGGCGCTGACAAAATCGTTGTGCGTTCGCCTGACGGCGACGACCTGGATCACTATGTTAGCGATGTACATTGCGGCGAAGACGTCGGCTAAGCGGTGTCCCGTCGCGAACAGGCTGACTACGAGCGGCCCTGATCCAGCGATCAGAATTGCGTAAACGCAGCGCGGGAGATTGGCGTTGAATGAGATGCCGCAAAACGTGCAAATGGCTACGTAGAAGGCTGCCAGCATCTCGTGTGATTCATCACCGTAGGCTGACATGCCAAACGTCCAGACGGAAATTAGCGCGTAATAGAATGCGGCGTAGAACGGGGTCCCGTAGATGATCCGGTCTATGTTGGCCGGCGAATCCGTCTTCGGGTGCTTGGGGCTCCACCAGTATGCAAGGCGCACGGATGACAAGACCAGCAGAATGGTCATAGGCCCATAGACGACCAGCGGGGGCGCAACGCTGCTGAAAATGTACGCCAGTAGCAGCCCGGAAAAAATGCAGGCCAGATACATGTGCGGCATGTGAGCGGCAAGCATCCGGTACTGCGCGTGACGGATTGCCTCGCCGAGATCGGGCGACGGGCAGGGAGACTGAGGACGCTCCATTGCGGGGCTCTATGGGGGTTTGCGCTGTTTGACTGAAGGTCTTTGCACGGATTATAGCGCGTCTGTTTTAAGAAGCGCTCAATGCAATTGGTTGAGATACTTTCTAGACAATGAACATGCGAGCTGACTGCATCCGACTGGTTTGGCCAAGGGCTTTGATTGTTACCGCAATCGTCGCGGCAGCTTGGGTTTATGGCACTGGTGCACGTTCTCCATCGCTCCCGCTTGGGTTGCCCTCGGCAGCAACATCAAAGCCTGACGCGGCTGGGGCTGCGGAGCTTGGCCGGCGTTTGTTTTCCGACGTGCGGCTATCGGTTAGCGGAAAAATGTCGTGTGCCACCTGCCACAAGCCGGAGCAGGGCTTCACGGATAACGAGCGCGCGACGCCTGACGGCCGCAACGGCCGGCCGCTGCGGCGGAACGCGCCTACATTGCTGAACGTCGGGCTCGCAGCGCCCCTGATGCACGACGGTGCAGCGCCTTCGCTGGAAACGCAGGTACTGACGCCACTGCTGGACAGCAATGAAATGGCCAATGGGACGTTCGAGGCATTCGAGCAGCGGCTTGCGTCGGTGCCCGAATACGTGCGCGCTTTCCGCGACGTGTTTGGAGAGGAAGCGAGTATGGCCCGCGTCGGAGCGGCGCTTGCCGCCTACCAACGCACGCTTGCGTCCGCCAACGCGCCATTCGACCGTTGGAGGTTTGGTGGCGAGGGCGATGTGCTGGGCGATGATGCGAAACGAGGCTTCGTGTTGTTCTCGGGCAAGGCCGGCTGTACAGGCTGCCACCTTGTTGGGGAGACATCGGCGCTGTTCACGGACAACGCGATGCACAATACGGGAGCCGCTGCTGGCATAACCGCAGGCGGGGGTGTGCAGGTCGCGTCACGGAGCGGCAGCGCAACGATCGACTTTGCTGCTGCGGGGGATCGCGGGCGGCACGAGGTCACGCAAAACCCGGCCGATCTCTATCGATTTCGCACGCCGACGTTGCGCAACGTGGCGTTGACGGCACCGTACATGCACAACGGCGCGATCGCGACACTTGGCGATGTCGTCCGCTTCTACAATGCGGGCGGTGGCGCTGTTGGCAATCTCGATCCTGCAATCAAGCCGCTGGGATTGGACGACCGGGAGATCGCCGATCTCGTAGCGTTTCTTGAAAGTCTGACCGGCGACAACGTGCAGCCACTGGCTGCTGAGGCCAAAACGGCGGCGCCGCGGATCAGTCCTTGAGCGTTTCGCCGATGCCGCGCGCGGCGGTGCGGCCGGAAAAAAGACAGCCGCCCAGGAATGTGCCTTCCAGCGCGCGGTAGCCGTGCATGCCGCCGCCACCGAAGCCGGCAACTTCACCTGCTGCGTAAAGGCCCGGCACGCGATTGCCGTCCCCACGCAGCACGGAGCCTGACAGGTCTGTCTGCAGGCCGCCCAAGCTCTTGCGCGTTAAAATGCTGAGGCGGACGGCGATCAAGGGGCCGGCAGCCGGATCAAGAAATTTGTGCAACTTGGCGGCACGCGCGACGTGATCGCCGAAGTAGGCGTGCGCATTGCGGATGGCGTTGATCTGCAGGTCCTTGCAGTAGGGGTGATCCAGCTGGGCATCGCGGGCTTCGATCTCGCGCAACAGTTTGGCCGGGTCGATCAGGGTTTCGCCGGTCAGTTCGTTCATGCGGCGCGCGAGTTGGCCGACATCTTTTTCGATGATGAAGTCGGCGCCGTGATCCATGAAGGCCTGTACTGCGACGGGGATACGCGTGCTCAACAGGTTGGTCATCACCGTGATGCTCTTGCGAGTAAGCGCCACGTTCTGTTCAGAACCGGAGAGAGCGAATTCCTTTTCGATGACCTTGCGCGTCAGGATGAACCAGGAATGATCGAAGCCGGTCTGGCGCAGGTGGTGCAATGTGCCGAGCGTATCGTAGCCGGGTAGATAGGGCACCGGCAGTCGCTTGCCGGTGGCGTCGAGCCAGAGGGATGAAGGGCCCGGCAGGATGCGGATGCCGTGACGCGTCCAGATCGAGTCCCAGTTTTCCAGGCCTTCGACGTAGTGCCACATGCGATCGCGATTGATGACACGGCCGCCGGCCGTTTCCGAGATCGCCAGCATGCGGCCATCGACGTAGTCGGGCACGCCGGACAGCATGCGCACGGGGGGTGGGCCGATGCGCTTGGGCCAGTTGGCGCGCACCAGATCGTGGTTGCCGCCGATGCCGCCGCTGGTGACCAGGACCGCCGACGCGCTCAGCTTGAAGCTTGTGACTTCGGCGCGTGAGCTGGGTTTGCCCCGGTCGACGTCGCTCGGCTCCAGGATTGCGCCGGAGATGCCGGTGACTGCGCCGTCGGTGACGTCCAGTTGATCGACGCGGTGGCGGAATTTGTAGGTCAGCAGGCCGCGCTTGCGGGCTTCCTCGGCGCGGAAAACGAACGGTTCAAGCACGCCCGGACCCGCACCCCAGGTGATGTGGAAACGGGGCACGGTATTGCCGGGGCCGTTGGCGCCGTGGCCGCCACGTTCGGGCCAGCCAACCAGCTTGAGAAAGCGGTGGCCTAGCTGGTGCATCCAGGCGCGCTTTTCGCCGGAGGCAAATTCGACGTAGGCGCGGGCCCATTCGCGCGGCCAGTGATCCTCCTCGCGATCGAAGCCGGCGGTGGCGACCCAGTCGTTCCAGGCGAGATCGAAGCTATCCTTGATGCGCAGCCAGGGGCGTCGCTGCTCGGGCGTATTGACGAGGAAGATGCCGCCGAGCGACCAGAAGGCCTGGCCGCCGAGAGACTGTTCGGGTTCCTGGTCGACGAGGATGACCTTGCGGCCGGCGTCCGTCAGTTCGACGGCGGCAGTGAGCCCGGCGAGGCCGGCTCCGACGATAATGACGTCCGCGTCCATCGTGCCCCCGTCGTGCCGTCAGTCTAGTTTCACGATATTGCCCGCGACATCTTCCGGCGTCAGGCCGGGGGCGCCTTGGCGTGCCGCTTCTGCGGCGCGGATGAGATCGTGCACCCGCGCGTTCATGGCGGCGTGCGTGCCGGCTTTCGCCGCGAGATCGATGATGGCGCCTTGCAGGTGCGCGATCTCGGTGGGGCGGCGGCGATCCAGATCTTCCCACATCGAAGAGCGTGCCTGCGGATCGATCGCCGGCGCTGCGGCAGAGGCGAGTTTGAAAAGCGCGTTGGGAAGCCGAAGCCCGAAAGGCATCAGGTTGGGGCTGGTGCGGTCGATGCGGGCGGGCTTGATGCCGGTGGCATGGAGGGCGGCCAGGGCTTCATCGGCCTGAGCGGCAAGGATCAGGCGCCAGCGGCGGTCGGCCAGCTGCTGCTGCAGCGTGAGGCCAGACAGGGCATTGAGTGCGTTGTTGAGGTTGAGGATCAGCTTGCCCCATGCGACCGCCGTCATGTCGCGATGCGCGGCTGTCCGCATGCCGGGTATGTCGAGCGTGGAGACGAGGCTCGGCATCCCGGCTGCCACGCGGATGCGGCCGCTGGTTGCGCGATGCATGTGGGGAATGTCGCCGGCGTCGCGCGATTGCAGGATGTTGAAGGGCACCATGCCGGGCACAACGCGCGCGGTGGTACCCAGTATGCGCTGCAGCGTTGCCGCATTGCTCGTGCCGTTCTGCAAGCTGACGACGGTTTCTCCCGGTGCCGTATGGCGGGCGATGAGGTGCGCCATTACGGGGGTCGCATTGCTTTTCACGGTGACGAGCACGAGCGTGGCGTCGCGCAATGCGGTGGCGGGATCGGTCGTCGTCGTGATGCGGCCGGGTGCAAGGGTGGCGTCGCGGCCGTCGCGATCCGTGATGCGCAGGCCGTTGACGGTGATGGCGTGCATCAGGTCTGGGCGGCCGAGCAGGGTGACATCCCGGCCCGCTAGCGCGAGGCAGCCGCCGACATAGCAACCGACGCTACCAGCGCCGGCAATCGTGATGGATGTAGGCGTGATGCTGTAAATCCTTGCGCGTCACGAATCTGGTCGCGCGATCAGTCTAGCCGCGCCAGCGCCATTCGCGAAGCCTAGCGACGCGTCATCAACACCGCAGCGTTTGTCTCAGCTGCGGACTAAGTCTTGTCGGTGCGATAGTCGCCGATCGCGCGCTGCGGTTCGCCAAGCGCACCGCCCTGGGCGGGGCCCTCGGCCTCGATCGGACGCTTGGGCGAGCCCTTGGCCAGCGATGCCTTGTTCAGCACGGTCAGCAGAGGCGTCAGGCCCTCCGTGTCGACGAGGCGGAAGATCTCCACGTCGCTTTGCGCTTTCGGGCTCCATTTGGCGATGTCGAGCGTGCGCTGGGCCTTCGACAACAGGCCGTGATTGCGCAGGCGTGGCGCAGTGTCGTCTCCCGTCGGCGCGACTTCGACTGCTACTGCCTCAGGCTTCTTACCGCCGAACGTCTTTTGCCAAAGGCTGTGGGTCTCGCCGTTGTCAGGCTGGGCGGCGTCGTTCTGGCCGCGATAGGCGTTGAGGTCGGAGAAGCTGTGGCGCCGCTCTTCGTCACCGAACCGTTTCAGTTCTTTCTCTGACAACGCGACGACGAGCTTGAGATCGTCGAACACGCCGGCGAGCTGGTTCATCGCCAGGGCACGGCGCTCTTCCTCCTCGTTGTCGGTGACATTGTAGAGGTTCGGGATCACGAAGTATGACGAGCCCCCGTGATGGATGAAATGTCGTCGGATCCATTCGAAACTGACCCCGGGCGCGCGGTCGATCGCGGTCTCCATGGCAGTGGTTAGATGCTGGATCACCGCCTCGTTCGGCAGGTGAATTTCAGATTGCGTAGCGGCCAGGCCGTCCTCGCGTACGGGGCCGGCGGCTGACGGCGTAAGGGCGGCAAGAGCAAGCAGGCCGATGTCGATGCCGATGGTGGCCAGCAACGCAATCATGTCGCGTCCGGTGATCGGTTCGCCGCTGGTCGTGTGATCGCCGGATTCCTGTCCTCCAGAAAACACGTAGCTGACGAGGCTCGACATGTAGGCGCCGATGTTCTCCCACAGCTTCTTGATGGCATTGGCGACGCCGGCCGGGCCTTCGTTGAACACGGCTTCGCGTAGCTTGAGCTGGGCGGGCTGATCGGCCTGGTCGGCGGCCTGTTTCAGTCGCTCGGCCAGCGTCGGGTCGTAGCAGGAGGAGCCGGATCTGCCGGGCTCGGTGGAAACGGAGGCCGCCAGCGAGCGCATCTCGGTTGCGGTGGACTTGCCAAGTTCGTTGGAACGGGCGGCGATGGAGCGTGCCTTGCCGCGGATTTCCGAGGCCTTGGCCTCGAACTGCTTCTGGCGTTCCTCAACGCTGGTGCCTTGCAGGCCCGCTACGCTCTGCTGCAGCAGTTCGATATCGGCCTGGACGGGCTGCAGCCATGATCGGGTAAAGCCGTCGCGCAGGTTTGCAACGCCATCGCGCACGCTGCGGCGTGCGTTATAGAGGGGACCGCGGCCGGCGCCTGAGCTGGTGCCGCAGCTGCCGCCGGACGTTTCCTCGCGCTGCATCTGGCTTTCCGACCAGTTGACGACGCTGTCGAGCTGCAGGCGTACGGCTTCGAGGCGGGCGGAAACGACGCTGCCGGCGTCGCGCGCGTCTTCCTGCAGACCAGAGAGACCGGTGCGGGTTGCCTCTTCGCCGGCGATCAGGCTCCACCAGAAGCCGTAGCCGAAGCCGATCGACCACAGCGCCAGGAACAAGTAGAGCGGGAACGTGATCAGGCGCTCGGTAATGCGACGCTGGGCGCCGAAGGTCTCGCGCAGGGCGAGCCACATGAGGAATGTGAGGGCAACGACGACGGCGATGACGAGCACGTCGTTGGAGATGGAGAGGCCTTCGCCCTGGGTCACCGGCGTGCTGGACACGCCGACGATGAAGTCGCGCATGCCATGCCAAGTGGCATACCCGGCGATGATCAGCAGCATGAACGAGGCAATGCCGATCAGGGTGTTGCGGCCGAACAGATAGTCGGAAATGCGCGCCCAGCCTGAGAGCGTCGTTGTGCCCGTGCCCGTGTCCGCCATCTGAAGTCCCCTCGCCGTGCTTTTTTGGTGAACGGAGACTAGGGCAAAAGGTTCGCGCCCGGCGTGGCTAAAGCGCCACGGCTTGGGGTGGAGTGGGCAGGAACGGCGATATTGCGGGCCTTGAGGCCGGTGCAATCTGCCGCCCTTCCATCCGGGGCGGTCCCCTGCTATATGCCGGGCGACTTGATCCCGCCGCGTGATTCCCGCGGCGCGATCCGTCACATCCAGCCCGAGGAGACCTGCCCCATGGCCAAAAGCCCAATCGTTAACGATTTCGGGCTGGCGCTCACGTTCGATGACGTGTTGCTCGTGCCCGCGGCGTCCGAAGTCATGCCGGGCGAGGTCGATGTTTCAACGCGCATCACGCGCTCCATTTCCATCAATATCCCGATCGTTTCGGCGGCCATGGATACGGTGACCGAGGCGAGGCTCGCCATCGCGGTCGCCCAGTCGGGCGGTATCGGCGTCATTCACCGCAATCTCGACCCAGAAGAGCAGGCGCGGCAGGTCGCGCAGGTGAAGAAGTACGAAAGCGGCATCGTGCTCAACCCGATCACGATCGAGCCGCACAAGACACTGCGCGAAGCGCTGCAGATCATGGCCGACAACAATATCTCGGGCATTCCGGTCGTCGCAGCCGGCGGCGGCAAGAACGGCCAGCTCGTCGGCATCCTGACCAACCGCGATGTGCGTTTTGCCAGCAACATGGACCAGCCGGTCTCCGAGCTGATGACCAAGGACAAGCTGATCACCACCAAGCGCAGCGTCGAGATGGAGGCGGCCAAGCGGCTGCTGCATCAACATCGCATTGAAAAGCTGGTGGTGGTGGATGAGGATTATCGCTGCGTCGGCCTGATCACCGTCAAGGATATCGAGAAGGCGCAGAAGCATCCGAATGCTTGCAAGGATGCGGAGGGCCGGTTGCGCGTTGCCGCGGCGACGACGGTTGGCGCCGACGGGTTCGAACGCACGGAGCGGTTGATCGCTGCCGGTTGCGATCTGATCGTGGTCGATACGGCACACGGACATTCCAAGCGCGTGCTGGATGCCGTGACGCGCATCAAGAAGCTGTCCAACAGCGTGCAGGTGATCGCCGGCAACGTTGCCACGGCGGACGCCACAAACGCGCTGATCGATGCTGGCGCGGATGCGGTGAAGGTTGGCATCGGCCCAGGCTCGATCTGCACCACTCGCATCGTGGCCGGTGTCGGCGTGCCGCAGCTGACGGCGATCATCAATTGTGCCGAAGCCGCGCACAAGCGCGATACGCCGATCATCGCCGACGGCGGTATCCGCTTCTCGGGCGACATCGCTAAGGCGTTGGCGGCGGGTGCGGACGTGGTCATGGTGGGTTCGCTGCTGGCTGGCACTGACGAAAGCCCGGGCGACACGTATCTGTATCAGGGCCGCACCTACAAGTCGTATCGCGGCATGGGGTCGGTGGGTGCGATGGCGCGCGGCTCGGCCGACCGCTACTTCCAGCAGGAAGTGAAGGATACGCTGAAGCTGGTGCCGGAAGGCGTTGAGGGTCAGGTGCCTTACAAGGGGCCTGCGGACGCGGTGCTGCACCAGCTGGTGGGCGGGCTGCGCTCATCGATGGGCTATCTCGGATCCAAGACGCTGGCGGAATTGCGCAAGAAAGCGGAGTTCATCCGGATCTCGCCGGCGTCAATGCGCGAGAGCCATGCGCACGGCGTCGCGATCACGCGTGAGAGCCCCAACTATCCCGGCAGCATGTAGGGGCATGCGATGAGCAATTTCGACATTCTGCTGCCGGTGTTCGCACAGGTGGCGTTGACGTTCGTGCTGATGTTCTCGATGGCGTTCTCGCGGACCTCCGCGCTGAAGCGCAAAGACGTGCGCATGGCCGACATCGCGCTGGGTCAATCGAACTGGCCGGCGCGGACGATGCAGATCTCCAACGCGTTCGGCAATCAGTTCGAGATGCCGGTGCTGTTCTATGTCGTGGTGGCGTTGGCTATCGTGACGGGACAGGTGTCGCTGCCACTGGTGGTGCTGGCCTGGGCGTTTGTCGTGTTCCGGGCGCTGCACGCGTATATCCACACAAGCAGCAACTACGTGCCGAACCGCTTCTACGCGTTCGCCGGTTCGGTGTTTTCGGTCCTGGCCATGTGGGTGGTGTTCGCCGCGCACGTGATCATGGCGGCCGGCGCCGCATCATGACCGACACGGTTGCCCGATTTCTCGTACCGTTTCTCGGGCACTTCGCGCTTGTCGGCGTGCTGCTGGTTGTGTTGACGATCCAGCGCGTCGGCGCCGTGATGGCGGGCGAGGTCAAGGTCAGTGACTATGCGCGGGCCAACGGCGATGCGGCGCGCTCGCGTCGCGTTCAGCGCAACCTGGGTAACCAGTTCGAACTGCCAATGTTCGCGTACTTCGCGGCAGCGGTGCTGATCGCGACGAGCACGGTCACCGAGAGCGATATCATTGCGGCCTGGGTGTTTTTCGCGGGCCGCGTCCTGCACAGCGGCGTGCAGTGCCTGACAGACAATGTGCAGCTGCGCGGAAGCGTGTTCTGCATCAACGCAGCGGCGGTTTTCTTTCTGATCTGGCACGTGGCAACGCTGGTATGGGCGGTTCTCGGGCATGCGGGGGCGGCGCCATGAAAACCGGTGCACGCCTGGCGGCGGCCGTTGAGATTCTCGACGACATGGCAGCACATCACCGCACGGCGCAGCTGGCGCTGGCGGACTGGGGCAAGAGCCATCGGTTTGCGGGCTCCGGCGATCGCGCGGCGATTGGTACGCTTGTCTATGATGTGCTGCGTCGCAAGCAGTCGCTAGCGGCCAAGATGCAGAGTGAAGCCTCGCGAGCGCTCGTCCTGGCAGCGGCGTCGCGCGCTTACGGGATCACGGGCGAGGCAGTAGGTGCGCTGGCCGACGGTAGCGAGCATGCGCTAGCGCCGCTTAGTGCGGATGAGCAAGCCGGGTTGTCTCGTGAGCTGGCGGCAGATACGCCCGCACATATTTGCGGCGACTACCCCGAGTGGCTGCAAGCTTCGTTTGATCGTGCGTTTGGTGCCAGCGCTTCCGCTGAGGGCGCGGCATTGGCGATGCGGGCGCCGGTTGATCTGCGCGTGAACTCGCTGAAGGCCGATCGCGAGAAGGTACTAAAGGCGTTGGCGCACTTCGGCGCCGTTGCAACGCCGATCTCGCCGTTGGGTGTGCGCATCGCCGCGCCGGAAGGGGCAGGCAAGGCACCGCACGTCGAGGCGGAAGCGGCACACGGCAAGGGCTGGTTCGAGGTGCAGGACGAGGGCAGCCAGATCGCGGCGGCGATTGCGGCGGCCGGTCCGCGCCAGCAGGTTTTGGATTTGTGCGCAGGCTCGGGCGGCAAGACGCTGGCGATGGCGGCTGCGATGCAGAACACCGGGCAGATCAATGCCTACGACCGCGACAAGTCGCAGTTGCGGCCGATCTTCGAACGGCTGAAGCGGGCCGGTGTACGCAACGTGCAAACGATGACGGCCGGGGACGAAGCGGGGCTCAGGAGAGAGGGCGCGCGCTTCGATCTCGTGCTGGTCGATGCGCCGTGCACCGGTTCGGGCACGTGGCGCCGCAAGCCCGATGCGAAATGGCGGCTGAAGCCGCAGAACCTGGCGCAGCGGCAGGACGAGCAGCGTGCCGTGCTTGAACTGGCAGCGCGGCTCGTCAAGCCGGGCGGCCGGCTGGTGTACGTCACATGCTCGGTGCTGCCTGAGGAGAACCAGGACCAGATCGATGCGTTTATCACCGCGCATCCGCAATATTCAAAGTTGCCGGTCACTATGGAGGGCCTGCTCGCGTCCGCCGGCCCCGTGACCCTGACGCCACATCAGAATGGAACCGACGGGTTTTTCGTGGCGCCGCTGCTGAAATCGAAGTAGCTGCGGCAGTGTGTATCGGGGATTGAGACGCGCCTGACTCAGGTTTGGCCATTGTGCTGCGTAAAGTGAACTCATCAAATGATTCGCGGGGGATTTGATGGGGTTGGGTTTGCGATGGCAGGGAACTGCCGGTCTCGGCCGCAGGGCCGGAATCGTCTTGAGCTGCGCTTTATGCGCGGCAGCCTCGGCCGGGTGCGCCACAGTTGAGCAGA
This sequence comes from Hyphomicrobiaceae bacterium, assembly GCA_030655135.1. Lineage (GTDB taxonomy): Bacteria > Pseudomonadota > Alphaproteobacteria > Rhizobiales > Hyphomicrobiaceae > JAKAXS01. The sequence goes on along the minus strand of JAURWC010000084.1, from coordinate 440,474 downwards.
GCGCGATGGCGACATCGGCGCTGGCGCCAGGCAAGGCGCGCATCGTTCTGGAACGCACCAACGAAACACTGCACGCCACGACGCCGGCAACGGCAAAGGTGAACGGCACCAAGGTGGCGGATGTCGCCGCGGGTGCAACGGCTGTCGTCGACGTGGTGCCAGGCCCTGTGGCGCTCAGCGTGGAGTCGTGGTCCTACCCCGGCCAGTACTCGCTGCCGCTGGAAGTGCGGCCCGGTGAAACCGTGAAAGTCGAGATTGCGCCGCGGCAGTCGAAAGCCGCGGTTCTGGGGCCGATCGGCGGCCTGATGGACAAGGATGACAAGGGCAACGGCGGCGCGTTCACCGTGCGGCGGGTGGCCAACTTGGACGGGACGACGCCGCCGGCGGCCATTCCGTGACGCCTCTTCTCATCATTCGCCGAGTAGAACGGCTTTGGCTTCGTTGACCTTCGACGACAAGTAGGTGGAACCACCGCGATCGGGGTGAAGCCGCATCATCAGATCCCGATGTGCCTTGCGCACTTCGTCTTCGCTGGCGCCCTTTTGCAGGCCGAGGATTTCCAGCGCCTCGCGCTCCGACATCGTGCCGTCCGGACCTGTTGCCATTTCTGCTTCGCCGCGGGCCATGTCTGCCTGCCAGCTGGGATGAACGCGGTCGAGATATGCCTCGAGGATCTGCGCTGACTTGTGATCCGTGAAGCGGCAGTCCTGCCAGAGCAGCGCGAGTTCGGCCGGCTGCAGGTTTTCGATATGGCGGCTGGCGAACATGCCCTTCAACACTCGGCCGGTGACGTAGCCGGTGTCGTGGTCGAGCTGCACCTCGAGATGGTCGGTGGTGATTTTCGAGGTGTTGCCTGGGGCCGCTGATCCAGACCCAAGGCGGCCGGGCCCCCACAGCAGCCATGCGCCGAACAGGCCGAGCGGAGCTGCCAGCACGATTGCGCTGCGGCTGAGCAAATAGGCAGCGGCCGCCAAGGCGGCGATGCCGGTGCCTGTCTTGATCGCGCGAGCCAGGATGACCGGGTTCATCCGGATGTAGCCGCGCAAGATGGCCAGCAACGCGATAAGCGCCGCGAGAAGAAGAAAGGTGATGCCCATTGACGCGAGTTTAGCCCGTCGGCTTCATTTGTGCGAGCAGGCGGCGTGCGCCATCCCCACGGCTGGTGCGGCCCAATTGGCGCAGGGCCTTGTGTCCACCTGCCGCATAAGCAGCTACCGCCGCCAGCAGTTGGCGCAACTCGCTGGCGGCGCCGCTGTCGAAACGCAATGTAGCGCCGTTGGTGAGCCGCGCGATTTCGCGGAATGCGCGTGCGGCGCGGGCGTCATGCCCCTCCTGGAAGATGAATACCGGCACGCCAAGCAAGGCCAGTTCGCCGGCGCGCATGCAGAGTTCGTCGATCTCTTCTTCCATGCTGTCACCCACGTAGACGACAGCGTTGATGCGTTTTGCACCGGCCGCCTTGGTGGCGTGGGTCAGAATCTTGCGGATCTGGGTATAGCCGCCATGACATTTGACGCTCGTCATGAGCTTGGCGAGCGACTCGGGGTCGGAGACCCATTTAGACGACCTGCATTCGTCGATGCCGCGGAAGTAGACGAGTTGGACGTCGAGGCCACCGGTCGACTTGATGGCCTTGAACATCTCGCCTTGCAGGCTCATCGCCATGTCCCAGGTGGGCTGGCGGCTCATCGTGGCGTCCATCGCGAAGACAAGGCGGCCGCGCTCGTCACTCGGCTTGACGGCGAGCTCTTTGACCTTGGCTAGGAATTCAGAGACTTCGAGGTCTTCCGGCGCCGCGCGGTTGGCTGGCGCTGGAACGCTGCGATTGTTCTGCATGCCAGTATCCGGAATCCAATCGCGCCCCAAGCGCTTGACCAACACCGATACGTCCCGTTCCGAAAAACGGATTTGCCACCTCTGATAGTCAGTTTTTCGTCACACGCCAAGTGCTTACTGGGAAAGACATTTTATTGCCAGTCTCGAGCGGGCGACGGTTTATTGTTTGCCTAGGGTAGCACCATTACTCAGCAGCTGCAGGTTTCCTCCCGTCGCCGTGATGTCTGTGGTGCGAACTCGCTCGGTTGCAAACCGGGCGAGATAGTTTGGTCCACCGGCTTTCGGGCCCGTGCCCGACAGACCATCGCCGCCGAAGGGTTGGACGCCGGGAACGGCACCAATCTGATTGCGATTGACGTAGAGATTGCCGCATCTGGCGTGCTCAGCCACGTAATCGGCAACAGACTCGATGCGGCTGTGGAGGCCGAGCGTCAGGCCGAAGCCGCTGGCATTGATGGCGTCTACAACGTGATCGATGTGGCCCGACGAGAAGCGGACGACGTGCAGGATTGGTCCGAAGACCTCCCGCTCGAGAATACTCATACGCTCGATCTCGTAGACGGCAGGCGTCACGTAGGTGCCGGCGCGGCAGTCGTCCGGCAGACGGACGTCGACCAATTCGCGGGCTTCACGCTGCATGCGCAGCTTGTGTGCCTCCAGATGATCTTGTGCCGCTTCATCGATGACGGGGCCAATGTCGTTGGCGTAGTCGAAGGGATCGCCAACATCGAGCGCATCAACAGCGCCTGCGAGCATGCGCAGGGTGTGATCGGCAATCTCGTTCTGAATGAAGAGAACACGCGCAGCGGAGCAGCGCTGGCCTGCGCTGTCGAAGGCTGAGCGAACCGCATCGCGGACCACCTGTTCCGGCAGGGCGCTGCTGTCGGCGATCATGGCGTTGAGGCCGCCGGTTTCCGCGATGAAGGGCACAATATCGTTGTGGCGATACGCTAATGTCTTGTGGATCGACCACGCTGTTTCGTTTGAGCCGGTGAATGCGACCCCCCGGACGCGCGGATCTTTGACCATCGCCGTGCCCACGGCCGCGCCACCCGGCAGCAGATGCAAGGCGCCGGGAGGCACGCCGGCTTCATGCAGCAGCTGCGCGGCGAGAAATGCCGTGACGGGTGTCTGCTCGGCCGGCTTTGCAATGACCGTGTTGCCTGCAGCGAGAGCCGCAGCGACTTGGCCTACGAAGATTGCGAGTGGGAAGTTGAAGGGCGAGATGCAGGCGAACGGTCCGCGGCCGCGCAGCGTCAGCAGGTTGGTTTCGCCGGTTGGGCTGCGCAGGCTGACCGGCTCATTGAACAGCCGTCGGGCTTCGAAGGCGTAATACCGCAGAAAGTCCACGGACTCGCGCACTTCGCCGAGTGCGTTGGGAAGCGTCTTGCCGGCCTCGCGCACGATCACCGCCATCAGGCGGCTACGGTCGCGCTCGAACAGATCGGCAGCGTGTTCCAGGATGCGGGCGCGGGCTGGGCCGCCGAGCTTGTCCCAGCTGTAGGCTGCGGACGAGGCGATGGCGACGGCTGCGTCGACGTGGGCGGGGGTTGCGACACGAACAGTGCCAATGCGCTCGCGTGTGTCGTGCGGGCAGATGACTAGCGTCGCTGCCGGGCCGCCGCTAGTGACCTCGCCATTGACGATGGGGCCGGTGGCAAACGATGGGCGCAGTGCAGCCACCATTTCGGCAACGAGCGGCTCGCGCACGGACGGTTCGGTGAGGGCGAGACCAGAACTGTTCTTGCGATCGGGCCAATAGATGTCGCGCGGACGCGGCAGCAGCTTGATGGCCGAGACGTCTTCGCGTTCGGCTTCGGCGGCCTCAACGGGGTCGCGAATGATCTGGACGATCGGGGCTTCTTCGTCGGCCAGTCGATTGACGAACGAGGTGTTGGCACCGTTTTCCAGGAGCCGGCGGACGAGGTAGCCGAGCAGGTCTTCGTGATCGCCAACGGGTGCATAGATGCGGCAGGGGCGGGCGAGTTTGCCTTCGCCCAGCACTTCGTCATAAAGCGCTTCGCCCATGCCGTGGAGGCGCTGGAACTCGAAGGCCGCTGAGCCAGCGGAGACGTAGGCAGCGGCCACTGTGTGGGCATTGTGCGTGGCAAACTGCGGGTAGAACGCTTTCGGGTCGCTCAGCACGAAGCGCATGGCGGCCAGGTACGACACGTCGGTGTAGAGCTTCCGTGTCAGCACCGGGTAATCTTGCAGCCCGTTCTCCTGGGCCCACTTGATCTCGCTGTCCCAATAGGCGCCTTTGACGAGACGGACAGGGATGCGGCGGCCCGTCCGCTCCGACAGGCGGCGGAGCCAGCGCAGAACCGGGATTGCCCGCTTGCCATAAGCCTGCACTGCGATGCCCATGCCGTGCCAATGCGTCAGCGAGGGGTGCGTGAACGTTTCGCCGAAGACGTGCAGCGACGGCTCCAGCCGGTCCTGCTCCTCCGCATCGATGGTGATGGCAAGCCCATTGCGCTCTGCTGCCTGGAGCAGCGTCAGCAAGCGCGGCGACAGTTCGCGCGACAGACGTTCTTCCTTGCCCGGCAGGTAGCGCGGGTGCAGAGCCGAGAGCTTGATGGAAATGCTGGGCCGGTTCAACAGGGCGTCGTGGTGCGTTGCCGACATAGGACCGGCGGCGGACCCTACGGCCTCGATCGCAGTGAGGTAGCGATCGTAGTAGCGCTGGGCGTCGGCTTCCGATTGAGCAGCCTCGCCGAGCATGTCGTAGGAAATGCGGTAGCCGCGGGCCTCGAACGGCTTCGCCCGGGCGATAGCGGCGGAGATTGTGCGGCCAAGCACGAACTGATCGCCCAGCAGCTTGACGGCCTGGCGGATCGCTTGCCGGATCACCGGCTCGCCAGAGCGGGCGACGAGGCGTTTCAGCGCTGCTATCGGGTTGGTTTCGCGCGTGTCGCGCAGTTTTACTACGCGGCCGGTCAGCATCAGGCCCCAGGTCGAGGCGTTGACGAACAGGCTGTCGGAATGGCCGAGATGACGCTCCCACTGGCCGTGCGCGATTTTTTCCGCGATGAACGTGTCTGCGGTGTCGGCATCGGGAATGCGCAGCAGCGCCTCGGCGATGCACATCAGGATGACGCCTTCTTCGCTCGACAGACCATACTCGTGCATAAAGGCGTCGACGCCGGAATGCTTGCCTTCGTTGACTCGAGCGGCATGCACGAGGCGGCGTGCCAGTTCGGCCGTGCGGCGGCGTTCGTCTTCTGTATAAACGGCGCGCTCGATCAGGCCGCCGACCAGACGGGTTTCGTCTATTAGATGGTGTTTGGCGATTTCCTCGCGCGAATTGTGCGGGCTCTGGCCCGAGATATACGGGTCAGGTCGACCGGGTCTGCTCAGCGCCACCATTCGATCCTCGAGCGTGATTCGGAAAAGCTCGTCATCCTACCAGATGCCCGAACGGCGTTCCTTGTGTTCGGGCGGCTTGACGGGAGATATCCGCATCGTATGAGCATGGCACAAGAGTATAGGAGAACGCTGTGGCCGTGATGCCGATCGAAGTGGTGCGGGCGATTGCCGATTTGCGCGCGCGGATAGCGGGGTGGCGGGCGGCGGGGGAGCGCGTCGCGCTGGTGCCGACGATGGGGGCGCTACACGCGGGGCATCTGGATCTCGTTCGGGCCGGCAAGGCCAAGGCCGGCCGGGTGGTGGTGTCGATTTTCGTCAACCCCAAGCAGTTTGCACCGCACGAGGATTTCGGGCGCTATCCGCGGGACATCGACGGTGACCTCACCAAGCTGAAGGGTGTGGGGGCTGATCTGGTCTGGGCACCGGAGGCGGCCGAAATGTACCCAGATGGGTTTGCCACGCGCATTGAGGTTTCCGGTGCAGCCGAGGGCCTGGAGACGGATTTCCGGCCGCACTTCTTCGGTGGCGTGGCGACGGTCTGCTGCAAGCTTTTTTCGGCGGCCACACCCGACTTCGCGACGTTCGGCGAGAAGGATTATCAGCAGCTTTGCGTGGTCCGGCAGATGGTGCGCGACCTGAACCTGCCGTTGTCGATCTTAAGTGTGGGAACCGCGCGGGAGGCTGATGGCCTGGCGCTGTCGTCGCGCAATCAGTATCTCTCGGCCGATGAGCGGGCGATCGCCCCCGTGCTGCACCAGACGATCCTCGGCATTGCGACGACGGCGTCTGATCCCGAGGCGGTCCCGACGCTGGAAAAGGTTGCGGCTGAGGCCATCTTGAAGCGCGGTTTCGCCAAGGTCGATTACGTCGCCGTGCGCGATGCGGAGACGCTGGGGGCTTGGAGGCCGGAACGGCAGGGGCGCGTGCTCGTAGCGGCTTGGCTGGGGAAAACGCGGTTGATCGACAACGCCGCCGTTGGTGTAAAGCGCAAATGAAAAAGGGTCAGACCGAGGTCTGACCCTTTACGTGTTTGCTCAGGCTTTGCCGAGCAGTTCTTCGACATGTTCCCAGTTTACGAGGTTGTCGAACCAGGTTTCCAGATACTTCGGCCGCGCGTTGCGATAGTCGATGTAATAGCTGTGTTCCCAAACATCGCAGCCCAGGAGAGGCTGAGCGCCGTGCATCAGGGGATTTTCGCCGTTCGGCGTCTTCATGACTTCAAGCTTGCCGCCTTTGAGCGCGAGCCAGGCCCAACCTGAGCCAAACTGACCCTTGCCGGCCTCAATAAAGTCGTTGCGGACTTTGTCGTAACCGCCGATCTCTTCGATCAGCTTTTCAAGCTTGCCGGGGACTTTTTTGCCGCCGCCGTCTTTCTTCATCCACTGCCAGAAATGAAGGTGATTATAGTGCTGGCCAACGTTGTTGATGACAGGCTGGTCCTTGGCGGCAAAGGCTTCCTTGCAAATGTCCTCAATGCTTTTGCCCTCGTATTTCGTACCGGGGCCGGCGAGCTTGTTCCCCTGATCCACGTAAGCCTGATGGTGCTTGTCGTGGTGAAACTGCAGCGTCTCGGCCGACATGTGCGGGGCGAGAGCGTCATAAGCATACGGAAGCTCGGGCAACTTGAACGTCACGATAGGTCTCCGTTCATTTTCGGTCGTCTTGGGGTGAGCTGAGATCGTAGCCCTAGGGGCGATGTCAGAGCAATGCCTATCGGCTCGACAGGTTCCATTCAAGCAGGAAGCACCAGCCGAACGGCTGTCAGGCTTGAACGGCGCGTAAAAATTACGGCAAGATCAATAGCTTGATAATGTACGCTGGTTGGCGCCCAAAAAAATTGGGGGCCGTGCGACCCTGCGCGCTCGGCCCCCTTGGATCACGCCGGGGAAGTTGGATATCAGGGTAGATTGCAATTTAGATGCGGGGTGTTGAACCCAGTCTGAATGCTCCATTCAGATTCCGTTCATCCAATTGACGCCGGGTAGCCGTGCCGGGGCACGACGGAAAAGCGGAGCATTTTCCGTTTCACTTCTAACAAATGCGCGGGTTTTCTCTGGATGACGCCGATGACCAAACGCCGATTGACCTACCTTTACACGCTGGCCGTGCCGGTTGTTTTGATCGGCGGCATCGCCGGCCTGCTGAACGGCTGGGGCGGGAGCGCGGAAAAAGGGCTGGTCTATGACACGGCTGCGGTGACGCGCGGGCAAATCCGCAAACTCGTCAGTACGTCCGGGCCAGTGCGGGCGCTGGTGACAGTCAGTGTCGGATCCCAGTTGTCAGGGAAGGTCGAGGCGGTAAACGCCGACTTTAACACCGAGGTGTCGCCCGGGCAGGTCCTCGCGGTGCTGGACCGCAAAACCTATGAGGCCAAGGTGGCGCAAGCGGAGGCGGACCTCGGGGCGGCCGATGCGGCCCTGTCGAACCAGGAAGCCGCGATGAACAAGTCCAAGGCGGTTCTGCAGGCGGCCGAAACGAATGTGCTGCGGCAGCAGGGCCTGGCGGAAAAGCGCCTGGCGCCGCAGTTGACGTTCGAGACGGCGTTGCGCGACCGGGACGTGGCCAAGGCCGACATCGGCGTGGCCGATGCGCAGATCGCCAGCGCGAAAGCGACGATTGCGCAGCGCAAGGCGGTGCTGGAGCAAGCAAGGGCCGACCTGGATCGCACGGAGATCCGTGCGCCCATCGAAGGCACGGTGATCTCGCGGACCGTCGATCCTGGGCAGACCGTGGCAGCAAGCCTGCAGGCGCCGGAGCTATTCAAGATTGCGCAGGATCTGTCGCGCATTCGTATCGAGGCGCAGGTGAACGAGGCCGACGTTGGCGCGGTGGCGGAAGGCAATACCGTGTCGTTTCTGGTCGATGCCTATCCAGAGCGGCAGTTCGAAGGGCGCGTAACGCAGGTGCGCCTGGCGGCCACGGAGTTGAACAACGTCGTCACTTATACCGTCATCATCGAAGCCCAGAACGACGATCGCCGGCTGTTCCCCGGCATGACGGCGAGCGTCATGATCGAGGCGGCGCGCCGCGATGGCGTGCTGCGCATTTACAACGACGCGCTGCGTTTCAAGCCGAAGGGCGAAGCCGCCAATGCGCGTGGCGGGCAGCGCGATAGCCGCGGCGGCGGCGATCGTGCGGAGCGGCAGATCGAGCGGCTGAAGGAAGAGCTGCGCCTGACGGCCGACCAGGAAAAAGCCATTCGCGAAGCGTTGCGTGCATCGGCAGGTGATACGCCGCAGGCCGGTGCGGCAGCGATGGGCGGCGACGAGCGCCGGGCCATGCGTCAGAAAATGCAGGCCATGATGGAGAAGACGCTGCAGCCTCTGATGAGCGACGAGCAGCGGCCACTGTTCGAAAAATGGAAGCAGGGCCGCCAGCAGGCGCGGATGGTGCCGGTTTACGTCGTCGGAGGCGATCGCCAGCCGGAGCGCCGCATGGTGCGAGCGGGCATCGCCGACGACCAGTTCACCGAAGTGCTCGGTGGCCAGCTGCGCGAGGGTGACCTGATTATCACGCGGGCGCGCGAGGTCAAATAATGGAGGCGCATTCGAAGCCGGAGGGTGTCGCTCAACGCCCGCTCATCGTCGCCGACGGTCTGGTCAAGACCTACCGCATGGGCGCTGAAGTGGTGAAGGCGCTTGACGGCGTATCGCTGACGATTGCGGAAGGCGAGTTCGTTGCCATCATGGGTCCGTCGGGATCGGGCAAGTCAACGATGATGAATCTGATCGGCGCGCTCGATGTGCCGACAACGGGTACGCTGGCGATCGACGGCCGCGATATCGGCGCGCTCGACAGCGATGAGCTGGCAGACTTGCGCAACCGGTCGATCGGCTTCGTGTTCCAGCAGTTCAACCTGCTGCCGCGTACCACGGCGCTACGCCAGGTGATGCTGCCGATGCTCTATGCGCACCCTAAGCCGGAAAATCCGGAAGAACTGGCGCGGCATCGCCTCGAACAGGTGGGGCTGGGCGACCGCCTGAACCATCATCCAAGGCAACTGTCGGGCGGACAGCAACAGCGCGTCGCGATCGCGCGGGCGCTGGTCAACAATCCGAAGATCCTGCTGGCGGATGAGCCGACGGGGGCACTCGACAGCAAAACCTCCGACGAGATCATGCGGCTTTTCACGACGCTGAACGCTGGTGGCATCACGGTTGTGCTGGTCACGCACGAGCCGGACATTGCGGAATGGGCATCGCGGCGGGTTCTGTTCAAGGACGGGCATATCGTCGAGGACGTCCGGCACGCGCATCGCGGTGTAGCGGACCGCGGTATGGTGTCGGCCGCGCAACGCGGCAGCGAGGCAGCAGAATGACGCTGCTTGATTGTCTGCGGGTGGCGCTTACGGCTTTGAAGGCCAATTTGCTGCGATCCATCCTGACGACGCTGGGTATCGTGATAGGCGTGGCCTCGGTGATCATTCTGGTTGCCGTCGGCACGGGCGCGTCTTCGGAGGTCGACCGGCAGATCAATGCGCTGGGCACCAATACGCTCATCGTTAGTTCGGGCGATCGCCGCATGGGGGGCCGATCCTCGGGAGCTGGTAGCGACCGGCCCCTGGCAGAAGCCGATATGGTCGCCATTCGCGACAAGGTTTCCGGGGTTGTCGCGATTTCCGGCCAATTGAACGGCTCGGGCCCGGTCGTTTACGGAAACGCGAACTGGACGACGAACCTCTCGGGCATTCACGCCGAATTCAATGCCGTTAAGGATTGGCCGGTCGCTAGCGGCCGGGAACTGACGCCTTCCGATATCCGCTCGAACGCAAAAGTCGCGATGATAGGGGTGACCGTTGCAAAACAACTGTTCGGCGAAAACGACCCGATTGGCGCGATGATCCGTGTAAAAAACGTGCCATTCCAAGTGGTCGGGGTCCTGGCGGCGAAAGGCCAGTCCGGAGTGGGCCGAGACCAGGACGATACGGTTTTGATGCCGATGTCTACGGCGCGCGGCCGCATCGTTGGACGCAGCCAGGTTCAGAACGATCAAATCGGAATGATCCACGTCAAGATCGATCCGCAAATCAGCTTGGTAGATGCCCAAGAGGATATTGAGAACCTATTGCGCCAGCGCCGCCCGCCATTGCCGGGAGGAGAAGACAGTTTTTCGGTACGCAATCTTGCCGAGTTCATGAAGGCGAGAAACGAAGTTCTCAACACACTGAGCTATTTGCTGGCAGCGACTTCAGTAATTTCGCTCGTCGTTGGCGGCATAGGCATCATGAATATCATGCTTGTTTCAGTAACCGAGCGCACCCGCGAAATCGGCCTGCGCATGGCTGTTGGCGGCAAAGGGCGCGATATCATGCGCCAGTTCCTGGTAGAGGCTGTAACCCTATGTCTATTCGGCGGCTTGATTGGCATTGCCATTGGCGTTGGTGCGGCCGCTCTTGTCGCGCTTTATGCACAATGGCCTGTGGTCGTCAGCCCAAGCGTGATTGCGCTGGCGATGGCCGCGGCCGCGGCAACCGGCGTATTCTTTGGCTACTTTCCGGCACGCCGGGCTTCTCAATTGAATCCAATTGATGCTCTCCGTAGTGAATAATTAGCGGTATCAGAGGCGCGCCGCGTTAAGGTTGCAAACAGCGGAGTTTCGTCCGCGGCTATTTTCTTATTCGTGCCGTATTTACTGAGATTGAAAACGGTGCTATCCGGACTTCCGATAAATTTCGAAAATCGAGCAATGGGATAAGGGCGCCGATGGCCAGCTTTAACGTCGATAAGATGCCGCTGAAGGATCTGCTGGATCTTCAAGTGAAGGTTGAACGCGCGATTTCGGTCGCGAAGGATCGCGAACGGTCTGAGATCAAGCAGAAGATCGCATCTTTGGCTGAGAACGCCGGGTTTTCGGTGGGCGAATTGTTTGGCGCGCGCGGTCGCGGAAAAGCGGTCGCTGCAAAGTATGTCAATCCGGATAATCGCAGCGAAACCTGGACTGGCCGCGGGCGCAAGCCGAATTGGCTTGTTGCCAAGCTGGGCAAAGGCTCAAAGATCGACGATTTTGCGGTCTAATCGCAACGCATTCTAAAAATTCTGAGTTTGTTTTGCACCCGGGGTCGCGCCTCGGGTGCAGCTGCTTGTTTCTCTCGGTGAGCGCTTCGGTTTTCACTCAGTGAGCGCTTCGGCGGCGCCAATGATGCTGCTGAACGACGCAAACTTTAGCCGTCTTTGGCACTCGAACCTTGACACTGCTAGCAGCTCGCCGCATATAGGCGACGCACGGCATCACGGAGCATTTGCTCCCTGTGGCCATCTGCTCGCGCTGGCGCGATAAAGCCAGTTCCGCGTCTTAAAACTTAATCTTATCATGAGGTAAGCTTCATGAAGTTCCGTCCTTTGCATGATCGCGTCGTGGTCCGCCGCGTTGAAGAAGATACCAAGACCGCCGGCGGCATCATCATCCCGGACACCGCCAAAGAGAAGCCGATGCAAGGCGAGATCGTCGCCGTCGGTCCTGGCGCTCGCGACGAAGCCGGTAAAATTGTTCCCCTCGAAGTCAAAGCTGGCGACCGCATCCTGTTCGGCAAGTGGTCCGGCACGGAAGTGAAGATCGATGGCCAGGATCTCCTCATCATGAAGGAGAGCGACGTCCTGGGCATTCTCGAAGGCAAAGCTGCCACCAAGGCCGCTGCTTAATCGCCTCCCCAATTCCCTGAACATTTGAATCTGGAGTAGCCACACATGGCAGCTAAAGACGTAAAGTTTGCCCAGGACGCGCGCGAGAAGATGCTGCGCGGCGTCGACATCCTCGCCAATGCGGTGAAGGTGACGCTGGGTCCCAAGGGCCGCAACGTCGTGATCGAGAAGAGCTTCGGCGCTCCCCGCATCACCAAGGACGGCGTAACGGTCGCCAAGGAAATCGAGCTCGAAGACAAGTTCGAGAACATGGGCGCACAGATGCTGCGCGAAGTGGCCTCCAAGACCGCAGACCTCGCCGGTGACGGCACCACGACGGCCACGGTTCTCGCCCAGGCCATCGTCAAGGAAGGCGCAAAATCGGTTGCAGCCGGCGCCAACCCGATGGATCTGAAGCGCGGCATCGACATCGCAGTCGCAGCCGTTGTCGAAGAGATCAAGAAGAACGCCAAGAAGGTCACCTCTAACGACGAGATCGCCCAGGTCGGCACCATCTCCTCGAACGGCGACGCCGAAATCGGCGCAAAGATCGCCGAAGCCATGAAGAAGGTCGGCAACGAGGGCGTCATTACGGTTGAAGAGAGCAAGTCGCTCGAAACCGAACTCGACGTCGTCGAAGGCATGCAGTTCGACCGCGGCTATCTCTCGCCGTACTTCGTCACCAACGCCGACAAGATGGTGGCCGAACTTGAAAACCCCTACATTCTGATCCACGAGAAGAAGCTGTCTGGCCTGCAGGCCATGCTGCCGGTGCTCGAAGCCGTCGTGCAGACGGGCAAGCCGCTCCTTATCATTGCTGAAGACGTCGAAGGCGAGGCCTTGGCCACGCTGGTCGTCAACAAGCTGCGCGGCGGCCTCAAGGTTGCTGCCGTAAAGGCTCCGGGCTTCGGTGATCGCCGTAAGGCCATGCTTGAGGACATCGCTGTCCTGACGCAGGGCACCGTGATCAGCGAAGACGTCGGCATCAAGCTGGAAAACGTCACGATCGAGATGCTCGGCCGCGCCAAGAAGGTGACGATCGATAAGGAAAACACCACGATCGTCGACGGCACCGGCAAGAAGGCCGACATCGACGCCCGCGTGAAGCAGCTCAAGGCGCAGATCGAGGAAACCACCTCGGACTACGACCGTGAGAAGCTGCAGGAGCGTCTGGCGAAGCTGGCTGGCGGCGTGGCCGTCATCAAGGTCGGCGGCGCAACGGAAATGGAAGTGAAGGAACGCAAGGACCGCGTCGACGACGCGCTGCACGCAACGCGCGCAGCCGTTGAAGAAGGCGTCGTTCCTGGCGGTGGCGTTGCCCTCGTTCGTGCCGTCAAGGCGCTCGAGAAGCTCAAGACCGACAACGACGACCAGAAGGTCGGCATCCAGATCGTGCGCCGTGCGCTTTCCTCGCCCGCGCGCCAGATCTTCCAGAACGCTGGCGAAGACGGCTCCGTCGTGGTCGGCAAGATCCTGGAAAACAACACCTACAACTTCGGCTTCAACGCCCAGACCGGCGTCTACGGCGACCTCGTCGCTGAAGGCGTCATCGATCCGGCGAAGGTCGTGCGTTGCGCGCTGCAGGACGCCGCTTCGGTGGCCGGCCTCCTCATCACGACGGAGGCCATGATTGCCGACCGTCCGAAGAAGGATGGCCCGGCGATGCCGATGGGCGGCGGCGGCATGGGTGGCATGGGCGGCATGGACTTCTAAAGTCCGGCTTCCAACGCCAGCTGACAGAAACGAAAAGCCCCGGTGCGAGCCGGGGCTTTTTGCTGTCGAGCGGTCGCCTCCAGGCTAGGCGGCTTCGTCGCCCTTTGCCTTGTCGAGGTGCGCCAGCGTTGCCGCGAAGGCGCCTGCATCGTAGGCCTCGCAGTAGGCGGCGTAGTCATCATGGGTCGACGTTTCCATGTCCTGAGCCGCGAGCAGTATCGCTTTGGCCACGGCCTTATCCTGCGCGAAGGCGACGAGCGCATCGGACGGCGCCGACGTCAAATGCCCGGACGCGCGCAGGTGTGCCCAGGCCGTGAGTTCGCCCATGGTGGTGATCGTCCGCGAAAACTGATCCGCGTCCTTTGCCACTTCATCCAGGTCGAGCCTGTCGCTCGTTGGCTGCAATTCTTTGAACACGAACGACTGGCCACCGAAGCTGACGGCTTGCAGCAAGCCCGGTGGTAGGACTTGCGCCAGGTTCTGCACAGCCACGACGCGATGGGCCTCGTTGTTCCAGGGTGGTTGCGAGATGCCGCTAACCGGCTGCACCGACGACGGCAGCGTTCCCTTGAGATCGAGCAGCAGTTTGCGGGAGGGATCAGTGAGTGTTTCGGCGAGCACGACGTAGCGGCAGACGCCAAGACTGCCGGTGCCCGCGATGCGGTACGCAACGTCGAGGAACCTGAACTCCTGCGGACCCTTGGCGCCCACGGTGCGGGACTCGATGAAGCCGCTCACTTGCCGCCTTTCCTGCCCGGACATGACGGCCTGCATCTTGGGGAGCGCGGTGTCGAGCGCTTGCGAGCGCTTGTCCACCGTGCGCTTCTGGACAAACTTCTCCGGATTGCGATGGCGCAGGCTGTCAATCAAATCGCCGATGACGCCGTCCGCGGTCTTGCGTTCGATCCAGCGGGGTTTGCCGGTGGCCAGTTCATTGCGGTAGGCGGCGATCGCTTGCGTCGCAAGGGCGACCGCTGCCGCGCGCTTGATGTCGTAGAGCGGCGCGGCAACGAGAAGGCTCGTGGCGAGGCGCAGGATGTCCCACGAGCACGGCGCCAGCGCGCACTCGTCGAAGTCGTTGATGTCGAAGTAGGTCAGGCCGTTGCTGGCGAGATACGTTCCGAAGTTTTCCAGATGCAGGTCGCCGCAAATCCAGGTGGGCGGACCGCCGGTGTCGATGCCCGCTTCCGCCATGCGCTGATGGAAGAGATGCGCCGTTCCCCTGAGGAACGAGAATGGATTGTCGCGCATCGCCACCAGCTTGAGCGCCAGTCGCGACGGATCGCGGCCGGCATTGTAGGCGGCGATGATCTCTGGGCTTGCGGCGGTCATGGGGCCTCGCGGTGGTTGAAGTGGTGGAGATCGGGGGCATCGTCGCCGTCTTGCCATATAGCAGGGCAACCCTACATTTTTACTGCAGTGGAAACGACGAGGTGTTTGTCATGCACGCTGTTGAAATTCAGGAACACGCGGACAAGCTATTCGCAGCCATGGGGCCGAAGGCACTGGCCGAAGCGGCGCAGAAGGCGCGCCAGTCAGAAGAACGCGGCGATCGCGAGGAGGCTGCCACGTGGCGGCGTATCGAGAAGGCGCTCGTTCAAAGCCAGGGACCGCGCGTGAAGTGACGTTCGCTTGAACGTTTGGTGGCTCAATCGTCGTTTGTATCTGTTGCGGCTGCGAGTTGTGCCAGTCGCGATGTGAGCCTTGCTGCGTCTTCCGGGAAGTCCGCGCCGATCCACCAGTCTTCGAATGCCGCAACGATGCGGCCAACGCGCGGGCCAGGAGCAACGCCAAGTTCGATCACGTCGGAGCCGCGAACCGGCAGGGGTGGCGCTTGCCAACGGTCGGGCAGAGCGAGCCGCTCGGCATAGCCGGCGTCGGAGACAGATGCTCTGCTGTGCGCCCAGGCCAGCATCACGCCGTCGGTGAACGCTCGCGGACCGTGGCGGTAAATGAACGCTTTGGCCTCGCGGTCCTTATTCGCAGGATTGAAGGCGGGATCCGGCATCGACAGCCGCGCCAGTCGCTCGAACTCGCGGGCAGAGAGACGCAGCGCATCGCGCAATGGCAATGCACTGCCCGGTTTGGCGCCAGACAGGGCACCGAGGCGCAGGATCGGGTCGGGTTCGCGTCCGAGCGCATCTTCGATGGCGGCCACACGCTCAAGCAAGCGCACGTCAGGCGCATCGGGGAAGATGCGCGTGAGGAAATCGCTGGCGATGACTGGCACGACAGCTGGGACGTGCTGGGTTACGACAAGGCGCAGCAGTTCGGCGCGGATACGCTCTCGCGACAGCTGGTCGAGGCCATGGCTCAATTTCTGGCAGGCTTGCAGTCCATTGCCGTCGATATCGCCGCCGGCGTATTCGGCCGAGAAACGGAAGAAACGAAGGATCCGCAGGTAGTCTTCGCGGATGCGCTCTTCAGCTTCGCCGATAAAACGGACTCGCCTGGCGACAATGTCGCTGTAGCCGTCGAGGGGATCGAGAATGACGCCGTCGGCATCGCAGTAAAGCGCGTTGATCGTGAAATCGCGGCGGCGTGCGTCCGCGGCCCAGTCGTCGGTGAAAGCGACGCGGGCGTGACGGCCGAAAGTTTCGACGTCAGTGCGCAGTGTCGTAACCTCGAATGGCGTGTGGCGCACGACCACGGTAACGGTGCCATGCTCGATGCCGGTGGGCACGGCTCTCAGCCCGGCTTTGGCGGCGAGTGCAATAGTGGTGTCTGGAGAACTGGTCGTCGCGATGTCGACGTCGTGGACCGGCGTACCAAGGAGCGTGTTGCGGACGGCGCCACCGACCGCGCGCGCGGTGTGTCCGCCATCGTTGAGGGCCGCGAAAAGCTCGCGCGTCTCGGGCCGACTGAGCCAATCAGCGTCGCGAAGAGACGGGGGTTTGGCGGGCAGCTGATCGTGCATGGCTATTGCGGCGTGCGGGGTTCGGCGTGACTTGGTTGAATACGCCCGTCGCGCATGGTGGGCGCCTCGTACTTCATGCCAGGGCGGCCGCCTTCCGTCGATTGAAACGCGATCAGGCTGACGACAACCAGCAGCGCGCCAGCAGTGAACAGCCAGAGCAGCGGAGCCTCGCCGACGATCTTGGCAAATGCGCGTTCGCCGGCTTCCTCGGTTTTGGGCGCCATCGTCAGAACAACGTAGGCCGCATAGACGAGGGTCGGGATGAGGAAGATCGCGATGTTCTCGATGACGACGCGGATCATGTAGGGAAGAACCTTTCGTGCATGTTCTTCAGGATGCCGGCAGTGGCCCCCCATATATAGCGATCCTCGTACGGCATCGCATGGTAGAAGCGCTCCTGTCCGCGAAAAGTGCGGGAATGACGCTGATGATTTTCCGCATTCATGAGAAAATCCAACGGCACCTCGAATGCAGCGGCGACTTCGGACGGGTCCAGTTTTAGTTTGAACCCCGGTTCTATCAGAGCGACCACGGGCACGATGCGGAAGCCGGTGCCTGTGAGATAGGGATCAAGAAAGCCGAGCGGTTCGGTAAAGGACCGGGCAAGGCCAATCTCTTCTTCGGCCTCGCGCTGGGCGGTCTCGATGGCGTCCCGGTCAGAGGGCTCCACCTTGCCGCCGGGAAAGGCGATCTGTCCGGCGTGCGAGGGTAGAGCGTCCGTCCGCTGGGTGAAAAGCATCGTCAGTTTATCGCGGGCGATGACCGGAACCAGCACGGCGGCCGGCCGCGGCGTGTCTACCCTGGGAAACTCGCTATCGAGCCCTGGGTTTAGATCATAGTCGCTGGGGCCGTTTGGCGAGGCTGGGGGGTCGGCCCGCAGGGCCTTTGCGGCCAGCGTCCGGAAGGTGTTTAGAGTGATGGGTGGAAGCATTGATCGTGGCGGGCTGGGCATGGATTGTCATAGCATCGCGGCCAGTGTTTGCATCTTTGTTGCGTAGGCTTAAACCTCGCGTGAGAGTGCCCTGGGATGGCCATTTTTGCCTGTTTTGCCCGTGGTATTCCATAACGGATCGATTTGCTGCCGGAGATTGCCTGGAATGGTTCGTATTGCCCGTTTGATTGCACCCGTGTTGGCGCTGCTGGCGGTCCTTGCCGTCGCGCTGCCGCAGAGTGCATCCGCGCGCAGCTCAGCGGCTTTCAAAGAAACGTTGTCGGACCAGGAACTGAAGACATTCGAAGACTACGTTGCCGCGCGCAGTGTGTTCGACTTCAAGTTGGATGCCTATTGGCGCGAAGTCTCTGACAAGAGGGCGCTTCGTAAGAAACGGAAAGTCGCGAAGCTGGATCTGCGGACGGATGACTACGTGCAGTCATTCCCGCCGGAATACAAGGGGCCGTACCTGCCGGTAGCGCTGCAGAAGCGCTGGGCGCAGTTCCAGTCCGAAGGCAGGAGCGGCCCGGTGAAGAAGCCCGATCCGCTGCCGACGCTGACCGATTTTCTGTCGCTGGCTCGCGCCCACTACGGTTTCTCGCCAGAGCGGGTTCCCGAAAGGGAATTCAAGCGCCGCTATGCACGGGAGGCGCTCGCGCTGGGGCTGACCAAAAACCAGGTCGTGCGCATTTATGCGCTGGAAACGAGCGGGCTTGGTACGGCGGACATGGTGGCCGGCATTCACCCCATCACAAAAAAGGGCTCGCCAATTTCGACGGCGATTGGCTACGCGCAGCTGCTGGCCGCCAATACGATCAATGAAATCCGCAAGAGCGGCCCAGCCTTTATCGAACGGCTGGAGCAGAAGGCGCGGCGCCATCCTGAACAGGCGGAGACCATTCATAAAAAGGTCGAGTCGTTGAAGCGCATGGTGACGAATGCGCGAACGGTTCCCGATGTTTGGGCCAAGCAGGTCGCGCACGCGCGCACCGGCAAGGGCATCGGCATGCACGCCATCAACATCGACGGCGATGTCGGGCCGTGGCTGCAGGCGATCAAGATCAAGGGTCTGAAAGACTCTGCGGCACGCAACGGCCGCGAGACGCTGACGGGATCGCAAATCGAGCTGATGAATTTGGCAGGGCCCGGAACGGGGCTGGAGATGATGCGTCCGGCGGGCATGACCGCGCCAACGCCGAATTTCTTTGAGCGCGGCGCGTACGCGCGCAACACAATCGTGCGCGGCAAGACGTCAGAGCAGCTGCTGGCCGCGCTGGACGAACGCATGAACATCAACGTCAAAAACTCCGGAGCGGTGGAATTCGCCGAGGTGTTCGACGAGTTGATGGCGGAGCGGCAGGCTCAGCGCTGATCCATTCTCAGAGGCCGCGGACGAGGTTGCCGATCATCAGCGTGACGTAGGCGGTGATGGCCAACCAGAATTCCTGGTGGGGCAGGTAGCGAGGGACAGGCACGAAGCCGAGCTTCGTGATCAGGGCCAGAACAGCCAGCACGAACGAGATCAAGAAGATCGCGAGGGTCGGAGGGTTCAGGCGCATCTCGTCGTCACTCCACGCAGGCGGGCGCTGAGGTGCTGCCCGGGGCCGTCGGTGGAGACCATAGCTTACAACTCAATGGCTGTGGGAGAGGTGAGCGAACATGGCGACGGGAAGCCGCGGAAGGTTGCGCGCTCGCAACAGCACCGGCATCCCCGCCGAAAGGCTTGCTGTTACAGGGCCTTTTCGCCCGGGCGTGTCACAGCAAAGGGCAAGGCGCCTTCGGTCACGATCAGCCGGATCAAGGGTGCGTCGGGGCGCGCCAGATCGCGGCAGGAGACGGCGAGCAACTGAGCCCCGCTGGCACTTGCGTCCAGACGGGTCGTATCTAACGACACGGGGCCGGTCTCGACCACTTCAAGAACGCGCGGGTGCTGCTCGCCAGCTTGCGAGATTGTGAGCCGGTCGCCGCGAGCCAACTGGCCCGACCATGCGACAGGCTTTACGTCGGTCGAGCGGGATTGACCATTGCGAAGCCAAAACTCTTCAGATTGGGCCAAGGCGACACTAGCGGCACCCTGCTTGACGGCGGCCGCCTCGTGAGAGGCGTCGCGTGATGACAAGGCGCTATCGAATCCCGACTGCACCAACCGCTCGCTGCCAGAGCTGCCAATCGCGATCACTGCGCCCAACGAGGCGCACAGTGCGATGGCGGCAACGCTGCCGCGAAGTGAAGCATTCGGACGAAGAGCCATGGGCATATGCCTTTGCGTTCCCCTTACCAATACGTAACAATATAGGAAGTGGATTGTGGGCGCAGCAGGGCAACGGCAGAAAATCTACATCATTCTTGTTTCGCGTTACAGTTCAGTGGCTTGCCCTAGCGCGCGGCGCCGCCGAGGGCGGCTGTACTGGCTGCGCAGGTGTCGATAGAGCGCTACGTTGCCGACGAACAGCAGGGTGAAGACGCCGCCCAGAACCATGAATGCGGTTGCCCGATTCGTGCCGCGGAAAACCTGACCGGGATAGGTTTTGACCATGGCCAGTGGCATGGATTGCGCGGTGGGCTGCGCCCAAGATGATGTCGCCGCCCCCAAATGAGCGGCGTGAGCCGGCGATATCATGTCGGACAGCCGGACGTCGTGACCTTCACAGCTGCTAGAGAGCATGCCAGCTATCAGAAGGAAAATCGCCAGTCCTGTGGCGGCATCCAGCGCCACTGTCAGCGGCTTGAATAAGCGTCGATCTTTCATTGGAACCCCTCTGTCCTTTGAAATCGATCCGGCGCTTCCCTTTGCGCCAGTGTTGCAATTTAACCGGCCCGGTGTGGCGCGGATGAGATCACAATGTGGCGGCGGGCGACTTTTCTCAGGGTGATGTTATGGGGGTAGCGGCCTGTAACCCGAGTGCAACGCAACGCGGGGCGGCCGCGAGAAATTGCGCTTTCGTCGCTATTGATGTCGGCAAATCATCGGCGTAGGGTCCGCGCCGCTTGAAAGTGTGCGCTGCAGCACACGCCGCTGATGAACCGAAAGACAATGCCGCCATGGGCTTCTTTGCCGAAAGTCTGAACCGAATCTCGCCATCTGCCACCATTGCCGTCTCGACGAAGGCGCGGCAGCTCAAAGCGCAGGGTCGTGACATCATTTCGCTTTCGGCAGGCGAGCCGGATTTCGATACGCCGGAGAACATCAAGCAGGCTGCGATTGCTGCGTTAGAAGCCGGCAAAACCAAATACACAGATGTCGACGGCATTCCGGAACTGAAGGCGGCAATCGTCGCCAAGCTGAAGCGCGACAATGGGCTGGAGTACAAGCCGTCGCAGATTTCGGTCGGCACCGGCGGCAAGCAGGTTCTCTACAACGCGTTGTTGGCTACGCTGAACCCTGGCGACGAAGTCATCATGCCGGCGCCGTGCTGGGTATCGTACGCCGATATCGTGCTGCTGGGTGGCGGCAAGCCGGTGTTCGCCGAAACGACGATGGAGAACGGCTACAAGCTGCAGCCCGAAGCGCTGGATGCTGCCATTACCGAGAAAACAAAGTGGTTCGTGTTCAACTCGCCGTCCAACCCGACGGGCGCTGCGTATTCGGCTGAAGATCTCAAGAAGCTGACGGACGTTCTTCTGAAGAAGAAGAACGAGCATGTCTGGATCTTGACCGACGATATGTACGAACACCTGCTCTACGACGGCCTGGAGTTTGCGACCATCGCGCAAGTCGAGCCGAAGCTATACGAGCGCACGTTGACCATGAACGGATTGTCGAAGGCCTATTGCATGACCGGCCTGCGGCTCGGCTATGCGGCGGGGCCCGAGCCATTGATCAAGGCCATGTGCAAGCTGCAGTCGCAATCAACATCGAACCCGTCGTCCATCGTGCAGTGGATGGGCGTCGAGGCACTGAACGGACCGCAGGATTTCATTGCCAAGAACAATCAGCAATTCGTGGAGCGGCGGGACCTAGTGGTGTCGATGCTAAACCAGGCGAAAGGGTTGAAGTGCCCGACGCCGCAGGGTGCGTTCTACGTCTATCCCAGCTGCGCGGGCGCTATCGGCAAGACTACGCCGAAGGGCGTGACGATCAACACCGACGAAGATTTCGTCACGGCTCTTCTGGAAGAAGAAGGTGTCGCGGTGGTGCACGGCGCCGCATTCGAAGGATCGCCGGCGTTTCGCGTTTCGTACGCGGCGTCCACCAGCTCGCTCAAGGAAGCGTGCATCCGTATTCAGCGGTTCTGCGGCAACCTGCGCTGATAGAAAGAGGGTCAGGCTAAGCCTGGCCCTTCTTCAAAACTCCGCCTCGGATCGAGCGATTATGCCGGCAGGCGCGGTGCGGGCCAGGCCATGGCCGCATAGCGATTTGCCATGGCGCGTGCTTGTGCCATCAAGCTGACGGCCGGCGTCGCGGAGTGGTAGGGCACGAGTGCCGTAGACTTCGCTGGTGCCATGACGTGATGCTCGACGATGACTTCGCCTGCGTAGATGTCTTCGGGCGCCATCGCATATCCAGCGGCGTAGGCGGCGTCCATTAGCGACTTGATACGTTTACCCATTACACGGCGACCCCAGCCTTCTGACTAAAGACATTCTCAATCCAATATTGATTATGGTCAAGTTGTTTTTAAGCTAAGTCTATCTGTTGGCTCGATTTCTTCAGTGAAGTTGTGGTGCGCTGCAATATTGCGCTGCGATAAACTTGGAGAGAGCTAGTGCTGCGCGATATTTCTCAAGAACAAGTGATTCCCTTCCGGCTTTCGCTTGCGCTCCGTCGTATACGGCGCGAACATGCCTTGCCGCTCCTTTGGAGGCGCGGGTAGCGGCCGCGTTGCCGCGTGCCCGGCGCCTGACAAGCCAAGAGGAGGAAATCATGGGTAAAACCGACGGCGCCCAAAGCCGCCCCGCCCGTTGCATTGCACTCATCGGCCCGTATCTCAGTGGTAAGACCACGCTGCTTGAAGCCATCCTGGCGCGATGCGGCGCCATCCCCCGACAAGGCTCGGTCACAGAAAAATCCAGCGTGGGCGACGCGACAGCGGAAGCGCGCAACCACGGGATGAGCGTCGGCCTGAACGTGGCAGACGTCGAATTTCTTGGCGACACCTTCACCTTCATCGATTGCCCTGGATCGATCGAATTCCAGACAGAGAGTGCGCTGGCTTTAACGGCTTGCGATGCGGCCATCGTGGTGACGGAGCCGGATGCCAAGCGGGTACCGGCACTGCAGGTGATCCTCAAGAACCTGGAGGATCGCGGCATTCCTCATTTCCTATTCCTCAACAAGATCGACGCGTCGTCGACTGCCGTGCGCGACATCGTGCCGATCCTGCAGCCCGCGTCGACGAAACCGCTCGTGCTGCGGCAAATCCCGATCTGGGATAACGGCATCGCAACCGGCTTTGTAGATCTCGCCTCCGAACGCGCATACGTCTACCGCGAGCACGCGCCGTCCGAGATCGTGGAGCTGCCGGCTTCGGTCGGTGAGCGGGAGAAAGAAGCGCGCTTCCATATGCTCGAGCAGCTCGCCGACTACGACGACAAGCTGATGGAACAGCTATTGTCAGATATGCAGCCGCCCAACGACCGAGTGTTCGATGACCTCGCCAAGGAACTACGTGAGGGGCTGATCTGTCCGGTGCTGATCGGCTCTGCCCAGAATGGCAACGGCATTCTGCGCTTGATGAAGGCGCTGCGGCACGAGGCACCGTTCGTGGAGGAAACAGCCAAACGGCTCAAGCTGGAAAACACCAAGTCTAGCGCGTACGTGTTCAAGACGATCTATACTGGGCATGGCGGAAAGCTATCGCTGGCGCGTGTGCTGACTGGCGAAGTTGCCGACAGCGCGACGCTAACAAGCGCGTCAGGCGCGGAAGAGCGTGCGGCCGGCATCATGACCATCAAGGGCGAGGATTCCGTCAAGCGGGGCACGGCGAAGGCGGGCGACACCGTCGCCTTCGGCCGGCTGGAGAGCATCAAGTCCGGCGAGACGGTAACGGCGGGCAAGAACGGGATTACTGCGGTCAAGGCCCCGCCTTTGCCGGTGCCGGTGTACGCCGTCGGTATCGGCTTGAAGGATCGCAAGGACGAGGTGAAGTTGTCGGCGGCGCTCGCCAAGCTGATGGAGGAAGATCCATCGCTCGTGCTGGAGCATAATCAGGACACGCATCAGATCTTGCTGAAGGGCCAAGGCGAGATGCACTTGCGCGTGGCGTTCGAGCGCCTAGCGCGCAAATTCGGCATCACCGTCGAACGGCAGCGCCAACGTGTGCCCTACAAGGAGACGATCCGCAAAGGCGTCGAGGTTCGCGGCCGGCACAAGAAGCAGTCCGGCGGGCACGGGCAGTTCGGCGACGTGGTGATCGATATTCAGCCGACCAGCCGCGGCGAAGGTTTCCAGTTCGCGGAAAAGGTAACGGGCGGTTCAGTGCCGAAGCAGTTCTTTCCGTCGGTCGAAATTGGGGTGAAGGACTACCTGCAGCATGGCCCGCTGGGATTTCCAGTCGTTGACGTTTCCGTGACGTTGCTCGACGGCTCGTATCACACGGTCGACAGTTCGGACATGGCCTTCCGCCAAGCGGGGCGCATCGCCATGTCGGACGGCATGACGCAGTGCAGCCCGGTGCTGCTGGAGCCGATCATGTCGGTCGAGATCGCCGTGCCGTCCGAGGCGACGTCGCGGGTCAACGGCATCATCTCGCAGCGCCGCGGGCAAATCTTAGGGTTCGACAATCGCGATGGCTGGCCAGGCTGGGATGTGGTGCAGGCCAGCATGCCGGCCTCGGAGATGGACGACCTGATCGTGGAGCTGCGGTCCACGACGTCGGGCGTGGGAACATACGTGGCGAAATTCGACCATTTGGCCGAACTGACGGGCCGCCTGGCGGATCAGGTGCTGGCCAACGCGCAGGCGGCGGAATAGCCGGCGCGGAACGTCGCGAGCGTGGGGCAGGGTCAGACCTCGGTCTGACCCTTTTCCGTTACATGTTGCCGGATTTGGGTGCGAACTTGAGCGAAACGCCGTTCATGCAGTAGCGCAGGCCAGTCGGTTTGGGGCCGTCTTCGAAGACGTGCCCGAGGTGGCCGCCGCAGCGGCGGCAGTGAACTTCGGTTCGGGCCATGATCAGATGATAATCAGTTGAGGTTTCGACCGCGTTGTTCAGCGGCTCGTAAAAGCTGGGCCAGCCTGTGCCGCTGTCGAACTTCGTCTCTGAGGAGAACAAGGCGAGGTCGCAGCCGGCGCAATGATACGTGCCCGGGTCATAGGTCTTGTCGAGCGGGCTGGAACGCGGCGGTTCCGTTCCTTGCTTGCGCAGGACGTGGAACTGCTCCTTCGACAAAATCCGCTGCCAATCGGCATCGGACTTTGAGATCTCGAATTTTTCCGAGGCGCGCGCGGATCCGTTGACGAAGCCAACGATGGCCGCACCAACGCCTGTGAAGCCAAACTGGCGGCGGGTGAACATGGGCATTCCTCCTGTCCTGGCCAGCATTTTTGCTTGCGGCCTTGGATGCGTTTATACGCACGAAGGCCGGGCCAGGTTTCATTGACATCAGGTATAGCGAGGAATTCCTGCCGGCGACAAACGACTTTATGACGCGATCGGAATAGCGGCGTCGATCTCGATTTTTTCCGGGCTGAGGCTGCAGCGATAGGCCAGCGCCTCAACGCCCGCCTCGGATGCCGCCTTAAAGGCGAGCGCGTAAGTCTTGTCGAGATCGCTGGCAAAGGCGAAGCGGTCCGCATCGTTGCGCTGAACGAGATACAGCATCACCGCCCGGTGACCCTGTCGTACCATTTCACTCAGCTCGTTGAGATGTTTGACGCCGCGCTCGGTCTTGCAATCGGGAAACTCCGCCAGGCCATGCTGGCGCGAAAGGTGCACGTTCTTGATCTCGACGTAGCAGCGGCCGCGCTGGGGATCTTCCAGAAGGATGTCGATGCGGCTGGCAACGCCGTATTTCACTTCGCGCCGCAACGTCGCGTAGCCTGCGAGGTTGGCGATCGTACCGGCGGCGATGGCTTCGCTGACGATCCGGTTGGGCAAGCCCGTGTTGATGCCGACGAGTGTGCGTCCGTGGCCGAGATCGTCTTCGACCAGTTCCCACGTGTGCGGGTACTTACGCGTGGCGGAGGCGGTTTGGGAAAGCCAGACCGTAGCGCCGGGCGTGGTGAGGCCCAGCATGGAGCCGGTATTGGGGCAGGAGGCGGTGACCGCCGTGCCGTCGTCGAGGATGACGTCGGCGAGGAAGCGCTTGTAGCGCTGCACGAGGCGGCCGCGCTTGAGAGGTGTAGGGAACAGCATGAGCGGTGTTTAATGGCGTGTGGCGACGCTGGCCATAGGGATGCGGCGCGTTGCGGTGGATGCGGCTGGACGGCAGGTGTAAGACGATACGGCAACAGCAAAGCCGAGGCCTCGTGACCCACGACGACAGCATCGTTACGGCCGCCCTTCTCGTCATCGGCGACGAGATCCTATCCGGGCGCACCAAGGACAAGAACATCGGGACGATCGCCGAGCACCTCACGGCGATCGGTATCCGGCTTAGCGAAGTCCGCGTGGTGGCGGACGTCGAGGGGGACATCGTGGATGCTGCGAATGCTCTGCGGCAGCGCTACACCTATGTGTTCACAACGGGCGGCATCGGCCCCACGCACGACGACATCACGGCCGACGCGATCGCCAAGGCATTTGGCGTTGGCATCGATGTTGATCCCAGGGCATTGGCGCTGCTGAAGCCGCACTACGAAAAGCGCGGCATCGAGCTGACTGCCGCGCGGCTAAGAATGGCGCGTATTCCCGATGGGGCAGAGCTGATTGCGAACTCGGTGTCGATTGCGCCGGGCTTCATGATCGGCAACGTCATTGTCATGGCGGGCGTACCGCTGGTGATGCAGGCGATGCTGACCGACGTCACTGCGCGGCTGCGCACGGGCCTTAAAATGTTTTCGCGAAGCCTCGGCCTCGACCGGCCCGAAGGCGAAATCGCCGAAATTTTCGCGGCGCATCAGGCCGAATGGCCGGACGTCAGCATGGGAAGCTACCCATCATTCGGCGACGGCCGGTTCCGCACTGAACTTGTTTTGCGTGCGACGGACGAAGTTCGCCTTATTGAGTCATTGCAACAGCTTAAGCTAAAGCTCTCCATCTCTTGACTCTTCGTTGCTGCGGCAATTCGCCAGATCGGAATGACACTTTTGGGCGTTATCCCGACGGAGTGCGCACGAACGTGGGCCCTGTAACCCGCTCGGATCTTCGGATCGAGAAGCTGGGATCGGGAGACAACCACAGGCGCACCGCGAAACAAGATGTGGAGCACCTGATGATCATGACAGGGGGCTCGGCCGGACGTGCTTTTGCGCGACGGACCGGGCGAAACAGGACGTTGTCTATCGTTGCGTTGATGGGAACCGGCATTGCCGGATTTGCAACTCTCTTTATCGTTTCTCCCGCAGAAGCCAAAACGCCCGGCTCGACCTACTGCTACTACGGCACGTGCCACCGGGTGAAGACAATCTCCGAAACTCAGAACCTGATCGGTTCGAAGGAAGTGGTGCAGGCCTCGTTCTACGACGACTGCAAGAACGACAAGCTCAATCCGTGCGGACTGACTTCATCGGGCGAGGCCTTCCGCCCAGATCTGCCCGACAATGCGGCAAGCCCCATTTATCCGGATGGCACGACGCTGCTGGTGTGGTCGCCATCATCGAAGGAAGCGGTGGTCCTGCGCGTCAACAACGCGGGCCCGTATTGGGGCGGACGCAAACTCGACGTTTCGCGCGCGGCAGCTGAGGCGCTCGGCTTCAAGCCGATGGGCGTCGCTGAACTGCAGGTTCACGTTATCGACGCGCCGAGCGCTGCTGAGGCCACCTATGCGCGCCAACGCAAATACTCTGCCGTTCCGGGTCCGGTTGGCAAGTACGACAGCCTCGACGAAGCGCGGCTCACGATCGCCGTGATGGAGGCTTTCGACACGATGCCTTCCACGGTGCTGACGCAGGTGGCGGATGCCACGGCTGCAATGGGCGCGGGCCTGGCGCAGGACGATCTCAAGATCGATGTGCCTGACGTAGTGCTCGCATCGGCGAATATTGCAAAGCCGTCCAAGCCGGTGATGAAGACTGTGCAGAAGCGTTTGGAAGCCAAGGCGAAACGCGTTGCATCCAAGCGCAAGTCTCATTACGCGCGGCGCAGCGGGGCGCGGCGCTCGTCCATTGCGTCGCGGCGTCATGCGCGCGGTTCGCGCTATGCGGTCAGCCAGAAGGCTTCGCCGTCACGTCGCGTGGCGCGCAGCCGGTCGGTGTCGCGTAATCGCGTCGTAAATCGTCAGCTGCGTGGACGCCGTCCTGTCGTGACGCGGTCGCGGGGCAGTCGCCGCGTCGCCGAGGTGATGATGGATCGCTTCGAGATGCGGGGACTTCTGCCAGCCGGCTCTCGCCTGCTGCGGGACATGCCGGCCGATCGTATGCGTGACGACCGCGCGGTGCCGGCGCAGGCACCCGTGCGCGGACCTGTCCAGGTCGTCTAGGCCGCCGTCAAATCCGGTCCGATATCAGAAATAGATTGAAGGCGCGGGGCATGTTCCCGCGCTTTTTGTTTGCGCTGCTGGGCTCGGGAAGCGTTTTAGATCAGGACGCGGTGGCGGTCTCGCGCCGGGCGCGTTCCTGCTCTTCGAGTTCGGCCAGCGCCGCGGTGAGCGAGCGGTAGCCTTTGCGCGGTGGCGTCGAGGCGCGTGCAGCGTCGGCTTCCGGCGACGGAGTGGCAGGCGCGTTCTGCGCGCGCTCGTTCTCTTTGTCAGACATGTCGGCTGTCGTCTCCTGCGTGCTGGCGGGGGCCAGACGGTTCCACTGGTCGGTGTAGATGTCGTGGTGCAATTCCATCGTGTCGAGGAATTGGGCAACGAGATCCATCAGGGCGCCGAGGGGCAGGCGTCGCGCAACCGGGAAGGCATCGGTAATGCGCAGGTGGGCGTTCTCAGCGGGAGCGGCAGCGTCCGGCGCGATGAGCGAGCGGGCGCGAAGGTAGGCGAGGGTGGCGTCACCGGTATTGAAGTCGGACGACGTGGCATCCGTCATTTCCGGCACGGCATCGGTGATGAGGCCGGTACCGTTCAAGAACAGCCGCGCCATCAATTTCAAGCGTGCGTCGGTGCGGGCAAGTTCTTCGGCGCGTTCGCGCGATTTCAGCAAGCGGGCGACGAGCGTCAGTTCCAGCGAGCGCAACTCGCCGACGCTGTCGCGCAGGCTGTCGAGATCGCGAACCGTGTCTTCCTGGGAGCCGTTGGCGCTGGACATCCAGGTGATGTCGACCTTGCGCATGTCTTCGCCGGCAGCCAGCACGGCGTCGAGGTGGTCTGCGAGAAAATAGACGCACGGGGGCGCCGAGGGCCTCGCCCACAGACATAGCGGCAGATGATCTGGTGGATCAGTTTCCACGTGCCAGCCCGGTTCGTCTCGTCTGGCCCACGCCAGCTCTGTTGCTCTGAACGATGAACGATTCGCTGGAGCGGGCAAAGGCAGGCAAGCCCTGCGTGCCGGGAATACAACGCGTTCGTGAGGCGGCGTGGTCGCGCAGATACACCTGAAAGCGGCGCGCCACGCTGCGCTGCAGCGTAGATTGCTCCGCCTCTATGCGGCTTTTCATGCCGCCCGCGGACAATTCGTAGTACAATGACGAACGTGCGCTGGCCGGATCGTGCTGAAGCGCCTTTTCCTCCTCGCGACGAATGCCGTTCGGCTAGCGCCCGGCTTCAAGAGGAGACGCGCTATGCAAGACAACAGCTATTCGACGACCTCGACCGAGGCCGTAGCGGTATTCCACGACGTCACGGCCTTCCAGGCCGCTGTGGACGACCTGCTCAACCACGAACACTTCGACCATGCCGACCTGAGCGTGCTCGCCTCGGAGCGTGCGGTGCTGAACAAACTCGGCCGTCCCTATGCCTCGACGCGGGAACTCGAGGATGATCCCGACGTGCCACGCGTCGGCTACATTCCCGACGAGACAGTGGGCAATGCCAAGGGCGGATTGATCGCGGTGTCGACGTATTTCCCAGCCGTGCTCGGCAGCCTGGCAGTGATCAGCGCGGGGGCCACAATGCCGGTGGCCATTGCGGCGGCGGTGTTGGCCGGCGGCACGGGCGCGGCTTTCGGAGGCGCGCTGGCCGGCTTGGTCGGCCGCGAGCGTGCGGCGCACCTGCGGCAGCACATCGACCACGGCGGCTTGCTGCTGTGGGTGCGCACCAACGGGCCCGAGCACGAGCGCGTCGCCTTGGAGACGCTGAAAAAGCACGGTGGCGAGGATGTGCATTTGCACGTGCTGGCGCACGCCAAGCCAGAGCCGCCTCTGGCCGTTCGCCAGCCGGCGCTATCGCTGCACGCGCATTAGTTGCGACTGACGGTTCAAAGAGCAGCGCCGGCGACCGGCATCCCGAAAGACGCGTCGTCGATGCAATTAATTTTCCATGCGTCAGCGGCCGGCTCCCCCAGGGAGGCCGTTGGCGCAATCGAGTGCACGGGCGCGGACGCCGATGGGCAGCTGCTAGGGTGTAAGGATGCCGCTCAGCGGCGTCCGCGTTACGGCGTTTCTGTTCCGGCCCGCATTTCTCCCGCGCCTTCGGTGCCGTTGGCCTTGTTCAGGTTGCCGGCGTAGCGGGGTTAGCCCCATTTGGCGGACGCAAGGGGCCGTGCCGTTGCCGGCATCCACCTCGCGACGAGCGAGCGGCAGACCTCCCGGAGCTTCACCTGCCGTCAGGGTCTCTTCCGGGCGCCGTGTGCCTTCCACGCTATCGGACGGATCGATCGCGTCCCGTGCTTGGAAGGAACGCGATCAGAATAAGACGTGCGCGGGGCGCGAGGATAACTTGGCCTCGCGGTGCCGTTGTTGTGAGGGCGAACGTTCGTGGGCGCCTCAGCCCTTGGAGCGCTTGGGGTCTTTGCCGTACGTGCGCTCTTCCTGGATCTTGCCGTCGGTCTTCTTGATCTTGACCGAGCAGTTGCCGTGCTTGTTGCCGAACTTCATGACGTGCGCCATGCCGTCGGCCTTGGTGCCGAACGACTTGCCGTCACCCGAGAAGTGCCACTTGCCGTCAGCCTTCTTGTGAGCCAGCTCGAACTTTGCCAATGCCATCGATGCGATCCTCCGCTTGAAACAAACGTGCGCAAGCACGTTGGTTTCTTGTAATGCGGAGATGGCGTGGTTGGGAAGGAGGGATGTGCATTGGTGCCGGATTGCGTCGCGCTACCAAATTCGCTTCAGCATTCCCTTTGGAAGCGTATCGAAGGCCGTGTCGGCAGAGATGAGCGCGGCGCCATAGTGCATCGCTGTTGCCGCGAGGATGCGATCAAATGGATCGCGATTTAGCCAATCGAGTTTCGCGGCAGAGAGGCAGATCTCGGGACTAAGGGTGGCTATGCTGCTGCCGAGGTTGGTGACTAGGGCGGGCAGTTCTTCGTGCACCGCCTCCATCTGCTTCCACTTTCCAAGCCGGACCTTTTGGGCGATCTCGAAAACGCTGATCGGGCTAATGAGGATCGCGGCTGCCTCGTTCATAGCTTGCTTTACCCCACGACCAAGTTTGCGGTCGTCGATAATGGAATAGGCCCAAGCGTGCGTGTCCAGCAGCACGGCTTTCAAGATTTGCCGCCTTCCCAGAGCTCCAAGTCCTCCTCGGACATCGGCTCGAAGAAGTCAGGAATCGGTCCCTTTACCCTCCCCTTCAGGGCATTGAACTTGAACTTCTTCTTCTCCACGGCGACGAGCTTGGCCACTGGCTTATTGCCCTTGGCGATGATGACCTCTTCGCCAGCCTGAGCGGCCTCGATAAGCTTCGATAGGTTAGTTTTGGCTGCGTGAATGGTGACTTGCATGCGGCACCTGTTAGCTAACTTAGCTAAGTTAGGGCTCTTTGCGAGTATCGTCAAGGCCGAGTTAGGCCAGAGCGATAGCTTGTCTTATCAAAATTACTTCGATTCTTTGGGAGGGATTCAACCACAACCGGGCTCTTCCGAGGAGCATCACCGACGGGTTCCCGCATTCCTGCTTAAGCGAGCACTTCGTCGTAGTCGGATGCCGGGTTTAAAATTTCCTTGTCACCCTCGGGATGAGGAGACGATTTCACTACGCAGTAAACACTTCGGGCGTAGGGCTTACGATAATGCTGGGGTCAGACCGAGGTCTGACCCCACGTGGAAATCAGCTGCAGCCGCTCGTTGAGCCGCAGGTGTCGCACTTCAAGCATGTCCCGTTGCGGACCATCGTGAAGTTCTGGCATTCGGGGCAGCTAGTGCCTTCGTAGCCGCGAAGCTTTGCTTCGACGCGGCGGTCGCTGTCGGTGCGGCCTGAGCGGGCCGTCGTCACGGTTTTCTCCACGACGGTGGTGCGGGTGTAGAGTTCGGTCGGGTCGGACTTGAGCGCGGTCGCGCCGTCGCTGTAGGCGAACGCTGTGGCAGCGCTCTCCTGCATGGCGGAGACGGCGTTGACTTCCTCGGTCGTCACGGTGCCGCCCGAGCTGCGCGTGGTGCGCGCCACCAGCTGGGTGACGTTGCCGCGGACGAGGCCCTTCGACACGTACTTCTGCGCCGGCAGTTCCAGGTCGAGCTGCTCGTCCGTTGCCAGGTCGGATGAGCCCAGGCCCGTCTCGCCGACGATTTCGCGCGGGTCGACGTGCGCCAGGTCGTTGCGGCCAAGGTAGGAGACGGCCAGCTCGCGGAAGATGTAGTCGAGGATCGAGGTTGCGTTCTTGATGGTCTCATTGCCCTGCACGAGGCCGGCCGGCTCGAAGCGCGTGAAGGTGAAGGCCTCCACGTACTCTTCCAGCGGCACGCCGTATTGCAGGCCGAGCGAGATGGCGATGGCGAAGTTGTTCATCAGCGAGCGGAAGGCGGCGCCTTCCTTGTGCATGTCGATGAAGATCTCGCCGAGCGTGCCGTCATCGTACTCGCCGGTGCGCAGGTACACCTTGTGGCCGCCGACGGAGGCCTTCTGGGTGTAGCCCTTGCGGCGGCCCGGCATCTTGGCGCGCTCCTGGATGCTTTCGCGTTCCTGGGCGTCCTTCAGTTCGACCTCGAGTTCGGCAACGCGCTTGGCCAGTCGCTCCGCAGCGACGAGAACGCGCTGGATCTGCGGGTTGTTGCTGGTGAGCGTTTCGGTCGTCTCTTCCTGCTCTTCGGCGGTGTCGCCGAGGATCTGGCTGTTGAGCGGCTGGGATAGCTTGGAGCCGTCGCGATAGAGCGCGTTGGCCTTCAGCGCCAGGCGCCAGGAGAGCATGTAGCTCTGCTTGCAATCCTCGACGGTGGCGTCGTTGGGCATGTTGATCGTCTTGGAGATCGCGCCCGAGATGAACGGCTGGGAGGCCGCCATCATGCGGATGTGGCTTTCGACCGAGAGCGAACGCTTGCCCTTGCGGCCGCAGGGATTTGCGCAGTCGAATACCGGCAGGTGCTTGGCCTGCAGGTGCGGGGCGCCTTCCAGCGTCATGGCACCGCAGACGTGCTCGTTGGCGGCTTCGATGTCTTTCTTGGAGAAGCCGAGTTCGGTCAGCAGGTCGAAGTCCGGAGTGTTGACCTTGTCAGCGGCGATCTTGAGCGTGCCGGTGACGAAGTCCTCGCCGAGCGTCCACTTGTTGAAGACGAACTTGATGTCGAAGGCGGTGCCGAGGCTGGCTTCAACCTTGGCGATGGCGTCGGCGGTGAAGCCGCGGGCCTTGAGCGAGCCGTGGTTGATGGCGGGCGACTGGGCCAGCGTGCCGTGACCGACGGCGTAGGCCTCGATCTCGGCGATTTCGCTCGGGCGATAGCCGAGCTTGCGCAGGGCCTCCGGTACCGACTGGTTGATGATCTTGAAGTAGCCGCCGCCGGCCAGCTTCTTGAACTTCACCAGCGCGAAGTCCGGTTCGATGCCGGTTGTGTCGCAGTCCATGACGAGGCCGATCGTGCCGGTGGGGGCGACGACGGTGGCCTGCGCGTTGCGGTAGCCGTGCTTCTCGCCGAGGTCGAGCGCACGATCCCAAGCTGCTTGCGCGGCTTCGACAAGGCGCTTGTCAACGACGTTGGCGTGGTCGAGCGGTACGGGGTAGATCGACAGCTCTTCATAGCCGAGCGCCTCGCCGTATGCGGCGCGGCGGTGGTTGCGGATGATGCGCAGCATGTGCTCGGCGTTGGGCTCATAGCCGGGGAATGGTCCCTGCTCAGCAGCCATTTCGGCCGAGGTCGCGTAGGAGACGCCGGTCATGACGGCGGAGATCGCACCGCAGATGGCGCGGCCTTCGTCCGAGTCGTAGGAGTGGCCGGCCGCCATGAGCATGCCGCCAATGTTGGCAAAGCCGAGACCGAGTGTGCGGTAGCGGTAGGACAGCTCAGCGATCTGGCGCGAGGGAAACTGCGCCATCAGCACGGAGATTTCCAGCACGATGGTCCACAGGCGGCAGGCGTGCTCGTAGCTGTCCGTGTCGAAGCTCTGGTCGTCGCGGCGGAAGCGCATCAGGTTGAGGGATGCGAGGTTGCACGCCGTGTCATCGAGGAACATGTATTCCGAGCACGGGTTCGATGCACGGATCGGGCCGGACGCCGGGCAGGTGTGCCAGTCGTTGATGGTGGTGTGGAACTGGATGCCGGGGTCGGCGGACTGCCAGGCGGCGTTGCCGATGTCTTCCCACAGGTCGCGGGCCTTCAGGGTCTTGGTGACCTTGCCGGACAGGCGCGAGACGAGATCCCAGTCCTTGTTCTCGTTGACGGCGTTGAGGAACTCGTCCGTCACGCGCACCGAGTTGTTGGAGTTTTGGCCGGAAACGGTGAGATAGGCCTCGCTGTCCCAATCGGTGTCGTAGGTCGCGAAGTCGATGTCCTTGTAGCCCTGCTTGGCGAACTGGATGACGCGCAGGATGTAGTTGTTGGGCACGTCATCACGGCGTGCGTCCTTGATGGCGCGCTTGAGAGCCGGGTTCTTCAGCGGGTCGAAGCAATCGTCGCCGTCGGCCTCGCAGTTGACGCAGGCCTTCATCACAGCCTTGAGGCGCTTCTGGCAGATCTTGGAGCCGGTAACGAGGGCGGCGACCTTCTGCTCCTCCTTCACCTTCCAGTTGATGTATTCCTCGATATCGGGATGGTCGACGTCGACGACGACCATCTTGGCGGCGCGGCGCGTGGTGCCGCCCGACTTGATGGCGCCCGCCGCACGATCGCCGATCTTGAGGAAGCTCATCAGGCCAGACGACTTGCCGCCGCCGGACAGCTTCTCATTGGCGCCGCGAAGCTTGGAGAAGTTGGAGCCTGTGCCGGAGCCGTACTTGAACAGGCGCGCCTCGCGCACCCACAGGTCCATGATGCCGTTGTCGCCGACCAGGTCATCCTCGATCGACTGGATGAAGCAGGCGTGCGGCTGCGGATGTTCGTAGGCCGAGGCCGAGGCCGTCAGCTGCTTGGTCTCGAAGTCGACGTAGAAGTGACCCTGGCCGGGGCCGTCGATGCCATAGGCCCAGTGCATGCCGGTGTTGAACCATTGCGGCGAATTCGGAGCGGCCATCTGGTTGGCCAGCATGTAACGGTGTTCGTCGTAGAAGGCGCGGGCGTCGTCCTCGGACGAGAAGTAGCCGCCTTTCCAGCCCCAGTAGGTCCAGGTGCCGGCGAGGCGATCGAAGACTTGGCGCGCGTCGGATTCTCCGCCTGAGCGCTCACGTTCGGGGATCTCGGCGAGTGCGCGCGTGTCGGGGACGGAGCGCCACAACCACGAGGGGACGGAGTTTTCTTCGACCTTCTTCAGGGCGCGGGCGACGCCGGCCTTGCGGAAGTATTTCTGCGCCAGAATATCGGCAGCGACCTGGCTCCAATGCTCGGGAACGTCGAAGCCTTCCAGGCGGAAGACGACGGAGCCGTCGGGGTTCTTGATTTCAGAAGTGGCGCGCCGGAATGGGATCGTCTCGTAAGGGGACTTGCCAGCCGTCGTAAAGCGCCGCGTGATTTTCATTTCTTATTCCCCGTCTGCTCGTGATTTTTGGATTGCGAATTGAGACGCACACAAACGAACCCCAACCGGACGCACGTTGCCACCGGCGTCTCCCGCGATCGCGCGCAGTCCCCCGGCCGCGCGAAAGGGTTCGCGCAGGCACGCTGCTCGCTATCGTGTTTCGGGAGCGGGCCGGGCGGCCCTTACTCGACTGGATGGAAGCGTCGCAGAGCGTACACACGAGCGTCGGCGACAGGAGTGAAGCTAGGCCGATTCGAACCGAATGGGAATCCTCGGGAACAAGATCTTGTGCTGCGCGTGCTTTCGGCGACTAAATGTAGTGGTGTGTGCAAGATGTGGAGGAAATCCGCTGGAGGCTCAGTAAAATCAGGCGAAGTGTATTGCCACTCGCTTCCCGGCCGCTGTGAGCAAGCCCAAAATGCGGCGCTCTTGGCAGCAGGCTAACGCGATTCCACCAGTCGCCCTGTTGCAATTGGGCCGCGGCAGCAGCAACACTAGACGTGCCTTGCGCGTGTGGCCACTATCGCCGCGTTCCGTACCGGAAAACCGCTTCACACTTTTCCGGAAGCGCTGGTTTTGTCGCGCTTTCTGTCGGAAAACCGCTTCACACTTTTCCGGAAGCGCTGGCTTTATCGCGCTTCTGATCGGAAAACCGCTTCACACTTTTCCGGAAGCGCTCTATGCGGGAACGCAAAGACACTCTCCGAGTGGGCATAAGGCGCGGGGCTTCATGAGCATCGTAAGCGAGCTTTTCAGCTGGTGGGGCGGCAAGACCTGGGGCACGCGCCTCTGGCTATGGCGTTTCGGCGACGTCGTCGGCACCGACGACTACGGCAACACGTATTATCAGCAGCGCAAGGGCAATGGTCCGCTGGGCGTGCCGCGCCGCTGGGTCACCTATACGGATCTGGCGGACGCCTCGAAGGTGCCGCCGGAGTGGCATGGCTGGTTGCACTATACTGTCGACACGCCGCCGGCCCGCGGCTACCGGCCCAAGCCCTGGCAGAAAGCCCACAAGATGAACATGACCGGGACGCGCGACGCGTACCGGCCGCAGGGATCTATTCTTGCCGACGGCAAGCGGCCGAAAGCGACCGGCGACTACAAGCCTTGGAAGCCGCATTGACGCGGTATCGTGTGCCTTTGTGGCGACAATTTAAGTGGCTAAGCGGACGCTGATCGCCACAGGATTCATAACGCCTTGATACAACGTGTATTCAGCTTCGGTGCCGTAGGACTCGGCGTCTTGTGCCTGGCCGCGCCCGTGGGTCTGGCAGCGGAGCGGCTGGAGAATGGTGTGGCGGTGTTCTCTGCACTGGACAAGGTGACGGCGCGCATCCAAACGCTGGAAGTTCCGCTGGGTGAAACCGTCAAGTTCGGCGCCCTTAAGGTGACACCGCGCTCGTGCTATTCGCGCCCGCCGACGGAACAGCCGAAAACGACATCGTTCGTCGAGGTGGACGAGATTCAGTTGGACGGCAAGGAAAAGCGCATCTTCACGGGCTGGATGTTTGCGGAGAGCCCGGGGCTGAATGCCGTCGAGCATCCCGTGTTCGACGTCTGGCTGACGCAGTGCGAGAAGCCGACGAAGTCGGTAGCCGTCAAGGGCCCGCCGCCGCCCGCTGGTGCGGAAGGTGCCGAGGGCGGCGCTGCTGCCGCGCCTGCTCAGGAAGATCCGGGCGAGCAGCCTGAGGCGCCGAGGCGGCGTGTGAGGCGGTAGGTTGTGAGTGGGCAGTGGGCAGTGGGCAGTGGGCAGTGGGCAGTGGGCAGTGGTGGAACCCAGTCCGATGCCCGGTGCTCAGACCAGCGCCCAGCTGCTGTCTGCCATTAGCCACTGCCCGTTGCCCTCTGCCCGACTTAATCCGCAACCAGCTGCGACTTGACCAGCCGGGCGTAGCTGCCGCTGGCGGCGGCCAGTTCGGCGTGGGTGCCCAGTTCGATCATGCCGCCGTCTTCCATCACGCAAATCAGATCGGCATTCTGTACCGTCGAGAGGCGGTGCGCGATGACCAGCGTGGTGCGATTGGCCGTGAAGCGCGCCAATGCGTCCTGAACAAGACGCTCTGATTCCGTGTCGAGCGCGCTCGTGGCCTCGTCAAGCAGCAGGATCGGCGCATCCTTCAGGATGGCGCGCGCGAGTGCCAAGCGCTGGCGCTGGCCGCCCGAAAGGCGCTGTCCGCGGTCGCCAATCTGGGTGTCGTAGCCGTTGGGCTGGGCAAGAATGAAGTCATGGGCGGCGGCGGCCTTGGCGGCGGCGACGATGTCCTCGTGCGGGGCGCCAAGGCGGCCGAGCGCGATGTTAGCGCCGATCGTGTCGTCGAACAGCGTCACGTCCTGGCTGACGATCGAGATGGCGCTGCGTAGCGACGCCAACTTGACGTCGCGAACATCCTGGCCGTCGACGAGAATGCGCCCACCTGTCACGTCGAACAGGCGAGGGACAAGGTTGATTACCGTCGACTTGCCGGCCCCAGACCGGCCGACGAGGGCGACGGTTTGGCCGCCACCAACATTGAGCGAGAAATGCGCGACGGCGGTTTGCGCTTTATTCTCGGCGTACGAGAACGACACGTCGTCGAAGGTGATGGCACCGGTTTTGATGGCGAAGTCGATGGCACCGGGCTTGTCGACGATGGTCGGCTTCTCGTCGAGAATGCCGTAGATGCTTTCGACGCCGGCCAGACCTTCCTGCACGCGGGCCATCAGGTTGCCGACGGCGCGGATGGGCTGGGCTGCCATCAGCAGTGCGGTGGTAAAGCCCATGAAGTCGCCGACAGTGGACGTGCCGCTGGCGATGCGCCAGTAGGCGAGCGCCAACACGCCCGCGACGGCGACGCCGCCCAAGGCTTCCAGCAGCGATTCCAGCCGGGCCTTGTTGCGCACGGCTTTCATTTTCAGGCGATTGATCTCATCAAAGCTCTGGTTCACGCGGGTGGTGGCGTAGCCTTCCAGGCGGAACGTCTTGATGAGGCGGGCGCCCGATAGCTTCTCTGCGAGCAGTGACGTGATGCTGCCCATCTCGCGCTGTGTGCGAGAGGCGTTGGTGCGCAACCGCTTGGCGATGACGGTGATCGGCACGATCGCAAACGGATAGACGCCGAGCACGACGATGGAGATGACCCAGTCGAGATAGAACATCGAGCCGACGAGCGCGACGACGGTCAGCGCGTCCCGAACGACCGTGTTGAGGACGGCGAGCGTGGCGACGTTGATGAAGCCGACATCGTTCGTGAGTTTGGACATGAGGCGGCCCGGGCTCTCACGCGTCAGCCGGCCGAAGTCGGCGCTCATCAGGTGGGCGAATGCGGTCTTCTGGATTTCGCGGGATACGGATTGGACGATCGCCTGGGTCGCTACTGTCTGCATGTAGAGGAGAATGCTGCGCGCTGCCGTGATGAAGATAACGGCGCCGAGGACGTAGGGCAGCCAGGCCGCGTCGCCCTTCATCAGGGTGTCGAAGGAGTACTTTATGACCAGCGGGTAGGCGCCGGTTGCTGCCGCTAGACCCGCGGTGAGAAGGCCTGCTGCCAGGAGCTCGCGCCAGCGGGGGGCAATCCAGTCGGCAATGAAGCGGTACAGCAGGCCGCGTGTCATACTGTTCAGCTCAACCCGCGCCTTTTTGGGCTTGGCAGGCTCAACTGGAACGCCGGCTGGCGAAGCATCATCGGGTCTGGCGGTCTTGTCTTGCACGGCATCCTGCATTGCCGGTTTAATCCGGCGCGTTCTTGTTAAGCCCCGCGCGCCGATCCGCCAAGCGTCCACTCCGGCCTGCGCCGAAAATATTGGCGATGCTCAGCTTTTTTCAGGATCGAGCAGCCGGTGCATGTGTACAATGAAGTAGCGGGTCAGGGCGTTGTCAACGCTGCGCTGGGCGGCGCCCTTCCAGGCTACGACGGCCTCGGCGTAGCTGGGGTATAGGCCGACGATATCCAAATTGTGCGGATCGCGGAACGTCACGCCGTCGAGCGTTTCCAGTTCGCCGCCGAACACAAGGTGCAGCAGCTGCTTATTGGTTTCAGCTTTCGGCTCGCTCATCCTTCTCCCCATTCATGTCTCTGGCTGGCGGGCCATCTGCCGGCGCCACGGCGAGTTGGCCGTTCTTCAGCGTTCTGGCGCAAAGCGGCGCATGGTCGCGGTAAAGCGCGATTTGTGGAACGAGACCGCCGCGCGCTATCGTAGGGGTTGCCCGTTGCCCAGGTCTATCGCCTTCGATAGCTTGATTTTTACGCCGAACATTTTTCGACCGGATTTCCTTGATGACCCATGCCTACCTGAATGGCCTTGAAAAGAACCCCGCTAACTACCAGCCATTGACGCCGATCACGATGCTGGCGCGGTCGGCGCTGGTTTATCCGGATCACACGGCGATCATTCACGGCAACCAGCGGGTCAGCTACGCACAATTCTATGCACGTGCAAGGAAGCTGGCGTCCAAGCTCGTGGCAGCCGGCATCCGGCCTGGCGACACTGTTTCGGTGATGTTGTCGAATACGCCGCCGATGCTGGAGGCGCACTATGCCGTGCCGATGA
Source organism: Hyphomicrobiaceae bacterium (assembly GCA_030655135.1). Classification (GTDB taxonomy): domain Bacteria; phylum Pseudomonadota; class Alphaproteobacteria; order Rhizobiales; family Hyphomicrobiaceae; genus JAKAXS01. The sequence continues at coordinate 400,607 of JAURWC010000084.1, read as the reverse complement.
CGGGCGCGGTGCTTCACTGCATCAACACGCGGCTCGATGCGGCGATCGTCGCGTTTCAGCTCGATCATGCGGAAACGAAGCTGCTGATCACGGATCGCGAATTTTCGGCGTTGACGAAGGATGCGTTGGCAAGAGCGGAGGCAACGCCGATCGTCATCGACTACAACGACACGGAATTTCCGCAGGACGGCGAAGCGTTGTCCAACCTGGATTACGAGGCGTGGATCGCAGACGGCGATCCGGACTTTGCCTGGCGCATGCCGGAAGACGAGTGGGAGGCGATCAGCCTCAACTATACGTCGGGCACGACCGGCAATCCGAAAGGCGTCGTCTACCATCATCGCGGCGCGGCGCTGATGTGCTACGCCAACGTCATCAACACGGCCATGGGCAAGCATCCCGTGTATCTGTGGACGCTGCCGATGTTCCATTGCAACGGCTGGTGCTTTCCCTGGTCGCTGTCGACAGTGGGCGGCACCCACGTGTGCCTGCGCTGGGTGCGGGCGCAGGCGATGTACGAAGCTATTGCCGAGCATGGCGTGACGCACATTTCGGGCGCGCCGATCGTGATGGCGACGCTCCTGAATGCCAAGCCGGACGAGCGCAAGACGTTTCCGCAGCAGGTATCGTTTGCGCATGCTGCGGCACCGCCGCCGATTGCCGTCATGGATGCCATGGGCGACGCGGGCTTCAAGCTGACGCATCTGTACGGCCTGACGGAAACGTATGGGCCGGCGACGGTGAACGAGTGGCAGCCCGAGTGGGATGAACTGGATCGGGCCGGCCGCGGGGCAAAGAAAGCCCGCCAGGGCGTGCGTTATCACGCGCTGGAAGATTTGACGGTGCTGGATCCCGAGACGATGGCACCTGTACCGGCCGACGGCGAAACGCTGGGCGAAGTCATGTTCCGCGGCAACATCGTCATGAAGGGTTACCTTAAGAACGAAGAGGCTTCAGCCGAAGCGTTCGCGGGCGGGTGGTTCCATTCCGGCGATCTCGGCGTGCTGCATCCGGACGGCTACATCCAGCTGAAGGACCGCTCCAAGGACGTCATCATTTCAGGTGGCGAGAACATTTCCTCGATCGAGGTGGAGGACGTTCTCTACAAGCACCCGTCCGTCGCCTACTGCGCGGTGGTGGCGAAGCCTGACGAAAAGTGGGGCGAAACGCCCTGCGCGTTCATCGAGCTGAAGACCGGCACGGAAGCGACGGCTGACGAGATCGTGGCCTGGTGCCTGCAGCATCTGGCGCGCTACAAGGCGCCGCGCCACGTCATCTTCACCGAGGTGCCAAAGACGAGCACCGGCAAGATCCAGAAATTCAAGCTGCGCGAGATGGCAAAGGACGCCTAGCCGTGCGGTGACGCGTGCGATCGGCGGGGCGCGGCAAACAAAATGCGCGCCGCAGTGGTGCGGCGCGCAGCAAATTCAGTGCCCTCAATCGGGAGCGGCTGGCCAATGTGATTGGTGTTCGGGCCAGCGGCGTGCATCAAAAATGCGAAAGGCGGCCCTGCTGGACCGCCTCAAATGAAACTCAATGCCGCGTTTCGAGACGCGTGATTTCGTCCTTGAGCTTGAGTTTTTCTTGCTTGAGGCGGCGGATCTCAAGGTCGTCCGACCCTGGCCTGCACACTTCTTCGTGTATTCGGCGCTCCAATTGTCGATGCTTCTCTGAAAGCTCCTGGAGATGTGCCGTTAACGCCATCATTTCCTCCTTCTCAGAGTTGAAGAGATAGGTAGGGTGACAGATTTACAACGGCTTGTCCAATCTCTCGCGCGACTTCTTTAGCGACGGTTTGTGGCGCGTTGTAGGATACATATCAACTGCGGAAGCTAGTCGTAACATTCTGTTTACAAAAACAAATACGAGCGGCATTTGCGCGGGTTGCTTGCGTAGAATCAGAATTGGCCTGATACTTGGGCTCAACTGCGGTCAAAGCGCGGACGAACACGGCGGGGAACGAGCGAAGACCAATGCAGCAGCGTCAAAACGATCGTGAGCTGCGCGAACAGCTTGTAAAGCTGCGCGACGAACATCGCGTGCTCGATGATGAAATCGTGACGCTTGAAGCCAGCGGCACGGCAGACCAGCTGTTGGTCCGGCGGCTCAAGAAAAAGAAGCTGTCGGTGAAGGATCAGATCCAGGCGGTTGAGGATCAGCTGCTGCCCGACATCATCGCCTGAGCCGGTCGCCCTATCGTTTTTCCACTGAAATGGGTGCACGGCAATCGGAACTGCTTGGATTTGCCGGCCGGCAAGGCGCGCCGTTCATTAATGCAGGCTACCGGCCGTGACACTGGGTGCTTGCCGCCGATACGGGGTTCCGATAAACCCCCGCTTTCCTTTTGCGGGACCAAGGCAACATGGCCAATACGACCGCCCTCGTCGGCATCATCATGGGCAGCCAGTCTGACTGGCCCACGCTGAAGTGTTCGGCCGAAGTGCTTGATACCCTCCAGGTGCCATACGAAACGAAGATCGTTTCGGCGCACCGGACGCCAGATCGCCTGTACAAGTATGCCAAGGAAGCCTCGGGACGGGGGCTCAAGGTGATCATTGCCGGTGCTGGCGGGGCGGCGCATCTGCCAGGCATGACCGCATCGCTCACGGCGTTGCCGGTACTGGGCGTGCCGGTGAAATCGAAGGCGCTCTCGGGCAAGGACAGCCTCTATTCCATCGTGCAGATGCCAGCCGGTATTCCCGTTGGCACGCTGGCGATCGGCGAGCCGGGGGCGACGAACGCAGGGTTGCTGGCGGCGCAGATCCTGGCCCTTTCCGATCCAGCGCTGGCCGAGCGCGTCACCGCGCTCCGGGCCAAGCAGACCGCCGGCGTTGCCGACACCCCCAAGGACGAGTGAGCACGATATGAGCAAGGCGCTGCTTCCCGGGTCCACGATCGGCATCCTCGGCAGCGGCCAGTTGGGGCGCATGCTGGCGATGGCCGCTGCCCGGCTGGGGTTCCGCTGCCATGTCTATGGCGACGCGCCGGGCCCGGCGTTCGACGTGTCTGTAAAATCGACCGTGGGATCCTACGAAGACGCAGCCGCCATCCGCGCGTTTGCCGAAAGCGTGGCGGTCGTGACGTACGAGTTCGAGAATGTGCCGCTGGCAGCCGTCTCTGCAGCCGGCCTCAGCGCGCCGTTGCGGCCGGGCGCGAAAGCGTTGGAAATCGCGCAGGACCGGCTGGTCGAGAAGACGTTCATCACAGACTTGGGGATTGCGGTGGCGCCGTTCGCTGCCGTCTCCAGCCCTGCCGACTTCAAAACGGCGCTGGCGATCACCGGCGGCAAGGCGATCCTGAAAACGCGCCGCTTTGGCTACGACGGCAAGGGGCAGGCTCGCATCGCCAAAGGCACTGACTTGGCCGACGCATTCGCGGCGCTTGGCACGGACGCTGCGATCCTGGAAGGATTCGTGCCGTTCGATTTCGAGGTGTCGGTGCTCGTCGCGCGTGGCGTGACGGGGGAACTGGCATTCTACGACATTCCCATCAACACGCACCGCGACGGCATTCTCGATACGTCGAGCGTGCCGTCGCCGCTCGGGCTCGATCATGCTGCCCGCGCACGTGAGATCGCCGGCGCCATCGCCGAAGCCCTGGACTACACCGGCGTGCTGGCGGTCGAGATGTTCTATGCCGCGCGGGAGGGCGCCGAGGCGCTGATGGTCAACGAGATCGCGCCGCGGGTGCACAATTCGGGGCACTGGACGATCGATGCCTGCGCGGTCAGCCAGTTCGAGAATCACATCCGTGCAGTGGCGGGGTGGCCCCTGGGCCCTACAGTGCGGCATTCCGATGCCGTGATGCAGAATCTGATCGGCGACGATGTGGATGCCTGGCCGCGGCTGGCGGCAGAGCCTTCGGCGGGGCTGCACCTCTACGGCAAGAATGAAGCCCGTCCGGGCCGTAAAATGGGCCATATTACGCGTCTGCGACCCCGTGCCGACGTGCCGAAAAGCGGCTAAACAGTTGCTGGTGGAACGTGTTTTCGGCCCATGGACATACACCCTGTTGTCTGTTAGACAGGCGGCCAATCCGACACCCTGAAGCCGGGCGCCGAACAGGCGGCTGTGCTTTGGGCTTTGTTTATTCACCCACAACCGAAAACAGCACCGAAGGATAGCAATAGCGTGCAGGTTCTCGTCCGCGACAACAATGTCGATCAGGCCCTCAAGGCGCTCAAGAAGAAGATGCAGCGCGAGGGTATCTTCCGTGAGATGAAGCTCCGGAACTACTTCGAAAAGCCGTCTGAAAAGAAAGCTCGCGAGAAGGCAGAGGCTGTACGCCGCGCCCGCAAGCTGGCCCGCAAGAAGCTGCAGCGCGAAGGTCTGTTGCCCGGTAAGGCAGCTCCGGCCCGCGGTGGCCCGGGTGGCAAGGGCGCTCCTGGCCGCGGTGGTCCTGGCGGCGCTGGCGGACGTCCGGCCGGTGGTGGCTTCGGCGGCGGTGCTGGTGGCGGCGGCGGTTTCGGCGGTGGCGCTGGTGGTGGTTCGCGCTTTGGCGGCAGCGAAGGCTAAGCCTTCGACAATCGAGATTTTGCCGGATGGCCCGGATGCTCACTCAGCATCCGGGCCATTCGCGTTTCAACGGGCCACTGCGTTGCGGCCCTGGCGATCCTGCCTTACCACGTGCAGCTCAATGCAGCGGTTTGCTGCTTGACGGCGTCGGCCATCTGTTTGCAGCCCGTTTCTAGCGCTGTCTTGGATTGCGGATTGGCCGCCGCGGCCTTCCACTGTGCGCGCATGCCGTCGAGCGGTGCTTTGGTCTGCGCCTGCTGCTCCGCGGGCACTTTCGCGCTGATGCAGGCGTCATACTTCGTAAGGAAGTCGTCGCAGGCCGGAATGCCAATTGCATCGGCCGCATAGGCGGAACCGGCAGAGATTGCCAGTGCGGCGGCAGCGATGCAGGTTTGGCGGAATTTGATCATGACATCGATCCTATTTTGTTAGAGCGCGCGTTTAAGCGGCCTTGTGCGTTAAAGGCGCGGGCAGACAAACCTCTGGGCAAGTCATTCCTGTGACGGTCAGTGGGCATCATTTTGGTGGGGGCGGGAGATGCAACGATGCGGCGCCGTCAGTCGTGGCGCTATCCTGCCGGGGTAGGCTGCGCGCCTTCCAAGCGTCGAGCCACGCGTAGGCGGCATCGTACGAGCCGAAATTCCAGTGGTCGGAATGGCCGGCACCGGGGAATGTCTTCAAGGTCTTGGGTTCGTTGGCGGCGGCGAACACGGCTCGGCCCATGGAAATGGGAACGACCTCGTCCAACTCGCCTTGCATGACGAGAAGAGGCGTGTGCACGCGGCCGATGTATTTCATGGTCTCGTAGCGATCCGTCATCAGCCAGCGCGCGGGCAGGTAGGGGTAGACCGTTTCGGCGACATCGACGAGCGAGGTGTAGGGCGCATCGAGGATGAGTCCGCCGACAGGTTTTTCGGCCGCCAGCTGCACGGCGATGCCGGACCCTAAGGACTCGCCGTAGACGATGATGTCATCCGGCCTGACGCCCTCGGCGACGAGGCTGTCATAGGCGAGGCGTGCGTCGGCGACGTTGCTGCGTTCGGAGGGCACGCCGGTGCTGCCGCCGAAGCCGCGGTAGGTCATCATGTACATGCCGATGCCGCGCGCCATGTAGCGACGAATGCGCTCCTGGCGGAATTCGAACGATCCCGCGTTGCCGTGAAAATAGAGCAGCGTGGGATTGCCAGGTTGCGCCCGGCCGTACCAGACGAGCACTCGTTCGCCATCCGGAGTGTTCAAGGTGTGTTCTTGAACCGTGGGCAGGTTGACGCTGGCAGGTGTGATGCGCTGCGTGTCGGGGAAATACGTTAGGCGCCGCTGCATGACGTAGGCGCTTAGTATTACGACGCCGTAGAGCGCGACGATGGTTACGGCAGCCTTCCAAATGATCCCCGTCATTGACCCATCCTGTTGAATTGCCTGTCCTAATGCGGAGGCACCGCAGGTGAGGGAACGCTTCGGCTGCCCAAATCGTTGAAAAACACCGGCACCCTTACCATCTGCCGGTCCAGCAGGCTTAATTGGGCTTTAACGGGAATGCAGCATCAATCGCCGCTTCAGGCTTTTCTCCCTTCGGAGGACTTTGTGCTGCGTCTCCGCTCTTCACGGCGTGCAACCCGCGCCGGCTCTCTTGCCCTATTGGCGGCTGTCCTCGCCGTATCTGGCTGCGCCGACCAGGATGCATCATACGTCGGTGCGCGTGCGATAGATCCCGCCCAGCAATCCGGATTGGGCAATCCTGATCGCGACCGGCCTGTGACGCTGACGCCGCCAGCCAATTCGCACGACCAGAGCGAACAGCGCTTCCAATGGAACGGCAATCCGCAGCGCGTGATCGAAGGCAAAGCTGCCGGCCCCGGCGCGAAGACACCGAAGCTTCAACCGCAGCCCGCACCGCAAGCAACGCGCGCGTTGAGCGTGCCGTCTGATGCGCAGGTGGTGGAAGTACAGCCGGGCGATACGCTGCACGGCATCGCCGAGCGGTACGGCATAACGGTCGCTTCGCTCAACCAGGCCAATGCGTTGAGCGGCGCGCCCCTGCGCCCAGGCCAACGGCTGGTGCTGCCGCCGGCGGCGCGTTAAAGGCGCCTTGACGTCATCCGTTTGCTGACGGAATTTGGGGCTCTCGAAGATACGAGAGGACCATGCGCATTCTCCCAAAATTCTTTAGTAGCCTCATGACCATCTGGACGCTTTGCGTCGTCTCCATTCTTGGCGGCTTGGCCACGCTGTGGTGGCTGTCAGAACGGTTGAGAGAGTTCGCGGGCCATGTCCTTGTTGCGGAGGCTGGCGGTGTCGCGCTTGATGGCACTTACAAACTCAGCCTGCCGGTCGTGTTCGCATTGGCAGTCGTGCTTGCGCTACTGGTCGTCGTCGTGGCTGCACTTTCGTGGATGCTGCTGCTCGCGAAACCGGAGGTGGCTGAGCTGGCGCGCGAACGCCAAATGCGGGAAGATCTGCTGATCTACTCCCGCAATGCAATTTCCAGAATGATCTTTCGGCCAGACAATGGCCGGCCTCGAACAGATATCCGCCGGATGTCCGTTCAGCATATCGTTGAGCCGGATGGAACGGCGTGCGTGACGCGGAACTACGAGGTCGTTTGTCCGGTCGATGCGGCGCACGCCTTTGAGATTTGGATCGCTGCCGACGATGAGGCTGAAGCACTCGTCGGATTCCGGCCATTGGGCGTAAAAGTCAGAGACGTCGAAACGAACGCTCAGCTCGATTGGATACCGACGCAGGAAACGCTGAGGCGCAAGAAGCTAGCAATCTTCATTCCCGAAACCAGGCCAGGCGACACCCGCAAGATTGAGGTGCGGTATCAGTGGCCCCGGTTTCTGCATCGGGTGATTGAAAAGGGTTCAACCGAGTTCTGGTGGGAACATAAAGCAGCTACCGAAAACTCTTCGGCTGAAGTCATCTATGAATGGATTTTCAAACCGGGCTTTCCGCAGGTTGCTGCGAAAATGTTCGGGGTTCATGGACCCACTGCCAGCCTTACACCGCATCAGACGGCGGAAGGGTTTTGCTGGCGATACGAAGATCTCAATGCGCTAGTCGACAAGCGCGACTACCGTATTTCTATTGAAAAGTCCGGGGTTTAGGCGTTGCCGCCGCCGCCGAAACCAGGAGTTTTAGACCGTGGCATTGCTGCCTCCTTTGATTCTTCTCGAAGAATACCACAGCGTGGGCGTATCCGCCGCTGGGAGCGGAGATATAGTCATGGTGATGCCGCTCGTCAACAGATCACCGACGATCAGTGTTTGTCTGTACTAGTGTCCGACGGCCTTGCTGATTTCTTCGGTCATTTTCTTGGCGTCGCCGAGCAGCATCATCGTGTTGTCGCGGTAGAACAGCGGGTTGTCGATACCGGCGTAGCCCGATGCAAGAGAGCGCTTGTTGAACATCACCGTGCCGGCCTTCCACACCTGCAGCACGGGCATGCCGTAGATGGGTGACGTCTTGTCGTCTTCGGCAGCGGGGTTGGTCACGTCGTTGGCGCCGATGACGTAGGCGACGTCGGCCTGCTGGAATTCGGAGTTGATGTCTTCAAGCTCGAACACTTCGTCGTAGGGCACGTTGGCCTCGGCGAGGAGGACGTTCATGTGGCCGGGCATGCGGCCGGCGACCGGGTGGATGGCGTACTTCACCTCAACGCCAGCGGCCTTGAGATTGTCGGCCAGTTCGCGCAGAGCATGCTGGGCCTGGGCGACGGCCATGCCGTAGCCCGGGACGATGATGACCTTCTGGGCGTTCTTCATGATGTAGGCGGCGTCCTCGGCCGAGCCGAGCTTGACGGGGCGCTGCTCGCCACCGCCCGCGGGGCCGGCCACTTCGCCGCCGAAGCCGCCGGCGATGACGGAGATGAAGGACCGGTTCATGCCCTTGCACATGATGTAGGACAGGATCGCGCCCGACGAGCCCACCAGCGCGCCGGTGATGATGAGGGCGATGTTGCCCAGCGTAAAGCCGATGCCGGCTGCGGCCCAGCCGGAGTAGGAGTTCAGCATCGACACGACGACGGGCATGTCGGCGCCGCCGATGGGGATGATGATGAGTACGCCGAACAGCAGGGCGACGGCGGTGATGGCCCAGAACAGCACGGCGTCGCCGCCGGACTGGCAGAAGGCGTAGACGAGGTAGATCAGCAGCGCCAGCAGGCCGAGATTGATGGCGTGGCGCATCGGCAGCGTGATCGGCTTGCCGGACATGCGGCCCGACAGCTTGGCGAAGGCGATGACGGAGCCGGTGAAGGTGATGGCGCCAATGGCGACGCCAAGCGACATCTCTAGCAAGCTGCCGGCGGCGATGTTGCCCGGGGTGCCGATGCCGAAGGCTTCGGGGGCGTACATGGCGGCGGCGGCGACGAAGACGGCGGCGAGGCCGACGAGCGAGTGGAAGGCTGCCACGAGTTCAGGCATCGACGTCATTGGGATGCGCTTGGCGGTGATGGCGCCGATGGCGCCGCCGAGGCCAAGACCGCCGATGATCAGCAGCCAGGACAGCGTGTCCTGCGGGTTCGACACGCAGAGCGTGGTGAACACGGCGATCGCCATGCCGATCATGCCGAACAGGTTGCCCTGGCGGGAGGTGACCGGGCTCGATAGTCCGCGCAAGGCGAGGATGAAGAGGACGCCCGAGACGAGATACAGCAGCGCGACGAGATTGGGGGACAGGTTCGGCATTGGTTACTTCGGGGCCTGACCCCAACCTCTCTCAACGTTTGCGTGTCAGTGGTTGTCCTTCGCGTGCGAAGGCCATCCGTCGAACGGTTACTTCTTGGCGGGTGAGTCTTTCTTTTTGTACATGGCGAGCATGCGCTGGGTGACGAGGAAGCCGCCGAAGATGTTGACGGAGGCCATGACCAGCGCGAGGAAGCCGAACACCTTGGCGAGCGTGGTGCCAGACGTGACGAGGTTGAGCCCGACCGCCAGCAGCGCGCCGACGACGATCACCGAGGAGATGGCGTTGGTGACGCTCATCAGCGGCGTGTGCAGGGCCGGCGTGACACTCCAGACCACGTAGTAACCGACGAAGATCGCCATGGCGAAAACCATCAGCTGGTAGACGAACGGAGATGCCGCGCCGCCGATGCCTTCAGAGGCAGATGCACCGCTTGTCAGGGCGAGGGTGACAGTGGCGGCGGCGAGAAGTACCTTGAGCTGTCGCATCATCGTCGTCATCCTTATGCGCTCTGGCCGGTGAGGCTGGGGTGGACGATCTTGCCGTCCTTAGCCACCAGCGTGCCCTTGATGATCTCGTCGTCCCAGTTCACGTTGAGGGTCTTTTCCTTCTTGTCGATCATGAGTTCGATGAAGGCATAGAGGTTCTTGGCGTAAAGGCTGGAGGCGTTGCCAGCGACCGTGCCGGCGAGGTTCAGCGGGCCGACGATCTTCACGCCGTCGACGATGACGGTCTTGCCCGGCTCGGTGGCTTCGGTGTTGCCGCCACGTTCGGCGGCGAGATCGACGATGATGGAGCCCGGCTTCATGGCGGCGATCATGGCGCGCGTGATGAGCTTGGGGGCGGGGCGGCCGGGGATCAGCGCCGTGGTGACGACGATGTCCTGGTTCTTCAGATGGGTGGAGACCAGTTCGGCCTGCTTCTTTTGATATTCGGCCGACATGGGCTTGGCGTAGCCGGCCGCCGTTTGCGCCTGCTTGAATTCTTCATCCTCAACGGCGACGAACTTGGCGCCGAGCGACTGCACCTGTTCCTTAGTGGCGGGGCGCACGTCGGTTGCGGAGACGGCGCCGCCCATGCGGCGGGCGGTAGCGATGGCCTGGAGGCCGGCGACGCCGACGCCCATGATGAAGACCTTGGCGGCGGGCACCGTGCCGGCGGCCGTCATCATCATCGGCATGGCCTGGCCGAACATGGAGGCAGCATCGACGACGGCCTTGTAGCCGGCGAGGTTGGCCTGCGACGACAGCACGTCCATCGATTGCGCGCGCGAGATGCGCGGCATGAATTCCATGGAGAAGAGGTTGGCGCCGGTGCCGGCCAGCGGCTCCATCGCAGCCTTGTCGTACGGATCGAGGATGGCGGCGACGATGGCGCCAGGCTTCAGGGCCTTGATTTCTTCTGTGGTGGGGCGGCGGACCTTCAAGAGAATGTCGGCGCCGGAGAGGGCCGAAGCGGCGTCCGGCACGATCTCGGCGCCCTGGGCCTTCAAAGCATCATCGGAAAAGTTCGAGCCCTTTCCGGAGCCTGCCTGGACTCTCACCTTGCAGCCAAGCGCAGTCAGTTTCTTGACGGTCTCGGGTGACACGGCCACGCGGGGCTCGTCTGCGGTCTCGTGGGTGACGGCAACCATAACCATGGTGGAATCCGCTCGAACCGGGCGGCCGGAGCCGCAGCAAAGGTGTCGTCCACAGGCCTACGCCAGATGAATTCCCGTGCCCACCAGACGAAACAGGCGGGCACGGACGTAGAGCGCTAAAGACTTGGCGACAGTGTACTTAGGGAAAATCTTCAGATCAGGAAGAAGAACATCCCAACCAGCAGGGCGGCAACGCCGACGACCAGAATGATCGTACCTTTGATGAAGCCCTTGTACGTGCGGGAATGCTCCGCATAGTCCATCGAAGCGTGGCCGCCGGTCAGATCAAGACCCATGATTGTTTCCCCAGTGCGTTTGTTCATGCTTGTGCTTCGTCCTAGCGCAACCCACGCCGGGCTTCAAGTTATACGAAGTAATGGCGTCGATTGTCCGCAGATGGCGCCTCAATACCGGCCTATTGGGATGTCAATCAGCGGCGAAATGCGTAACGGGACCGGTAAGGTAGGCGCGATGACCATTGGACTGACGCTACGTCTGGCCTGCGCCTGGTTTGCTGCCGCCGCTTGCCTTGCGCAACCCGCAGTGGCGTTGGAACCGCAGAAGGGCGAGTGGGGCACCATCAAGCGGTGCGAAAAAAGCGTCTGCGATATCATTCTCAAGAAAGAGCCCAAGGGCGGCAACCCCGACTGCGACATCGTCAAGACCTGGTCGAAGTCGGCGATCAAGCAGGGGGAAAGCAAAGCGGTTTCGTGGGGCTTCGGCGATACGCGCTGCAAGGCCAACCTGCAGGTCGACCGGGCGCAGATCCTCGCGGCTCTGACACAGCCGAAGTATACGCTGCGGGTGCCGACGCAGACGGTGAAGTGCGTCATCGAGCAGGACGGTGAATTGAAACCGATCACGGCGAAGGCTGCGCCCAAGCTGAAGTTCAAGGACGGCAAGGCGGACAAGATCTGGATCAACTTGGAGAAGATCGAGGGGCCGGAGAACGTGACGGGCACGATCTCGACGATTGCGGCGATGGAAGACAAGCTCGGTATCTTCCACGGCAGCCTGATCAAGTCGGTCAACAAGTTCATTCACAAGCGGTGCGCGCAGAAGTACGGCCCGAACGCCAAGGTCGCGGAAGAGTACGATGACGATGGCAAGCCGGTTAAAGTGAAGGCGCCGGATGCGAGCGCGGCAAAGGCCAAGCCGGCTCGGGAAAAGCCGGCAGCAGCACCGCCAGAGACAGCGAAAGCAAAGGCGACACCATGAGCGGGTTTGGGATGCGCGGTCGCATTGTTGTAGGCGTGGCGTTGGCCATGCTGGCGAGTTCCTGGCCGGCGGCGGCGGCGGAGCGTGACTGTTTCGACGAACTCGAAAACGGCACGAGCGCCGAGTTCACCTGCAAATATCCAGTGGCGCTGGCCGAGCAGGAGCGGGCGGACCTGAAGCGCATTACGCGCGAGTATCTGCAGGACGTGACGTGCTCGGTTTCCGTGCGCATCGACCGCGGACTGGTGGAACGGGCGGTGCAGGATGTCGACTACGTGTTCCAGTCGCCGCCGCAGCCGGTGACGTGCGACGTGAAGACGTCGAAATCGACGGTGCATATCACGGCGACGTTTGCGCCGCGCGTGACCTTCAAGGGCGGGCAGGCGGTAGAGGGCACGCCGGGGCTGGAGAACATCCAGGGCGTGACGCGGATCTTGTCGTGGCCGGTCAAGCAGTACGTCAACCGCGCACCGCACGTGCGCAACACGATGCTGCTGATCATCAACGCCTACCGCAAGCACTGGGCGGAGAAGAACCCTCCACGTCCGTAGACGGACATTTGCCTTATTAATTTTTGTCACATCCTCCGCACGAAAGAATGATGCACAGTTGCGAGGCGCGCCGGATAGAGTTCGCGCTGGGGGACGCACGGGAATACGTCCACCCGCAATCGGGAGACGGGAATGCAATTCAAATCGGTTTTTGTTGCTGCAGCGATCGTGTGCGCGGTGGTGCCGGGCGCGCGCGCTGAAGAGGTTTCTTCGGAACAGCTCGTCGACGGCCTGCAGGGCATCTTCGGCGAACACAAGGGCATGCGGCGCAGCCACGCCAAGGGCATCTGCGTGAAGGGCTCTTTCACGCCGGCCAAGGATGTCGCCAGCTTCACGAAGTCGGCCAGCTTCTCCAAGGAGGTGCCGGTGCTCGGCCGTTTCTCCATCGGGGGCGGCAATCCGGTGGCGTCCGACAAGAGCAAGACCGGGCGCGGCCTGGCATTGCGGTTCGATCCGGATGGCGCCAGCACCGACTTTGTCATGCTGACGGCGCCGATCTTCTTTGCAAAGACGCCGGAGCAAACGTTGGGGTTCTTCAAGGCGCGCGCGGCAGGGCCTGACGGCAAGCCGGACCCGGCGAAGGTGAAGGCCTTCACCGAGGCAAACCCGGAGACGGGCAAGCAGGGCGCCTGGGTCAACGCGCGGCCGGTGCCGGCGAGCTATGCCGATACGGACTATCACAGCATTCACGCCTTCACGCTGACCAACGCCGAGGGCAAGGCCACCAACGTCAAGTTCAAGCTTGTGCCGGCCGCGGGCGAGAAGGGGCTGAGCGACGACGAGGTAAAGGCCAAGAGCGATACGTTCCTGACCGACGAGATCAAGGAGCGGCTGGGCAAGGGCCCGGCGCAGTTCAACCTGACGGCGATCGTCGGCAAGGACAGCGATCCGATGAACGACCCGACCGTCGAGTGGCTGCCGGAGGGGCACGAGGTGGTCACGCTGGGTGCCGTGTCCATCGCGGCGGTGGAGGCGGATGCAACCTGTGATGCCGGCACGTTCGATCCGACAAATCTGGCGGAGGGCATCGCGGCGTCCCCCGACGATCAGATCTTCCCGCTGCGGTCCGGTGCTTATGCCGTGTCGTTCGGCAGGCGGCAGTAGTAATCGATGGCGCGTTTTTTGGGTCAGACCCGCCGGGTCTGACCCGGTGGCGACGTGAGTTTGGGTTAGACCTCGGTCTGACCTTTTCGCTGTGATCGAGGCCCGAAGCCGCTTCGCGTGACGGGGTCAGACCGAGGTCTGACCCCTTTATGGCGAAGCTTTTTTAATCGTGTTCCGGCCGGAACAGCGCGCGGGGGCAGGACGGACCTAGTCTGATCAGCATGGAAGCCGGCAAGGGGTCCGGTGGCAGCAGTCAGATTTCAGGAGCGTCCCATGACCAACACTCGCAACATCGCCCTCGATGCCGCTTTCGTCGTTTTCTACATCGGCCTCAGCGCCGGCATGGCGTGCCTGACGTTGACGCTGGCGGTTCTGGCCGCGCTCGGCACCGACTTCAGCGCGACGCACGCAGCAGCCCTGGTGGTGAACGCCGCTGGCTGGGTCGTCGTGGCGGCTGCCCCGCAGCTGTACCGCAAGCTTCTGGGTTCAAGCTTCAGCTGGCGCCAGAATGCGATGCTGGGCGATGTGTTCTGATCGAATGCACGGCGCGTGCCGCTAGTTTGTAGACTGCGGCGTTGAGGGCGTGATCTATGAACTTCTGGATGAGCAGTTGAATATCGTATCGACGTTTGGCTTCGAGGACTTCAAGAAGCTGCTGGCGGCGCAGGAGCCGGCTTAGAGGGCTGTCGAGGCCTTGGCTAGGCAGATGCCAGCAACTTCGCTGCCTTTGGCGCGAAGTAGGTCAGCACGCCGGAGGCGCCGGCGCGCTTGAAGGCGAGGAGGCTTTCCAGCATAGCGGCGTCGCCGTCGAGCCAGCCGTTCCCCGCTGCGGCGGTGATCATCGCGTACTCGCCGGAGACCTGGTAGGCGAAGGTGGGCACGGCGAACGTTTCCGACACGCGGCGGAGGATGTCGAGGTAAGGCATGCCCGGTTTCACCATCACCATGTCAGCGCCTTCGGCCAGGTCGAAGGCGACTTCGCGCAAGGCTTCGGCAGTGTTGGCGGAGTCCATCTGGTACGTGCGCTTGTCGCCCTTCAGGCGACCGGCCGAGCCGACAGCATCGCGGAAGGGGCCGTAAAAGGCGGACGCGTATTTGGCGGCATAGGACATCAGCATCGTGTCGCTATGGCCGGCGCTTTCCAGCGCGGCGCGGATGGCGCCGATGCGGCCGTCCATCATATCGGAGGGAGCGAGGATGTCGGCGCCGGCTTCGGCCTGGACGATAGACTGCTTGATGAGGGCGGCGTTGGTTTCGTCGTTGAGGATGATGCCGTCGCGCATCAGGCCGTCGTGGCCGTGGCTGGTGTAGGGGTCGAGCGCGACGTCGAGGATAATGCCGAGGTCGAGCTTGGCTGAGCGAATGGCGCGCGTGGCGCGGCAGACGAGGTTTTCGGGATTGAAGGCTTCGCGGGCATCGTCGGTTTTCAGATCGCCGGGCGTGGCGGGGAAGAGGGCGACGGCCGGGATGCCGAGTTGCACGGCTTCCTCGGCGGCGGCGACGATGAGGTCGATGCTGCGGCGCTGGACACCGGGCATGGAGGCGATGTCTTCGACGCGGTTCTCGCCGGGGATGACGAACAGGGGCCAGATGAGATCGGCCGGGGTCAGCACATTTTCGGCCACGAGACGGCGCGACCAAGCGTGCTGGCGCGGGCGGCGCAGGCGGGTTGCGGGGTAGGCGCCAGGGAAAGAGCGGTCAGACGTCATTGCGGCGGGGCTCACGAGATGGCTTTGGCGGCTTGTTGGGTTTGTCGTGCGTCTTGCCGGAAAATCGGGGGACTCCCGGAAGCCCGCGACCTTGGCGAGCCCGGCGGGCTGGCGCAAGGGCGAAAAGAGAACGCGGTTATTCGCAGATCTTGGTGCGTTTACGCTCGGCCATGTCGACGTGGAAATGGTTGCGGTGGGCTTCGTTGCTTTCCGGGCCTAGCGAGGTGCCGAAGACGCGACAGGCGGTGTCGTGCGCATCATGCAGAAACTGCGTCTTCTTGCTCATCGGCGCTTCGGGAACGATGACTGCGGCTGCCTTCTGCTCCATATCGAGCTTGCGGCCTTCGAGCTTGCCGGGTTTCAGACCAGTGCCGGACAGGCTTGCCTGCGAGACCGCAACGGCGTTTGCCGTCTGCTGCTCGACGGCCGTTTTGGAGCCGGCGTTGGCTGCTGCTGAGGTTGCCTTGGCGGCCGCTTCTTTCTGTGCGGCGAGCGCGGCCAGTTCCGCCTTACGGTCGCGATCCGTCTTGCCCCATTGCTCCAGGACATAGGCTGTTTCGCCGCGGGCGGTGACGAAGCCGCGAATGTCGAGAGCATTGGCCTTGCCATGTTCCGACAGCTTATTGCCCTTGCGGCCGTAGGCCATGCGGCAAGAGTAGTCGCTCATCGTCTCGATCTTGATAACCGGCGCGCCGAAATGCTTTTTCGACAGCGGCTGGATGTCGTTCTTCATCCACTGATAGAGACCGGCGACGAGTTCGCAGGTGACCAGCGGCGGCGGCGATAATGCCACCTCGGGGTTCTTGCCAATGCTGACGAGACGGACGGGTGCAGGCGCACCGCAACCGCCTTCGCGAACCGGTGCTTCGGCGATGGTGACCGCCTGCACGCTTTTGAGAATGGCGGCGCAGCTGGCCTTCGCCGCTTCGATCTCTTCCTTCGGCCATGCGTTGGCGTTGACAGTTGGATCCGCCGGCTTGGGCGGGATCATCGTGATCGGAAGCGGTTTGCCGGACGGTGCCGCAGCGGCGGGTGCGGGTGGGTTCTTTCCCGGCTTCAGCGGCACGATTTCGGCCTGCGGGAGGGCCTTGGCTTTAACCGGATCAGCCGACGTTTCCCAGTCCGGTTGGGCCCTGGTGCCGTTCGGTGCTGCCGACACGGCTGGAGGCGGTGGCAGGCGGCGGGCGGGTGCTGCCTGCTTTTTCAACTTGGGCGAATTTGCTTTGGCATTGTCCGCATTGGGCTGGCCTTCCGCTTGCGCCGGCGACTGCTGGGTGAGAGGGACCGGTGGCCCATCATCCTCTTCGGCGTGTTTTGGCTCTCGCGCTTGCTTTGATTCGTCGGTGTGCCGGGCCGCCGGCTGCTGCTTCGGCTCTGCCTCGTCCTCGCTATCCTTGCGCTTGACGGACTTACGCTTCTTCGACTTCTTGGGAGCCAGGGCGTCGTCGGCGGCTTTCGTCACCTTCTTGGCTGCCTTGGATGCGTCCTTGATCACGCTTTCCCAGCCATCGGAAATCGATCTTGAAATGGATTTCTGCGCACTCGCGGGCACGACGGACAAGACCACGAAGGACGGGGCCACGATGGCCAATGCTGTCAGAACTCGCAGGGCTTGGATCAAGCGGCAGGTCCGGAGAAAAGTGGAATCGACTGCGCGATTGCACGGATGCGGCACAAGCGCCGTGGTTGGTGTACTGGATTTTGATCTCAACGGCCGTGTCTGTATAGCGGCGAATTGGGGCAATGCGAGGCCGCGCGAAAGATTCGTTCGGGATAAGTGACGGGTGGGGCGATGAAATCCGAGGACACGGTGCCAAGCGCGGCCGGCGCAGACATCACAATTGCAATCGACCGTTGCTTGGCGGTCATCACTTTGCAGCGCGTGCGCGCGCTCAATGCGTTGACGGCGAGCATGCGGACTGAAATCGCTGCTGCTGTGCCAGGATTTGCACGCGAGCCGCAGGTTTATGCCGTGTTGTTGCAGTCGACGTCGCCACGCGCGTTCTCAGCGGGCTCGGACGTGCGCGAGATCGTGCAACTGGCGCAGCGGTCGCGGGCCGAGGCACGCGCTGCGTTTGCTGACGAGTACCGCATGAACTGGCTGCTCGAGTGCTTTTCCAAGCCGACGATCTCCCTGATCGACGGCATGGTGATGGGCGGCGGGGTCGGCATCTCGGGGTTCAACACGCATCGCGTCGCGGGGGAGGCCTACTCCTGGGCTATGCCGGAGACGATGATCGGTCTGTTTCCCGATGTGGGCGCGGCGCATGCGCTGTCACGGCTCGGGCCCGAGGGGCAGTACCTGGCACTGACGGGGCGTTCGATCGGGCGGGCAGATGCGTTCCGGTTGGGGCTGGCGAGCCACTGCATCGCCGCACAGCATTTTCCGCGCATTGCCGAGGACCTGGCGCTGGCCAATACGGTGGATCCGCTGCTCGACGGACTGCATGAAGATCCCGGAACCGGGGAACTGGAGGCTTATGCCGACGTCATCGCGTTGGCATTTTCGGCGTGTTGCGTCGAAGACATCGTATCGCGGCTGGATGCCGTGCAAGGCGCCAAGCGGGCTTGGGCGCAGCAGGTCGTGGCGGATTTGCGGAAGCGGTCGCCGCTGTCACTCAAAGTCACGCACCGGCATTTGAAGGAGGCGGCGGCGTTGGATATCCAACGCACGTTGATCGCCGACTATCGTTTGGCCTGCCGGTTTTTGGAAGGTCATGATTTTTACGAAGGCGTGCGTGCGTCGATCATCGACAAGGATGGGGCACCGGCCTGGAGCCCGGCATCGCTGGCTGCGGTGACCGCCGATCAGGTGGATCGCTATTTCGTGCCGTTGCCGGCCAGCGAAGAATTGGTTTTGCCGAGCCGGGAAGACATGCAAAAGGCCCGCGTTTAAAGCAACCCATCGTTAACCATTTTTAATCAGATAACTGAAAGTATTTGCCGATACGGTTCTTGTACGGATCGTTGTCTTTTTGCGCGTGGTGATACCTATGACTTTGGCAGCCGTTGCACTGACTAGAACTGAATAGCGTTCAGGCTCTGCTTCTCAACAATATCGGTGAGAGCGAACTGACGGCAGGTGAACTACGCAGCCGCGGCTACTACCTCGGCTCGAATGCCAGCTACAACATTCGCAAGCTCGTCGATCTCGGCTATATCGACTATCAGCGCTCCACGGCGGACCGGCGCTCTGTGCGCATCCGTCTGACGGACAAAGGTAAAAAGGCCAGCGAGATCGTCAATGCGTTATACGAGCGCCAGCTCGGCTCGCTCGAAGTCGTCGGGGAATTGGGATGTGACGACTTCCGGCAGGTGAACTCGTCGCTGATGCGGCTCGAAGGGTTCTGGGTGAACCAGATCCGTTTCCGGCTTTAGAGCTTCCCTTTTGCAGCAGTCATCGTTGTGGCGGCGGGGCCTCGTTTGCCCTGGCGTCGGTTGTTCATAACCCGGAAAGGGCTTTGCAAGCGCCCTGCCGTCGGGCACCTTCGGCGCGCCGTCCGCTTTGCTGAGGCGGCTGATCATTCAGCGCTGACGGTTTCTGTCATGGCCTCACACTCTGCGGTATCTGCACGACGGTTGCGCGCCCTCGCGACGCCCGGTCAGTCGCGCGCCTTCGCGACGCTGGGTCAGTTGCGCGCTTTCGCGACGCTGGGTCAGTTGCGCGCTTGCGCGGCATTGGCAGCCGTTCTGTCTGGCGCACCGTCTGCGGTCGCCTTCGACGGCATCCAATTCGGTCCGGTCGGGCCGGGTGCAGGTGGCGGTACGGATACCTCCAGCCGTGAGTTCATCAAGGAATATGAGGTCAATCCCGAAAAGGGAACGGCGACGCTTTCGAAGGGCAACATCGCGGCGACAAAGGCTGCGGTGAAACGCTATTCCGATATCGTTGCTCAGGGCGGCTGGCCGACCGTACCCAACATCGAGATCCAGCCGGGGCAGGCGAGCTACGCGATCGCGATGCTGCGCGACCGGCTGAAGGCGTCCGGCGAATACAAGGGCGACACCAGCAAGAGCGAGACGTACGACGGTGAACTGCAAGAGGCGGTGAAGCGCTACCAGTCCTCGAACGGACTTACGCCTACGGGCATCGTCGACAAGCGAACGATTGCGGCGCTCAACGTGCCGGCCGAGGGGCGGCTGAAGCAGCTCAAGGTCAACGTCGACCGGCTGACGCAAGCGTCGTCCGGTACGGCCAAGAAGTACGTGATGGTCAATATTCCGGCTGCGCAGATCGAGGCGGTCGAGAATGGCCATGTGGTGGACCGCTATGCCGGTGTCGTCGGCAAGCCGGACCGGCCAACGCCGCTGTTGCGCACGGCCATCTACGAGATGAACTTCAATCCCGTCTGGCGGCTGCCGCCCACGGTGATCAGTAAGGATCTCATTCCGCGCGGACGCGAGATGCAGGCTTCCGGCAAGAACGTACTCGTGAAGTTCGGCATCGATGCCTTCGACGGCTCCGGCAAGAAGCTCAATCCGGAGGCGATCAACTGGTCGTCCGGGCAGCCGGCTGCGCTGTCGTATTCTCAAAAGCCGGGGAAAGACAATCCGCTCGGCTTCCTGAAGATCAACTTTGCGAACGCGCATTCGGTCTACATGCACGACACGCCGAAGAACTCAATCTTCGGCCGCAACTTCCGGGCGGACAGTTCCGGCTGCGTGCGCGTCAGCGGCATTGATCGGCTGGCGCTGTGGATCTTGGCCCCGCAGGGCTGGAGCAGCGGTCACGTCGAACAGATGAAGGAGAGCGGAGAACGCAAGGACGTGAAGGTGAAAAAGCCGGTTGCGCTCTATTTCATCTACGTCACGGCTTGGGCGACCGCGGATGGCTCGGTGCATTTCCGCCGCGATTTGTACAATCGCGACGGCGTCGGCGAGATTGCTGGCGCATACTGAAATAACCTTTTCCGCCGCTCGGAATTTATGTTGCGCGCCTGCGGGTTAGCGGCGTCCTATCTTTGCTGCAGCGCAGCGCATATTTTGGATAACCGCGACATAAACGCAGTTGAACTCCCAATCACCATGCGCAATGTTAGAACTAATAAAAAGTGCGGAAACCGCGCTGGGACGCCGCACTGGGAAACTGCTCAGGGACACTGTCGGGATATGGATTACGCGAAGTATCTGAGTGCCGCTCTGGATGCAGTGCGGCGGGAAGGCCGCTATCGCGTCTTCGCCGACCTCAAGCGCACACGCGGCGCCTTTCCGGAAGCACGCCATTTCGCCGACGGCGACACGCGTGACATCACCGTCTGGTGTTCCAACGACTATCTCGGCATGGGCCAGAACCCCAAGGTGACGGCGGCCATGCACGAGGCCATCGACCTCGTCGGTGCCGGTTCGGGCGGCACGCGCAATATCTCGGGCACCTCGCATTATCACGTCGAACTGGAAGCGGAACTTGCCGACCTGCATGGCAAGGAAGGCGCGCTGTTGTTCACCTCGGCTTATGTCGCCAACGACGCGACGCTTGCCACGCTGGTGAAGCTGCTGCCCGGTTGCGTAGTGGTGTCGGATGAAAAAAATCATGCGTCCATGATCGAGGGCATTCGCCATGGCGGCGGGCCTAAGCAGATCTTCCGCCACAACGACGTTGCCGATCTCGAAGAAAAACTGAAGGCGCTGCCGCTCGGCACGCCAAAGATCATCGCGTTCGAGTCCGTCTATTCGATGGACGGCCATATCGCGCCGATCTCGGCGATCTGCGACCTCGCCGATAAGTATGGTGCGATGACGTACCTCGATGAAGTGCACGCCGTCGGTCTCTACGGCCCGCGCGGTGGCGGCATCGCCGAGCGCGATGGCGTGATGCATCGCATCGACGTCATCAACGGCACCTTGGCCAAGGGCTTTGGCGTCATGGGCGGCTACATTGCCGGCAGCCGCGTTCTTTGCGATGCGATCCGCTCGTATGCCGCCGGCTTCATTTTCACGACGTCGCTGGCTCCGGCGATCGCGGCCGGTGCGCTGGCGTCTATCCGCCACCTCAAGTCCAGCTCGGTGGAACGCGAACGGCATCAGGAACGTGCCAAGACGCTGAAGGCCCGGCTTATCGACGCCGGCTTGCCGGTGATCGAAGGCTCCAGCCACATCGTGCCGGTTACGGTCGGTGATCCGGTGCACTGCAAGCGCCTCACCGACACGCTGCTGACGCACTACGGAATTTATGCCCAGCCGATCAATTATCCGACTGTGCCGAAGGGCACGGAGCGCATTCGCCTGACGCCATCGCCGCAGCATACGGATGCGCAGATGGATCGTCTCGTGACCGCGCTGACCGAACTTTGGGCAGCTTGCCCAGTGTCTGTCGGCCATTTCGGACGGCTCGCAGCGGAGTAGGCTGGGCCTACCCAGGTGTATCGGCCAGAGCAATCCTGCGTAGCATCGTCGCTCTGCGGATAGTTTGTTGGCGAGCGCCATTGGAAAATGGTATGGGCTCTAATAGGGTACTGCCGGAGGCGCCGGCGTCAGCATTCAGTCAATTGCACGACGCCAGTTCCGTTCTGACCCTCAAGAACCAATGCCGCCAGAACGAGGAAACTCCCCATGTTTAATATGATGGCCAAACGTGGCCCGACGGCGCGTTTTTTCTCTGCGCCCCTCTCTGAGACAGATCCTGAAGTTTTCTCGGCAATCGAGAAGGAGCTTGGCCGTCAGCAGGACGAGATCGAGCTGATTGCGTCGGAAAACATCGTTTCGCGCGCCGTGCTGGATGCAGCCGGCAGCGTGCTGACGAACAAGTATGCCGAAGGCTATCCGGGCAAGCGCTATTACGGCGGCTGCCAGTTCGTCGACATCGCCGAGCAGCTCGCGATCGATCGCGCCAAGAAGCTGTTCAGCTGTGGCTTCGCCAACGTGCAGCCCAACTCGGGCAGCCAGGCGAACCAGGGCGTGTTCAACGCGCTGATCAAGCCCGGCGACACCATCCTTGGCTTGTCGCTGGCCGCTGGCGGTCACTTGACGCACGGTTCGCCAGTGAACCAGTCAGGCAAGTGGTTCAAGCCCGTGTCGTACATGGTTCGTGAAAATGATCACCGCATCGACATGGACGAGGTGCGCAAGCTGGCCGTGGAGCACAAACCCCAGCTGATCATCGCTGGCGGTTCGGCCTATCCGCGCCACATCGATTTCGCTGCCTTCCGCGCGATTGCCGATGAGGTTGGTGCGTTCCTGCTCGTGGACATGGCGCACTTCGCCGGTCTCGTAGCCGGCGGCCATCACCCCTCTCCGTTCCCGCATGCGCACGTCGTCACCACGACGACGCACAAGACGCTGCGCGGTCCGCGCGGCGGCATGATCCTGACCAACGACGAAGCCATTGCCAAAAAGATCAACTCGGCGATTTTCCCGGGCATCCAGGGTGGCCCGCTGATGCATGCCATCGCCGGCAAGGCCGTGGCATTCGGCGAGGCGCTGACGCCTGAGTTCAAGGTCTACACCAAGAACGTGATCGACAACGCCAAGGCGATGGGCGAAGTGCTCGTCAACGACGGCTTCGCGCTGGTCTCCGGCGGCACCGACACGCACTTGATCCTCGTGGACCTGCGTCCGAAGAACCTGACCGGCAACATCTCGGAGAAGGCACTCGGCCGCGCACACATCACGTGCAACAAGAACGGCGTGCCGTTCGACCCGGCCAAGCCGATGGTGACCTCGGGCATTCGTCTCGGTGCACCCGCCGGCACGACGCGCGGCTTCGGCGTCGCAGAGTTCCGTGACGTTGGCCGCATGGTTGCCGAAGTGCTGAATGGCCTTGCCAAGAACGGCGAAGAGGGCAACGGCGCCGTCGAAGCCAAGGTCAAGGCCGAGGCAACGGAGCTGTGCAAGCGCTTCCCGATCTACTCGTAAGGCTGCAGGGTCAGGCCTCGGTCTGACCTGGTTGCAATATGCGTTTCTGATCTGTTTGGGGTCGAACCTTTGGGTTCGACCCCATTTCCTTTGAGCATTGCCGTGTTGTGGCTTAAAACCCCGGTTCGCTTCGGGGTCAGACCGAGGTCTGACCCCAGATGACCGGAGATTTTCATGCGCTGCCCCTACTGTTCGGGCGAAAATACGCAGGTGAAGGACAGCCGGCCGACGGAGGAGAATGCATCCATCCGGCGGCGGCGGGTGTGTCCGGACTGCGGTGGACGGTTCACAACGTTCGAGCGGGTGCAGCTGCGCGAATTGGTTGTCGTGAAGCGGTCGGGGCGCAAGGTGGCGTTCGAGCGAGACAAGCTGCTGAAGTCCGTCGACGTCGCGCTGCGCAAGCGGCCGATCGACGGAGACCGCATCGAGCGCATGGTGTCGGGTATCGTGCGCCAGCTGGAAAGCTCAGGGGAGTCCGAGATCCAGTCGTCGATCATCGGCGAGTACGTGATGGAGGCGCTGCGTGGCGTCGATCCCGTCGCGTATGTGCGGTTTGCCTCGGTTTATCGCGACTTCCGCGAGGCGGCGGATTTCCAGGAAGTGCTGGGCGAGATCGCACGCGAGGATGAAGGCAACGCCGTTGCGGCCAGCGCGGGCAACAAGCGATGAGCCGGCGTGGCCGGAGATAGGGTTCGCGTGGCGGCCTCTTTCGATCGAGACATGATGGGTATCGCGCTGCGCATGGCCAAGCGCGGGTTGGGGCGCGTGGCGCCGAACCCCGCGGTTGGCGCGGTGATCGCCGATGAGGCGAGCGGCGAAGTTTTTGCGCGGGGCTGGACGCAGCCGGGAGGGCGGCCGCACGCGGAGACGGAAGCGATTGCACGGGCGGGGGCGCGGGCGCGCGGGGCGACGATGTACGTGTCGCTGGAGCCGTGCTCCCATCACGGCAGGACGGGGCCGTGCGCAAACGCGATAATTGATGCGGGCTTGAAGCGCGTGGTGGTGGCGATCGGTGATCCAGACACGCGTGTGGCAGGGCGCGGGCTGGAATGGATGCGCAAGGCGGGCATTGCGGTCGAGACCGGCCTTCTGGCGGATGAGGCGCACTGGCTGACGCTGGGGCACATCTTACGCACTACGGAGCAGCGGCCGTTCGTGCAGCTGAAACTAGCGTTATCAGCCGATGGTGAGGTGCCGCGTGGAGACGCCGGCCAGCCGGCGTGGGTCACGAGCGCTGAGGCGCGGGCGCACGGCGCGATGCTGCGCGCGGAGGCGGATGCGATCTTGGTTGGGGCGCGCACGATTGCGGACGACGATCCGCAGCTGACGTGCCGGCTGCCGGGGATGATCGAGCGCTCGCCGGTGCGGGTGGTTTTAAGTTCAAGGCTCGACGTACCGCTCGACGCGAAAGTTTTTGCGACCGCTCGCGAGGAGCCAACGTGGGTGTTGACGTCTGATGAGGCTGGGCCGGTTGCGGCCGGACGCCTTCGGGCGGCAGGCGTGCTTGTGGTGCCGGTTGCTGCGAATGCACCATTGGATATTGGCGAGGCCCTGGGCGCATTGGCGGATGAAGGAATTACACGATTGCTGGTGGAAGGCGGCCCGCAGGTCTGGCGGGCGTTCGCCGATGCCGGGGTGATCGACGAAGTTGTCGTTTATCAGGCGCAGGGGCCTGGTTCTGACGCCAGAAGCGGGGCTTCGGCATTCATCAACCTTGACGGTTTATCCCGCATTTCCGAGCTTAAGCTTGCGGAAGATGTGGTGACCGTGTTCAGAGCTAAGCGGTAAAATGGGCGATACGGCGCGACCTCGACGGCTGCTGTTGCCGAGGTGGTCCCTCCTCCCAACGTCATCCCGCGAAGGCGGGGATCCACGACACGCTTGGGAGACTGAGACAACCGAGGGACGCTTTGACGCTGGCCAGATCTCGGGTGGTGCCGGTCGCGTTTGAGGCGTGTCGTGGATGGTCGCCTGCGCGACCATGACGTTCGTGGTGGCCGGCGGCGGTTTTGCAGCGCGAATTTTGAGGCGAGAGGCAACGTGTTCACGGGTATCATCACGGACGTCGGCGAAGTGGTGCAGCGCGAGGGCGGGCGCTATGCGATCCGCTGTGCGTACGACGCGGCGACGATCACGCTCGGCGCGTCGATCGGCTGCGATGGGTGCTGCCTCACCGTGACGCGCGTGACGCCGGACGGCGCGGGAAGCATCTTTACGGTCGACGTGTCGAACGAAACGCTGTCGAAGACGACGCTGGGCGACTGGAAATCCGGTGACGCAGTTAACCTAGAACGCGCGCTGCGGGCAGGGGACGAACTGGGCGGGCATGTCGTCTCAGGGCATGTGGACGGGGTGGCGCGCATCGCGTCGATCACGCCGGATGGCGAAAGCCTGCGCTTCAGTTTCGAGGTGCCAGAGGCTCTGGCGCGGTTCATCGCGCCCAAGGGCTCCGTAGCGCTGTCTGGGACGTCGCTCACCGTCAACGAGGCGGAGGGCCGCAGGTTCGGCGTCAATCTCATTCCGCACACCTTGACGCAAACGACGTGGGGGCGCAAAACGCCCGGCGACCCGATCAATCTCGAGGTCGATGTGTTCGCGCGCTATGTAGCCCGCATGATGGAGTTTCCCAGGTGAGCCGAGGCTCAGGTATCGCGGTCTTTCAGGAAGGCAGGGGCTTCCTGTCATCCACGGACGAGATCGTGGAAGATCTGCGCAATGGGCGCATGGTCGTGCTCGTCGACGCGGAGGATCGCGAGAACGAGGGCGACCTCGTGGCATCGGCGCAGATGGCGACGCCCGACACGATCAATTTCATGGCCAAGCATGGGCGCGGGCTGATCTGCCTGACGTTGACGGAGGCGCGCGCCAGTGAACTCAATCTCAAGGCGATGACGCGAACGAACGCGTCGCGCAACCGCACGGCCTTTACGCAGTCGATCGAGGCACGCGAGGGTATCTCGACCGGCATCTCCGCCGGCGATCGCGCGCGCACCATCGCGACGGCGATCGATCCGTCGAAGAGCGCGGATGATATCGTTTCGCCGGGACACGTGTTCCCGCTGGTGGCACGCGAAGGCGGGGTGCTGATCCGTGCGGGGCATACCGAAGCGTCCGTCGATTTGGCGCGGCTTGCGGGCCTGCAGCCGGCGGCGGTGATCTGCGAGATCATGAACGACGACGGCACGATGGCCCGCATGCCGGATCTGGTGCCGTTCGCGCAGCGGCACGGGCTGAAGATCGGCACGATCGAAGATCTCATCGCCTACCGCTTGCGCAACGACACGCTGGTGCATCACGTAGCGCGGCGGCAGGTGGAAAGTGCGCATGGCGGCGCATTCGACATGCACGTCTATGCCAAGACGGTCGATGGCGCAGAACATCTGGCGCTGGTCAAAGGCGATGTCTCAAAGGGCGGGCCGGTGCTCGTGCGTGTGCACGCGGTCAACGCGCTGCAGGATCTGCTGGGCGTGGGCGCGGCGGCCGACGGCACGTCGCAGATCGGCAAGGCGATGCAGCTGATTGCGGACGAGGGGCGCGGCGTGATCGTGCTCATCCGCGATCTGGGCGCGACTACGATTTCGGACTGGGTGGCACAACAGAAACCCAGCGTCCCGGAGACAAATACGTCCAAGGGCCGCGAGCGGCGGCAGGTCGAAGTCGGTGTCGGCTCGCAGATCCTGCGTGATCTCGGCGTGACGGACATGATCCTGCTGACGAATACGGATGCCCCCGTTTACGTCGGCGTGGAGGCCTTCGGGCTGCACATCGTCGGCACGCGCAGGATCGAGTAGCGGCCATGGTCACCAAACCGCAGGGCGCCACGTCCGCCGCAGCAGCGGGCTCGCCGTACCGTTGCGCGGGACGCATCCTCATTATCGAAGCACGCTTCTACGAGGACATCGGCGACGGCCTGGCTGCGGGTGCGATTGCGGAGATCGAGGCAGCTGGCGGGACGTATCAGCGCGTTGCCGTGCCGGGCGCGCTGGAAATTCCGCAGGTGCTGGCGCAGGCCGCGGCTGCGGGCAAGTTCGCGGGCAGTGATCCGGCGTACGTGGGTGCCGTGGCGCTGGGCTGCGTCATTCGCGGCGAGACGGGGCACTACGATATCGTCTGCAACAATGCCAATCACTGGCTGATGGACGTGGCGGTGCGCCACGCTATTCCGCTCGGCAATGCGATCCTGACGGTCGAAACGATGGCGCAGGCACAAGAGCGTGCGCAAGGCGGCCGCGAGGGCAAGGGCGGCGATGCCGCGCGGGCCTGCCTGCGGATGATCGAAGTCAAACAACAACTGAGTGGCGAGGATGCTCAGAAGCCGGCATCTCGCACAGCGGCAGGGGAATGACATGAAGGCTTCCAAGAAGAAATCAGCCGATCCCAACACGCCGCGACCGCGCACTGCGGCGCGCATGGCAGCGGTGCAAGCGCTCTACCAGATGGACCTCGCCGGCACAGATGTCAGCGAAGTTATCGACGAGTTCGTTTCGGTGCGCTTCCGCGATACGGTTGCGGGAGAAGACGAGGAAACGGGCGACGGCTTCGAAACGGCCGACTCGGTTTTCTTTGCCGACATCCTGAAGGGCGTGGTGCGGCGCCAGCGCGATATCGATCCGCTGGTGGATCAGCAGCTCGCCACGGGCTGGCGGCTGGTGCGCGTCGATTCCATTCTGCGCGCGATCCTGCGGGCGGGCGTATTCGAGCTGATGGAGCGGCCGGACGTGCCGGCCCGCGTGATCATCAACGAATACATCAACGTGGCACACGCGTTCTTTTCTGAGGATGAGCCGCGCGTGGTCAATGGCGTTCTCGACCGTATTGCGCATAAGCTGAGAACTGCGGAACTGAATCCAGAACAGTGACGGAGGCCAGTGTGGGCGATCGCGCCGTGTCGGAATCCGACATCATCGATCGTTACCTGAAGCCTTTGTCCGCGGGTTTTCCGGGCGCCTTCGGCCTTATGGATGACTGTGCCGCCCTTGCCGTGCCCGAGGGCGACGAACTCGTCATGAGCATGGATGCAGTGGCGGCCGGGGTGCACTTTTTTCCCGACGACGATGCCGCCGACATCGCCTGGAAGGCGCTGGCGGTGAATGTGTCCGACTTAGCGGCCAAGGGTGCGATACCGGTGGCGTACCTGATGTCGCTGGCGTTTCCCGAGGCGCCGCGGCACAGCTGGCTCGAAGGCTTCGCGCGCGGACTTGCCGAGGCGCAGCAAGAGTTCGGGATCGTGCTGGCGGGTGGCGATACGGACCGGCGGCCGGGGCCGATATCGATCACCATCACGGCCATGGGTACGACATCGGCGGGGCGAAATTTGCTGCGCAGCGAAGCGCATGCTGGCGATGTGCTGTTTGTCTCCGGAACGTTGGGAGACAGCGCGCTGGGCCTGCGGCTGCGGCAGGATCCTCAGCTGGCGGCGGCGTGGGGGCTGTCTCCTGAACGCGCTGCCGGCCTTGTTACGGCCTACCTCAGGCCCCAACCACGGCTGGGCCTGGGGCCGGCGTTGCGCAGATACGCTGCAGCGTCGATGGATATTTCCGATGGCCTCGGCAAGGACCTGGAACGTCTCTGCCGTGCCAGCGCGGTCGGCACGGCGATCGCTATTGGCGATCTGCCCCTGTCACCCGCGGCAGCCGCCGCCGTTCGCGCGGACCCGGCGAACTGGTCGATCGTTATCGGTGGCGGAGACGACTACGAAGTGCTGACAGCGGTGCCCTCGACGCTGGCTGCAGACTTCAGAAGCAGTGCCGCGGCTGGGGGGATCAAGGTGACCGAGATCGGCGTCCTCGATGACGGCGAGGGCGTTCTGTTCGCCGCCGTCGACGGTACACCGTTGAAGATCAAGGCCGGCGGCTGGGATCACTTTGCCAGCTAACGCCTTCCGTTCGTTGGCCCGCGAAAGATGCAGCAGCTTTTGCCATGCCTCTGTGGGGAACCGCTCCACACTTGCCCGAAAGCGCACCGCGAGTGGCAGATATGCCAAATTGCTGGTGCACAACAGTCACGTAAGGGCGTAGACGGTCCAGCGCATGCGGAATGCGCGCGCCTTGTCTTGCTTTGGCCATATCCGTAAAGCCTTAGGTGCATCAAAGGCCTTGGCGCATGCTGGCCATGAACAACGAGGCCGCCAGGGCGGCAGCGAAAGCGGGATGAGTGATGGGGATTGAAGGCCTGAAGGCGGCTGCCGGGCGGGACTTGGTCAGCGGCCGGACGCATCGGCCGTTGCTTGGTGCGGTCTTGGCGATTGCTTGTGCGGGTGTCGTCGCGCTTTCGGGCCCGGTCCACGCGCAGGCGGCCGAAGAGTGGTGGCAGGGTTTTGGCTTCGGCTACACGGACCAGTCCACGCAAGGCGAAAAGCCAGCCAAGGAAGTCGAGCCTCAGAACGACCTCAGGACCGATGGCATGCCTTGGCGCAGCGACGAAATGCTCGTCGCCATCGACAAGGCCATGGGGCTGTACCAGCGCATTGTCAGCGCGGGCGGGTGGCCACAGATCCCCGGCAACCGCAGCATGCGGCCGAACGACGACGACGAACGCGTGCCAACTCTACGTAAGAGATTGGCGGCGACCGGCGATATGAAGGGCGGCTATACGGATAGCTACAGCTACGACTCCGACGTCGTTGAGGGCGTGCGCCGCTTTCAGGCACGGCACGGTTTACGCGAGAGTGGGCGCGTAGACAGGCCTACACTGGCGGCATTGAATGTTTCCGCGCAGGAGCGGCTGGATCAGCTTCGGCTCAACTACCAGCGCGTGTCGGAGCTGCTGCAGCAGCAGGTGGATCAGCGCTACGTGCTCGTCAACGTTCCGGCGTTTCAGTTGGAAGCGGTCGACAATTTCAACGTCGAGCAACGGCATCGTGTGATCGTAGGCCGTCCCGGCCGCGATACGCCGACGCTGCGCGCTTCGATCAAGGCGATGAACTTCTTCCCGTTCTGGCGCGTGCCCGACAGCGTGGCGAAGCTGGACCTCATTCCCAAGCTTCAGAAAGAACCGCAATATCTGGCTCAGGAAAAAATCCGGATATTCCAGGACAACTTCAACGGCATGGAACTTGACGCTGCGCAGATCGACTGGACGCAGGCCGACTACCAGAAGATCAAGTTCAAACAGGATCCCGGTGAGCAGAACGCGCTGGGTCTGGTGCGCCTCGACATGCCGAATTCCGAAGGCGTCTATATGCACGATACGCCGATGAAGCCGCTGTTTGGTCAGGCGTCACGCCCGTTCAGCGCAGGCTGCGTACGTGTCCAGGGCGTATTCGAATTGGCCGAGTGGCTGGCGAAGTTCGAGCCGGGCTGGGGGCAGCCGGGCCGCGTGCAGGAAGTGTTGTCGCAGGGCCAAGCCTTGGACGTGAACCTTGCCCGCGCGGTGCCGGTGTTCTTTACCTATATCACGGCCTGGGCGGATCAGAACGGCCGCGTGCAGTTCCGCGCGGACATCTACAATCGCGATGGCCATCAGGCGCTTTCGGAGGTTTCTGATCCCGATGCGCCGCCGCCGAGCGCTGGCCTGGCTCCGTAAATAAGTCAGCATAGGAAAAAGCTGAAGCACGCCCGTGCTTCAGCATGCCTAACCGGCTTCGATTGGTAATTCAGAACAGATCTAGGCACTTCTTGCGCTCGCCGTCGTCGGTGGCGTAGGTGCCCGCTGCCCGATCAAACAGTTTGCATTCCGCCGTGCAGGGGGCATTCCTCTTCAAAGGATATTGCCAGGTAACCATCTGTATTTTTCGCATCCAGGCCAGTTTGCGCAATTTTTCTGACAACGGGCGCAACTTTGCCGGGGTCTGCTGCCTTCAGTAGCATTGCCCTATTCCTAGCCGCTTGTAAGCTGGGAGGATAAGACCGCAGGATTCTAGCGCTTGGGACCCCGATGAGAGTTCTGGCTGCAGTGGTTTCAATGGTGGTGTTAGGTTTGACGGCGGTACCGTCGATGGCCGCAAACCCATGGTCGAAAAGCAAAAGCGCCAAGGTCGAGGCGATCGTTGCCCGCTATCTCAATTCCACCGACGCCGGACACAACCCGCCCGCACTGAGTGCCGGCGTTGGCGTCAATGGCGAACTCGTCGTGGCCAAGGGCTGGGGTGAGGCGCAAAAAGGTGTCTCCGCGGACGCTGAGACGCTTTATCAAATCGGTTCGTTGACGAAGCAGTTCACGGCCGCGGGCGTGCTGAAGCTGATTGAGCGCGATGCCGGGGCGGCAATGTCTGCTGCGCCGTTGACGCTCGACAGGCCGTTGCGTGAGTTGTTCGATGGCGTGTCGAGCTGGGAGATGGCCGGTGCGCCGCCGATCACCGTTCGGTCGCTGCTGACGATGACGTCGAACCTGCCGAACTTCACATCCGAGCCGCCGCCCGAGAGCGATCCTTGGGGTGCCATGCCCGCGAAACGGTTGCTGGGTGAAGTCAAGAAGTTGGCGCCCACGGCTTGGCCGAACAGCTTTGCGTATTCCAACACCAGCTACTTTTTGTTGTCAGAGATCATCGAGATGCGGGCGGGCGCGACCATTCCCGGCGTCAGCCAGTATCGGGAGTTCCTGCGATCGGAGTTGTTTGAGCCCGCTGGCATGACCCGCTCTGGCTTTGCGAGTGAGTTGCCCTCGGAGGTCGCGACACCGCATTATCGGCGGCAGTCGGGTTTTGGCAAGCCGGACTGGTTCAAGGGCAGCGGCGACATCGTCAGCAGCGTGCGAGATCTGTTCGCCTGGGACAAGGCGCTGATGGAGCAGGGCGTGGTGTCGCCAAAGGTTCGCAACCTGATGTTTGCGCCGTCTGCGCAGATCAGCCCGGCGCTGGCCTACGGCATGGGATTTTATGTCGAGAGAGCGCCGGGCCTGGAGATCTACAGCCATTCCGGCACCGTACCTGGATATACGGCTTTCAACGCCATCGTGGTCGAGAAGGGCAAGCCGGGTTGGATCACGGTCACCATCTTGACCAACAGCGATGGCATTGAGGATCTGCAGAAGCTTGCGGATGCGCTGGTGGTCGTGGCGCTGGAATGAGCGTTTAGCGAAATCGACGCATCGGCCACCGCGGCGGTGGTCAATCTCGCGCGGCGCCCCAATATGACGCCAAGTTGAGATTTTTGAATTAGGCAATCATGAGCGATAACGAAGACAACCGGCTGTCTGCCAGGGCCGCGCGATACATGCGCGTCGGCACGAACGTCGGTGCGGTGGCGGCGAAGGTTGCGGGGCAGCGGCTGTTCGGCGTCGAAGCCGATCGCGCGAAAGATGCCGCCGCGCTGGCAGCGGCGCTCGGCGGGCTCAAGGGCCCGATCATGAAGGTGGCGCAGTTGATCTCGACCATTCCCGAGGCGCTGCCGGCTGAGTATGCGCGCGAGTTGGGTCAGCTGCAGGCGCATGCGCCGCCGATGGGGCCGGCGTTCGTGAAGCGCCGCATGGTGGCGGAGCTCGGCAGCGGCTGGGCCTCGCGGTTCCAGGCGTTCGAGACGACGGCGGCGGCCTCAGCGTCGCTGGGGCAGGTGCATCGTGCCGTTGCGTTCGATGGCGAGGCGCTGGCGGCAAAGCTGCAGTATCCGGATATGCAATCGGCAGTGGAGGCGGATCTCAACCAGCTGAAGCTGGTGTTTGCGCTGCATGCGCGCATGAACCCCGGGGTCGACACCAAAGAGATCTGGAAGGAGATCGCGGCGCGTCTGCGCGAAGAGCTGGATTACGGCCTGGAGGCGCATCACACCAATCTCTACAGTGCGATTTTCGCGGGCGATGCGGCCATTCGCGTGCCGCGCGTGCTTCCCGAGCTGTCGACGAAGCGGCTGCTGGTGATGTCGTGGCTGGAAGGCAAGCCGCTGCTGGCCTACAAGGAGCATCCCATCGAAGAGCGCAATGCCATCGCGCGCGCGATGTTTCGCGCCTGGTGGTTTCCGTTCAGCCACTTCGGTGTCATCCACGGCGATCCGCACCTGGGCAACTACACGGTCTTTGCAGAGGACGGGCGTGCTGCGGGAATCAACCTGTTGGACTATGGCTGCATCCGCACGTTTCCGACGAAGTTCGTGCAGGGCGTGATCGATCTCTACACGGGGCTGTCGACGGGCAATCGCGACCTGGTGGTGCATGCGTATGAGACGTGGGGCTTCCGCGGCCTCTCTGGCGAGTTGATCGATGCCATGAACATTTGGGCGCGCTTTATCTACGGGCCATTGCTCGACGATCGCGAGCGCACCATTGCAGAAGGGACGACGCCAGGGGAGTACGGCCGGCGCGAGGCGTTCGCGGTTCACAAGGTGCTGCGCGAGAAGGGGCCGGTAACGGTGCCGCGCGAGTTCGTGTTCATGGACCGCGCAGCAATCGGGCTCGGCGGCGTCTTCCTGCATCTGGATGCACGGCAGAACTGGTACCGGCTATTCAACGAAACGATCGAGGGCTTCAAGCTGGATGTCGTCGAGGCGCGCCAGCGGGCGGCGTTCCAAGCCTCGGGTGTGCCGTTGCCGCAGCTTGCGGCCTGAGTTTCCGATTTGTTGCGCTCGTCACTCCCGCTTCAACACCCGGTCGACAAGGCGGTTGGCCCAGGAGTTCGATTTAAAGGAGCGCCGCAGTTCCTCCGGATCGTAGACGGTCTCAACCCAGTCGAAGAACGCGATCGGCGTGCGGGCGTTGTCAGCGATGTAGCGGGCGAAGAAATAGTCGATGATGCCAGTGTTGGCTTGGGCGATATGGCCGAAGCGCAGGGACAGCTGATCGATCGCCTGCTCCATCGGAACGCCGTCATGCAAGTGGCGGTAAAGCACGCTCATCAGGCCGACGCGGTCGGCACCGGATTTGCAGTGCATCAGGACCGGATACTCCAGCGCTTTGAAGATGTCGCGGGCGCCGCGCAGTTCGTCGAGCGTGGGAACGTTGCGCGACTTCACGCGGAAGTCGACGAGCTTCAATCCCGCGCGGCGGCAGGCCTCGCGCTCATAAATATAGGTCGCCGTATCGAATTGTCCGCGCAGATTGAGGATGGTCCGGACGCCAAGCTTCTTGGCTGCGGCAATCTGATGAGGAAGAGGCTGGGCCGCCCGCCAGACATTTTCGGAAACTCTGTGGCGGTTCGGGAAGGCCAATCGAAACACAAGGTGGTCCACGAGCAGCATTTCGCCATAGTGCAACATGGGCGAGACGCGCCGGCGTATGGGGTCGGGTGTGCGCGCGGCGACGGAAGCGCGCAGTTTGGCGGCAGCCGACCAGATGGCGCGCCGCGTCTTCTTCTTGGAGCTCGGCTTGCTCAAGTTGCATCCCGTCGCGAATACATGTTTTCCACATCAACGCGCGACGCAAAGAGAGCGCCGCTCGAGAGCGGAGTTGCGCTTCCGTGGCGCGTTTGCTTTCGCTAGATATTCGCTATAGGTACCAGTCGCAAGGGCCTGATCGGCGGCGGAGACAGGGAGGCGTGGCAAGCCGGACATGGCATTGTCGCCCCAGCACAAAGCGAAGCTTGCAATGGCCGCCGGGCGCTCGCTCGGGGGCTATATCGCGTGGGTAGACCGCACCTCGCGCGTCGTGTCCGATCCGCCCGATGCGCCGGCCGCCTTGCGGGCAGGGCATCCGGCGATCGTTGCGTCGTGGCACGGCCAGTTCATGATGCTGGTGACGCAATGGCCCAAAGAGTTGCGCGTGGGGGCGATGGTGGCCCGGCACGGCGATGCCGAGTTGATCGGCAAGGCTTTGGGCCGCTACAACGTTGAGCTAATCCGGGGTGCCGGTGCAGGGCAGCGGAAACGAGACCGGGGTGGTGCGCAAGCGTTGCGCGCGGCGGTAAAGGCGCTGCAGTCGGGCGTAAGCTTCGTGATGACGGCGGACGTGCCGCCTGGACCAGCGCGGCGCTGCGGTGAAGGCATCATTCTTCTTGCGCGCCTGTCGGGCCGGCCGATCCTGCCGGTGGCTGCAGCTTCCTCGCGCTATCACGCGTTAAAGACTTGGAGCCGCATGACGATCAACATGCCATACTCGACGATGGGTTATGTCGTGGGATCGCCGATCTTCGTACCGGCGGATGCGGATGCGCAAGTCATGGAACGCAAACGCCTGGAAGTCGAAGCCAGCCTGAACGCGGCGACGCAACGCGCGTATTCTCTTGCGGGTGCCGATCCGGCGCGGGCGACGCCACCGGCCGCGGGAGCAGCAGGCAACGGCCGGGGCAAATTCAAGCTCGCGGCTTATCGCACAGGCACGAGCTTGATGCGGCCGCTGGCACCGCTTCTGCTCGGCATTCGCGAGCGGCAGGGCAAGGAAGATGCACGGCGGCGCGGAGAGCGCTTCGGCCAGGCCAATGCTGCCCGGCCGGCTGGGGCAGTAGTGTGGGTGCATGCGGCCAGTGTCGGCGAGACGAATGCGGTGCTGCCGCTGATCCACAGGCTGAGCCAGGATAGGCCCGAACTTTCATTTCTGCTGACAACCGGAACTGTTACATCCGCGGGCCTTGCCGCGCAGCGGCTGCCGGCGCGCGCGCTGCATCAGTACATTCCGCTCGATGCGCCAGAGTATGTGCGGGCGTTCCTGGATCACTGGAAACCGGATCTGGCGATCTTCACGGAATCGGAGATCTGGCCGAACCTCATCATCGAGACGGCGAAACGCAATGTGCCGCTGGCGCTGGTCAACGGGCGCATGTCGCAACGCAGCTATAAGCGCTGGCGCGACAACGCGGGGTTCTCACGTCCGCTGTTCTCCGCCTTCGATCTCGTCATGGCGCAGAATGACCGGCTCGCCGAGCGGTTCGGCGAACTCGGCGCCAAACATGTGATCGCCGCCGGAAACCTCAAGATCGACTCGCCGCCGCCGCCGTCTGACACGCTGGAAGTGGAACGGCTTACGGCGGCACTGGCAGGGCGGCCCGTGATGATCGCGGCCAGCACGCATGAAGGCGAAGAGACTGTCATTGCCGAGGCGCATCGGCGGCTCGCGCGCGAGATCCCGGGGTTCTGTACGATCATAGCGCCGCGTCACCCGGAGCGCGGGACCGGCATTGCCGAATTGCTGAAGTCTCAGGGGCTGTCCACCGCGCAGCGTTCGACCGGGGCGCTGCCAGCCGCACACTCGGATATTTATGTGGCCGATACGATCGGCGAACTCGGCACGCTTTACGCGCTGTCGCCCGTGTCGTTCATCGGCGGTTCGCTGATCCCTCACGGCGGCCAGAATCCCATCGAAGCGATCCGTCATGGCAGCGCCGTGCTGACCGGGCCGCACTGGCAAAACTTCAAAGACGCTTACGATACGCTGCTGCGCCACAAGGGTGCGATCGAGATCCGTTCGGCTAACGAACTGGCCCTGCAGGTCGCGCTCTTGATCAAAGACGAAGAGCGTCTCCAGCAGATGAACGACAGTGCGAATACAGCGTTGCAGGTTCTCGGTGGCGCGCTGGAAAAGACGCTGTCAGCACTGCAAGGTCTGTTGCCGCCTGGCTCGGGGTTGCTCCGTGCCTCCTGACGAGCCGAGCTGGTGGTATGCCACTGACGGCAGAGGGCATGTGCACCAGACCTTGCTGGCGCCTGCGGCCTGGCTCTACGGGCGCATGGCGCAACGGCGGTTCGAGAAGAACGTCTCCTATCGGTCCCGGCTGCCTGTCATCTGCGTGGGTAATTTCACGGCGGGGGGAACTGGTAAGACGCCGCTGACGCAGTCGATCGCGTCGTTGATCGCAGCGAACGGCGAACGGCCAGTGGTTCTCTCGCGTGGATACGGCGGCGCCATGCGCGGGCCGGTCTTCGTCGATGGCCAACTGCATCGTGCGGCCGAGGTTGGCGACGAGCCGTTGCTGCTGTCGCGAACGGTGCCGGTCGTCATCTCGCGCGATCGCCGGGCGGGCGTGCAACTGATCGAGGCTGGGTCCGGGGAGGCTGGCGGCGCCGACGCGGTCATCATGGACGATGGCTTGCAGAATGCAGCGTTGAAAAAGGATCTGGTGATCGCGCTCGTCGATGGCGCGCGCGGCATCGGCAATGGCGCCGTAATCCCGGCGGGGCCGCTGCGGGCGCCGATGGAGTTTCAGTTCGGGCTTGCCGACGCCATCGTCGTCAACGGGCGCAGCGCCATCGAAGGCCGCGAGACTGCCGTGCTGGACGAACTGCGGCGCCGGTTTCCGGGGCCCGTGCTGGAAGCGCGCGTCGCGCCTGCAGGGGACGTGGATTGGTTGGGCGAACGCCCTATCCTGGCGTATTCAGGTATCGGCAATCCGGCGCGGTTTTTCACAACGCTGTCGGGGCTGGGCGCCAACGTCGTGGAAACGCGCACGTTCGGCGACCATCATCAATTCAAGGAACGTGAAGCAAGCGATCTCATCGCGGCCGCCGAAGCACTTGGCGCGCAGCTCGTGACCACGGAAAAAGACTGGGTGCGGCTGTCGCGTGAAGGCGGCGCGCTAGAGGCGCTGCAGCAGGCCTCGCGTCCGCTGCCTATTCGCTTGACGTTCGAGGAACAGGATAGCGCTCGTCTTGCGTCGCTGGTCGATGCAGCCGTGAAGACCGGCGGCTATCGCCGGGGCGTGCCTCAGCCCTGAGACTGCTCGCGGATGGCCGACAGATAACGGCTCAGCGAGACCTCGGCCGAGGCATAGGCCTCTTGCAGGTCGACGCTCCAATAGCGCAGGTCAGGCAGGGGAATGCGTTCGCCGGTGACGGCACAGCGCACGAAATCGCCCGGTGCCACGACTTCGAATTCGGCATCGAGATAGCGCACCTGGGCTTCGCCGCGGCTGCCAAATAGCTTTTCGAACCGGTTCATACCTGCTCCTGCCCGGCGGGGATGGCTTGGTGGATGATCGCGCATCCGCCTTCTTGGCCAATATATATCACCGGCGTCAAGGCATTGGGGAAGGCGTGTGGTTAAGCAGTGGTGAGCCAAGGCGCCGCAGGTGGCCCGAACGATCGACCCAAAGCGCGTCATCCCCGGAACACGTCCGGGGATGACAGCTAGTGGGAAGGACGCGAGCCGTTTAGGAGCACAAGCGGAGGCTGTAGCATCAGAAGAGAGAGCCCTGGCCTCCGGGTCCGCTACCGGATCCGCCACGGCGCGGAGTGCGCGCGGGGCGCGATGCCGCTGCCGGGATCGCTGGCTGGCCGGGTGTGGACTGCGGACGGGAAGGTTGCCCGCCTTCAACCGCATCGGTCGCGATGCGGCCGTCACTGAATTCAAGATCGAGCCGGTCGCCTTTGGCGATGCCGGCAACCGAACGAACCATGGCGCCACCGGCATCGCGAACGACGGCATAGCCGCGGTTAAGAATGCTGCGGTAGCTGAGCGAGGACAAGAGCTGGGCGCTGCCGTTCAGCGACCGGCGGCGCTGGGCGACGGCATGCAACAGCGCGCGGCCGGCACGCTTGTCCAGTGCCGACAGGCGCTCGCCGAGGCGCTCGATTCGTACGTTGATGGGTTGCGGCGTGAGGCGGCCGGCCAAGCGTTCAAAGCGTGCGCGCCGTGTTGAGGTGCAACGCGCCAGGGCGTCGCCGCTGCGGCGCGCCGCGCGGTCGAGGCGATCATGGCAACGCGCAAGGCGCGTTTCCAGGAGGCGCGGATGCAGGCGCGATGTCAACCGCGCATGGCGCAAGGTGTGTGCGCGCGTGTTCGACAACAGCGCGAGGCCGAGCCGCTTGTCGCACGCATCGAAACGCTGACGCGGCAGGGCCAGCAGGCCTTCGCGGCTGGGCAATCCGCGCGCGGACGCCTTCAGATGCGCGCGCTGTGCTTCGAGATAGCGGCGCATGGCCGTGCCGAGCCGGAGGGCGCACTTTGCCGTGTTCTCGCTCAGCTCGGAATGCTTGGGAACGGCCCACTCGGCGGCTTTGGTCGGAGTAGGAGCCCGGGCATCGGCGGCCAGGTCGATCAGGGTCCAGTCGGTTTCATGGCCGACGGCTGAAATCAGGGGGATGCGGCTCTCGGCAGCGGCGCGGACTACGATTTCTTCGTTGAATCCCCAAAGGTCTTCCAGACTGCCGCCGCCGCGGGCCACGATGATCACGTCCGGCCGCGGGACGCGTCCGCCGGGTGCGATCGCGTTGAAGCCGCGAATGGCGGCAGCGACCTCGGAGGCGCTGCCGTCTCCCTGGACGCGAACGGGCCAGATCACTACGCGGGTCGGAAAGCGTTCTTCGAAGCCGTGCAGCATGTCGCGGATGACGGCGCCCGTCGGCGAGGTGATGATGCCGACGACGCGGGGAAGAAATGGACGCGGTTTCTTGCGAGCGTCGTCGAACAAGCCTTCGGCGGCGAGCTTCTTCTTGCGCTCTTCCAGCAGCGCCATCAGCGCACCGATGCCAGCGGGCTCAAGCGTCTCGACGACGATCTGATATTTGGACGAGCCCGGGAAGGTCGTGATCCGGCCCTGGGCGATCACTTCCATGCCTTCTTCGGGCTTAACCTTCAGGCGGGCAAAGGATGTCCGCCAGATGACGGCTTCGATCTTTGCCTTATCGTCTTTCAGCCCGAAGTAGCAGTGGCCCGAGGCGTGCGGCCCGCGATAGCCCGAAATCTCGCCGCGCACGCGCACGTGCGTAAAACCATCCTCCAACGTGCGCTTGATAGCGTTGGAAAG
This sequence comes from Hyphomicrobiaceae bacterium, assembly GCA_030655135.1. Classification (GTDB taxonomy): domain Bacteria; phylum Pseudomonadota; class Alphaproteobacteria; order Rhizobiales; family Hyphomicrobiaceae; genus JAKAXS01. The sequence continues at coordinate 360,795 of JAURWC010000084.1, read as the reverse complement.
ATCCGAGACCGAAAACTCGGTGACGTTGCTTGGTTGGCGTGGGGAAGTGGCTGGCGTATCGGCCAAGAATCGGTCCTCGATGTTGGTTCAGACGCAGGAGTGATGATACACAGTTCACTATCCGGCAGGCCTTAGCATGGCAGCGCCGCGCTAGAGCCTTCCCGCTCTTCGTTGAGTGTGCGGAACGGCTCCAGCTCTTTGTTTTACCGTGCTGCTTATCGGGAAACCGCTGCACATGTTGTCCGGAAGCACTCTAGCGGGGAAGGCACTCGGGTTATGAACGTTTTGTTGATCGGGTCGGGCGGCCGGGAGCATGCGTTGGCTTGGGCGATCTCGGGTAGCGGCCTGCTCGATAAGCTTTACTGCGCGCCTGGAAACGCGGGCATTTCCGCGGTTGCCGAGTGTGTGGCACTCGATGCTGCGGATCATGCGGGGGTGATTGCGTTCTGCCGCGCCAACGCCGTGAGTTTCGTCGTGATCGGACCGGAAGCGCCGCTCGTGGGCGGGCTGGCGGACGCGCTCGAGGCTGAGGGCATCAAACATTTCGGGCCGTCGCGCGCAGCAGCGCAGTTGGAAGGGTCCAAGGGCTTCACCAAGGACCTATGCGCGGATTTTGGCATCCCCACGGCGGCGTACGCGCGTTTCAAGGAGCTGGCGCCCGCACGAGAGTACGTGGCCGTGCAGCCGCTGCCCGTCGTGATCAAGGCCGACGGGTTGGCCGCGGGCAAGGGTGTCACTATCGCGGAGACGTATGAAGACGCTATCGCGGCCGTGGAGGCGTGCTTTGCCGGTGCGTTCGGGCAAGCCGGCGCGGAAGTGGTGATCGAGGAATTTTTGACCGGCGAGGAAGCGAGCTTTTTCGCCCTGGTCGACGGCACGACGTCTCTGCCGCTGGTGGCCGCGCAAGACCACAAGCGCGTCGGCGAGGGTGACACCGGCGCCAACACCGGCGGCATGGGGGCCTATTCGCCAGCGCCGATCGTTACGCCCGAGGTTGAGCGCCTGGTGATGACGGAGATCATACGGCCGACGGTTGCGGGCATGAAACAGCGGGGCATGCCATTCAAGGGTGTGCTATTTGCCGGGTTGATGATCGGGCCCGAGGGACCAAAGCTGATCGAGTACAACGTGCGCTTCGGCGATCCCGAGACGCAGGTTCTGATGATGCGGCTGAAGTCGGATCTGCTGGCGGCCTTGCTGGCGACGGCAGACGGCGTGCTGAAGGATTTCGATGTGCGCTGGTATTCCGACGCGGCGTTGACGGTGGTGATGGCAGCCAACGGATATCCAGGAACGCCGCAGAAGGGCACGGAAATTCTCGGCCTCGACGAGGCGGGTGCCGTCGAGGGCGTCGAGGTGTTCCACGCTGGGACCCGGCGTGACGGCGATCGCATCGTGGCCGACGGAGGGCGGGTGCTCAACATAACGGCGCGCGGTAAGACGGTGGCCGAGGCACAGCTTCGCGCTTATGAGGCGATCGCTAAGATCAATTGGCCGGGCGGGTTCTTCCGGCGGGATATCGGCTGGCGCGCGCTGACGCGCGGCTAGGATGCTGGCGCGCGCTGACGCGCGGCTGGGATTATCGAACCGTCTCCGCCCAGTCGAGCCAAAGGCGCACGCGCGCCTCGGGGTGGGGCGAGGTGAAAAAGTCCGTGATGACCGCAACGCTGTCTGCACCCGCTGCCAGGACACCGGGTGCACGGTCCGGGGTGATGCCGCCGATAGCGATGAGCGGGCGGGTGCCGATGCGGGCTTTCCACGATGAAATCCGCTCAAGGCCCTGCGGCTGCCACTTCATGGCTTTGAGCTTTGTTTCGTAGATGGGGCCGAGGGCGATGTAGTCCGGCTCGGCCGCAAGTGCCGTTTCCAGTTCGGCTTCGTCGTGGGTGGAAACGCCCAGCTTCACACCGGCCGCCTTGATGGCATCGAGGTTGGCCGCCGCCAAATCTTCCTGGCCCAAGTGGACGTAATCGGCGCCTTCGGCGATGGCCTGGCGCCAATAGTCGTTGATGATGAGTTGGCAGTTGGAGCCGTGCGTCAGTTCTACGGCGCGGCGAACTTGGCGCGAGATTTCGGTGTCATCAGCGTCCTTCAGGCGGAGCTGGATCGTGCGCGGTCCTAGCGGCAGCAATCGTTCGAGCCAAGCGATGTCCGGCACGATCGGATAAAACACATCGGGCTGCGGGGCTGCGATCGACATGCCGTTCAACCGGTGCGTGGTGGAAGATCGAAGAACGGCGTGCCGGCGACCGGCGTGGACGGCTGGGCCATGTCGCGCGGCTCCATCAGGCCGGCTTCATACGCTGTCCGGCCAGCATCGATGGCGGCTGCAAAAGCGGCTGCCATGCGGACGGGATCGCCAGCCTTGGCCACCGCGGTGTTCAACAATACCGCGTCGTAGCCCATCTCCATCGCGGCGGCAGCATGGGACGGTGCGCCGACGCCCGCATCGATGACGAGAGGCGTGCCGGGGAAATAGGCGCGCATCGTCTTCAAGCCGTAGGGATTGGCGAGGCCGCGGCCGGACCCAATCGGCGCGCCCCATGGCATGAGGATTTCGCAGCCGGCGGCGAGAAGACGGTCTGCGGCGCCGAGGTCTTCCGTGGTGTAAGGAAAAACCTTGAAGCCGTCGCGCGTGAGGATGGCAGCTGCCTCGACCAGCCCGAACAGGTCAGGCTGCAAGGTGTCGTCGTTGGCAATCACCTCCAGCTTGATCCAGTCCGTATCGAGAAGTTCTCGTGCCATCTGTGCCGTCGTCACGGCTTCCTTGGCGGTGCGGCAGCCGGCGGTGTTGGGTAGGACGTGCACGTTCAAGGCGCGGATCAGTTCCAGGAAGCGCTCACCGGTGCGACCGCGCGCTTGCTCGCGGCGCAGCGAAACCGTGACGATGCCGGTTTTGGATACTGCAACAGCCTCCGCCATGATCTGCGGTGAGGGATACTGCGCCGTGCCCAGCAGCATGCGGGACGTGAGTTCTGTGCCGTATGCCGTGAAACGGTTCGGGGCCAGCGCGGGGCGTTTATCGGGTGCGTTCATAGCGAAATTTTAGCCGCCCTGGCGGGCTGACACCACTTCGATGTGGTCGCCAGCAGCGAGTTGGTGTGTCGACCTGGCACGGGCGGGAACGAATGTGCCGTTGACGGCGGTCGCAACCTTTGCGTCTGCGAAGCCGCGGGCGTCGAGAAAAGCCTCCAGGCTTCCGGCCGCCACGTCCATCGGCATGCCGTTCAAGACAACGCGCAGGGTGGGCACGGGGCGTGTCGCCGTGGTGTCTGGAGTGTCGGCCATCGAGGTGTCCATGGGTTCGATCATGCGAATGTGGAGATGAACATCTGGGAACGCAAATAATCCTGGCAAGCCGGGAGAGTTCGATGCTTGATATTGAACGATATTCAATTGCGGGTCGCGATGTTAAGCTCGGTTTGTTTGGGATAATCGATATTTACCCGCCGCTTTAAGGGGTGTTCAGCGGATAGTTTGGTCGATTGCAGTGCGTTTTCCGGGAGCCGCTAGATTGGAGCGTGGCACGATGAGAGCCGATCGGATGGGGCTCTCCGCAAAACGGGTGGCTGCTGAGTATTAGCGGTGGGCCGTATCGCTGCCGGCTGCGAGGCCTTGGCTGCTGCTAACGCTTACTGAAGGTAGCCGTTCAATCGCCACGATCAGTGATCTAGTGTCCGCCTGACGCCTGCCTGTTGATTTTCACATACAAGCCTCTGTGGTGCCCATGTTCACGTCACTGATGACTTCCAGGCGTTTTGCACCCCTGTTCTGGACCCAGTTTCTTTCTGCGCTCAACGACAATTTCGTCAAGAACGCGCTGGTTATCCTGATCCTTTTCCAGCTTGGCACCGAGCAGAGCGGCACGCTGGTGGCGCTGGCCGGCGCCGTGCTTGTGGCACCGTTTTTCATTTTCTCCGGCATCGGTGGTGAGTTCGCCGACCGCTATGACAAGGCGGAGATGGCGGAGCTGCTCAAACGCTTCGAGATTCCCGTAGCCGTCATTTCCGCGACCGGCTTCATCTTGCATTCGGTGCCGATCCTGTTCGTGGCACTCGGCCTCTACGGCACGATCGCCGCGCTGTTCGGGCCGATCAAGTACGGCATCCTGCCGGTGCATCTGAGCAAGGCGGAATTGCCGGCCGGCAATGCGCTGGTGGAGAGCGCGACGTTCGCGGCCATTCTGCTGGGGACGATCGCTGGCGGCATGCTGGCGGGCGAGGGCGTCGGCAATCAGGTGCTCGCCGGGCTCGCAATCGTGATGGCCGTGGCGTGCTGGCTGATCTCACGCCTGATCCCGAAGACGGGTGACGCCGCGCCGGAACTGGTGATCGATACCAACCCCTGGAGTTCCACCGTTGCTCTGCTACGCGATTTGCGCGCGGATCGCCGGCTTTGGGTCGGAGGGCTCATCACGGCCTGGTTCTGGCTCGTCGGGGCCGCGGCAATGTCGCTGCTGCCGCCGCTGTTCAAGGACGGCATCGGCGCGGGGCAGGGCGTGGTGACGCTGGCGCTGGTCGTGTTCACGGTCGGCATCGCAATTGGCTCGGCACTGGCGGCGCGCGCGAGCCGCACACGGCCCAACCTCGCGCTGGTGCCGGTGGGCGCGGCTTTGATGGGGCTGTTCTGTTTCGACCTGGCATTGGCGGTGTCGGGCATGGCGCATTCGCCCCAGCCGCTTACGGTGGGTTCATACCTCGGCAGCGTGGCTGGCTGGCGTGTGCTGTTCGATTTCCTCGGTCTGTCGGTGGCTGGCGGCCTCTATATCGTGCCGTCGTTCGCCGCCGTGCAGATGTGGGCGCCTGAAGGCTCGCGGGCGCGCGTGATCGCGGGTTGTAACGTGCTGTCGGCGGCGTTCATGACGGTGGCGAGCCTGCTGATCGGCGCCGCGCTTGGTATGCACGTGCCGTTCTGGGCGCTCGTGACGGCGCTGGGGTTGGGCAACCTGATCGCGGCCGGTCTCATCTTGCGCGCATGGGGCCGCGAGGGTCTGCAGGATCTCGGCCTGTTCTTGTTCAACACCTTTCTGGGCCTTGAGGTGAAGGGCCGGGAAAACCTTCCGGCACCTGGGCAACGCGCCATCATTGCGCCGAACCATGTCAGCCTGCTCGATGCGGCGGTGATGTATTCGATCCTGCCGTCGCACTCGTCGTTCGCGATCGATACGGCGATGGCGCAGCAGGCGTGGGTGAAGCCATTCCTGAAACTCGTGAAGGCGCAGGCGATCGATCCGACGAAACCGATCGGCACGCGCAGCCTCATCAATTCGGTCAAGGACGGCGAGACTCTGGTGATCTTCCCCGAGGGGCGGCTGACGGTCACCGGCGGCCTGATGAAGGTCTATGACGGTACGGCGATGATCGCCGACAAAGCCGATGCCGTCGTCGTCCCCGTGCGCATCGACGGCCTGGAGAGATCGTACTTCGGCTACCTCAGTTCCAGCCAAACGAAGCGCTCGTTCTTCCCGAAGACGACCGTCACTATTTTGCCGGCGGTGAAGTTGGACATCGATCCAGCGTTGAAGGGCAAGGCGCGGCGGCAGGCGGCGGGTGCCGAACTGCAGGACATCATGGTCGACACGGCAGTGATGACCGCGCCGATCGACCAATCAATATTCGAAGCGCTGGTGCTGGCGAAACAGACACGCGACACCGGCAAGATCGCGGTGGAGGATCCACTCGGCACCAAGCTCAGTTACCGCAAGCTGATCCTGAGTGCGCAGGTTCTAGGGCGCAAGCTGGAACGCTATGCGGGCGTTGGCGCCGCGATTGGCGTGATGCTTCCCAACTCGGCCGGCGTGGCTGTCACGTTCTTCGCCCTGCAAGCGATAGGCCGCGTGCCGGCGATGCTGAACTTCACGGCGGGCGCGGCAAACCTGGAGGCTGCGTGCCGCGCGGCGAAGGTGAATGTCATCCTGACATCGCGGGCGTTCGTGGAAAAGGCCCGGCTTGCCGATGTCGTGATGCGTCTCGATGAGACGTGCCTCGTCGTCTACCTGGAAGATATCAAGGCCGATATCACGTTTGCCGAAAAGATCGCTGGTTTGCGCGCCGGTTCGGCGCCGCAAGTGCAGCGTCGGCCCGATGACCCTGCAGCAATTCTGTTTACGTCGGGCTCAGAGGGCTCGCCGAAGGGCGTGGTGTTGTCGCATCGCAACCTGCTGGCCAACTGCATGCAGAGCTTGCACCGCGTTGCCGTTAACGGCGAGGACAAGGTTTTCAACGTCCTGCCGGTGTTCCACTCGTTCGGCCTGACGGCCGGTCTGCTGATGCCGCTGGTGGGCGGCGTTCCGGTTTATCTTTATCCGACGCCGTTGCACTACCGCATCGTGCCGGAGTTGGTTTATGCCTCGAACGCGACGATCCTGTTCGGCACCGACACGTTCCTGAACGGATACGCGCGCGTGGCGCATCCGTATGACTTTGCGCGGTTGCGCATGATCCTGGCCGGTGCGGAGCCGGTGAAGGAGCGAACGCGCCAGATCTACATGGAAAAGTTCGGCGTGCGCATTCTCGAGGGCTATGGCGTTACCGAGACCGCGCCGGTCTTGGCCATCAATACGCCGCTTGCCAACAAGTCCGGCAGCGTTGGGCGGCTGGCGCCGCTGATGCAGGCGAAGCTGGAACCGGTGGCGGGCATCGAAGACGGCGGACGCCTATTCGTTCGCGGCCCCAACGTCATGCTCGGATACTATCGTGCGGAAAACCCAGGTGTGCTGGAGCCGCCGGCGGGTGGCTGGCACGACACCGGCGACATCGTCACCATCGACCGGCAGGGCTTCATCTTCATCAAGGGCCGGGCCAAACGGTTTGCGAAGATCGCGGGCGAGATGGTGTCGCTGGCGGCGGTGGAGGCGCTGGCGTCGGAACTGTGGCCGGCCAAGCCGCTGGTGGTCGTCTCGCTGCCAGATGCGCGGAAGGGCGAGCGGCTGGCGCTGCTGACAAGCGAAGCGGGCGCAACGCGTGAGGCGTTCAACCGGTTCGCCAAGGGGCGGGGCGCAACGGAGTTGATGGTTCCAGCAGACGTTTTCGTGGTGGACGCCGTCCCACTGCTCGGCTCCGGTAAGCCGGACTACGTTTCGGCGCTGCAACTGGCCAAAGAGATAGCGGCCAGCAATCGCCCAAAGGCACAGCCGATCGTGGCTGCAGGTTAAGCGCCTGCTTCGCGAAAGCCCGCCCGCGGGCAGAGTTGCGACAGGAGCTGGGCCATAATCTGGAATATAGGGAAATTTTCCCTGTTTTTTCAGGAAAGGCTGCCGTCGCCAAGATTGTGAGGACTGGCTAAGTTCACCTGGCTTGCAGCATGGATAGGGTGCTGGGCCTAGCCATCCTCCTTGGCGGCCCGGCACCCATTCGCCTTTTGGGCGCCGTTGCATATCCGACATCCCGCTGACGCCTCGCCATAGGAAATTCTCCTATGGGCCGCTATGTCTATGCCGCAGACGGCCAATGCGCCGTGCAACGAGGGTGGCGGCATGGACATTCTTTCCTGGCTGTTGTGGCTGGTGCTTTCGGCGTTGGGGATCATCTGGACAGTCGTTTGGTTCCTCATCAGCGGTTGGGTGTCGACGCTGCTGCAGATCGCCATCCTGGTCATCGTCATCTATTCGCTGAAGTACGGCTGGCAGCGGGCACCGCATGAGATCTGGAAGCGGTCCAGTTCGTTCGGCCGGTTCTTTTGGAACTGGGTGCGGGCGCGCGATCCGAATTCTGACCGGCCCGCCGTCGAGACGCGCGAAGTGATCCGCGTCGTGCGTGGGCGCGACTTCGGCGACGTCAATGCGTCGACGCTGCTGACGGTGGCGATGCTGGGCGGCTTGATCGTGTTGGGATTAATGTGATGGGTAATACGGTGGTGCGCTGGGCTCGCGCCGAGGATGAGGCAGCCTGGCGGGACCTATGGGGGCAATATGTGCGCTTCTACCAGGCCGAGGTGGCCGAAAGCGTTACGGCGCGCACCTGGGCGCGGATACTGGCCCAAGCTGAAGGTATGATTGGACGGGTGGCAGAACGCGACGGCCGGGTCGTGGGCTTTTCCGTTTCGATCGTGCACGCCCGGTCCTGGTCGGTAGAGCCGGCCTGCTACCTGGAAGACCTGTTCGTGGACACGGCCGTGCGCGGCTCGGGCGCCGGCCGTGCGCTGATCGATGACTTGCTGGCGCTGGGCCGTGACCGCGGCTGGGCCCGTGTTTACTGGCATACGCGCCAGTCGAATGCCGTGGCGCGGCGGCTCTATGATCGCTTTACGCCGGCCGATGATTTTGTTCGGTACACGGTTGCAATCGTCTAAGGGCTGCTTGGCCACACCTGCGGCAAGTTGCATGACGCGCGGGATCACTGACGGAGTTATCCGGTGCTATAGTCCGGCCTCGTGTTGACGCACCTTCTGGGCGTTCCTAGCGTTCTCAACGTCATCTGATTCTGACTGGAGCTACCTGTGCTGAGGGCACTGCGCGCAAACAAGGGTTGGCCGAGGGCGATCGCTCTTGTGTTGCTGCTTGCGTTTAGTGCCGGGCTTCTGCACGTGCACGCATCGGGCGCATCGGCTGCACCGGTTGCCATCGCCGATGTGCACGACGGACATGGTCACGATCACGATGGTGCGCCTGGCCCTAGCGTCACGCCGCACTGCGCTTTCTGCGCCGTCGTCACCGGCAAGTTCTACGTGCCGGCGGAAATGCTGGCGTTCATCGATGCTGTTGGCGCGCCGATTACGTTTGGCGCGATTGAAGCACGGCTGACATCCACCCCACCAACAGACCTGTTCCGGCCACCCATCCCGTTCATCGGCTGAACGGCGCTGAGCGCTTGATCGCCAGCGCTGCCTCAGTTTCCGAGTGCGTGCGTGTGGTGATTGGAGCCGTGGTGTCATGCCCTTCAAACGGGTTTGCTCATTCTTATCTGGCGTCTTGCTTTCCGGCGTCCTGATGGCGCCGCCGGCCGTGGCATTGGATTTGCGGACGGCGATCGGCAAGGCGCTGGCGGCCGATCCGCGGCTGCCGGCCGGCGACCTCGAAGTCGAGGCCACGCGTGGCGGCGTGGAGCAGGCCGGCAAGTATCCGAATCCGGAAGCATCGGTGGAGGTCGAGAATTTCGGCGGCACCGGCGACTACAGCGGCTTTGGCAATTCGGAAGTCACGCTCGGCGTGCAGCAGAAGTTCGAACGGGGCGGAAAGCGATCGGCCCGTATCGAGGCGGCGCGCGGCAAGGAAGATGTCGCGAACGCAGAGATTGCGATCCTGCGCCGTGAAATCATTGCGCAGACGAAGATCGATTTCGTGCGGGTGCTGGGCGCGATGTCGACCGTCGAGACGATGTCGCGATCGGTCAAACGCCTTGAAGGGCTTGTGCCGCAGCTGGAGAAACGTGTCGCGGCCGGCGGGTCATTGAAGGCCGATCTGGCGCGCGGCAAGCTTGCTGCGGGCCGGGCGCGGGTGGCGTTGGAAAAGGCGCGCATCGATCTCAAGGCAGCGAAGGCGCAGTTGGTGGCCAACTGGTCGGGTTCGGCGGGCGACGCGCGGGATGTTTCCGGCCGGCTGCACCACGAGAACCACAAGCCTGTCGCGGTAGGGGAGCTATTGCCGCTGCTCAATCGCCACCCCGCCATTTTGAGCTGGGATGCCGTCTACGCCGAGCGCGCGGGAGACGTCAGCGTGCAGCATTCGCTTGCCGTGCCGGACGTGACGCTGGGTGCGGGCGTGCGCCGCCTGAGCGAGCGCGACGATACGGCCTTCGTCATCACCGGTTCCATTCCGCTGCCGGTGCACGATCGCAACGAGGGCAACATCATGTCGTCGCAAGCGCGGCTCGAAAAGGTGCGCTTCGAACGCGAGGGCGCACGGCGCGCGCTGCAGCGGCGGCTGATTGAAGCGCACGGCGAGATGGAAGCCGAATGCCTGGAATCGCAGCGGCTGTTTGAGGTTGTCGTGCCGCAAGGCCGGTCTGCGGCGGACGACGTGCAGAGCAGCTTCGATCAGGGCCGTCTGACGGTGAAGGATCTGCTGGACGGTTACGGCGCGCAACTCGAAGTCGAGACGCTGCAGATCGAGGCGGACACGCGCTGCCATACGGCGGCGGCGAAGGTTGAAACGCTGGTGGCGCGCAAGCCCTGGCAGACCGGCTGGGAGCCGGTGTCGGAAGGAAACGGTGAATGAGTACGACTGAGAGTGGGCCGGTGAGGGGTGGTCTGTTGGGGCGGCTGTCGCAGGGTGTGGTGATCCTCGGCGTGCTGGCGGCGGGTGCGATCGGTGGTGTCGCGATCATGTCGTACGAGCGCAAGGTGCCGGCTGCAGAAGCGCATGATCACGGCGGGGAGAAAAAAGACGCCGGGCATGCGCATGGCGAAGGAGAGGCGGGCCACAAGCACGCTGAAGGCGAAGCCGGCCATAAACACGATGAGGCCGAGGAAGGTCATAAGCACGACGCCGCAGAAGGGGGCCATGCTCACGAGGACGAGCATGACGGGCATGGCAAGGCGATCAAGCTGACGGCCAAGCAGCGCGAGAATGCCAAGCTGGTCATCGAGACGGCTGGGCCCGTGGCAATCAAGCAGACGCTGGCGCTGAACGGCATTATTCAGCCGAACGAGGAAAAGACCGTGGCGGTGCTGCCGCGTTTTGGCGGCATCGTGCGCAGCATGACGAAGCGGCTTGGCGACAGCGTCAAGAAAGGCGAGGTGGTTGCGCGGATTGAAAGCAACGAGAGCCTGACGCAGTACGACATCCAGGCGCCGATGGACGGCACGGTCATCGAGCGCAGCGGGACACTCGGCGAGTTTGCGGCCACCGACAAGCGGCTGATGGCGATTTCCGATCTCAGCAGCGTGTGGGTTGATTTGCGCGTCTACAGCCAGGATTTCAGCAAGCTCAAGGTTGGGCAAAAAGTCGACATCGATCTGCCGGGACACGAGGAGCCGCATTCGGCGACGATCGGCTATCTGTCGCCGATCGGCGTCACGGATACGCAGAGCATGCTGGCGCGCGCCGTTGTGGAAAATAATGACGGCGGATTCTTGCCGGGCCTGTTCGTGACGGGGCACGTGCTGGTGTCGGAGACGGCAGCGGCCGTTGCTGTGAAACAGACGGCGCTGCAATACATCGAGAACAAGCCGGTCGTATTCGTCGAAGACGAGGACGGGTTTGAAAAACGCGATGTGGAACTGGGCGTCAAAGACGACACGATGATCGAGATCGTTTCCGGCGTTGCGCCGGGCGACAAGGTGGTGGCCGGCAACAGCTTCATCCTCAAAGCAGAACTCGGCAAAGGCGAGGCCGAACATGTGCATTGAGTTCGCTGCGCGAGAGTTAGCCGTCGACTATTCGCCAATCTGCTTCGAGGCGATCGCTACAACAGCCTCTCCAACTGGCGGGGAGGGGTTGGGATGGGGGGACGAGCAGGGAGGACGCATAGAGTTCCTCGGCACCGCCCGCACGATCCGCGGTTCGCGTGGTGGCACCGATCGTGCCGTTCTCCAAGTTCTTCACCCCACCCCTAACCCATCCCCGTCGAGGGGAGGGGAATCTTGTGCCATCGGGGTCAGACCTCGGTCTGACCCCTTGCTCCGACGCCAACTAGCTTCACGTCTTCTGCTCAACCAGGGGTCTGACCGAGGTCAGACCCCTCAGCAGGGCTTCGCTTCCGGACATCGTGGCTGCAGGTCTCCCCTCCCGCTGATGGGGAAGGGCCGCGGGCAAGAGCCGGGAGGACGCATAGAGTTCCTCGGCACCGCCCGCACGATCCGCGGTTCGCGTGGTGGCACCGATCGGGCCGTTCTCCAAGTTCTTCACCCCACCCCTAACCCCTCCCCGTCGAGGGGAGGGGAATCTGTGGAGCGAGACGCAGTGTTGCGTCACCCCACCCCTAACCCCTCCCCATTGAGGGGAGGGGAACCGGTGGAGCAAGACGCAACGTTGCGTCAGCCCATCAATAGGCCCTCCGCGTCGAGGAGAGGGGAGGCTGGGGTGCAAGACGCAATGTTGCGGCCGGTGCCTAGAGCGTCGCTGCATCGAGCGCGGGAAATAGTGGCGCCAGCCGGCGTGGAGCAGGCGTCATGCTAGACCGGCTCATCGGGTTTTCGGTGTTGCAGCGCTGGCTGGTGATGTTCGTAACGCTCGGCGTCGCGGCGTTCGGAGCATACAACTACTTCAAGCTGCCGATCGATGCGGTGCCGGATATCACCAACGTCCAGGTGCAGATTAACGCGACCGCGCCGGGATACTCGCCGCTGGAAGTCGAGCAGCGTGTGACGTTTCCGGTCGAGACGGGACTCGGCGGACTACCGCAGCTGAGCTACACGCGATCGCTGTCGCGCTATGGGTTGAGCCAGGTCACCGTGGTCTTCGAGGACGGCACGGACATCTATTGGGCGCGCACGCTCGTCAACGAGCGGCTGGGGCAGGTCAAGGATCTGCTGCCCGAGGGTATCGAGATCGCGATGGGACCCATCGCGACGGGGCTTGGCGAAATCTTCCAGTATGCCGTCGAGGCCAAGCCTGGCGCGACCAAGCCTGAAGGCGGGCCCTACACGCCGACAGATCTGCGCACGCTGCACGACTGGGTGGTGAAGCCGCAGCTGCGGACGGTGCCGGGCGTGGTGGAAGTGAATGCCATCGGCGGGTTCGAACGGCAGTTCCATGTGGTGCCCGAGCCCGAGCGGTTGAGTGCCTTCAACGTCAGCCTGACTGAGCTCGTCGCGGCCATCGAGCAGAACAACGCCAACAGGGGTGCCGGTTACATCGAGCGCAACGGCGAGCAGTATCTGGTGCGCTCGCCGGGGCAGCTGGCAACTGGAGAGGAACTGCTCGACATCCAACTCGGCTCGCACGACGGCGTGCCGGTGCGTGTGCGCGACGTGGCGCGCGTCGAAATCGGCAAGGAGCTGAGGACCGGCGCGGCAACGATCAACGGCCAGGAAACCGTTCTCGGCACGGCCATGATGCTGATCGGCGAGAACAGCCGGACGGTGTCGCAGCGCGTTGCAGCGAAGCTCGCCGAGATCCAGCGCAGCCTGCCCGAGGGCGTGGCCGTGCGCACGGTTTACGACCGCACGGATCTCGTCAATCGCACGATCGCGACGGTTCAAAAGAACCTGTTCGAGGGCGCGGTGCTCGTCATCGTCGTTCTATTTATTCTGCTCGGGAACATTCGTGCGGCATTGATTGCAGCTTGTGTCATTCCGCTGTCGATGCTGTTCGCCATCATCGGCATGGTGGAGGCCGGCATCAGCGCCAACCTGATGAGCCTGGGTGCCATCGACTTCGGTATCATCGTCGACGGGGCAGTGATCATCGTCGAGAACTGTCTGAGGTTGCTGGGGCGCGAACAGCACCGGCTCGGCCGTCTGCTGACGCGGCGGGAACGCTTTGCCACCGTCCTGGCCGCGACCAAGGAAGTCGTCACGCCGTCGGTGTTCGGCGCCTTCATCATCATGGTGGTGTACCTGCCGATCCTGACGCTGACCGGCGTCGAGGGCCGCATGTTCACGCCGATGGCGCTGACGGTCATCATGGCGCTGGCGGGCGCGTTGTTGCTGTCGTTGACATTCGTGCCGGCGGCCATCGCGCTGTTCGTCACCGGGCGCGTGGCGGAGAGGGAGAGCGTCGTCATCCGCGGCGCGAAGGCCGTGTATGAGCCGTTGCTGCGGCTGGCGGTGTCGCAGCGCTCGGTGGTGGCAGCGATTGCCTTCGTTCTGGCGGTGCTGAGCGGACTGGGGGCGACGAAACTCGGGACGGAGTTCATTCCCAGCCTCGATGAAGGCGATGTGGCGCTGCACGCCATGCGGGTGCCGGGAACGAGCCTGACGCAATCGACAGAGATGCAGCTGGCGCTGGAAACACGCCTGGCGCAGATCCCGGAAGTCTCCGTGGTGTTTTCCAAAATCGGGACGGCGGAAATCGCGACCGATGCGATGCCGCCCAACGTCGCCGACACGTTCGTGATGCTGAAACCGAAACACCAGTGGCCAGATCCGGCGAAGTCAAAGGCCGATGTCCTTGAGGATATCGAGGCAGCAACGGCGGAATTGCCGGGCAACAATTACGAATTCACGCAGCCGATCCAGATGCGTTTCAACGAGCTGATCGCGGGCGTGCGGGCGGACATCGGCGTCAAGGTTTTCGGCGACGATCTCGATACGCTGGTGGCGCTGGCAAACCAGGTGTCGGCAACGTTGAGCAAGATACCGGGTGCAGCGGACACACGCGTGGAGCAGGTGACCGGGCTGCCGATCCTGTCGATCACGCCCAAGCGCGACACGATTGCGCGATTGGGCTTGAGCGTGGCGGCGGTGCAGGAGGCGGTGGAGATTGCCGTCGGCGGGAAGGCCGCGGGCGCCATCTTCGAAGGCGACCGGAAATTCAGTATCGTGGTTCGCCTGCCAGAAGAGCGGCGTGCCGATATCGAAGCATTGAAACGGTTGCCGATCTCGCTTGCGGGTACGCATCGGGAGACGGGGAAGAACGCGGCATCGCAGCTTGCGCCGGCCACATCTGACAAGATGCCTCGGTTCATTCCGCTGGGCGAAGTGGCGACGGTGGACTTTGCGCCCGGGCCAAATCAGATCAGCCGCGAGAATGGCAAGCGGCGCGTCGTGGTATCGGCCAACGTGCGCGGGCGCGATCTCGGGTCGTTCGTGGCGGAAGCGCAAGCTGCAGTCAACGCCTCGGTCAAACTGCCGGTGGGGTACTGGCTGGGATGGGGCGGGCAGTTCGAGCAGTTGATGTCGGCATCGCAACGCCTGGCCATCGTGGTTCCGGTGGCGCTGGCGTTGATCTATTTCCTGCTGTTCACCAGCCTCGGCTCGGCAAAAGACGCCTTTATCGTCTTTTCCGGCGTGCCATTGGCATTAACTGGCGGCGTGCTGGCACTGGCGTTGCGCGGTATTCCGCTGTCGATTTCGGCAGGTGTGGGGTTCATCGCGCTATCTGGCGTGGCGGTGCTGAACGGGCTCGTCATCATCGCCTTCATCAACAATCTCAGACGGGACGGCTTGCCGCTGGATCGTGCCATCCACGATGGGGCCATGCAGCGGCTGCGGCCGGTGTTGATGACGGCGCTGGTCGCCTCGCTTGGCTTTGTGCCGATGGCGATCGCGACAGGAGCAGGCGCGGAGGTCCAGCGGCCGCTGGCGACAGTCGTCATTGGCGGTATCGTGTCGTCGACGATCCTGACGCTGCTGGTGCTGCCGGCACTCTACCGCATGTTCCACCGCGAGGCTGACGTCGGGGCGGAAGACGAGGCCCTGACGCTCGAGCAACTGGAAGCCGACAGCCGGACGAGCATGCAGCGTATTCACTAAGCTTTTGAGGTGGCGTCCGAGCTCGGTTCCAGGACCGAGCGCCGGCCAACTTCGCTGTCGTGCAGGAACTAAACTGCTCCGCGGGCGCAAAAAAGTAGGCTAGGATCGCACTGAAGAGACGGAGCGGCTGCAACGCTCCCTTTGGACGGCAGGAATGATCGACAAGCTGGAACTTCTGTTGGCGCTGGCGCGGGAACGACATTTCGGGCGTGCAGCGGAAGTTTCGGGTGTAACGCAGCCGACCTTGTCGTCCACGGTGAAAAGCCTTGAGGATCAGTTCGGTATTTTGATCGTCGAGCGCGGCTCGCGCTTTCGCGGCTTCACGCCGGAAGGTGAGCGCGTGTTGGAATGGGCGCGGCGGCTCGTTGGCGACAGCCGGACGATGAAATCAGAGATCGAGGCGCTGAAGCACGGTCTTTCTGGGCATCTGCGTATCGGCATCATACCAACAGCGCTGCCTTTCCTGCCCGCAGTGACCATTCCCTTCGGCGATAGGTTCTCGGATGTGCGGCTGTCAGTGCTGTCGCTGACGTCGGCGGCAATCTTAGACAAATTGGCAGATCTCGAACTGGACGTCGGCATTTCTTACATTGACGACGAGCCGGTCGATCGTTGCCAGGCGATCCCGCTCTACGAGGAGCAGTACACCGTACTCGTGGCGCCTGATTCGCCCCAGGCCAATGCCAAGACGATGACGTGGGCTCAGGCCGCGCAGCTGCCACTGTGTCTGCTGACGCCCGACATGCAGAACCGGCGGATTGTCGATAGGCATTTGGCCGATGCCGGCGGCAGGCCCACGCTGCGGCTTGAATCAAATTCCATGCTGACGCTCTATGCGCATGTTCGCACAGGGAAATTCGCCAGCATTTTCTCATCGCGTCTGGCCGAGACGCTGGATCCCCGTGGCCGGCTGCGGGCCATTCCACTCACTGATCCGGCCGTCACTCACAAAATCGGCTTGCTTATTTCCCGGCGTGAGCCACATTCACCCCTGGTAAATGCGTTTGTCTCTGAGGCAAAATTGGCAGCGGCAACGCAACTTGAGCCCGCATGACATTGCAGATATTTGTCTGTGCAGGGACAGATCGTGTTAAGTGGCGGGAATGTAACGTCTATCCAGCGCGTTTACGTTTGCCTATCGTTGCACGGAAGAGCTTTATTGAAGTGTGAGGCGGAAAAGGCCATCTGTAGACGCAACAGCTAGAACAAGAACCGGGAGGTGGCGCGACATGGGGCGGGAACCATGGAGCGAGCCGCGCACGCGGCAGATCGTTACCGAACATAAGGGTCTCGAGGGCCCGCTTATGCCTATTCTCCATGCTTGCGTGGAGACATTCGGATTCGTGCCGCAAGAGGCCGTTCCGGTCATTGCCAACGAACTGAACCTGTCTCGCGCCGAAGTGCATGGCGTCGTGACGTTTTATCACGACTTCCGGCGTGAGCCGGCGGGCAAGCACGTGCTGAAAATGTGCCGCGCCGAAGCTTGCCAATCGATGGGCTGCGAGCCGCTGGTGAAGCGGGCGGAAGATCGCCTGGGCATCAAGTGCGGCGAAACGAGCGCCGACGGCCGGGTGACGCTCGAGCCGATCTACTGCTTGGGCCTGTGCGCCACGGCGCCATCTGCGATGCTCGACGGGAAGATCGTTGGCCGGCTGAACGAGGCCAAGCTCGATAAGCTCCTCAAAGGAGCAGGCGCATGACCGTAAAAATCTACATTCCGAAAGATGCCGCGGCGATTGCCTGCGGCGCCGACGAGGTGGCTGCCGCCTTCAAGAAGACGGCGAAGAAGGCCGCCGTCAAGATTGATATCGTGCGCAACGGCTCGCGCGGCATGCTGTGGCTGGAGCCGTTGGTCGAGGTTGAGCACAACGGTGTGCGCTATGGCTTTGGCCCGGTCGCCGAAGACGACGTGCAAGATCTTGTGAAGGCGGGCCTTCTGGGCGAGAAGGGCCCGAAGGGCATCAAGCACAAGCTGGCCGTCGGCCCTGTCGAGGACATTCCTTTTTTCAAGAAACAGACGCGCCTGACGTTCGCGCGCTGCGGACTGGCCGACCCTGTATCGCTGCCGGACTACAAGCGCCTCGGCGGCTACAAGGGGCTGGAAAACGCGCTCAAGCTGAAGCCGATCGAGATCGTTGACGTCGTCTCGAAATCGGGCCTTCGCGGTCGCGGCGGCGCCGGCTTTCCGACGGGTATCAAGTGGAAGACGGTGCACGATACGCCCCCGCAGCAGAAGTACATCGTCTGCAATGCGGACGAGGGCGATAGCGGCACGTTTGCCGATCGCATGATCATGGAAGGCGATCCCTTCGTGCTCATCGAGGGGATGACGATCGCCGGTCTCGCGGTGGGTGCCACGCGCGGCTACATCTACCTGCGCTCGGAATATCCCCATGCCGGCATGGCACTCAATGCGGCGATCCAGGCTGCGAAGAAAGACGGCTACCTGGGCGACAACGTGCGCGGCTCCGGCCATACGTTCGAGCTGCAGGTTCGGATGGGGGCCGGTGCCTACGTTTGCGGCGAGGAAACCTCGCTGCTGGAGAGCCTTGAGGGCAAGCGCGGGCTGGTTCGCGCCAAGCCGCCGCTGCCGGCTCACAAAGGTTTGTTCGGGCAACCAACTGTCATCAACAACGTTCTATCTCTGGCGGCTGTGCCGTACATCATGGAGCATGGCGCGCAGGCGTATGCTGATTATGGTGTCGGCCGCTCGCGTGGCACGATGCCGATCCAGCTGGCGGGTAACCTGAAGCACGGTGGCCTGTTCGAGACGGCGTTCGGCATCACGCTCGGCGAACTCGTCGACGATATCGGCGGCGGAACGCTATCGGGCAAGCCTGTGAAAGCCGTGCAGGTCGGCGGCCCGCTTGGGGCATATTTCCCGCGCGGGTATTTCGATACGCCGTTCGACTACGAAGCGTTTGCCGCCCGCGATGGCCTGATTGGTCACGCTGGCGTCGTTGTTTTCGATGAGACTGCGGACATGATGGCCCAGGCCCGCTTCGCATTCGAGTTCTGTGCGGTGGAAAGTTGTGGCAAATGCACGCCGTGCCGGATCGGCTCAACGCGCGGGGTCGAGACGCTGGATAAGGTTCGCGCAGGGGAACGGCCCGAGGCTAACCTCGCGGTCGTGGAAGACCTCTGCAACACGATGAAGTTTGGATCGCTTTGCGCTTTGGGGGGCTTCACCCCATATCCTGTGATGAGCGCATTGACGCATTTCCCTGAAGATTTCGGACGCCCCGCGAAAAAACTGGCTGCGGCGGCGGAGTGAGGACAAGCGCATGGCATTGATCAAAGAAATCGACTACGGCACTCCGGCCGCGAAATCCGAGAAGATGGTGACGCTCATCATCGACGACACGGAGATCACGGTTCCCGAGGGAACGTCGATCATGCGGGCGGCCATGGAGATGGGGACGACGATCCCCAAACTGTGCGCGACCGACATGCTGGACAGCTTCGGTTCGTGCCGTCTTTGTCTCGTCGAGATCGAAGGCCGCAACGGAACGCCGGCCTCGTGCACCACGCCTGTCGCACCCGGCATCAAGGTGAAGACGCAGACGCAGCGTCTCAAGGACATCCGCAAGGGTGTCATGGAGCTGTACATCTCCGACCATCCGCTGGATTGCCTCACCTGCCCGGCAAACGGCGATTGCGAACTTGAAGATATGGCCGGCGCCGTCGGCCTGCGCGACGTGCGCTACGGCTACGAGGGCGAGAACCACGTCTTCAAGAAGATGGATGGCGTTGCCAACGACCTCTACATCGGCAAGGACGAGTCCAACCCTTACTTCACCTACGATCCGGCCAAGTGCATCGTCTGCAATCGCTGCGTGCGCGCTTGTGAAGAGGTGCAAGGCACGTTCGCGCTGACGATTTCCGGCCGCGGTTTCGACAGCCGCGTTTCGGCCGGTATGAATGAAGACTTCCTGGCTTCCGAATGCGTCTCGTGCGGCGCCTGCGTGCAGGCCTGCCCGACGGCGACGCTGTCGGAGAAGGCGCTGATCGAGATCGGCCAGCCTGAGCATTCGCACATCACCACTTGCGCCTACTGCGGCGTCGGCTGCTCGTTCAAGGCAGAGATGCGCGGCGAAGAAGTCGTGCGCATGGTGCCGTGGAAAGACGGCAAGGCCAACCGCGGGCACTCATGCGTCAAGGGTCGCTTCGCCTACGGCTATGCTACGCATCGCGACCGCATCATGAAGCCGATGGTTCGCGACAAGATCACCGATCCGTGGCGCGAGACGACGTGGGAAGAAGCCATCGGACGCGTTGCCAGCGAATTCAAACGCATCCAGGGCCAGTACGGCCGCAGGTCGGTTGGCGGCATCACCTCGTCGCGCTGCACGAACGAGGAAAGCTTCCTCGTGCAGAAGCTGATCCGCGCCGGTTTCGGCACCAACAACGTCGACACGTGCGCCCGCGTCTGCCACTCGCCTACAGGTTATGGCTTGAAGACGACGTTCGGTGAGTCAGCCGGTACGCAGGACTTCGACAGCGTCGAAGACACGGACGTCGTTCTCATCATCGGCTGCAATCCGACGGACGGGCATCCCGTGTTCGCCAGCCGCATGAAGAAGCGCCTGCGTGAAGGCGCGAAGCTGATCGTGATCGATCCGCGCCGGACCGATATGGTGCGCTCGCCGCACATCGAGGCGGATTACCATTTGCCGCTGCAGCCGGGTACGAACGTGGCCGTCGTGACGGCGCTGGCTCATGTCATCGTGACAGAAGGCCTGGTCGACGAAAAGTTCGTCAACGAACGCTGCGAAGTCGAGGAATACAAGGAATGGGCAGCCTTCGTGGCCGATCCCAGCCATTCGCCTGAAGCGACTGCAGAGTATACGGGCCTCGATCCGAAAGAGGTCCGGGCGGCCGCGCGTCTGTTTGCGACCGGTGGCAATGGCGCCATCTACTACGGTCTCGGTGTGACCGAGCACAGCCAGGGTTCGACGACGGTGCTGGCAATCGCCAACCTGGCGATGGCGACGGGCAACATCGGCCGTCCAGGCGTGGGCGTGAACCCGCTGCGCGGCCAGAACAACGTGCAGGGTGCGTGCGACATGGGCTCGTTCCCGCACGAACTGACGGCTTACCGCCACGTGTCCGATGACACGGCGCGCGCGTTGTTCGAAGTCGAGTGGGGCCGTCCGCTCGATCCGGAGCCGGGCCTGCGCATTCCCAACATGCTCGACGCGGCTGTCGAGGGCACGTTCAAGGCGCTCTACATCGAAGGCGAGGATATTCTCCAGTCGGATCCGAACACGACGCACGTATCGGCTGGCTTGGCCGCGATGGAATGCGTGGTGGTGCAGGATCTGTTCCTGAACGAGACCGCTAACTACGCGCACGTCTTCCTGCCGGGCTGCACGTTCCTCGAAAAGGACGGCACCTTCACGAACGCCGAACGCCGTGTTCAGCGCGTGACCAAGGTCATGGCGCCGAAGAACGGTTATGCGGACTGGGAAGTGACGCAGCTGATCGCGCAGGCGCTGGGCCTCAATTGGAACTACAAGCATGCTGGCGAGATCCTTGACGAGATCGCCCGCCTGACGCCGACGTTCACCAATATCTCGTTCAAGAAGCTGGAGGAGATGGGCTCGGTACAGTGGCCGTGCAACGACGAGACCCCCGAAGGCATGCCGATCATGCACATCGAGGAGTTCACGCGCGGCAAGGGCAAGTTCGTGATGACGGAATACGTGCCGACCGACGAACGGACCGGCTCGCGCTTCCCGCTTATCCTGACGACCGGCCGCATCCTGTCGCATTACAATGTGGGTGCGCAGACGCGGCGTACCGCGAACGTGGAATGGCATCCCGAGGACCGTCTCGAGATCCATCCGCACGATGCGGAGGTGCGTGGCGTAAACGATGGCGACTGGGTGCGCCTCGACAGCCGTGCCGGTACCACTGCCCTGCGGGCGTTGATTACAGATCGCGTGGCAACCGGTGTCGTCTACACGACGTTCCACCACCCCACGACGCAGGCCAACGTCATCACCACGGACTTCTCGGACTGGGCGACCAACTGCCCGGAATACAAGGTGACGGCGGTGCAGGTGTCGAAGTCGAACGGTCCGACGGACTATCAGGACGACTACGACGAGTTCTCGCGCAAGAGCCGCCGTATTGCCGAGCCGGTCAAAGAGGCCGCGGAGTAAGGACGTATGCCCGCGCCCGTCTCAAAGGTGCCAAACCTGCGCGTGACGCAGGATGCAACGGCGGAGACGGCGCGGGTCATTCCCGAGGAAACGCCGGTCGCGCTGGTGTATGACGGCTCCACGCATGCCGTCATGATGGCGACGCCCGCCGACCTTGAAGACTTCGCCTATGGCTTCAGCCTGTCGGAGCGGATGATCACCCGGGCAGATGACGTTCGCGATCTAGAGGTGGCGGAACACGCCGGCGGCCTTGAGCTGCGCATGTGGCTGAAGCCCGGTCTTGGCAAGCTGCATGCTGAGCGGCGGCGGAAGATCGCCGGCCCTACGGGATGCGGGCTGTGCGGGGTGGAAAGCCTCGAAGCTGCAGTCGCAGCCCCGCCGCGCGTCGCATCCGATCTGCAAGTTACGGCAGCTGACATTCGCGCGGCGTTGGAGTCGCTGGAGCCGGCGCAGGTTCTCAATCACGAGACGCGCGCAGTGCACGGTGCGGGCTTCTGGTCGCAGCAGCATGGGCTCATCGCGTTGCGTGAGGATGTTGGGCGCCACAATGCGCTCGATAAATTGATCGGTGCGGTCTCGCGATCCGATGTCGATCCGGCGGCGGGTATCGTTCTGCTGACGAGCCGCGTGTCGGTGGAGATGGTGCAGAAAACAGCAGTGCTGGGTGCGCCGATCATCGTTGCGGTGTCCGCGCCGACTTCGTTGGCGATCCGTACGGCGGAGGCGGCCAATATCACGCTCGTGGCCATAGCGCGGCGCGATGCGTTCGAGATTTTCACAGGGGGGCAGCGCATCGCGGTGCCGGCCGCCCGCGAGACAGATGCTACGATAGGAACCGACGTCCATGCTGCACGGTGCTGACCGCCTGGTTTTGATGGCCAATCAAATTGCGCGCGCCTACGCCGTCGAAGGCGAAGAGAGAGCCGTTCGCCAAACCGCATCGCACATCCAGAAGTTCTGGGAGCCGCGCATGCGCGACGCCATCACCGCCTTCGTCAAGGAGACGGGCGGCAAGGGCCTCGACGAGTACGCGTTGAAAGCCGTCGGTGCGCTAAAGCCCAGCCGCATAAATCCAGCTCTCGGCGCGTAATCATTTCGTTAAAAGCAGTCCGCCTTTGGCGGTGATGCGCAGGCGATAAATCTCGCCGTTGTGCTCGATCGTTAGTTCGCGCGCGCCCGCGAAAAGCTGCTCGGTCGTGAGGTGTTTTGGTGTGTCCGCGACGGGCACTGATGCATCTTCGTCGTCGGACACGCGCTAACCCCGGGGAGATTTGCATCCTTACGATTCCGGCGGCGCAGATTCTGCTCTGTCGGCCGAAATTAATGTTGACGATTGTAGTAAGGAAATATACGGTACGCAAGTCCCTAGCGGACAGATGGTGCTCGCTCATCAGGTTTTTCCCGAGACCGACGACGAACGACACCATCGGCTGAGCCGTTATCCCGACACGGCGAAGCCAAAACTCTTGGAGGCCACGGGACGTCCCGTATCCCAGGCTTCAATAAGCGGCAGCAGACGCCCGCCGGCGTCTTGCTGCCGCATTTTTTTGCTGAAGCGGTTGGTGATGTCCAATGCGCAAGACCGGCGCTACTGGCAGACGGCGCGCCGCTTGCGGGCTTTCAAGTCGAAGTGAAAATGATCGCGATGTGCTTCGTTGGCCTCGGGACCGAGCACGGTGCCAAACGTCTCGCAAGCACCCTTGTGCAACCGGCGCAAGAACTGGCCATCAGGTGTCGACGTGCCGTCGACTTCCACAACCTTTGCGTCGGTGACGGTTGGCGTCGTCTGCCTTGGCTGGTCCTTCCTGTCCGTCAGGTCCGCGGTCTTCAGCGATGCTCGCTGCGTTGTTTTCTCGCCTTTGATTGCAGGCGTTTTAGCTGACTTGTCGTCCGGTTTGTCCGCAGGGATGTCGGCGGGCTTGGTTGCGGCTTTCGCGGCCGCCGCGCGATCGCGCGTGGTCGCGCCCCAGCCAGCTGATACCTTTATCGACCGGCCATTCGCCAGTGCGAAGCCGCCAATGTCGATGGCATTGGCCAGAGCGTGTTCGCTGAGCCGCTCGTTGGCCGCGCCATAGCGGTTGCGGCAGGAGTAACCTGACGCGCCGACAACGCTTTTCACCTCGCTGCTGTAGGTTTCGCGTGCGGCGGGCTGCAACGTGTCTGCCGCCCATTCACCCAGTGCCACCGCCATTTGGCAGTTGATTTCGACAGCTGGCTGGAACGTCAGTTTCGGGTTTGCGCCGATGCTCTTTAGTAGGATGGGTGCCGGCGTGCCGCACTGCCCCTTGCGCATTGCGGTGTTTACTTCGATCTCGGCGTTGGCCGGTGCCAGTAGCCGCAGACACTCCTTCAGCGCTGCGGCGACGTCGGCATCGGTCCAGACCGTTGCCGGCTCGGGATTGACCGGATCCGGGCTGGCGACCGGAACGGTTGCGGTGGGTGGTGGCAGCGCTGCCGTTTTCTCGTCCGATGTCTCGGCCCTGGCGGCCTTCGTGTCTTCGTCCCGCTCGGTGATGCGGACATCGGCTGTCGGTGGGGCAGTCTTCGTCTCGAAGCCCGTCGTTGTATCCGTCGCGGGCGTAGCGTCCTTAGCCTTGACGGATCTAAGACGGGTGCGCGCCTCCGCAACCTGGACGGCTGGCGGCAGCGCCTGTAGCTCCGACTCCTCGCCTCCCGCTACTAACGACGAAGCTTTGGACTCCGTGCTGGCCTGCTTCAGATCCGGCGGCGCGACCGGAGCGGTGGCCGCCGTAGCTCGCGCCGTGATGGCCGGGGTTTCCGCAGGCGGCAGCTGTGTCCTCGCCTCGACCGCAGGCGGCAGGCTAGGCTTAGCCGTCGCCAGCGGGGCCAGCAGGGCGCCCGTCAGCGCGATATATGTCAGGCTCGTCGATAACGTCTCAATCGACGGAGCCTTCCAAGAAAGCTTAGCCATCGCTCACCATTTTGGGATCTCCAGCGAGTTGGGCAGCGTTCGGAAGAACAGCTAGAATAGGCATTATCTCGTTGAAATTGCGGCCCAAAGATCAACGAGCACATGACGTTTTGGTTCCGCCGTGCACCGATCAGGTGGGCTTATCGATGATATCAAAATATTCGATTAGACCTTTTCGGCCTCCAGGTGTTTAGTTCATGCTAGCAAGCAAAAGCAACACAGGAGGAAGTTATGAAAGTTTGGATGAAGCCGCAGGTTCGTGAGCAGGAAGTTGGCCTGGAAGTCACGAGCTATCTGCCGGCAGAGATCGACGTCATCTAAGACGTCTCTCCTCCGAATACGCGAGCGGCGGCTGAGAAATCAGCCGCCGCTTTGCGTTGCGAGCGCGGCAGGCTGTAACCTCCCCGCATAGCTTCTCTGTAGCCATAGGCTTGTGATCATGCCGTCTCAATCTATCAAGCACGCCGTTCTCCCGTCTGGCGAACTCGTGCCGCAGCTTGGCCAAGGCACGTGGCAGATGGCCGAGCGTCGCGACAGGCGTGGAGATGAGATCGCCGCGCTTCGCGCCGGCATTGATCTTGGACTGACTTTGATCGATACCGCGGAAATGTATGGCGAGGGCGCGGCCGAAGATCTGGTGGCAGAGGCCATCGCCGGGCGCCGCGATGAGGTCTTTCTCGTCAGTAAGGTCTACCCTCATAATGCGTCGAGCGAAGGTGTCATTGCAGCGTGCGAGCGCAGCTTGAAGCGGCTGCAGACGGACCGCATCGATCTTTATCTGCTGCATTGGATGGGGCGGCATCCGCTGGCGGAGACCGTTGCCGGCTTCCAGGCGTTGAAGCACGCGGGTAAGATCCGTCACTGGGGCGTCAGCAATCTCGACACCGGCGATATGCGATCCCTATGGAATGTGCCGGGCGGGCGCGACGTTGCGACCAACCAGGTTCTCTACAATCTGAAGCGCCGTGCGGCCGATTGGGATCTGCTGCCGTGGCAGCGAGAGCGCAGCATACCCCTGATGGCATATTCCCCGGTCGAGCAGGCACGGCTGATCAGCAATACCAAGCTTGTGCGCTTTGCGCGCGACCATGATGCGACGCCGGCGCAGGTCGCTCTGGCTTGGCTGCTGGCGAACGATGACGTGATCGTCATTCCGAAGGCGGGCAGCGTTGCGCATGTGCAGGAGAATGCAAAGGCGCGTGAGTTGCGGCTGAGTGCGGCGCAACTGCGGGAGTTAGACGCGCTCTTTCCCGCGCCCCGCAGCCGTAGGTCTCTGGAAATGCTCTAACGGGCGGTGGCATTAGCCGATATGGCGCCCGTTTGATGTTTTAGCCGTGCCGCAGGTGCGCGGGCATACCTGGTGAGTTTATTCGGAACGCGCGCATCGTGGTGGCGTTGAATCTCCAGACATTTGGAGACAAGCACATGAGCGATACGAACCCTCAGAAACACCTCTATGAACTGCTGAAAGATTTCTCGACGGCCATGCTGGTGTCAAACGACCAGTCCGGGAGTATGCACGCACGGCCGATGGCTATCGCAGACTTGAAGCCTGATGCGGACGCCTATTTCGCGACCAGCATTCAATCTCCCAAAGTGGCGGAAATCCAGAACTACCCTGAAGTTTTGGTGTCCTTTCAAAGCCCGACGCAATTCGCAAGCATTCTGGGCACTGCAACCATCGTGAAGGATCGAGCCCTGATCGAGAAGTTGTGGTCGGAGGAATGGCGCGTCTGGTTTCCCGGTGGAAAGGACGACCCAGACCTGGTGCTCATCAAGGTCGACGCGCGAGAGGGCGAGTTCTGGGACAACAGCGGCTTGCACGGCCTCAGCTACGTCTTCGAAGGCGTGAAGGCTGTCATCAAAGGCGAGAAGCTTGGAAACGACAAGGGCGGCTCGCATGGCAAAATTCGATTGGTCAGCGGCTGAACGCTGCCGGCTGGCTTCCATATAGACGACAACACGAGAATAGTAGGAGACACCCCCATGGGCTTTTTTACAAAAGACATCCAGACGTTCGACGATCTGTTCGTGCATACGCTGCGCGACATCTACTACGCTGAAAATCAAATCGTGAAGGCTTTGCCGACCATGATTTCCAAGGCCACCGACAGCAGCTTGAAGCAGGGCTTCGAGACGCATCTGGGTGAAACGAAGAACCAGATCAAGCGGCTCGAGCAGGTGTTTAAGATGCACGGCGTCGAAGTCAGCGCCGTCAACTGTCCGGCCATCGACGGGATCTTGAAGGAAGCAAATGAAGTTGCCGGCGAAGTTGCCGACAAGCAGGTTCTAGACGCAGCGCTCATCGCAGCAGCGCAGGCCGTGGAGCATTACGAGATTACACGTTATGGCACTCTTGTCGCTTGGGCCAAGCAGCTGGGCCGCAACGACTGCGCCAGCGTGCTGCAGCAGAACCTCGACGAGGAACAGGCCACTGACACGAAGCTGAACTCGCTGGCCACGCGCGGGGTTAATCGGAAGGCCGCGTAAACAAGCGGCCGTCGACCGGAGGTGCGCTATGGACGATCGCAAGCCGAAAGCTAAGGACGATGACGAGCCGGTGATCGATCCCGGTTTGAAGGAGAAGGGGGCTTCTAACAGTGGAGAGCCCTCGAGTCCGCCGATTGGCAATGCAGGGAAGCGGCGCGAGAACGAGACCGATGCCAATCGCAATAGCGATGGCAATCGCAAACGAGCCGAAGAAGGCTTGTAAGCATTGATCGGCTTGGGCTGGAGGTGGCTAGGACGCTGTTTCCAGCTTGCGCTTGTCTTTTCGCCGAGCCGGGCTCGCCTTGATCGATTGCTCCAGAGGACACTTTCGAGGCCGCAAATTGAAACATGGGATCGGCACGCTGGTGCCGCTGTCGGCGTCTCGGTCGTGGATCGTGATATTATTGCGACAGGTTTGTGACAGGTCTCAATTATAGTGCTGCGCACGTTGTGTTGTTATTCTTTGCCGCGCAGGCACTGGGGGCCGCATGAAATTCCGGATAATCGCCGCAGGTTTGGCGGTGATTGCGACGACAAATAGCGCTTATGCGTACCTTGACCCAGGCGCTGGCAGCTTCGCTCTCCAGATGATTGCCGCTGGACTTCTGGCCGGCGGCGCGTCGCTGAAGCTCTATTGGTTTCGCATCAAGGATTTCTTCGTAACGCGCCGTCGTAAAGCGTCGCATGACAACTGATACGAATTCGCGATTGGCCGCACACGGTCGCCGCGAGTTTAGTTCTTTCCGCGATCCATCGGGCTACCTGTTTTGGGAGCACGGGCAGATCTATCGGCGAGTTCTGGCGCCGTATGCCAAGCAGTATGACGCGGCAACGTCCGCCGGGCTGTTTGCGCGTGCTATCTCCGATGGCAGGCTGTTGCCTTTCGAGGAATTGCCAGGCCGTCGTGAGGCGGAAACAACCGCGATCCTGCGGCCGGCGCAACTCACATTCGTGTCGTATCCCTACGAGTGGTCCTTCGATCAACTGAAGGACGCGGCGCTCGTCACGCTCGATCTGCATCTGCAGGCGCTAGAGCATGAAATGCTGCTCAAGGATGCCTCTGCCTACAACATCCAGTTTGTTGGCGGGCGGCCGCAGTTGATCGACCATCTCTCATTTGACTTTCTGTCTGAGTATGGCGCCTGGCCGGCATATGGCCAGTTTTGCCGTCATTTTCTCGCGCCGCTAGCGCTCATGGCGTACGTGGATTTGTCGCTTGGTAAGCTCTCACAGCTCTACCTCGATGGCGTTCCGCTTGAGCTTGCAGCGTCGTTGCTTCCCCGGCGCACCAAGTTGCGCCCTGGAATTTACCTGCACCTGCATCTGCACGCCAAAATGCAAAAAGCACACGGTGGCACACGCAAGAAGGTGTCCGGGCGCAAGCTTTCCGCGCCGCAGCTGAAGGCCATTGCCTCGTCGTTACGCTCTCTCGTCGCGAGCCTGAAGCCGCGCAATCAGGAGACGGAATGGGGTAGCTACTACGAAGAGACCAACTACACAGGCACTGCGTTTGGCGCCAAACGCAACATCGTCCGCGAGATGATGAGCGCCGCGCAGCCTAAAACAATGTGGGATGTCGGCGGCAATAACGGGGAATTTTCACGCGCCGTCGCCGACCTCGTGCCCAATATTGTGTGCATGGACATCGACCCTGCTGCGGTGATCGCCAACTACAATATTTGCAAGCGTACGGGCGTGGCAAACATTCTGCCGCTGGTCGTGGACCTTACGAACCCTAGTCCGGCGATTGGTTTTGCGAACGAAGAGCGAGCGGCATTGCAGGGGCGCAGTCGGCCCGATGCCATTCTGGCGCTCGCGCTGGTTCATCACCTTGCCATCTCCAACAACCTTCCGCTGGAGTACATAGCGGCGCATTTCGCAGATCTCGCGGAAACGCTTGTGATCGAATTTGTCGAAAAATCCGATTCGCAGGTGCAGCGCCTGTTGCTCAATCGGAAGGATATTTTTCCGCACTACACCGAGGCAGGCTTCGAGGCGGCGTTCGGGACGCGATACGAAATCGAGCAGAAACAGCCCATTCCTGGTGCGGCCCGGACACTGTATCTGATGCGTCGAAAATGACGAAGTGACAAGCAAGGGCGGGCATCAGTGTCAGGCACAGACTCAGAGGACGTTGCGCAACCTACGCTCATATCGGACAGCCTGCTGAGTTGGTTTCCTTTTGGCGTCGTTTTGTTTCTGCTGCCGACGAGCATCTATCTGGCAAACCAAATCGATCTGGATTACGCGACGACCGTGCTGATCCCGTTCGTAGCGCTCGCATTGTTGTCTCTCGCGCTGATCTTTCTGGCTTACGCGGCCCGTCCGAGTTGGCGGAGTTTGGCGATACCGCTTTTTCTCGCCGGTCTCTTCATCTACGTCTCGGATGTTCTGGCGCCCATCGAATGGGGCATCATGGAAGGCAGTGAGGAGGTAAAGGAGTCGTGGACTTCCACGGCGCTGCAGATCGGCTTAGTCGCCATACTTTTTGCGGTGTGGCGCTTTGTAAGCGCCGCGATCATCAGGCAAGTGGCAATTATTCTTGTCATGGTGTCGGTGGGCTGGCAGACCGTCGCGGTGACCCATGCCCTGGTCATGACCCCCGACGCTGAAACGTCCCCCGGCAGAGTGGCAACCGCGCAAGGCAATCGACCCAATGTCTATCATTTGGTTTTGGACGGTTACAGCAGTCCCAGCTTCATGGGCGCGGCGAAGCAGATTGATCTACTGAACCAACTCAACGGCTTTCATTTTTTCCCGCGTAACCTTTCGAACTACGACGTGACCGATGCGTCTGTTCCAAGTTTCATGACTGGGAAATTGTTTAGCGGGGGCTCGTTCAAGGAATTCCAGGCCGCTGCGCGGACGGGTGGCCTGCGAAAGACTTTGCAAGCGGCCGGGTACAGGATTTCCAACTACACCCCGGACCAATCCCGATTCTGGGGGTTCGAAGGTGCGGACTATACGTACACCAGCCGAGAGGCAGGCAACTCGCCGCTTATCCGTCTGGCACAGATCGTGGCCGTGCGCGCAGCGCCGGATATTCTCCGCCGGGAGGTCTTTTCCATCAGCGGCAAGGTTCTGCCGATCCGCAATTACAAGGCCTACAAGGCATTGTCCGTCCCGCTATTGCGCCGCTTTATTGAGGAAGAGGAAGCTCGCCCCGCAGTCAACGAGTACGTCTATCTGCACGCCATCATTCCACACACGCCATTCGTGTGGGATGGAAACTGCGAAGAGAAATCGTCGGACTACGCCGAGCAGCTCGTGTGCGCCACGCGATTGATCAAAGAGCTCGTGGCGAGCCTGAAGCGCCATGGTAAGTACGAAAACTCCTTGATCATCGTGCAAAGTGATCACGGTTATGAGGGGGACAGCAATGCGGTCAACTTCAGGCCGGGGTCTGATGAGGCCAAGGCGCAGATCCTCAAGCATATGAGCCGGATCAGCCCGGAAAGCTACTTCACGCGCCTGAATGCCCTACTATTGGTCAAGCCTCCTGCAGCCCCGGATGCGCCTATGCAGGTGTCGGAAAGCGTATCGCAGCTGGCGGACGTGCAAGCGACGATCGTCGACTTGTTGAAGCTGCCGCCTGAGCAAACCGACGGTCATTCAGTCTTTGATACAGCGACGTTGAAGGGACGCGCGATTTCCGTCTTCTGCTGCGTCTACCAGCGCAATGACAAGGGGCGAACCGTCATCCTCGGACGCAATCTCTACGAAACGGATTTCGCCCATCTGAAGTACATGCCCGACGGCAGCTGGCAGGTCGCTGATGAGATCAGAGCGAAACACGAAGGTTGGTAACGACCCTCCGGCAGCCGCTGCCTGACGACCGTTCGCAACGGTATGCCCGCGGCGCAGCAGCCTAAACATGCGTCTGCCAGCTGAGAGCTCAGGAATTCGCATACTGTAAAAGAAATGGTAGCGAGACCCGGACTTGAACCGGGGACCTACGGATTATGATTCCGCCGCTCTAACCAACTGAGCTATCCCGCCACGAGCGCCTGTCCTTAGGAGCATGGCGCCATGCTGTCAAGGACGCGGCCGCTTGTGGGCCGCGCCGCTTGCGGTTTGCTTATTACTCCGCTGCGTCAGCAGTGACGGCGGCGTGACGCTGGAAACGCATCATCGTAAAGATGCCCCAGGGGCGCAAAGCCTGCCGTTGCACCATCTGCAGGTCGGTGCAGCCCAGCACGCGGGACACGTCGAACACGGGGCGCCAGCCGATGATCTCGGCAAACGGAGCCATGCGGCGCTCGACCCAGCCGCGGACGCCTTCTTCCTGACTGAAATGGTTGACGAGGACGACCTCGCCGCCGGGCTTGGTGACGCGAGCCAATTCGCGCATGACTTTTTCGGGATCCGGCACGACCGTCATGACGTACATGGCAACGACTGTGTCGAACGATGCATCGGGGAAGCTGAGTGCGCTGGCATCCATCTCGTGCAGGCCGGTGACGTGAGACAGGCGGTCGTTGGCGACGCGTTCCCGGGCCTTTTCGAGCATATCCGGCGACAGGTCGATGCCGACAATTTCAAGGTCGCGCTTGTAGTCCGATAGCGAGAGACCTGTGCCAACGCCGACTTCAAGGACGCGGCCGCGGCGCTGATTGATCACTTCCACGACGTGCTTGCGGCCGACCGTCGAGATCTTGCCGAACGTGGCGTCGTAGACGGGAGCCCAACGGCGATAGGCGCTCTTGACGACGTCTTCCTCGATGCGGCCGATACCAACGATCTTACCGTCGGCCTTATGCAATACGGCACGGCGGCGGCTGTCATTGGGGCGCACGTTGAATTTTCTCCGCCCTTGAGGTTCGTTATTCATATTCAGCATAACCCGCTCTCACCCTTTTTATCCCGCGCTCAAATCTGACACGCGGACGTCGTGCCCGTTTTCCGTAGGCCGGCCCGTGACTGGGGAGCCGGTTGCCAATCTACCACGGGCCAGCAGAGCCGGCGTGATCGCCTTGGCGACAAAGCCACCACCCAGTATCCGCGACTGAGTGGTCTGGTCAGTATACAGGACGCAGGCTTGGCCTGCGGCGACACCGTTCTCGGGTTCTGCCAACGTTACTCGCACCTCACCGTCCGGCTCCACGAAAACTGTCGCAGGGCGGGGCGGCTGGCTTGAGCGCACGCGTGCGTACACCGCAATCCCGGCAGAACCGGCTTGTTCCAAAGGCTCGTCGCCGAGCCAGTTCACATTTTTAAGCACAAGGTCACGCGTGCGCAATAAGTCACGCGGTCCCACCACAACTTCGTTGCTCGCCGCGTCCAGGCTCAAGACAAACAGCGGCTCGGTGCTGTTGAGGCCCAGACCTTTGCGCTGGCCGATGGTGTAATTGATGATGCCGTCGTGGCGGCCGAGCGAGCGGCCGTCGGCATGGCGGATTTCGCCTGCCTGCATGGCGCCCGGCTTCAGTCGTTCGATGATGTCGGAGTAGCGGCCCTTGGTAACGAAGCAAATGTCCTGGCTGTCCGGCTTGTCGGCCAGCGGCAGGCCCATGTCGCGCGCGAGCTCGCGCACCTGAGGCTTGGTCAGCCCGCCGAGCGGGAACATCAGCATGTCGAGCTGCTCGCGCGTGGTGGCGAACAGGAAATAGCTCTGGTCGCGATCGCTATCGATGGCGCGATAGATTTCGGGACCGTTCGGCCCGTCACGCCTTTCAATGTAGTGGCCGGTCGCCAGCGCGTCGGCATTCAGATCCTTGGCCGTGTCGAGCAGATCGAGAAACTTGATCTTCTGATTGCAGGTGACGCACGGGATCGGTGTCTCGCCGGCGATGTAGCTTTCGGCAAACGAGTTGATCACGGCTTCCTTGAAGCGGCGCTCGTAGTCGAGAACGTAATGCGGAATGCCGATGATCTCGGCGGCCTGGCGCGCGTCCTGGATGTCCTGGCCGGCGCAGCATGCGCCCTTGCGGCCGGTGGCAGCGCCATGGTCATACAGCTGTAACGTAATGCCCACAACGTCGTGGCCAGCGCGCTTGAGAAGGCCTGCGACCACAGAAGAATCTACGCCGCCGGACATGGCGACGACGATGCGGCGTGGAGTCATGTGTGGTTCTGCGGCGTGCATTTATGACCAGTTCGTTGCCGACCTGACGGCCATCCGCGATTCAGCGCGCGGTCATTATGATTTAGCCGCCGCTGCATTGTAAGCGCGACCGCATGTTTGTCGCACTTCACCGCTTGCACCGCAATAAGTGTCGGAAGCGACAGCTGCAAAGCCT
The DNA here is from genome assembly GCA_030655135.1 of Hyphomicrobiaceae bacterium. Taxonomy (GTDB): domain Bacteria; phylum Pseudomonadota; class Alphaproteobacteria; order Rhizobiales; family Hyphomicrobiaceae; genus JAKAXS01. The sequence goes on along the minus strand of JAURWC010000084.1, from coordinate 327,673 downwards.
TCCGCGGAGGGACAATATGCTCAAAGATATGTCTAGACCATGGCGATGTGCCGCGATGAGTCAGGCGTTGAGGTTAATAGAATGACTTTGATGTTTTGACCCGCCGGTTTATGCTATGTTTACTCAAAGGCTTAGGCTCATTTTAAGAGCATTCGGTTACCTTCTTGGCATGGGTCTGTAGAGTGTAATGAGTATCATGACCGAACAGCAGCATATGAGAGCGCGCGTGCGCTACGTCATCGGGCCGGATGGAAGTCCGCTCACCGTAGCTGACCTGCCGCCGAAAGACACCAAACGCTGGGTAATCCGCCGCAAGGCGGAAGTGGTGGCTGCCGTTCGCGGCGGTCTGCTCAGCATCGAAGAGGCGTGCGATCGCTACAAGCTGACCGTGGACGAGTTCCTGTCCTGGCAGCGGTCGATCGACAAGCATGGCCTTCCGGGCCTGCGCGCCACGCGCATCCAGGATTACCGCGGCTGATCTCCCTCAGTTGGCGTTGTGCCTTGTACGGCCGGGTGCCCAGAAGCACGCCCGGCCGTGCGGGCATTGCGCGTCGGCCTACTTCTTCTTGCTGACCGTTTTGTTTTTCTTGGCGGGCTGGGCTGCCGCCTTCTCTGTCTCCGGCGGTTTTGCGCCAGCATTCCATTCTGCCGTAGCCGGTGCCGCGCTGCAGCCTTCGTCGGCGGCTGCCCAGCGGCGCACGTCGGCCCCAAGGCTGGTCGCCAGGGGTTCAGGGATTTTCGCGTTCTCCGTTTCGAGAACGGATCCGCTTTCGCCCGGAGCGATCGTGATTTTGTAGGCGCGCAGCGACCTGGGGTCCGCGGCGTCCTTATCTTTCGTACGGATTATGATTTCCGAGCGCCCGCCCTTCGAGGGGGGCGCCGCATCGGCGTGATACATGTATGCGCCCTTGAGGGGCCCCGATGCCCCGAACCAGCAGGTTAACGCGCCACGGGCAATTCGTGTGTACAACTCAGTGGGCGTGCCAACGATCTGCTCGCCCTTGGGAAGCATGGATTTCAGGGACGCCATTGTCCCAGTGTCTTCGGCGGCGACCGGCGGCACCGGTGCCGCTGCCGTTTGGGCGGGTGGAGCGATCGGTGGCGCTGTGCCCGTGGTGGATGCCGCTCCAGTTTCGCCCGGCGTAAGCGAGGCCGCGCACCCCTGGAGCATCAGAGTTGCCAGACAGAGCACGAGGGCGACGGTGCCAGTGCGGTGCTGCATTCCATTTCGATCGTTGTTGCGGCCGCTGGCCTGCGAAGGCCAGCGGTATTTGACCCCTGACACGCGCTCATGGCCTTGGCAAGACGCGGAAAGCCCGCCACGGCAGCTGCCGGGCGGGCTTTCTGTTGACGAATCAGTGGGTGTGGCCGGGTTAGCGCAGCACGGGGCTAGGGGCGCGTTCGCCCCGCCGGTGCAGGCGGCCGGTGACACGAAGCGGGGTGGGCGCGGACTGGACGGCCTGTTCGGCTGCCTCGTCGCGTTCCTTCATGGCCGCTTCCAGCTTTGCGCGCAGGCCGGCGACGGAGGCGCGCAGGTTGTCACGACGCTGGCTGGCCGACTTGGCGAACGTGGAATAGGCGAAATGGCTCGGATCGCGAACGCCGCTGCGATCTTCTTCGGCCTGGATCTGGCGATCAAGGTCGGAGGCGATCGTTTCGAATTCGCGAATCATATGTTCGAGATCGGCCGCCTTGCGGGCCTTCTCGTCCGCCTCAAAGCGCTTTAGGCGCATCGCGGTCTCTCGTGCTTTCATCGTTCGATACCCTCAACACAGTCGAACTCGCCACAGGCGACAATCAATTTTCGTGCCATCGACGCATGGTGCAGGCTGCATTAACGCAGTCAGCGACCCAGGTCGCACCGTCTCAGGGCCGCAACCCGCGGTAAGTCGGCGTTTTCCGGCTCTTAAGACTCAATATGTCATACGGGCATTAAGTTGCGGTAAAGCAACGCCATAAAGCCGTTTCATCAATTTCGGTAATAGGTGCGACGAATTTATGGCGGACGTGGATTCACATCTAATCCGAATGCTGTTAGCACTTGAATCGTCTCACGAATTGACTAGCCTTAAGTATAACGGTGGCGCCCGAGGTCATCGCGTGTGCCGCTGGCCGACTGCCGAGGCTGACGATTTCTTGGCTGGGTTCCCGGTAAGCGCCGGACAAGGCCCGAGTAAGGAAACGTTAGCAAATTGGGCAGTCTGACCGCGGCAGATTCGACACGCGATGCAGAAGAGTGCCGTTTTGGGTCAGCCCCCGACAGGGCATCAGTTTTTGTTAACGATTGGCGCGTAGTTTCGTAACGAGAATTAAGCTTCGGGCAAGGGCAATGTGCCGGGGGCAGAGTTTTACGGCAATAGCAGCAGCGACCTGGCGACGGGGCAGGCCAAAGCGAGGAATGGAAACAGATGCGCGTCCTTCTAATTGAAGACGATAGCGCTACGGCACAAAGCATCGAACTGATGCTGCAGTCGGAAGGCTTTAACGTCTACACGACGGATCTTGGCGAGGAAGGGGTCGACCTCGGTAAGCTCTATGATTACGACATTATTCTTCTCGACATCAACCTGCCTGACATGAGCGGGTATGAAGTTTTGAAGATGTTGCGCGTCGCAAAGGTCGGAACGCCGATCTTGATCCTGTCTGGGCTCGCCCAGATCGAGGACAAGGTGAGGGGGCTCGGCTTCGGCGCCGACGACTACATGACGAAGCCGTTCCACAAGGACGAACTCGTCGCGCGCATTCACGCCATCGTGCGGCGCTCGAAAGGGCACGCACAGTCGGTTATCGAGACGGGCGACCTGCGCGTCAATCTCGACACGAAGACGGTAGAGGTCAACGGCTCGCGCGTTCACCTCACCGGCAAGGAATACCAGATGCTGGAGCTGCTTTCGCTTCGCAAGGGCACGACCCTGACGAAGGAAATGTTCCTCAACCATCTGTATGGCGGCATGGACGAGCCGGAACTGAAGATCATCGACGTCTTCATTTGCAAGCTGCGCAAGAAGCTGCAGACGGCAACCGGCGGCCAGCATTACATCGAAACGGTTTGGGGCCGCGGCTACGTGCTGCGCAACCCGGGCGACGAGCACGTCGCTGCCTAAGACTAGCAAGAATTATAGAGACGATCGAAAAGAACTCGGGAGCCTTTCGGCTCCCGATTTTTTTGTGTTCCCGGTTGGCAGAGCGAAGAAGCGGCGGTGCCGTCAGGCTTCGATGGTCTCGCGGCTTAGGTCCACAGTGGAGCCGTCGGCGAACGAAAGCTTGGAGGTGGTGCCGACGCCTGCGTTGAGCGTGATCCGGTCGCTGCTATTGCCGAAGCTGATGCGATACGTGTCGCCGTCCCTGACGATCTGGACATCGTCACGCTGGAGCCCGGCGCCGAAGGCGACCGTCGTGCCCTTCTCGGCATTGACGATATCGGCGCCGTCGCCGGCGTTGAACGTCACGCGCTGAACACCCGCGCCGACAGTCAGCGTGTCGTTGCCCTTGCCGCCGGACACAGATGCAGCCTTGTCGACGGTGATACGGTCGTTGCCGGCGCCCGCGTTGATGGCGCCTAAGGCCGTGCCGACAGTAATAACGTCATCTCCACCTGCAAGAGAAACACTGCTTACGCTCTTGGCGTTGATGGAGTTGGTGCCGGCTCCGGCCTGGATATCGGTCGCCTTGTCGACGGTTACGCTGTTCTTGCCGCCGCGAAGGGTGATGCTTCCGGCCGTTTCGGCGGATATCGACACGTCGTCTGCATTGATCAAAACGACGCCCAGCTTGTCTGCCGTCAGCGACGCGCCCTTGCCGCTGATTTGCGTATAGCTCAATTGGTCCGCCGTAATCTTGGCCCCGCTGCCGCTGACTTGAAGCAGGCCTTCGACGGTCTCGGCGTTGACAGTCACGCCATCGCCGCCGATCTGGCCGCCGGTCATTGTCTTGACGTTCACGACGGACTTGTCGCCATTGATCTGAGCGTATTGGACGCGATCTGCGGTGATGCTGGTGCGGTCGCCTTCAAACGACGAGCTGTAGATCGTCTTGCTGGTGAACTTCGAATCGGTCGCGGTGGACTGTACATATTGCATCGACGCGGCCTTGACGTCGAGGAACTTGCCGCCAACCTTGGCGCCGCTGACGGCGTTGCCGGTGATCGATTTGTTTTCTGCATAAACGTTGGAGCCGCCGTTGCTGGCCGCAGTCGTACCGCCTGCCGCACGATCTTGGCGGTCGAGCAGGATGGATTGGATGCGCTGGATCGCCGACCAGATCGTCGGGCCGGATGCGGGCGACGCCGAGGTGCCGAATGTGGGCTGCTGGGAAGAAAACAGCGAGGTGGACGTCCGGCCGAACGAACCGTACGGCCTTGTGTAAGGGGGCGAGCTGCCGTTGATCTTCATGCCGGATCCTCGAGGAGCAATGGGGAACTGTGCTGCCCGAGGACTGAAAGGCGTCTTAAGCCGGTCAGATAAACTTTACGGATCAGTCGTGCGTGAGCTGCAGGCGCATTGACGTGCCGTCGGCAAACATCAATTGCGCCGACAACCCGGCACTGGCGTGCAGTAGGAGCGAGTCGTCGCTGCCCGCAAAGGTCAGACGATAGCCATCCTGATGCAACTCTGCGGTGACGTCGTCGCGGGTGATGCCGGGGGCAAGGGCGATCGCAATGCCGGTGATCGCGGACTGCGGTCCCGTTTCGGGAGCGGGGCCGGCAAGAATGACGCGATCGGGGCCGGGCGTGATCACGGCATGATCCTGGGGCCGGGGCACGATGACCTGCGGTTCATAGGGAGCGGGTTGTTCGTGACGGACAGCGCGCACGGCTTCCACCTTTTCATCGTTGCCAAGTCCCTCGTGAATATTGGGACCCTCACCTTGCGCAGGGGATGCGTGGCGTTCGCGCCCCTCAATATTTGGCCGCAGGCTCGTTTCAACCGATTGCACCTTGCCGACCTCGCGAACTTTATCGTCGGCGGTGATTGCCGCTGTGATCGTGGAATCTTCGCCATCCGAGCCGCCGATCCCACCGGTTCTGCGCAGAGCGGCGTCGAGGTTGGCGCGGACCAGGGCAACCTGTGCCGGGTTCAGCGCAATCGTGCGGCCGTCCACGAGGATGACGCCATTGGCGGCAACGGGAATGCCGGGAAGCTCGGGCGCCGCGATGCGCACGCCGGGCTGTGCCGCGACTGCCTGCTGGCGCGGTGCGGCGGGCAAGGTGAGGCTGGCACTGTCGCGAGTTGCCGCCGGCAAATCTGCCTCAGGGAGGTTCCGGGCCGCCGTCGCCAGCGCGAGATTGGCTTGATCGCGTGGTGCGTCGGGCAATTGAGAATTGCTCTGGCTACGCCCCGCATTGCTGGGCTGCGCAATGGCAGCGGCCGCCAATTCGCGCAGTGCGCTGGCGGGTTGCTGCAGAGGAACGGGGTCGGCATCGAGCACAGCCGGCGGCTGCAGAAGGCTGCTCAGCAACTTGGCATCGGGCGCGTTACCGGATGCAATTGCGCTGCGCACGAGGGCTGTCTGCGTCCCGTTCAGCGGCAACTGCCGGCCATCGATGATGATCACTGCGGGCGTGTTTCCGGCAGTAGCAGGCGCGTTGGGCAGCTGAGCATTGACCAGCTCGCGCTGCACATTAACGGGCTGTGGCACGGGCGTCGCGGTTGCAGGCTGGCGGTAGGCCTGGGACAGGCCGTTCAGCAGTTTGGCGTCTGACGCGCTGAGGCTGTTCGGCATCTGCAGGTCTTTAGGCAACGCCAAATCAGTGGCGGTGCGCTGGGTCAGCGTTCCGCTCTCGGCGTAGCGGCGAGCCAGGTCGGCGGTCAGGGGCGTATCCGCGATGTCGGCGCCGCCGCTCTGTAGAAGAACTGCGAGTGGATCGGCAGTGACGACAACTGGCGTTGTTGATGACGCCGCCGCAGGAACCGGAACCGTCGCAGGCGTGCTCTGCTGCTGGCCGGTCGGGGCGATGGGCATTTCGGACGCCAATCGCGCCTGGGCCTGGAGGAGCGCCTGGGCTGCGGGTTCGGGCGTTGTGACGATCATCGTTGGGGCCCGCTGCCGGGTCTGACAGACCGTTATGGCCTGTCAACAGGGCGATGACTGCGCGGCTTCATGCCTCGCTGCGAAATCATGGCGCCATATTGATTAATAATTGGTTAACGAATGGTTGCCGGTGCGATACCGGGTCACTGGCCACAGCGGCTGTACCGCGGTAAGAGCGCGCCAACAACGAGGAGACGGGATCGATCATGGCAGACGCTGAGAACACTCCGGCCGGGCTGAAGGCCGCGATCATTCCCGTTACGGCTTTCCAGCAGAACTGCACCCTGCTGTGGAACCCCGAAACGATGTTGGGCGCGGTCGTCGATCCCGGCGGCAACATCGATGCGATCCTGAAGGCAATCGACGAAGTCGGCATCAAGGTCGAGAAAATCCTGCTGACGCACGGACACATCGACCACGCCGGTGGCGCAGCAGATCTACGAGATGACCTGGGCGTGAAGATCGAAGGCCCGCACAAGGCGGAGAAGTCTTTGCTCGATAACCTTGAGGCGCAAGGTGACGCGTACGGCATGGAGGCGCGCAACCTCGTGCCGGACCGGTGGCTCGACGAGGGCGATACCGTCAGCGTCGGCGGGCACACGTTCGATATTCTGCACTGCCCTGGGCATTCGCCAGGATCAGTGGTGTTTCTCAATAAGGCGCAGAAGTTCGCCCTGATGGGGGACGTGCTGTTTCGCGGCTCGGTGGGGCGCACAGACCTGCCGCAGGGCGATCACGACACGCTAATGAAATCCCTGCAATCGAAGATCCTGCCGCTCGACGACAATATCGCTTTCATCTGCGGGCATGGTCCGACGAGCACAATCGGTGCTGAGCGCGCCACGAACCCGTTCCTGATCGGCTTGGCGCAGGGCTAGATTAGCGCCCGATTTCGAGGCAGCCGAAGATGCCGCACTCGTTGGCGGCGTCGCCCGCGCCGACGAGGCGGCCGTCATTTTCCCAAATGTCGACCGTTTGCACGCGCAGCGTTTCGGAGCAGCTCGCGCGGCAACCGATCCAGTTGCCGCCGGGCGTGCGAACTTCCAGGCCGTAGCGTGCCTGGCGTACGGGGCCAGACACCGTGCCATTGCCGTGCTTGCTGACGGCGACGACAACACCGTCTCGCCCGCCGTTGTTGCCGCGGCTGCGGAATGTGGCGTCTGCCGGATTAGCCGCGCCGAAGATCGTGATCGTTGCAGTCAGGCAGGCGGCAGCTAGAAGCGTGCGGACCATTGTCGTCCCTTTCGTTTGGGGCGCGTCTGTCGCGAGCCCTCGTTCGCGGGCTTGGCCCGCCTCGTATGCCCGGGCTCGGCCGCCCAGTGTGATTTGCTGCCTGAAACTAACATGGCGCAGCGATGATGCCGCGCCATGTCAAAACATCTGAGGAGATGTGTGGCTTACCGGCCCGCGTGGCCGATCAGCTCTTGGAGAGCGAAAGGCTGACCGACTTGAAGCCGGTGCCGTCCGTACGGATGTTGACCGACTGGCTGGAAGCGCCGGTCGAAATCGACATGGTGCCCTTCAAAGTGCCGGAGATCGACAGGTTCAGCTTGCTGCCGCTGGCTTTGCCCGCGACGCTGCCCGACGAGTTGAACGCGCGCTCTTCCCAGCTGCCGGACACGGAATCGCCCGACGAATTGAGATTCGCGCGCAACTCGATCTTGTTTGCTTGCGACGAGCAGGTCAGAGCGATGCCGAGTTCAGCGCCCGAATTTTTTGGATTGTAGTAGGCCTTGCAGGTCAGCTTTTCCTTCTGGCCGCCGGCGAGCGTAATGTTGCCGGCGCCGCGCCACGTGCCGTTGAAGCCCGCAAAGGCCCCTTCGGCCATGGCCGGCGACGCCGCCAGACCGAAGAAGAGGGCCGAGCCAACCGCCAGCGCCTTTACTGAATTAAGAGCAATCACCCAACAATCCTCCGAACCACAGATGCCGGACAGCTTCCGGCGATCTTGCTGCAACGCACGGCGCTCGAAATCCAACTGCCCCGAACGCAGTCTAGCTGCCTGTTTACGACCAGACGTGACCTAAACGCAACAAACCCCTAGGCCTTAGCCTGTGACAGCGATGTCAACGCCGCCTCAGATTGAAGCTGGCGCGGCGGAAGGCGGAATTGTTGGTCGCGATAGAAACGGATTGGCTGGCCCCGGAGAATGAGACTGACAGATTTCCGGAAAGATCGCCACCGATCCGTAGGCGGAGGCTGGATGGACCCGCGCGCCCGGCCGCGCTGCCACCGGCGCCAGTGGAACTCTCCGACCAGCTGCCGCTGACCCGGCCGTTATTGTAACGCAGGTTGCCGTTGAGCTGGACATTCAGCGACGCATTGGCGCAACGGATGGTCATGGCCAGCGTGTTGCCGCCGCTGCCAGGCCGGTATGTAGCCGTGCAGCGAAGCTTTTCGCTCCGGCCGCCATCGAACGAGGCCGTGCCGCCGCCGCTCCATCCGCCGGCCAGGCCGGCAAAAGGGCTGGCGCCCTTGGCCTGCGCTGCCGTGGCAGCCAGGATCATCGAGGTGCTGAAGGCTGCGGCGTATTTCATAAAGGTGCGCACGGAGTAGTTCTCCCAAGCTTTGATTTTCGAGGCGGCTTAACGAATCCTGCGGCACTCGTTGCGTCATCCTAGCGATGTTGGTGCAAACTATACAACCCGGCTGTGACATGCCCGCGCCGTCTAACGCATTCGTCAACAAGAACATTTGGGGGGCCGCCTCGTCTCTGCAAGGGCAGCGCTGCAGTTGGGTGCCGGAGCAGCATCCGCTCAGCGCACGTCAGCCTGGCCCACGGCAGCGCTTCTACTGATGCAACGAGATGGAAGCCACGTTGTCATATTGCCCGATTTGTCTGGTTGCAGGGCAGCCAACGCTTGGCCTCAATCAGCAAGGACCGATCCAATCAATGAATAAGCAATGGATACTGGCCATAATCTGTGGCGCCGGTTTGGGGATGCCTCAGGCCGTTCTGGCTGAAGAATTCGACTGGCCGGCGCGCAAGCCGGGGCAGTGGGAACTGCAGATGAAAGCCAGCAAGGATATGCCGGCCATGACCGTCCAACTATGCCTGGATGCAGCGACCGACAAGGGAATGATGCAGATGGGCATGGGCATGGCGAAATCCATGTGCCCCGATCAGAAGATTGCGCGCGACGGCGACAAGATCGTCATCGACAGCACATGTCAGGTGGCGGGCATGAAGGTCGCAGGGCGTACCGAGATCAGCGGCGACTTCCAGTCCGAATACACCATGGTGACGAAAGCCGATGTCGCGGATGCGCCGGAAGGCGTCAATGGCACAACGGATGTCGAGCATAAGGCGCGCTGGGTGAGCGAGGCCTGCACCGGGGGAATGGTCCCGGGCGACATGCTGATGCCGGGCGGCATCAAGTTGAACATGAAGCAGATGATGGGAATGATGGAGTCCTTGGGCAAAGGCCCGCAACCATAGGCAGGAGCGAATGCGGCGCGGCGTGGGAATGGTTGCGATTTGCGCGGTTGTCTCGACCGCGGTGTGCTTGTCGGCCGCGCTGGCGTGGGCCTCTAGTGCCCTCGTTCCGTCGCGCAAGCCCGGGCAATGGGAGATGCGGATGACGGCCGGCAACGCGCCGGAAGTCGTGCTGCAGATGTGCGTGGACGAGGCCACCGACAAAGAGATGATGGATGCATCCTTGTCGATCGTAACGGCGATTTGCCCGATGCCGATCTGGTCGCGTGATGGACGGTCGATCATCATCCTGGCCGACTGCCAAGTGTCGACCGGCCGCACAGTGATCTCGCGTGCCGAACTGTCGGGCGATTTTCAGTCCGAGTACATCTTCAAGGTGAATACGAAGTCGGGGCTTGGTGCCGCCTCTGATATCGAGCATCGCTACACGTGGGTCGGGAAGACCTGCTCGGACGGATTGCTGCCGGGCGTCGTCAAGCTGCCGAACGGCGGCAAGATGAAACTGAAGCAGATGATGAAGTTGATCGAGAACATCAACGGCAATTGAAAAGAGCCGAGCAGCTGGGCCGCTCGGCTTTTAATCATAGGTTCGGCCGTTCGTTAAGCGGCGGCAAGTTCGGCGCGGTCGTGTTTGCCTTCCTCGACTTCCTCGATGATCTTGGCCACGAACGGCACGAGATCCTCGGGGCTGCGCGAGGTAATGATGCCCTGGTCCGTCACGACGGCTTCGTCGTGCCAATCAGCGCCAGCGTTGATCAGATCCTGCTTGATGGACTTGTACGACGTAGCCTTGCGTCCGCGGATGCCATTGGCTTCGATCAATAGCCACGGTCCATGACAGATCGCCGCGACAGGTTTGCCGGAATTCAGGAACTCGCGGATCAGCGCTACCGCTTCTTCGTTGGCGCGCAGCTTGTCGGGATTGATGACCCCACCGGGTAGGACCAGGGCGTCATAAAAGCTTTCCGAAGCGTCGGCTAGCTCACGATCAACGTCGACGGGCTTGCCCCAATTGCCGTCTTTCCAGCCGGTGATCGACTTCTTGTCCTTGCGGTCCTTGGGCCCGACGACGTGGACGAGGGCGCCGGCTTCCTTCAGCTTCTCGCGCGGCACTTCCAGCTCCGATTGTTCGAAGCCGTCGGTCGCGAGAATCAATATCTTAGCGTTCTCAATTTTCATGAGGGTCTCCTCAGCGGTCAGTTTCTGTCTGCTTGATCTGGGCGCTCACGATACGGAGCACGTGAGGAAACGCTTGGTCCGCCATGGGGTTCCGGCGTCCATTTGGCGGTCCATATCGCGTGGTGAGGCGACTTACGGGGTTGACCCACTATCGCCACGCAACCAATATCCGGCCACTTTCGCCGATGTGGCGGGGGCAAAAATATTGGGGAGACGAATAATATGGCTACACCTGGCGGCGGCGGAGGCGTGATCTCTGCAAGCATTATCGTGCTCATTCTGGTGGCAGCTGCCATCGGCGCGATCGTTGGCCTGGGGCTTGGCGGGGTTGAAGGCTTGGGTTCGCGTACGATTGCGATCGCGGCCGGCTTCGTGGCGACGATTGCCGCCAGCATCGCTCGCTACAAGGTCGTGTTCCTGGGAGCGGGCCAGGGTGCGGATGAGTCGCGAATTCCGATGGTGCTGGTCGTCAACGCTGCGATTGCATCGATCGCCGGCAGCCTTGCCGCGCACGATCTCTATGCTGTCGTCGGCGTAACGGGTTACGGCATGCTGGGTGCGCTTGCCGGCTTGCTGTCAGCCGTGCTGATGGCGATGCTGATGATCACCTATCACATGAACCCCTATCCGGGTCGTTGATCGACTTTCTGGTCTACGTTTTCTGGCCACTTCGAGCGGAGAGTGCAGCGATGCGCTCTCCGCTTTGGTTTTGGCAGGCAGCGTCGTTTCAGAACCAGCTTGGCTGCCACTGATGCAGCACCCAACGCACGGTTTCTGGGTAGAAATGCCAGGCGATGGCAATCAGGGCGATGAGGCCGATCAGGATCAGCAACAGGCCGAATGTGAACGACGCACGGTAACCGACACCGGTGCCCGGTGCGCCGATCGCGATCGTCTCGCGCTGGCTACCGACATTGTACATTAGGCCCCGCTTGCCGAGGCTGAGCGACACGCCCGATTTGCTGAAATTCAGATGCACGTACGGAAAGATCGTAACGGTCTTGCGGAAACGGAATCCCATGGCGGGGCCTCCTGGGGGCGCGGCACGTGCCGGCGGGCTGGTACTGCCCTAGCCCAATCTGAGTCGCATGACGGGGTAAAGGCGCCGCGCAGGCACTAGTCTTTCCGCGCGCGCTGGCCGAACATGATCTTCTGCGCTTCCTTGTCGGTGGCGAGATCCGTCTTTGGCGCGTTGCCAGGAATCTCCAGGCCCTTTTTGACAGCAGGCCGTGAAAGCAGCGTTTCGAGCCAGCGTTTGACGTTCGGAAATTCGTTGATGTCTTGCCCCTGGCCTTCCCACAGCTTGACCCAGCCGACGCAGGCGATATCGGCGATTGAGTAATCGCCGGCGAGAAATTCGCGGCCGGCGAGGCGCTTGTCCATGACGCCATACAGCCGGTTGGTTTCGTTGATGTAGCGGTCGATCGCGTAGGGAATTTTTTCGGGCGCGTAGTTGCGGAAGTGGTGCGTCTGCCCGGCCATCGGACCGAGCCCCGCCATCTGCCAGAATAGCCACTGGTCGACCTCGACGCGGGCGCGTTCGTCATCGGGATAGAACTGGCCAGTCTTGCGGCCGAGGTACTGCAAGATGGCACCGGACTCGAAGACCGAGATGGTGATGCCGCCGGGGCCGTCGGGGTCGATGATAGCCGGCATCTTGTTGTTGGGCGAGAACGCGAGGAACGAGGGCTCGAACTGATCACCCTTTGAGATATTCACGTAGCGCAGCGTGTAGGGCAGGCCGCACTCCTCCAGCATGATTGTTATCTTCCAGCCGTTCGGCGTCGGCCAATAGTAGAGGTCGATGGGTTCGGGTTTGGTGGGCATTGCCATATGTTGATGATCCTTGAGTACGTTGTCTGAGCTAACCTATGGATCGCGATTTCGGCTTCGCTGCGGGCTTCTTTTTTCGCACAGGGGCGCTTTGCGCGACGATAGCCATGCGAAGGCCAAGGCTATTGAGAACCGTCATAGTCGTCGCCAAGCTGGGATTTCCGCGCTCGGAGAGCGCTTTTTGTAAACCCTGACGGCTGATGCCGGTGCTGCGCGCTAGTCCGCTCAAGCTGCGCGCCCGCGCTACGTTGCCAAGGGCGCGAGCAAAATGCTCCGCGTCGCCGGCCTCTGCGGCCACCTCGAGATACGCGGCTACGTCGTCCTCGTCACGGAGGTGATCGGCGATGTCGAATACGCGATATCCTGGACGGTCTTTCAGAGCCGGTGTCGCTTTTTTCGTCATCTTTTCCATTCCTCTGCCATTTTCTGCGCGCGGCGGATGTCCCTGGTTTGGGAAGCCTTGTCGCCACCACACAAAAGCACAACGACAGTATCGCCCTGCCGCACATAGTAGATCCGGTAGCCCGGGCCGAAGTGGAGGCGAAGTTCGAAAACGCCACTTCCCACGGGCGCACGATCGCCGAAGTTTCCTCCGGCTAGCCGGTCGATGCGGTCGAGAATACGCACGCGCGTCTTGCGGTCTTTCAGGTCATCGACCCAGCTAGCAAAACTGTCAGAGGCGATGACCTTGATCATTTGCGTAGTGTAAACCACAGTTGGCAGGTTGCCAACTGTGGTTGGCGCCAAACATTGGAGTCCTAACTCCCCGGCCGCCCCGTCTTCTTTGGCCGGCCCCTGCGGCCTTTCTTTTCGGCTTCGGTGGGGATGTCGACGGTGCGGGTTGGCTTGGCGGGGGCGAGTTTGCCGCTCTTGGGGATGCTCAGCGAGGCGTGCGGGCCCATTTCGTCAAGGGTCGGTTTGTGCGGGCCGCGGACTTGCTCGCCGAAGGCGCCGGCTTTCATGCGGGGGTCCACGGCGGGGGCGCGGGGAGCAAGATCCTGCCCCTCACCCCGACCCTCTCCCCGCTCGCGGGGAGAGGGAGCAGTGGCGTCGCGTCTCGGGATCGCGCGGTCGGTGCCTGGCCCCATTTCGTCGAGCGAGGGCTTCTTGATGCGTGATCCTGACGTTGCGGGACCAGTAGGCATGTTTGCCTTGGCGCCGTACTTGCGGTCGCCGCTGAAGCGGCCGGCTTTGTCCTCCACGTCCATTTGGCGCGCAAGGGGATCGTCGGAGATGGCGAGTTCGGTTTCGCGCAGGCGCTTCAGCTCGTCGCGCAGCCGGGCGGCGGTTTCAAATTCGAGATCGGCGGCGGCGGCGTGCATGCGCTTTTCCATGTCGGCGAGCACGGCCTGAAGGTTGTGGCCGACGAGCGTGGCGTTCTCCGCGGTGAGGCCGGCGTCGACCGTGACGTGATCCTGCTCGTAGATCGATGCCATCACGTCGGAGATGTTGCGCTTGATGCTTTCCGGCGTGATGCCGTTGGCGACGTTGTAGGCCGTCTGCTTTTCGCGGCGGCGATCGGTTTCGGCGATAGCGCGCTCCATCGAGCCGGTCATCTGGTCGGCATAGAGGATGACGCGGCCGTCGACGTTACGCGCTGCGCGGCCGATGGTCTGGATGAGTGACGTTTCGGAGCGCAGGAAGCCTTCCTTGTCCGCGTCGAGGATGGCGACAAGCGCGCACTCGGGGATGTCGAGGCCTTCGCGCAGCAGGTTGATGCCGATCAGCACGTCGAAGGCGCCGAGGCGCAGGTCGCGGATGATTTCGATACGCTCCAGCGTCTCGATGTCGGAGTGCATGTAGCGTACGCGAATGCCGCCCTCGTGCATGTACTCGGTAAGGTCTTCGGCCATGCGCTTGGTCAACGTGGTGACGAGCGTGCGGTAACCCTTCTTGGCGACCTGGCGCACTTCATCGAGAAGATCATCGACCTGTGATTTCGCGGGACGGATGATGACTTCCGGATCAATCAGGCCCGTGGGGCGGATGACCTGCTCGGAGAACGTGCCGCCGGTCTGTTCCAGTTCCCAAGAGCCGGGCGTCGCGGAAACGTATAGCGACTGTGGGCGCATGGCGTCCCACTCCTCAAAGCGCAACGGGCGATTGTCCATGCACGAGGGCAGGCGGAAACCGAACTCGGCCAGCGTCGCCTTGCGCCGGTAGTCGCCGCGGAACATACCGCCGATCTGCGGAATGGTGACGTGGCTCTCGTCGGCGAACACGAGGGCGTTGTCGGGCAGGTACTCGAACAGCGTCGGCGGCGGATCGCCGGGATTGCGGCCGGTGAGATAGCGCGAATAGTTCTCAATGCCGGCGCAGGAGCCGGTGGCTTCCATCATCTCCATGTCGAAGGTCGTGCGCTGTTCCAGGCGCTGGGCTTCGAGCAGCTTGCCGTTGGCGTACATCTCTTCGAGGCGCTGCTTCAGCTCGGACTTGATCGACCTGATTGCCTGCTGCAGCGTCGGCTTCGGCGTCACGTAGTGCGAGTTGGAATAGATCTTCACCAGCGATAGCTCATCCGACTTTTGGCCGGTCAGCGGATCGAATTCGGTGATGCTTTCCACTTCGTCGCCGAACAGCGAGACGCGCCAGGCGCGATCCTCGTAGTGTGCCGGAAACAGTTCGACGGTATCGCCGCGGACGCGGAAGTTGCCGCGCACGAAGGCGGCGTCGTTGCGGCGGTAGTGCAGGGCGACGAGATCGGCCAGCAGCTGGTCGCGCGACAGCTTCTCGCCGACTTTCACGGTGAACGTCATCGCCGTGTATGTTTCGACCGAGCCGATACCGTAGATGCACGACACGGATGCGACGATGATAACGTCGTCGCGCTCCAGCAGCGAACGCGTGGCGGCGTGGCGCATGCGGTCGATCTGCTCGTTGATCGAGCTTTCCTTCTCGATGTAGGTGTCGGTGCGGGGAACGTAGGCTTCCGGCTGGTAGTAGTCGTAGTACGAGACGAAATACTCGACGGCGTTGTTGGGAAAGAAGCTCTTGAACTCGCCGTAGAGCTGAGCGGCCAGCGTCTTGTTTGGCGCCAGGATGAGTGCCGGGCGCTGCGTTTCAGCGATGACGTGGGCCATCGTGAAGGTCTTGCCCGAACCGGTGACGCCGAGCAGCACCTGGTTGCGCTCGGTCTCGTTCACCCCGGCGACGAGTTCGGCGATGGCGGTCGGCTGGTCGCCCTTGGGCGTGTATTCGGAGACGAGTTCGAAGCGGTGGCCGCCTTCGCTCTTCTCGGGGCGTTCAGGCCGGTGCGGCATGAACATCGGCATCGAACCGGAAACCAAGGGATGCGCGGCCATCATGGGCTGGCGCGCGATCAGTTCCTTCGCCTTGTCTGAGCGTTCGTGCGGCTTAGCGAGCAGCGCATTAAGCTGGTCGGTCAGCGTCTCGCCGCCCATCGGCGGGCGTGGGCCGGACTGCCGCAGCGCGGGCAGCTGGCCCTTGTTGGAATAGCCCGCATCGAAAGCGGCCTGCGGCGCCTCGGCGAAGCCGTGTTGCGGTTCGCTATACCCGCGAGGCGCCGGGGTACCTCCGGACGTCTCGACCGGGGGAGCACTTGGTTTTCCCGAGCGGCCACGGGATGGGCGGGGCTTGGGCGTCGAGTCTGATTTTGGGGAGCGCGGCATTGGCGGAATATGGCGCGGAGGCGCCTGGCGCTCAAGGGCCGCACCGGCAGAGTTTTCTAGGCCGGATATTCCGCCTAAGACATATGGTCTGTGAGGATAGCGAGGTTTGACGATGGAGTGGCTTGCAGTGGCGATCCCCGCCGCGGGCTTGTTGGGGCTCATGTTGGGTTGCACGCTGGGTGCCTGGATGGGTGGCGTGAGCCTGTGGAAGGGATCGGCCGTCGGGATCGGCGGCAGTGTGACTCAGGCGGTCCTCTCCGAGTTGGTCATCAAGCCTCTCACCATGATCGATAACATTCTGTTGGACTACGCCCTCTTCTTCGTCGTGGCAGGTGGGATAGCGCATGTTCTGAATATTGGCGCGAAGGCAACCGCACTGATTGTCGTTGGTGCGTTCCTTGGCATGATGACGTTCGCCCTTGTCGCCTTTCATCTGGTGCTGTCCCAGATCGGCGGCTGAGCCAAGCCCCTCGCCCTGCCAAGCCGAAGCGGTTATGGTCCCGGCAACCGTCCGGGATAGCGGCGGAAATCGGGATCTAGGGGAACGGATCTATGGCTGAGACGCGGATCGCGCTGGTGACAGGCGCGAACAGGGGGATCGGGTTTGAAATCGTGCGGCAGCTGGAGCGGCTGGGGGTCGTGACGGTGCTCAGCGCGCGCGATCCGGTGAAGGCGCAGGCCGCGGCCGACAAGCTGCTGTCGGAAGGCATCGAGGTCGGCGTCGTGCCGATCGATGTCGACAGCGACGAGAGCTGCGCGGCGGGCTTAAAGCAGGTCGAGGAGCTGTTCGGCGGGCGGCTCGATATCCTGGTCAACAATGCGGGCATCATGCAGGACGGGCCGAGCACCGGCACGACAGCGATGAATGTGTCCATCGAAACGATTGCGCACACGTTCAACACCAACGTGCTGGGGCCGTTGCGGCTGATCCAGCGCGCCATTCCGCTTATGCAGAAGAACAACTACGGCCGCATCGTCAACATGTCGTCGGCGCTGGGTCAGCTGGCGGAGATGGGCGGCAACTGGCCGGCCTACCGGCTGTCGAAGGCCTCGATCAACGTGCTAACGCGCGTTTTTGCCGCCGAGATCGGGCCGGGCAACATCAAGATCAACTCGATGCATCCGGGTTGGGTGCAAACTGACATGGGCGGCGCCAATGCCGAGCGCCCGGTGGACCAGGGCGCGGAGACCGCGGTCTGGCTGGCGACGCTGCCGGACGATGGGCCCACGGGCGGCTTCTTCAAAGACAAGAAGCCGATGGCCTGGTAAGGCGCGCAGCAATTCAGGACGAGGGCGGATATGCTTAGATTTCTGTTGGCGCTGACGGCTGTCTTGATGCTGGCGCTGCCGATGACAGCTCAGGTTTCGGCGCAGGTGGTATCGGCGCAGGAGCCGCAAAAGCTCAAGGTCGCCACGCGCGTGTTGGAGCCGTTCGTCGTCGAGAAGAAGGGCGAGCTGACGGGGTTCAGCATCGATCTGTGGCGCGCCATAGCCGACCGGCTGAAAATCGAGACGGAATTCGTCTTCGCCAAAGACGTGCCGTCGCTCCTTGAACTCGTGAAGTCGCAGCAGGCCGATCTTGGCATCGCGGCGATCTCGGTCACGGCCGAGCGCGACAAGGTGCTCGACTTCTCCCAGCCGATGATGGACAGCGGCTTGCAGATCCTGGTGCGCGGCGATGGTGGCGGTGGGCCGCCCAATCCGCTCGGCGGCTTGTTGCGGTCGGTGTTTTCGAAAGCGGCGCTGGTGTGGCTGGGCATTGCCGCGCTGCTGATCATCATTCCAGCTCATATCGTGTGGTGGCTGGAGCGGAAGCATCCCGACGGCATCGTGCCCGCGGGCGAGCCCTACTATCCGGGTATTCTGCACGCGCTGTGGTGGGCGGCTGGAACGCTGGCGACGCAGGGCGAGTCGATGCCGCGCAGTTGGGTGGGGCGGATCTTTGCCATCCTGTGGATGTTCGTCGGCGTGATCTTCGTGGCGTACTACACGGCGCAGTTGACGGCGACGCTGACCGTGGAACAGATCCAGGGGGCCATCAACGGACCGGAAGATCTGCCGGGTAAGAAGGTCGGGACGATCAAGGGCTCGACTTCGGCGACGTATCTGGAAGAGCTGCGGTCGCAGATGAAACCGTATGAAAAGATCACGGACGCCTATGGCGCGCTGCTCAACCGCGAGGTGGATGCCGTCGTGTTCGACTCGCCAGTACTGCTCTACTACGCCAACACCGACGGCAAGGGCCGGGCGCAGGTGGTTGGCTCCGTCTTCCGCAAGCAGGACTACGGCATCGTGTTCCAGCGCGGCAGCGAATGGCGAAAGCGCGTCGACGGCGCCCTGCTGGCGATCCGCGAAGACGGAACGTATCAGGCGTTGCACGACAAGTGGTTCGGGGTCGAGGGGAAGTAGGGTCCGACGTCGGTCTGACCTGTTGAGATGCCGGGGCCGTTTATCGAATGATCGGGAGCGCCGGTTGCTGGGGTCAGACCGAGGTCTGACCCCTTTTGGCTAGGGCCACTTCACTTCGGGCGGCAGCGACGACAAAATGCTGTCGACGTTGCCGCCGGTCTTCAGGCCGAAGACGGTGCCGCGGTCGTAGAGCAGGTTGAACTCGACGTAGCGGCCGCGGCGGATCAGCTGTTCCTCGCGGTCGGCGGCAGTCCAGGGCATCGTGTAGTTGCCGCGAACCAGCATCGGGTACACGCGCTGGAAGGCGCGGCCGACGTCTTGCGTCAGGGCCAGCGCGGCGTCGAAGCCGCCCTGCTCGGGCGTGGGGGCGATGTAGTCGTAGAAGATGCCGCCGACGCCGCGCATTTCCTTGCGATGCGGGAGGTAGAAGTATTCCTCGCACCACTTGCGGAAGTGAGGGTAGTCGGCGATGGCGTGCGGCGCGCAGGCGCCGTGCATGGCCGCGTGGAACGCCAGCGTGTCGGTGTCGGCATCGGTGCGCCGGCGGTCGAGCACGGGGGTCAGGTCGGCGCCGCCGCCGAGCCACCATTTACTGGTGACCACCATGCGCGTGTTCATGTGCACGGCGGGCACGTTGGGATTTTGCGGATGGGCGATGAGCGAGATGCCAGATGCCCAGAAGCGCGGATCTTCCGAGGCGCCGGGGATCTGGGCGCGGAACTCGGGGGCGAATTCGCCATGGACCGTGGAGGTGTGGACGCCGGCTTTCTCGAACACGCGGCCCTTGATCATGCTCATCATGCCGCCACCGCCGGGCACGCCCGTGTGGTCGGCGCGCTGCCACGGGGTTCGTTCGAATTTGCCGGCCGGTCGGTCGCCGAGTGGCGCGTCCGGCGGCAAGCTGGCCTCCAGGGCCTCAAAGGCGGTGCAGATCTGATTGCGCAGGTCTTCGAACCAGGCGCGGGCGCGATCTTGGCCATCGGCAGGCAGCGGCGTGGCGGCGATTTCAGTGGGGGACACGAGGCGTTTTCCGGATTTATCGTTTTCAGGATGTGATTGATTTGAGACGTTTTTCATCGGCAGTGCAAGGTTACGTGTCTGCTTCTTGGGCAGACGCCCTTCGCCTCGATATTGCCGCGACAGCCGTGGTATAGACGGTTGCCTCGATTGTGCCAGCGCCGCACCGTCACTAAATTGGTGCCGCAGGCATAGCAACACGGCCGCAGTTCCGAACGGAGCTTCCGGGCCCGACAGATTTTGGCAGGCTGTCTCGTTTCCGTGAACCCGCTCGCGGGCCGTACTTTCCGGTCTTTATGACCTTCAAATCAGACCCCGCCGGGTCTAGGAGCGCTTCATGTTCGCCCGCGTCTTCCGCTGGCTTGAAACCAGGCTCGATCCGTTTCCCCCGGCGCCGGCCGTGCGGCCGCCGTCGGATTTCCGCGGATTCGTCCTGCATTACACTTGGCCGGTGCGCTGGCTGATCCTCGGGACGTCCGTCCTTGCGGCGGTCGTGGCATTGATCGAGGTGTCGCTGTTTGCCTTCCTGGGCCGGCTGGTCGACTGGCTGGGCACGACGGATCCCAAGACCGTGTTTTCCGAGCACGGCTGGTTCTTCCTCGGCATGGGCGTCGTCGTGCTCGTCGTCATTCCGGTGTTGAAGTTCTGGTACGAAGCCGTGCTGCACCAAGGCATCATGGGCAACTTCGCCATGCGCACGCGGTGGATGATGCACCGCTACGTGCTGCGGCAGTCGATGGAATTCTTCAACGACGACTTCGCCGGCCGTGTTTCCACCAAGGTGATGCAGACGTCGCTTGCCGTGCGCGAAATGGTGATGAAGCTGACGGAGGTGTTCGTTTACGTCGGCGTGTACTTTACCGGCGCGCTGCTGATGTTTGCGGTCAGCGATCTGCGCCTGACGGCGCCGATGCTGCTGTGGTTCACGGGCTACGTGGCGGCCTTGCGCTATTTCATTCCGAAGCTGGGTGCGATCTCGACGGTTCAGTCGGATGCGCGCTCCGTCATGACGGGGCGCATCGTCGATACCTACACCAACATCGCTACCGTGAAGATGTTCGCGCATGCGGATCGTGAGGACGCGTATGCGCAGGGCGGCATGTCGCCATTTCTGGATTCCGTGCAGAGCCAGATGCGGCTGGTGACGCTGCTGACGCTGACGCTCAACACGCTGAACTGCATGCTGCTGTTCTCGATCACGGGTACGGCGATCTGGCTGTGGTCGATCGGTGCCGTTACCACGGGTGCGATCGCGTTTGCTATCGGCCTGGTGCTGCGCATGCAGGGCATGGCGCACTGGATCATGTGGGAAACGGCTAGCCTGTTTGAACAGATCGGCGTGATCCATGACGGCCTGGTCACCATCGCCAAGGACCGCAAGGTGGTGGACGCGGAGGGTGCCAAGGCGCTGACCGTGCCTAAGGGTGAGATCCGCTACGAGAACATCCGCTTCAACTACGGGCGCAACCCGCAGGAAAAGCGCGGGCACATCATCGAGAACCTGACGCTGAGGATCGCGCCGGGCGAGAAGGTGGGGCTTGTCGGCCGTTCGGGCGCGGGCAAGTCGACGCTGGTCAACCTGCTGATGCGCTTCTGGGATCTGGACGGCGGCCGGCTACTGATCGACGGGCAGGACGTCTCGAAGGTGACGCAGGACAGCCTGCGCGCGGCCATCGGCATGGTGACGCAGGATACGTCGCTCCTGCATCGCTCGGTGCTGGAAAACATTCTCTACGGCCGGCCGGACGGCGGCGAGGAGCAGGCGATCGCCGCCGCGAAGAAAGCGCACGCGCACGATTTCATCGTCGGGTTGCAGGATCTGAACGGGCGCACGGGATACCAGGCGCACACCGGCGAGCGCGGCGTAAAGCTGTCTGGCGGACAGCGGCAGCGCGTCGCCATTGCGCGGGTGCTGCTGAAGAACGCGCCGATCCTCATTCTCGACGAGGCGACGAGCGCGCTCGACAGCGAGGTGGAGCAGGCTATCCAGGAGCAGCTGTACAACTTGATGGAAGGCAAGACCGTGATCGCGATCGCGCACCGGCTGTCGACAATCGCGGCGATGGACCGGCTGATCATCATGGATCAGGGAGCCATCGTGGAGGAGGGTTCACACAAGGAGTTGCTGGCGCGCGGCGGACTCTATGCGGAGCTTTGGGCCCGCCAGTCGGGCGGCTTCCTGGCGCGCGAGGCGGCGGAGTAGCTGGCGACAGCGCATCGGGTTGGCGGACCTCAGTTCTGGATCTGCCGGCGCTGGCCGGGCGCATTCTAGCGAATTTGTAGGGGCACTTATGCCGGTTATGTCACAACCGCCATGTGCGTGCCGTAAAGTCTGACTATCGCCAGATTTGGCACCGTGATGCCGGTTCGAAGCCGCTGCCAGGCGGCGCGCTTTTTGAGTACTGGGAGGAAAATAATGTCAGTGAAATTTGTGTTCAATGCGCTCTGCGCAGCATTGATCACCCTGACTGTCGCGGCCGCACCAGCGTCCGCACAGCGCGACCGCGATCGTGACGGAGACCGTTCGGACCGGCGGGATGACCGCAGAGACGATCGGCGCGACGACCGCAGAGATGACCGGCGCGATGACCGGCGGGGCGGTGGCGATTGGGAGCTGCTCGGCTCGCAGTCCGTCAGCTTTCGCGGTGACCGCGATGTCGTCAGGGTAGGACGGCGCGAGGGCCGCTTCGAGAGCCTTGCTCTCAGCGTGAAGAACGGCGATGTCGAAATCCGCGAAATGACGGTGGTATTCGGCAATAACGACCGTCAGTCGTTCCGGGTCGACGGGATCATCCGCGAAGGCCAGCGCACGCGTCCGATCGACCTCAAGGGTGGCGACCGGTCTATCGACCGCATCGAATTCGTCTATCGCTCGACTGGAAAGCGCTGGCGTGATGATCGCGCTGTCGTCGAAGTCTACGGCAAGGAAGGCGAGCGCCGAGGCGCCGGTCCTGGTCCCGGCCCGCGCCCGGGTTGGGGCGGACGGCCTGAATGGGTCGAGCTTGGCTGCCGCAGCGTGGCATTGTTCGGTGCAGATCGCGATACGATCCCGGTCGGGCGCCGCGACGGCCGCTTCAAGGCCGTGAAGTTCCGCGCCGAGGGGCAGAAGATCCATCTGCTCGACGCCCGCATCATCTACTCGAATGGCGAGCCGGACAATCTGCAGATCCGGGCCGACATCCCCAAGGGCGGCGAAACGGCACCGATTTCTGTTCGCGGACGGACCCGTTCGATCGACCGGATCGAGATCGTTTCGATGAAGCGGCCGAGCCTGAAGCGCGTCAATCTTTGCGCTTACGGCCTGCAGTAAGCCGCTAGCCGACTGCCAAGAATACAGCTCCGGTCCCGCAAGGGGCCGGAGTTTTTTATTGCGTTGGCCAGCCGCCAGTCTGACGCAGGGCCTCGGCCAGAACGATACCGGTTGCCACGGCGAGGTTCAGCGATCGAAGTTGCGGCCGCATGGGAATGCGCAGCCGGGCCGTGGCCGCTTCGTGCACGCTGGCGGGAGCGCCCGCCGATTCACGGCCCATCAGGATGATGTCGGCCGGCTTGAAGTCGAATTCCGTAAAGGACAGCGAGCCGTGCGACGTGATCAGCGCGATTCGGGCGCCGTTGCTCGCGGCCAGGAAAGCCGGCCAATCGACGTGGCGCGTGAGTTCGACATGGTCGAGATAATCCAGAGCCGCACGGCGTAGGGCCTTGTCGCTCATATCAAATCCTGTTGGGCCGATGACGTCGACGGCAACGCCCAGGCAAGCTGCGAGGCGCAGGATCGTGCCCGTGTTCTGTGGAATGTCGGGTTGATAGAGAGCCAGGCGCATCGAATCGCGATTATCTCCTCACTCGGATGGGCTGCGCCAAATTGCCCAACTGGGTAGGCAGCTCGATGGCTTGAGTCGTTTTGTGAACGATGCGTAGAGTAGCGGCAAAGTGGCCGACGCCGATGCGGGAAAATGCGTCTTCAACACTGGTCGATTGCGTGCCCATCGGGACTGGGCGCGCCGCAGCACCACCGCTTGGGCGTTTTGAAACCGGGTTCATCCAGAGCCCGGCGCAAGGCGTATCAGGTATCCGGTCGTGCGCTGCACGTTGGCTGCCCGGTTCGCGGCAATGAACAACCAATGCCTTTGGAGGCCGAAGTGGCATCTCACGCCGATGACGAGCCAACCCGCCGCGATTTTCTCGTCATCGCGGGCAACGCATTCGTGGCTGTCGGGGCAGCTGCTACGCTCTGGCCGTTCGTGGCGCAAATGAACCCCGACGCCAGTACTCAGGCATTGGCATCGACGGAACTCGATCTGGCGCCCATCAAGGAGGGCCAGGCGATTACGGCGATGTGGCGAGGCAAGCCCGTATTCATCCGCAACCGTACGAAGGAAGAGATCGCCAAGGCCGAAGAGGTCAAAGGCGATCAGGTGCCGGATAACTCGGCGCGCAACGACTTGCTGCCGGAAGATACACCGGCTGATGACGTCAACCGCGTCAAGGAAGGCAAGACGAACTGGCTCGTGCTTGTCGGCATCTGCACGCATCTCGGCTGCATCCCCAAGGGCCAGTCCATGGGGGATGAGCGCGGCGAGTTCGGCGGCTGGTTCTGCCCTTGCCATGGTTCGCACTACGACACCTCGGGGCGCATCCGCAAAGGGCCCGCGCCGCGCAACCTGGAGGTGCCGCCCTATGCGTTCATCTCCGACACAAAAATCAAAATCGGCTGAGGACGACGCGCAGCATGGCCCACGAGTCGCATTACAAACCCACCAGCCGCTTCGGCAAATGGATGGATGAACGGCTGCCTGTCGCCCGCTTGGTGCACGGCAGTTTCGTAGATTTTCCGACGCCGAGGAACCTCAACTACCTTTGGACGTTCGGCGGCATTCTTTCATTCTGCCTCGCCGCGCAGATCCTCACGGGGCTGGTGCTGGCCATGCACTACCAGCCGAGCGGGGCGGAAGCGTTCAACTCGGTCGAACACATCCGGCGCGACGTGAACTACGGCTACATGATCCGCAATTTCCACGCGGTCGGTGCGTCGATGTTCTTCATCGCCGTCTACATTCACATTTTCCGCGGGCTGTACTACGGGTCCTACAAGGCACCGCGCGAGGTGCTGTGGATCCTGGGCGTGCTCATCTTCCTGGTGATGATGGCGACGGCGTTCATGGGCTACGCTCTGCCGTGGGGGCAGATGAGCTTCTGGGGCGTGACGGTGATCACGAACCTGTTCTCGTCGATCAACGAGCTCATTCCGGGGCTGGGTACGGCTATCGTGCAGTGGCTGTGGGGCGGCTATTCGGTCTCGGGCACGACGCTGAACCGGTTCTTCTCGCTGCATTACCTGCTGCCGTTCGTGATTGCCGGCCTGGTGATCCTTCACATTTGGGCGCTGCACGTGGCAGGCCAAAACAATCCGGCCGGTCTCGACATCCGCACCAAGGCCGACGCGGTGCCGATGTTCCCGCACGCGATCGCCAAGGACGCAGTGGGGCTGTTTGCATTCCTGCTGGTCTTCGCCTGGTTCGCTTTTGTGATGCCGGACTACCTAGGGCATGCCGACAACTACATCGAGGCGGACCCGCTGGTGACGCCGCCGCATATCGTGCCGGAATGGTACTTCCTGCCGTTCTACGCGATCCTGCGCGCGATCCCGTCAAAGCTGGGCGGTGTGATCGCAATGTTCTCGGCGATCGCGATCCTCGTGTTCGTGCCGTGGCTCGATACCAGCCGCGTGCGCTCGTCGAAGTACCGGCCGATCTATAAGTGGTTCTTCTGGCTGTTCGCCTTCACCTGTCTGGCGCTGGGCTATCTCGGGGCGATGCCGGCAGAGGGCGTCTATGTGTTCTGGGCGCGCGTATTCACATTCTACTATTTCGCGCACTTCCTGCTGGTGATGCCGATCGTCGGCCTGATCGAAACGCCGCACAGGCTGCCGCGATCCATTGCCGAGAGCGTGCTGGGGCCATCGCGGGGTGGCGGCATAACGCCGGCCACGGCTGCCGCCGCACCAGAAAAACGTTGAGGACGGGGATACGACCAATGAGCAAGACCTCGTTCAAGACGTTTGGCTTGGGCTTCGCGGCGGTCACGCTGCTCGCATCTGCACCGGCCTTTGCGGCCGAAGGCGGCGGGCATCACATCGACCGGCAGACGTGGGCCTTCGGCGGTCTCACCGGCCAGTACGATAAGGCGCAGCTGCAGCGCGGCTTCCAGATCTACAAGGACGTCTGCTCGGCCTGCCATGGCATGAAGCGTGTGTACTTCCGCAACCTCGTGCAGCCAGGCGGGCCTGAGTTCCCGGAAGCGTCCGTCAAAGAGCTGGCGGCGCAGTGGCCGAACCAGATCACCGACGGGCCGAACGATGCCGGCGAGATGTTTGACCGGCCGGCGAAACTGTCGGACCCGATGCTTGGGCCCTACAAGAACGACAAGGCGGCGCGTGCTGCACAGGGTGGAGCGTTGCCGCCGGACCTGTCGAACATCGCCAAGGCGCGCAACGTACACAACAGCGCGTTCTGGCCAAAGCACGTCTGGCTGATGGCGAAGGATATTGCGACCGGCTACCAGGAAGGCGGGGCGGACTACCTTTATGCGCTCCTCACCGGATACCAGGAGCCGCCCGCAGGCGTGAAACTGGCTGACGGCATGAATTACAACGTCGCGTTCCCGGGGCATCAAATTGCGATGGCGCCGCCGCTATCCAAAGAGGGCTTCCAGACGTATGCCGACGGCTCTGGATCCCTTGAGAAGAATGCGGCAGACGTCGCCGCGTATTTGACCTGGGCATCTGATCCGTCGCTCAACAGCCGCAAGAGCACGGGCTGGGTCGTGTTGCTGTATCTGCTCGTCACGACAGTGCTGCTGTGGCTGGGCAAGAAGCGCATCTGGGCGAACGCTCACTAGAGGCTCCAAGCCTAGATCTAGTTCCTCAATCACGCTTGCTTCGCTCCCGCCTGCATGGTTCTGCTGGCGGGAGTTCGTTTGTTGGGGGCGCGGATGAGATCGGTTTTGGGAATCGTCGGGGGCAGCGGGTTCTACAATCTGCCGGAGTTGGAGAACCAGCACTGGCAGCGGATCATGACCCCTTGGGGTGCGCCGTCGGACGACATCCTCTTCGCCGAGATCGACGGCTTGCCGATCCGTTTCCTGCCCCGGCACGGGCGCGGACATCCCGTGCCGCCGTCGTCGATAAACTATCGCGCCAACATCGACGCGCTGAAGCGTGCCGGCGTCACAGATCTCGTGTCCATTTCGGCGTGCGGGTCTCTCAAGGAAGAGTTTGCGCCGGGGCACTTCGTGCTGGTCGACCAGTTCATCGATCGCACGTTTGCGCGGGACAAGAGCTTCTTTGGTCCAGGCCTCGTGGCGCATGTTTCGATGGCCGATCCCGTCAGCCCGCTGCTGGTCGACGCGATCGAGGCGGCAGCCGCGTTCGAAAGCGTGCCGTATACCAGGGGTGGCACGTATCTCGTCATGGAGGGTCCGCAGTTCTCGACGCGTGCGGAGAGCCACCTCTATCGCAGCTGGGGTTGTGACGTCATCGGCATGACCAACATGCCTGAAGCCAAGCTCGCGCGCGAGGCAGAGATTTGCTACGCCACCGTTGCCATGGTGACCGACTATGACTGCTGGCACGAGGAGCATGCGGCCGTCGACGTGGCGTCCATTATCGCCGTCATGAAGGGCAACACCGAGAAGGCGCAAAGGATGGTGCTGCGGCTCGCCAAGGAATTTCCGCGCGAACATCCCGCCTGCCCGATCGGATCCGACCGGGCGCTGGACGTGGCGATCATCACCTCGCCGGAAGCGCGTGACGCATCGCTCGTCAAGAAGCTCGACGCGGTGGCTGGACGCTTGCTCGGAGACGGTGTCTAGCCGCGTCTGCCCGCATTCAGTTCGGGAATTGGATTAGGATCTGCGCCTTGAGCAGCCAAGGGAAGAAAATCTTGATCAGCTGGCCCATGCCCCAGCAGATCGCCGTTAGCAGGACGAGCGCTGGAACGGCCGCCACGACCGCTTTCAAATAGAAGCGCATCATGTGGAAGAACGGCACGTCGATGCGCTTCACCGTCGCGGCGGGAAACTCCGCGTCGGGATCGGCGCGCTCATCGACGTTTTCGTCGCGCGGGACGTAGAGCGAGGGGGCGGGGTCGAAGGACGATTTGTGACTGCCGGGCCGGCCGGGCGCGTCTGCCTGCTTCTGGCTGCGCGTTTCGCGCGCTTCACGTTCGCGCTTCTCGCGTTCGCGAGACTCGCGCTCGCGGCGCAGGGTACGGGGAAGATCGTCGAAATCCGCGACGTCCGTGCCCAATGCAAAATCAGTGTTGGCCATGTCAATTTACTCCACGCGCCCACCCGGGTGCGGCAACGCAATCGGATCGCCGCAAACGCCCTACCGTATTGACAGGCTTACTGTTACTTTGCGCCGCCAGTTTGACGAGGAGGTGGCTTTGCCGGACTTGAAAAGCCTTATTCGCAGCATTCCTGATTACCCGAAGGCCGGAATCATGTTTCGCGACGTCACAACGTTGCTCGGGCATGCGGAGGGATTTCAACAGGCGATCGCCGGGCTGGCTGAGCCGTTCCGCGACAAGGGTGTGCAGGCCGTTGCGGGCATCGAAGCGCGCGGCTTCATTCTAGGCGGCGCCGTGGCCGACCGTCTCGGCTGCGGGTTCGTGCCGATCCGCAAGCGCGGCAAGCTTCCCTGGAAAACGATCGGGCAGGAATACACGCTCGAATACGGCGTCGACGTGATCGAGATTCACGAGGATGCGATCGCCAAAGGAGAGCGTATTCTGATCGTCGATGATCTGATCGCGACCGGCGGCACGGCGGAAGCTGCGGTGAAGCTGGTGGAACGGTCCGGCGGCGTCATCGTAGGCGCGACGTTCATCATTGACCTCCCGGACATCGGTGGCATGGCTCTCTTGAAAAGCCACGGCGTGGATGGTCAAGCGCTGGTGGCCTTCGAGGGTCATTAACCTGCCCGGTGACGACGCCAAGCGCGCGCAGGTGTCTATAATCTCCTTGAGATTCCACGGAGTTTACCAGCCGGGCGCAAATATGCAGGGCAGCGGTGAAACCAAGTCGAGGCCTTTGAGTTGTCGGCGGAGCGAGGCTGACCTTGGTTGGTCATTGAGATGACACCGTTGCGCCACACCATACGATTCGTTCGCCGCAAGGCGACGACCACGGGGGTGGGGCTAGAGCTAGGGGATTACGCCATGAATACAGCCACGTTGGTTATGACGGGGGCCACTCACCCGGCCACGCCGATGACGCAAGCTGAAGCCAGTTCGGTCTGGCAGCACATGGGCGCGTGGCGCGCCAATCCGACCATCGCAGTGTCTTGCCCGCGGTGCAGCCATGAAGGATTAGGCATCGAGGACCGCTCTGCCCGTCCCTATGCCGAATGGTACGCCATCAGCTGTCACAGCTGCGGTCTGGAGCACACGTTGCACGTGGCGCTCGGAATGCCGCCTGCCGGGGGCGCTGGCTAACGCCTTCGATGAAGATCGACGGGAAGCCTCACCGGACAATCTGGTTAGAAGATAACGGCTGGTCGGTGGGTATTATCGACCAGACGAAGCTGCCGCATGCGTTCGTTGCGATCTCGCTTCGCAACGTGGGTGAGGCAGCCCACGCCATTCGTTCCATGCAGGTTCGCGGCGCGCCCTTGATTGGGGCGACCGCAGCGCATGCGGTAGCGCTCGCCATGCGCGAGGACAGCAGCGACGACGCGTTGCAGAAGGCGATCGCCTTTCTCGCAGAACAGCGGCCGACCGCGATAAATCTTCGCTGGGCGCTGGAGGAGATGCGAGCCGCGCTCACGCCGCTGGCCCCTGATCAGCGCGTTGCTGCGGCGTACAGCCGGGCCGCGGCGATATGTGAAGACGACGTGGAATCCTGCCGCCGCATCGGCGTCAATGGCCTCAAGCTCATCGCCGATATCGCTCAGCGAAAGGGCGGCAAGCCCGTGCAAATCCTTACGCATTGCAATGCGGGGTGGCTGGCGTGCGTCGACTGGGGAACGGCGACGTCGCCGATCTATCATGCATTCGATGCCGGCATTCCAGTTCATGTGTGGGTGGATGAAACACGGCCACGCAACCAGGGCGCGGCGCTCACCGCCTTCGAACTGGGGCATCATGGCGTACCGCACACCATCGTCGCCGACAACGCAGGTGGACATTTGATGCAACGCGGTGATGTCGATCTGGTCATCGTCGGCACGGATCGCGTGAGCGCCAATGGTGACGTCGCCAATAAGATTGGGACCTATCTGAAGGCGCTCGCGGCGTGCGATAACAACGTCCCATTCTACGTCGCCTTGCCCTATTCCACGATCGACTGGAGCGTTGCCAGTGGCGCGCACATTCCGATCGAAGAGAGAGCGGCCGACGAAGTGCTGAGAATGAGCGGCAGGCTGGCCGGTGGTGCCGTCGTCGAGGTCGAAATCGCTGCGCCAGGGTCGCCCGCGGCAAATCCGGCCTTCGACATAACGCCAGCTCGGCTTGTCACCGGCTTGATCACGGAACGGGGCGTCACAGGCGCTAGCAGTGAGGGATTAAATTCGCTTTACCCTGAACGGAAACTTACGTCCGTTGCCTGACGACCGTGTAACGCGCGCGTTTTAAGGCATTTTGTTGGTGTCTATCGCGGGATTGCCACAGTTGACCTGTCAGATGAGGTTAGCGTGGTGTCAATTCTTTTGTACAAAACTAGGTTTGCCGAAAGCTCTGCGGGGGGCT
This sequence comes from Hyphomicrobiaceae bacterium, assembly GCA_030655135.1. Lineage (GTDB taxonomy): Bacteria > Pseudomonadota > Alphaproteobacteria > Rhizobiales > Hyphomicrobiaceae > JAKAXS01. Next base: position 297,395 of record JAURWC010000084.1, on the reverse strand, counting down.
CAAGGCGAGTTCGCAACACGATGGAAATTGCGGTTTCGCTAATACGACCTCTGCAAGGGATAGGTGCGCATGGATTTTGCGAAGAGCGAGCGCCTCGCTGTTTTTATTGACGGCCCGGAGCTGCGTGCGACAGTCGGGGGCATGGGTATCGATGTCGATTTCAAGAAGGTTCTGTCCTTCTTTCAAGGAATCGCCCAGCTCGTCAAAATCCAGTTTTATCACATCGACCGTGAGGACGAGGAAGAAGCGTCCTTGAAGCCGCTTACCGATTGGCTGGAATATAACGGCTACAGCACGGTTGCCTGCTCAGGCTGCGAGACCGGAATTGCCGGCCGGCGGAGCAACAAGAATTTTCTGAACGTGCGGCTGGCGGTCGATGCGCTGGAGATCGCGCCGCTGGTTGATCACGTCGTGCTGTTCACGGGAGATGCCGTGCTCAGCCCGCTGGTCGAGGCATTGAAATGGCGCGGCCGGCGCGTGTCGGTGATTTCGACGCTGCAGTTGCGGCCGCCGATGATCGCCGACGAACTGCGGCGGAAAGCCGATCAGTTTATCGACATCGCCGATATCATCGAGCACATCGCCAAAGATGCGCCTGCCGGTGCATCGAAACGGCGGCGCAGCCGGGCCCAAAGCGGTGAAGCTAAAAAGACAAAGCAGGATGTGGCGGGACACTAGCGGAAGGTGTCTTGGCCGCGCCTTTCAGGTTCAATCGTCGGCCATTTCCCAGAACGACGCGGATGCATCCACGTCGTGATACTCGTCGAGTTTGGAAATGCGGCCGTCACGCAGGCTAATGACCTGGCGGAAGCGTCCAACGAGCTTCAGATTGTTGGCGCGGTGGATAACTGAGAAGCCGATCACGGTGCGGATATAGATGCCGTCGAAACTCAGGAAGTTGACGGCGGAAACACAGTCGGCAACGTCCAGATAGGTTTGCAGATAGTCACCGAAGGCCTGGGCGCCGTGCCGCACTTTGTAACTTGCGCCGCCTTTGCCAGCGTGCTCGACGAACACCAAGTCATCGCAGAAGAAGGTCAGCATCGACGCAATATCGCGCGCGTTCCACGCGTCGAAAATGCGTTCCATGAGCTCTTCAGCGTCTTGCTTGGTCTCGACCATCTGGCCAACCCTGCTGCCAAAATCAGTTTGACCATTCTAACCGCTGCTTATTGAGGCGCAAATGACGGCCGGGTCACTTCAGAAAAAAATGTAATGGTGTACCAAGTCACCACGTTGTGCCGTTCATGCGGCATTGGGATGAGATACTTAACGGAATCGAAAGGCCGTTGACTGCAGATTGAACATCGTGTGCTTTTGACCAGGACCAAGTTGCCCGATGCATATCGTCGTTGTCGACCCCAGCAAAGTGGTCCACCGTGTCATCTCTGCCGTTCTGGAGCCGCGGGGGCACTACATTTCCGCATTTGTCGACTCCAAAGAAGCGCATGACTACATCGTGTCCGACGAAACAGTCGACGTGCTGCTGACCAGCCTAGAAGTGACACCCCTTTCGGGTATGGAGTTGGCTTGGCGCGTGCGCACGCTGGGGCGGCCGATTTACGTGGTTGTCATGTCCTCGCAAGCCAATGCCAGCAGCCTCGCGGAGGCTTTGGATAGCGGTGCCGACGAGTTCATCGAAAAACCCCCGCGGCCCGAAGCGCTTATCGCCCGCCTGCGTGCAGCAGAACGCCTGCTGGCAGCACAGCGCAAGCTGTTGGAACTGGCCGAACGCGATCCGCTGAGCGGGCTCTATAATCGACGTGCTTTTTTTGCGCGGCTTGAAGAGGCGCTCGATCAGACGTCGTCGACAGACAAGCTGTCGGCAATCATGTTCGATATCGATCACTTCAAGGCCATCAACGACAGTCAGGGGCACGACGTCGGTGACGAGGTCATTCAGGCTGTGTCGATGAACGCGGCGAGCGTCACCGGCATAGTCGGCCGTCTTGGCGGCGAAGAATTCGCCATCATCCTGCCGGGCGCACCGCTGGCGAATGCGCTGGAACTGGCGGAGGGATTGCGACAGCAGTTCGACAGCATGCGCTATCCCGGCTCGAACGGGCTTTTTGGGGTGACGTGCAGCTTTGGCGTCAGCGAGTACGTTCGTGGCGACACGGCCGGTGGGCTGCTGAAGCGGGCCGATCAGGCGCTGTACGCCGCCAAGCGCGGCGGGCGCAATCAGGTGGCCATCGAAGGCGCAGGTTTGCCCGGCGATGGCGTGCAAACGGCATCGAACGTGAGACACACGGAACGCGCCATCGCCTAGAGCACATCGCTCTTGTTCGATGCGAGCTGAACCGCTCGCATCTCAAAAAACCAGCTCTGATACAACGTCAGTTGGCGAAGCGGAAGTGCATGACGTCGCCGTCCTTGACGACGTATTCCTTGCCTTCCAGCCGCATCTTGCCGTTGTCCTTGGCGCCGGCTTCGCCGCCGAGCGAGACATAATCCTCGTAGGCAATCGTTTCGGCGCGGATGAAGCCCTTTTCGAAATCCGTATGGATGACGCCGGCGGCAGCCGGACCCTTGGTGCCGCGCGTAATGGTCCAGGCGCGAGCTTCCTTGGGGCCGACGGTGAAGTAGGTCACAAGATCGAGCAGGCTATAGCCGGCGCGGATCAGGCGATTGAGGCCGGGTTCTTCCAGCCCCATTTCGGTCAGGAACTCGGCGCGATCTTCATCGGGAAGACCGGCGAACTCGGATTCGATCTTGGCTGAAATGATCACGCAGGCAGCGCCTTCGGCCTTGGCCTTTTCGGCGACCTTGTCGGAGAAGGCGTTGCCTTTGGCGGCTGCCGATTCCTCGACGTTGCATACGTAGACGACGGGTTTGGACGTGAGCAACTGCAAGGCGCGGAACGCGGGCATTTCTTCCGGCGTAATCTGTGCCGTTCGTGCCGGCTTGCCCTCGCGCAGTGGAGCCAGAGCCTTTTCCATCACGGCGAGCTGGATCTTCGATTCCTTGTCGCCGGTCTTGGCCTTCTTCTCGATCGGCTGGATGCGCTTTTCGAGGCTATCCATGTCAGCCAGCATCAACTCTGTTTCGACGACGTCGGCGTCGGCGGTCGGGTCGATGCGGTTCTCAACGTGCGTGATGTCGCCATCCTCGAAGCAGCGCAGCACATAGGCGACGGCATCGACCTCGCGGATGTGCGATAAAAACTTGTTGCCGAGGCCTTCGCCCTTCGAGGCGCCGCGGACCAGTCCGGCGATGTCGACGAAAGTCAGGCGCGTCGGAATGATCTGCGCCGACTTGGCGATTGCTGCGAGCTTATCGAGACGATCGTCGGGTACGCCAACTTCGCCGACGTTCGGTTCAATCGTGCAGAACGGATAGTTCGCCGCTTCCGCCGATGCCGTTTGCGTCAATGCATTGAAGAGCGTGGACTTGCCGACGTTGGGCAGACCGACGATGCCGCATTTGAAACCCATCTAGTCCCCGTCCTTCGTGTCGTTGGCGGCTCGACCTGCGAGCCATTTCTTGAGATTTTCGGCGAGTGCCGACTTCTGCTTTGCGGCGCGATCACCTGCGGGATGGCGCCCCTGTCCGGGGCTGCGCGGCAGCTGTTCGACGGGCGCACCCTTTACCGGCTTGTCCGGCGCCCTCGGCGACGCAGCCGGCTTGTCGTTCTTGCCGCTTTCCATCGTGCCGAGCGCCTTGGCGACATCGGTGAGGAAGCGGCTGTCGTCGCCATTGGCGAGACGGCCTGCAGCTACCGATACGGCGTCGAGCATTTCGTCGAGCCACTCCGCGTCGGCCTTGGCGAAGTCGCCCAGCACGTGATGGATGACGACGTCCTTGGATCCGGGATGGCCGATGCCGAGGCGCACGCGCTTGTAGTCGTTGCCCAGGTGCGCCGTGATCGAGCGCAGGCCGTTGTGTCCGGCGTTGCCGCCGCCGGCTTTGACCTTTACCTTCTGGGGCGCAAGATCGAGTTCATCGTGGAAGACATAGATGTCGTCCAGGCCGATCTTGAGGAAGCGCGCGGCCTCACCCACGGCGCGGCCGCTTTCGTTCATGTACGTGTCGGGCTTCAAGAGCAGGATGCGTTCGCCACCAAGATCGCCGTCGGCAGCAATGCCTTGAAACTTCTTCTTCCACGGGCCGAAGCCATGCCGTTCGGCAATACGCTCCACGGCCATGAAACCGACGTTGTGGCGGTTCTTGGCATACTTGGAGCCGGGATTGCCGAGGCCGACGAACAGCTTCATTGCCATGGGTTGTGTTGGGTGGTCCGCAAACAATTCGAGGGGCTGTCGCCCCTCGATCGACCGGCTTCAGGAGGAGACCTCCTGAAGCCCAATGTCTGATAGCGACGCTTACTTCTTCTTCGCTGCGGGAGCAGCAGCCTTGGCGGCAGGAGCAGCAGCTTTCGCGCCAGCGGCGGGAGCTGCAGCCTTTGCACCAGCTGCGGGAGCAGCACCCTTGGCGGGCGCGGCACCCTTGGCGCCAGCAGCGGCTGCGGCATCTGCGGGAGCAGCACCTGCGGCCGGTGTTTCCTCTTCCTGCTTCACGGCGCCGGCGATGGTGGCGACGGTGAAGTCACGGTTCGAGATAACCGGGCGCACGCCTTCCGGCATGATGATGGCCGAGACGTGAATGGAGCGGCCGATCTCGAGGCCTTCCAAGCTGATCTCGAACCCTGCGGGGATCTTGTCGTAGGGCGCGTACACTTCGATGTCGTGACGCACGATGTTCAACACACCGCCGCGCTTCAAACCAGGCGACTGGCCTTCGTTGATGAACTTCACCGGAACGTTGACGCGAATGATGCCGTCCTTGCCGATGCGCAGGAAATCGACATGCAGCGGCAGATCCTTGACCGGGTCGAGCTGCAAGTCGCGCGGGATGACGCGATGCATCTGGCCGTCGAGGTTGAGCTCGATCACCGTCGAGGTGAAATGGCCCTTGAGGACCTGCTTCCAGAGCTCGTTGTATTCCAGCGAGATGGTGAGCGGGGTCTGGTTGTCGCCGTATACAACGGCGGGTACTTTTCCTTCGCGACGAGCTTGACGTGCGGCCCCCTTGCCTGCACGTGGGCGCGCCGTGGCTGCAAATGCAACAGTAGCCATGGCAGTCTCCAATCGAAATTAGCCGCTCACGGCCTCCAAGGGTGCCGGGCGGCGTCTCACGCGGTTGCTTGAGATGGCGGGCTTATACCGGGTTTGGGCCCGGTTTGGCAATGCTGGGGTGCGCGGGCAAGCACGCTTAACGCTGGGCGAAGTCCGGCGCCGAAAAAACTAGCATATTCATCATTGATTACAGCTAGTTGTGGTTTCGCGTCGCTGCTCACGTTGGGCGGCGCCAGACGATAGCGGTTGGCTCGTAATGGCGCATCTCGGCGATCTCGGCAAAGAATGGCCGGATGGCCCGCAGGAACGGCTGAAACTCGGCGCTCTTGCGGAAGCCTTGGACATGGCCGTCCAAGGAGTCCCATTCGATCCGCAGCGTTACGCTGGAGGCGTCCTCGTGGCAGCGGCTCAGCTCGTACGATAGGCAGTGCGGGGAGCCTGCGAGATAGCGTGCCGCAACACCGTACGCCTCCGCTAATTCATCGGCCGTGTGAGATTTCAGCTGATAACGTATGTATTCAACAATCATCGCAGGCCTTTCGATGGCAACAGTAGCGCCCATCTTAGAGGGGCGAGGCATAAGGCGCTAACGGGTTGCGCTCGATAGCCGGCGGCACGATAAGGGGTGCTGATGGAAAGGACGAGCAGTTGCGCAGAGTTACTAAACGCACGCCCGCGCCGGAGCAGGATCGCATGATCGTGGAAGCGCTGCGCGGAGCAGGGCGGCCGGTCAGCGCCTACGAGTTGATCGACCAGTTGCGCGAACAGGCTGTGCTGGCACCGCAGACGGTTTATCGCGCGCTCGACAGGCTCATTGCCACTGGGGCCGCACACCGGTTGGAAACGCTGAATGCATTTGTAGCGTGCTCGCACACGCGGCACGAGGGCCGCGCGGTTTTTGCGATCTGCGAGAGCTGCGGCACGGTGAACGAGTTCGACGAGCCCAAGGCTGTGGATTGTCTGGCGGCTTGGGCGAAGCGCGCAAAATTCAGTGTTCGTGAAATGACGTTGGAACTCCGTGGCCGTTGCAATAACTGTGTCGCCGGAGACGAGGCGTCTGCCGGTGCCCGGCGTTCGGCGCGCGCAGATTGACGCAAGGTCGCGCGGAGCCGACTACTCCGGTGGAGAACGCCGGGACGGCTGCCTGTGGAGATCTCACTGCCCGCTTGGGCTTCCTATCGATTCCACCTAACATGTCGTTAACGCTTTTTGATTCGCGCGGACGCAGACGGGGGTAAGGAAATGAAATCAGTACTCGAGCAAATCGAGGAGATGCGTACGCGGCTGACGCAAACGAACACGAATGAGCGTACGCTTGTTCGTTCCTTGGGCGAAGCCCTGAACCGCATCGACGACGAGCTGTTGCATGAGGTTCGGATGGTCACTGCGCAGTACAACGCACGGCGCAGCGCGATCATGGAAGAGCTGCAAAACCTGGCCGCGACCATCGGAACGCTGCCCAACTATGCGCATCACCCGATGCCAGCGCTCGAAGACGGCCCGGTGTCGCGTGAGCTGCCGGCTTACGAGCCGCCGACGAATGATCAGCAGCCGCGCGTGCTGGGCCGGGGCGACTGGCGCCAGGCAACCACTAACATCCAGGACGAACTGGACTTCCACCTGCACGGGCTGCCATCCCGGCACTGAAGTCTCGATCACGCAAAAAGATCAGGCCGCGCATGCATTCTGCATCCGCGGCCTTTCTGTTTGTGGAGTCCATTGAGCAATGCCTAGCGCTTGGGATCGACCGGCCGGATATCGACGACGCGCATTGAGGCAGCTGCGGCAGGCGCTTCTGCTGCCGGCATATCTGGCGACCTCATATCCGCGTGTGAGGTGGTTTCTGCTAACTCCTCGCCGGTTGGCTTGCCTGCCATCTCGGCTTCCTTGCGCGCGAAGGCGCGGTAGGTAACGGGGATCGAAGCCAGATAGGCGAGCGAAATCACCGTCAGCGTGCCGTAGGGATACGTGACGAGCAGCGCGACGAGAGCCACGGCGGCAACGAAGATCGGCAGGACCAACTCGCGGCTGATGCGCTCGTGCAGAAGCTTGCCGGAGTATGTCGGGATCGACGACACCATCATGATGGCGATGAACACCGTGTAGCCGAGCACGAGGTGCAGGAAGACATGGTTGGTGCGGATTTCGCTGAAGCCAAGATTGTCGAGATAGGTCGGCAGAAGGACGGCAATTGCGGCCGCAGGCGTGGGCATTCCTGAGAAATAGTTGGACTGCCACTTGGGCTTTTCGTCATCGTTGGCGACGTTGAAGCGAGCGAGACGCAAGGCTGATGCGAGAGCGAACAAAAGTACGCAAATCCAGCCGAGACTCTTCAAGTCGCCAAGCGCCCACGTGAAGATGAGGATCGCGGGGGCGACGCCGAAGTTGACGAAGTCGGCAAGGCTATCAAGCTCCGCACCGAAGCGCGAGGAAGCCTTCAACAGGCGGGCGATGCGACCGTCCACGCCATCCAGCAGCGCTGCAAACACGATCGCGGCGAGGGCCAACTCCCAGCGGCCTTCGATCGACATGCGGATCGAGGTCAGCCCGGCGCATAAGCCCAGCAGCGTGACAAAGTTCGGCACCATCATGCGAACGGGGATCTGCCGATGGCGAAACATCAGTGCGCGGCGGCGGCGGCGCGTTTCGGCTTCGAGCTGCGGTACGATTGGGTCCATAGCAGTGTCCTTCATCGGTAGCGCCCTGCGGCGATCCGGTTCGTCAAGGACAGGTATAGGACTCGCATCCCGGCCGAACAATGTCATTGCGCGGCCGCGGTCCCCCGCCGGGTGCTGATGCAAGCCGCGTCGGCGTTATGCGGTCGCGACCGGCGGCGTCGGAATCGGTTCTGGTGCCGGAGGTGTGTCGTGCTGGCTTGGGCGCCTCGGCTTGAACACGTCCGCGAGGCGGCCGGCAAAAGCCTGCACGTCGTTTAGCGACCTCAGAACGGCTTCTCCCCGCTTCAATCTGCGATCAAGTGAGGCCATGGTGCGCGGGTAGGCGGGATCGGTCTCGTCAAGCCAGGTGCGCAACAAGCTGGCGTAAATCGACGCGAGGCCGGCGACTCGTGCCGTACCGAGCGGCCCGTCCGTGCCAATGCCGGCGGCATGCAGCATCCAGGCTTGCGATGCCATGGCGTTCTTGGCGATCGAGAGGCCGGCGCCCGGAGTGTCCGCGATGGACCGGATGGCCGACTTGTAAGGCTCCAGCACTTCGAGACGCGTCATCAGCACGTCGAAAACGCGATCGCGCGCGGGCTGGCCCGGGTCGCGGCCAGGCGCCTTTTCGAGAACGGCGTCGTCTACCAGGCGAATGAATTTGGCGAGGATCGCGGGTTTGCCGGCAAAGTCCTTGCGCACGTCGGCGAGGGGCACTTTGGCGCGATCGGCAATGTCACGCAGGGCAACGTCCTGCCATGGGCGTTCGGCTGCAAGGTCAAGGGCCGCCTTGATGACGCGACCGGTAGCGTGGGTTTCGTTGATCATGACGTTCCTCCGCACTGAAGACGTGCAGATAGGCATCAGAAGCGTGACATCAAAGGGGCCGAGGGCACATCAAACCGGCTAAATGGCCCGGCGCCTCAATTGGATAGCGCGCGGCCGCGGGCGGCGGCCGCTGCAACGGCCTTCGCTAGCAGGGGACCAAGGCCATCGGCAGCCATCAGCACGTCCAATGCCGCAGCCGTGGTGCCGCCCGGCGACGTCACGTTTTCGCGAAGCCGCCACGGTGTCAAATCAGATTGCGACATCAGCTCGGCCGAGCCGGTCATGGTGGACCGTGCCAGGTGCTGTGCGAGTTCTGGAGGAAGGCCTGCCGCCTCTCCGGCTTCCGCCAAGTACTGCGTCAGCAGAAACAGGTAGGCCGGGCCCGAGCCTGAAACGGCGGTAACCGCGTCCAGCAAGGCTTCATCGTCGAGCCACGTGACTTCGCCGACGGAGGACAGCAGCGTTTCGGCCAGTTCGCGCTGCTCGGCCGTTACGGCGGCGTTGGCGACGCAAACGGTGATGCCGCGGCCGATGGCAGCCGGCGTGTTGGGCATGGAACGAATAACGGCGGCGCCAGGCGGAAGGTGGCGCGCGAAGCTTTCGATCGTGCGGCCCGCGGCGATCGAGAGAATGAGCGTGTCGGGGCCTGCCAGTTGGGCCAGCGGCGGGAAGACGGCGTCCATCACCTGCGGCTTGACGGCTGCCAGGATCACCGACGGCGCGGCAGGCAAGGTTTCAACCAGTGCCGAGACCGCGATGCCCTGTCGCGCCAGCTGATCGGACATGGCCGGCGTCGGCGCCGGGTCTTGTACGAAAACCTGCGCCGGATCGAGGCCCTTTTCCAGCAACCCCGACAACAGGGCGCTGCCCATCTTGCCGATTCCGGCCAGTACGAGGGGGCCAGGCAGCGCGATCGTCATAGGGCTCGTCCGAACAAATGGCGATCGCTGCGAATGCGGCGTCGCGGGCTCAGGCTTGGCCCTCAGTCTGGAACATCGCAGACACGAGCGCCTCCCGACTTTCCTTACCCGCCCAAACGACAAACTGGAAGGCCTGATAGTAGCGTTCGCAGGCTTCCAGCGAGGCTTTCAACATCGCGTCGCACTGCTGCGGGGTAGCGACCGCGCCGTTCAGAAGCAGCCCGTGGCGATACATGATGAGCCCTTCCTGCGTCCACAGATCGAAATGGCCGAGCCAAAGCTGCTCGTTGATCTGGGCGATGAGGCGGTACATTTCCGTCAAGCGCGTATCAGGAACGCGGAAGTCGAAGGCACAGGCAAGATGCAGAGCCTCCAGGTCGTCGCGCCAGTTCAGCGACACGTGGTAGTCGGTCCAGCTGCCTGAGACGACCAGCGTCAGCTCATCGTCGCTGGATCGGTCGGCAGGCCAGTCATGGTCGACAGCCATCTGTTCGATCAGGTCGATGGGGTTCGTGACGCGCGTATAGCCGCCTTCAGCAGTAGCCATTATTTTCCCTCAGCACCGTTACCTGGCGCGCGCACACGACACGCAGCCGGCGATCTCATTGATTTGGAAACGCGACGCGCTGCTTTGCCGGTCGATGAAAGGCCCCCCTTCCAGCTGGGTCCGCATTTGTCTGCGGATTTCGCTGCGCCATCGACCGAAGCAGCAATCTGAACGGTTTGGACGAAAACAGAGCGCGGCACGAGTCGCAACCCAGGCCGGTCCTTGTCCACGGGCAATGTCGTCAAGCCGTTGGGGATTGGACAATTTTCGCTGGTTTTTGTGCGCTGATGGGGAAAAGACGCCGATCATATGCCGGCGTCACATTTGCGCACTCGCATTTATGGAAAGCAGGTTCCACTTCAGCGAATCTTGCAGGGACGTCATACGGGGGAAGCCCCTAAAGCGCGCCCTTGTTCGCCGAGAGTTGGGCCTCGAGAACTACGAGCCGGGCTTCCAGGCGCTCGTTTTCGGCGCGGGCCTTCTCGGCCATGGCCTTCACAACCTCGAATTCCTCACGGCGAACGACGTCCATGTCTTTCAGGATGCGCTCGCCCTGCGTCTTCACGAGGGTGTCGATTTCCTTCTTCACGCCCTGGGCCGCGCCCGCTGCATCGGTCATCAGTTTGGCGAACTCGTCCAGCAGGCGGTTTGACGTCTGTGTCATGGGGATCCCTTTTGTTTACAGGACTATGGGCTGGCGCCCGCTCAGGTTCAAGGCGCCGCGGTGCATTTGGCGTGTTGACATGCCGGACCGGCTGCCGACAACGTCGCGGCGCTTCAACAGCTTAGGGCGCTCCATGTCCGTACTTGCAATTCCCTTCCCGAATTTCGATCCCGTCGCCATCTCACTCGGGCCGGTTCTGGGATACGGGCCCATCGACATCAAATGGTACGGCCTAGCCTACGTGGCTGGGCTGATCCTGGGCTGGCTGTACATCCGCAAGCTGCTGGCGACGCCGCGCCTCTGGCGCAACGACACGCCGCCGTTCGCGGTGGCCAAGGTGGACGACCTGCTTTTGTATATGACGGCCGGTGTCATTCTTGGCGGGCGGCTCGGCTACATCCTGCTGTGGCAGCCCGAGACCTATCTGGCCGATCCCATGCAGATCCTGATGATCCACCGCGGGGGAATGGCCTTTCACGGCGCGCTGGTGGGCACGATCGCTGCGATTTGGCTTTTTTCGCGCAACTATGGCGTCAACCTGTTGAGTACGGGCGACCTTTGCGCGGCCGCTGTGCCGATCGGACTGTTTTTCGGCCGTGTGGCAAACTTCATCAACGGCGAGCTGTTCGGCCGCCAGAGCGACGCGCCGTGGGCGATGGTGTTTCCGGATGCCATCAAGCTGCATTCGGCTGTGGAGCCGGCGACGCGGCATCCGAGCCAACTCTACGAGGCGGCGCTGGAAGGGCTGATCCTATTCCTGGTGCTGCGGTTCCTGACGCATCATCGGGAAGCGCTGAAGTCGCCGGGGATCGTCAGCGGCGTCTTTCTCGCAGGCTATGGCATCGCGCGTATCATCGGTGAGTTCTTCCGCGAGCCGAATGCCGGTCATTTCCTCAACGTCGGACCGTTTACGGCTGGGCAGTTCTACTGCGTGCCGATGGTGCTGATCGGGATCTATCTGTTGTGGCGCGTGCAGAAGCCTGCTGTGGCATGACGGCGGACGCCGGCGAGACGCCACTCGAAACTCCGCTTGGACAGCTGCTTAAAGAGCAGATCGGGGCATACGGACCCATGTCCGTGTCGCAGTTCATGAGCGACTGCCTGTTTCATGAGACCTATGGATACTACACGCGGCAGGCCGCCGTTGGTGCGGCGGGAGACTTCATCACGGCGCCGGAAATTTCGCAGGTGTTCGGCGAATTGATCGGGTTGTGGTGCGCTGTCGTCTGGCAGCAGATGGGCGAACCGGCGCGGCTGCATCTCGTCGAATTCGGGCCGGGTCGCGGCACGCTGATGGTGGACGCGCTGCGGAGTGCCAAAGCGGTCCCGGAATACCGCACGTCGCTTCAGGTCCACCTCGTCGAAATCAATGCCACCTTGAAGCGCGCGCAGCGTGAGCGGCTTGGCGGGGAGGCCGGCATCGCGTGGCACGATGACTGGCCGGGTGCCGAAACGTTTGGCGGCGAACCTGTGATCGTGATCGGCAACGAGTTTCTGGATGCGTTGCCGATCGAGCAGGTCATTGCGCGCGATGGTGTGTGGCACTGGCGCGAAGTGGGGCTCGACGCGGCTGATGGCTTCGCGTTCGTCGAGGGGCGGCCCAGTGGGCACGCAGTTGATGACAGCGTGCGCGATGGTGACGTCCGCGAGTTTTCCGAAGCCCAGGACCACGTCGCCGATCTGCTGGTGCAGTACGCGCAAGCAGGACCGATGGCGTCGCTCTGGATCGACTATGGAAGCGATGTGCCGTTCACGGGCGATACTTTGCAGGGCGTGCGCCAGCATAAGTACGTGCCGCCGTTCGATGCGCCCGGCGAAACGGACGTGACCGCGCAAGTGGATTTCAGTGCGCTGGTGAAACGTGCGCGCGATGGTGGCCTCGGCGTCGACGGTGTTGTGCCACAGGCTGAATTCCTGGGCGCGCTGGGCGTGATAGAGCGTGCGTCGCGGCTGATGTCGGCCAATCCGGCGCAGGCCGGTATGATCGAAGCGGGCGTGGCGCGCTTGATGGCGCCCAACGGAATGGGCACGCGCTTCAAAGCGGTGGGCTTGCGCAGTGCGCAGCTGCCGCCGCTGCCCGGCTTTCCGGTTCACGACGCGCAGAGGGGCTCAGCATGACTGATGAGATCAAGGTGCCGGATGCAGTCAAGCCGATTGAGGCTGCAAACCTCGCGGGCGTGCGCGGCATCCGGCATGGGTTTTTCACCCGTGCGGGTGGTGTCTCCGAGGGACTGTACGCAGGATTGAATTGCGGCGTGGGCTCGAAAGACGATACGGCACGGGTGCTGGAGAACCGGGCGCGCGTGGCCCGTCACCTCGGGGCCGGGGCGCCGGACGTGGTGACGCTGTATCAGGTGCATTCGGCCACGGCCCTCGCTGTCGATCAGGCAATCCCCCGGGACTCATTGCCCAAGGCGGATGCCGTCGTTACGCGCACACGCGGCCTGGCGATCGGGGTCTTAACGGCGGACTGCACGCCCGTACTTTTGGCCGATGGGGAGGCTGGCGTGGTGGGCGCCGCCCATGCCGGCTGGCGCGGGGCGGCCGCGGGCGTGATCGAGGCCGCGATTGCCGCAATGGAGCAGCTAGGGGCTGACCGGAGCCGGATCGCCGCTGCCATCGGGCCGACGATCAATCAGCCGGCGTATGAAGTCGGGCCAGATTTCCAAGCCGCGGTTTCCGCAGAAGATGAGGAAAGTCTTGGGTTTTTTGCCCCCATGGGGCGCAGTTCCAAGGCGCACTTCGATCTGCCGGGATACGTGGAGGCGCGACTAAAGCGGGCCGGAATAAAGAACATCGAGCGGCAATCGCTGTGTACGTATGACCACGAATCGCTGCTGTTCAGTTTCCGGCGGGCAACACACAGAGCCGAGCCAGACTACGGGCGCCAAATCTCTGCCATTGTTGTGACTTAACTGCAAAATCCACAGATATCGCTGTAAAGGGTCGTGACCAAATTAGCTCTGTCATCAGTTTTGTCCTGAATACGTCTGGACGCTGTGTGTGCCAATGGCTAGACGAGTCCCATTGTGTACCGGATCGTGTTTGTAGTTTTGAGGCCGCAAAGTTAGTACGCCGGCCGCCGGAAGATCAGCGGGTCATTATAGGGGGGCGTCACTGTGACGACCATTGATGCTGCTGCGGCGTGGGGCGTTCGCAAAAAGGCGCTTCTCGCGGCATTGATTACAGGGTTGGGTATCGGCCTTGGCGGCTGCGAGACCGGGGCGTCCCTGTTTGGCGGGTCTTCGTCGTCGGCATCGTCCGACGGCACGTCGATTGCGGCGCAGGTACCGGCTGCGGTTGCGCCGGCCAAGATCGCCGTTGCGCCCGTGTTCGGTCCGTCTGAAACGATTGCAAAATCTCTGCACGGCCAGATGGTTTCCGCCATTGAGCAGCAGAAGATCACCGTTGCCAAGAACACGACCGACAAGAGCGAGTATACGCTGCGCGGATACTTCCTGTCGTCGAAGAAGGGCAATAAGACCAGCATTTCGTACGTCTGGGATGTCACTGATCCGACGGGCAAGCGCCTTAACCGCATCGCGGGCGAGGAACTGGTCGATACGGCTTCGGGGCGCGATCCCTGGACCAGCGTGACGCCGCAGGTGGGCGAGAAGATCGCTTCGAAGACCGCGACGAACCTGTCGACGTGGCTGCCCACGGTGGCTCCATCCACGCCGCCGCCGTCAGCGGTTGGTGCGCCTCCGACATCGGGCTCGGCAGCCCCCAACAACGGCAACATCCCGATGGCGGCTGTGCCGCCGGCCGGCGCGGCGCCGCCGCAGCAGACGGCTACGGCGCCGCTGCCGGCAACCCCGCCGACGGCGACGGGCAGCATCGGGCGCGAGGGTGCGATCTCGGCGATGGTGCCGACAGTAACGGGCGCGCCGGGTGGTGGCAGCCTCGAGCTGACGAATGCCATTCAGCGGGAGTTGACCAAGAACGGCGTGACGCTGACACCGGGTGGCGGCCAAGCCTATAAGGTCGAGGGCAAGGTGACCGTCGGCCAGATCACGAACGGCAAGCAAGCCATCGAGATCGAGTGGCAGGTGAAGGATCCGACCGGCAAGAAGCTTGGTACGGTTTCGCAGAAGAACAATATTGTCGCCGGTTCGCTCGACGGGCCGTGGGGTAAGATCGCAGACATGGTGGCCGAAGCTGCCGTTAAGCGCATCGTCGAATTGCTGCCCAGCCAGGTGCGCCAGGCGAAGGCCGGGTAAACAGCGCTACCTGAACGGATCTCAATAGGGCCGGGCGAAAGTCTGGCCCTTTTGCTTTTGCTGCAGCCGTTGCGGGCCGGGCGTATCATCGCGAAATCGGTGCGCTTCGATTCAGCGTTGCATCAGGGGCTTAGTGCGCATGCATTCGATGCTTTGTTAACGTCAAACGTCTGTTGGGCGGTTTACACATTTGTGACGGCTTGCTATGAGCGCGCCACGTCACAATGGCCCCGTCGGGAGCGGCCCCATGTCCTACGATGCGCGCGATAGTGGCGGCCGTGCTGGGCCGCGTCTCAAAGTGGTTGCCGGCAACTCGAACCGCCCATTGGCGGAAGCGATCTGCGCCCACCTCAACGTGCCGCTGGCCAAGAGCCAGGTGAAGCGCTTCGCCGACATGGAGATCTTCGTCGAGATCCAGGAGAACGTGCGCGGCCAGGATCTCTTCGTGGTGCAGTCGACGTCGTTCCCTGCGAACGACAACCTGATGGAGCTGCTGATCCTGATCGATGCGGCCAAGCGGGCCTCTGCCGGCCGGATCACGGCCGTCATCCCCTACTACGGCTATGCGCGCCAGGACCGCAAGCCGGGGCCGCGTACGCCAATCTCGGCAAAGCTTGTGGCCAACCTGATTACGCGCGCCGGCGCCGATCGCGTGCTGACGCTGGACCTGCACGCGGGCCAGATCCAAGGCTTCTTCGACATCCCGACCGACAACCTATTTGCTGCGCCGATTATCGCGCGCGACATTCACGAAACGTACAAGGGCGACAACCTCATGGTCGTCTCGCCCGACGTCGGCGGCGTGGTGCGCGCGCGAGCTCTGGCCAAGCGCATCGAAGCGCCGATCGCGATCTGCGACAAGCGGCGTGAAAAGCCGGGCGAGAGCGAAGTCATGAACGTCATCGGTGACGTGACGGGCAAGCGCTGCATCCTCATCGACGACATCATCGATTCCGGCGGCACGCTGGTGAATGCGGCTGAGGCGCTCTTGAAGAACGGCGCGACGGAAGTGATGGCCTACATTACGCACGGTGTGCTGTCGGGTGGGGCGGTCAGCCGTATCCAGAATTCACGGCTGAAGTCGCTGGTGATCACGGATTCGATCCTGCCGACGGAGGCCATCAAGGCCGCGCGCAACATTCGCGTGCTGTCGATCGGCGCCTTGATCGGCGAGGCCATTGTGCGTACATCCCGCGAAGAGAGCGTCTCGAGCCTGTTCTATTAAGCGGAACTTACGCTGGGCAAAGGCGCGCTGCCTTGCGCCGCCAGCAGAGAGACGCGATGAACATCCAAGACAATGATGCCGTGCGCGCTGCGTCCGGAGTGGTACCGCCGCGGCTGACGCTGCCGTTCGTGGAATTCGTGGCGCTGATCGCCTCGATGATGGCGCTGACGGCGCTGTCGATCGACATCATGCTGCCGGCGTTGCCGCAGATTGGCGAGGCGCTGGGCGTCACCAGCGAGAACGAGCGGCAGAACGTCATCATCGTCTACGTGCTCGGCTTTGCAGCCGGTCAGATCGTCTATGGCCCGCTGTCGGATCGCTGGGGTCGCAAGCCGGTGCTGTTGATCGGCTTCGGATTGTTCATTGCCGGGTCGCTTGCCGCGCTGGTGGCGCCCACCTTCGCGACGCTACTGTTAGCGCGAGCGTTGCAGGGGATCGGTGCTGCGTCGCCGCGCGTGATGAGCATCGCCATCGTGCGCGACCTTTTCACCGGGCGGCAGATGGCACGCGTCATGTCGCTGGCAATGATGGTCTTCATCGTCATCCCCGTGCTGGCGCCGGCGCTAGGACAGTTGATGATGACAGCTGGAAATTGGCGCACGCCGCTCGATGCGCTGCTTGTGTTCGGCGTGTTGGCCGCGGCTTGGACGGCGTGGCGCCTGCCGGAGACGCGGGTCTCGCTGCCGGGCGATGAAGGGGGCGTCTCGTTGCTCGAGTCCGCCAAGGCGGTGCTGTCGGTACCGCAGACCGTGGGCTACATGCTGGGCAGCGGCTTCATGTTTGGCTGCCTGATGGGCTACATCGCCAGCTCACAGCAGGTCTTCGTCGACATCTTCAATCTCGGTGCGTTGTTTCCGGTCGTGTTCGGCGCGATAGCATCGGTCATGGCGCTGGCGTCGTTCGCGAATGCTCAGCTCGTCGGCAATCTCGGAATGCGGTTCGTTTCGCACGCAGCGCTGTGCGGCAGCACGGCGTCGGCATTCGTTCTGGTCGCGGCGACGCTGGCCGGTGCCTTGCCGCTCTGGCTGTTCTGCGTCCTGGTGGCGGTCTGCTTCTTCTGCTTCGGTCTCGTCGCGCCGAACTTTAATGCGCTGGCCATGGAGCCGCAGGGAAGCCAGGCGGGGATGGCCTCGTCGATCATCGGATTTTACTCGACGGGCGCCGGCGCCGTTATCGGCGGCCTCGTCGGGCATATGTTCGATGGCACTGTGCTGCCGCTCGCAGCCGGGTTCCTGGCCTGCAGTGCACTGGCGGGGCTGGCTGTATTCGCCGTCGAAGGCCGCGCGGGATTGTTCGGCCGCAACCGGCCGAACATCGCTGCGGCTAGTTGAGCTTCACGCTGCCGAACAGGCGCACGCTGGCGCCGGGTTCAAGCACTTCGTCTTTCTTGAACGACACGTGATTGCGAACCTCGTCGTTGCCGAGGTTTTCGCCTTTCAGGCCGACTGTCAGCTGCGGCGCGCCGAGAGCGTTCGGCTGCAGCCGCGTCGTGTAACTGACTTCGGCTGACAGCAACGTGTAGCCTTTCGTTTCCGTCTCGTTGAGGCCGATGTCATCCTGGTCGAAAGCGTGCAAGACGCCGACGCGCGCGAACCAGTTTGCGTCGCGGTAGAAGATGCCGCCGCCGAGCCTGTGAGGCGGAATGCGCGGCACGTTCTCGCCGTTGTCGAACTCGGCGCGGACGAAGTCGTATTGACCGTCGATGCCCCACAAGCCGTGCCAGACACGCGCCACATCGTATTGCGCTGCCAGTTCCGCGCCGTAGAACGTCGCGTCGCGCTGGCTGAACACCAGCTGCTTCAGTTCATCCTCGGCGGGGCCGCAGCTGGTGTCGCCGCAGAAGACGCCCGTCAGCTGCTTGAAGATGAAGTCATCGTACTGCGTGTAGTAGGCGGAAGCGTCGAAGCGCAAACTGCCCGTTGCCCGCTTCAGGCCGATTTCTATGGTGCTTGCTTTCTCCACAGCGAGATCCGGGTTGCCGATCTCGAACGTGCCGGTGGCTTCGTGGACGCCTTTGGAGAAGAGTTCGGCGGCGTCGGGCGCGCGCTCGACGTATTGGCCGGTGAGGCGCGCGACGGTGTTCATCGGTAGCTCGTACAAAAGGCCGAGGCTGGTGCCGAACGGATCGAAGCTGCGATCTTGCGCCGTCGGCACGGGCGTGAGGCCGAGCGGATCTTCGATGCCGATACCGGTGACGCGATTGTGCTCGATGCGCGCGGCCGCCTGAAGCCGCAGCTTCTGGTTCAGCTGCAGTTCTTCGAAGATGAAGGCGGCGATGCTGTCGGTTTCCGCCGGCTCAAGCAGGCTCTCGCCTTCGAAGCTTTGGCCGCGGATGTTGCGATGCCCCCACTGTGCGCCTACTGCGCCGCTCAGTTCGCCGAGCGACGTTGCAACCGGCATGTGCTGCAGTTCCAGGCGGCCTTCCTGTTCCTTGTTGGTGAAGCGCGAGCCGATGAACTCTGCGCCGTCTTCGGTCGCGAGTTCGTTGTGGGCGTAGTCAGAGGCACCGAACCAGAAGCGCAGCGCCTCGATGCCGGAGTCATGAACGTGCCACTCGCCCTTGGCGTTGATCTTATCCTGTTCCATGTCGATGCGAGGATCGGCGGAGACGTCTCCGCCGGGGATGCCGTACAGGCTCTCGATGCGGGCCAGCGAGACGCCGACGAAGCCACGGGGGCCAACAAGCGAGCCGCCGATTGCGCCGCCCTGGCTGTCAACGAACGAATTGCGCTGGCGGCCGTCCGGGGTGTCGTAGTCGTCGCTGCGGCGGGCAAAGCCGTCGGCGTGGAAGGCAACGGGGCCGGCGCCAGATGTCACCTTGAAGGCGCCGTCGCGGCCATCGTCGACGGAATTCAGGCCGCCCATTATCTCGGCCGTGTATCCGCGCGGCGGGATGAACGAGGGGATACGATCGTTTTCAACGCTGACGACACCGCCGATTGCCTGCGAGCCGTAGCGCAGTGTGGCAGGGCCGCGGACGACTTCGATGCGTTCGGCCGCGAACGGGTCCACGGGAACCGCGTGGTCTTCCGACAGGGCCGAGACATCGTGGGTGCCGATGCCATTTTCCTGCACGCGGACGCGATAGTTATCGAGCCCACGGATGACCGGGCGATTGGCGCCGGGGGCGAATGACGAGCCGGTGATGCCGGGGCGGTGTTGCAGGCTGTCGGTGAGTGTGGCGCCGGATTGCGCCTGGATGTCTCGCTCCGTCACGACGGTGATCGGCACGAAGGCGTCGTCTGCAACGATCGGAGTGCCGGCTGCGGCATCGATGTGTGCGCTGGCGGGAGCGGGCAACGGGTCGGGTCCCGCTGGGGTCGCGGTGGCCTTCTTCGACGCCGCTTTTGCGGCCGCAGTTGGCTTCTTGTGTTTTTTGACAACCGGACTGGGGCTGGTCACTACGATCTCGGGCAGGGGGGTCGCATCTTGCGCCCAGGCATGCTGCGCAGTGCTGAGGCCGGTGAGTAACGCTCCTCCCGTAGCAGCGATTGCGAGGGCAGCGGCACTGGAAGAGATGCGTGTCATGAAACCTCGTGAAGGGCGAAACCTGTCTGGTCGTGGCTTGGTTTGGATAGTATGTTATAATATCCGTTAGCGCGGGAATGCCGGGGCGGCAAGTGGATTTTTTGGCTGTCGATGGCGGAGCGGCAGCGTTGTGGCCCCTAGGAAACAGACCCAAGGGTTAAGCGTGAGTGCCAAGGCTCTCGCGGCCTGCAGTAGCGACGGCGTAGAGATTGGAAGACCCGAAATCCGCTCGTTGACGCCGCGGCGACACGACCTCCGTCATCGGATCGCTGCGGCTGTTTCTTGAGCCATCAGCGTATTTTGATGGTGGGACTGGGGCGCAGGAGCCGCTCGCGCAGGCTGACGTGAGACGTTGCCGCCCGCGTGGCGTTGGCGGATGCCGAATCCTGCTGCAGGGATACCTGCAGGCGCGCGGTCGCAGCGGCAGCCTGAGACGTCGGTTCGCCTGAATAGGGGCGCTGTGTCAGGCGTGCGGCCGCAGCCATCGCCTGATCAGCAGTCATCAAGTCGGCAACCATGTCGTTGGTGACATCAAGAACGTTATCCTGTCCGACCGACGGCTGAACGGTGCTCGACGCGCGCCAACGATCGATGACGTGAAGCAGGAATTGCTCGTCGAGCCGGCTGTTCTGCCAGCGTTCGGAGAACTTCGCTGTCGTCGAACGCGGCAAGGCGTCGGCGGGCAGCTCATCGAACAGCAGGCGGACCGGCAGGGGGATGCCGTCGCCGAACGCGAGCGCCTCGCGCTGGCCAAGAGCGGGGAGGAACTCGAGCAGGCCAAGGCTGGTGTCGGATATTGCGGACGACACGATTTCCTGGTCGCGGTCGTTCGACAGGCGTAGCGCGAAAACGGTGTTGCACTGAGACAGGATCGTCGGATCGATCTCGGCAGGACGCTGCGTAATGATGCACAGGGAGGCGCCATACTTGCGTCCTTCCTTCGCGATCTTGGCAATCGCGCGCTTACACGGCTCGAAGCCGAGGGCAGGGTTTGCCGGCACGTAGCGGTGCGCCTCTTCGCAAACGAGCGTAATGGGAACCTTGCCGTCGCTCCACAATGCAAATTCGAACGTCAGGCGGCACAGCACCGCCACGACAACGTTGACGACTTCGCTGGGCAGGCCCGTCAGTTCCAGAATGGTGAGCGGCCTGTCGTGCAGCGGCACGCGGAAGATGCGTCCCAGTACCTGGGCCATGTCGTCGGTAACAGTGAGCGAGCTGAACAGGAAGGTATAGCGGCTGTCGAGCGAGATGGATTCGATGCGCTGCTTGAGCTGGCGATAGGGATGCAACTCGCGCTTGTTCTCCAGGCGGCCCATGCGTTCGTCGATCAGCGTCAAGAGATCGGAGACGCGATAAGGAAGCGGTGCGTCGACCGAGCAACGGCCAATCTCGGACCCGTTGCGCCGCAGGCGATTGCCATCGGCGGCGGCACGCCCCGCCGCAAATCGCGATTTGGCGATGGGGATCAGATCGGCCAGAATTTCGATCTCGACCTTGCGGTCTTTGTCGGGCACGAAAATCTCGGTGGTTTCCTCGAAGTTCAACAGCCACAGCGGCAGCTGCAGGTTGCTGGGCGAAATAACTTCGGACAGGCCGGAAAACGCCGTAGCGTATTCGTTGTGAGGGTCGATCAGCAGCATGTGTGCTGCGTGATTCCGTGCAAGAATGGCACGCAGGATGAGCGCGGTGGTGCAGGACTTGCCGGTGCCTGTCGAACCCAGGACGGCGAAATGCTTGCCCAGCAATTCGTCGACGTTGACGTTGACGGCAATCGTTTCGTCCTGGCGCAGGGTGCCGACCCGAACGCCGGAGCCGTCGCGCGGGCTGAAAGCGATCTTCAATTCAGCGTGCGTTGCCATGCGCACACGATCACCCAGGGCCGGATAGCTGGTCGTGCCGCGCGAGAATTTGGGTTCGAGGTCTGCACCCGATGCCCGCAGTTCGCCTACGAGGCTCAATTCCGCGACCCAGAACTCGCTCTCGCTTTCGCGCTGCGACGGCACTGGGATGCTCAGTGCGGAAATAATGGCGATGACGACCGAGCGGGAGGCTTCTATCGCGAGCAGCATCCCCATCTCAGGGCGCTCGACGGCTCCCGCCGACGTGTGATCCAGCATGACGATCGCCTTGGCACCCGCGACGGAAACGATGCGTCCGATCGAAGGATCGCTGGGGCTAAGGGTGGAGGAACTGGAGAGGCTGTGCATGGTGTTGGTTCTCAGGCGCCAGTTTGGGCCATCAGCGTCTCGCGCGCTTCGGCCAGGGAGATGCGTGTCGATGACGGCAGCAGGACGGTGACCTCGGTGCCGGCACCTGGTTTGCTTCGAATGTTGATTTCGCCTTCGTGCATCTGTGTCAGCGAGTGAGCGATAGGCAGGCCCAAGCCCGTCCCTTCGCGCCAGCGGGTGCGGCTGCCGTCGACCTGGCCGAACGGCGTCATGGCGACCGCAATGTCTTCGGCATTCATGCCGATGCCCGTGTCGCGGATCGTGACTGATACGCGGTCGGGCATCAGGTTGGTCGCGCTCAACGTCACTGTGCCGCCGTGCGGCGTGAACTTGATGGCGTTGGACAAGATGTTGTTGAAGACCTGATTGAGCTTGCCCGGGTCGCCGCGGGTCGGACGCAGGTCGCCGGCGATTTCCTCGACCAATGTCAGACCGGCCTGGGTCGCCAAGGGGCGGAACGACAGAATGCAAGTGCGCAGGATCTCATCAAGTTCGACATCGCGCTGATCGAGCACGAAGCGGCCGGCCTGGATTTTCGAAATGTCGAGTATGTCGTTGATGACGGACAGCAGATGGCTCGCTGCCTCGTGGATGATGCCGGCGTACTCGATGATTTCATGATCTTTGAGCGGCCGCGTGTCGTGCGTCATCATCATCTTCGAGAAGCCCATCACCGTGTTTAGCGGCGTGCGCAGCTCGTGGCTCATATTCGCGAGGAATTCGGAGCGGATTTTGTTAACCAATTCCGACTGGACGCGGGCATCCTGCTCCGCAATCCGGGCGCGCTGGCGCAGCACGGCGTCGCCGACCAAAGCGGCATACTCTCCCATCAGGGAGCGCGTGGTTTCCCTTTTGTCGCGGCGCGGTAGCATTCGTTCAGTGTCCCGCTGAAGTGTAACGGAAAGATAAGTTTTATTCCTCAACGGGCCGTTAAGGGGTGTGCCGACCTTGCTGCGGCGCCTTGGCTGACGTTCGTCTCTTGTCAGGGCGCGTTGCTTGCGGCATGGATCGCGGTATTAGACAAAAGTTTAAGATCGTAGGGAGAACGTCCGTCATGAAGAAGCGTCTGCTCATCACCCGGAGGCTGCCGGCCGCCGTAGAAGCCCGCGCCAACGCGACTTACGAGGTGCTGCAGGCGCAGGACGATCACCAGATGACGACGGACGAGATCGTCGCCCAATCGAAACATGTGGACGCGGTTTTGATCACCATCACCGACAAGATGCGTAAAGAGGTGATTGAAGCGCTGCCGGCTAACGTTAAGGCGCTGTCTACCTTTTCCATCGGTTTTGATCACATCGACCTGGAGGCCGCCAAGGCCAGAGGGCTGCCGGTCGGCAATGCGCCTCATGGCGTGACGGTGGCGACCGCCGAAATCGGCATGCTGCTGTTGTTGGGTTCGGCCCGCCGGGCTTCGGAAGGCGAGCGCATGATCCGCGCGCGGGAATGGCCCGGCTGGGCGCCGCTGCAACTCGTCGGCCGCCGCCTGGACGGCAAGAAGCTCGGCATCTACGGCTTCGGCAAAATCGGCCAGGCGCTCGCCCAGCGTGCGCGTGGCTTCGACATGGAAATCCACTACCACGACATCGTGCGTCAGCCGGCCGACAAGGAGAAGGGCGCGATCTTCCACGAGACGCTGGACAGCCTGCTGTCGGTCTCCGAGTTCTTCTCGATCAATGCGCCGTCGACGCCTGAGACACGGTATTTCTTCAACACGGCGACGATCAACAAGCTGCCGGAAGGCGCCATCGTCGTGAACACGGCGCGTGGCGACCTAGTCAAGGACGAAGACCTGATCGCGGCATTGAAGTCGGGGCGCCTGGCCTATGCCGGGCTCGACGTGTTCGCGGGCGAGCCGAAGATCAACGAGGGCTATTACGATCTGCCCAACACCTTCCTGTTCCCGCATCTGGGCTCGGCCGCCATCGAGGCGCGCAATCAGATGGGCTACGAGGCGCTGGACAACGTTGACGCTGTGTTTGCCGGCAAGGACATGCCGTTCAAGCTGGCTTGAACCAAAGACTCCCGGCCGTGGCATCACACTGGTGCCACGGCCGCATGAAAACACTCCCCAGATGCCGCCGTTTTCTGGGATGCGCTTCCTGTCTTGTCGTGCTTCTTTTCGGAAAACCGTTTCACCCTTCGTCCGGAAGCACACCAGGTGTCCAAATCTGCTGACGGCAAGACCGCCGGGCGTCCGGTAAAGGCGCCGACGATTGCATTGGCGCTGGGCGGTGGTGGCGCGCGTGGCCTGTCGCACATCCTGATGCTGGAGGTGTTCGACGAACTCGGCATCAAGCCGAAGCTGATCGCGGGCACGTCGATCGGCGCCATTTTCGGCGCGGCGTATGCTTCAGGTCTTTCCGCTGCTGAAATCCGCGCCATTACGGAAGACGCCCTGCGCCAGCGCTTCGACATCGTGCGCCAGCTGTTTCTCGCGCGCAGCGATCCGGTGCAAAAGATGCTTGGTCTGGTGCCGCGCCGATCGTCACTCTTGAAGCCCGAGGCGCTGCTGGAACTTGTCATGCCGTCTCGGCTGGCGAAGGATTTCGCTCAGCTCGACATTCCGTTGCGCGTCGTGGCGTCCGACTTCTTCACGCAGGAGCAGGTGGTGTTCAGCCGCGGTGCGCTGTTGCCGGCCATTGCCGCCAGCATGGCGCTGCCGGTGATCTTCTCTCCAGTCCTGAGCGGCGAGCACGTGCTGATGGATGGCGGGCTCGTCAATCCACTGCCGTTCGACCTGGTGATGGGCGAGGCCGATGTGACGGTCGCAATCGATGTGTCCGGCGCCAAGCGCGTGCCCGAGGACAAGTCCACACCGGGTGCCATTGAGGCGATCGTGGCGTCGTCGCAGATTCTGCAGCATTCAATCGTGCGAGAGAAGTTGAAGTGGCTGCAGCCACATATCTACATCAACGTCGCAGTCGACGCGTTTCACGTGCTGGATTTCCGCAAGCTCGATCGCATCCTGGAAGCGGCCCAGCCCGCCAAGGACGCGCTGCGGCAGAAGTTGAAACGCGTGCTTGGCGCCGAGACGCTGGCGGCCGTCGCTGCCCCCGTGGCGGCCGCGCTGCCCCAGCCCGAGGCTTCGGTAAAGCGCGGGCGCAAGCGTAGGTTGGGACGGAGTTAGATTGCAGTTAGTCAGCTCCGGCGATCCGTGAAGAAGCCGCGTAGCAAATCGGCGGCATCCTGGTCGGCCAAACCGCCGTACAGCTCCGGCGCGTGATGGCACGTGGGATGCGCGAACACGCGTGGGCCGTTTTCCACGCCGCCGCCTTTCGGGTCTGAGGCGCCCCAATACAGGCGGCGGATGCGGGCGAAGGAGATGGCGGCCGCGCACATTGGGCATGGTTCTAGCGTGACGTAGAGATCGTGGCCTGGCAGACGTTCTGAACTGGCCGCGGCGCATGCGGCACGGATGGCGAGGATTTCGGCATGCGCGGTGGGGTCGGACAGTTCGCGCGTGCGGTTGCCGGCCTGGGCCACAATAGCGCCGTCCGGCGATACGATGACGGCCCCAATCGGCACTTCGCCGCGGGCTGCGGCAGCGCGGGCCTCGGCGAGGGCCACGTCCATGTGGCCGATCCTGTCCGGTGCTGTCATAAAGGCGTCCATTCACCCAATCGAAGAGACATCACTTGAAACCGAAACTGCCGACCAAGCCACCTGAGCGTTCCAGCAGCCGGCCTGTCCGGCCCGCGCAGAGCAAGCCGCATAAGCCAGCGGCTCGCCACGAGGGCAAGCCCGTTCCGGCTGTCGCTGCCAAACGCGATGACGGACGCATGCGCATTGCCAAGGCCATGGCGCGGGCAGGGCTGTGCTCGCGCCGTGACGCAGAACGCTGGATTGCAGATGGGCGGGTCAGCGTCAACGGGGCGCTGCTGAAAACGCCGGCGTTCGAGGTGGGGCCGAAGGACCGCGTCGTGGTGGATGGGCAGCCCATGGGCCGGCCGGAGCCGTCGCAGCTGTGGCGGTATTACAAGCCGAAGGGCGAGGTGACGACGAACAACGATCCGCAGGGGCGTCCGACCGTTTTCGACAACCTGCCGGCCGACTTGCCGCGCGTCGTGTCGATCGGGCGGCTCGACTTCAACACGGAAGGCTTGCTGCTGTTGACGAACGACGGCGAGCTGGCGCGGCATCTGGAACTGCCGTCGACGGGTTGGCTCAGGCGATACCGTGTGCGGGCGCGCGGGCGGGTGTCGCAGGCCGATCTGGACAAGATCAAGGACGGGGTGGTGATCGAAGGGGTGCACTACGGACCGGTCGAGGCGACGCTGGACGAAGTCTCGGGGGCCAACGCCTGGCTCACGGTGGGCATCCGCGAGGGCAAGAACCGCGAAGTGCGCAAGGTACTCTCGCACTTCGGCCTGGAAGTGAACCGGCTGATTCGCATCTCGTTTGGGCCGTTTCAGTTGGCGGAGTTGAAGCCGGGTAAAGCGGAGCATGTGCGCCGCAAAGTCTTGGCCGATCAGTTGGGTGCCAAGGTTGCCGAACAGTTTGGGCTGACGGGGGCGATCGAGGACGAGAAGGCACAGCGCAAGGCACGCTTTGCCAAGTCAAAGCAGCAGCGCGGCGGCGGAGACGCGTAGATGCGCATCGTCGGCGGCCGCTTCAGGGGGCGTGCAATCGCGGCGCCGTCGCACGCCGGATTGCGGCCGACGGCGGATCGCGTGCGCGAGTCGATCTTCAATATTCTGCTGCACGGCGTTGAAGGGCTCGAGGTCGAGGGTGCGCGCGTCATTGACTTGTTTGCGGGGACGGGTGCACTCGGCCTGGAGGCGCTGTCACGCGGGGCCGCGTATTGCCTGTTCGTCGAGGAGGCGGTGGAGGCACGCGCGCTGATCCGCAGCAACGTCGAAGCGATGGGGCTGATGGGCGTGACGAAGATCTACCGGCGCGACGCGACGTCGCTCGGGCCGGCCGCACCGCACCAGCCGTTCGACCTGGCGTTTCTCGACCCGCCGTATGGGCAGGGGTTGGCAGAGAAGGCGCTGGAGGCGCTGATTGAGGGTGGCTGGCTAAAGGCAGGCGCGATTGCGGTGGTGGAGGAGCGCGCGACGGAAACGGTGTGGCTGCCGCAAGGCTTCGCCGAGATTGACCGGCGCGCGTACGGCGATACGCAAGTCGTGTTCGCGCGCTTCGACATTTGACGATTAGCGCCGACCAAACAGGCGTTCGATGTCCGTGAGCTTGAGTTCCACGTAAGTAGGGCGGCCGTGGTTGCACTGGCCGGAATACGGTGTCGCTTCCATTTCGCGCAGCAGGGCATTCATCTCCGACGGTGTCAGGCGGCGGCCGGCGCGAACGCTGCCGTGGCAGGCCATGCGCGAGCATACGGCTTCCAGCCGGTCCAGCAGCGCAAAGCCCTGGCCGTTGTCGAGGATTTCGGCGGCGAGATCTTTGACGAGGCCTTCGATGTCGGTGTCGCCGAGCAGGGCCGGCATTTCGCGTACGGCAACGGCGCCGTTGCCGAAACCCTCCAGCACAAGCCCCAGCTCAGCCAGTTCATCGGCTTTGTCGTTCAGGGCTGCGGCTTCTTCGTCGCCGACGTCGACGATGGCGGGGATGAGCAGACCCTGGCGCGCCACGCCGCCGTTGCTCAGCATCTTTTTCATGCGTTCGTAGACGAGGCGCTCGTGGGCGGCATGCTGGTCGACTATGACGACGGACACGCGCGTCTGCGCGACGATGTACGTCTCGTGCAGCTGTGCGCGAGCGGCACCCAGCGGATGATCGAGCAGGTCAGGTGCGACCTCGTCCTGAGCGGCCGAGCTATCCGCGCTGGGTTCGTCGAAGGCTGCAAACGGTGCCTGCATGGCGTCGGAGAAGCCGCGCGGGAGGTGACTGGCGGCCGCCTGAGATGTAGCACGATACGCAAAGGGTGCCGCAGCGGGCGGCTCGGATCGTGCGACGAGGGTTTCTACCGTCAGCGTCCCACCCCGTGCCGTTGCGCGGTGGCCGGCGTTCTCCAAGGCAAATCGCAGCGCGCCGATCAGCAACGACCGCACACGGCCGGCGTCGCGGAAGCGCACCTCGGCTTTGGCGGGGTGAACGTTGACGTCCACCTCCTGCGGGGACAGCTCGACGAAGAGTGCGAGCAACGGATAGCGGCCTTTGGGGATCAAGTCGCCGTAGGCTGCGCGTACAGCGCCGATCAACAGCTTGTCTTTCACCGGCCGCGTGTTGACGAACAGGAACTGCTGCGATGGATCAGGCCGGTGCAGCGTCGGCAGCCCTGCGAAGCCCGACACGCGGATGCCGTCGCGTTCGCCGTCGATAGGCAACGCATCCGCCATGAATTCGCGGCCCATGATGCGGCCCAGGCGCTGCAATAACCCATCGCCGCTGAGATCAGCACGCGGTAGGCGCAGCCCCGTGCGTTCGCCCGTCGTCAAGGCGAAGCCGACTTCGGGGTGCGCCATCGCCAGGCGCTTCACCACTTCCGATACGGCCATGTTCTCGGAGCGTTCGGACTTCAGGAACTTGAGGCGCGCGGGCGTGGCGGAAAACAGATCGCGCACTTCGACGCGAGAGCCGGCATTGAGCGCTGCAGGCTTGATCGGCTGCTTGCTGCCGCGATCGACGATGACTTCGAGGCCGTCGCGCGCGCCGTGCTGGCACGAGGCGATCGACAGGTAGCCGACCGAGCCGATCGACGGCAGTGCTTCGCCGCGAAAGCCGAGAGAGCGGATGTCGAGCAAGTCGTCGGCCGGCAGTTTCGAGGTGGCGTGGCGCTCGACGGCGAGATTGAGGTTGGCCCGGTCCATGCCGTGGCCGTCGTCTGTGACGCGGATGAGGGACAGGCCGCCGGCGACCGTGACGATGTCGATCTCGCGCGCGCCGGCGTCGATGGCATTCTCGACCAGTTCCTTGACGACGCTAGCCGGCCGCTCGATCACTTCGCCGGCAGCGATGCGATTGACGGTTTCAGCAGGTAGCTGGCGGATGTGCGCGGTCATTTTCGGACACTGAACTCCTCGCGTCTGGAGTAGCCCGATTCGGGTCATCCGACGGCGGCGGACGGCCAGTTTGTCCCAAGCATTGCGGCAGCTTCAGGATCTAGGGTCTGACCTCGGTCAGACGCTGTTGTGGAGCATTGATCGATCACATTGCTGTTGTGGACAGGGGCAGACCGAGGTCTGACCCTTAGTTGACGGTATCTTTGATGGAGGGATCGCGCGCATCCAGGGCAACGCGGCTCTTGGTTTCGTCCGGTGCGCCAAAATGCTCGAAATATCGCGGGTCAATCTTTTCCACCGGTAGGATGACCATGACGTCGGTGGTGTTGAACTGCCGGTCGATGACGGCGCCGTCTCCGACCATGGCGCCGAGGCGCAAATAGCCCTTGATGAGCGGCGGCAGCACCTTGAGGGCGGCCTTGGTGTCGATTCGATCCTTTGGGATCAAGTTCATCGGCACGTGGAGATGGCTGTGCGCGCGGCAGCGCCATTCCGGCGTGGCAAGCGCGTGGTGATAGAGGAAGCTCAACGCCATGGCGTGCGCTTGCGGGTCCGTGCCCTCGAAGCTGGCGCAGCCGATCATGACATCGACTTTGTGTTCGCGGATGTACGTCCACAAGCCGTGCCACAGCAGTTCGACGGATCGCTTCGTGCGGTACGGTTTCAGAACGCAGGAGCGGCCGAGTTCCATGAAGCGGTAGCGCGGCGACTTGGCAGCGAGAAGCGGCGCGATGTCGTATTCGCTCTGCGTGTAGAAGCCGTGGCGGCGCTGTGCCATCTCCTGTCGCAGGACACGATAGGTGCCCACGACTTTGGGGCGGCGGCGGTTCGTCCAGGCGTCGGCGTCGCTGCCGGGCTGCGCCGTGTCGACGACGAGCAGGTGGTCGCAGAGGGAATCGTAGGGATCTTGATCCAGCCGGCGCATGCCGGCAAGCACACCAGGAACGGCGTTGCGCTCTTCGTAGAAGACTTCGTAGCGCAGCCGCTGGGCTTGCTGGATGTCACTGCGCGACTTGGCAAGTTGCACGCGTAGATCGCCGATGGCGCCATAAATTTTCGGCTGGCTGCGACGCTTGAATGGCAGGGTGGCGGCCTCGGCCATGCGAACGTTCAACGCGGCCAGCGCGAGGAGACCTCGAGCCTCGGGCTTGAGAGCCCGGCGTTTCAACTGGCCTGCGAAACGGCGCGCAGCAGCCTTCATAGTTCCCCCCTGTGCGGGCTGTTCTCTCAAATAGCGGCGCATGCGAGATGGTCCCTGATGGCTGCACGCGCGGCTTGGCGGCGTCATAGCATCGGATGGAGACGCAGTGAGCCGGCAGACGGAACTAATCATGATTCCGAGACAATTTTGCGACTGTCCTGCGGGGAGGAAAGGCGCGGCAGCCGGCGTCAGGCGGCGGGGAGGCGTTCGGCTGGATCTTCCTCGCGGCCGAGCCAGCGGGCCAATACGGCTTGCAGTGCGGCTAGGTCGAAGGGTTTCGCCAGATAATCGTCCATGCCGGCGGCAAGATAGCGTTCGCGGTCTTCGGCGAAGGCATTGGCCGTGAGGGCGACAATCGGGGGCGGCGTGCAGCCGCGGCTAGCGGTGAACAGGCGGTTGATCTCGCCGGCGGCTTCCAGACCATCAAGCTCCGGCATGAAGATGTCCATGAATATGACGTCGTATCGATCGGCGCCCGGCTGCAAGGAGCGTGCGGCGGCCTCAACAGCCTCGCGGCCGTTGACGACGAGAGTGACCTGGCAACCGCATTTCTCCAGGACGCGGGTTGCGAGCAAAGCGTTGATGCCGTTGTCCTCGGCCACGAGGATGTTGGGCTTGGTCTGATTGGCGACGTAAGGTGCCATCGCGGCGCCGAACGGGAGGGCGTTTGGCCGGCCATCGGTGTGATCGATCGCGGCGGCTTGCTGGGAGGGAATGGCGCCCAAGTGCTCGAGCAAGGCGCCTGGGCGGACAGGGCGCACCAGATAGGCGTCGAAGCCTTCGCTGCGGAAGCTAGCCAGATTGCGGCGGGACAGGACACTGACAAGGACGAGGCCGCGGACGTTGGCGGCATCGAAGCCGCGGGGCACTGCGAGAGCCACAGTCCGTTGCAGCAGCTGGCCAGCGCGCGTGGGATCGACGTCGAGGTCGACAATGATGCGATCGAACGGCTGGCCGATGCGGGCGGCGTGTTCCAAATGCAGCTCGGCGGAGGCGAAGGCAACTTCTTCGACGTAAACGTTGCGGGCGTTCAGGGCCTTCAGCATTGCAAAGCGCTCGATGGCCTTATCGAACGCCAATAGCACGCGCAGTGGCTTGGTCGGCTCATGTTCCTTGACGATGCTGGTTGCTGCAAGCACCGGCAGGTCCAGGTTGACGCTAAAGGCAGAGCCGTTGCCGGGCGTTGAAGTGATCGAGATATCGCCGCCCATGGCGCGTGCCAGCTTCTTCGAGATCGCCAGGCCGAGGCCGGTGCCGCCGTGCTGGCGGCGGATGGCGGATTCCGCCTGTTCAAATTCTACGAACAGGTTTTGCCGGTCGGTCTGCGACAGGCCTATTCCGGTATCTTCGACATCAATGCGCGTCATGCGGCCGGCGCGTCTTACCTTGACGATGATGCCGCCGCTGTCGGTGAACTTCACCGCGTTCGAGACGAGATTGAGAACGATTTGGCGGACGCGGGCCTGGTCGCCCAGCAGCGTGCTGTCGGCGTCGCTATCAGCATACCAGGCGATCTGCAGATCCTTTTGCTGTGCGCTGGCGGCGAACAGTTCGACGACGGCTTGCACCGTGGCGGAGATCGAGAATGGCGCGGTGGCAAGCACCAGCTTGCCGGCTTCGATCTTGGAAAAATCCAGGATCTCGTCGATCAGGGCAACGAGGTTGCGCGCCGATTGGTCGATGGCCTTGGTGTAGGTTTGCTGTTCAGAAGTTTGCTCCGTGTCGATCAGCAGCCCCGCCATGCCCAGGATACCGTTCATCGGCGTGCGGATTTCATGACTCATCGAAGCCAGAAAGCGCGACTTGGCGCGGTTCGCAGACTCGGCCTGATCGCGGGCGCGGCTCAGTTCCTGCGCCGCCAGCCGTTCCGTCGTGACGTCGCGGCCGATGCTCTGGATCTCTGGCGTGCTGGTGTTGCCGGGGACGGCATGTTCATCCCACTCGATCCATCGCGTCCCGGAGCTGGTGACGACCAGCTCCACGCTGCGGCGGCGGTAGAGTTGGCCCGTCAGTTCGATGGCGGCGTTACCGTCGCTATCGATAATGGTCGGGCGAAAAGTGGTGCCCAGGGCCTCAGCAGGATCGAGATCGAACGTGCGGGCGAAGGCGCGATTGATGAAGGTCAAGCGATCGGAGCTGTCGCGGCGGAGAATGAGTTCCGATTGCTCGTCCAGCAGGCCGCGGTAGCGTGCCTCGTTTTCGCTGATCGCCCATTGCAGGTCCTGCAACTGCTCCATCTTCCGGTCGTGCGTTTCACGGCGCGAATAGGGAAACGACAGCAGAGCGACAGCCAGAACGAGAATGCCGTTTACGATCGCGATCGTCGTAAGAGCGCTTCCCGTCGCACCGACGGCGATAGCGAAAAGGCCAGTGAGCGCGACCGAGCTTACGATCGTCGGCCACTGGGCGGCGAACAACCCTAGCAAATTGCTGCTCTCGGCAGATTGTCCAGGCGACGCTGCAGGCAATGGCCCGGCGTCGCCTACGGCGCTGCCGGAGGTATCCGTTTGATTGACGTCGGCCACGCGAACCCCGCCCACTACAAATTCCAGGGCGAAGTCCACCATATCGCGGTCTAGAATCCGTGAAGATGCGTGGTTAATAATTCACGGCTTTTTACTGAAACAGACGCAAATCGCGCGTTTCGCGTCGTCGATCCTAGTCGGTCAATTGCCGAGAGGCCTCCGTCGTGAGAAGCGGCACGCCGTTGCGAATGGGATAGGCGAGGTTCGCCTTACGGCTGATGAGTTCCTGGGTTGCCGCATCATATTCCAGGGGGCCCTTTGTCAGCGGGCAGACCAGAAATTCCAGCAGCTTCCTCTCAGTCGACGATGGGGGGTCTCGCTCATCAGCCATGGCGGTCTCCCCTACTGCAGCGTGCCGCCAGGGCCGCCAGTGGAGGCAAGCTCCATTTCCGCCAGTGCAATGAGCACTTCGGCGCGGCGTTTCAAATCCTCGGCCTCCAGAAGAGCCTGCTTTTCTTCAGGCCCGTACGGGCTCATGACGCATAGGGCGTTGATCAGATATTCGCTGGGCGCGCGTTCTATCGCGGTCCAGTCGGCCTTCAGCCGGTTCTGTTCCAGATAAGCACGCAACACGCGCACGAGATTGGTGCGGTCAACCTGTTCTTCGCCGCGGCCGATATCGAAGTCGGATGCGAAGCGATCGTAACTGACGGTGGCAACACGATAGGGACCAGCGGTCACAGCTTCGTCGACGATGCTGTAGCGCGCGACGCCTGTTATCGTGATCAGCAGCCGGCCGTCGTCGAGTTCCTGGTAGGCCGTCACGCGCCCGGCGCAGCCGACCTGGCGCAGTGCTGCATCTTTGTTTTCGGGGCTTTCTCCGGCATCGTCGGTGGTCGAGGGCTGAACGATGCCGATCACGCGGCTTCCCGACATCACGTCATCGACCATCGCCAGATAGCGCGGCTCGAACACGTTCAACGGCAGCGTGGCTCGCGGCAGCAGAATGGCGCCTCGCAACGGAAAAAGTGGGATCCGCGGCGGCAAATCGGAAGGTCGTCGATAGCGATCGATCCGGGCCACTCGGCTACCTCATTATGGCAGGCTTGAAATCAACCGGCACACGCCAGCTACGAAAACAGGATCGAAGATAGCCTGCGGCGCCCCTCAAGCGTCAAGGGATCCTTTGGCCCCCAGGCATCGAACAATTGAACGAGCTGCTTGCGGGCCGCTTCCTCGTTCCACGTACGCTGGCGTTTCACGATTTCAAGCAAGTGGTTGAGGGCATCTTCCTTGCTTCCCCGCGCAGCCAGTCCGACGGCGAGATCAAATCGCGACTGATGGTCGGCAGGATTGGCGTCGACAGCGCGCGCCAGTTCCACCGTGTTGTCGGCTTCGCCAGCCAGGTGCGCCAGTTCGAGGGCAGCCTTGACGCTCTGAACGGCGGCAAGGTTGCGCTTGTCTGGTGGAACGAGCTCGATCATCTGTTCGGCGCGCTCCGTATCGCCGCTGGCCAGATAGCATTGCGCCAGGCCGGCCAATGCGGCGGCGTGCTGCTGATCTTCCTGCAGAATGGCCGCGTATGCCTCCGCTGCGGCTTGCAGGTCGCCGGCTTCGCGCGCCTGCTCGGCAGCGGCAAGCACGGCGGCGATATCGGCTTCGGCGTCATCGCCAA
This sequence comes from Hyphomicrobiaceae bacterium, assembly GCA_030655135.1. GTDB lineage: Bacteria > Pseudomonadota > Alphaproteobacteria > Rhizobiales > Hyphomicrobiaceae > JAKAXS01. The sequence continues at coordinate 263,197 of JAURWC010000084.1, read as the reverse complement.
GCGCCCGATCGATCAATTGGCGGATGGCGCTTTCGGGTTGAGCGCCCATGAAGCCGTCGAGCGGGCGGCCGTCGCGGAAAGCGTAAACGGTAGGTAGCGACTGAATGCGCAGCTGTGTCGTCAGCGCGGGATGCTCGTCAGCGTTGACTTTGACGAGGCGGACTTTACCGCCGTAGCTGCGCACGACTTTTTCCAGGATCGGCGTCAGCTGCTTGCACGGGCCGCACCAGGGCGCCCAGAAGTCGACCAGCACCAGCGTATCGCGAGACGCCTCGATGACATCGCGTGCGAAGCTCGCCGTTGTGGCGTCCTTGATGACGTCCGGCCCGGCCGGGCCTGCTATGCCCGCCGTCTTCGCGGTTCCAAATTCCATGTCTTCCCTCTCTTCAGGCGCCCGCATTTAGTTGGCGCCGGCGACTCCCCTGCGGGGAGCCGGCCGCCGGCGCTATGCGCGAGTTATTGTCCGATTCAGTGCCGCAATGCGGGGCTCGTGTCCGGTGGCGCGAATGAAGCGTAAAAGGTCATCTCGCGCAATGTTTGTCGTCGCCGTGTTTTCCAGCGGGTGACAGTTGATCGTATCATGTGCCATCAGCGCGGCATCGACTACTACGCTAACGCGATGGGCCTTGTCGTTGATAACGCTGAACGCCGTGACTGATCCCGGCGGGACGCCCAGAACTTCCATCAGGAGATCGGGTTTGCCGAAACTCAAGCGTTGAGAATTGATGGTTTGCGGCAGCGTTTTCAAGTCTACGGCCGTGGTTGAGAGGGCTACGACGAGATAAAGGTTTGCCTTGGCATCTTTCAGAAACAAGTTCTTGGTATGGCCGCCGGGCAATTGACGCTCCACTTCGGCGCTTTCAGCGACGGTGAACAGCGGTGGATGCTCCACCGTGCGGGTTTTGATGCCCAACTGGTCGAGGCGTGCAAATAGTTGCGCGCGCGATAGCGGCGCCGCAGCGGAAGTGCTGTCGTTCATGCGGCCTTGTCCAGGCGGGTTGCCAGAATCTTGTCGATGCGGCGGGCGTCGAGATCGAGGATCTCGAATTCCCAGCCGTTGATCTGGCATTTTTCGCCGATGCGCGGCAGGTGCTGCATCACCGCCAGCACGAAGCCGGCGACCGTTTGATAGTCGCGCTGGGCTGGAAGGGGGATCTTGAGCAGGTCAGCCATCTCGTCGGCGGGCATCCAGCCTGACAGGATGTGTGAGCCATCGTCACGCAGTACGGACTTCGGATCCATCGTCTCAACGTCGGTGGCCAGGCCCGTCAGTGTCTCGAGAATATCGGCCGGCGTGACGACGCCTTCGAAGTGGCCATACTCGTCGTGCAGCAGTGCCATCTTCACGTCGGCATCGCGTAGCGCCGTCATGGCGTCCATGGCGTCCATCGTGTCGGGGATGATGAGCGCCTTCTTGATATGGCCGCGCACATCGAGAGGCTCGCCGCGCAGCACCGACGCAAGCAGCGCGCGCGCCTGGACGACACCGACCATGGTGTCGACATTGCCTTCCGCAACCGGGATGAGGGAGTGCGGGTTGTCGACCAGGACGCGGCGGATCTCATCTTCATTGGCGGAGATGTTGAGCCAGGCGACTTCGGTGCGAGGCGTCATCACGCCTTTCACCGGGCGGTCGGCCAGACGCATGACGCCAACGAGCATGCGTTGCTCGTCCTTTTCCAAGACGCCGGCGGTCTCCGCCTCGGCGATGAGCGTCTTGATCTCTTCTTCCGTCACGGACTGTTCGGAGCCGAGCGGTAATCCGAGCAGGCGAAAGATGGCCTTTGTCGAGACGTCGAGAACCGTCACGACGGGGCTGGCTACTTTCGACACGATCGCCATCGGGGGTGCCACGGCGCAGGCGATGGCCTCGGCGTTGCGTAGTGCAATCTGCTTGGGCACGAGCTCGCCGATGACGAGCGACAGATACGTTATGGCCGCGATGACGAGGCCGTAGCCCGTCGGATCGGCGACATTCTCGGGGATGCCGGCGGCCATCAGCCGCTCTGAAAGAGCATCGCCGAACACCGTCCCGGAGTAGGCACCGGCCAGGATGCCGATCAGCGTAATGCCGATCTGGACTGTCGACAGGAAGCGGCCGGGGTCTTCGGCGAGCGCGAGCGCGCTGGAGGCCCCGCGGTGGCCGTTTTCGGCGAGCATCTTGAGGCGCGACTTGCGTGAGGAGACCACTGCCAACTCGGACATGGCGAAAACGCCATTGAGGGCAATGAGGGCAACGATGACGACCAGTTCGAACACGTAGGGTGATCCGGCTGCCGGATGGGCAGTGCAGCGCGGCACCATGTGCAAAGACCCCGAGGCCGTCAACCCCTGGAGCGCTGGCCCGCGTGTGGCAGATGGAGCGTTGGATGGCGCTCTCCGGCCCGTGGAATCAAGGCTCTAGAGTGCCGCACGTTGGCACTTGCAATCGCAATTGCGTTGGGTCATAAGACGGGGCCGCGCAGCCTAGGCCGCGCGTGACCCTCGTTTCTCGGATGCGGGCGTAGCTCAGGGGTAGAGCATCACGTTGCCAACGTGAGGGTCGTGAGTTCGAATCTCATCGCCCGCTCCAGAAAACTTTCTTCCATAGGCAACTCGATCGTGTGTTCAGGTCCGCTCATTGCGGCCTCTGACGCGCTGTCGGGTTTTGCGATAGAAGCAACGCCATGAGCTGGCACAAAAGCGACGGGCCGGGCGGGCGGCGCGGCTATCACCACGGCAATCTGCGCGAGGCGCTGGTCAAAGCCGCGCTCGATCTTATTTTGCAAAAGGGATCGGCCGGCTTCAGCTTTGCCGAAGCTGCGCGAGCGGCCGGCGTTTCTCCGGCCGCGCCGTACAGGCACTTTCGCGACCGGGACGCCCTCGTTGCCGAGGTGGCGCGGCAGGGATTTGCGCTGTTTGCGCAGGCGCTCGACAAGGCATGGAACGGTGGAAAGCCTGCAGCGCGCGTGGCGTTCGATCGGGTCGGCCAGGCGTACCTGGATTTTGCGCGCCAGGAGCCGGCTTACTTCTCGGCGATGTTCGAGGCCGGACTGCCGGTTGCTGATTATCCTGAGCTGCGGGCCGAGGGCGACCGTGCCTTCGCGGTGCTGCGTGACGCCTGCGAGGCGCTGATTGCGACGCTGCCAGCCGGCCGGCGGCCGCCGGTGATGATGATGGCGCTGCATATCTGGTCGGTGACGCACGGCATCGCATCGCTGTTCGCGCGGGGCGATCGCGCGCGACGGCCCATCCCGATGCGGCCGGAAGAACTGCTGGAAGCCGCTGTGCTCGTTTATCTCGACGGCTTGGGTGTTCCCAAATCCTCCCTATCTAATTGATCGCTCCAAGCCGGCTGCTCCCTGTCGGCACAAATTTTTCGAGCCGGCTCTTGACGGCCGGTACCTTTAGCGCCAGCTATGTGAATGTTCATTACATTCACATGAAGTGAGGAACCAACATGGACCAGATGGTCGCGAGGATCGACGATTTCGGCAGACCTGCCTGGATCGCACTGATGGTGCTGGGATTTATCGTGTTCTGGCCCATCGGGCTCTCGGTCCTGGCCTATATGCTATGGAGCGGACGAATGGGATGTGGACGGCATGGCGGCCTGACGCGCTGGCAGGCGCGGATGGCAGACAAATGGGAGCGCCGCGGTGGCAGTGCGAGCCGTGGCTGGGGTGGTCCCCAGCGGTCGTGGTCGAGCGGCAATCGCGCGTTCGACGAATATCGCGAGGCGACGCTCAATCGCCTCGAGGATGAGAGCCGCGAGTTCCGCGACTTCCTGGAGCGGTTGCGGATGGCGAAAGACCGGTCCGAGTTCGACCAGTTCATGTCCGACCGCCGCAAGGGCGATAACGGCACGGTGCCGGATACCGGCGCGCCGCAGCCAACCTGATCAGCTGATTTGATATGATAACGGCCCCGTTCGAGGTGATCGAGCGGGGCCGTTATGTATGCGGCAGTGACCCGCCTTAAGCGGCGCTGGTTGTTTTTCGGTCCTGCTGTGCTTCGACGTCGGCTTCCACGTGTGCGTCTGAGCCATATGAACCTTCGGCATCTTCCGGTGCGGGCGCCGCAGGAGTGCTCGCGACTGCCGCAGTAGGTTGGCTGGCGACGCGTTCAAGGAACTCCACGACGAGTGCGCGCATGGCTTCACCGATGCGGCCCGGATATTTGGCGAGATACGATCTGCGCTCCGGCTGGAAGCGGGCAGCATCCTGCAAGGCGTGAATGCGCGGGATGGCCTGCTTGAAGCAGCGGTTCTCGGCGTTGTCGCGCAGCCAGGTGTGGTACTCGTCCTCAGTTGGCGAAGCCATGTCCTTCATGTTGACAATGACGCCGAGATTCGTTGCAAAGCCCATCTCGGGGTTCAGCTGCTTGAAGCGGCGGAAGACCTCGAGGCCGCAAACGGACACGTAGTCAGCCTTGGTTGGGGCAACGTGGAAGTCAGCCTCACGCAGCCAGCTTTCCGTGAGCACGGAGAGGCCGGGCGGACAGTCGATCAAGATGATGTCGAAAACTTCACGGACCTCGTCCAGCAACTCGCGGATGACGACGCGCAAGCGGCCGTGACGGCTTTCGCGCGACACTTCGCGTTCGAACAGCGTCAGCTGCATATCGCTGGGGATCAGGAAGATGGAATTGACGTCGTCGACGTCGGACACGTCACGCACAACGAAACGGCGCAGGTCAGACGTGTTGTTCTGCAGAACTTTTGCCACCAGGTAGTCGACCAGAGTGAGGCCGTCATTCTGCAGCTGATAAAGGTTGGAAACCGTCATCAGCATGCTGGACACGCTGGATTGGGCATCGCTGTCGATGACGAGGACGTTCTTGCCGTGATGGACGGACAGCGTCTCCGCCAGGGCCAGCACCAGCGTCGATTTACCGACGCCGCCTTTGGTATTCATGATCGCGAAGGTGTTCTTGATCGGCATCGATGATCCCTGCAGCGGAGCCGGCCGGCGGCTCGCTAATCCCTAGTGCCGGTGTGCGCGGCGATTGTGGCAGCTTGGCGAATTCATATGGCATTCGCGGGGCAGGAACGGCGAGATTTATCGCCGCGTGCGGACGGGTAGCATCAGCACCATGCCGAGGACGAGGAATACCGTGATCGATGCCATGCCGAGGCGCTGATCGCCCGACATGCCGATGACCAGGCCGACGAGCAGCGGTGCCAGGAATGCCGTGGCTTTGCCGGAGAAGGCGAACAGGCCGAAGAACTGGGTGACCTTGTCGGGCGGCGCGAGCCTTGCGAGCAGTGTGCGGCTGGCCGCCTGGATCGGGGCGGCGACGATGCCGACGAGGATGGCGAAGCCCATGTAGACCCATTCGCCGACGGACGAGAAATGGCCGCCTGCGGGATCTTTCTGCGCGACGTCGATGGTGTAGAGCACGTGCGTCCGGTCGACGGAGAGGATGCCGGCCAGCGCGATGATCAGCAGGATCAGGCCACCGACGATAACGGTCTTGGAGCCCAGTTTGTCATCCAGCCAGCCGCCGATAAGTGCGCCCAGCACGCCAATGGAAATGATAGCGATGCCGAAGATGCCAAGTTCGGTCTGTGACCAGTTGAAGAGGCTGGTGCCGTAGATGCCGCCGAACGTGAAGATCGCAGCGAGGGCGTCGGCGTACAGCATGCGCGCCACCAGGAACAGCAGCATTGAGGGCTGCTCGGGCAGCGTTTTGACGGTGCTCCACAACTCGGACATCGCCGTGCCGTGTGCCCTGCCGCCGACCGGCTTGCGATCCGGCACGAACAGGAAGAACGGGATCATGAAAATGACGAACCACACGGCCGCGAAGGCACCGATCAGACGTTCGCCTTCGCGCTCGGCGGCGTTCAGCGGAATAATCGGGGCGTGGTTGGCGATCGTTTTGCCCGTCGTCGGGTCGGCAATCAGAAACGCCATCATGACGGCGAGGCTGACGAGCCCGCCGGCGTAGCCCACGGCATAGCCGAGGCCGGAGAGGCGGCCCAGTTCTTCGTTGGGAGCAAGGCCGGGCATCATGGCGTTGGTGAAGACGGTGGCAAATTCAATCGCGACCATGGCGACGACGAACGCTGCCAGCACCAGCAGGATGGTGTTGAAAGAGGCCCCAGGTACCGCGAGCCACAGGGCAGAAACGGCGCCGATGAAGATCAGCGAGAAGAGCGCGATCCACGGTTTACGGCGGCTGCCGCCGTCGGCCATGGCGCCAAGCAAAGGCGAGCCGATGGCGATGAGCAGGCCTGCTGCAGCGGCGGCGTAACCCCAAAGCGCCTGGCCTTCGGCGCCGCTGGAGGCGACGGCGTTGGCGAAATAGGGCGCGAACAGGAAGGTCAGCACCAGCGTGTAGAAGGGTTGGGCCGACCAGTCGAACATCACCCACGATAGCCTGGCCCGCAGCGGCGCGCGCGCGACGGAGATGCTGGAGGCGGAGGGGGCGGAAAGGGCGATGTCTGTCACGGGCTTGATCCTGGTGCGGCTTCAAGTGGCCCGTTCTAGCATACGCGCCAAGGCGTGCATGTGATGTTGCTGCACCGGTCACTAGCCGGGGTAAAGCGCCTCGGGGTCAGGAAAGGTGCCTTCGGGCAGCTCGGTGTCTTTCACCCATTCAATACTCTTGGGAAGCTGCCCGTTGGTTTGCATGAATTCCTGGACAGCCATCTGAAGTTCAACGCGATTGGCGTACGCGATTAATTGTTGTGGTGTGATTGCAGGCGTAATCCTCGCCCTCTGAGCATCCCGCATCATGACGCCATCCACTTCGCCGGCATCAATGCTGGACGGCGTGAGGCGTGTGCCGCTATGACACGGAGCGTACGGTGGACCTCGGGTGAGGTTGCGAGCGCGAGGCAGGCGACATGGCGAAAGCAGCGACGGCGAAGACAACGGCCAAGCCGGCGGTGAAGGCTGCAGCCGGCAAGGCGACGTCGGGCTTCTGGCTATTCAAGTCGGAGCCGGACGTGTTTTCGTACGACACGCTGGTGTCGCGTGGTGCCAAGGGTGAGGCGTGGGATGGGGTGCGCAACTTCCAGGCGCGCAACAACATGCGGGCGATGAAAGTTGGAGACCTGGGCTTCTTCTACCATTCGAACGAGGGCAAAGAGATTGTCGGTATCCTCGAGGTGATCGCGACCGTGCATCCTGATCCTAAGGATGCGAAGTGGGAATGTGTTGACGTGCGCGCGGTGCGTCCGATGCCGAAGCCGTATTCGCTGGACGCGGCGAAGGCGAACGAGAAGCTCGCCAAGATGGTTCTCGTGAACAATTCGCGGCTGTCGGTGCAGCCTGTCGCGGTGGATGAGTGGAACGAGATCTGCCGTTTGGGCGGACTCGATCCAAAGAAGATCAAGCGCTGAGATCAGCTCACGCGCGGGCCAAGGATTGGTATTGGGTGAGTTTTGAGACGCCGGGCGCGATGGCGGAGTTCATTCGCGCCAATACCAAGCTGATGGCGCCGCCGCTGGTGCCGGAAATCAAGCTGCATCTGGCGGAAGAGAGCCTGCCGATCTGGCACAAGACGGAAGAGGAGCTGGGCGAGATCAACGTGCCGCCGCCGTTCTGGGCGTTCGCCTGGGCGGGCGGGCAGGCGCTGGCACGGTACCTGCTCGACAACGCGGAGCTGATGCGTGGCAAGACGGTGCTGGATCTGGGATCGGGATCGGGCCTGACGGCCATCGCGGCGATGCAGGCCGGCGCGCTGAGTGCGCTGGCGTCGGATATCGACACGTTGTCGCTCGCGGCGATCGACCTCAATGCGTCAGCCAATGGCGTTGCTGTTGCGACGTCGAGCGAGGATCAATTGAAGGGGCCGCCACGGGACGCCGATGTCATTCTCATCGGAGATCTATTCTATGAGCGCGCGCTTGCGGAGGCGGTGTCGGCCTATATCGAGGCGGCGGCCAAGGGTGGCGCACTGGTGTTGATCGGTGATCCGCAGCGAAGTTATTTTCCCAAGGGCCGGTTCAAGCAGGCGGCTGAGTACCGGGTGCCGGTGACGCGCGAACTGGAAGACGCCGAGATCAAGCAGACGGCGGTGTGGCGGCTAGGGCCGGGGTAGCTGCCGCTCAACATGGGTGAGACCTCAGGTCTGCCCCCTTCTCGACGGTGCGGGTCAAAAATCTGTTAGGCTGCTGCCGAACTCAATACGAGGAGCGGCCTATGGCATTTGCCGGAACGAACTACCTCGCTATCGTTCTTGCGGCTGTCGTCAGCTATGGCTTCGGCGCGCTGTACTATGGGGCGCTGGCCAAGCCCTGGATGGCCGCGCTCGGCAAGGCCGAGGAGGACATGAAGGCCAGCAGCATCGCGCCGTTCGTCATCGCGTTCGTGGCGCTGCTGGTGATGGCAACCGTGCTGGCCGGCGTGATGGGGCACCTGGGTCCCGGACAGGTCACGCTGCGCAATGGGTTGATCTCGGCCGGCTTCGTCTGGATGGGGTTTGTCGCCACGACGCTAGCCGTCAACAACGCCTTCCAGGGCGCCCGCCCTATGCTGACAGTGCTGGACGCCGGCCATTGGCTGGGTGTGCTGCTCATCCAGGGCGCGATCATCGGCTGGATGGGCGTCTGACGGATGGTCGGCCGGCGGTAGGCTTGCGACAGGCGGCCTTCGACCAACGGCGCAGTTGTCGCGATGGCGTCCGGGCCGCATAATGACAGCAATAAAGGTCAATAATCCGGGAGGAATACTGCCATGTCGGACAAAACGTATCCGGTGCCAAGTGAATGGGCGGGCAGGGCTTGGCTGGATAACGCCGGTTATCAGACGCAGTACGAGCGCTCCGTAAAGGATCCGGATGGCTTCTGGGCGGAGGCCGGCATGCGGCTCGATTGGATCCGCCCGTACACCAAGGTCAAGAACACCAGCTTCGACGCACCCGACGTGTCGATCAAATGGTTCGAGGACGGCACGCTGAATGTGTCGGCCAACTGTATCGACCGGCATCTGGCAACGCGCGGCGATCAGGTGGCGATCATCTGGGAAGGTGACAGCCCGGATACCGACGAGCAGATCACCTACAAGCAGCTGCATGAGCGCGTGTGCAAACTCGCCAACGTGATGAAGGCGCACGGCGTCAAGAAGGGCGATCGCGTTACGCTGTATCTGCCGATGATCCCGGAAGCGGCCTACGCGATGCTGGCGTGCACGCGGCTGGGTGCGGTGCATTCGATCGTGTTCGGCGGCTTCTCACCAGATAGCCTTGCCAGCCGCATTGAGGATGCCGAGAGCAAGTTCATCATCACGGCGAATGAGAGCATGCGCGGCGGCAAGGCCGTTCCGCTGAAGAAGAATGCCGACGAAGCGTTGAGCAAGGTTGCGAAGGGTGGCGAGAAGGTGCTCGTCGTTCGCCGTACGAAGAACGAGGTGGCGATGGAGAGCGGCCGCGACCTTTGGTACGACGACGAAGTCGCCAAAGTCTCCGCCGACTGCAAGCCGGAAGAAATGAACGCGGAAGATCCGCTGTTCATTCTGTACACCTCGGGTTCTACGGGTAAACCGAAGGGCGTGGTGCATACGACGGGCGGCTATCTCGTCTACGCGTCGATGACGCATCAGTACGTGTTCGACTATCACGACGGCGACATCTACTGGTGCACGGCGGACGTGGGCTGGGTGACAGGCCACAGCTACATTGTCTACGGGCCGCTCGCCAACGGCGCCACGACACTCATGTTCGAGGGCATTCCGAACTATCCAAGCGCTTCGCGCTTCTGGGACGTGGTCGACAAATGGAAGGTCAACACGTTCTACACGGCACCCACGGCCATTCGCGCGCTGATGGGCGCCGGCGACGAACTCGTCAAGAAGTCGAGCCGCAAGTCGCTGCGTTTGCTCGGCTCGGTGGGCGAGCCGATCAATCCGGAAGCGTGGGAGTGGTATCACCGGGTCGTTGGCGAACAGCGCTGCCCCATCGTCGATACGTGGTGGCAGACGGAGACGGGCGGCATCCTGATTACGCCGCTGCCAGGCGCCACGGCGTTGAAGCCGGGCTCGGCGACGACGCCGTTCTTCGGCGTGCAGCCGGCGCTGGTAGACGACAAAGGTACGATCCTTGAGGGCGCGACGAACGGCAACCTCGTCATCCTCGACAGCTGGCCGGGGCAGTTCCGCACGCTCTACAAGGATCACGAACGCTACGTACAGGCGTACTACTCGACGTATCCGGGCATGTACTTCACGGGCGACGGCTGCCGCCGCGACGAGGATGGCTACTACTGGATCACGGGCCGCGTCGACGACGTGATCAACGTGTCGGGCCATCGTATGGGCACGGCAGAAGTTGAGAGCGCGCTGGTGGCGCATCCCAACGTGGCGGAGGCGGCGGTCGTGGGCTATCCGCACGACCTCAAGGGCCAGGGCATTTACTGCTACGTAACGCTCAACGCCGGGGAGAAGGGCGACGACGCGCTGCGCAAGGAACTGGTGGCGCACGTGCGCCGCGAGATCGGACCGATCGCCTCGCCGGACAAGATCCAGTTCGCGCCAGGTTTGCCCAAGACGCGGTCCGGCAAAATCATGCGCCGCATCCTGCGCAAGATCGCCGAGGACGATTTCTCGAACTTGGGTGATACCTCGACGCTGGCCGAACCGGCCGTGGTAGATGACCTGATCAGCAACCGGCAGAACAAGAAGGCCGCTGGCGAAGCGGCGGCCTAGTTTAGGGTCAGACCTCGGTCTGACCCTGGTTCGACGGCGCAAGCCGCGTGATCAATTCAACGGATCTCGCGAGGGGTCAGACCGAGGTCTGACCCCTTATTGCGGTTGCTATACATCGGGATCACTTGAAACATGAGCGGCAAACCTTCCATCCGCATCACGTACTGCACGCAATGCCAGTGGCTGCTGCGTGCGGGCTGGATGGCGCAGGAACTGCTGTCAACGTTCGGCGCCGATCTCGGCGAGGTCGTACTGGTTCCGGGCACGGGCGGAATCTTTGAAGTCACGTGCAACGGCCAGTTGATCTGGCAGCGTAAGCGCGACGGCGGATTTCCCGACGCCGCAAAGCTCAAGCAGCTCGTGCGCGATGTGATCGATCCTGACCGAGACCTGGGTCACGCGGACCGCAAGCAATCAGACTAATCTGTTTAAGACCGCACCGCCGGATCAAATTCTGGCACCAGCAGCGCTCCACCTTGAAGCCCAGGTTGGATCGCCTTGGGCGGTCTCGTTGGGATTGTCGGTAAAGCGCTCGGCCACCGATACTGAGGGGCCATTTAAAACGCGATCGTAAAGTGCTGAGAAGCCCATTGCGGACAGGACGGCAATCGCGATGGACGCGGACAGAAGCTTCATGACCTTTCTCGCTGGTTGATACGCTGCACAAGCGCTCAACAAGAAACGGCGTCGAGAGTTCCCGACCCTTCAGCAGAGGCTGTTGATATGTTGCCGGGGTGCAGCAGGTTTCCGCCAGTATTTGCGTCAAGCTATTTGCCGGCGCACGATTGTTTGCTGTCGCGCGCGCTGCCTCGCGAAACTCCAGCCCCCAATGAACCGAGGGATCCGTTGAGCGTGGCGGTTACGCCAGCCGTTCTTTCGTCAGCTTCTTTGCGAGTTCGACGGCGGGCTGGTCGAAGGGGTCGATGCCGAGAAGGCTGCCGGCGAAGATCGTTTCCAGCATGAAGTGCATCAGCAGAGCGCCGATGGCGCGCTCGCTCATCTCGGGCAGGTCGAACGTGCGTACCGGGCGGCCGGCTTCGCGCAGGGCGTCGGCCACGGCACGCGATTGCGCGTCGACGACGTCACCGATGGCGCGGCCGCCCATGAAGCCGATGCCGGCAGTCTTGGCCATGGCCTTGTCGATGACGGGGCCGGCACCCTCGGTCGCGGTGCGGATGATGGTGACGTAGATCTCGCGCGGGCCGTCCATAAAAAGCTGCAGCTGGCTGTGCTGGTCGAGCGGGCCGAGCGCGCCGATGGCACTTGTCCCTTCGCCCTTCTTGCCGAGGCTTTCGGCCCATAGCTGAACGTACCAATCCGCCAGGCGGGCGAGACGGTCGGCGTAAGGCATCAGCACGAGTGTGCGGACGTCCTTTTCTTTCGACAAGGCGATGGCGACGGCGGCGCCGATGCAGGGCGCGAACTCGCGGGGCGTCTTGGCAGCCATCATGGCGTCGACGACTTCGCGGGCGCCGGCGCGAATCTCGTGGGCGTCGAGGCCGCGGGCCATGGCCGGCAGCAGGCCGACGTTGGTGAGGCAGGAGAAGCGCCCGCCGATGCCGGTATGATGCTCCAGCAGCGGAATTTTCAGTTCTTCGAATAGGGCACGCAGGCCGTTGGCTTTGCCCTTGGCGGCCGGCTCGGTGATGCCGAGGAAGAGCGAGGGAATCTTGTCGCCGAGGCCGGCGTCCTGGATTGCCGTCAGCGCGGTGATGGCCTGCGCCAGCGTTTCAGACGTGCCACCAGACTTCGAGGTAACGACGAAGCGCGTCTTGGCGAGATCGAGCGATTTCAGAGCGCTGCCGAGCGTGTGGCCGTCGAGGTTGTCGTAGAAGCGGACGCGGGGGCGACCTTTCGCCGGCTTGGGGCAGACGCCGGGAATGTTCCAGCCGCCGAACTGGGCGAGCGTCTGGCCGCCGAGGCCCGAGCCGCCGGTGCCGAAGAACACGATCGTCTCGGCGCCTTGCGACAGCTTGGCGAGCGCAGCTTGCGCCTCGTCGATGTCCTTAGTGTCTTCGGCGATGCGCAGTATCGCCAACGCCTTGCCGCGGTACTTGGTTTTCATGCGCGCCAGTTCGTCCGACAGTTGGCCCGTGTAGCGATCGTAGAGCCGGTCGGACAGGCCGTGCTTGCCGATCGCTTCCTTGCGGCAACCCTCGACAGACTGGATATAGGGCGCGATTGCGACAGATGTTTTCGGCTTGGCGGCGGTGGACGACATCGAGACCTCTTGGAGCAAGCCGGCTGCGTGATGCGGCTAAGAATTGTGACGTTCTAGCGCTGATGCAAGCCGTTGTAAGCGGGAAGATCAATGACAAACGCAAAGCGCCCGCCGCGGGTTGCGGCAGGCGCTTGGTAAACGGTCAATGGCATTGCGCGCTGTCTGTTACAGCGGCGCTTCAGCCGGTGCTGATTTTGCGGCCGCCGGCTTCTGGACGACGGGGGCGACAGCGGCTTTCTTTGCCGGGTCAGGCTTGGGACCGACGACCGTGATGATCAGGTCCGGGTTGGCCAGCAGACGCTTTGCGACGCGCTTGGCGTCGTCCATGGTGATGGCTTCGATCTGCGCATTGCGCTGGTCGACATACTCGGGGCCGAAGCCGTCCTCGAACAAGGCCAGCAGCTGACTGGCGATCTTGGCGTTGGTGTCGAAGCGCAGGGCGTAGGAGCCGACGAGGTACTTCTTGGCATTGTCGAACTGGTCCTGCGTGGGGCCATTGTCGGCCATGCGCTTCAGTTCAGACTTGATGACGTCGAGAGACTGGTCGATGGCTTCGGCCTTCGTCGCCACGCCGCCTGTAAAGATCGAAGCGTGGTGATAAGGCTGGATGAAACTGTAGACGGAGTAGGCCAGGCCGCGCTTTTCGCGGACCTCTTCCATCAACGAGGAGGCAAAGCCGCCACCGCCGACGATCTGGTTGATCAGGAAGGCGGCCATGAAGTCGGGATCCTTGCGCGGCATGGCGCCAAGGCCGAAGACGGCGACGGCTTGCGGCACGGCCATTTCGACCAGCTGTTCCTTGCCGCCCTTGATCGGCGCGGTCATGTCGACCGGCTGCAGCTGCGATTTTTCGGGGAGCGCGCCGAAGACGTCGTCGAGCAGTTTGCCCAGTTCCTCGGCGGTGATGTCGCCGACGGCGACGACCTTGAGATTGTTCTTGCCGAAGTTCGCCTTGCGGTAGGCTTCCAGATCGTCACGCGTGATGGCTGCCAGAGACGCTTCAGTTCCGGACGAGGGACGCCCGTAGGCGTGGCCGGCGAACGCGGTGGCGAACCATTCCTTGAAGGCGGTCTTTTCCGGATCGCGGGCAGCATACGCGAGATTGGCCTGCAGCTGTGCGCGAATGCGGTCAACTGCGTCCTTGTCGAAGCGGGGTTGGTTAATGGCGAGCTTCAGCATCGCCAGCGTGTCGGCGCGATTGGTGGTGAGCGTCTCGAAGCTGCCGTAGAAGGCGTCGCGCGTGTCGTCGAACGACATGCGGAAAGACAGCTCTTCCATCTTCTCCTGATAGGCTGCGGAGTCCAGATCGCCCGCGCCCTCGTCCATCATCGCCGTCATGAAGTTGGCAAGGCCTTCCTTGCCCGCGGGGTCTTGCGCGTTGCCGCCTTCGAACGAGTAGCGCAACGCCATCAGCGGAACGGAGTGTTCTTCGACGAGCCAGGCTTCAATACCGCCGGGGCTCTTAATGGTTTGGATTTTCATGGCGTTTGCGGGCCCAGTGCTGGCGACAGTTATGAAAGCGAAGGCCGCGGCGAGGGCGGCAACGTCAAATCGGAGGCCCACATTTCTAAAGGCGGGGCCGAGACGTGCAAGTGTGCGGCACAGATGGCGCATTGTCATGTCTGACCTTCCGATGACATTTGCCGGATTCATGTTCAAGAGCGCGTTTTCGCCGGGGCCTGAGCCTGCACGGCGGCCTCTGACGGGGTGAGCGTACCGGTTACGGAGCCACGGACGTCGAGATAGCGAGCAGCCGCTTTTTTAACGTCCTCGGCACTCACCTTTGCGATCGCGTCCGGCCAGTTCTCGATCTGCTCGATCGAGCGGCCAAGAGACAGCGACCAGCCATAGCGGCGAGCCAACGTCATCTGGTTGTCGCTCTCGTAGGTGTAGGCGGCGATATTGCTGTTCTTGGAGCGCTGTAGCTCGGCATCTGTCACGCCATTGGCGCGGATTTCGGCAATCGCGGCATCCATCGAGGCTTCGACCTTGCCGAGGTCGACGCCGTCGGCGGCGATGGCGTAGAGCGATATCTTGCCGCTATCGAGACCGGAGCCTTCGTAGCTGCCTCCGGCCGACGAGGCGACCTTGTCTTCGACGACAAGCTTCTTGTAAAGGCGGCTTGTGGCGCCTTCAGCGAGGATCTTGCCCATCAGGTCGAGCGCTTCTGCCTCTCCTGGTGTGGCGGTGACGTAGCTGGGCGCAATGTAATCGCGGTGGAGCGATGCCTTGCCGGCGCGCGGGTCTTCCAGCGCGACGCGGCGGGCAGCACGAGGGGGCGGCTCCTGCGGGCGGACGCGCGTCGCGCCGACCGCGGGGTTCGCCACAAGCTTCCCGTAAGTGGCCTCGGCGAGAGGGCGAACCTCCTCAACCGTCACGTCGCCGGAGATGATGACGATGGCGTTGTTGGGTGCGTAAAAGAACTTGTAGTAGTTGAGCGCGTCTTCACGCGACAGCTTCGCAATCTCGTGCTCCCAGCCGATGATCGGAATGCCGTAGGGATGCGAGAGGTAGAGTGCTGCGTCCATCTGCTCGTTGAGGATGGCGGCGGGATTGTTCTCGACGCGCGAGCGGCGCTCTTCGAGGATCACATTGCGTTCGGTCAGCACTTCCTTTTCGGTGAGACGCAGGTTGACCATGCGGTCCGCCTCCATCTCCATCATCGTCGGCAATTTGTCCTTGGAGACGCGCTGGAAGTAGGCGGTCGCGTCGTGGCCGGTGAAGGCGTTATCTTGGCCGCCGAGCTTGGCGACGATCTTGGAGAATTCGCCAACCGGGATCTTCTCCGTCGACTTGAACATCAGATGCTCAAGGAAATGCGCGATGCCTGAGACGCCTTTGGGCTCATCTGCCCCGCCCACCTTATACCAGACCATGTGGGTAACGACCGGGGCGCGGTGATCCGGGATCACGACGACCTGCAGGCCGTTGCCGAGCGTGAACGTGCCGACGCGTGACGGCGCTTGCGCGGCATGAGAGATCGAAGGAGCGACTGCGAGCATGGAAATGGCCAACATTTTTGAGAAGCGGCGGATGCCGGGAAATTTGATCATTCTCGGTCCTTAGTCCGGGCGTCAAGCGATGCGAGAGGTTCCCGTGCGCTGACACGATTTGCGCCTGCCGCAAACTGCCGGAGATGGCGTCAGGCACCCTGCGCAGGTCTCGGGTTTCGGTGCCGCCAAGTCAAATGACAACGTGTTCATCTGGCCCTGCGCGACGCCATCCGGGGACAACGAAACAGGCCATTCAACCCGATGCCGTGAGCGGCGCGCGGGGCCAATCCGCCAACTCGTGCAGAATGGTTACTGCGTGTCGTCAGGATCAGTATTATCGCCGCCCTGCAACTTTTTCAGGACGCCGAGTACGGAGCCTTTGCACGGCCCAAGCGGTCCCTCGGCCAGGTCGGCGTTGTCGTCGCCGCGCTGCTTGGCTTGTTCGTAATTCTTCTTGCAGTACTCATCCTGCTGGCGCTGCTTTTCGGCTTCGCTGACCGATGCAATCTTGTCGGGATCCTGCAGAGACGCCACGTCGGATGCTTCTGCTTCGGGTCGCGAACCGGGAACCGGCAGCGCTTCCGTGCTCGGCGGCACGACAAGGCCAGAGCGCTGGGCCAACTTTGGTTCGCCCGACTTGCCGCCTTCGCCGGAAACGCCCATGGCGTCGAAGATTTTTCCGTTCAACTGGACGCCATCGAAACCGCCGCAGCCGCCGAGCGACACTGCCACAAGGCCGGCAATCACGTACATGACGGTCTTAGAGGCGCTTCTGATGGCGCTGCCTTTGCGGTTCATGCCGTTTCTCCGGGCCGTCGCGCTCGCCGAGTAGAATCGGCACAGCAGGCGATGTTCCTAACCCTCAGGCGCTACAAGGACTTTGCGGCGTCTTTGCGACTCGTTAGATACAAGTCATATAGCAGCCCGGCCACACCCGCAACGATGGCCACGTCTGCGATGTTGAAGATGTACCAGCTGTAGCCGAATGCGTGCAGGCGGTAGAAATCTGCCACACCTTGCAGCACCACCCGGTCTATGCCGTTGCCGATAGCACCGCCGATGATCAGGCCCAGGCTTACGGCCATCACCTTGTTGGTGGCGCTTTGGGCCAGCCAGGTCCACAGCGCGAGCGAGGCAATCACGGCAATCGCTGCCAGCGTAAGTTGCCACTCATAGGTCGGCATATCGAGCAGGCTGTAGCTGATGCCCGTATTCAACGTGAATTTGAGGTTTAGGAACGGCAAAACCGGCACTTCGCCTCGATTTGGAAGATCTAAAACGTTGATCATCCACCACTTATTGGCTTGATCGATCAGGCAGGTGAGTACGGCCACCGTCAGGCCCAGAGGCGCATACGGCCCCCAGAACCAAGAGGAGACCGGGGTGGATGGCCGGCGCTGGTCTGTCATGCGACCCCTCTAGGCACTTGCGCGGCGCAGGGCAAGCGCTGCTGCCCCACCATGTGTGCGTACCGGCACTGATAGCGCTTCCGCGTGTCTCCCGCGCATCGGGCTCATGGTTCTTGTCATGCGCTTTCCGCGAGCGTTCTTGCGGCACATCGATCGATTAGGCGGCATCGAACTCACGAACCGCGGCCGCGTCCCGGGCGGACAGGTCGGGATAATCCGGATCGGAGCCGACGTCCTGGGTGATGCGCCAGGATCGCGCACACTTGGTGCCTTCGGCCCGCTTGGGCACGACACCGACGCCGGGCACGTCCGGCAGCGTGAAAGCGGCAGCGGGCGGTGCGCCGAGCACCAGTTTGGCGGCGGACACGATCGAGGCTTCGGCCAGATCGATGTCGGCGATGACGTCGTACAGCACGCGATCGGCAACGAAGACCACCGGAGATGCTTCCAGGCTGGAGCCGATGCGCTTGCCCGCGCGTTCCAGTTCCAGGGCGCCAGTGACGACGCGGCGGACGTTGCGGAACATCTCCCACTTGTCGGCGGTGACTTCATCTTGCCACGCTGCTGGCACGGCGGGGAACGGCTGCAGGTGGACGCTGCCGCTTTCCGCCTGGTCCGGGTAACGGGCGAGCCAGGCTTCCTCTGCCGTGAACGACAGGATCGGTGCGAGCCAGCACGTGATGCAGCCAAACACCTGGTCGATGACGGTGAGTGCCGCCTTGCGCTTCACGCTGGAGCGCGGCTCGCAGTAGAGCGTGTCCTTGCGGATGTCGAAGTAGAACGCGGAAAGGTCCGTGTTCATGAACTGCGACAGGGCGGAGATCACCTTGCGGTAGTCGTAGCCGGCGTAGGCGGCGCGGATCTCGCCGTCGAGTTCGAACAGGCGATGCAGCATTAGGCGTTCGAGTTCGGGCAATTCGGCCAGCGGGATGCGGTCGTGCTCGGCATCGAAGTGCGCCAGCGCGCCGAGCATCCAGCGTAGCGTGTTGCGGATCTTGCGGTAGGCTTCCGACGACGATTTGATGATGCTCTCGCCGAAGCGGATATCGTTCGTGGTGTCGGCGGAGGAGACCCACAGGCGCAGGATGTCAGCGCCATGGGTTTTCATCACGTCCTGCGGTGAGAGCACGTTGCCCTTCGACTTCGACATCTTGTCCTCGCCCTTCTCGTCGAGGATGAAGCCGTGCGTCAGCACCACGTCGTAGGGCGCGCGGCCGCGCGTGCCGCAAGACTCCAGCAACGAGGAGTGGAACCAGCCGCGATGCTGGTCTGAGCCTTCCAGGTACATGACGCGGTCGCTGCCGCCGTCGGCGGGGCGCTTGATGCCGGCGAGGCCGGGGAATGCCACAGGGTCTTCCAGCGTGAAGACATGGGTGCAGCCGGAATCGAACCACACGTCGAGGACGTCGCGGACTTGTTCCCATTGCGGCAGGTCGGCGTCGGGCACGAGGCCCTTGAGGAAGCGGTCCTTGGCATCGGGTTCGAACCAGACATCGGCGCCGTTCTTGTGGAACGCGTCGTGGATGCGGCCAATGAGTTCCGCCGACTTGGCGAACGTTGGGCCGGGTGCCAGTTCTTCCGTCTCGGTGTTGCGGAACACGGCGATCGGTACGCCCCACGCGCGTTGGCGCGACACGACCCAGTCGGGCCGGTTGGCGATCATGCCGTTGATGCGGTTCTCGCCGGTTTCCGGCACCCACTCGGTCTGGGCGATAGCGTTGAGGGCGCGTGTGCGCAGTGTGTCGGGCACGTTGTTACCAGCAGGCGCGTGCTTGGCATCCGCTGACGAGCCCGGTTCCCCTCTCGCGGGGAGAGAGGCAGGGTGAAGGGCAGCTGCTTGGGCTGCGTTTGCTGACGTGGAGTTGCTCTCCTCCTCTCCCTGGCCGGGCTTGACCCGGCCATCCAGGGGCTGCGTGTTCGACGTTTCGCCTGGAACTCCTGGATGGCCGCCTCGGGGGGCGGCCATGGAGAATGGGGAGGCGTTATCGGCAGCAACTGTCGTGGCGGTCGTTGGAACCGAACCGGCAACGGCTGCGCCGCCCAAGGGCTTGTCCATGGCGATGAACCACTGGGGTGTGTTGCGGTAGATCACCGGCTTCTTCGAACGCCACGAGTGCGGATAGGCGTGCTTGAGGCGGCCGCGCGCGATGATGTTGCCGGCGTCGGCCAGCGCCTTGATGACGGCGTCGTTGGCATCGCCCTTGTCGCCGTTTTCCTTAAGCACGCGCTTGCCGGCGAAGCCGGGCGCCTGGTCGGTCATCACGCCGTCGGCTTCGACCGTGAAGGGGATCGTTACGTCGATGCCGCGATCACGCAGCGCCTTTTGATTAGCGATCCAGATGTTGTAGTCGTCCGCGCCGTGTCCTGGCGCGGTGTGAACGAAGCCCGTGCCCGTGTCGTCGGTGACGTGATCGCCATCGAGAAGGGGGACGGGGAAGGAGTAGCCGAGCGAGGCGAGGGGATGAGCGCATGCAAGGATCCAGTTTGGATCCACTGAACCCAAACGCTTCCACTGCGACGCTTCCAGTTTCGCAGCCTTTAAAACATCATTGGCCAGGTTGTCAGCCAGGACGAAAAGCTCTCCAGCTTTCGCCCAATTGCCTTCCGGTGCCGTCTCTACTGCATAAAGGCCATAGTTTATTTTTGACGAGAAGCTGATGGCGCGATTGCCAGGAATCGTCCAGGGCGTGGTCGTCCAAATGACGACAGACACAGTTTTTGCCCCAATGGCGTCTAGTAGTCTCGACGAGCCAGCAACCAGGTCTGCAGTTCGTAAAACCGCTGCGTCCGCTTCTGGCCCGCCCTTGCTCGCGACGGGATCTCCGCTGGCGTCGCGCGTTTTGTGAGCTGGTAATCGATGAAAAGTCTCGATGTTTGGGTTGCTCAATGCCTTGGTGACCGGAAATTTCACCCAGATCATGTCTGACTGGTAGTCCTGGTACTCCACCTCTGCCTCGGCCAGAGCTGTCTTTTCGACGACGCTCCACATCACTGGCTTGGACCCGCGGTACAGCTGGCCGGTTGTGGCGAACTTCATCAGCTCGCGGGCAATGATGGCTTCGGCCGGGAAGGCCATCGTCGAATAAGGGTGGTCCCAGTCGCCGACGACGCCGAGGCGCTTGAACTCGCCACGCTGCACGTCGAGCCACTTGGCCGCGAACTCGCGGCACTCGCGGCGGAATTCGTTGACGGGAACCTCGTCCTTGTTCTTGCCCTTGGCGCGGTACTGTTCCTCGATCTTCCATTCGATCGGCAGGCCGTGGCAATCCCAGCCCGGCACGTAGTTCGAGTCCTTACCCAGCATCTGCTGCGACTTGACGACGAGATCCTTGAGGATCTTGTTCAGCGCATGCCCGATGTGGATGTTGCCGTTGGCGTACGGCGGGCCATCGTGCAGCACGAACTTGTCGCGGCCCTTCGAGGTCTCGCGCAGGCGATCGTAGAGGCCGATCTCGGCCCAGCGGGCGAGCAGCTTCGGCTCGTTCTCGGGCAGGCCGGCGCGCATCGGAAAGTCGGTCTGCGGCAGGTACAGCGTGGTGCTCCAGTCGCGGCCCTCAGGCGCAGCGGCGGTCTCGGCGCCAGTCACAGCGGCAGCCGCATCGCCCTTCGACGCGTCTTTGTTAGCCTTGTTGCTCTTATTTGCCTCGGCGGCACCCTTGATATTCGCCTGGGCGGCACCTTTGCCGCCATCCTGCTTGGCCATCGTCATCGCTTTCGGTTCGGAAGTGGGCGGTTCGCCAAATCTGGCCGGGTTCTAGCAATCACCGGCCGAGAAGCAAAGGGCGGGATGGGCAGTGGGCAACGGCCAGTGGGCATGGGGCAGTGGGCATGGGGCAGTGGGCCGTGAGCCGTGGGCGGGCGAAGGTCAGACGCACGATAACCTGAGCCACTGCCCGTTGCCCGTTGCCCACTGCCCCCTTTACGCCGCAGCGTCGAGGATTTTGCGGGCTTCGACACAGTCGGCCTGCATCTGCGCGACGAGGGCTTCGGCGCTGTCGAATTTGCGGTCTTCGCGGATGTGGGCGACAAACTCGACTTCCATGGTGTGGCCGTAAAGGTCGCCGTCGAAGTCGAACAGGAAGACTTCCAGCACCGGCATGCCGTTGTCGAAGGTGGGGCGCGTGCCGAGGTAGGCGGCGGCAGCGTGCACCTGGCCGTCGACGTGGGCGCGGACGGCGTAGATGCCGTGGCCGAGTGACGTGCCGCGCGGCATGGGTACGTTGGCGGTGGGAAAGCCCATGCCGGTGCCGCGCTTGGCGCCGCCGACGACTTGGCCGGCCACGCGCCAGTTGCGGCCCAAACCTTCGGCCGCGCCCTTGACGTCGCCCTGCGCGAGTTTCAGTCGGATGCCGCTCGAAGAGACGACTTCGCCGTCGTGCGCGACGGGGGCGAGCACGGAGACGCCGAAGCGGAGTTCTTCGCCCGCGCGCCACATCAGGTCGGGCGTTCCCTTGCGGCCGGCGCCGTAGAAGAAATCGTAGCCGATGACGACGTGGCTGATGCCAAGCGCCTGCACGAGAACGCGGGCGATGAAGTCTTCGGCCGGCAGTGTGGCGAACGCCTTATCGAAGGGAATGACGACGGCGAGGTTGATGCCGAGCTTCTCCAGCTCAATGAGTTTTTGCGGCAGGCTTGTCAGGTGGAAGTGGGCTTCATCCGGTTTGAAGTATTCGCGGGGATGGGGCTCAAACAGCATGACGGCCGCGGGTACATTCAAATCGCGCGCCTTTTCGACGGCGAGCGAGATCAGGCCCTGGTGGCCGCGATGCACGCCATCGAAATTGCCGAGCGCCATGGCAGAGCCGCGGGCAGCGTCGGGCACATTGCTGTAACCTTCCAGAACGAGCATTGACATGTCCTTCGCCGAGCGCGATTTGGCTCATTTCTGACTGGGCAGTGCCGCTGCCCCTATCGCGTAAACAGTGCGAACCAGGCGAGGGGCTGCCGTAACGTGTTTTATCCGAACGGCCGCCGTGTAAGGCGACCGGCACCCTCTCCTCCGTCATGCCCGCGGAGGCGGGCACCCACGACACGCTTGATCAAGACCGATGTCGGCGGTGGAGTGATCCGCCCGCAGCGCTTCGTTCAATCGCATCAATTGCGCAGACGTTTCGTGGATCCCCGCCTTCGCGGGGATGACGGTCTGGTTGGTGGAACGTCTCGTCTGCTCCTTGCGAAGTGGTGAGCATGAGCCCGGGGATGATCGTGTTGCGGAGTGGTGCGCAAAAGCTGTCCCGTTAATCCGGGCGGCTCAACTTAAGCCGCGGGCTTGGCGGGTACCATCAGCAGGGCTTCTCCGGTCAGGACGGGTTTGCCGTTGACGGCGCACACCGTCTCGAACTTGGCGCGGCGCTTCTCGGGCACCGTTTCGATCAGCTTTACGGTTGTGACGACGGTGTCGCCGATCTTGACCGGAGCCTTGAACGACAGCGATTGCGACATGTAGATCGCGCCGGGGCCGGGAAGCTTCATGCCGAAAACGGCGGAGATGTAGGCGGCCGACAGCATGCCGTGGGCGATGCGCTCCTTGAACATCGTGCCGGCAGCGTAGGCGGCATCTAGATGAACCGGGTTCTTGTCGCCGGAAACCTCGGCGAAAGCCACGATGTCGGCCTCGGTGACCGTTTTCGACAGGGAGGCTTCCTGGCCGACGCTCAGGTCTTCGAAATAGGTGATGTTGGTCATAGCGGTGGCCGTCCTTGGTTTTGATTGAGTTTTGGGCACACGAGGGGTGCCTCCAATGGCGGCCGCACCCTATCCGCTGGCCTGCCGCACCGCAATAAGCGGTTAACGCCACGGTTGGCGGTTGCGAAATGCCCACGAAACGGGCTATAGCGTGGGTATCCCCTACAGTTTCACTTAGGTTTTGGCTTTCGCGGGCACACCCGCTGAGAGCCCGGAGAAGAGCTATGAGCGACCGTAAACCCTTGATGCCGAAAGCCACTGCTGTCTGGCTGACGGAACATACTTCGCTGACATTCGAACAGATTGCCGAGTTTTGCGGCTTGCACGTGCTTGAGGTCAAAGGCATCGCCGACGGCGACGTGGCCCAGGGCATCAAGGGCATGGACCCGGTGACGTCCGGCCAGCTGACGCGCGAGGAAATCGCGAAGGCTGAAGAAGATTCCGCACATCCGCTGTCTCTGGCGGTGAGCAAGGTTTCGATCCCCGAGACGACGACCAAGCGCGGCCCGCGGTACACGCCGGTGTCGCGCCGTCACGACCGTCCGAACGCCGTGCTGTGGCTGCTGCGCAATCATCCGGAGCTGAAGGACAGCCAGTTGATGCGCCTCGTGGGCACGACCAAGCCGACGATTGCGCAGATCCGCGATCGCACGCACTGGAACTCGTCCAGCCTCGTGCCGCAGGACCCGGTGACGCTGGGGCTCTGCTCGCAGACAGATTTGGATGCCGAAGTGCAGAAGGCCGCGCGCCGCATGGAGCGCGACCGCCGCGAGCACATGAAGGAACTGGCGAAGTCTGGCACGCTTCTGCCGACGGAAGAGACGACAGCGCCGGCCGAGCAGCCCGCTCAGCGGCCGATGGCCGAGATCCTGCAGCCGAAGGAAGCCGAGGCGGCACCGGAGGAATCGGAATCCGACGAGGCCGCGCGCATCCTCGCCAAGCTGCGTGAGCTGCCGAGCAAGCCGGAAGAGGCGCCTGGAGATGAGTGAGATTGGGCCAGACCTCGGTCTGACCTGATTATGCTACGGCGCTGTATATCGATTGTTTCTGCACGCGCAGAGCAACGGGGTCTGACCGAGGTCAGACCCCTTTTCGTATCAGCTGAGGCCGGACCACCACGACAGCAGCATGTCGGCCACGAGCCCCAAAAACAGCGCGACGCCGACGTCGCGGTTGGAGCGAAAGCGCCAGAGGCAGTTTTGCGGGTCGTGAATCTTGAGCGTCGAGACCTGCCAGGCCAGCTGCAGGGATACCAGTGCGATGCACATGTAGAAGAACAGGTGTGTGCCGGCGAAGAAGCCAGCAGCTACCCAAAAGACGATAGCGGCGGAATAGAACGCGCCGACCCACGTGATCGTGTCTTCACCGAATTTCAAGGCTGTCGACTTCAAACCGATGGACGCGTCGTCTTCGGCGTCCTGGTGGGCGTAGATCGTGTCGTAGCCGATGGTCCAGCAGACGGAGCCGATGAACAGCAATACCGGGGCAATGTCGAGCGAGCCTTTCACGGCCGTCCAGCCCATTAGCGCGCCCCAGTTGAACGCAAGTCCGAGAATGACCTGCGGCCAATAGGTGTAGCGCTTCATGAAGGGGTAGATGAACACCAGCGACAGCGACGCGATGCCGAGCACGACCGTGAAGCCGTTGAAGCTGATCAAAACGAAGAAGGCGAGAAACGCCAGGGTCGCCGCGAAGATCAGGGCCGCTTCCGGCGAGACCTGGCCCGACGGGATCGGCCGGCCGGCCGTGCGCGCGACCGCAGCATCGTAGTCGCGATCGGCCCAGTCGTTGAAGGCGCAGCCCGCGCCCCGCATCAACAAAGCACCAACGGCAAACAGAGCGAGATACGTGACGTTCGGGTAGGGCCGGCTCTGAGAGACCTCGGCAAGCGCAACGGACCACCAACAGGGAAACAGCAGCAGCCACGTGCCGATTGGCCGGTCGAGCCTTGCCAGGCGCAAATACGGGCGTAGCGCTTGCGGCGCATAGCGGTCGACCCAGTTGCCGCTTGCGGCGTCGGCTGGGCCGTCGCGGTCGCTTACCGGCACTGGCAGCTTGGTTTCCGTCATCGTCATCTGGTCGCCTTTTGGCGCCGAACCTAGTCGGGTGCGGGATGCACCGCAACTGCGGCGGACCTATTTGCCGCGCACGCCGGTTAGGTTAGGTAGAGCCATGGGAAAATTCGATTTTGCCGCCAACCGCCTATTCGTGCCGTCCGACCTCGCGGCCGGTGCCGTTATCATGGCCGATGCGGCTGCAGCCAACTACCTGCTGAATGCGTTGCGGCTGGGCGATGGTGCGAAGATCCTGCTGTTCAACGGCCGCGATGGTGAGTGGCTTGCCGAGATCACCGGCCGTGCCAAGCGGACGTGCCGGCTGGAATGCCAGGAGCAGATCAGAGCGCAGGAGAACGGACCGGATATCGACTATCTGTTCGCGCCGCTCAAGCGGTCGCGTCTGGATTACATGGTGCAGAAGGCGGCGGAGATGGGCGTGGCGCGGCTGCGGCCGGTGCTGACGCAACATACCGTGGCGGAACGCGTGAACGTCGACCGGATGCGCAGCAATGCGATCGAGGCGGCCGAGCAGTGCGGCATCCTGCGCGTGGCTGAGGTGTCCGAACCTGAAAAGCTGGAAAAGGTCATCGCCGGGTGGGACGAAAGCCGTTCGCTCATCTTCTGTGACGAGGCCGCGGTGGTTTCCAGTCCGCTGCAGGCGCTTGAGGGGCTGGCGGGCGCAAAGCTGGCCGTGCTGGTCGGACCCGAAGGCGGATTCTCGGAAGCCGAGCAGCACCTGTTGCGCGGAAAACGCTACACGCGGATGATTTCGCTCGGGCCCCGTATTTTGCGGGCAGATACCGCGGCGGTGGCCGCACTGGCTATTGTCAATGCAGTAGCGGGGGACTGGCGATAGGTGGCATAAGGGCGGCGCTGCGGGGGCAGTCTGTCGGCATCTGAATTTCGGAGTAACGCCCCGGGGGAGTGTTCATGCGTCTCTTCGTCTGGATCGGCGCATTCGTCGCCGTGCTGGCGGTGTTGTTACTGGGTTCGGCGTGGCTCGATGGCCAGATCATGCCATATCCGGAGCCCGGCAAGCTGATCGCCGATCGCGCCAATCAGGCGCTGACGGGCGCGGCATGCGGTCCTGATCAATCCTGTCTGGCAAATGCAGCGCCGATCGCGTCCTATGCAGAGTACCGGCGCTGCGGCGGCTATCTCGAAAGTGAGCGGGCGGGCAAGAGCCGCTTGGCGTGCTCGGAAAGCCAGCTCACCGACATCTACTTGAAAGGCCGCGGTGAAGGGAACTCGTTCTACCGCGAATTCCGGCGCGCCTGCCGCACGCACGATTTCTGCTACACGCACGCGGCCAGCGCATATTCACCCAAGGATGATTCAGAAAAGGTGCGCGCAGCCTGCGATGCCGGCCTGTTGGCTGATGCGGTGCGGGACTGCACGCTCATCAATCCGCTGCCCGGCGAGTGGCGGCAACGCCGTGCCTGCCGCTGGCGCGGTATGGCCGCATACTCGAGCGTGGCGTGGTTCGGCCGCGACAGCTTCATTTCGAAGTCGGCTGCGACCTGCGACTATGAACCGGCGCCGCACGGTGCGCGTGATCAGGTGGTCAGCGGCCGTTTCGTGGCACCTTCAGCAGAGCGAGCGCCCGAGCAGGTGGCCACGATCGTCGAGGAAGCCGAGAAAGCCGGCGTGACCATCGACCTGCAAACGTTGACGATGGACGGTGGTTCGTCACGGCTGGTCGCGCTGGAGAAGCTCACGCCGGCGCAGGTGACGCTGGGCGACAGAGAGCTGTTCTGCGCCGGCGCAGGCAGTACGCAATGGGCTACGTGTCCTGAGACGCTGGCTGATGTCGGCTTCATGCCCGAAGACTGGCTGCGTTTCGCTCCGGTCGTCGTCGACAGCGATGGGGACGGCGTCGATGAAATATTGCTCGTCTCGCTGACGCAGGGCTCGGGTTTGGTGCTAACGCATATCAAGACCGTGGCCGACGCGGCGGGCGGTATCGCGTTTGAGCCAGTGAGGGCGTACATCGCGCTGGACCGCTGGGGTGAATTCGGCGTCAACGCCAGTAAGGGCGCCGCGCCCTTATCGGGCGAGTTTGCCAACCAGCTGGTTTCCCACAACTTCACGGTGGTGCAGCGGCCGCCAACGGGCTGCGACCCGCTGCCCGACCAGGGCCCCGAAGACATTTTGCTGATGGGGGCGCGAGCCGATCTCAAGACAGAGAGCGTTGCGCGGCGGATGTATCGCTTTTGGTTCGATACGGCTGCCGGTCGCTGGGCGATGCAGCGCGACCAGTTCACTGACGACGGCCACTACATGTCGCAATGCGCGGGCGTCCAAGATACCGGCGCGCCGGATCACACGTCACGGCTGCAGTATCCTGCCATTCCCGTGCGCGGCCCCGTGCGGTGCAAAGGACAGGGCGTGTTGCGCGAAACGCTGTCGGCGGTCGTGCGCGAAAACTGCCCGAGCTCCACGGGCAAGGCCACGGCAGGCTATCTCAACGACGTCGACCTGATGTCCTACAATCTGGAGCCGCGGTATGCGGGCGATGACGACGACAAGGATCCTGCGGCGCGGCTGAAGCTGGCGTATCCGTCTTGGCTGCCGCTGACGTGGAACGAGGCCGCCGATCCGGTAATGACGTCGCGCGCTGCGCGCAGGGCGGGGGTGCTGATGGTGTCGGCCTACGTGGGCGGGCAGACCGGCGATGCGCCGCGTGCGCGCTTTCCATTGCTGTCCGTGCTGCGGCTCGATCAACGGCTGATGCTGACGGCTAAGGAAGCTTGGCGCCAGCGCTTGCCCGATACGGTCGGTCAACCACCGGCACAGTACGCGCTGTTGCAGACCGGCATGGGACGGCACCGGTCACGGACGCTGACGACAGCGAACAAATCATCTCAAGAGGTGCAGCGTCCCTATTGGGATCGCGACGCCTTCGGCGATCCTCGCATGTTCTTTGAGCTGCCCAGTATCCTCGCGCCGTTTTCGATCAACGGTGAGAAAGGGCTGTCGGTGGTAATGTTTGCCAACTGCAGCACGTTCCGGGTCGCGCACAAGGCTGCTGCCTGTCCCGAGGCGGCGGACACCAACATCATGACGAAGAATACGCTGCAGGTGCTGATTGCGCCCATCTCGTCGGGAAGCGCCGATGGGGCAATGCCCGTGGATTACGGCAAACCGCCGCGCTGGCTGGAATGTGGCATTCCGGAAGGGGCAACGCTGATGCCGGCTCCGGTTCGGCCGGATCTGCAGTGGCGGGATTCGCTGCTGTACAACGAGCCGGTTCTGCCGGGCACGTTCTTTACCGGGGACCATGGCGGTGCGCTTGCGATCGCCTACCGGTCGGTCGAGGGCCGTATCGCGCTGACGAGCCTGCGCAAGGACGGGACGACATGGAAACTAGGGCCCCAGTCCTGCCGCACGATGAGCCGGATCGGCACCGGCGGCGTCCCGCCGCGCGACGTTTGGATGATGAAGCTCAACTGACCGTTGCCCGAATTTGCAGATGAGCTGCTGCAACCTTCGGGGGGCGGGGGCTTGTGTGTCCCGGGCGCAGCCCCCATAACCTCGGCAGGCAGACGGGATGGCAGCCGGCTGAACAAGAAAAACCACCAGCACTGAAGGATCCTGGATGTCGACCCGTCAAGACGGTGCGCCGAGTGGGGCCATAAGCTCGCGCGATGACCTCGTCCAATGGATCGCTGCCGGCGAGAAGCCGGAAAGTGCGTGGCGGATCGGCACCGAGCACGAGAAGTTCGTTTTCCACACCGACACACTCGGCCCCGTTCCGTACGAGGGGCCCCGCGGCATCCGCGCGTTGATGCAAGCCTTGATCGATCGCTACCAATGGGAACCGATCAAGGAAGGCGATACGATGATCGCGCTGCATTGCCCGCAGTGCGAAGTGCAGGGACGGCCGACGGGAACGATCAGTTTGGAGCCCGGCGGGCAATTCGAGTTATCGGGTGCGCCGGTCATGTCGCTGCACCAGACTGCGTCGGAGACGGAAGAGCACCTGAACGAGGTGCTGGCCGTCGGCGAGGATCTGGGCATCGGTTTTCTCGGCCTCGGATTCTCGCCGAAGTGGACGCTGGACGAGACGCCACGGATGCCGAAGCGGCGCTATGCGGTGATGACCCGCTACATGCCGCAGGTCGGCTCGCGCGGCCTCGACATGATGTATCGTACGGCAACGATCCAGGTGAACCTGGACTTCGGCAGTGAAGCCGACATGGTCAAGAAGCTGCGTGTTTCGCTGGCGCTGCAGCCAATCGCGACGGCGATCTTCGCGGCGTCGCCATTCACCGAGAGCAAGCCGAACGGCTTCCGCTCGATGCGTAGCGAGGTGTGGCGCGATACCGACCGTAACCGCACGGGCATGCTGCCGTTCGTGTTCGAAGACGGCATGGGCTACGAGCGCTATGTGGACTACGCGCTGGGCGTGCCTATGTACTTTGTCTATCGCGGGGGCAACTACATCGACGTGGCGGGCGCCTCATTCCGCGACTTCCTGGCCGGCAAGCTCCAGGCCCTGCCGGGTGAACTACCGACGATCGACGACTGGTCCGATCATCTGACGACGCTTTTTCCCGAGGTGCGGCTGAAGCGCTTCCTGGAAATGCGGGGCGCCGACGGCGGGCGTTGGAAACGCATTTGTGCGTTGTCGGCATTCTGGACTGGGCTGCTCTACGATCGTGCCGCGCTCGATGCGGCGTGGGACCTCGTCAAGGATTGGACGGCGGAAGAGAGGGAAGATCTGCGCAACGCCGTGCCAAAGACGGCGCTCGATACGCGCTTTCGTCAGACAACGGTGCAACACCTCGCCGGCGAGGCGCTGCGGATTGCGCGCGGCGGTCTGAAGCGGCGCGGGTTCGTCAATCTGCGCAGCCAGGATGAAACGATTTATCTGGAGCCGCTGGAGCACTTGGTCAAAACCGGGCGGACAGCGGCGGATGACCTGCTGGAGCGGTATAACGGCCCGTGGAACAAGAATATTAATCACATATTCGCAGAATACGCATTCTGACGGCCAGGCTTGCGCTGCACCCAGTTCAGGTCGCATTCATGAGCTGGCGGGTAGTTTGCGCCGTCGCCGATGGTAAGGTGTCGGTGGAGTTCGTGGCTGGCGCCTACACGCTGGAGATGCGCGTTGGGATTGCACGTAAAAGTATTGAACCCACTGATGGCGGCCGCGCTCATGGCGCTGCTGTCGGCTGGGGCTGTGCGCGCCGAGGGCTCGAGCCAGTGCGCGGCGCAGTGCTATGCGGCAGAGAAATCCTGCATGCGCGCCACCAAGGGCGGCTCCACCTGCGATTCGGCTCTGACGCGCTGCCTGCAAGGCTGCCGGACAAAGCGCTAGAACATCCGTGCCCTCTTATCGGACAGCTGTTTCACACTTTTCCGGAAGCACTTCGGCCGTGCGTCCTCGGCGCGAGGCCCAGGCAAACGCGAATGATCTCCAGAGACCCGAGCAGGGCGGCGTTCCAGTCGAAGGGACGTGCCGCGTCTGCTTGCACGCCGGCGCTATCGTCAAGCTTGGCTGGAATGTGCACGAAGCCGGCGACGGCGGCGCGCGGCAACGCGGCCGCATGGTGCAGCGTGCGATAGAAGATACTGTTGCAGAGATAGCTGCCGGCGTCCGGCGACAGCGAGGCAGGCAGGTTGAGGCTGCGAAGCCGGGCGACGATGTCTTCGGCGGGCAGGCGCGTCGACATGCTCGCGGATCCTGCCGGATCGATTTCGAGCGCCGATGGCAGGCAGCCGGCTGCATCAGTCAGGCTGAGGCAGCGATTGAAGGCAGTCGTTTCAATCTGGAAACCGGTGGCCCGTTCCGACACGCCGAAATGCAGCACCAGTTTCGGTGAATGCTGCTGGTAGAGCTCGTCAAGGCGTTGCGGCGCGCGCGTCCACTCGGTCGGAAATATCTCGCTGACGACTGCATGACCGCGAAAACGGCGGATGGCGCGCTGCGCCACTTCCGGCACGAGGCGTGACGTCAGGTTTTCAGGGATGCCCGGGAATGGACCAAAGCCAGTGAGCAGGATTGTGGGGCGCGATGCCGGCATGTCCGCTTCCTTATGGCCGTGTTTCTCATCGGGAAACCGCTACGGTCCGCGAGCACGTTAATGCAGCACGCCGAAGTAGATGACGCCGGTGATAAGCGCGCTGGCAGCGGCGACAAGCGCGATGCGGCCGGGCGAGCGGGATGCGGGATCGCGCACCAGCACGATCGCCTGCCAGACGATGATGGCGATGGTCGTCAGGTAGATCAGAAGCAGGATCAACTGGGCCATCGCGTCTCCAATGCTGCGCTCACGCCATGCTGGCGTTTCTTTTCCGTAAACCGCTCCACACGTCCGAAGCGCTAGTGCGCTGTCCATCCGCCGTCGACGGGCAAGGCGGTGCCGGTTATCTGGCTTGCCGCGTCCGTTGTCAGGAATACCGCGAGCCCGCCCAGCTGCTCAACGGTGACGAACTGCTTGGTCGCCTGCGGCGCCAGCATGACATCGCGCACGACGGCGTCTTCGCTGATGCCGCGCGAGCGGGCCTGGTCAGGGATCTGCTTTTGTACGAGCGGCGTCAGGACGTAGCCGGGGCAGATGGCGTTGCAAGTGATGCCGTACTCGGCGACTTCGAGCGCTACAGTCTTCGTCAAGCCCAGCAGGCCGTGCTTGGCCGTCACGTAAGCCGACTTGAAGGGCGATGCGACGAGCGCGTGCGCGGAGGCAACGTTGATGATGCGGCCCCACTTGCGCTGCTTCATACCCGGCACGGTTCGCTTGATCGCCTGGAAGGCGGCCGTGAGATTGATGGCCAGGATCGCATCCCACTGCTCATCCGGGAAGTCTTCGATGGGAGAGACATGCTGGATGCCGGCATTGTTGACCAGCACGTCGATCGGACCAAGTGCCGCTTCGGTTGCGGCGATGAGGCCTGCGACTGCGCCGGGTTTCAACACGTCAGCTGCGTGATACCCCACCTTCGTGCCTTGCGCGTTTGCAAGCTTGCCGCGGATGGCCTCGGCGTCCGCTGCAGATCGCGAGCCGTGCAGCATGATGTCAAAGCCGGCCGCGGCGAGCGCCTGGGCAATGCCGAGGCCGATGCCGCTGGTGGATCCCGTGATGAGGGCCGTCTTGGCGGTCTGTTGGCCCATGCGTTTAGAGCCCCATCATTTGCAGCACTTCGTCGACGGCGAGTGTCGGCAGCAGCTTTCCATCGCGGACCTCGGCTTCCAGTTGCGGCATGCGGGCGGCGACTTTCGGATTGGCGCGCAGCACGGCCATCAGGCGATCCTGCAGCATGTCGCGCATCCATTCGACGGCCTGCCGCTTGCGCCGAGCCTGATATTCTCCGGTCGCCGACATCTTGTCGCGATGGTCAAGGACGTTGGCCCACAATTTTTCGAGCCCGGTGTTATCGAGACCGGAAATGGTGAGGACGGGCGGAAACCACGTCGCGTCTCTGGGCGTGAAGATGCCTAAGGCGGCCTGATATTCGGATGCGGCGCGGCCGGCGCGGGTAACGTTGTCGCCGTCGGCCTTGTTGATCGCGATCATATCGGCGATCTCGATGACGCCTTTCTTGATGCCCTGCAGGTCATCGCCGCCGCCGGCCAGCAGCAGCACGAGAAAGAAGTCGACCATGTCGGCGACGGCGGTTTCCGATTGGCCGACGCCGACGGTCTCGACGATGATGACGTCGAAGCCCGCGGCCTCGCACAGGGCCATCGTTTCGCGCGTCTTGCGCGTGACGCCGCCCAAGGTGCCGGAGGTAGGCGAAGGGCGAATGAACGCATTGGGCGTCTGCGCGAGCCGGTTCATGCGCGTCTTGTCGCCGAGTATCGAACCGCCGGTGCGGCGCGACGTGGGGTCGACGGCGAGAACGGCGACCTTGTGACCGGCGTCCACGAGATTCATGCCGAGCTGGTCGATGGTGGTCGACTTGCCGACGCCTGGAACGCCGGTGATGCCGAGCCGCAGGGCCGTGCCCTTGGCCGGCAACAGCGCCTGCAGAAGGGCCTGGGCCTGCGATTGATGCTCAGCCTTTGTGCTCTCCACCAGGGTGATGGCGCGGGCCAGCGTGGCGCGTTCTCCGGCGCGAACGCCGTCGGCCATCTCGTTGATCGTCCTGCCGTTTGCGGTAAGCGTCAGCGCCATGCGGTATCCTTGATCGGCGGCCGTGAAT
Organism: Hyphomicrobiaceae bacterium; assembly: GCA_030655135.1. Lineage (GTDB taxonomy): Bacteria > Pseudomonadota > Alphaproteobacteria > Rhizobiales > Hyphomicrobiaceae > JAKAXS01. The sequence continues at coordinate 230,050 of JAURWC010000084.1, read as the reverse complement.
TTGCCCGGAACGGCGCCTAAGTCTCGCGCCCTTGCGGCAAGACTGTCATGGCCGCGAAACAACCACTTCGCAAGACCAAGGTGCTTCGGCTCTGCGGCCGTTGCGCCGTTGCCGGCATTTCCGAGTGATCTTATTGTGCAGACAACCCTTTTGACCGCCCCGGCGGCACGAACATTGGGAATAGGTGGGGAACGCATGACGCGGGTAATCGGGTGCGGGCTTGGGGTCGCTGCAGCCGGCAGGCGCTTGCGGTCCGGCATGGCGTGGTTGCTGATTGCGCCGCTCATGCTGGGCTTGGCGGGCTGCGATGCGCCGAAGATGGCCAAGGCCCCGCCGAAAGACGAAAAGCAGGCGACCGCCGAATACCGCAGCGGACCGGACGATCGCGAGTTCAAGCCAGGACAGGGCGCCAAGCAGAAACAAGGGGGCGGCAGCTCCGGACGGTGGGATGGCGCAGAAATGCCGCCCGATGATTCGGTCGACAAGAGGCTGGTGGAGCCACCAAGCCCCGCACCGGCTAACGACGAGCCAGTGGAAGCCATGCCGCCGCCGCCTGCCGGTGGATCGGCTGCTCCCGCGCCGGCGCCGCGGACGGCGGACGCAAAAGACGCCGCCAAGCCTTATGCCCGGTCGCGCAGCTACGGCGCACCCCGGCCTCCGTCTGCCGCAGCGCCTACACCCGCACCAGCACCAGCACCTGTGGGCGGTGCGCCGGAAGCAAAGCCCACTCCGCCTCAGCCGGACGCTGGCGTCACCAAGCCGGGTACCGCTGTGGTCGATGAAAAGTCGGATTGGGATGTCGTGCCGGTGTTCTTCGGTACGGACCGGGCGCGCATGAGCGATCCGAAGCGCATCGCGTATGGCTCGGATCGCGGCCGCAAGTTGGAACTGGGCCGCGCGCTGATCACGGTGCCGAAGGCGCATGAGGTGCCGAACATCGAGCGGCCATGGGCGATCAAGGTGCCGTACTTCGACGTGAAGATCTACGAGCAGGCGGAAGATCCCAAGAAGCATTTCACGATGAAAGAGATCCAATCGCTGACGCGGGACCAGTTCCTGGCGTTCGTGAAGGAACGGCTGGCGACGTCAGCACGCTACAAGGATCACGCCGTGATTTTCGTGCATGGCTACAACACGGCGTTCGACGCAGCGATCTATCGTACGGCGCAGATGGCGTACGACCTGAAGTTCGACGGAGCGCCGTTCCTCTATAGCTGGCCGTCGGGCGGAACGTTCGAAAGCTATACATATGACCGGGAAAGTGCGGGCCAATCGCAGCCTTTCATGCGCGACTTCCTCGATCTCGTCGTGAAGGAGACGGGCGCGAAGTCGGTTTCCATCATTGCGCATTCGATGGGGAACCAACCGGTGCTGCAAATTCTGCGGGACCTCAAGTACTCCAAGCCTGCTGGTGTCGTGATCAGCCAGATCATCCTTGCTGCACCGGATGTCGATCGCGACAACTTCGAAAACATCGCCAAAGAGATCAAAGGCATGGCCAACGGCGTGACGCTCTATGCGGCGAGCAACGACCGGGCCCTCAGTGTCTCGCGCCGCTTCAATGGCGGCATTCCGCGCGCGGGAGACGTGCCGGCGACGGGTCCGATGATCCTGTCGGGCATCGACACCATCGACGTTACGGCGGCGGGAATGGATGGGCTGTACCTCAACCATTCCAGCTATGCGGAGAACAATGCGCTGCTGGCCGATATCGGCTTGATCATCCAGACCGGCGAGCGGCCGCCCGACAAGCGGTTCCCGATCCTGCAAAAGATGAAGACGGACCACGGCGACTACTGGAAGTATCCGCCGAAGCGGTAAGCTTCCGGACTTGTCGGACACCAAGAAGAGCGCGTGAGCGTTAATCGGGGTTTTTAGGCGCGGCTTCGGGAGGCGTTGCTTCGGGTTCGGGCGAGGCCGGCTCCGTAGCGGGCTCTGGAGGCGCTGTCTCAGTTGCCTCCGGTGAAGCCGGTTCCGAGGCTGCCTCCGGAGCGACCGCCGGCGGCTCAGGCGTCGCAGGTGCCTGCACCTCTGGTGCAGCTGCGGGACCTTCTGTTGGGCCGGCTTCTACCGTTGCGGGCAGCGGCGGCGGAATGTTTTCGGCCGAAGGCTTCTCAGGCGTGGGGATGATGTCCTGCACGGGAACCGCCACGTCCTCGATCAGCGCTTTGGCTTGATCGTAAGACGTCACCTTGTAGACCATGTTGTTTTTGATGACATAGAGCCACTCCAGCTTTTCGCTGCGAGCAAGATCTTCCGGCGTGATGGATTCAAGTGCCGCGAGGTTCTGCTGGCGGAACTGCACGGCGGTGTCGCGTGCTTTCGCCCTGTCGAGGCGTTTCCAGCCGTTCTCATTAGGCAGCCAACGGCGCTGGCGCTGCAGGAAAACGACATCGCGCAGGGCGCGCGGCGGCAGGCGGCCGGCTTTAATACCCTCGATGGTTGCTTCCACGAAGCCGATCTGGACCAGGCCCGAGCAGATAAACTCGCTCGGCGGTTTCCACTCGTTGTCCTTGTAGGCCTGAACGGAGCGTTCGCGGTTGCGGCGCGTAGCGGTCTGGACGCCGAACCACAGATTGCGGGCGATACGGCCGATGGCCCAATAATTATAGCTGTCCTTGATCTTCTCCAGCAGCACGCCGCGAACGCGGCCTTGCATCTCTTCGTCAAACCATTCCTTGCGGAAGCGCTTGATGGCGATAAAGGAAGATTTATCCGAAATGTAGTCGCGCAGGTTGGTCAGATCGACGCCGCTCGATCCCGCTTCGATCACGAACGTGGAGGAGATGCCCGTCTCCTGGCGCGGCCGATTGAACACGAGAGCTGCGTGCGAATACGGGGAGTCGGTGGCCCAGCGAATGGCGAACGAGGTGGGATCATAGTCGCGGCGCGTTAGCACGACGTCGGCGCGGGTGAGATATTCTTTCGCCAGAAACTCGTCGATCTTCATCGGCCAGTGTTCGGGCGCGGCGGCCAGCACTTCTTTCTGGGCTTGTGAAGGCTCCGGCCCCGCATCAGGCTCAGCGGCCGGCGTGAGGGCCGCAGATCCGCCTGCCGAGAGCGCGATGGCCAGCGCCAACGCCGTTGCAAGCGCCAATTTTCTCGACATGAGACCGTCCCTCCCGTACGCGGCGTTCCCGGCGCCGTGCGCAGTATGGCACTGCCGCTGGCGTTGTTCAAATCAGTGGACGTGGCCGAAATCAGGCGTGGATCGCCTGGCGCAGCTTATCGGCGTTTGCGGCCAGCACCTCTGGGTCTTCCATTTTGCCGGAATGGGATCGCAAGGGACTGTCGTCATGGCGGGGAATGACGTGGATATGCAGATGAAAGACGGTCTGCCCGCCGGCCGGCTCGTTGAATTGCAGGATCGTGACGCCGTCAGCCTCGAATGCGGCGACCGCGGCGCGGGCGATCTTCTGGACCAGCGGCGCCAAGGCTGCGAGCGTGGTGGGATCGGCGTCGAAGATGTTGCGCGAGGCGGCCTTTGGAACGACGAGCGCATGGCCAGGTGCTTGCGGCATCACATCCATGAAGACGATGGCGTCGTCGTCTTCGTACACCTTGTGACAGGGGATCTCGCCGCGCAGGATCTTTGCGAAGATGTTGTCTGTGTCGTAGCTCATGACCGGTCTCCGCCGCTTGTTGCCCAAGCTTGTTAGACTGGCGCAGGCGCGTGCCGTCAAGGTCGGGCGTTGGGCTTCTTGAATGGCCCAAGCGATGCCAACAGCTCCGACGTTTCGCGAACGGCCTCGCGTTCGCGCACAAGGTAGTGCTCGACAGCACGCCGCAATCCGGCGTCGGCAATGAAATGAGCCGAGTAGGTTTGCGTCGGCATATAGCCGCGGGCAAGTTTATGTTCGCCCTGCGCGCCGGCCTCGACGCGTGGCAGGCCGTGTGCGATGGCATAGTCGATGGCCTGATAATAGCAGATCTCGAAATGGAGAAACGGGTGATGGCCTGCCTCGCCCCAGTAGCGCCCGTAGAGGCAATCACCGCCGATGAAGTTCAGAGCACCCGCGACGTAGCGGCCCGCCTGCTTGGCCAAGATGAGCAGCGTACGCTCGGGCATCGCGGCACCAATCAAGGAGAAGAATTTGCGATTGAGGTATGGCCGGCCCCATTTCCGGCTGCCGGTATCAACGTAAAATTCATAGAAGGCGTCCCAGTGGGCCTCGGTGATACCGCTGCCGGTGAGGTGCTCCACCGTGATGCCTTCTTCGAGCGCCGCGGCGCGTTCCTTGCGGATTGCCTTGCGCTTTCGCGATGCCAGCGTATCGAGAAAATCATCGAACGTGGCGTAGCCGGCGTTGAGCCAGTGAAACTGCTGGTCAATGCGTTGCAGGAAGCCGATCCTGCCGAGCGCTTCCCACTCCGGTCTGGTCAGAAAGGTGATGTGGACGGAGGACGCTTCAAGTTTTTCCGCCAGCGTCACGCTGCCCGCGGCCAGCAAGTGCAAGCCGTGAGTTGCGCTTTCGCCGCGCGTCAGTAGCCGCCGGCCCGGCACCGGTGTGAATGGCACGGCAACCTGAAGCTTGGGGTAGTAGGCGCCGCCAGCGCGCGCGAAGGCATCGGCCCAACCGGCATCGAACACGTATTCGCCGCGGCTGTGCGTCTTCACATAGAGCGGCATGGCAGCGGAAAGTCCCGCGCCGTCCTCAGCCGTCAGATGTTGCGGGATCCAGCCGGTTTTAGGGCAGACCGTCCCGGCATCCTCCAGTGCCTGCAAGAAGGCATGGGAGACGAAAGGATTGTAGGTCGCCGCTTGAGGATTGGCGAGCCTGTCCCAATCGTCGCGATCAATCTCGGATATCGCCGACGAAACGCGGACGACCTGCCTGCCAGCCTCACCCACGCCGTACTCCGACCTCAGATCTTGTCTTGAACATCAGCTAAAGGTGGACATCGGCGCGAGTTTTGACAACCTATCGGTTGAGCCACCAGGAGATCATGCAATGCAGCTACCGGAGCACAAGCCAGCCGAATTCGTCTGGCATCAGGCTTCCGGGCGGCGGATCAGCTTCTGGCCGGCCTTCAAGTGGAGCGTAATCATCGCGGGGTTAGCCGGCGCCGGCTGGTTGGCCGTTCCGATCGTGGTTCCCGTCGTCGGCAATCTTGCAGAGAAGCTGACGGCCAGCAGACCGGCAGAACTGCCCCCGCCGGAGCCGTCTTCACCGCAACCGGTGCAGGCAGCACCTCCCCAGCAGCCGGCAACGCCACCGGCGACGCCTTGGGCGGAAGTTCCATCGGCAGCAGAGAACCCGGTGCAACCCACGCCTGTCCCGGCCGTCCCACAAACCCCGCCCGCAACGCCGTGGGCAGAGGTGCCGGCAGACGCGGCTGCGCCCCGGTCGCCGGAGCCAAAGGCGGCGCCCGCGGCGCCCGTCGCACCAGCGGCTCCTCAGCCTGCACCTACTGCGCCGGCGTCCCCACCTGACGCGGCTGCGGGTGCCGAAGGCATTCCGCCGGCAGCCGGCGGCGAAGGCGTGCCGCAGATTGCGCCCGAGAGCGGAGCGGAGCCGGACACGTCGACCGGGGAGCCTGAGCCGGAACCCGAGAGCGGCGCGTCCGACAGCTTCTCGGCCCCGCCGGCGGCGGCCAAGCCGTCGCAGCCCAAGCCGCAAAGTGAAAAACGCACGCGGCCGCGTGGCCCTAACGATCCTGACCCTGCGGCCAAGGGCGACGGATATTGGAACGGTGCGGACTTCAATTGATGCGGCTGAACGGCGTGATAGACAGTGTCTGTTCCGCCCGCCCTGCCGTGGCATTGAGCCGAGACCGTTGATGAGCCAGCCGCGTATTCACTGCCTGCTGTCCCCCAAGGAAGAATTCTCCGAAAACGGGGCCGGGGCACAGACCTTAAAAATTGTGCAAACGTCGCGCCGCAGCAGGTTCCGGCAGAGCATCACCGTGTTCGGCAAGCCGGCCGCGTCGCCATTCCCGGATGTCGCTTTCCAGCCGCTGACATCATTCTGGCCGGCGCTGTTTGGCGATAACATGGGTTTTGCCCGCGCCTACGCTAGAGCCGTGGGTCTGTCGCCGCCGGACATGATCGAGTGCTTCAACCGGCCGCCGGTCGCCACGTGGCTTGCCAGGCGGTTTCCGAATGTTCCAGTGACGCTGTACATCGGCAATGATCCGCAGACGAAGGGAAATGCCAAGACCGTTGCCCAGAGACAGGCGCTAATCGACCGGCTTGCGGGAATCTATTTCGTAAGCGAGTACGTTTATTCCCGATTCATGGAGGGCATACGCGGTGCCGCTCCGAATGTGCGGGTGTTGCGAACTGGCATGGACCGCGCCGAAGGGCCGGCACCGGAGAAAGACAAGACGATCGTGTTCGTCGGCCGCATCGAGCCGATCAAGGGGGCACTTGAATTGGCCGAAGCGCTTGGCAAGGTGCTGGCCCGCCATCCCGATTGGAGCGCCTATCTGATTGGAGCTCGGTGGTTCAAAGTCAGTTCCGATCTCACGGCCTATGAGCAGCGGGTGAAGGCCGCAGCGGAGAGCTCGCCGAATATTCACGTTACCGGTTTTCTTCCGAATGCCCAGGTTCGTGCTCATCTGCGGCGCGCGGCGATCTCCGTCGTGCCGTCAAACTGGGAAGAGCCATTTGCGCGCACCGCAGTGGAGGGGCTTGCCGAAGGCTGCGCGGTCGTTGCCAGCAAGCGTGGCGGACTTGTGGAGCTTGGACATCGCGTCCGCTTCTTGCCGGCCGTTACGGCCGATGAGATCGAGCGGGCGCTGGAGGAGTTGGTCAGCAACGATGCCGAGCGCGCGCGATTGCAAGCGGTGGCATGGAACGACTTCCCGTTCACGATGGACGCCTTTGCAAAGCAGTGGGACGACTATCGCGCGGAGGTGATGGGGCTGCCGGCGAAATGGACGCGGGTTGCCGGTTAGGTCGACTCTGCTGCCGGCGCGCTGGATGGCCGTGGGTCTCCGGAAGCCTGGGTCCTTCGAAGCGCCTCGCGTTCCTTGATCATGATGCGCGCCATCGCGGCCGACGTGCCCAACAGGAACCAGAAGAACGATTCTCTCCAGTTGGAGAAAAAGTTGCCGGATGGCGTGAAGGGAAGCAGTCGCACAAGCACCGCGATCGTCGCTCCGGCCAGCAGCGGCTCCTGCATCCATGACCGCCACAAGCGAACGGCCGGCGTCAGCGCGAGAACGAAGACGGTAAGGAAGCCCGCGGCGCCGAGCAGACCGGTCTCTGCGGTGATGTGGAGCCAGACTTGATGCGGATGGATATAATGGCAGGCATCGCCCACTTCCGCCTCGGTTGCCGATTGAGGGCAGTGAGCCTTGAAGTTCTTGATGCCCACGCCGAATACTGGATTATCCTCAATGACTTTTAAGCCGGCAATCATCACGCGCGTGTAGACCGAAGAGGTTCCGGAGGAAACTTCCGAAATCGTCGACAGCTGCCTGTCGCGGATCTCCGGAGAGGCCAAAAACAAGGCCGCGACGGCACCAATATAGACAGCGGTAACCGCGGCTGCCTTCACAACCGATTGGCACAGCAACAGTAAGACGAGTGCCAGGATCACGAACGACATCAGAAGAGCCAGACGCTCTCCCGCTAACGCGATCGCTGCGAAGATCATTCCGAGCGCAACGATTGACCACCATCTGATCTTGCGGGCTCGGAGACCGGCCGCGACAGTCTTGAGCAAAAAGATGGTCGCCGGCAGGCCAACGAAAAGCAGAAGCATGGCAATCGACGGATTCTGTAGCGGCCCCGTAAGCCTGTTGCCGATTTTGGGGCGGCCGAAGATGTCGTAGCCCACGACGTATTGGAACAGCGCGTCGGCCGCCCCGAAGACTGTCATCGCCAGAATAGAATACAGCAGCGCGCGCCTTACTCCGCGCGATACCGTCAATACAAACTGCAGTGCCGCGCCGAATACGATGAACCTGATCCACCCGAGCGCCTTTACTCCGGATTCTGCAGGGTCGATGCTCAAAAATCCGCGGATGGTAATGTACGCCCAGAGGACGATTGCGGCGGCGATCCAGGCCTCGCGCATCCAAGATGCGTCGCGTTGAATGATCGATCGCAGCAGGAACGTGGCGGCAGCAATCGAAAGCGCCACGTCAGCCAAGCCTTTGCCAAGCAACGCCACCGGCAGGAGGATAACGCATGCGGCGATGACGAAAGCCAGGACCGGCAGGCGGTCGCCTGGTATGGTCAGCTCGGATTTGATCTGGTCCAATAGCGTCCGCATCGTGCCTCCCCCGCCTCGGCACCGCGCGCCCTCGCATGCTTACGGTGCCGATGCCTTATAGGCTACGACGAGGCTGTCAGGGAAGCCTTGGCTCCCACGGGGAACCGGCGGGGGCGGGCGCTTGGCCTTCCCCGCCGGAGGCACGCTAGAGATCCTTACATTTGAAATTGACTTTGACCCAGGGGAGGTCAAGGGCGCACTTGCCGTTCTCCTTCTTCAGGTACTTGTCGAGCTTAAGTCCGCCCAGGCCAAGGTCGCCGGCGTCAGCCGTTTCTGTGGTGGTTTCTTCAGCCTCGGACGGGGCAGGAGCTGTCTCGGCTGCTTTAGCCTCGTCTTCCTTTTGAACGCGATCGCGCAGTTTTTCTTCCGCGCTCCGGTAAGCCTCGGGCTGGCCGGCGGCCACCGCGGGCGCGGTAACTGCCGCCGTTGCTGATGCTGAGGCCTTCGCAGGGGGGGCAGCGGCCTTGGCTGTCTCGGTGCCGCAACGTTCCAGGTCGGCGGGGGCGCGCTTCCAGATCATGGTTTTGGAGAAGAATTTGCTGCCGGCGTAGCCGGTGACGCGAAGCTTATCGCCGTCCATCGCTTTCAGCTCGACGTCGTAGCGCTTCTTCTTCTCTGGGCTATAGATCCAGCCGTTGTCCCAAAGGCCGGTTTTGACCGGTTGGGCATCGCCGATGATTTGGCGGCCGCAGCCCTTGGCGTCGCTGCCGTCTTTCACCCACACGACGTGCCCGCATAAGGCGCCGCCGCATTGCTTGATTTCGATGGCACCCCGCCCGGTGTCGTTGAGCCAGACGCCGGTCGCGTCGGATGCGGCGGAAGCTGCGCCGGGTAGGACTATGGCCGCTAGCACGAGGGCGGCCGCACGGAGCTTGGAGACGGATGTTACTGCTGTCATGGGCGTCGTCCTTTCGTTGAAGTCCCGTGTTTGCGGGATATTCGCCGAGGCCGCTGTCCCGCAGGGAACCGAAGGCAATTTGTCGTGCCAAATGACCGGGGCTGGATTGCCGGCCTCTTGCAGACAGCCTGAACTAAATGCCAGCGAACGCCGGGCGCTTATGGCACGCAGTGTCGTGGTTGGAGCGGTGGCGTCTACCGCATCAGCATCAGCGCGACATTACGACTGTTGGTCGAACGCCGGCATTATGAGACCTCGAGTTCCGGCACCGCCGTGACGAATTTCGCACCCCATTCGTGCGTGTAGGCAAGTTGAGTAATCACTTCTCGCTTCAAGTTCCACGGGAAGACCACGATGTAGTCTGGCCTTTGTGCACGCAGCGCTTCTTCGGCGACGATGGGAATGCGACTGCCGGGCAGAAACCGCCCCTGCTTGGCCGGATTGAGATCGACGACGAACGACACGAGATCGTTTCGCACGCCCGCGTAGTTCAGCAAGGTGTTGCCCTTGGCAGCAGCACCATAGCCGGCAACCGTGTGTCCCTTGCGCTTGGCGTCCAAAAGAAAACTCACGAAGTCGTCTTTGACGGCATTCGCGCGCGCCTGAAAGCCTGCGTAGAAATTTTCCGACGACACACCCAGGCTGGCCTCGTGCTGTCCTGCGGCGTCAAGCTCAGGACTTGGTGGTCTGGCACCGGTATCTGCGCGTTGGGCGAACACACGGAGGCTGCCACCGTGCGTCGGCAGGTGCTCGACGTCGAATACCTTGAGGCCGTTGGCGGCCAACACCCGATCGACAGCTGTCAAGGACAAGTATGAAAAATGCTCGTGGTAGATGGTGTCGAACTGGCACCCCTCGATCAGCTTTGCAAGCGAAGGGAATTCGAACGTCGCTACACCGTCTGGCTTGAGAAGCGCGGCAAAGCCGGCCACGAAATCATTGATGTCGGGCACATGTGCCAGCACGTTGTTGGCGGCCATCAAGTCGGCAGCTTTACCATCAGCCTGGAGCCGGGTCGCGAGATCGCGGCCGAAAAACTCTTGGACGATCGTGATACCCTTCGCGCGCGCAGCCTCCGCCGTGCTTGCAGTCGGCTCGATCCCCAAGCAGGGAATGCCGCTGTCCTTGACGTACTGCAGCAGATAGCCGTCGTTTGCCGCAACCTCGATTACCTGGCTCTGCGGCGTCAAGCCAAAGCGCTCGATCATCGTGCCGACATAACGGCGACTGTGTTCGAGCCAGCTTGTCGAAAAGCCGCTGAAATAGGCATAATCGGCAGAGAAAAGCTCATCAGCGCCGGCGAAATCTTCGGTTTGGACAAGCCAGCAGCCCTCGCAAACGAGCACGCGGAGCGGGAACCACTTCTCGGGTGCGGAGAGTTGGGCGGCGGAGAGATACGCGTTCGACGGCGGTGAACTGCCAAGATCCAGCACCGGCAGCGAAAGCTTCTGGCGGCAGTGCCGGCACTTCATAACGCAAGTCCTTTGAAATCTGGATCCGCGAACGGCAGGCCGGCGTCTCGCGCGGACATGTCCGTAATCGGGGTGGGCCAAGTTAGTCCGATAGCTGAGTCCCGAACGTTCAGTCCACCCTCGGCGCCGGCCACATACCGTGCCGTATGCAAATACAGCATCTCCGTGTCAGGTTCGAGCGTCTGGAAGCCATGCGCAAAACCTTCGGGGATGATCAAGATCGACCCGTTGCTGGAATTGAGAATTTCGCCGTGCCATTTGAGGAATGTCGGCGAGCCGGCGCGCAGGTCGACAGCCACGTCGAAGACTGCGCCCCGCAAGCAGCTTACGACTTTCGTTTCAGCGTGCGGGGGATGTTGATAGTGCAGTCCCCGCACTGTTCCTGCCCGCAACGTGCGCGTGCGATTGATCTGCTCGATGCGTCTGGTTCCAAGGTAGGGCGCGAGATCTTCGCTGCAGTAGACGCGTTCGAGAAAGCCGCGGCTGTCTGCCATCTGCTGCTTCGTCAGAGCAATGACACCATCAAGAGATGTCGATCTAGCCTCGAAGCGGCCGCTCACGGTGCCGGCGCCGCGCTGTATGCTTCGATCTGCGCTCCGGTCACGGCCGTCATGTCGTCTCCGCGATGCCATGCGCGCTGCCATGCGATCGTTTGCTCAATCGCCGTGCGCAGGTTCCACCGCGGCGTCCAATGCAGCGAAACGCGCGCGAGCGTGCTGTCCAGCCGGAGCAGGCCAGCCTCGTGAGGCAGTTGTCCATCAGTTACGTCGAACTGCACGTCTGCTGCCGGCCCCCACATTTTGCCCGCCAGTTTTGCCACCGCGCCTACTTCGGCATCGCCAGCGGCATCTGGCCCGAAGTTCCACGCTCGGTCGAACCCTGTGACCGTTTCATCGAGCAGCTTCTCGGCGAGTGCGATGTAGCCAGAGAGCGGCTCAAGCACATGCTGCCATGGCCTGACGGAATTTGGATAGCGGAGCTGGACGGGTTTTCCTGCGGCGAAGGCGGCGAGGCAGTCCGGGATAAGCCGGTCCTTCGCCCAATCCCCGCCGCCGATGACGTTGCCAGCGCGCGCCGTGGCGATTTGGGCGCTGTCCGGCTTGCCGAAGTAAGAAGAGCGATAACTCGCCGTTACGATCTCTGCAGCAGCCTTGCTGGCGCTGTAGGGATCATACCCCCCCAGCGGGTCGGCCTCGCGGTAGGGATGCAGCCATTCCCGATTTTCGTACACCTTGTCCGTCGTGACGATGACAACGGCTCTCACGGACGGCGTTTGGCGCGCAGCTTCCAGGACGTTGGCCGTGCCGGAGACGTTGGTCGCAAATGTATCAAGCGGATCGCGGTAACCTTCTCGTACCAAGGATTGCGCAGCCAGGTGAAAGACGACCTGCGGTGCCGCTGTGTGCACTGCCGAGGCGACGGCGCCCGCATCGCGAAGATCGACTCTGGCATCACTCGCCAGCAAGCTTGGCACGTGGGTCACTGAAAACATGTTGGGTTCGCTCGGTGGCGAAAGTGCAAAGCCGTGAATTTCGCACCCCAACCGATGCAGCCAGTGGCAAAGCCACGTCCCCTTGAAGCCGGTGTGGCCGGTTACGAACACCTTGCGGCCGCGCCAACCCTGGGGCGCCTTGCTCACCACGTCCTCCACGGCGCCTTGCCAGAGGTCCAGAGGTCCTCCAGCACGGTCTTGTCTCGGAGCGTATCCATGGCTTGCCAGAATCCGTCGTGTTCAAAAGCCATCAGTTCGCCGGCTGCCGCCAATGCAACGAGAGGCTCTCCCTCCCAGCTGCTTTCGTCACCTGTTACGTATTCCAGACAGGCGGGTGAAAGCACGAAGAAGCCGCCGTTGATATAGCCGCCGTCCCCTTTCGGCTTTTCCGTGAAGCCTTTGACGCGCGTGTCTTCTGTCTGAAGCGCGCCGTAGCGTCCTGGGGGACGCACGGCGGCTACCGTTGCCATCTTGCCGTGCGCTTTATGGAATGCGATTTCAGCCGTCAGGTCGATGTCGGCAACGCCGTCGCCATACGTCAGGCAGAAAAACGGTTCATCCTTGATGTATTGGCTTACGCGCTTCAGGCGTCCGCCGGTCAATGTCTGCTCGCCGGTGTCGACGAGTGTGATGCGCCACGGTTCAGCCTTGCGGTGATGGACCTCCATGCGATCGTTGACCATATCGAAGGTGATGTCCGACATGTGCAGCAGGTAGTTCGCGAAGTACTCCTTGATGATGTAGCCCTTGTAGCCGCAGCAGACGACAAATTCGTTCACGCCGTGAGACGAATACATCTTCATGATATGCCAGAGGATTGGGCGCCCTCCGATTTCCACCATCGGCTTCGGCTTCAGATGCGTTTCTTCAGCCAGCCTCGTGCCCAGCCCACCCGCTAAAATGACGGCCTTCATGCGGTTGTCTCGCTTCGTTGATGGACCGTACGGCGACAAAAGCAGCTAACCGCGATTCTGGCGATGGTCAAATGAAGGTGTGTGGGGGGCAGACATCCTTTGGCTATTCGACGATCTGAGAAAGCAAGCCAATGTCGGTGATCAAGCGTCCCCTTTTCTTGTGTTAGCCATATGCTCGACGAGTGTATCGATCAATTTCTTCCGATTAAACAGCCGCTCGCTTCCGCGCCTTGCTGCCTCGCCCAGTTCGATTCTTTGAGAAACGTTCATGTCTCGCAGCCGGCGAATTTGCGCTGCAAGGCCTTCGCCATTGCCGGATGGGCAGGTCAAGCCAGCGCCCAGTTGATCGATGACACGGGCGCCTTCACCGTCAAGCATTGCTACGAGCGGAACTCCGGCCGCCAAGTAACTCTGAACTTTGCCCGGAATGGTCATTGCGAAGATCGGATCTCGCTTCAGGGTCACAAGCAGCGCGTCTGCGCCAGCGAAGAACGAAGGCATGCGCTCTAGTGGAAACCGCCCTAGGAGAACCACTCGCTCCGATAGTCGTCTCCTATTGATTTCGTGGGCGACATAGGCCGACTCGCGGCCATCGCCGATAACGATGATGCGGACGTCTGGACGGTCACTCAGAACTTCGGCTGCATCGAGAATTGCTGGGAAGTCCTGGGCTTCACCTATATTGCCGGCAAAGATCACATTGAAGGTGTCCTTGTAGGCGTCCAGTTCCGGTGCACGTTCGACGGACCGGAGGTCGCCTGAAAAGGCGGCCTCGGCCCAACCGGGAAAATAGGAAACTTTGGCCTCTGGACCCGCATATCGGCGCACGTTGTCAATGAACGCCTGGGACTGCACTAGGATATGATCTGTCCGGCGATAAATGTAGGATACCAGTTGGCCCACCAAAGCCAGCATGCGCGGTGACTTGACGGCACCAATCGCTGAAAGGGTTTCAGGCCATAGGTCCAAAATCCAAACGAAGAGCGGAGAACGCTTGAGTTTTCTCTGCAAAATTGCAGGCAAGACTGCGGTGATCGGCGAAATCATAAATACGAAAATTGCATCGAACTCGCGGCCCCTGAGCTTCCATGCGCCGAAAGTGAGGCCAGAAACTACAAAACTGAGATAGTTGAAGACCAGCTGAAGGCTACCGTTTCCGCGGGGGAGTAGAGGGATTCGGACAACCTGCACGCCTTTAAAGGATGAAAATTGCGCAGGGTTTTTCGCATAATCTGCGAATACCTTGCCTCCGGGATAGTTTGGCACGCCGGTAAGCACCGTTATCTGATGTCCGCGCGCGGCGAGTTCCTCTGTCAGGTCGTTGATGCGGAAGTTTTCCGGCCAGAAGTACTGGGTAAGGATAAGTATCTTGAGAGGCCGCAGGTCACTCATAGTCACGCCACACCACTCGCCGGACATAGTCCGTGTAGCTGTGAATGATACGGACGACTTTTTCTGAGACGTTCGGCATAGAGTAGTCGGCGACAAGGCGGAGGCCGTGTTCAGCTCGGGACGGTTGGGTCGCGAGAATTGCCAATCCCTGGCGAATACGATCAATGTTGAGGCCCACCATCATCACAGATGCTTCTTCAGTTGCCTCAGGTCGTTCGTGGGCTTCGCGCAGGTTCAATGCCGGAAAATCGAGGATAGACGACTCCTCACTGATGGTTCCGCTGTCGGACAGAACCGCGATGGCCGACATTTGTAGCCGGATGTAGTCGTGAAACCCCAGAGGTTTCATCAAGCGGATGTTCTCGTGAAACACCGCACCTGCAGAGGACACTCTCTTCATCGTGCGGGGATGTGTCGAAACGATTACCGGCTTCCCATGCTCTTCCGCGACGGAGTTTAAAATTTGCACCAGTCGGTTAAAGTGGTCTGTCGGATCGATTGTTTCTTCACGATGAGCGCTCACAACAAAATAACTGCGATCCTTCAGCGATAGGCGCTCAACAACATCGGATTTTTCGATGCAGTCTCGATAGTAAGTCAGCACCTCGAACATCGGGCTGCCCGTCTTAATGACAAGATCCGGCGGCAGTCCCTCGCGCAGCAGATATTCTCGTGCAATCGAAGAATAAGTGAGATTGACATCCGCGGTGTGATCGACAATCCGTCGGTTCGTCTCCTCGGGGACGCGCTGATCAAAGCAGCGATTGCCGGCTTCCATGTGAAATATGGGGATGTGCCGGCGCTTCGCCGCGATTACTGCAAGACAGGAGTTGGTATCCCCAAGAACAAGCAGCGCCTCGGGCTTTTCCGATGCGAGCACCCGGTCGATCGAGGCGATTATCTTTCCGATCGTCTCTGCGGCGTTTGCGCCCGCCGCGTCTAGGAAATGATCTGGTTTGCGGAGATTAAGGTCATCGAAGAAGACCTGATTGAGCTCATAATCGTAGTTCTGGCCGGTGTGCACTAGGACGTGATCGCAATGCGCATCCAGCCGCGCTATCACGCGGGACAGACGAATGATCTCAGGTCGCGTACCGACGACGGTGACGATCTTCAAGCGCTTCATGGGCGCACCTTGGCTGCAACGGTATCTGGTTTCTCTCGATCGAAAATCTCGCTAGCCCAGAGCATGCAGATGAGCTCGCCATCTCCTGCATTCGTGATGCTGTGGGCCCATCCTGGAATACTTTCGACCACGGCGCCGTCGCCGCCTTTCACGCAAAGGTCGGCGAGCTCGCCAGTGTCAATATTGCGGAAGCGAAATTCGGCGACCCCCTGGATCACGAGAAACTTCTCGGTTTTGGTGTGATGGTAGTGCTCTCCACGGGTGATGCCTGGGTGCGCCGTGAAGTAAGAAAACTGTCCGCTATCATCTGTCTTGAGCATCTCCACGAAAATACCGCGAGGGTCAGCGTGAATTGGGACCGAATATGAAAAGCGGGCAGGTGACAGAAAACTGAGGTAGGTTGCGTGAAGAGCGCGGAGAAGTCCTTCACCGACAGGTGGCACTAGAAGGGTTTTACGGCTGCCTTCAAATGAGTGGATCGCCGCTGCAAGCGCGCCAACTGTCGTCTGATACTCAGGCTTCACCTCGCGGAATCCGCCGGGCGCTTGCGGAGACAGCAAGAGCGCGCTCAGCGCAGCGACAACATCGTCCACGTAGACAAGTCGAAGGGGCGCCGCGGGATCATGGATGGAGATTGATTGGTTGCGCGCGATGTTGTGGCAGAACGTTGCAACTGCGGAATTGTAATTTGGCCGGGACCATTTGCCAAAGACATTTGGCAGGCGAAAGATTTGAACCGGCGCACCGTTGCGCCTGCCGTATTCTTCCAACACCTGTTCGGCCAACAGTTTGCTGGCCCCATACAAGTTGTCGAGTTCAGCTTGTGTCGATGAGGCAAACGCAATTGGAATGGGCTTGGTACCGAGGGCATCGCACAGCGCGGCGGTGAAACCTGCATTGCCAACTTTGAATGCCGAAGGGTCGGGGGGCCGGTTGACTCCGGCCAAGTGGAATACAAATTCGGCGTTTGCCAGGAGCTTCGGCAACTCCTCGACTGGGGTTTGCCGAGTGACGGAGATGATGTCGCAATGACCTTGCTCCATCAGATGGAACCTGAGATTGCGGCCTAGAAACCCGTTTGCGCCGGTGATAGCGATCCGCATTCTCAGTCCTCGAGTGTTGGTCTCTCGCCGGCGATGATTCCGCGCATAAATTCGAGGTTTGTGAGTAGCGCTTTCATTTCTTCAACATCCAGCCGATGAGTGTTGTGAGAATTGTAGTCGTCGACTTCGCTGATGCGAGGTTCGCCTTCTTCTACAAATTTGGCGTAGTTCAAATCTCGGCTGTCTGGGCGAATACGGAAGTAATCCCTGAGATCTTCAGAACGCGACAGCTCCTCGCGACTGAGGAGGGTCTCGTAAAGCTTTTCCCCGTGGCGTGTTCCTATCACTCTGACTTCGTGGCTGGGACGCTCAAGGAGCGCCAATATGGCTTGCGTCAGCACCTCGATCGTAGCGGCAGGCGCCTTTTGAACGAATATGTCGCCGTTGTTGCCGTGGGTAAATGCGTACAGCACCAATTCAACCGCGTCGTCCAACGTCATCATAAATCGCGTCATCGCCGGGTCGGTTACCGTGATCGCCTTTCCAGCGATCACCTGCTCCGCGAAGAGGGGTATTACCGAGCCGCGTGATGCCATGACGTTGCCGTAGCGCGTTCCGCAGATCACCGTCTCAGAGCTTTCAAGATTGCGTGACACCGCGACCATGACCTTTTCCATCATCGCCTTAGAGATGCCCATGGCGTTGATAGGATAAACGGCCTTGTCGGTGGACAGACAGATCACCCGTTTAAGGCCGGCGACGATCGCAGCGGCGAGCACGTTTTCGGTGCCAAGGATGTTAGTGCGCACAGCCTCCATGGGGTGAAATTCGCAGGATGGGACCTGCTTCAGGGCGGCGGCATGGAAACAATAATCGGCTCCGCGCATGGCTGAGGTGACACTCAAGCGGTCGCGCACGTCGCCGAGGTAGAAGCGCAGTTTCGGATGATTGTAGTGCTTTCGCATATCATCCTGCTTCTTCTCATCCCGGCTGAATATGCGAATCTCGCGAATGTTCGTACTCAGAAAGCGCTTCAATACAGCGCGTCCAAAAGAGCCGGTGCCGCCAGTTATGAGTAGTACGCGGTCGTCAAACATGTTCGCCATGTCGTTTGGCTCAATCTGGTTCTTTGAAGAATCGTTAGTTTGCCGATCTCAGCGTGCAATAAGCCGTTTGTCACCCAAAGTCGAACTAACTAACTCATCCTTTTTGTGCGGGTTGGGGTAGTTGATGAGCACCGCGCGATATGGGCCCTTGAACACGAACAGGCTGCCTGCAGCGGCACCCACAACGCCACACGCTTCGAAAAGCCGTCCAATGTCTTCTAGTTTGCCCGCGCCACCGAGATAGGTCATCGGAATCGACAGGTCGCCTCTGATCCGACGTGCAAGATCGAGATCGTAACCTTTCATCATTCCGTCGTCGTCAATGGCATTGATAACCAGTTCTCCGGCGCCGAGCTCTTCCGCCCGCTTGGCCATTGCTTCTACGGAAATGCCCGTCGCTTTCTGGCCGTTATGAGTAAAGACTTCATATCCCGTGGGTCGGCGACGCACATCGATTGTCACGACCATACTCTGCCTGCCCACTTCTCCGGCGATCTTCGTAACCAGGCCAGGATCCTCGATAGCCGCTGAGCTGACCGAAACTTTTTCCACTCCAAGTTCAATTATGCGCTTGGCATGTTCTGGAGTTCGCACTCCGCCGCCATAGCAAAGCGGCATACGACACTCCACTGCAAGATCGGCGATCATCTTGAAATCAGGATCGCGTCCTTTAGCTGTGGCATCGATATCGAGTACCATCAGCTCGTCGGTTTCCTTTTCATTGAAAATTTTTACCGCATTGATTGGGTCGCCAACATATTTTGGGTCTTTGAAACCGACGGTCTTTACCAAGCCGCCATTGTGTACGAGCAGGCAGGGAATTATGCGAGGGCGAAGCATGCTAGTTATCCGCGAAATTCTTTAGGAGCTGTGCCCCATAGTGATGACTTTTCTCGGGGTGAAATTGTACACCTCTGATTTTGCCGCTTTTGACGGCGCACGTGAAGTTCGCGCCATATTGTGCTCGCGCGGTTACCTCTTGGGGTTGCGCGCATTCGAAATAATAGGAGTGCAGAAAATAGAATCTCGAGCCTGTTTCGAGTGAGTTGAACAGAGGGTCTGCCTCTGCGGTCGTCACGTCGTTCCATCCCATATGCGGCAGGGGCAAGCCATTGGTTGCAGGCTCAGACTTAAAGTGCCGCACCGACCCTTTGATCCAGCCAAGGCCTTTCCTCACTCCCTCCTCGCTTGACTCCGCAAGGATTTGCATGCCGACGCAGACGCCCAGTATCGGCACCGAGTGCCCCAACACAAGCTCGTCTAGCGTCCCTCGCATGCCGGACGCATCCAGCAGTTCCATCGCGTGATCGAACGCGCCCACGCCAGGAAGCACGATGCGCTCGGCGTTACACAGTTCATCGGCTGTACGTGCCGATCTCGTCTCGACCCCCATTCGCTTGTACATATTCTGAAATGCGCGAATGTTACCGAGACCGTAGTCGACGATCGTTATCATCTGATAATGGCTCGCTGGACGCCAGCGGCGCGAAGGATCTTGGTGCCAAGCTCGATAAGAGGCATAGCGTTGGCGTAGTCTTTGTAAGTTTTGTTCGGTCCGTCCATTATCGCGCGAAGCTCGGGGACCGTGAGCTGGAGTTTGGTTGCAACATACTCGAAATCTTGGCGCAACTCATCTGGATCGTAAGCTGGTTTGGCGATTTTCTCGATCGCCTCGGCGCGTGTCATCTGTCCGGTTAGAATTAAACTGGAGAAATGCGCTCGGCGTTTGTCGTAGCCAAATTTGGTCGGCAGCCAGTAACCCTCGTAAAAACGTGTAAAACGCGATTCATAGTGCTTATGAGCGTAAACCTGCCATCCGAACTTATCCACAAGCTCCTGCACAGCCTCGGCTTTACGGTAGGGCACGTAGTTCAGGGGTTTGACGACTTTGATGCCTTTTATATAGCGATAGTAAAGCTTGAACGTGAAAATGTCAGAAAGCGGGAAGCTTTTGAGCGGACGAGTGCCGAATTGGCGGTGAATATCCTTCAGCTGGCGCAGGTCGCTTGCATGGTAATGCCATTCCAGCGGTTCGCGCACGCACTCAGTCGAGTAATTGGCTCCTGTCAAAATGTATTTAAAGCCATTTTTTGCAGCGAATGTGTAGAGACCGGCAAAAAACGCATGATCCTGGGGAGTGTCAACGTGCGGTACCTGCGCCTTGAAAAACGAAAGCTGCAGGTCTTTCATTTCTTGCCAGTCGACGACTTCGGTATGCAAATCCAGTTCGAGGCCATCGACCAGCTTTTCGATATTGTTGACGGCTTGCTGCGAGTTCCAGCCGGCATCGACATGGAACAGCAGAGGCCGCAGGCCGAACTTTGCCTTCGCCAAGTATGTTACATACGAAGAGTCGACGCCTCCGCTGATGCCGATCAAACAATCATGGTCGCGCCCTTTTCCGTGCGCCTTGATCGCCTCGATCGTGGGCGTCAGCTCCCGCAATCCACGATCGTCGGGATGCCAGTTCGGCAAGATGTTAGTTTGGTAGTTGTTGCAGTAGTCGCACCGGCCCTGTCCATCGAAAACGATATTCGAATCAGACGTATCCATGATGCAATTTTGGCAAATTTGATAGGTGCGAACGTTCATTGATTGCAAAGTATCCGTGGTTGCATGCAGTCGCGTGATGCAAGTACGATATATGACGCAAGGGCCATGTCTCTCATACCAATGGAAGATGCGCCCGTGCAAGAGAAGCATTTGATGTATCTAGTGGACTGGCGCATGCGTAAGCGGCACCGCAGCCCGCTAGACTGCTCTCTGACGAGCGTTGGTGGATCGCAATGTTGATCCTCAATCTTGTGGGCGGGTTCCGCATTGCTCAGAGCGATAGACTAAAGCACTTTCACAATCGATATTGCTGAAATGTGACAGCTTCCCGAAAATTTCAGGAAGTTGGGACGGGTTGTTGACGGCAGCGTCATGGACTCTAGTGTCGCCCGACATTGGCAATTCAGGGCGAGGTCGTCATGCGAGTCTTATCTACGGCCGCAGGGTTTTTTTTGGCCACAACGCTGCCGGCATACGCTTATTTGGATCCTGGTACCGGTAGCATGGTGTTGCAGGCCATATTGGCGTCAGTGGCAGTTGCCGGCGCGACGGTCTCTATGTATTGGGGAAAGGTCCGCGCAGTCGTCGATGCTATTCTGCGTAAAAAGAAAAGATTCTAAGCTCACACGCGGAGCCGGTTGTGGATGCTGCATGTGGGGGATCTTTCTGCGACCCTTGCGAGACGCATTTGTGCTCGCCGGACGCGCCTTGTGGATATGGTTCGCCTTCAACGAACGCCGACCGCGATCTTCGGCGGCGGCAAAGAGCCTAGTCATCGGCGCCGGGCCTGCGGGACTTTGGCTCGTCCTTGGATCGGTTCCTCCTTGAGTTGAATTTTGGTCGATGCCCTATGAGCTGTCATTCTCGCCAAGGAGAAAGGCGGCTCTTTTTCATTTGCAGCTGCCTTGATGCATGCTTGAAATCGGATGCAGGGTTAAGGAATGCAAACGTCAATGTTCGGCACTTAGTGCTTGTTAAGTAATGTCCTTAGTCCGATTGCGCAAAAGCAGTCAAACTAGCAAACATCAGTAACTGGAGTTGAGGAGCTTTCCTTGCGGGACCAAACCCTACTGTTTACGCAGCCCGTCGCTTCACGCCAACACTTGGCGCTCGCCGCGCAAATGCTAATTACGGCAGTCTGGGGTACGGCGTTTTTCGTGTTCTCGTCAGAGGAATCTGCCATCGCCAAGATCAGTCCGTCCACTGTTGCACGGCATTGTGCGGCTATAACTGCGCTACTTATGGTCTTGGGTACGATTGCATTCTTAATATCACGCAGATTGTCCTATCCGCGGCAGTTCACGCTGGTTGCTTTATGCGGCTCTGCGTATTTGGTAGTGGCGGGTCTGCTGCTTCCGCTGCCTAATCAGTTTGATATGAATGTTTCCGGTACGGGAGGGGTAGTGCTCGCGAATTGGCTGGCGTCAGTCGCCATCGCTACCGGTATTGGCATGCTGCTCCATACAAGATTTTCTCGGCTAGCAGTCTGGGGGATTGTGGCATTCTGCTTGTCTACTCTGGCTCAGTCAGTGGTGACTTTCGCGAACTGGCGCGAGCCGAATTCCTCGATTCTGCGGTTATCGACCGAGCGCAATATTATTGTTGTTAGTTTCGATGGAATACAGGGCGATATCTTTAGGGACGCTTTGAAGAAAAATTCAGATGCATTGGATTTGCTGAAGGGCTTCACGGTGTTTCAAAATGTAATCGCGA
This sequence comes from Hyphomicrobiaceae bacterium, assembly GCA_030655135.1. GTDB lineage: Bacteria > Pseudomonadota > Alphaproteobacteria > Rhizobiales > Hyphomicrobiaceae > JAKAXS01. Next base: position 208,116 of record JAURWC010000084.1, on the reverse strand, counting down.
GCTCCCCAGCGACGGTGGCCTCCTTGGCTGCCGAAACAATCGGAAACCAAAACTTTAAGGCGACAGCGAAAACAACCCGTCAACTCATTGATTTTGCTCGACAGCAAGGACTTTTTCAAAAGCTAAATGACTCGGGTTTCCGTGTCGGGACGTATGGTGACTACGCGTTATTATTCTCGCAATCCGCAAATCTTGGACGGCATTTGAACTCGCACAGCAACCTACCTGACTTGGAGAGTTTGAGCCAAGTGGCGGCGGCCCGCGTGCTTGGGCCAGCTGCCTCGAGTAGATTAGTCAGGCGCATGATTTCCTTGCTAGCGGCTTTGTCGGCAAATCCTGCGAGCCCGCTAGCAAACGAGGTTTCCAACCATCCCGGTCCATATTGGGATCGTAGTTCGATCCTTACGATCGAGGATTTCAACGATTATACCGAGACCCTTGACGTCGGCAGCGGCGCGCCCGTCGCCCACTTTTTGCATTTCACTTTTACGCACTTCCCGGTTGATTTTGACGCTGACTGTTCATTCAGTTCTAATAAGCTGAATTGGTATTTGAAACATCAGAATAGGGAAGGCCAATCTCTGGAAGCGGTCTGCAGTATTAAACTTCTTGAGCGCTTTTTGTCCCGCTTGAAAACGCTTGGCGTTCTTGACAAGTCATTAGTAATTTTAAAAAGTGATCACGGCGCGCCGGTTGCCTGGAATCAAGGGGGGGGAATCGCGAGTCTATCCATCCGGAACAGCGAATTATGGGGTCTAGGTCGATATTTGCCGGTATTGCTGATGCGGAGCCCGGATAGCACAGAAGCGTCAGCTCTAAAATATGATGATCGCCCAGTTATCTTGGATGATCTGGCCTTAACGGAATGTCTCTGGGCGAAACTCAGCGGCTGCTCGGTGTACAATGGCGCCAATCTCCTAGATCCGACCGACAGAGGATCATCTACCTATTGGATCAACATAGTGAACGACGCGCAATCATCATTTAGGTATGATGATCATGAAGCCGTGGAACTGAATCGTTCCTCGTCTCCGCTCGACGAACTAAGAAGGAAGTTGAACCTCGAAAAGGCTGGGGATATCAATTCTCCTCATAGAAGGGGTGCGAATTGACCCTTTCATGCGCGAATGCGCCACGGTATTCAACAGGCTGAGACTGGTTTCGTCTTGCGTTAAAGTGAGTTCAATTCACAAGGAGGACCGAAACTTGGCATCCGAGTAAGCCGAGGCTTTTGCGCTTGACAGGTGTCACGAGCTGCCTGGTGCAGCCGGGTACCAGATTCAATGTAACTCAGAGGCGGGGGCATGCAGCGGACGCCTTTCGCAAAACAGTCGGGGCAAAAGGCTTAGAATGTACAGACCCGACTTGGACGGCTTGCGCGCGGTTGCAGTTTCGATGGTGATCGCCTTCCATCTCAATGAAGAGCAGGTGCCGGGCGGTTTTACAGGCGTCGACGTCTTCTTCGTTTTATCTGGTTTTTTTATTACCAGTCAGATAGCAGATAAACTTCGCGATGGCAGCTTCACCTTTTCGGATTTCTATGGCCGTCGGGTTCGAAGGATTCTGCCAGCTCTCGTTGTTGTGCTGCTTATAACCACATTGGCCGCCTTCGTAATTTTGCTTCCGGAAGAATTGAGGCAGTACGGAAGAACACTCACCGCAGCGGTGCTATCGGTAAGCAATTTAATTTTTTGGGCGCGGTCGGATTATTTCGCGGCGCCCGCTGAGACAGAGCTGTTGCTCCACACTTGGAGTTTAAGCGTCGAAGAGCAATTCTATATTATTTTCCCGGCATGCCTCTTCCTGTTGTACCGGTTTGGAAAGACAAAAATCAGGTCGGTGCTACTTGTCGGGCTGCTCGTGTCGTTTCTCGGGAGCTGTCTTTTAGGACTGTCATATCCCGACGCAGCATTTTACCTGTTGCCGTCCCGTGCCTGGGAATTGCTGGTAGGAGCTTCGTTAGCGTTGCGCGTTGTTCCCAATGCTACGTCGACGTCTCAACGAATATGGATGGGCACACTCGGCGCGGTTCTCATTGTATCGTCGGCATTTCTGCTATCTGAAAATATGGTTCTACAAGTAGCTATTCTTGTGCCGGTCGCGGGCTCGGCGCTGCTGATTTGGTCTGGATATGGCGGCCCACATCCCGAGGGCGTAGCCTGCCGTGTTTTGTCCGCTCGACCGATTGTGTTTCTCGGTCGGATTTCTTTCGGGTTGTACTTGTGGCACTGGCCAATCATCGTTCTAGCGCGCCTAGTTTGGCCTGGCGAATTCTCTGCACTTCAGCAGGCGACTATTCTAGCCCTGACGTTTTTCGGTGCGATCTGTAGCTGGGTATTCGTGGAGCAGCCGATTCGACGTCAGGCATGGAATTGGACAAGCGGGAAATCGCTTGCCGCGGCTGGTGCAATGGTGATCGCGACTGCCGTCGTGACGGGTGAGACGATAAGGGGGTGGCCACCGGGCACTCTATCGCCGCAAGCGGCTCGACTCGCACAAGGTGCGATGGACATAAGTCCTTTTAGGCCTTCATGTCATCGCTCGGGTCGTAGTGTTGAGACCGTCAGTTCGGCTTGCATTCTTGGCCACGGGAAGACCATGGTAACGGTCTTCTCTGATAGTCATGGCACGGAACTGGCGGCGGCTTTATCGGAAATTCCAGAGTTCCGCGTACGACAGCTGACTACATCATCTTGCTCTCCCGCCGGATTGTCACGCCAGATTCCACTCTGTGGCGCGATTGTTCGGGCAACTTTGTCCGAACTTGTTGCGGAAGAACCCACAATAATTGTCCTGACTGCAGCGTTCTCGTTCTGGTCGAGAGATCCGCAAAATTGGCCAGCATTCGAAGAGTCTATAGCTGCTCTCCAGGCACTTGGCCACGCAATAATTGTGGTAGGAGACGTTCCACCTTTCGCAAGTGCAACGTCGCTGCCCAAGTATCTCGCGCGGCGCACGCGACTGGGAATATCGATGAATGGCTACGATTACAAAGTCAGCCCTGGGATACTGCAATCTGATCAAGAGATTCGCGGTCTAGCTGCACGACGAGGAGTTGGCTTTGTGCTTTTGGATGCAGTTCTGTGTCCAGAGGGGCAATGCATGATGACAATAGATGGAGCGCCTGTCCTCTTTGATGATCATCACATGAGCATGACGGCCGCCCGTTACCTCGTGAAAGCATCGGGATTAGACTTGATGCTGCGGGAAACTGCAAAAACCCTGGGCTCTCGATAGTGACGTTCGCCTGCAGATGGCAAGCAGAACTGGAAATGCCGACCGATACTAACACGAATTGGGGTCGCGACGTAGGTTCGTAGCTTGCTCATTCCGCGCACTAAGTACTATTGGTAGCGACGTGCAAACGCGACGGCGCAAACGGCCGAGACATCCAGGAATTTTGCCGCGTGCATTGCGTTGCGGGATAAGGTACGGCCCTGCCTGCTTGCGCTGAGTGACGCGTTGGTCGAACACCTTGAGGAATATATTTTGCTGTCGAAACTGATTGAACGTATTGAGCAAAAGACGGCGGTGATCGGTATCGTCGGTTTGGGCTATGTGGGACTGCCGCTGGTCCTGAGATTCAACGAAGTCGGCTACAGGGTCGTTGGATTCGATATCGACGAGGCCAAAGTGGACGCGCTCAAGGGCGGCCGCAGCTACATCGAGCATATTCCCGCCGCGCGCCTCGCTGCAGCCACTGAGACAGGGTTTGAGCCCACAACAGACTTCTCTCGTGCCGATGAAGTCGACGTTCTTATTCTATGTGTCCCGACTCCGCTCGACAAACATCGCGAGCCTGATCTGAGTTTTGTTGTCGACACCTTCGACAGCTTGGCGCCATATTTGCGGCAAGGGCAGATGCTGTCACTGGAAAGCACTACGTTTCCGGGAACTACTGATGAAATACTCCTGCCCAAAGTTCAAACGCGCGGCTTGAGTGTGGGCGATGATTTCTTCCTTGTGTACTCGCCCGAGCGTGAGGATCCGGGCAACCCCAATTTTACAACCCGGACGATTCCCAAGATTTGCGGCGGGGTAACCGAAAATTGTCTCGAGGCCGGCATGGCGCTTTATAGCAAAGCCGTCGATACGGTCGTGCCGCTCAGTTCAACTCGCGCCGCCGAACTGACAAAGCTTCTGGAGAATATTCACCGCGCAGTTAACATCGGCCTTGTCAACGAAATGAAAATCGTTGCCGACAAGATGGGTATCGATATTTACGAAGTTATCCGTGCTGCAGCCACCAAGCCGTTCGGCTTTGTGCCGTATTATCCGGGCCCTGGTTTAGGCGGCCACTGTATCCCGATCGATCCTTTTTACCTGACTTGGAAAGCGCGCGAATTTGGTGTCAACTCGCGCTTTATCGAGTTGGCAGGCGAAGTGAACTCAACCATGCCTGACTTTGTCATCGGCAAAGTCGTCTCTGCACTTAATCAGCGCTACATGTCGGTGAATGGCAGCAGTATTCTCGTTCTTGGAATAGCCTACAAGAAAAACGTTGATGACATGCGCGAGTCGCCTTCGGTCGCAATAATGGAAAAATTGCGTGATCTCGGCGCCTTGGTCGCATACTCAGACCCGCACATTCCCGCGTTCCCGAAGCTGCGCGGACATTGTTTCGACCTTTCGAGTGTAGAACTGACAAAAGCATCGCTCTCGTCTTATGATTGCGTGCTCTTAGCGACTGATCATGACCGATTTGACTATGATTTGATCAAACATAACTCGAAAATCATTGTCGACTCCCGCGGCAAGTTTCTCGGGGCAGCGGAGCATATTATAAAGGCGTAGCTATGCGGAATTATGCAACAGTCACCGATCGGAAGATCCGCTTTGCGCTTGTGGGTTGTGGCCGTATCTCGCAAAACCACTTCGCATCATTGCGGCAGCATGCAGAAAGGGTCGAACTCGTCGACGTCTGTGACATCGACTCGTCCGCGCTCCAGCTGGCTAAGCAGGAAACGGGTGCTCGTGGACACTCGAGTCTGGAGAGTATGCTGCGCGAGACGTCGGCAGACATCGTAGCGCTGACAACACCAAGTGGTCTCCATCCAGAGCAGACGGTCCGGATCGCGCAGAGCGGCCGGCATGTTTTGACCGAGAAGCCTATGGCAACGCGTTGGCATGAAGGCTTGCGTATGGTCAGAGCCTGTGACGAGGCTAACGTTCGTCTCTTTGTCGTCAAGCAGAACCGCCGCAATGCCACGCTTCAATTGTTGAAGCGCGCTTTTGACAAGAAGCGTTTCGGCCGAATTTTTATGGTCAACATCAACGTATTTTGGACGCGCCCCCAGGAGTATTACGATGCTGCCGCGTGGCGTGGCACATGGGAGTTTGATGGAGGCGCATTCATGAATCAGGCCAGCCACTACGTTGACCTATTGGACTGGCTCATTGGCCCGATCGACAGCCTGCACGCTTACACCGCGACGCTCGCGCGCAACGTCGAAACGGAGGATACCGGCGTAGTGTCGCTCCGCTGGCGTTCGGGAGCGCTGGGTTCGATGAATGTCACGCTGTTGACGTATCCAAAAAATTTAGAAGGCAGCATCACGATCATTGGTGAAAAGGGCACAGTTCGCGTCGGCGGAGTTGCTGTCAACGAGATCCAGCATTGGGAGTTCGAGGAGCCTGACGTAGACGACGAGAAGGTCGCCGGCGCGTCCTACCAGACAACGTCGGTGTACGGCTTTGGGCATGCTCTTTACTACGACAATGTCATTGCCACCTTGCGGGGCGAAGCTCAACCCGAGACCGATGGCCGCGAGGGACTGAAGTCGCTTGAAACACTTATCGCAATCTATCTGTCAGCCCGTGACGGCAAGCGGGTCGCGCTGCCGTTGGACTACTGAGATGGCGCATTTAATCCATCCCACCGCGATCGTCGACGACGGTGCGCAAGTCGGCGATGGCAGCCGCATCTGGCATTGGGCGCACGTGTGTGGCGGAGCCCGGATTGGCAACGACTGTTCCCTTGGTCAGAACGTCTTCATTGGCAACGATGTCGTCATCGGCAACAATGTGAAGATCCAGAACAATGTGTCCGTCTATGACGCCGTGAGGCTGGAGGACGATGTTTTCTGCGGTCCCAGCATGGTTTTCACGAACGTGCACAACCCGAGATCGGCGATCGCCCGCAAGGCAGAGTACCGTCCGACCTTGGTGAAGCGCGGCGCGACACTGGGTGCCAACTGCACGATTGTCTGCGGCGCTACTATCGGCGAATTCGCGTTTGTCGGGGCGGGTGCCGTCATCACGCACGACGTGCCGGCCTTTGCCCTAATGGTCGGTGTTCCTGCACGTCGGGTAGGGTGGCTGGACGAGACAGGCGTGCGCCTGCAAGGAACCGGTCTGGTGGCGAGTGAAGCCGGGGTCAGTTATTACATCACCGATACGGAGTGTCGGCGCGCATGAGTAAGCCTGTGGAATTTATCGACCTCAGGGCCCAGTACGCGTCACTACGCCCTTCTATCGGAACGCGTATTCAAGCGGTACTTGACCACGGACAATTCATTATGGGTCCTGAAGTCCGCGAGCTCGAGGATAAACTAGGCTCCTTTGTTGGAGCTGAGTGCATCACCGTCTCGTCCGGCACCGATGCGCTCCTGATCGCCCTCATGGCTCTCGGAGTTGGCCCTGGGGACGAGATCATTACCTCTCCCTTCACCTTCGCCGCTACGGCCGAAGTAATTGCACTGGTCGGCGCCACACCGGTGTTCGTCGACGTGGAGCCTGACACGGCCAATATTGACGTACGGCAAGTTTCTGCCGCCATTTCCGATAGAAGCCGGGCAATCATGCCGGTGTCACTGTATGGCCAGCCAGCCGACATGGCTGAAATCAATGCGATTGCCGGTGAGCGTGGCCTTGCAGTTATCGAGGACGCGGCGCAGAGTTTTGGGGCCGTGTATCAGGGGCGGCGGAGCGGTGCACTATCCACTATTGGCTGTACCAGCTTTTTTCCGAGTAAACCCCTGGGCTGCTATGGCGACGGTGGTGCCGTTTTCACGTCCGATGCGAAGTTGGCGGCAATCATGCGTGAGATCCGCATCCATGGACAGGAACGGCGCTATCATCACACGCGACTAGGCGTTTGCGGGCGTATGGACACCATCCAGTGCGCAGTAGTCTTGGGAAAGCTTGAGCGGTTTGAGTGGGAAATCGAACAGCGCATCGCCATTGGCAACCGCTATTTGGAACTGCTGTCGGGCCTTGGTGCCATCCAGTTGCCTGTTGTGCGTCCGGATCGCACTAGTGTCTGGGCCCAATTTACTCTCCAGTCCGAAGGTCGAGATCGTGTGGCCGCATCGCTGCGTGACCACGGTATTCCTACCGCAATTCACTATCCCATCGCCCTGCACCAACAGACGGCGTATCGCAACCTCTGCCGTGTGCATGGCTCATTATCTGTCTCGGAACGACTGGCTGAACGCGTGCTCAGCCTGCCGATGCATCCCTACCTCGATCCGGCAGAACAGCAGCGGGTCGTCGAGAGCTTGGGAAAGGCACTGCGTTGAGTAAAACAGCGGCGATGTTGCATGCAGCATGCGGAGTAAAGCAGCGGATGTTTTACGGCCCAACGGATGTGCTACTGGATAGTAAATTTCGCCGGAGACAACCGCAGCAGATCGGCGATCAATGAGATATAAGCCTCTGCCATTAGGAGAGTTCGCGAAGAACGTTATCACTTTGACGAGCGGTGCCTTAGTCGCACAGGCTATCCCAATTGCTGTCAGCCCTATCCTAACCAGGTTTTATTCTCCCGCCGACTTTGGCATTTTTGCTGTTTATACTGCCCTCGCTGCGATCATCACAGTTGCTAGTACCGGGCGATTTGAGCTAGCGTTAAACTTGCCCCGAAGCGATTTAATAGCAATACATTTATTTGTTTTGGCAAGCCTTTGCGTCGCCGTTACTGCATTGTGCGTTGCTGCAATTCTTGCAATTCTGTTTTTCCTGGTTCCCAACGGTACGCTTAACTGGACGTATGGGCTTTTGCCTATTTCGATCCTTTTTTCAGGCGCCACTCAGATTTTCACCTGTTGGTTGAACCGACTAAAGTGCTTTAGAGATATCGCGGTGAGTCGGAGCGCGCAGGGCGCAGCTTTCGCCGCCGCGGGCATCTATTTCGGCGGACAAGGCACATCACAAGGTTTGATACTTGGATTTTTGGTAGGCCAGCTCATTTGCGTAACGTATCTTGTCGGCGCAGGCGCCCCGCGGCTACAGCAACTCCGCGTCCAGCTGCGGAATTCGATGCTGACCCGTACAGCAACCCGTTATCGCGATTTTCCTCGAATGCTTATTTTAGCGCATGTGATCAATATTATTTCGCTGCGGTTGCCAGTGCTGCTTATGCCTGTGTCATTTGGAGCAGCCGCTGCTGGCCTTTATTCTCTCAGTCAGCAAGTTATTGGACTGCCAATGCAGCTTGTGGGGGCCGCAGTTTCGGATGTTTTCAGGCAGCAAGCAAGTGTCGAGTACAAAAGGACAGGGTCTTGCGTCGATCTATACTTTCGCACATTCCGCGCGATGGCTCTTCTCTACTTACCACCATTTTTGGTCCTTGTTGTTTTTTCGCCGGATCTGTTTTCTTTTGTGTTTGGCGAGGAATGGTATCGAGCCGGCGTTTTGACGCAAATTTTAGCGCCGATGTACTACATGCAATTCGTAAGCAGCGCGCTAAGTTCAATGTTTATAATCGCTGAGAAGCAGCGCTATGATCTCCTCTGGCAATTGTCGCTAATTGTTGTGATCACTGGGGCGCTCATATTGGGTTGGCTTTCTGGATCGATTGAGATCTGTACAATGCTTTTCAGTGTTGGTTATTGCGTGATGTATTCGATAAACCTCTGTTTAACGTTCGGGTTTGCCAAGAGCCGTATCGTCCAGGATAGATAACTTTATGAGGATTGTCCTAATAACGCAGGGGTTGTCGAGGATCGTTGAACCGTTGACATCGTCGAAACATGAAATAGTCGGCATCGCCGAATCTACTTCGTTTGACGCCAGGAACGGAGCTGGTAAGGCTATCAGATTAGTAAGCCGTCGGGTGGTCGGACGCCTTGCTCCCGGATTGCAGACACTCGAGCAATATTGCAACAAGCAAGGCATTCCCTACTTCCGCCTTACGAAGGAAGGTCTTGAGAAGTTTAGCCAGTGGAGTTCGCAGCTTGCTCCCGATATCCTAGTAGTCTACTCGATGTCGCAGCTATTACCGCCTGCTGTGTTCCAGACACCGAAGCATGGCGCGATTAATCTTCATCCTTCTTTTCTTCCGGAGTATCGCGGTCCGAATCCAGTGTTCTGGCAGTATTTCAATATGGTTTTATGCCCGGGAGTGACAGTTCACTACATTGATGCGGGTGAAGACACCGGCGATATCATCTCTCAGGAGCGGATCGCGGTGGATTTAGGAATTAGGTCGCAAGATTGGCTTGATCGAGTCATTGGGCATTCAGGCTCGCGGATACTTTTAAAGTCGCTAGAGGACATTGAAAATGGAACGGCATCGCGCTGCTCGCAATCGTTAGTGTCTCCAACACGGCGTGCGCGAAACATCAAGAACATTGAGCATGAGAAATTGATAGATTGGGCGCATTGGCCGCTTGAAAGAATATGGAACCTTCTGCGTGGCACCGAGGAATGGTTGAATTGTATACCGCCGCCGAGCGGCATCAATCGCGGGCAGCGCTGGCGAATTGGCGACTACCAATATGGTCCGCCCTGTGCTGCCCCAGGGACTGTTCACAGAGGAAAGGAGGGGTATTTCATCGCTTGCGCCGATGGTAAGATTAAATTGTCGGTTCGCTTTTCCCTTCTTCAACTAGCTCGCCACATCGTGATTAGGAACTAGCGACTGACATGATGTTTGGTGGGCCCATCACAATGACCACGCGAGATCGCTACCGCGAACTGTGCGCCGATCGGCTTGATGTTCCTCTATTCCAACAGGCATGGTGGTTGGATGCCACCTGCGGTGTCGAGGGTTGGAATGTGGCGTTGAGCCTGCGAGATGGCAGGATTGTGGGCGCGCTACCATTCGCCGACACCCGGCGATTTGGCTTACGCGTGCTGACGCAGCCGGCTTTGACTCAATTCCTCGGTCCTTGGATCGCTCCAACAACCGCAAAGACGGCCGAACGGCTGGGCCGAGAGAAAGATATTCTCGAAGAGTTGATTGCTCAGTTACCCCCCTATGCGCATTACTCTCAGGCTTGGAATACCAGCATGACAAACTGGTTGGCCTTCCATTGGGCAGGTTTCAATCAGACTACGCGTTACACATACGTCATCGACAATTTGTGCGACGAGGCTACGGTCTGGTCCAGATTCCAAAGCAAAGTACGCGGGGACGTGCGTAAGGCCGGGCTGCGCTTTAGTGTGCGGCTCAGGGCTGAACCGACGCTCGATGCATTCGTTGCCGTCAACAACAAAACGTTCGAGCGGCAAGGTATTTGCGTACCCTATTCACGCGGGTATCTCGCCAGGCTGGACGAAGTCTGCGCGTCTAGAGGGCAACGGAAGATTTTTCTGGCCGAGGATGCGGACGGCCGCGTTCACGCAGGCGCATATATCGTGTGGGACAGTGACCGAGCCTACTACCTGGCAGGAGGGGGCGATCCTGACCTTCGCAACAGCGGGGCGACAAGTTATTGCCTCTGGGAAGCCATCCGATTTGCCGCCACTGTATCGCGGACTTTCGATTTCGAAGGCTCGATGATGGAGCCAGTGGAGCGCTTCTTCCGTGGTTTCGGCGCTGAGCAGGTTCCGTACTTTCACTTGACTCGTACACCTTCTCCACTTTTGCGAGTGCGCGCCGCTCTATTATCCCTCCGTACCTTATGAGCAAGCTGTGTTGATCATTGAGATGCCGGCGGGCCGCCACGCCGAAAGAGACTATGTTTTAGGCACACTGCTTGGAGAATTCCTCGGTTTGAGATGGCGGCGCGTCGTCAGTGACGCGCTCCAAACTCGCATCGCGCTTGAAGGGTCGGACAGGCGTCTGATCCTGCCAGACATTCTGCTAGCGATCGAAAACGACTTATGGCTGACGCCACGATCGATGCCCGCTAGGCCGCTCGACTCTTGGGACGCGGGTGCCGCGCTGCCAGAAGCGGTTCTTGTAAGCCCTAACCTTCCCGTGATCTATGGCGATGCGCGGATCAAATTCGCGCTGAGTGGAACCGAGATACGGTTGCCGATCGATATTTTCGGAAGTGCCTTCTTCATGCTGACGAGGTACGAAGAAGTTGCTTCCCCGGTAGAAGACCTGCACGGCCGATTTCCCGGTAGCGAAAGTCTGGCGCACCGAGAGGGATTTCTTCGGCGTCCGATCGTCAACGAATACGTGGAGGTGCTATGGAGCGCGATGAAGCGGCTATGGCCGTCGCTCAAGCGCAAAGTGCGGCAAGCGACTTCCTTCGTCACCTGCGATGTCGACGAGCCTTATCTCGCGTCAAGCCGTTCCTTCAAGACTCTGCTGCGCCAGGCTGGCGGCGACGTTCTCAAACGGCGCAATCTCGTGTCGGCTAGCCGACGCGCTCTTGGCTACGCAGGCGCCCGCCTTGGCACGTACCGCTGGGATCCAGCCAATACCTTCGACTGGATGATGGACGTCAATGAACGCGCCGGCAATGCCATGGCCTTCTATTTCATCGCCGATAAAACCGTTCCCGGACTAGACGGATCTGCAGAGATACAGGATCCCTTTGTTCTTTCGCTGATGGGGCGTATTCACGAGCGCGGTCACGAGATCGGCCTGCATGGAAGCTACGAGACGTATCTCGATGAAGGGCAATTGCAGCGCGAGTTGGGACTATTGCGCTCCGCCATGACTCGCGCTGCCGTTGAGCAGGCCGATATCGGAACTCGACAGCATTTTTTGCGATGGCGGACGCCTATTACAGCGAGGGCACTTAACAATACTGGGCTGACATACGATACCACTCTCGGCTATGCCGACAGTCCCGGTTTTCGGTGCGGTACTTGCTACTCGTTTCACCTATTCGATCTTGCAACGTCAGAAACTTTAACGCTGCAAGAACGTCCGCTGATCGCGATGGAATCGTCGGTCATTTCTGATCAGTACCAGGGGCTTGGCTACGGCCAGAAGGCTAAACAATTATTAAACGACTTAAAATATCGAAGTCTAAAATTCAATGGCGAGTTCGTATTGCTGTGGCACAACTCACATTTTCTAACTGCAGAAGACCATAAACTTTATCTTGGCTCATTAGAACCAAATCGATCATAACCTAAAATTGATAGTTAGATTTGTGGCCCGGCTCAGAACTTACGAATGCGACTTTTTGCGATTTGCGAATCGACAATCCAGCGACAAGTCCCCAAGCCAATGCCGGCAGCGGCCAATATACTGACTTCGCCGCCACGACCGACAAAAATGTGAATAAGCTGACATAGAAAGCGAAATGCCACTCGGAGTTAGCATTTCTCAAAAGCACCTGCCGTGCAGCGATGAGCAACGCGCTTAACGCCAGCGTCAAGTAAAGAATGAACGCAATCAAACCAAAGTTCTGCCAAGCTGACAAAGCGTTGTGAATGTAGCCCCCGAAGCCGCCACGTTGTAGTTGTCCGGCGTATTTGCCTACAATAGGGGACGAAATGATGTCATTAACACCATATTTCAAAAGTTCTGCGCGCTCTTTATATGAATCACTCTGGGCTATGTCCTTTAATTCCAGCTGCCTGTTGCGAACGGCCGTGCTTGCCGCTGATTTGGCCTCAGTTTTCTGCGGCCCTGGTAATGTGGCGCGGGAAAACGACGATACCGCTAACGTTGTGCCGGCTAACGAGAATACGGCTAGCGCTAATGCGACGGATGATAGCTTCTTTGGCTGGATTAGAACGCACAGAGCGACCCACGCAAAGACGACGATAGATAGCGAGATTAAATCCGACCGCGAGCTTAATACGAAAAGGACTACTGGAGAAATGCCGACGACGATTGGGAGTAACCGGGGAGAGGGCGCAAACGCGATACAGGCCAACGACGTGAACGCGAAAGCTTGAGCGAACCATTGGTACGTTGCCGCATTGGGATTGCGAAATCTGTCGCTCGCGACGAATGCCCCATTTTCAATATTCATCAGCAAAAGGCTTGCTAAAACGATGCCAGCCCACGAAGATAAAAGGAGCCACTTTTGAGTTTTGTCGGGTCGTTTCCAGAATCGTCCAATCCCATATAGACTTAAAATACCTAGGATCAGTTTGATCGACTCCAGCGCAGGGGCGAGTGACTGCTGCCACGTGAGTCCAAAAAAATAATGATAGAGAGCGTATCCCGCAAATATAGCGATCAACACTAATACGGCGATGTCCCATACGGAAAATGCCTTCTGCGTTACTGCCAAAAGCACCACAAACAGAAACGCCGCGATGCCGTTCCAGCTGCTCCATAGTGACCCGAATACGTAGGGAAGAACACCTGCGGCTGCGGCCAAATGGTAGAAAAAGAACATAGGGAACAAAGCGAGAAAGGCGATCAGTGATATGTTTTCTGCCGCGCGCGAAACGCAGCTTGTCAAGATATCGATAAAACGTGCCATCGCACAGCCCCGATGCGCTAAATGCTTTGAACTTAAATGCCAGAAAGAAATTTGTTTAGCTTCCGCCGAAATTCATAAAATGCTCGGTTGGCATAGGCTAATGCCCTCAACCGGTCTTTGATCGGAACTTTTGCCATTAGAATCCCGATGATGTCTCCCTTGGCCCGGTTGGCTTCCAAATCGATCTTTGCGCTGATCAGTCGCTTCTGATCGCTGGCCAGTTCAAGTTCGAATTGCCTTTGAAATACGGTTAGTACCTCCATTCGCCTAGTCAGCTTGCGATTAAATTCGTCAAACGGGAATCGGAAGTTCATGCTATTCCCGGCGTGAACGCGCCAGAAGCAGCCGATAACATCGGAGTGAACTTGCTTCCAGCCAAGATGAAGAACCGCAAGCTCAAGAAAAGTATCTTCGTTAGGAAAGTCCTCTGGTACTGGAAAAGCCCTCGATAACGCAGGGCGGTTGAATAAATATGATACTCCCGAATATACGCCTCGTCCCTTGGCTTTTGGAACAATGTGTCCATCTTCCTTAGGGTCTTCCGATAGCGTTTTAAGCTTACATAATCCGACTACAGGAAGCTCTGGATTTTCGCCGTTCAATGCGTTCATACGTGCCGAAAGAGAGCCTTGCGGCATCACGTCGTCGCCCGCAAAGATTGCTACATATCGACCGGAGGCGAGTGAAACGCCGTAATTGAATGCGGAGCATTTGCCCTGCCCAGGATTCCGGAAGAGTTTCAAATTGGGCGCACGTAGTGAAAATTTTTCGACGATTTGCAGCGTTGAGTCACTGGACCCATCGTCTACAAAGATGAGTTCCAGGGAGACGTCGTGCTGTTCAATGATGCTAGTGACCGCTTGCAAAACATGAAGTTCCTCGTTTTTCGCGGCGATCACGACGGACACGTCTATCAAAATTCTTCACCCTTAAAGCGGCGTTCTGGACCGAATCAAGTTGGCTTTATGTGCAATTAAGTCCGCAATTGGCGCTGCTGACTTGCTATTCTAGACCCAACAACCTACGGGATCTTACTGAGTGCACATCTTGCATCTTGGCGCGTAATAATCGACGTCTCGGCGCGTAGCGCCATGCCAATACCAGATGCGCCAAAGTCGGATCAATCGTAAACGGAATAAAATTTGTAGCAACGAAAAATGTCTGGCTCCGTGGGTAGGATTCGAACCTACGACCGATCGATTAACAGTCGATTGCTCTACCACTGAGCTACCACGGAATATCAGACCCTTGTCGACGACGAGCGCCTCATAGCAGACCCGGTAAGCCGGGGCCAGAGCGTTTCGACGCGATAGGTGGAGGCCACGGCCGGAATCGAACCGGCGTGCACGGATTTGCAGTCCGTTACGTCACCACTCCGCCACGTGGCCACCTATGGGCTGGCGTGTAACACAAGGCTGGGGCACGGCACAACAGCTAGCAACGTGTTCGCGATGTGCCATTGCGTCGTGCTTTCGCCAAGGGACCGGGTTGGCTAATACTGCAGTGACGTGCGCTGGCGGAGCGCGCAGTTCAGGAGATATGACGTCATGACGGATGCTGTCGAGCAGCGCGTGAACATGGTGGATAGCCAAGTGCGCCCCAGCGACGTCACGGATCGCCGGATCATCCGCGCCATGCTCGACGTGCCGCGCGAGGCGTTTGTGCCGCCGGGCAAGCGCGCTCTGGCCTACGCAGATGGCGATGTGCCCCTTGGCAGCGGTAGAGCGCTGCTGGCGCCGCGAGTACTTGCCAAGCTCGTACAACTTGCCGACCTCGGCGAGGGCGATCGTGTTCTGGTGGCTGGCTGTGGCACCGGGTACGCTGCAGCAGTGCTGGCCCACATGGGGGCCACGGTCGTTGCCGTAGAAGCGGACGACGCCTTACGCGCGGTAGCGGAGAAGGAGTTGTCGTCGCTCGGCAGTGTCGACGTGCGGCCGGGCGTGCTGGCGGATGGCGCGGGCGAGCAGGGACCGTATGATGTGATCTTGCTGGAGGGCGCAGTAGCGGCGACGCCCGAGGGCCTGCTGGCGCAATTGAAGGACGGCGGGCGCCTCGTTGCTATACATACCGGCTCGAGAGGGAGCCGGGCAACTGTCTGGCGCAGGAGCGGGCGTATCTGCGCGGAGACGGCTGGGTTCGACGCGGTAGGCGCTCTGCTCCCCGGTTTCCACAGCCAACCAGCATTTTCCCTGTAATCCTTTCCGTGCACTGAATCAAATATTTACTATTTTCTTGGTCGTGCTTGCTGAGGTGTGGATTTACGGCCACTGTTGATCAGCCGGATCGCCTCCACGCGGGTACGACGGGTGCGAATCGAGCTAAACGGTGCAAGGTTCGACTCCGCTGGTTTAGATTTCCGGGTGCTTGGCGTGACGCAAGGCAGAGATATGACTGATCATAAGCCGCTTACACAAGCAGTGCGCCTAGGGATGACGCCGGTTGGGCTTGCGCTGGCAGGGCTCCTGCTGGCCGCGCCAATGGTTCAGGCTGAAACTCTAAAGGATGCCCTCGCATCTACGTACCGCTACAACCCGCAGATCGACGCGGAGCGTGCGCGGCTGCGCGGCACCGACGAGGAAGTGGCTCGCGCGATGTCGGGCTATCGCCCGATTATCACCGGTACGGCAGACATCAGCCGCCAGTATTCCAAGTCAAGAACGTCTCTGGGTACGGACACCTCGCGCACGATCCCTAAGGGTTACGGCGTGACCCTGACGCAGCCGATCTTCAACGGTTTCCAGACAACGAACGCCGTGCGCGAAAGCGAAGCGTTTGTACGGGCAGGCCGCGAGACGCTCCGTGCCGTCGAGCATCAGGTGATGCTGGATGCCGTCACCGCCTACATGGACGTGATCCGTGATCAGGCAATCGTCAAGCTGCGCGAAAACAACGTCAACGTTTTGGCTCGCGAGCTGAAGGCTGTGCAGGACCGCTTTGCCGTCGGCGAAGTCACGCGAACCGATTTGGCTCAGTCGCAGGCACGTCGCGCGCTGGCCGTTTCGTCTCTCGATGCGGCGCGTGCGCAGTTGAAGACCAGCCGCGCGTCCTACGAGCGCATCGTGGGACATCCGCCGACCAACCTGGTTGAGCCGGGCCCAAATGCGCCCGGCCTGCCGGGAACGCTCGAGGATGCAGTCTCTGCAGCGAGCCAAGAAAACCCCAACAACATCGCCGCGCTCTATCGCGAGCAGGCGGCGCGCAGCACCGTGGATCGCATTCGTGGCGAATTGCTGCCGCAGGTCAATCTGCAGGCCGATTACGATCGCGTTTATGATGCCCGTGACGGCCTCGATAGCCGGGACGACAGCGCTTCGGTGACCGGCCGCGTGACGGTTCCGATTTATGAAGGCGGTGAAACGCGTGCCCGCATTCGCCAGGCAAAAGAACAGCACGTGGCCCTGCTTCAGGAGATCGAGCAGTTCCGTACCGAAACACAGTCGATCGTGACGTCGGTTTACGCGCAGATGCTGGCAGCGCGAGCGCAGCGGTTGTCTGACCAGGCTCAGGTGGATGCGAACCGCACGGCCCTGGCTGGTGTGCGCGAAGAAGAAAAAGTGGGTCAGCGTACCCTGCTCGACGTGTTGAACGCTGAGCTTGAGTTGCTGAACGCGGAAGTTTCGCTGGTCACGACGCGGCGCAACCTGGTCGTGCTGTCGTACAATGTCGTGGCTTCGATCGGCCGGCTCGATGCGCTGGCAACGGGCGCGGTTGCCGATATCTACGACCCCGAGGTTCACTACAAGGACGTGCGGCGCGAGGCTTTCAGCACGACCATCACGCATGGTGACGGTGCGGTTGCTCCCTCACGCGATGGCTGGTCGACAAACGTCAGCCGCGAGCCGTCGAAGTAGCTGATATTTTTTCGGACGATTTTTTCTGATGTCGGAGTGCTAGCCCGAAACTGAGGCTGGCGCCGCACCTACCTGCAATCCCAATATATTTGGTTGGCACGGCGCTGCGCGTTTCGATGCGTGGGCCGGCTGCGGGTTGCGCCGCACGAATTTATGCATCATTTTGCCACACGGTTGCCCAGGATCGTTCTTACGGTTCAATTAACAGTGGTTCATCTAAGCAACGCGGGGACGTTCGAGGGGCACCGGCGGTACGACGCCGGGGGGTGTTTGCTGACCGGTCGACGGTTCGGCAACGGCGATGAGCCGGGCTGCGCAGCTATGCCACTCGCGATGCAAAGATAGTGGGCACTTTTGTCGTTGGCGTACGAGGTGGCGTAATGGATCTAAACAACAAGAATGGCCAGCCCAGCATGGAGGAAATCCTGGCATCAATCCGCCGGATTATTGCTGAGGAACCAACGGCCGCAAATCCGGTAATCGATCTTCACGCCAAGTACCGCCAGAAGGCAGATGACGACGACAGCAACGATTTTGAACTGCCTTCGATTTTCCGCCCGGCCGCGCCGGCGCCGGAACGGCAGCCGTTGTTCGGGCGCCTGACGGATGCGATCCGCAGCGCGTCAACCGGCACGGGCACAGACCAGAAAGTGCCGCGCAAATCCGAGACCGAAGGATCGGACTCGCAGGATCGCTATCGCGGTGCGCTGAGGGAATCCGGCACGATCCTGGCGCTCGCTAACGGACAAGGCGGCTTGGATGGGGTTGCCAGCAATGGTTCGCATCAGACCGGCGAGCCGGAACGTTATCGCGGCGCGTTGCGCGACGCGGGTGGGGCCGGTTCTCTGTCGAGTGCTCTCAGCTCGTTGAAGCTGACGCGCGGCGCTGAGTCATCGCCATTGGGCGCGCGCCCTGACCACGAGCCGCAGCACCATGCCAGCGCGGCGCCAGTGTCTCCTGCGCCGGCACCAGTGGCTGCAGCAGCACCCGTGCCTCAGGCGCCGGTTGCTCCCGCGCCGGCATCAGCGTCCGGTGGTGTGGAAGACGTGCGCCGCGTGATGGTGCCGTTCCGCGACATGCGGATGTCGCGCATGGCGACGGATGCACCGGCTGCGCCATCCAGCCCGGCTGCCGAGGCGAGCGCGCTCGATGCGCTGCTCTATTCCACGCCGCAGGCCAGTGAACCGGCCCCCGTGCACCACGCCTTCGTGCCGGATTTTCCAGCTCCTCCCGTTCAGGAAGTGTACCAGGCACCCGTTCCGCCGCCGCCTCAGCCCCAGGCGTTCGAAGAGAGTGCGCTGAGCCTGGATGAGATGCATCGCTTTGCCGCCGTTATGGAACCGCAGCGTCCACCGCCACCACCACCGCCTGTCGCAGCCGCTCCCAGCGACTCTGGTGCGGGCGCCGCGATCGAAGACACAACGGCCGATCTTCTTCGTCCGATGCTGCGGCAGTGGCTGTCGGAGAACATGCCGCGCATGGTCGAGAAGGCGCTGTCGATCGAATTGGCCGAGAGCGTCAAATCGAATCGGAAGTTCAACGGCAGCTGAGCAGCAGAGGATTGCGTTCGCGAATGCCGGCTTCGTGTGGCCTTGCAGGCGCTATAGGCTTTCCGCTCTTCACCGAATGGCGGAACGCCTCCAGCATCGTGATTTGTCGTGCGTCTTATCCGAAAACTGCTGCACGCTTCGCCCGGAAGCACACTTACGTCGCGAGCCAAGCCGTTGCGGCGTCGTGCGCCTTTGATAAGTCGTGGGCGGGCATTGCACCCGCCGCTGCTGGCGTGTACCACGACGAACCAGCGTTGATTGGCCAGTGCGTCAGGTGGCCGTTCGGCCGGCCACCAGCAGGCATCCGCTACCTTGTGCAAGAGCCGATACGCCGGTTGAGGTCAATGGAATGAGCGGTCCTACGAAAGCCGGCGAACCCAGCATGGAAGAAATTCTGGCGTCGATTCGCAAAATCATAGCTGACGATCCCAATAAGGCCGCCGCCGAGCAGCAGGCTGCAGCGCCGACGCCCGCCGCGCCGGCGAGACTGGCACCAGGGCCTGCAGCAGGCAGCGTCACGCTCGGCGACAATCGCCAGCCGGCAAATTCATTCTCCAGCGGACCCGCGGCCGAGAACGGCAATCGGGCCAACCCCTCGTTCGGGCGGCTCAGCGAAGCACTGCGCACGACGTTTGCCTCCAATTCCGGATCGCCGTCGAGCGGCAGCTTTGCCGAAACGCGCTTCGGGCAGTCTGCGCCGTCGAGCCCGCTCAGTTCATCCGACCGTGGCGTGACGATTGATCCGCCGGCTCCGGTGTTTGCCGCACCGGCGGAACGCGCGCGGTCGATCGACAGCGAACTGGACGATATTCTCGATGAGCCGCTGAGCCAGGCGGCCGAGCCGGCCATGCCGGAAACCAAACCCGCTGACACAGCAGGGTCAAGCCAGTGGGCCGTTTGGCGGTCGCCTACCGGCAAACCGAACGACAGCGCGCCGCAACGACCGGCATCCAGCGCTGCGCCGGATCAGTCATCGCCGTCGCTCGGGCGGCCCAGCGGCGGGTTCTATCCAAGTGCCGGCTTTTCGCAGTCGTCGCCGCTGCCGTCCTCGACGCCATCGACGTTTGGCAAGACCGGGCGATTTGAGCCGGCGTTGCCGGGCGGAGAGGCGGACACGCAGAGCGAGCTCGGGTCCCTCGTTCCCAAGCGTGACGATGGGGCCAGCAAACCTGCAGCGCCTGTCGCCATGACGCGATCATCGCCGCGGTTCGAGCCGCACCTGGGTTCGGAGCAAGCGCGCGGAGCGGGTGCTGACAACGCGCCGTCGGGCGATCGCCAATCGTCCAAGCCAGCTGCCGTCGTGATTGCTGCAATGCCGCCGCCGGCGCCAGGCCAGACGCCTGCGGTCAAGCCGTTCGGTGCCAATCCGGTCACTTCGAATGCGCCTGCCGCTGCGCCGGCCACTTCGTCCGGTGCGGGTGGCCCATCGGGTGGTGTCAACGTGCCGCTGCCGCCGCGCACGACGTTGTTCTCCCGGCCGCTCTCTGCTGGCAAGACTGAGGCTGCTGCTCCTGCAGTTGCTCCGTCGCCGGCGGGTGGTTCGACTGCCATTCCTCCAGCCGATCGTTCGCGGCCGGCGTTCGCCGCAAATGCATCAACCGCGGCGACTGGTGCTGCTCCGCGTGCGCCGGCGCTGCCGTTGGCAGCGGCTCAAGTGGCAGCGTCTGCCTCAGCGCTGGATGCGCTGGCCGCGGGCTTTGCTGCGTCGAATGCGCATCCGCTGCCGACAGCACCTGCGGCCGGTGCTCCGGCCGCGATCCCGGTGTCATCCGCGCTCGTGGCTCAGCCCTCTGCGCCGAGTGAAGCGGCGGCTCCGGTGGCAAGTGCACCCGCGCCCGCTCAGGCAGCGCCGGCGGCGGCCAGCCAGCCACGCACGCTGGAAGACATGGTCGCCGACATGGTGAAGCCCATGCTGCAGAAATGGCTGACCGACAACATGCCGCGCATCATCGAAAAGGCGCTGCGATCCGAGGCCGGTCAGCCGGGCGGCGGCGGGCCGAAGTTGCCAGGAGCGTGACGTCTGGGCGTGCCGCCGTGCACGCTGCTGGGCCAGGATTGACGGGCGGGGTGGCACAGCGTAGGACCGCCCCTTATCCCTTTTGCCAGTCATCGGCCTTTTGGCCAACCATCGGGGCCTAACAGAAGCCGTTCCATGCTCGAAAAAACCTACCAGCCGGCCGAGATCGAGCCGCGCATCCATCAGGAATGGGAAAAGGCCGAGGCCTTCAAGGCCGGCCGCGCCGATCGCAAGGACGCCGAGACGTACGCAATCGTCATTCCACCGCCGAATGTTACCGGCTCGCTGCACATGGGGCACGCGCTCAACAACACGTTGCAGGACGTGCTGTGCCGCTTCGAGCGCATGCGCGGCAAGGACGTGCTGTGGCAGCCGGGCACGGACCACGCGGGCATCGCCACGCAGATGGTGGTGGAGCGCAAGCTCGCTAGCGAAAACAAGACCGACCGGCGCACGATGGGCCGTGAGGCGTTCGTGCGCGAAGTGTGGAAGTGGAAGGAAGAGAGCGGCGGCACGATCGTCAACCAGCTGAAACGGCTGGGGGCATCGTGCGACTGGTCGCGCGAGCGCTTCACGATGGACGAAGGCCTGTCGAAGGCCGTCGTGAAAGTGTTCGTGGAACTGCATCGCGCCGGGCTCATCTACAAGGACAAGCGGCTCGTCAACTGGGACCCGAAGTTCCAGACGGCGATCTCGGACCTGGAAGTGCTGCAGCCGGAAAAGCGCGGCTCGTTCACGTGGGTGAGCGGCGATGCGGAGAAGCCGTTCGATGCCGACGCGCTGGCAAAGGTGCTGGCGAAAGATCCCAGCGGGCACATGTATCACTTCCGCTATCCGCTGACGCAGGCCGCTCCGGGCTACGACAAGGGCTACATCGTGGTCGCGACGACGCGGCCGGAGACGATGCTGGGCGACAGCGGCGTGGCTGTGCATCCGGAAGACGCGCGCTATGCAGCGCTGCTGGCGGCAAAGGCGACGGTGACGTTGCCGCTGGTAGGCCGGGTGATCGCGATCGTGGCGGATGAATACTCCGATCCGGAGAAGGGCACCGGCGCGGTGAAGATCACGCCCGCGCACGACTTCAACGACTTCGAGGTGGGCAAGCGCCACGATCTGGAAAAAATCAATGTGCTCGACGCGTTCGGCAAGATCAACGAGAACGCGCCGGCTGCTTATCAAGGCATGGATCGCTTCGAGGCGCGGCGCCGCATCGTGGCCGATTTCGATGCGCTCGGTCTTCTGGAGAAGATCGAGCCGACGACGCATACGGTGCCGCACGGCGACCGCTCGGGCGTGGTGATCGAGCCGTGGCTGACGGACCAGTGGTACGTCGATGCCGAGACGCTGGCGAAGCCGGCGATCGCGGCGATCGAAAGCGGCAAGACGCAGTTCGTGCCGAAGAACTGGGAGAAGACCTACTTCGAATGGATGCGCAACATCCAGCCGTGGTGCATCTCGCGCCAGCTGTGGTGGGGGCATCAGATTCCGGCGTGGTATGGGCCGGATGGCGAGATCTTCGTTGCGCACGACGAGGACGAGGCGCAGGCCCTCGCGGCAAAGCACTACGCCGCTTCACCCTCTCCCGGCGAGCGGGGAGACGGTCGGGGTGAGGGGCAGGTTCAAGGTGGCGCGGCGCAAGCTTCTGCCCCTCACCCTAACCCTCTCCCCGTAAGAACGGGGAGAGGGGACGTTGCGCTGACACGCGACGAGGACGTGCTCGATACGTGGTTTTCGTCGGCGTTGTGGCCGTTCTCGACGATGGGGTGGCCGGACAAGACGCCGGAGTTGACGCGCTACTATCCGACGAGCGTGCTCGTCACTGGGTTCGACATCATCTTCTTCTGGGTTGCCCGCATGATGATGATGGGCATGCACTTCATGAAGGACGTGCCGTTCCACGACATCTACATCCATGCTCTCGTGCGCGACGAGAAGGGGCAGAAGATGTCGAAGTCGAAGGGGAACGTGATGGATCCCCTAGAGATCGTCGACAAGTACGGCGCCGATGCGCTGCGCTTCACGCTGGCTGCGATGGCGGCGCAGGGGCGCGACATCAAGCTGGCGCCGCAGCGCGTGGAAGGCTATCGCAACTTCGCGACCAAGCTGTGGAACGCCTCGCGTTTCGCGGAAATGAACGAGTGCGTGCGCCAGCGCGACTTCGATCCCAGCAAAGTGACGGCAACGCTGAATCGCTGGATCGTGGGCGAGACGGAGCGCGCCGTGGCGGCGGTGACGGC
This sequence comes from Hyphomicrobiaceae bacterium, assembly GCA_030655135.1. Taxonomy (GTDB): domain Bacteria; phylum Pseudomonadota; class Alphaproteobacteria; order Rhizobiales; family Hyphomicrobiaceae; genus JAKAXS01. Next base: position 184,890 of record JAURWC010000084.1, on the reverse strand, counting down.
CGGGCTGGAGGCTTACCGCTTCAATGATGCGGCCGGTGCGGCCTACGAGTTCGTGTGGGGCGATTTCTGCGACTGGTACCTGGAACTGATCAAGCCGATCCTGGCGGGCGACGATGAGCAGTCCAAGCAGGAAACGCGCGCCTGCGTAGCGTGGGTGCTGGATCAGATCCTGAAGCTACTGCATCCGTTCATGCCCTTCATTACCGAAGAGCTTTGGGCGCACATGGTGGAGCACGGCGTGAAGCGCGAGAGCATTCTCGCGCTCAGCCAGTGGCCGGTACCGAAGGGGCTGCAGAGCGCGGCGGCGGACGACGAAATCGGCTGGGTTCAACGCGTGATCTCGGACGTGCGCTCGGTGCGGACCGAAATGAACGTGCCGGCGGGCGCAAAGATTCCGCTGATCGTCACGGGTGCGACGCCCGTCGTGCGCGAGCGGACGCGCGAGCATGAGGACACCATCTCGCGGCTTGCGCGCCTGGAAAGCATCACGTTCGCGGAGCAGGCGCCGAAGGGCTCGGCGCTGATCGTGATCGGTGACGTGACGATGGCGCTGCCGCTGGAAGGCGTCATCGACATGACTGCGGAGCGCAAGCGCCTGTCGAAAGAGATCGACAAGACGGAAGCCGACAAGACGAAGTGCGAGGCCTGGCTCGGCAACGAGGCCAACCTGGCCAAGTCGCCCGAGCATGTCGTGGCGCTCAACCGCGATCGCGTGAGCGAGGCGACGGAGCGCATCGCGAAGCTCAAGGCCGCGCTGAAGCGGATCGAGGGCTAAGGGCGCGGCGTCGAGTTATGGGGTCAGACCTGAGGTCTGACCCCTTGTTGGACGTCTGCAGTCAGCCGTCAGCCATGATCGCGTCGGGCGCGGGTGCCTTGTGCACGCGCAGTTCGGTCAGCTTCCACGAGAGCCCATGCAGTTCGAGCAGGCCGGTGTAGCGGCGGTCGGGCGTGGTCTTGTCCTGCATTTCCAGCTCGAAGGCGGTGAGGCTCTTGAACTCGGCGCGCTTGATGCGTGACCAGAACTCGCGCATGCGGTCGGGAAGATTGGCGAGCGTCTTTTCAGGCGGCGGGCCTTTGACGATGTCGCGCACCGTGGTGCCGTAGGTGAACAGCTGCGGCAGGCCCTCGGGGTTGGCGTAGGTGTCGACCACGCTGTCGACGGTCTTGCGCGAGGCGTAGCTTTTCACGCGCGCCCACAAGCCCTTGCGCGGCGCCGCACTCGCGAGTTCGGCTTGGGGAACGGCGGCCGCCGGATCGGCAAATTCGGCAAGGGATTGGCGCAGGGTTTCGCGCACGCGGGGCCATTCGACTTTGATGGCCAGATACTCGGCGTTGCCGGACTTGATGGCTTCGCGAATGGACCAGGCCGCGTGGAACGGGCTGGCGACATAAGCCGCGGCGATCAGAAGAGCCGCCAGAACCGTGCCGAGAATTTTCTTCGACATCGCTATGCCTCAGGCCCGGCACATGCCGGGAAGGTCGAAGCCGGATTTAGAGCCGAACCGTCCGGCCGATTTTTGACCTGCGTTTGTTCCTTCGATGACGGCGCCGCAGGCACCGCTACCGTTGCTACTTCTGGTCCGCCTTCTTTTTATCGTCGAGCTTCTTCTTGGCGTTTTTGCAAATGCCGCGCAGCGCCTGCCACTCGTCTTCCGACAACGCGGGCGTGGCGTCGTAGGCGGCTTGCGCTTTGATCAGCTTGGCACGTTCCTGCGACTGAGGATGCGTGCGCAAAAGATCGGTATTGAAGTAGCTCGTGTAGCTGCGCTCGGACGCCGCGCTCTCGTCCTTACCGTCCTTCTTGGCTTCGTCTGATATGGTCTCGTCTTTTTTCTCTGGGTCTTTTTTTGCCTCTTCGCCGTCGCCCTCCAGCTTGGAAATTCTCTGGAAGAAGTCGGCAAGGCCCTTGGGGGAGATCGTCGCGGCCTTGAGAATCCGGACAGCGTGATTGTCGGCCTCGCGCTCGGCGACGCGTGTGTAGCTGAGCTGGGCCAGCAGCGCGCCGACGTTGGCCAGCGTGCCGGTGTTGCCGCCCGACATGAGTTCGAGGGCGGCCGACATGCCGATGGCGCGAACCAGGCCGGTTTCGGGATGAAGCTCCAGCCCGTGTCCCATCTCGTGCGCCAGAACGCCGGCAACCTCGTCAGGGCTCTTGGCGTCGGTGATGATTTCCTTCGTCATCACGATCTGCGAGCCGGGGGTGGCGAAGGCATTGAGCAGGCCCCAGTCGACCACGACGACGTTGAACTTCTCTCTCCCGCCGCTGACGGCCGAAAGTCGGGCCGTCAATTTGTCGAGCGCGGCGCGGCCGTCGTCGGTGTGGCAGGTGGGATAGTCCTTCGTCATCGACTGCACGACCTGCTGGCCCATGCGGACGCGAACCGGGTCGGGCAACCAGCCGGCGATCGTGCGCGCGGGCGTCAGGTCGAACAGCCAGACGGCGGCGACGATCGCGGCGATTGCCGCGGTCACCATCAGGCCAGGCTTGGCGTACTGCCAGCGCAGGGCACCGGTCGACAGGTGCGCGGCGCGCTGGCTGAGTGTGCGTGTGAAGTCAGCGCTTTCCACGAACAGCGTGGCGCCGGGCATCTCGCTGGACGATATCAGCGCGTCGGACGACGCCTTGCGCAATGGCTCAGCGGTGGTCAGCGACGGGTAGGACCAGATGACCGGGTCCGGGGTTCCGGGCGCTTTCATCGCCAGCCCCGTGTCCGTGAAGGACACCTGGACGGGGACGGAGGCGGCCGTGCGCCCGTCGCTCATGCGGCCGTCGAAGCTTGCCGGTTGAGGCTGTGCTGCGGGATCAGAATGCATCGATGTCGAACGCCTGTGCCAAGCCTTCGCCGCGGGAAATGTCCTGCTCGGCGCCCTGGGCGATCTCTGCGAAGTGCGGAGAGCCGACGAAGCCCATGCGCTGGATGACATAGCGCATCGTGCGGGCCTGCACGACAGGCGAGAGAATGCCGAAACTGAAGATCGTGATCAGCAGGTTTGTGATCGTGATCCAGATCAGGCCGCCGCCGGTCAGGTTGGCGCGGAACGAGGCGCCCTCGAAATGGGTATTACGGCTGAAGTGGTTGAACTGGAAGGCGGAATACCATGCGGCCGCGATGCCATAGAGCATAAAGCCGCCGAGGAACACGCCGTAGACGATCAGGATTGTCTGGATCGATATTTTCTTGTCGGGCGTGGCTTCGGCATTGGCGGCCAGGTCAGCGCTGATGAGATAGGTGATGATGCCGCCGATCACGGCGGTGATGAGCAGGCCGCCGATCCACAGCCAGGCAAAGCGCGAATAGAGCGGCTTGGACGTGGCGGTGAACGAGAACGGCCGGTCGCCAAAGCGCATGTCGTTGATGAGGATGTTCTGCAGCTTAGTCGTGCGCCACGGGCCGAGCCAGCCCAGCGTGAGGATCAGCAACGGCAGAGTCCAGAAATAGGTGAACGCATAGCGGTTGGGGCTGCCGACCAGCGAACCGCGGATGCCGCGCCAGCGGGTGCGCGACAGGCGATAGCGCGTGGCGCGATAGATGGCGACGCCGACGAGGAAGAAGATGAGGACGTAGAGGGCGAGAGTGAAGACGGTGTAGCCGACCGATTGCGGACCGAAATAATACGCCGCGCCAAACGAGAACAGCATGATCGGCAGAAGAACGATGAAGAAGACGAAGAGGAAGCCCAGGAACAGCTCTTTGCCGGTGCCGGTGTAGAGCAGCGGCTCGCCTTCGAGCCGGATGGCCGACCACATGCGCTTGCGCACCTCGGTCTTGCCCCAGAAACTGTAGATGCCCAGCGTAACGATGCTGAGAACGTAGTTGGTGAAGGACAGACTGATCAGACCCGTTGGGTGCACCCAGCGCAGGTGAGCCGATGAGGCGTCGCCGCCCGTTGCCGTACTGACGTGCTGATCCATTCTCGTTCCCTCTCAATCACCGTCCCGCGCGGACCGTGGCAAACGTCCGCGGGCATCGCTTACAGCAAAGTGGCGCGCGGCTATGTTCCATTCGTGACATCACCGCCATAGCGCCCCGAACTCGCCCCCATCGGGTCATGCCGAAGCCGGAGTCGTTTCTTACCTTGAGTTCAACGGGGTGCAACCTCGAAAGTCAGACCAGATACCAATCAGGTAGTTGCCCGCCAGTTTGTGCTTAACGCGCCACGAGATGACTGAAATTAAAGGCGGAATGCCTGCAATCGAGGCAAGTGTTGCGCGGGGGTTACGGGTTTGGGCGCGTATGCCCATATTGAGCCACAAACACGGCTCAAGGACTGGCGTGTGAACCGTAGATGAATATCGCAGCAGAACCGCCGCCAACTTCGCAGTAATTTTAGACTGGTCCGCCGTGGACTACCGGCGACTTCGATCAGCTTGATCGGGCGTCAATTTATTGAGTTCTGTTGTCGGGTTTTAGTTGTCAGCTCAGGAAGAAGCAAGAGAGTTATGGACGCCAGGACGTTCGACAAGAAGAAACTACCCAGCCGCCACGTAACGGAGGGCGCCTCGCGCGCACCGCACCGCTCGTACTACTATGCGATGGGGCTTACCGAGGAACAAATTCACCGTCCGTTCGTGGGCGTCGTGTCCTGCTGGAACGAGGCTGCACCCTGCAACATCGCCTTGATGCGCCAAGCGCAATCGGCGAAGGCGGGCGTCAACGACGCGGGCGGTACGCCACGCGAGTTCTGCACGATAACCGTGACTGACGGCATCGCCATGGGCCACCAGGGCATGAAGTCGTCGCTAGTTTCGCGCGAGGTCATCGCCGACTCCATCGAGCTGACGATGCGTGGCCACTCCTATGACGCGCTGGTGGGTATCGCCGGCTGCGACAAGTCTCTGCCGGGCACAATGATGGCCATGCTGCGCCTCAACGTGCCGAGCGTGTTCATGTACGGCGGCTCCATCCTGCCGGGCAAGTTCAAAGGCCGCGACGTCACCGTCGTCGACGTGTTCGAAGGCGTCGGCATGAATTCGGCCGGCCGCATGAGCGAAAAAGAACTGCACGACCTGGAATGCGTCGCTTGTCCGAGCGCGGGCGCTTGTGGCGGCCAGTTCACGGCCAACACGATGGCGTGCGTTTCGGAAGCGATCGGCCTAGCCCTGCCGGGTTCGGCCGGTGCGCCGGCGCCGTACGAGAGCCGCGACGAATATGCGGCCGCGAGCGGCCGGGCCGTCATGCGGCTGATCAGCGACGGCATCCGTCCGCGCGATATTTGCACGCGTCAGGCGTTCGAGAATGCGGCCGTGATCGTTGCCGCGACTGGCGGGTCGACGAACGCCGCGCTGCATCTGCCGGCAATGGCGCATGAAGCCGGCATCGAGTTCGATCTGTTCGACGTGGCCGAGATCTTCAAGCGCACGCCGTACATCGCCGACCTGAAGCCGGGCGGCAAGTATATCGCCAAGGATGTCTTCGACATCGGCGGCGTGCCGCAGATCCTCAAGGCACTGCTGGATGGCGGTGTGCTGCACGGCGACTGCATCACCGTGACCGGCAAGACGCTGGCGGAAAATCTGCGCGACGTGACATTCAACACGGACCAGAAGGTCATCTATCCGGTTTCCAACCCGATCTCGCCGACCGGCGGTGTCGTGGGACTCAGGGGCTCGTTGGCTCCGGATGGCGCGATCGTGAAGGTGGCCGGCCTGAAGAAGCTGCAGTTCAGCGGCCCTGCCCGCGTGTTCGATTGCGAGGAAGACTGCTTCGAGGCCGTGTCACGCCGCGACTACAAGGACGGCGAAGTGCTCGTCATCCGCTACGAGGGTCCCAAGGGTGGCCCGGGCATGCGCGAGATGCTGTCGACGACAGCGGCCCTTTACGGGCAGGGCGCCGGTGACAGCGTGGCGCTGATCACCGACGGGCGTTTCTCGGGCGCGACGCGCGGATTCTGCATCGGCCATGTCGGGCCGGAAGCCGCAGTCGGGGGTCCGATCGGGCTGATCAACAACGGCGACATCATCACGATCGATGCCGAAGCCGGCACGATCGAACTGGAAGTCGACGCGAAGGAACTTGAGTTGCGGCGCGCGTCTTGGAAGGCGCCGAGTAATCCCTATCAAAGTGGTGCGTTGAGGAAATTCGCAGACCAGGTCGGTCCTGCGCGTTATGGCGCGGTGACCCATCTTGGCGGAAAGGCCGAAGTTGTTTGCTACGCGGACATCTAAGCCGGCGCTCCTGCTGGCCGTCCTGATGATGGCTCCGGGCCTTGCGCTCGGTGCCAGCGCCACGACGTTCAAAACGACCGAGGATGCGCTCAAGCAGGGCATGAGCGCGTTCAACGGCGGCTATTACGAGATCGCGATCCCGGCGCTGCAGTTTGCAGCGAAAGATCACGAGTTCCTGGCCGAATATTACCTGGCGCGCATCTACGCCGACAACTCTGGCTCGCAAACCGATCACGCCAAGGCTTATGCGCTGTTCCAGTCGATCGCCGACGAGCATGCCGAGATCGATCCCGAAGACGATCCTCGCGCGCAGTACGTCGGCAAGTCTCTGACGGCATTGGCCAGCTATGTTCGCACGGGGTTGAAGGAAATCGGTCTGAAGCCTGATCCGGAGCGTGCAGCTGAATATCTGCACAATGCGTCGGTCAGCTTCGACGATGAAGACGCGCAATTCGAGCTGGCGAAAATGCAGCTGAAGGGCGAGGGCGTGGAGCAGGACATTCCGCGCGCGCGTCACTGGCTGGCCCGGCTGAGCCAGAAGGGGCATGCAGGCGCGCAGGCGTTCCTTGCCGACTTGCTGTGGCGCGGCATGTATATGGAAAAAGACCAGCCGCGGGCGCTGGCGCTGATCTCCGTGTCGGTCGACAACGCGCCGCCGACGGAGCGGCTGTGGATCGAGGATATCTATCAGAACATCTATTGCGGAGCCGGTGAGGGCATTCGCACGCAGGCGACGGGTATCGTGGGCGAGTGGGGCAACCGTTACGGCCGCAAGCCGCACTACCGCGACCGCACGGGGCTCGGCACGCTTGTCGCGCAGCCGACGCGCACCTGCCATACCGGGGAACTCGTCGGCCGCATCGAGCAGCCGGGTGCAACGGCAAAGGTTGACGTGCCGGTGGCGCCGCGCCCGGAGATGCGCTTCCTGCAAGGTGGCGCTGCCTCGTCGCCGACGATCTCGGAAGCACCGGCTGCGCCGGCGCTGCGGGATGTCGGTGCAGGCTTCGCGCCGAATTAGCGCCAACGCCGGTCGCGGTGTAAGCGTCGCGGGTTGGAGTTAAGGCTGGCGGCGCTACGATGCACATCGAGCGCTGAGAAATGTCAGAGCGCTAGGTCGACCCAGACGGGGACGTGATCCGACGGCTTTTCCCAGGCGCGGGTGAAGCGGTCAACGCCGGCAGCGACAAGGCGATCGGCCGCTTGCGGTGACAGCAGCAGGTGGTCGATGCGGATGCCGTCGTTCTTCTGGAAAGCGCCCGCCTGATAATCCCAGAACGTATAGACGTCCGGCTCGGGGTGGCAGGCACGAAGGGCATCCGTGAAGCCGGCGTTGAGATACTCGCGATAAAAGCTGCGGCTCTCGGGCTGGAATAGTGCGTCGTTGACCCAGGCGGCGGGGCGCTTGGCGTCCTGCGGTTCGGGGATTATGTTGAAATCGCCTGCCAGGACGACCGGCATCTCCTCGTCGCGCAGCATCTGCATGCGAACGTAAAGGCGGCGCATCCAGGCTTGCTTGTAGATGAATTTTTCCGTGCCGATGGGGTTGCCGTTGGGCAAGTAGATTGACGCGACGCGGACGGCGCCGGTCTGGGTCGCAATGGTTGCTTCGAGATATCGCGCGTGTTCGTCGGTGTCGTCGCCAGGCAGGCGGGGTGTCACGTCTTCCAGCGGCGTCTTCGACAGGATGGCGACGCCGTTGAAACCCTTCTGGCCGTGCGTCACGACATTGTAGCCGGCGTCCTCGAACTCCAGCCGCGGGAAGTTTTCGTCGACGCTCTTGATCTCCTGGAAGCAGATGACATCCGGTGAGGCTTCGCGCAGGTAGGCGAGCGCGCCTTCGAGCCGCGCTTTGACGCCGTTGATGTTCCAGGTGGTAATTTTCATCGGCTACTTCTGTCGCGGCCCGCAGGTCGGGTCAAGCGCAGCCGAGCCAACATTAAAGCGCGAAACTTGTGCCACAGCCGCACGAAGAGACGGCGTTCGGGTTCTGGATCTTGAACGACGCGCCGATCAGTTCGTCGACGAAGTCGATCTCCGAACCGGCCATGTATTCCAGAGAGACGGGGTCGATCAGCACCTTGGCACCGGCGCGCTCGATGACGATGTCGTCGGGCGCCGAGCCTTCGACGAGATCAAAGTGATATGAAAAGCCAGAGCAGCCGCCGCCCTCGACGGAAACGCGCAGCATCGACTTGCCGGCGTCGGCGGCCACGATCTCGGCGATGCGGTGAGCCGCCCGCTCGGTGACGGTTACGTTGGCAGTCAGCGTTTCAGTCGTCATGATCAGGCCTCGGCATGCGAGAGCTTGCTAGCCCGCGCGATTCTGGACATGAAGATAGGGACTGGCGCGCCTAAGTCAATCGGAGGGCGCCGCTGCCAATAGCAGTATTGGCAGCTTAAGCTTCGGAAAGACCTATGAATTCGTCGGATCGCGGGCTGGGCTGGGGCGAAGGGTTGCGGCCCGGCCAGCAAGCGCCTGCGCCCTATGCTGCCAGTGCGATCGCCAGCCGTGGGCGGCAGTGGCCGGAACCGGAGTGCACGACGCGGGCACCGTTTCAGCGGGACCGCGACCGGGTGCTGCATTCAGCGTCGTTCCGGCGGCTGACCTACAAGACGCAGGTATTCGTCTATCACGAGGGCGACCACTATCGCACGCGGCTGACGCACAGCCTGGAGGTGGCGCAGATCGCGCGCACGATCGCGCGGCAGTTGCGGCTGGATGAGGATCTGGCCGAAGTGTTGGCGCTGGCGCACGATCTGGGCCATCCGCCGTTCGGCCACGCCGGCGAGCGGGCGCTGGATGAGGTGATGCAGGGGCTGGGCGGCTTCGATCACAATGTGCAGAGCTTGCGCATCGTCATGAAGCTGGAACGCAAGTATGCAGACTTCGACGGGCTGAACCTCACGTGGGAAACGTTGGAAGGGCTGGCGAAGCACAACGGACCAGTCAAGCGCGAAGGCCCGCTGCGCGAGGTGATCGGCGAACTGGAGGGCTGGCGCAGCTTGGATGCGGAGCGTTACGCCTCGGCGGAAGCGCAGGTGGCGGCGCTGGCTGACGATGTTGCCTATCTCAATCACGACATCGACGATGGGTTGCGAGCGGGGCTGATAACGCTGGACGATCTGGCGCAGGTGCCGTTGGCAAGTCGTATCGTGGTCGAGGCGCGTGCGCTTTCCAGCGATGAGCCGCGCGTCGTTTACGAAGTCACGCGGCGCATGATCGGCGTGATGATTGCCGATCTGGTCGCGCAGTCGCGGCGGCACCTGCAAGCGCTTGATCCGCAGTCACCCGATGATGTTCGGGCTGCCGGGCGTGCCGTCATCGCGTTTTCAGAGCGCATGTTCGACGACTTGAAACAGATCAGGGCATTTCTGTTTGAACGGGTTTACCGCAGCGGGCGCGTCAGCAAGACGATGCAGGCCGCGGAGGCGATCGTGCGCGACCTTTTCAGGCGCTACGTGGCCGATCATGCGAGCTTGCCAGCGACGTGGCGGGAGGGCGCCGAGGGGTTGGACGAGCACCGCCATGCCCGCGTCATTGCCGACTTCGTATCGGGCATGACGGACCGCTATGCTCTGGCGGAACACCGGCGCCTGTTTGACGCCACGCCGGAATTGCGATAGCGCCGGGCTTCATCAACTCCGTAACTCTAGATGGAGGGCGCGGGACCGACCCTGGCGCCTTAACCCTATGACCGCTCAAGTTACCATCGCCGGCTCTACCATCGCCAAATCCGCCAACGTTTACGCGCACGTGCAAGGGCGGGTGCGGGAGGCGTTGAGCGCGATGCAGGCAGCCGGTCAACTGCCGGCGGATCTGGCGATCGGAAATTTCGACGTGGACGCGCCGCGGGATGCTTCGCACGGCGATCTCGCCTGCAACGCGGCGATGGTGCTGGCCAAGCCTGCCAAGATGAAACCGCGCGATATTGCCGAGGCGCTTGCAGCAAAATTGCGCGAGGACGGCGACGTCGCCAAGGCGGAGGTTGCCGGGCCGGGTTTTCTCAACATCACGTTCACGCCGCGGTTCTGGCAGGACGTGGTCGCGACCATTCTGGCGCAGGGCCCCGAGTTCGGGCGCACGGGCACGGGGCGTGGCGAGCGCATCAACGTCGAATACGTTTCGGCCAATCCGACAGGGCCGATGCATGTTGGCCATTGCCGTGGTGCGGTGTTCGGCGATGCGCTGGCGAACTTGCTAGCGTTTGCCGGGTGGGACGTGACGCGGGAGTATTACATCAACGACGCGGGCGGGCAGGTGAACACGCTCGCGCGGTCGACGTTCCTGCGGTACCGCGAGGCGCTGGGCGAGGACATCGGCGAGATTCCCGATGGGCTCTATCCGGGCGAGTATCTGAAGCCCGTCGGCGAGGCGTTGGCAAAGGAGCATGGGCCGGCGCTGATCAACATGCCGGAAGAGCGGTGGCTGCCGATCGTGCGCGATGCCGCGATGGCGCCGATGCTGCAGACGATCAAGGACGATCTCGCGGCACTCAACATCACGCACGACGTGTTTTTCTCCGAGCGGTCGCTGACGGCGGACGGCAAGGATCAGGTCAAGGCCGCGATGGCGGTGCTACGCGACAAGGGCCTCATCTATGAGGGGCGCTTGCCGAAGCCCAAGGGACATGACGACGAGGATTGGGAAGACCGCGAGCAGACCCTGTTCAAGTCGACCGATTTCGGTGACGACGAAGATCGTGCGCTGATGAAATCGGACGGCAACTACACGTATTTCGCGGGTGACGTGGCGTATCACTTCGACAAGCTGCAGCGCGGGTACCGGCAACTGGTCAATGTCTTCGGCGCGGATCACTCGGGCTACGTGAAGCGCATCAAGGCGGTGGTGAAGGCGCTGTCGGGCGGAGAAGCGGAAGTCGACATTCCGCTGATCAATCTCGTGACGCTGTCGCGGGCCGGGGTCGCGGTGAAAATGTCGAAGCGGGCCGGCACGATCGTGACGCTGCGTGAGGTGGTCGACGAGGTGGGGCGCGATCCGGTGCGCTTCATGATGCTGTACCGGGAGAACAACAAGCTTCTCGACTTCGATTTTGCAAAGGTCGTCGAGAAGTCCAAGGACAATCCGGTCTTCTATGTGCAATACGCGCATGCACGGTCGGCGTCGGTCTTCCGCAACGTTTTGCAAACGTTCCCGGATTTGACACCGGACAGCGTGGCAGCCGGTGATTTGGATCTGACTAAGCTCGACGATCCAGGCGAATTGCAGATCGTCAAAGCGTTGGCGCTGTTTCCAAAGCTGGCGAGCGACGCGGCGCGCGCGCATGAGCCGCATCGGCTGGCGTTCTACCTCTTTGAACTCGCTTCCGCTTTCCACTCACAATGGACGCGAGGCAATGATTTGCCACAATTGAGATTTATCCAAGAGGGAGACAGGAGTCTGACCGCTGCGCGGTGCGCGATGGTCGCTGCAACACAGCGGGTCTTATCCTCAGGTCTTGCGGTGCTCGGCGTCGAGGCACCGCTTGCAATGCGCTAAACTCCCGATTCTAGGGGTTTGCACAGAAGTGCGAGGGGAATTCGCGAAATGGCAAGGTCAAACGGTCCGCTAACGCCTCCAGGCGCAGGCCGCACGCCACGGCCCGATCCCCAAAATTGGGCGCAGGGAACACCACAACGGCCGGCTGCGCCCCGCGGGCCGCAACAGCCTCAATTTGCGCCGCAATCGGCAGGTGCCGCGTATCAGCAAGCCGCATATGGCGGGCAGCAACCAGCAGCGGATCCGCGCTATACGCGCCCGCAAGCTGAGCAGCGTCCAGCCGCTCCGCAGCGTGACCAGCGCGCACCCGCAGGATCGACTGCTTTCGATTCGTTTGTCGCTCAGCAGGCGCCGAGTGCGGCGCCCGCCTACGAAACGACGGCGGGGCGGCAGGCCGGTTATGCACAAGCTGCTGCACCGGCGGGTTACGCTGCCGGTGGCTACGGTGGCGATTATCCATCGCGCACAGCTGCGCCAGCCGATCAAAACGGATTTGGACAGTGGTCTAATACGGCGGCGCCAGCGGCAGACGCGCGCGGCTTCGACTACGGCGGCTACGGTGCGGCGGCTCCGGCGGGTCAGCCGGCTGCGGGCGGTTATCCTTCTGCTGCAAGCACGTTCGGCGGGCAGAATGGGTTCGCCCAGGCCGCAGGCTACGATCAGGACTATTCGCAGCAGGACGAATGGAACCAGAACCAAGGTGAAGGCTACGACCAGGAGCCGTCGCTCGATCCAGCGTATGGACAGCAAGGCTATGGTCACGACCATCAGGGCGCGATCGAGCAGTCGTATGAAGACGATGACTACGAGGACGAACCGCGCAGCCGCCGGAAATTGCCCTTAATCGCTGCAGCCGTTGTCGGCGCGCTCGTGTGTGGCGGTGGTCTCGCCTACGGTTACAAGACGTTCCTGGGGCCCGTGGGTTCGGTCAATACGCCGTTGATCAAGACCAGCAGCATTCCTTCGAAGGTGAAGCCGGACGATCCGGGCGGGCGGAAATTCGCGCACAGCGAAAACACGATCATGGGCGGCAGCAGCTCCAACAAGGTGATGGGCGAACCGCTGACCGACGGACCCGGCGCGAGCGCCGAAAGCGCCAAGAAAGTTCAAACGGTCGAAGTTCGTCCGGATGGTTCGGTAGTTCCCCAATCGGGTAGCAGCGACTCCAGGCCGCCCGCTCACGCGAATGCCGGTGGCATGGACTTCCCATCTGCGGGCGACACGGGCACGCCGGATCGCGGCACGCCTAGCAGTGCAAGTTCATCGTCTGGGCCCACGCCGAGCAACGCGCCGCAGGTCATTGCCAAGGCAGAGCCGACACCGCCGCCGTCTCAGGCTTCGGCGTCTGAGGTGGTAGCCGACGAGGCGCCGCCTGCCGCGGCCGCGCCGAAGAAGGTTCAATCGAAGAAAGTTGCCGCCGCGCAGGCGCCCGAGGGCTCGATTGGTCCGGCGCCGACGGGTGCGGGCTGGGTCGCCGTGCTGGCCTCCGTGCCGGTGTCGTCCAGCAGTCAGATGGATTCGCTGAAGCAGTTTGCCGACATGCAGCAGAAGTACGGTGACGTGCTTGGCGACAAGACGCCTTCTGTGCAGGAAGCCAACCTGGGCGAAAAGGGCCGCTATCACCGTCTCGTCGTGGGGCCGCCCGCCTCGCGGGATTCGGCCAACTCGATCTGCGGATCGCTGAAGACTGCCGGATACGCCGGCTGCTGGGTGATGCAGTACTGATATGCGCTCTAAAGCCTTTCCGACTTTCGTCGAGGCACGGAAGGGCTCCCGCTCCGTGTCTTGTCGTGCGTCTAATTGGAAAACCTCGTCACACTTTGTCCGGAAGCGCTCTAAGTCGCAGCCCGTCAGCTTTCGCCTGACCGCTGGGCTGCGGTAAGCTCCATCATGCGTAGCGCGCTCATCACCGGCCTTGCCGGCCTGCAGCTTACGGCTGACGAGGCTGCATTCCTCGGCGCGCACAGACCGTGCGGCATCATTCTCTTCACGCGCAATTGCGAGAGCCACGAGCAGATCCGCGGCCTCATCTCGGCTGCGAAAGAGGCCATTGGTGCGGCTGACCTGCTGGTGCTCATCGACCAAGAGGGCGGGCGCGTGCAGCGGCTGCGGCCGCCTCTCGGACGGGCGTTGCCCCCGGCCGCCGCCTATGCCGCGCTTTACGCCAGCGATCAGGATGGTGCCTGCCGAGCTGCAAATTCGGCCGCGCGATTGGTGGCCGAAGATCTATCGGCGCTGGGTATCAATACAGATTGCGCGCCGGTTCTCGACGTGCCCGTCCGGGGCAGTCACGATGTGATCGGCGACCGGGCTTATGGCGTGAGCCCTGAGCAAGTGGCGCGCATCGGCCGGGCCGTGGCTGAGGGGTTCATCGCGCAAGGCATGCTGCCCGTCATCAAGCACATTCCCGGGCACGGTCGCGCGACCAAAGACAGCCATCACGATCTGCCGGTTGTTTCGACGACGCGCGCCGAACTTTCCAAAACGGATTTTCAATCGTTCCGGCTGCTCGCGCATATGCCGGCAGCGATGACGGCACATGTCGTCTTCACTGACATTGATGATCGCGGTCCTGCTAGCACCTCCGAAGTCGTGACCCGCGAGATAATCCGCGGAGAGATCGGCTTTCATGGTTTGCTGATGAGTGACGACCTGTCGATGAAGGCGTTGTCTGGCTCGCTAAAGGACCGCGCCGAGGCGGTCATCGCGGCCGGCTCCGATGTGGCGCTTCACTGCAACGGCGACCTGGCGGAGATGCAAGCGGCGGTGGCGGGCGTGCCCGCCCTCGATCGGCGCGCGATGGAGCGATTCGCCGCCGCGATTGCCGTGACGCAAAGCCGGGAAACATTCGACGTTGCCGCAGCAGAAGCGGACCTTGCTGCGGTGCTTGCAAGGCACGCTGCCATCACTGAATCAGTGTAAGGTTCGCGCAACATTTGTGCGCTGGCCGTTGTCGTTGGCCGGCGGTTCTCAGGACTGCAGCGATGAGCGAGGCGACGGCTGAACCCCGAGAGGGATCTGGGCCCCAGGAAGCTCCCGACGCATGGGAAGCGCCGGGCCCTGAGACTGCGCCTTTGCCGAGCGAAGCATTTCGCGTCGACATCGTGGGTTTCGAAGGGCCGCTTGATCTGCTGCTGGCGCTTGCCCGCACGCAGAAGGTGGACATTGCCCGCATCTCCATTTCCACGCTGGTCGAGCAGTATCTGATCTACATCGCCGAGGCGCAGAAGCTGCGGCTGGAAATCGCCGCCGACTATCTCGTCATGGCGGCGTGGCTGGCATTCCTCAAGTCGCGGTTCCTGTTGCCGCGGGAGAAGGACGACAGCGACCAGCCGTCGGCCGAGGCCATGGCGCAGCAGCTGGCGTTCCGCTTGATGCGGCTCGACGCCATGCGCAACGCGATGGCGCAACTGATGACACGCAAGCGGCTGGGCCGGGATGTGTTCGCGCGCGGTATGCCCGAGGGCGTGAAGACCATCCGCGAGACGGAGTGGACGGCGGAAGTTTTCGACCTGTTGAAAGCCTACTCCGAGGGCCGGCGCAGAACGGTGGTCATCACGCACGTCGTCAAGGCGCGCAAGGTGTGGTCGATCAAGGATGCGCGCGGCCGCCTCGAAAAGCTGGTCGGCACGACGGCGGGCCACTGGGGCCAGCTCGATCTGTTCATCGAACAATACCTGCCGCATACGGAGGAAGACCGGACCGTCGTGGCCAGTTCGTTCGGCGCCACGCTGGAAATGGCCCGGGAAGGCTTGATCGAGTTGCGGCAAGACGAGCCGTTTGCGCCCATTTACATGAGAAAGCGTGAGGAGGGGGCGGCGTGGGAGCAGGTTGTCGTTTGACGGCAAGCCCTTACATCCGCCACCATACGCAGAGGATCAACACGAAATGGTTCCGCCAAGGCTGACCCTGGTCACCAAAGACGACGAAGCGAACGACAATGCTCCCCACGAGGCGGAGCGCCAGGCGATCGATGAGGCCCTCGAGGGGATCGAGCAGGCCGTGCCGGATGCTGTCAAAGCCCTGACGACAACCGACCGCCGCGAGAAGCTGCGCGTGCTGGAGGCGCTGCTGTTCGCCGCTTCCGAACCGCTCGACGAGGCGCGGTTGGCCGGTCATCTGACCGAGGGCGACGACGTGCGCGCCTTACTGGCTGAGTTGCAAGCCTTCTACGCAGACCGGGGAATACGTCTCGTTCGCGTATCAGGCAAATGGGCGTTCCGGACGGCGGAGGATCTGTCGTACTTGCTAGAGCGGCACGCCAAAGAAGAGCGGCGGTTGTCCAAGGCGGCGCTGGAAACTCTGGCAATCATTGCCTATCACCAGCCGGTAACGCGGGCGGAGGTGGAAGAGATCCGCGGCGTCACGACGTCTGGTGGCACCTTGGATATCCTGCTCGAGACCGGCTGGGTGCGTCCGCGCGGACGCCGGCGGGCACCGGGCAAACCGATCACGTATGGCACGACGGATCTGTTCCTTAACCACTTCGGGCTGGACAACATCAAGGATCTGCCGGGGCTTGCGGAGCTCAAAGGTGCAGGGCTCTTGGATTCCACGTTGCCGCCCGGCTTCAGCGTTCCTGAACCGACGGATGTCGCGGCGCTGATGGCAGACGAACTGCCGCTGGAATCCGATGACGAGGATCATGGCGCTAACCAGAGCGAGATGGAACTCGATCCCGCCGAAGAGGGCGACTTGCCGGACGGGGATGAGGCGGCTAAGCCAGACGGTGACAATCAAGTCTAGCCGGCTCAAGTAATCCTGCAGCCGGCTTGCCGCAGGATCGGGCCTCTTGAAATCCTGGATTTCTAATCGGATAGGACGCAACGGCGCAAAGCCTGCGACGGCGGCACCCGCGCGTCTGGTGTTCGAGGACGTATCGCGCATTTACGGGGAAACGCGGGCGCTGGACGGCGTCTCGTTTCAGGTCGAGCCGGGGTCGGTGCTATGCCTGCTGGGTCCGTCCGGCTGTGGGAAGACGACGCTGCTGCGCATTGCCTCGGGCATCGAACGGCCGACTTCGGGACGCGTTTTGCTCAACGACCGCGTGCTGGCGGGACCGGGCGCATTCGTGGCGCCCGAAGAGCGCGGCGTGGGCCTGATGTTCCAGGACTTTGCGCTGTTTCCGCACCTCACGATTGAACAGAACGTCGCATTCGGATTGAAGGCGCTGTCGAAGGACGAAGCCCGGCGCGTGGCATTGGGCATGCTGGAGCGTGTGGGGCTTGCGCATTACGCGGAGAGGTATCCGCATATCCTGTCAGGCGGGCAGCAGCAGCGCGTGGCGTTGGCGCGCGCGATCGCGCCGCGGCCGGCGGTGTTGCTGATGGATGAACCGTTCTCGGGGCTCGACGTGCAGCTGCGCGAGAGCATGCAGCAAGAGACACTCGGGCTACTGCGGGAAGCCGGCGCGACGGCGCTGATCGTGACGCATCATCCGGAAGAAGCGATGCGGCTGGGGGACCGGATTGGTGTGATGCGCGACGGCCGGCTGGTGCAACTGGGCGCCGCGCAAGATCTGCATAGCGTGCCCAAAGAGCTGTTCGTCGCCCGTTTGTTTTCGGAGATCAACGAGGTCACCTATGCCGTGGCTCGCGGGGCGATCGACACGCCGATCGGCCGCTTACCGGTTGCGGATATGGCCGATGGCACCGCGGC
This sequence comes from Hyphomicrobiaceae bacterium, assembly GCA_030655135.1. GTDB lineage: Bacteria > Pseudomonadota > Alphaproteobacteria > Rhizobiales > Hyphomicrobiaceae > JAKAXS01. The sequence goes on along the minus strand of JAURWC010000084.1, from coordinate 167,569 downwards.
CGTTCTGGGTGTGCGGGAACGCGCCATTCAGCTGACGCAGGGCAACGGCGGCGCTGGCGCGATCAAGGGCCGTGTCATCGACGTAAAATTCCTCGGCGATGCGGCGTTGATCAATGTGCAGGCGGAGGGTTTTGCCGAGCCGTTGCGGGTGCGGACCCAGGCCGGCGAGCGCTTCGAAGAGGGCAGCACGGTGCATTTGACCATCGACCCGGCGCGAACATTAATCTTTCCCGGCCTCTTGCAGGAAGGCGACTGATTTCAAATATTTACTGATCTCGACTGCGCATCTGGCCGCGCCTTGCTGCCACATAGCGTTTCTGCAATAGTGCCGCGAAATTGAGCCGCCGATGCGGATCTGCCGCCGGAATGGAGATATCCCATGGGCCTTAGTGCCACGCACGTCATTCTGCTCCTGCTCGTCGTCGTGCTGCTGTTTGGCCGCGGCAAGATTTCCGAGCTGATGGGCGATCTTGCCAAAGGCATCAAGAGCTTCAAGAAGGGCATGGCTGACGACGAGCCGATCGCCAAGGATCCGCCCCGCACGATCGACCAGGCTGGACAGCCCATCGAACCCGCCCGCGACCGCACCAAGACGGGTTAAGGGCCGGGAGCGCCGGTACCGACATGTTCGAGATCAGTTGGAGCGAGCTGCTGATCCTCGCAGTGGTGACCCTCATCTTCGTGGGCCCCAAGGATCTGCCGAAATTTCTCAACACGTTGGGCCGCTACGCCGGAATGGTGCGGCGGCAGGCCGCGGAATTCCGCGCGCAGTTCGACGAGGCGATGCGCCAGGCCGAACTCGACGCGCTGAAGAAGGAAGTGGAGGATGTGCGCTCCGGCATCCAGGACGCTGTGCGTGAGACGCAGGCCCCTCAGCAGCCATCCGTGACGTTAACGCCGGCTCCTCAGCCAACGCCGGCCCAACCTGCCGCGGTGCCGACCCCGGAAGCTGCGCCATTGCAGGTGACGCTACCGCTCGGCCGCACCGCCGACGAGGTGAAGCAGAGTGCGGCCGCCCAGACCGAAGCCGATGAGACTGCAACTCGTGATGCCGCCAAGCCCGGCGAACCGAAGGGGGCTTGAGGCGTGCAGCAGATTTCCGATGAGCGCGCCGGGCAAGACGAGATCGAAGCGTCGAAGGCGCCGCTGCTCGATCATTTGATCGAGCTTCGCACGCGCCTGCTGTGGGCGATCGGTGCGTTCCTGGCCATGTTCGTGATCTGCTTCATGTTTGCCGGGCGCATCTACGACATTCTCGTGTGGCCGTATGCGTGGGCATCGGGGAGCAATCACGTCCGGCTGATCGCGACGCATTTCCTGGAGCAGGTGTTCACGCAGCTGAAGCTGGCAATGTTCGGCGCGGCGTTCCTGTCGTTTCCCGTGATCGCCACGCAGATCTACAAGTTCGTGGCGCCGGGGCTCTACAAGAATGAGCGACGCGCGTTCCTGCCGTATCTCGTCGCGACGCCGGTGTTCTTCCTGCTGGGTGCGGCGGTCGTGTACTTCATGGCCATGCCGGTGTTGATCAAGTACTCGCTGGGCCTGGCGAGTGCGACCAGCAGCGGCGGTGTCGCCACGATCGAGATCCTGCCCAAGGTCAGCGAGTACCTGTCGCTGATCATGACGTTGATCTTCGGCTTTGGCATCTGCTTCCAGCTGCCGGTGATCCTGACGTTGCTGGCGCGGGCCGGCATCGTGACGGCTGAGAGCCTGCGTGGTTTCCGCCGCTATGCGGTGGTGGCGATTTTTGCAGTCGCTGCGATCCTGACGCCGCCGGACGCGATCTCCATGATCATCATGGCGCTGCCGACCGTGCTACTCTACGAGCTGTCGATTTTCGCCGTCGCGCGTGTGGAGAAACAGCAGGCGGCCAAGGCCGCGGCTGCTGCGGGGACGTAGCTCCCTCTCCCCGTCCTTACGGGGAGGTGAGGGGCAGAATCCGCAGCACGTCAGCTACGCGCGTCGGTGATTTTGCAGGACAAAGTGGCGCGTGAAGCTGGCGGGGCGCAAGCTTCTGCCCCTCATCCTAACCTTCTCCCCGCGCGCGGGGAGAAGGGACTAGCGGGTAGACCTTGCGGCATCATCGGCCTATACGACGGCCTGACCTTTTGTGGCCGATCGAGGGGCTGGACGTGTTCGATATCAAATGGATTCGCGAGAATGCCGAGGCGTTTGATGCCGGGCTGACGAAGCGCGGGCTGCAGGCGCTTTCGGGGCCGCTGATCGCGCTCGACGAGCAGCGGCGTGCGAACCTGACGAAGCTGCAAGATGCGCAGTCGCGGCGTAACGCGGCGTCGAAGGAGATCGGCAAGGCCAAGGGCGCCAAGGATGAGGCGACGGCCGCCAAGCTGATGGCCGAGGTGGCCGAGCTGAAAGACGTCATCGCGCAGGGCGAGACGGCTGAGCGGGAGCTCGACGAGAAGCTGCGCGAGGCGCTGGCCGTTATTCCCAACACGCCGCGCGAGGATGTGCCGCTCGGTAGCGACGAGACCGGCAATGTCGAGGTGCGCAAGGTCGGCACGCCGCCGAAATTCGACTTCGCGCCGAAGCAGCATTTCGAAATCGGCGAAGCGCTGGGCCTGATGGATTTCGAGACGGCCGGCAAGGTGTCGGGCGCGCGGTTCGTGTTCACCAAGGGCGCGATCGCGCGGCTGGAGCGCGCCATCGGCTCGTTCATGCTCGACATGCATACGAGTGAGTTCGGCTACACGGAAGTCAACCCGCCGCTGCTGGTGAAAGATCACGCGGCATATGGGACGGGGAATCTGCCGAAGTTCAAAGAAGATCTCTTTTGTACAACTCCGCAGTTCGAACAAAGGGTTAGAACGGTTGCGAAAAAGTTCCTTGAGGACTTCATTAGAGATGTTTCCTTGGGAATGTTTAAGCGTCGATATCAGGAATCATCGTCGGAGAACGAAGCTCAAGAAATGGCAAAGTTGGCCATTCCGTTTTTTGATAACTACGATTCATGGGCCGGGATCGACAGCTATTTGACTGAAGGCCGGCATTGGCTCATCCCCACTGCCGAGGTTTCGCTGACCAACATCGTACGCGAGAGCATCCTCGACGACACGCAGCTGCCGATGCGGATGACGGCGTGGACGCCGTGTTTCCGGTCGGAGGCGGGTGCTGCCGGCAAGGATACGCGCGGCATGATCCGGCAGCATCAGTTCTCCAAGGTGGAGCTGGTGTCGATCACGACGCCGGAGGAGAGCGAAGCGGAACACGAGCGCATGACGGCGTGCGCCGAAGAGATCTTGAAGCGGCTGGGGCTCGCCTATCGCACGATGCTGCTGTGCACCGGCGACATGGGCTTTGCGTCGCAGAAGACCTACGACATCGAAGTGTGGCTGCCGGGGCAGGATGCGTATCGCGAGATTTCCAGCTGCTCGGTGTGCGGCGACTTCCAGGCGCGGCGCATGAACGCGCGCTACCGGGCCAAGGGCGGCAAGGACGTGCGCTACGTGCATACGCTGAATGGGTCGGGGCTGGCGGTGGGGCGTACGCTGGTGGCGGTGCTTGAGAACTACCAGCAGGCCGACGGCAGCGTCATCATTCCGGATGCGTTGCTGCCCTACATGGGCGGCCTGAAGAAGATCGAGAAGGCAAGTTAATCGCGCGACAGGTCCCCTCTCCCCATCGCTGCACTTGATGGGGAGAGGGTTAGGGTGAGGGGCAGGCTCTGGGCCGCAGCGCAAGCAGCTGCCCCTCACCCCGACCCTCTCCCCGTAAGGACGGGGAGAGGGAGAAGAGCCGACATGCGAATTGCTCTCGCGTTCCGCACTGGATGCGAGAGAGAGCAGTATCTGTGTGAGGTTCTGGGCCGCGACGCCAGCAGCTGCCCCTAACCGCCAGCCCTCGCCCCGTAACGACGGGGAGAGGAAGAAGAGCCGACATGCGAATTGCTCTCGCGTTCCGCACTGGATGCGAGAGAGGGCAGTATCTGAGTGAGGTTCTGGGCCGCGACGCCAGCAGCTGCCCCTTACCCCGACCCTCTCCCCGTAACGACGGGGAGAGGGAGAAGAGGATCACAATGCGAATTCTGGTGACGAACGATGACGGGGCGGGGGCGCAGGGTTTGCGCATTCTGCAGAAGATCGCCGAGCAGCTGACGGACGACGTGTGGATCGTGGCGCCGGAGCAGAACCAGTCGGGCGCCTCGCACGCGCTGACGCTGCAGGTGCCGTTGCGCTATCGCGAAATCGACGAGCGCACGTTTGCGGTGCGCGGCACGCCGGCCGATTGCGTCATCATGGGCGTGCGCCACGTGCTGAAGGACAAGATGCCGGACCTCGTGCTGTCGGGCGTGAACCACGGGGCCAACCTTGCCGAAGACGTCACCTACTCGGGTACGATCGCGGGCGCTATGGAAGGCACGCTGCTGGGCGTGCGCTCTATCGCCATGAGCCTGACGACCGGGTTCGATCCCGACAACCGCATCCACTGGACGTCGCCGTTGGAGCACGGGCCGGGACTCATCGAGAAGCTGTTGGCAACGCAGTGGCAGCCGGGCGTACTGATGAACGTCAACTTTCCGCCGTTGGCGCCGGAAAACGTGCAGGGCATCAGCATCACGACGCAAGGGCGGCGGGACCAAGGCGGTTTGTTGATCGACGAGCGCGCCGACACGTGGGGCGATCCATATTTCTGGATCGGTTTCGAACGCCGCCGTTCCGATCCGGCGAAGGGCACGGATCTGTGGGCCATCGCCAACGGCTTGATTTCGATCACTCCGCTGTCGATGAACATGACGCACGCCGAGACGCGCGAGAGCCTGACGAAGACCTTCGCAGACCAACCGGCATCCGAAAAAACCTCCGGTTAACCAGTAGTCTATCCGCCATTCTTGCGACGAGATTCTTCCGCGATGGCGGCGCAATCGCGGCGTACACCATTAACGTGTGGCGGGCCTTCGCCGGGTGTGGCGCAGACCTTCTGAATCTTTTGAAACTTCACGCTGCTCTTCAGGCGAGGGCACGCAAATCGAATCGGCCGTTAACGAGTCTTTAACGCGTTAAGGGTTAATAGATGATGCGTGTAGAGGGTGCGTATCATGCCGATTTTGAAGTCAATGACGCGGGTCATCCGCGTTCTACTGCCAGCCGCAGCAGCCGTCTCGGTTGCGGGTTGCAGCGCAGATGTCGCCCGGTTCGATTCAGCCGGCTTCGCCGGTTCTGACAACCAGCAGACCAGCAGCATTCCCATTCCACCTGCTTCCGTCTACAGCCCGGCGCCCCGCGCCGGTTTGCTGGGCAACGGCGATGGTGCGTCGCATCAGCCGCCGCCGATGGCCGATGGCTCTCGCGGGGGTGACGTTCGCGTGGCTGAGTTGCCGCCGACGTCTAACGGCTACGGCCGGTCGCCGCGGTCGTACGATCGCGGATACGAGGCAGCGCCGCCGGCACGGTCTTACGACCGAGGGGCGGCGGGCTACGACAGCGTTTCGGCAAAGCCGTACGACGCGGCACCACGCGGCCGCCGGCCTGTGGAACCGCGCGTGGAAACGGCGGCGTACAGCCCCGCTGGCGGCGATACGGTCGAGGTGAAGCCCGGCGACACGCTCTACAGCCTTTCGCGCCAGCACGGCGTGAAGGTCGAGGACATCAAGGCGGCGAACGATCTCAAGGGTCATAGCCTGAAGCCAGGCCAGCGGCTGACAATGCCGTCTGGCGGACGAGCAAACCGTGCCGACCCGATCAGTGGTGCCGTCACGCCGCCGGTGGCGGACGCGGCACCGGTCTCCACGCCAGCCGCGGCACCCGAGGCAGCATCTACGGCATCGCCCGAGACGGCGGGCACGTATACGATGAAGCCTGGCGACAGCCTGTATACGATCGCGCGCCAGCACAAGGTCAACTACGCCGAGCTGCAACGTGCCAACGGCATCACGGACGAAAGCGTTCGCAAGATCCGGCCCGGCACGGTGCTGAAAATCCCGGCTGGTTCGACGCCTCAGGCCACGCGTGCATCAACGACGGTGTCACTGTCGGCCACGGGAACGCACCTGCCGGTGCCTTCGGAGGCACCAGCTGCTGCCCCGGAAAAGGCGCCAGCGATGCCCTCCGCTGAGTCTGTCACGGCAGCACCGGCGGCAACGCCGGCGCCGTCGAGCGAGCCAGCCAAGCCTGAGGCGACTGCTTCGGCCGATACGCCTAAGGTGTTGAACTCGGCACCGAGCGAACCGGCCGCGGCTCCGGCCCAGGCCGACCAGAAGGTTGCCGCGCTTGATACGAAGACTGCGACGGACGCGAGCCCGGCTGCCGAAAGCAAACCAGTCGAGGACAAGTCGGTCTCCAGTTCAGGGCGGCTGCGCTGGCCGGTGCAGGGCCGTATCATCTCGACATTCGGCCCGCGGCCGGATGGCACGCACAACGACGGCGTGAACTTCTCCGTGCCGCAGGGAACGGACGTGCATGCTGCCGAAGGCGGTGAGGTGATCTACGTCGGCGACGAACTGAAAGCCTACGGCAAGCTGGTGCTGCTGCGTCATGATAACGGCTGGGTCACCGCCTACGCGCACAACGAGGATCTCCTCGTGACGCGCGGCAAGAAGGTGGCGCGCGGAGACGTGATCGCGAAGGCCGGCAAGACAGGTCCGGTGGACCAGCCGCAGGTGCACTTTGAGCTGCGGCAGGACTCGAAGGCCGTCGATCCGACGTCCTTCATGGAAAAGCAGTGAAATCGACTTCCCGGTGACTAGCCAAGGCTTGCGTCTCTCCCACAAGCCCCTGACACCGAAGCGGCCGCACCTCCCCCGGGGTGCGGCCGACGTCGTTTCGGCAGCTTGAAGTTCAGTTCTTGAATTCGATCGAGGCTGCGATCTCGTCGATCGCGTCCTTGACGCCGTCGTACTCGGCGTCCGGCGCCGAAGCCAAGAAATGCATTACCTTGCCGTCCTCGGTAACAGCGAACGACTGCGTGAAGCGTTTCTTGATCCCTTTGTCTTCGAGGGTGCCCTGAAACACGATGCCATCCGTTCCGGCAAAGGTCGTTTCTTCGCGAGACGTGATCGTTGCCGCAGCGAATTTCGCCGTCGCTTTGAGGGTGGCCTCGGCGGTGGCTGAAAGATCCTTCACTGGCGCCGAAGCCTTCGAGTAGGCGGCGATCGCCAGTGGCTGCTTGCCTTCCGGATCGACGTCCTTGTCGCCGGCCATCATCAGGACGGAGGCACCCGCGAGCGTCTGGATGATGCGAAACGGCTGGGCGGCCTCTACTTCGAACGGCAAGGCGGAAAGCTGCGCGTTGGCAGCCGGTGCCGCGCCGGCTTCGACCGAAGCGAATGCGGCCTTGATGGTGGCCGCGTCGATCGCATTCTGCTGTGGGATCTGGAAGGTGATCATCACCGTCTTCTCGCCGGCGTAAAGCGCCATCCATTTGTCGAGCGTGGCGCCGTTGGTGTCCTGCGTGCCGTGAAGCAACAGGGCGGTTTCGCCGGCCGTCGTCTCGATCTGCTCCTGGCCGTCGACTTTGATACCCTTGGTCGCGAAGCCCGCGGCCGCCTTCTCCTGATCGCCGAACAGAGGTGCCAACTGGCTCATGGCCTCTGCCGGCATCTCGGCGATAACGAAGCTGCCCTGCTTCTCCGCGTTGACGAAGCCGGCGAAATCGGTGGCAGGCACAAAGCCGGGCGGCGGCGCCATCTTGACGCTGGTGCCAGCAACCTGGACTGCAGCATCCGCCATCGATTGCGAACTATTTGCCAGGCTGGCTAGCAGCCCGGCGGCCAGCGCGATTGCGAATTTTGCTTGGCGCTGCCCAGCAGCGACTTGAATTCCCATTAGTGCCTCTTGTGTTCGTACAACCGCAGACTTAGCGGCAGAACTGCGTAGGCGGACAATGTGGTGGGAATTGGCGCTGACGCCAGGCTAGAGGGTTTGCCCAAGCCGGCCGGCCAGGTCCTGGATGAACTGCCAGGCGACACGGCCCGAGCGCCCGCCGCGCGTGATGCTCCACTCCAGCGCGTCGCGCTGGACCTCGGGCCAGGGGGCGTTGAGCTTGTAATGTCCGGCGTAGGCGCGGACCATGTCGAGGTAGTCGTCCTGGCTGCAGTTGTGGAAGCCGAGCCAGAGGCCGAAGCGATCTGACAGCGAAACTTTCTCTTCGATGGCTTCGGAGGGATTGATCGCCGTCGAGCGCTCGTTGTCCATCATGTCACGCGGCATCAGGTGGCGCCGGTTCGAGGTGGCGTAGAACAAGACATTCGACGGCCGGCCCTCGATGCCGCCTTCGAGCACAGCCTTCAGGGATTTGTAGCTCGTGTCGTCCTTGTCGAAGGAGAGGTCGTCGCAGAAGACGATGAAACGATGCAAACTGGCGCGCATGTGGGCGAGGCACGCGGGCAGGCTGGCGATGTCTTCGCGGTGGATCTCCACGAGCTTCAATTGCGCGGCTGCGTTGGTCAAGGCTCGGCCCGCCTCGGCATGCGCCGCTTTCACGAGGCTCGATTTGCCCATGCCGCGAGCGCCCCACAGCAGGGCGTTGTTGGCGGGCAGGCCGGCGGCGAAGCGCTGGGTGTTCGACAGCAACTGTTCAGTGACGCGGTCCAGGCCCTTCAAGAGCGACAGCGGCACGCGATTGACCTCGGGCACCGGCTCGAACCCGCCCGTCTCGGAATGCCAAACGAAGGCGTCGGCGGCAGCGAAATCGGGCTTGGCTGGCGCGGGCGGCGCCAGCCGTTCCACGGCCTGGCGCAGGCGTTGCAATTCAGCCAGCAGCTCGGGCGGGAAGGTCATGAACGGTCTCTGGGAATTATGGTGTAAGATCAACGCGCAACGGTTCTAGAGACGGTTTCTATAGCGCATTCGCCCTTGACTGTGAAATGCCTCTCATGACGGCGCCAAACCGGCCATTGCAAAGAAAAAACCAGGGACTATAGTCCGGCCCGACCCGGCCGAGGCGGCACGGAGCACAGGGTGCTCCCGTGCGCTACGGCTATTTCTCGCGCGCCGTCAAAGCGCGTTTCAGCTCATCGAGGATCGTGACGAACATGTTCATTTCCGAGGCCCTTGCGCAGACCCCAGCACCGGCATCGAGCCCGTTCGGCGACCCCATGAACAGCTTGTTGTTCTACATGCTGATGATGGTTGTGATCTTCTACTTTCTCGTCATTCGCCCGCAGTCCAGCCGCGCCAAGCAGCACCGCGAGCTGATCGACAAGGTGCGCCGCGGCGACACCGTGATCACGGCCGGCGGCTTCATCGGCCGCGTGATCAAGGCGGCAGACAATTCCGACGAAGTCGAAGTCGAACTTTCGGACCAGATGAAAGTGCGTGTGTTGAAGAGCACGCTGATGGATGTCCGCGCCAAGGGCGAGCCTGTGAAGGACACCTCGACGGCTTCCTAACGGCTCACGGCAGGACGGCCCTTGCGGGCTGACCAGGCCAACACGACGTTGCATAGACATTCAGGGACTCCCGCGTCATGCTTTATTTCGCACGATGGAAAATTCTGGCGATCGTTGCGACGATCCTCGCCGGCTTCGTCGTCTCTTTGCCGAACTTCCTTTCAAAGGAGCAGTTGGCGGCATGGCCCTCCTTCTTGCCGAAGTGGCAGATGCCCTTAGGGCTCGATCTGCGTGGCGGCGCGCACATGCTGCTCGCCATGGATACCAACGAACTGAGAGCCGACTGGCTGACGGCCGTACGAGACGACGCGCGCAAGCAGCTGCGTGATGCAAAGATCGGCTTCTCGGCCGTTGGCGTGCAGGGCGACGTAGTGCAGGTCCGCCTCGTGAAGCCGGAAGATGCTGAAAAGGCCCTGACTGAACTGAAGAAGCTCATTCAGCCGCTGGGCAATGCCCTGTTCGGGACGAGCGGCAGCGATCTCGAAGTCGCTGATCAAGGCGGCGGTACGCTGACGGTCAAGCCATCGGCAGCGGGGCTCACACAGCGCATCAGCAATGCGACAGGGGCAGCCATCGAAACGATCAACCGGCGCGTCAACGGGCTGGGCGTTTCGGAATCGACCGTGGTGCGCCAAGGTGCAGACCGCATCCTGATCCAGTTCCCCGGCGTCAACGATACGACGCAGCTGAAGGGCATCATTGGTCAGACGGCGAAGCTGACGTTCCATGCCGTGCACCCGACCGTCACGGCTGAGGAAGCCAAGGCGACGCGCGTGCCGCTTGGCTACAAGGTGTACCCGGATGTGGACGACCCGCAGCGGGCCTACGTGCTGCAGGATTCGCCGGTCGTGTCGGGCGAGGATCTCGTCGATGCCAATCAGGCGTTTGACGATCGCGATGGCCAGCCGGTCATCTCATTCCGCTTCAATCTCTCCGGTGCGCGCAAGTTCGGCAAGTTCACGACGGAGAATATTGGCGCTCCGTTTGCTATTTTGCTCGACAACAAGGTTCTGTCAGCTCCCGTCATCCAGACCGCCATTCCGAGCGGCACCGGCCAGATCTCGGGTAACTTCACAGTCGAAAGTGCCAATAATCTCGCGATCCAGCTGCGGTCCGGCTCGCTGCCGGCCAAGCTGACGATCGTCGAAGAGCGCACCGTCGGTCCCTCGCTTGGCGCAGACAGTATCGAGTCCGGCAAGCTCGCGGGGTTGGTCGGCGCGATCGCAACCGTGGCGTTGACGGTGCTGGCGTACGGCACCTTTGGCGTCTACGCCGTCATCGGCCTGCTGGTTCACGCGGTGCTCATCATGGCGCTGATGACGCTGATCGGCACGACGCTGACGTTGCCCGGCATCGCGGGCTTCATCTTGACGATCGCCATGGCGGTCGATGCCAACGTGCTCATCTACGAGCGCATTCGCGAAGAGTTGCGCGCGGGCAAGTCGGCGATCGCTGCGATCGATGCCGGCTTCACGCGGGCCGTGGTCACGATCATCGACAGCCAGCTGACGACGCTGGCCGCTGCGGTCATCATGTTCTGGCTCGGCTCGGGTCCGATCCGCGGCTTCGCGGTAACGCTGGCCCTCGGCATCCTGACGTCGGTGTTTGCGGCCGTGACGGTGACGCGCCTGCTTGTCGCGATGTGGCTGAAGAACGCGAAGAACAAGAGCCGGACGCTCCAAGTCCCCGTTTGATGGAAGATTGCTGACATGTTTCTTGTCCCGGACTTCAAGGGCTACGACTTCTTTCCGCATGGCCTGCGCCTGAACTTCATGAAGTGGCGCGACGTCTGCGTCGGCGGCTCGCTGCTGGCTATCGTGGTTTCGTTGGGGCTGATCTTCACCCTGGGGTTCAACTACGGCGTGGACTTCAAGGGCGGCTCCATGATCGAGATGCAGGCGAAGTCGGGCACTGCCGACATCGGGGCCCTGCGCGAGAAACTCGGGACTTTGGGGCTGGGCGATGTGCAAATCCAAGAGTTCGGCCGGCCGAGCGACGCGCTGATCCGTTTGGAGCAGCAGCCAGGTGGCGAAGAGGCGCAGCAGGTCGCCGCCAACAAGGTGAAGGAGGCGCTGGCCGACGGCTACGACGAGCGGCGCCGCGAAGTGGTCGGCCCTGCAGTCTCCAGCGAGCTGCGCATGACAGGCACATATGCGGTGCTCGCGGCGATCCTGGCCATCGTCGCCTACGTCTGGTTCCGCTTCGAGTGGCAGTTCGCGCTCGGTACCATCATCGCGCTCAGCCACGACGTGCTGGTGACGGCGGGCATCTTCTCGTTCTTCCAGCTCGACTTCGACCTGTCGACGGTGGCGGCGCTGCTGACCATTCTCGGCTACTCGGTGAACGACACCGTCGTCGTGTCGGACCGCATTCGAGAGAACCTGCGCAAGTACAAGAAAATGGAGATCAACGAGCTCCTCAATTTGTCGATCAACGAGACGCTGTCGCGCACGATCCTGACGGGCGTGACGACGATCGCGGTTCTTGTGGCGCTGTATTTCCTGGGCGGCGAAGTCATCCGCAACTTCACGTTCGCGATGCTGTTCGGTGTTTTGATCGGTACGTACTCGTCCATATTCATCGCCGCACCCGTGCTCGATTATCTGGGCGTTCGCCGCGATACTGTCGGCTCAACCCCGGGCGTGTCTGCGGATGCGCCTGCAGAGAGCCCCGCTACGGGCGTGAAGAAAACGCCGGTTGTGCGATAGGATGCAGACAGTGATCGATCAGGTGCCGTTCTACCCAGGCCGCGCACAGATCGATGCCTACGGCAACGGCGGGTTTCGCTTTGCAGGCATGAGCCATCGCGGCTCGATCATCTGCCTGCCGTCAGGGATTTCGGCTTGGGATCCCGTTCGGCTGGAGGACCTGTCGCTGCAGGCTTTTGCCCAGGTGCTTCTGGAGCGGAGCGAGATTGCCGTGCTGCTGCTGGGCACCGGTACGGAGCTGCGTCATCCCGGTGTGGAAGTTCGCAGCGGACTGGCTGAAGCCGGCATCGGCGTGGAGCCGATGGACACGGGTGCCGCCTGCCGCACCTACAACGTCCTGCTCGCCGAAGGCCGGCCAATCGCGGCGGCGCTGCTGGCCGTTGAGTAGATGACGCGGGGCGAGGCCAGCCAACAAGACGATACCTTGGTGCGGGACGCCGCGCGGGATTGGGCGCCGGACTACTACATCACCGCGCTGCTGGCGCCGGCTGACCTGCGTGACGATCTGGTGACGCTTGCGGCATTCTGGGGCGACACGGGCCGCGTCGCGTTGACGGTGGGCGAAGACATGCTGGGCGAGATCCGGCTGCAGTGGTGGCGCGATGCGCTTCTACCCAGTGCGGCCGCGAGCGGCCATCCGATTGCCGATGCGATGCGCGCGGTGATTGAGAAACGTAAGCTCGATGCGGGAGACGTCGATGGGTTGCTCGACGCGCGCTGCGAGGAGCTGCGGCGGCTGCCATTTGAATCGGAGGCCGGCTTTGATGGCTATCTCGCACGCACCGACGGCGCGCTTCTAAGGTTGGCGGCGTCGATACGCGGTCTCCACGTCATCGAACCTCAAAACGACCTGCTGATAACTGCCGCAAGAGCGCTCGGCCGCGTCCGTATTGCGCTCGACTTGCCATATCTTGCGTCGAGATCGCGGTTGCCGTTGTGGCAGGGCGCGCTGGGATACGATTATGACCCGCAGGAAGCGGCCGGCCGCTCGGCAGAGGGCGCGCAGGCGATGCAGGAACTCGTTCGCGGGGCACGGGCCGCGCTGACCAATGTCCGCACGGCGGCGCAGCGCGTTGACCGGCGGTTAATCGACGCGATGTTGCCGATCGCCCTTATGGAGCCCTATTTGCGCGCTCTTGAGACGAAGGGACGTGATCCGTTGCGGGACATAGCCGCAATCTCCCCGTTTAGCCGAGTGGCACGGCTGACGTGGGCGCACGTACGTGGCCGCTTTTGAGCGCGCTGTTACCCAGATGTGCTTCCGTTCTATTCGCCCGTGGGCGCAAGGGCCGTACCGAATGACACGCACAGGTTTTGTTGGTGCTTTGGCGGCGGTGGCCGTGGCGCTGATGTCCACGGCAGCCGCTGGACCACTTCTGGCGCAGGAGGATCTGCCTTGGAATAGCGGTCAGACAGCGCCCCCGCCATCCCAGGAGCCCTCCGAGGTCGAGCGCGGTGGTGAGTTGCCGCCGGTCGACGACAGCGTGCTGCCCGATGACGCGATGGACGACAAGCCGGCGCCCGGCATTGGTATTGATCCCGGTGAGCCGCAGCCACAAGGTCCGCCGGCCCCCTTGCCTGACGAGGCCGCGATCCCAGCTCCATCGGGTGCGGCGCATTCGCCCGCCGACCGCCGCGACCTGCCGCCGCCGATGGCGCCAGCGACGAACGAGCTTCCGCCAGCGGGTGCGCCAGGCGCCGGGCAGCCTACGCTGAACTGGCAAAAATCGCCGACGGGCGCCCCGCCTGAGGCTTCGCGAGTGTCACCTCCCGCGCCGCTGCCGCCGGCCGGAACCGCCGCCGCGCCAGTAGCGCCGCTGCCGCCGGTTCCGACTACGCCGCCGCCGGCTGCTGCCGAGCTGCCACCTCCCGCAGCCACGAGCCGTCCGGCAGGCGTGCCCGTGGCACCGGTTGCTGCCCCGCCATCGTCTGCTGCGGCCGTGCCACCTCCGGCTGACGGCCGGGGAACGACAGGTTTGACACCTCCGCCGGCCACCGCACCGCCTGCGGGTCTCGCGCCGGCGCCGCCCGCAGCTGGCGATGCGCCAGCATCTGCAGCAACGGCTGTCCCCGCCGCCGCTCCGCCAGGGCCGGCTGCGGCGCCTGGCGTTGCGCCGTTGCCCGATACGGCGGCGATCATTCCGCTCGACAAGGTCGAGATCAAATGGCGCGTTGAAAATCCTTTCCGGTTCTTCGGCGATGCCAAGGACACGAACGTTCATCGCGCGACCTATCTGGCGCTCTCGCCGGAAGAACGGCAAACGCCGATCCTGTCTTCGGAGCGGGCGTTGGCGACGCGGCATCCCGAGGGGTGGGCCGCCACGATGTTCCGCAAGACGTGCTGGAACAGGGCCCGCAACGAGTTCGTGTGTGCCGACGACGGCGATTATATCAACCCGGACAAGCACGCGATCGTCGCGGAGCTGTCGGGTGCGAACGATCCGGCGGTGAACTGCATCTGGCGCGTCAGTCTGCGTGGCGAGGGCGTTGGCCCGGGCCGGGCTGAGGCGGTTACAAAACCGTGCAGCGAAGGCCTTGTCGTCGACGTGCCCTATCCGGACGGCGCCGCCATCATGGTGGAGATCGCGGGCCGGCCCGTCGCGCAGGCGGACGTCAAGGTTCGCGATCTGCTGATTGCAGGCATGGGCGACAGCTTTGCGTCGGGTGAAGGCAACCCGGACGGTCCGGTGCGCTTCTCGCGTGAGCGCACGGCGGCCTACGGCGGCGGTGGCAAGGATCTGCTGGGCTACCCGGCGCGCGTGGGCGACTGGAAGGCAATCGGCGACAAGGCCTTCATCGAGGAGAATGCCCGCTGGCTCGACCAGGCCTGCCACCGCTCGCTTTATTCGTTCGAGCTGCGGGCGGCGCTGCAACTGGCACTGGAAGATCCGCACCGCGCGGTGACGTATGTCGGCGTGGCGTGCTCTGGTGCCGAGGTCACGGCCGGGCTTTTCCTGCGCTACAAGGGCAACGAGTGGGTGCCGAACCCGCCGCTGCTGTCGCAGATCTCAGCCATCGCGCAGGCGCAGTGCGGCAAAACGGATGCGCCAGCACAGGATTTGCCCGAGGCCTATCATATGCAGGGCGCAATCAAGGATCTGCAGGGCGGTTTGGTGCTGCGGAAATGCGCGGTCGAGAAGGCGCGGAAGGTTGATCTTCTTCTCGTTTCGATCGGCGGCAACGACATCGGATTCTCGCGGTTGCTGGCCAATGCCGTGCTGGCGGATCAGTCGCTGTTGAAGAAGCTCGGCGGCTGGTTCGGCGAGGTCGAAGGGCAGATGGAGGCGAGCCGCGCGCTTGACGTCGTCGATCAGCGCTACAAGTCGCTGAACCGGGCGCTGCACAACATTCTGCATTTGCCCTGGGAAGAAAGCGACCGCGTCATCCTAACCGCGTATCCGCCACTCGCGTTGCTAGGCGACGGTAGCGCGACGTGTCCGGATGGCACGGCGGGCATGGATATTCTGGCCGATTTCCGGTTGAGCCAAAAGCGCGCAAAGGACGGTACGTGGGTGGCCGACAAGCTGCAGCGCGTGATGGCGACGAGCGCGAAGGCTTACGGCTGGACTTTTGCGGATGCGCACCGGCAGGCGTTCGTCGGCCGCGGTATCTGTGCAGGATACACCGACAACGCGTTCTCCATCGCCGATGATCTGCGGCTGCCTCGCTTCACGAATGGCAAGTGGGTTCCATATAACCCGGCGGACTACCGGCCCTACGCACCCCGCCAGCGCTGGTTCCGTACGCCGAACGACGCGTTCATGACCGGCAACTTCCACGTTTCAGGAACGATGCTGCAGAAGGCGCTGAAGCTGGAGAGCCTGTCGTGGTTCCAGCTGCTCTTGGCGTCCACCTATTCGGGTGCGTTTCACCCCACGGCAGAGGGGCATGCTGCGATTGCCGACAGCGTGACGGAGAAGGCGCGCGAGGTTCTGCGCAAGTACAAGCAAGAAAGCCCGGACCTGACGGCCGAAGCCAAAGCCGCCGGCACCAGCCGTCTGCCGGTGCCGTAGATTGGGTCAGACCTCGGTCTGACCTTTTGCGGGACGCACTCGATCGTGGGCGGGGATTGGCCGTTGGTGAGGTCAGACCGAGGTCTGACCCCAGTCACCGCTTATGCCAGCCCAAGCTTTTGTGCCAGGCCGATGCGCTGAAGCTTGCCTGTGGCGCCCTTGGGGATCTCGTCAAGCATGATGATCTTGCGGGGCACCTTGTAGTTGGCCAGGCGCTCACCGGCGAAGTCGCGGAGCTCGCGCTCCGTGGCGGTCTTGCCCTCGCGCAGAACGATGGCGCAGGCGACTTCTTCGCCGAGCTTGTCATGCGGCATCGCGAAGGTGAGAGCCTGCAGCACGGCCGGGTGATCCATCAGGATCTCGTCCACCTCGCGCGGAGACACCTTTTCGCCACCGCGGTTGATGATTTCCTTCAGGCGCCCGGTGATCGTGATGTAGCCGTCGGCGTCGATCATGCCCTGGTCGCCGGTGCGGAACCAGCCGTTGGTGTAGGCCTCGCCGTTGGCCTTGGGGTTGTTCTCGTAGCCTGCCGTGACGTTGGGCCCGCGGATGACGATCTCGCCGGTGTCGCCCGTGTTGAGGATGTTGCCATCGGCATCCATGATGCCGACTTCTGGGCCGGCGGCTTGGCCGACGGTGCCTGGCTTGCGCGTGCCGCCGATGGGGTTGGACGCCATCTGGTGGGCAGCTTCCGTCATGCCGTAGGCTTCGACGACCGGGGCGCCGAAGGCTGCTTCCAATTCGGTGATGACCTGCGGCGGCAGGGACGACGATGAAGAGCGGATGAAGCGCAGCTTGTGCCGCTCGATGATCGCGCGATTGTTGTTGGCGCGGCCGACGATCGCCTGATGCATCGTCGGCACGGCGGTGTACCAGGTGGGTGCTGCCTCTTCCATGGCCGAGAAGAATTTCAGCGCGTTGAAGCCCGGCGTGCAGAAGATGGCGCCACCCTTGGAGAGAGGTGCGAGCACGCCGGCGATAAGGCCGTGAATGTGGAACAGCGGCATGATGTTGAGCGCGCGATCGTTCTTCGTCAGCGCGACGGAGTTGGCGACGTTTACGGCTGAGGCTGCAACGTTCTGGTGGCTTAGTGGCACGATCTTCGGGCGCGAGGTGGTGCCCGACGTGTGCAGGATCAGTGCGATATCGCCGGATTGGGCCGGGCCGGCGGCTGACGGGGGAGAGCCATCTGAAGAGCCCGTCAGCGTGAAGGCGCCTGCGCCGTTTGCGGCATCGGGATGCAAAGTCAGGATGCGGATGCCTCGCTTTTCGGCGGCGGCGACGGCCGGCGCGGTGCTGCCGGCTTCGACAACCAGCGCCTTGGCGTTGATGTCGGTCATGTAGAAGTCGAACTCATCGGTGCGGTAAGCCGGGTTGAGCGGCGCGGCCGTCGATCCGCAGGCGATTGCGACGAAGGCGGTGGCCATCTCCGGTCCGTTCGGCAAGACGATGGCGACGCGGTCGCTGCGGCCGATGCCGAGTTCGTTGAGCGTGGTGATCGTGCGCGTGACGAGCGCGCGGAAGCCTTTGTAGGTGAGCGGGGCGGCGCCGGAGGCGGCAATCGCCGTCGCGTCGTCCTGGCCAACGGCCATCAGGTCGTGGAGTGTCGTCATTGTCGTGGACATTTCAGTTGATCTCCGGGGCGTGGCGGCTGGCGCCTGCGCTCATGCCTTTTCGATATGAAGTTTGCCGCCTGCGCGCGACACCGTTTCCGACAACAACTTGACGCAGGCGTAGATGGCTTCGATCTGCGGGGTGGGAATGTTGGCGATGCGGCCAAGCTCGATGACTGAGCCGATCAAGGCGTCGGCTTCGATGGCGCGGCCGGTCTCGATGTCCTGCAGCATCGACGTCTTGTGCGGGCCGACTGCTTCGGCACCGGCAATGCGTTTCTCCAGCGGGATACGGAAGCGGATGCCGAGGGCTTCGCCGACGGCCTGAGCCTCGCGCATCATGCGGGCGGCCGTTTCGCGCGTCAGCGGGTTGCGGCAGATGTCTTCCAAGGTCGCGTGCGTCAACGCGCTGATGGGATTGAAGCTGAGGTTGCCCCACAGCTTGGTCCAGATCTCGCCGCGAATATCCAGGGCAACGGGCGCCTTGAACCCGGCTTTCTGCAGCGCATCGGCGATGCGGGCGATGCGCTCGGTCTTCTGGTTGTCGATCTCGGCAATGGAGAAGCGCAGCCCCTCGATGTGCTTGATGACGCCGGGGCGGAGGATTTCGGCGGCGGGATAGACAACGCTGCCAATAACGCGATCGGCCGGCAGATTGTCGGCGATGACGCCGCCGGGGTCGACACTTTCGAGGCGGCGGCCGTCATGCGGGCCGCCGAGCTTGTTGAAATACCACCAGGGGATGCCATTCTGCGCCGTCAGCACGGCGGTGTCTGGCGTGTACATGGAGGGCAGGTCACGCACCACGGCTGCGACCTGGTGAGCCTTCATGCCGAGTACGACGAGGTCTTGGGGGCCTGCTTCAGCAATTTTATCGGTGGCGGCGATACGCGAGGTGTTTTCGCGCCCGTCTTCCTCGATCAGCGTCAGCCCATTGGCGCGGATGGCCGCCAAATGCGGGCCGCGAGCGATGACAGTGACCTCTTCGCCAGATTGAGCCAGCCGAGCGGCCAGCAAGCCGCCGATACCCCCGGCTCCGACCACGCAGATTTTCATCCAGAATGTTCCGTCTTCTTGGTTTTGGAAAGCGTACGGCAGGCTGGCGCCCCCGCTCGCGGTGCGCATTTAGGACGAAAGGCCAAATGATGACAAGGCTTGCCGGGCATTGCGGATGTTCCCACCACAGCGCGACAGACCACTTGTTCGTACATTTCTAACCATGACAGCACGGCTTCACGAGTTGTTACAATTTTACCGATAAACCGTTGCTAGGACGCAGGTTAGCCGTGTAGCCGCAGAGTTAGGCCAGACTGTCGTGACCCAGATCAAGGCTCGATCGCTGATTGATGGCGCCGCTAGCGCGGCCGCCGAGGCTGCGGCTGCCTATCCGCCGTCCGAACGGCGCAGACGGCTTTCCCCGGCTGCATCGGCTGTTGCGAGCCAAAAGGTGCCCGCGCAGTATTCCGTGGTCGTGATCGGTGGTCTGGTGCGTCTCGCGGACCTTTGCCTCATCGGTGCAGCCGGCTTGTTGCCAGGCTTGGCGCGCTTGGGCGGGCTCGCCTCTCCGGGATGGGATTATGCCGTCGCCAGTGCCGCGGTCGCTATCGCGTCCGTCGTATCGTTTCAGGCGTTTCGGCTCTACGACATTCATAATCTTCGCACGCCGTCGACGTCGCTGGTGAAAACCGCCGCTGTCTGGTCAGCTGTGCTGCTGCTGTGTGCGGTCGCCGCGATCGCCTTTGCGCCCAGCGATGCGGCTACGCGGTTGTGGCTGTCGCTGCTGTTTCCCGCCGGCTTGGGATTGCTGCTTGTCAGCCGCCTCGTTGTGGGCGGGCTGGTAAAGTCTTGGATGCAGCAAGGGCGACTGACGCGGCGCACGGTTGTCGTGGGCGCCGACGGAAACGGCCAGGCGCTGATCGCGATGCTCAAGAGCCAGCCGGATACCGGCATCGAAGTGCTTGGCGTATTCGACGATCGCAACGACGACCGCTCGCTGCAAGCGTGCGCAGGCGTACCGAAGCTTGGTAAAGTGGCGGACATCGTCGAGTTCGCGCGGCGGACCCGCCTGGACCTGGTGCTGTTCGCGCTGCCGATCTCGGCAGAAACGCGTATTCTCAACATGCTGAAGCAGCTATGGGTGCTGCCGGTCGACATCCGGCTGTCGGCGCATTCCAATTCATTGCAGTTCCGGCCGAGCGCCTATGCCTATCTCGGCAACGTTCCCACCATCCACATCGGCGAGCAGCCGATCCAGGATTGGGATCTGGTGACGAAATGGCTGTTCGACCGCATCGTGGGCGGCCTGGTGTTGCTGCTGATCTCGCCGATCCTGGCGGTGATCGCGATTGCCATCAAGCTGGATAGCCCGGGGCCGGTGCTTTTCAAGCAGAAGCGCTTCGGCTTCAACAACGATCGCGTCGACGTGTTCAAGTTCCGGTCGCTATATCACGACCAGGCCGATCCACTTGCCGCCAAGACCGTGACGAAAGGCGACAAGCGCGTGACGCGCGTCGGCCGGTTTATTCGCCGGAGCAGTCTCGATGAGCTGCCGCAGCTGTTCAACGTGGTTTTCGCGGGTAACTTATCGCTCGTCGGGCCGCGTCCGCACGCGGTGCAGCAGAAGCTGGAAAGCCGGATGCTGGACGAGGCGGTCGACGGCTATTTCGCTCGTCATCGTGTGAAACCGGGCATGACGGGCTGGGCGCAGATCAACGGCTGGCGCGGTGAGCTCGATACGACGGAGAAGATCCAGAAGCGCGTGGAATTCGACCTGGCGTACATCGAGAACTGGTCGCTGCTATTCGACGTCTATATCCTGGCGAAGACGCCGCTGGCTCTGCTCAAGCCGGAAGGCGCGTACTAGAGACCGCCTGAACCATTAGCGTTCCTGATGACGATGATCTCGGATAAAAATGAGCCTGGAGCCGTCGTGCTGCGCAAAGCATCCGCCGCGGATGCGGCACTGTTGCGCATCTGGGACAAGACCCAGCACGTGATCGATGCGACCGGCGCGGATGCCGGTTCCGACTGGAACTGGGAGGCTGAGCTGCCGCGCGATGTGACGTGGCGCGAGTTTCTGGTCGGCGAGGTCGCGGGCCGCGCGGTGGGCTTCATGCAAATCATCGACGCGCGGGAAGAGGAGACGCACTACTGGGGCGATGTTGATCCTGGGTTGCGCGCGATCGATATCTGGCTCGGCGACGCGGCTGATTTCGGCAAGGGTTATGGCTGCGCAATGATGCGGTTGGCGCTGGCCAGATGCTTCGCCGACAGCAGCGTGACGGCCGTGCTGATCGATCCTCTGGTGAGCAATGCGAAGGCGCATCGCTTCTACGAGCGGCTGGGTTTCCGCCGCACGGGACGGCAGATGTTCGGCGAGGACGACTGCTTCGTGTATCGCATGGCGCGGAGCGAGTGGACGGCGGGCTGAAGCGACCAGCTAGAAATGCAGCTGTCGCCGCCGCCGCTTGAAGTTTTGCGCCATCAGCTCGCGCTGAGCGGCTTCGATGGCCTGCTTCAAGCGCCGGCTCTCGCAGACCTGCCTGTCCGGCTGGTTGCGGAGATCGCGATACCGGCGTTGCACCGTTGCAAAGTCGGTGGCTTCGTCTTCGACGAAGCCGAGTGTCTGGCGCCACGTCATTGTAGAGCCCCCATCTCTTGACTGTACGTGAGAGTGCGGCGCCGATGATGAGGCTCGGCGCCGCGCAGTCGTCGTTGGCGTTAGGCGGCTGCAGAAACCTGGGCTGCCGAGGTCGGAACCGACGCGATCGTTTTCAGGATCTGCGAAGCGATCTGGTATGGGTCGCCTTGCGAGTTCGGGCGGCGATCTTCCAGGTAGCCCTTGTAGCCGTTGTTGACGAAGCTGTGCGGCACGCGGATCGAGGCACCGCGATCGGCAACGCCGTAGCTGAACTTGTTCCACGGCGCCGTTTCGTGCTTGCCGGTCAAGCGCATGTGGTTGTCCGGGCCGTAGACGGCGATGTGGTCTTCGATGTTGGCCTCGAACGCCTTCATGAGGGCCTCGAAGTACTCCTTGCCGCCGACTTCGCGCAGATAAGCGGTCGAGAAGTTCGCGTGCATGCCCGAGCCGTTCCAGTCGGTGTCGCCGAGCGGTTTGCAGTGATATTCGATATCGATCTCGTAAGACTCGCAGAGGCGCTCCATGAGGTAGCGCGCCATCCACATTTCGTCAGCGGCCTTCTTGGAGCCCTTGCCGAAGATCTGGAATTCCCACTGACCCTTGGCCACTTCGGCGTTGATGCCTTCGTGGTTGATGCCGGCGGCGAGGCAGAGGTCTAGATGTTCTTCGACGATCTTGCGCGCGACCGAACCGACGTTCTTGTAGCCGACGCCGGTGTAGTACGGGCCCTGCGGTGCGGGATAGCCGGCCGTCGGGAAGCCGAGCGGGCGGCCGTCCTTGTAGAAGAAGTACTCCTGCTCAAAGCCGAACCAGGTGCCTTCATCATCGAGAATGGTTGCGCGCTTGTTGGTTGCGTGCGGGGTCTTGCCGTCCGGCATCATGACTTCGCACATGACGAGAACGCCATTGATGCGGGTGGCATCGGGGAATACGCGGACCGGCTTCAGTACGCAATCCGAGTTCTGGCCTTCGGCCTGCAAGGTTGACGAGCCGTCGAAGCCCCAGAGCGGCAGCTGCTCGAGCGTGGGGAATGCATCGTATTCCTTGATCTGCGTCTTGCCGCGCAAGTTCGGCACCGGCGTATAGCCGTCGAGCCAAACGTACTCGAGCTTGTACTTCGTCATTTCGGACACTCCTGATTGATCGCGTGATTCTTTTGGAGCCTCGGCGACCGCAGCCGGCTCCGGGGCGGGGCTGAGAACGACCGGCGCTGGCGCCGGGCTCAGATCTGGTTTCGAGAAGGTAACGGTGACGACCGTTTCCTCTTTGGGCCGCCCGAAAAGGCGGCGCCACATGCCACTTAACATCCAACCTCCGTGAGACGGGATAGACGTGCTTCAGTTGCCAAAAAAGTCATCACCAGCCTGGGGCCATGTGGCGGAAACGGAGGCGCTCAACGCCGCGCACTCCGAGGAAAATGCTAGCCAAAGAAGCACTCGGAGGCATGCCCATAATATGAGCATTTCACGTTTTTATTTGAGCATATTGTTTAATCAATGAGCAAAGAGGCGTATATTGGAGTTTCGGTTTTGGCGTTTATGCGCAATCAATTGAAAGAGACAAAGATGACTATGGCTTCTGAGCGTGGATCCGCGAAGATCTACCAGTTCCCCGTCAAGGCTCGTGCGGCTGCCAGCTATCGCAGCAACATCGCGGCAATGGAGTTGGCGGCGCGGCAACCGCGGATCGAGTACGGCAGCAGCCGCTACCACGACGCGGCCATCGCCGAAGACGCACAGTCGCGCAAGCGCGACGGTCATTGAACGCTGGTGCTGAACGTGACTGGCTTCGGTCAGGCGAAGATGGACCAGCCAAGCCGCTTGGTCAGCATTTCCAGCGCAAGTTGACCAAGGCGGGAGTTTCCGGCCGGATCGAGGCCGGGCGACCAGACGGCAATTGATGCCTTACCGGGTGCAACCGCCAAGATGCCGCCGCCTACGCCGCTCTTGCCGGGCAGGCCGACGCGATAGGCGAACTCGCCCGAGCCATCGTAGTGGCCGCACATCAGCATGACAGCATTGATGCGTCGCGCGCGCTCGGCCGGGATAACCACGTGCCCGGTGGTGGGATTGCGGCCTGCCCGCGACAGGAACCGGCCAGCCATCGCGAGTTGGCGGCAGCTCATGCTGATGGCGCAGTGGTGATAATAGACGCCGAGTGTAAAATTTACAGGGTTGTCGAGCACGCCGAACGACTTCATGTAGTTTGCCAGCGCGACGTTGCGATAGCCGGTACGCTCTTCGGAGGCGGCCACCTTGTCGTCGATGGCGATGGAGTAATCGTCGGCCACGAACTGCATGAAGCGCAGGATTTCGCCCAAGGCTTCGCGGGGCTGATGGCCGGATAGGATCAGGTCTGTCACGGCGATAGCACCGGCGTTGATGAAGGGATTGCGCGGGATGCCTTTCTCATGTTCCAGCTGGACAATTGAATTGAAGGCGCTGCCCGATGGCTCGCGGCCGACGCGCTTCCACAGGCGATCTCCGGCCTTGCCGAGTGCAAGGGTGAGCGTGAAGACCTTCGATATGCTTTGGATCGAGAATGGCGTGTCGGCATCGCCGGCGGCGGCAACGTTGCCCTCGGCATCGATCACGGCAAGGCCAAAGGCGTTAGGGTCGACGCGGGCAAGTTCGGGAATGTAGCTGGCGACCTGGCCGCGATCGGTGCGCTTGCGCATCTCGTCGGCGATTTCCTGGACGGCACGTTCGAGGATGGACACGGGCGCTGGTTCCAATGCGAGTGACGACGCTCGCTTGTAGCTGGCTTGCAGCCCACGGCACAACGCGACGCGTTGTGCGCTCCATCCTAGACCGCCTCGCGGCCACGCAGGAGTTTGGTGATCTCGGCAGCGAGTTGATCTTGCTGGTAGGGTTTGCCGAGGCGGGGGAGATTGATCTCCGAGCCCGCAGGAAGATCGGCGTAACCGGTGGCGAGAAGGATCGGTAAGTTCGGCTTGATCTCGCGGGCGGCGGCGGCCAGCTGCGTGCCAGTCATTTTCGGCATCGAGTAGTCGGTCACCATCAGGTCGAAGCGCTGGCCTCCGCTGAGAATGGCCAGGGCGTCGGCGCCGCAGTTTGCATCGATCACTTCGTGCCCCAGATCCTCCAGCATGTCGACGGTGCTGGCGGCAATGAGGGCATCGTCGTCGACGACCAGGATCGTCAGTCTTTCCGGCTTGGGGCCTGGCTCCAACGATCGCGCGGGGGCCTCGGGCCGAACCTTGGCCGTCTGCGCTGTGACGGGAAGCCAGAGTTCAGCCGTAGTGCCGTCGTTGACTTTGCTGCGCAGGCGCAGGGCACCATTCAGCTGCAGGGCAAGCCCATGGATCATTGACAGGCCTAGGCCGGTGCCTTTGCCGACTTCCTTGGTGGAGAAGAATGGCTCCGTGGCCTTCTTCAATGTCTCGGGGCTCATGCCCTGGCCCGTATCGCGAACGATGAGGCGAACGAACGTTCCAGCTTTGAGATCGTCGGTCTTTGCGGTCTCCGTCGTGTCAGCGGAGATGGTGATCGACCCGCCCTCCGGCATCGCGTCGCGGGCGTTCACAACCAAATTCAGCAGCGCGAGTTCGATCTGATTGGCATCCACCATCGTAAGCGGAAGCGTAGAGGGGAGATCGAGTGTCAATTCGATGCGATCGCCGATGGACCGATATAGCAAATCGGTCATGCCGCCCACCAGTTCGACGAGGTCGATCGGCTCGACCGTCAGGTCCTGGCGTCGAGCAAACGCGAGGAGACGCTGCGTCAACGCCGCGCCGCGCTTGGCGCCAAGCAACGCGCCTTCCAACAAACGCTTTGTCTTCGGGTCTTCGCCAGTATGGCGCGTCAACAGATCCAGATTGCCGATGACGGCCATCAGCAGATTGTTGAAATCGTGTGCGACGCCGCCGGTGAGCTGGCCGATCATTTCCAGCCTCTGGGACCGGCGTAGCAATTCCTCGGCTCGCTGGCGCTGGGCGATTTCTTCGAGCACGACCGAATGCGCGTTCTGCAGTTCCGTCGTCCGGGCGGCGACGCGTTCTTCCAATGTCTCGTTGAGCCGGCGCATATACGCCTCAGCCGTTTTGCGCTCCGTGATATCCGACGAGACGCCAACGAGAGACCGCCTGCTGCGACTGTCGCCGACGTTACGCGCGCGAATTTCAGTCCAATGGATCGTTTGATCCGGCCAGATCACCCGATGTTCGATGGCATAGTCTTCGGTATTTTCGATGCTCGAGCGCACCGCTTGCAGCACGCGGGCGCGATCGTCGGGGTGAATGCTGGCAAGCAGATCTTCGTACGTGAAGGTGTCGCTCGGTTCGCGGCCGAAAAAGCTTTTGCAAGTTGCCGAGGCGTGCAGCGCATTTGTCTCGAGGTCGAGTTGCCAAGAGCCTAACCGGCCGGCCACAAGCGCCGTGTGGAGGTGACCCTCGCTCTCTTTCATTTCATCAATGCGGGCGCGAATTTCATACTGCCGGCGCCGGCCCTTCTTCGCAGAGCGGGCCAAGCTGATGAACGTGGTGGGATGAAATGGCCGTTCGAGAAACGTCACGTTGCCAAAAACGTCGGACAGGCGGGCCGCCGCCGGGTTGCGTTCGGGACCGCCGCCACGTTGCGTCAGCACGATGAATGCCAGGTCCGACCATGGCGGCTGATGATTGACCCAAGATGCGATCGCGCGCAGGTCCGCCGAACGGACGGCTTCCTCCGTGATGACCGCCAGACAGATTTCGTCGCCGAGGGATTTGGCGAAGTCTGCCAGGTCGGCGCTGATGAGCGCCTCCATGCCGGCTTCGGCCAGCAGTCCGCGCGCGACAGGTGCGTCGCGGCCTAGAGGCGCATGGATTAACGCTCTTGTTTCCACCGCTTTAGGGTTCGCCATCGCCCGGTGCCGCAATGCCAGCCAAACTAGCTGTGGTGCCTACAAAATCCGGGATGCCTCGTAGTACGCCTTGGAAATTGTCCAGAGGCCCGCCAAGTGTCAGGCCGGTGTTACCGATGCGGAACTCGCGGATGGTGTCCTCATGGTGTCCTGTCCGCTTCTTAATAACGGACACGGCGCGGCGGACTTTTCCGACTGCCTCGAAGTAGCGCAGCAGGATGACCGTATCGGCCAGATAGGTGACGTCGACAGGCGTTTTCATATCCCCCACCAGCCCATGCTGCGCGACCGTGAGGAATGTGGTTGCCCCCTGCCTATTCAGATACTGCAGCAGTTCGTGAATGTGCAGGATCAGCGAGTTTTCTTCCGGCATCGCCGCCTGGTAGCCGTTCAGGCTGTCGATGACCACGGTCTTTGCCTTCGCGTTGTCGACGCGGTCGCGAACGCGGTTTGCAAATTCGCCCGGCGACATCTCCGCGGCGTCGACTTGTTCGATATGCAGGAAGCCCGCATCGCGCATCCCCTCAAGGTCGAAACCCATCGCGATCATCCGGTCGAACAGCAGTCCCAATTCCTCGTCGAAAACGAAGAGCGCCGCGTTTTCTTTGCGACGGACGGCAGCTGCCAGGAATTGCATAACGATGAGGGATTTGCCGGTGCCTGCAGGGCCAAGAACCAATGTGCTGGAGCCCTGTTCGATGCCACCGCCCAGCAGCTGGTCCAGTTCAGGTATGTCGCTGGTGTTCTGGGTCCGCGCAAAACGGGTGCGATGCTCGAGCGCAACGAGCCGTGGAAAGACCTGCAGGCCGCCATGCTTGATGGCAAAGTCGTGGTAGCCGCCGCGGAAAGCCTGGCCACGATATTTAGCAACGCGCAGCCGTCGGCGTTCTGAACCGTAGTCGGGTGCCAGTTCTTCCAGCTTGATGACGCCGTGGACGACGCTGTGAACCGTTTTGTCGAACGTTTCAGACGTCAAATCGTCAAGCAGCAGCACGGTGGCTCCATGCCGCGCGAAGTAATGCTTCAGCGCGAGGATCTGGCGGCGATAGCGCAGCGAGCTTTGTGCCAGCAACCTGATTTCAGAGAGGCTGTCCAACACGACGCGATCAGGCTTCAGGCGTTCGAAGGCTTCGAACATGAGCTTCGTCGTTTCACCCAGCTCTAAATCCGAGGAATAGAGCAAGCTTTGCTGTTGATCTGCGTCCAGCAAACTTTCTGGTGGCACGAGTTCAAAGATCGTCACCTTGCCGTCGATCGTCCAACCGTGCGATTGGGCGCCAGCCCGCAGTTCCTCTTCCGTTTCGGATAACGTAATATAGAGGCCCGTTTCACCCGCCGCGGCACCTGTCATCAGGAAGCTGAGGGCGAGCGTGGTTTTGCCTGTACCCGGATTGCCCTCCAACAAGAAGACATGACCAGGCGTCAGGCCACCGGCGAGGACATCGTCAAGCCCTTTGACGCCCGTTTTAGCTTTTGTGGGCGCGGTTGTGTCGGCCGTCATCAGGTGCTCCAATTGCAGAGATCAACCGTTTTAAGCGCAAATTGTTTCAGGTTGTCCTGCACTTTTATGACGCCAGCGGAATATTCCTGCAAACGAGTGGAACGGCGATTATTCTGCCGCAACGCCCAACGACGTGTCGTTCAGCCAACGCTCAAGGTCGGCCAGCGCGCGGCGGGAGGCGGCGCGTTTCTTGGCGAAGGACTTGTCCTTGCCCTTGACGCGTTTGCCGTCTTCACCGGTTTTCGGTACTTCGATGGGCGGCAGCAGGCCGTAGTTAATGTTCATCGGCTGGAACGAGCGGGGCTTCTTCCCGACGGGGTCTGTCGGATCATCATCGGCAACGATGTGGCCGCCGGTAATGTGGGCGATGAGGGCACCGAGGGCAGTCGTCTCTGGCGGCGCCGGTAGCTTATGGCCGCGGCGTTCGGCGGCCGCAAAGCGGCCTGCCAGAAGTCCAATCGCGGCGCTCTCTACATAGCCTTCGACGCCGGTAATCTGGCCAGCGAAACGCAAGCGCGGCTGGGCCTTCAGGCGCAGCGAGGTATCAAGCAGCTTCGGCGAGTTGAGGAACGTGTTTCGATGCAGGCCGCCGAGGCGCGCGAACTCGGCGTTGGCCAGGCCGGGGATCATGCGGAAGATGCGCACCTGCTCGGCGTGCTTCAGCTTGGTCTGGAAGCCGACCATGTTCCACAGCGTGCCAAGCGCGTTGTCCTGGCGCAGCTGTGCCACGGCATAGGGCCAGCGGCCGGTGCGTGGATCATCTAGGCCGACGGGCTTCATCGGACCAAAGCGCAGCGTCTCGCGGCCGCGCTCGGCCATCACTTCGACGGGCAGGCAGCCATCGAAGTAGGGCGTGTTGGCCTCCCACTCCTTGAAGCTCGTTTTCTCGCCGGCCAGCATCGCATCGATGAAGGCCTCGTACTCCTCGCGCGAGAATGGGCAGTTGATGTAATCGGCGCCAGTACCCGCGGGACCCATCTTGCCGTAACGCGATTGGCGCCAGGCGATCGTCTCGTCGATGCTTTCGGCGTGGATGACCGGGGCGATGGCGTCGAAGAAGGCGAGTTCGGCTTCGCCGGTGAGGGTGCCGATGGCTTGGCTCAACGCCGGAGACGTCAGCGGGCCGGTGGCGATGACAACGCTGTCCCATTCCGCTGGTGGCAGGCCGGCAATCTCGCCGCGGGCGATGGTGATGTTGGCGTGCGCTTCGAGACGGCGCGTGACATCCGCAGAGAAAGCGTCGCGATCGACGGCCAGGGCGCCGCCTGCGGGCAGCTTGTGCTGGTCGCCCGCACTCATGATGAGCGAGTGGGCGCGGCGCATTTCCTCGTGCAGCAGGCCGACGGCGTTATTCTCCCAATCATCCGAGCGGAACGAATTGGAGCAGACGAGTTCCGCAAGGCCCTCGGTCTTGTGCGCGTCGGTCATGCGCTGCGGGCGCATTTCGTGCAGCACGACGGGGACGCCGGCCTCGGCGATTTGCCAAGCAGCTTCGGAGCCGGCGAGGCCGCCGCCTATGACGTGGATGGGGGAAATAGTGCTCATGCGGCAGGTTATAGAGTGAACTTGCCGCAAGGCAAAGACAGGCTCGCTACTTCCAGGGAATTCCTTCCAGTAGCTCGGTTACCGCGGCGACCAGCGCCACTGCTGCCAAAGCGGTCCAGGCAGGACCGGAGGCCAGGCAGATGCCGGCGAGAGCAGTCAGCCATGCGCGCCGCAGGATGCGGTGCGACATGATCCGTTCGAATATGGTTTCCAGCATTGTCCGCTCCATTGCAATGGCGGGCAGTGTGCATGCCGCGCAACCGGCACGCAGTTCCGCAGGTGACGGGATTGGCGCGGACGGGTTTTGAGCTAGGGTGGGCCAAAACGCGGAGGGGACATGGATTTCGTGATCGTGCTGGGCGCGCTGGTGCTGCTGATGGTGGTCGCCTATCGCGGCTACAGTGTCATCCTGTTCGCGCCGATTGCGGCCATGCTGGCCGTGCTGCTGACGCAGCCTCATGCGGTCGCGCCCATGTTCACCGGCGTGTTCATGGACAAAATGGTCGGCTTCGTGAAGCTGTACTTTCCCGTGTTCCTGCTCGGCGCCGTGTTCGGCAAGGTAATCGAGCTGTCGGGATTCTCCAGGTCGATCGTGACGGCGATCATTGCGTTCGTCGGTCGCGAACGGGCGATCCTATGCATCGTTCTCGTCTGCGCGGTGCTGACCTACGGCGGCGTGTCGCTGTTCGTGGTCGTGTTTGCGGTTTACCCGTTCGCGGCAGAGATGTTCAGGCAGGGCGGTATCCCCAAGCGGCTCATTCCGGGTACGATCGCGCTGGGGGCATTCTCTTTCACGATGGATGCGCTGCCAGGCACGCCGCAGATCCAGAACATCATCCCGACGACGTTCTTCGGCACGACCACCTGGGCCGCACCCGTGTTGGGGACGTTGGGCGGCCTCATCATATTGACGGCAGGCGTGACGTATCTGTCATGGCGTGTTCGCTCGGCCGAGCGGGCGGGCGAAGGCTATGGCGAGGGACATATCAATGAGCCGGAGCCGGTGCGCGAGGAAGCCCTCGCGAACCCGTGGATCGCGCTGCTGCCGTTGGTCGTGGTCGGCGTTGCCAACAAGCTGCTGACGCAGTGGATTCCACTTTGGTACGATCCGAAGACGGAGGTGCAGCTCGCCATGGCCAAGCCGGTCGTGACCGATGTTGCGGCCGTCACGGCGATCTGGGCGGTGCAGGGTGCGCTGATCCTGGGGATCCTGACCGTGCTGGTCTTTGCGTTCCGGCCTGTCGTTGAGAAGTTTGCCGAGGGCACGCAGGCTGCCGTCGCGGGCGCGCTGCTCGCGTCGATGAACACCGCTTCGGAGTATGGCTTCGGCGCGGTGATCGCAGCGTTGCCGGGGTTTCTCGTGATCGCGGATGCGCTGAAGGCCATTCCCGATCCGCTCGTCAACGAAGCCATCACGGTGACGACGCTGGCGGGTATCACGGGCTCGGCGTCCGGCGGCTTGAGCATTGCGCTGGCGGCCATGTCGGACGGCTTCAAGGCGGCAGCTGAGGCGTCAGGCATTCCGCTGGAGGTGATGCATCGCGTGGCGGCAATGGCGAGCGGCGGGATGGATACGCTGCCGCACAACGGCGCGGTGATCACGCTGCTGGCCGTTGCCGGCCTGACGCACCGCGTGTCGTACCCCGACATTTTCGCCGTGACGCTCATCAAGACCGCGACCGTGTTCGCCGTGATCGGGATCTACTACGCGACGGGGTGGGTATAGGTGGCTTTGGGTCAGACCTCGGTCTGACCTCATCGGGAGGCCGATCGAAGTGCTCTTGGCGTATGCGCCAAGGTCAGACCGAGGTCTGACCCAGAAGGAAGGTTTCAAGGTTTGCTGCCGTTTCTGCGGGATACTGGTCGACGAAGAAGTGGCCGCCCGGGACGGATTGCGCGCGCAGATTGATGCAGCGCGGCTGCCACTGGGCGGGAATGTCGAAGAGGCGAGCCATCACGCCTTCGGCGCCGTAAATCAGCAAAGCAGGACAGTCGACGATGCGGCCAGCGTCGGCCGTATCGTGCTCCAGATCGATGGTGGCGGCCGCGCGATAGTCGGAGCACGAGCCGTGGATGGCAGCGGGATCACGCCACGTGCGGCGGTACTCTCCCAGTTGTTCTGGATCGAAGTCGGCGAGCCGGGCAGCGCCCCAACCGATGAGGCACGTCTCGTAGAAGAAGTCCGGATCGGCTGCGATGAGGCGTTCGGGAAAAGGTGCGGGTTGCGCCAGGAAATACCAGTGCCAGTAGGCATGCGCGATGTGGCGGGTGGTCTGAAGGAACATCACGTCGGTCGGCACGATGTCCATGAGCGTCAGGCTCAACACCGCGCCGGGGTGATCGAGGGCCAAGCGATACGCAGTGCGGCCGCCGCGGTCGTGGCCGGCGACATGGAAGCGATCAAACCCGAGGGCGCGCATAAGGCCAAGTTGATCGGTGGCAAAGGCGCGGAAAGAATAGTTGGCGTTATCAGGTGCGCAATCGGGCTTGCTGCTGTCGCCATAGCCGCGCAAGTCGGCGCAGACGACGGTGAAGCGCGTTGCCAACAAAGGCGCGACGCGTGCCCACATGAAGCGGTTCTGCGGAAAGCCGTGCAGCAGCAGCAGAGGTGGTCCGCTGCCGCCCACTGTGCAGGCAACATCGATGCCGTTCACGGCGACGGTCTTGCTTGCGAAGCCTTCGAACATTTGGACGCGTACACCTATCGTCCGTGACTAGTGATATCCCTCGCCGTGTTTCACCTTGCCGCGGAAGGTGTAGTAGACGAACACCGTGTAGCCGAGGATGACGGGCAGCATCACTGCCGTGCCCACAAGCATGAACATTTGCGACGATGGGTGTGCTGCGGTCTGCCAGATCGTCAACGTCGGCGGGACCAGGTAGGGCACGTTGGAAATTGCCAGGCCGGCAAAGCCGAGCAGGAACAGCGCGACGGACGCGTAGAACGCCGTCGTGTGATCCTCGTTGCGATGCAGGCCTTTCCACACCAGCCAGGCAGCACCCGCCGTCAGCAGGGGAATTGGCGCCAGATAGATCATGTTCGGCCATGTGAACCAGCGCTCGTAGATGCGCTCGAAGGCCAGCGGCGTCCACAGGCTGACGATGAGCATGGCGGCCAGCACGATCAGCAACAGCTTCTTGGCATGCTGGCGCGAAACTTCGGAGACTTCGCCGTGCGTCTTCATCGTCAGCCACGTTGCGCCCAGCAGCGCATAGCCCGCCACCGTTGCCACGCCGATGAAGAGCGCGAACGGCGTGAACCAGTCGAACGTGCCGCCGGCGAACTTACCGTTCTCAACCGTGATGCCCTGCAGGATCGAGCCCAGGATCACGCCTTGCATGAAGGCGGCAACGATCGAACCGTAGGTGAAGGCGAGATCCCAGAACTGGTGCTTGGGTTTCGATACCCAGCGGAACTCGAAGGCGACGCCACGAAACACCAGCGCCAGCAGCATGATGATCACCGGCAGGTAGACCGCGGGCATGATGACGCCGTACGCCTGCGGGAAGGCAACGAACAGGCCGCCGCCGCCTAACACCAGCCACGTCTCGTTGCCGTCCCAGAAGGGCGCGACGGAGTTCATCATCACGTCGCGGCGATGTTCCTGCGGGTTCAGCGGGAACAGGATGGCGATGCCGAGATCGAAACCGTCCAGCACGACATACAGCGTGACGGCGATGCCGAGGATGCCGACCCAGATCAGTGGCAACCAGTATGAGGTGTCTTCCATGGCTCACCTCTATCCTTCGGTTGCTTGCTGGTTGGCTTCCTTGGCGGCCGACAGAGGCCGGTTGGGAAGCGCCTTATCGTCCGGCTCGGGCGCGATAAGCGCGCCTTGCGGACCCTTCTCGATGAGACGGTTGATGTAGTAGATGCCCATCGAGAACACGGCCGTGTATACAAGTACGAACAGGATCAGCGTCGTCAGCACGGCGCCGAAGGTGACCGGAGACACCGCGTCGGCGGTTCGCAGGATACCCGTCGCAACCCAGGGCTGGCGGCCGGTCTCCGTCACCCACCAGCCCGACAAGATGGCGATGAAGCCGAGCGGCCAGGCATACTGGACCGTTGAGAGATACCACCGGGTGTCGAAGAGCGACTTGCGCCACCACAGGAATGCGCCGACGAGGCCGATGCCGATCATGAGCAGGCCGATAGCGACCATCGTCCGGAAGGCGAAGAACACCGGCTTCACCGGCGGGCGGTCTTCCGGCCGGAAATCCTTCAGACCTTTGAAGAGGCCGTCCGCGCTGTGGGTGATGATGAAGCTTGCCAGGCCGGGGATGGGTGCGGAGATCTCGAAATCGTTGCGCTCTTCCGTCTCGTTCGGCCAAGCGAACAGGACAAGGTTGGCGGGTTTGGAGCCGTCCCAGTGGGCTTCCATCGCGGCCACCTTGACCGGCTGATATTGCGCCGTGTTAAGGCCGTGCATGTCGCCGATAAAGGCCTGCAGCGGCGCCAGGACAGCGACCATGCCCAGCCCCATGCGGATCATCGTCTTGCTCTCTTCGACGAAGCGAGCCTTGACGAGATAGCGGCAGCCGACGGCGAGGACGACGAGCGACGTCGTGAGATAGGCCGCCGTGAACATGTGGGAGAAGCGGTAGGGGAAGCTGGGGTTGAAGATGATCTTCAGCCAGTCGACGGGATAGGCGATGCCGTCGCGAATTTCGTGGCCGGCCGGCGTGTGCATCCAGCTGTTGGCTGCGAGAATCCAGAAAGCGGATATCGACGTGCCGACGGCGACGAGCACGGCGGAGGTGACGTGAAGATTGGGTGAAACCCGGTCCCAGCCAAACAGCATGATGCCGAGGAATGACGCTTCCAGGAAGAAGGCCGTCAACACTTCGTAGCCGAGCAGCGGGCCCAGCACGTTGCCGACCACGACGGAGAACTGCGACCAGTTGGTGCCGAACTGGTAGGACAGCACGATGCCTGACACGACGCCCATGGCGAACGAGACGGCGAAGATCTTAGTCCAGAAGCGGGCCAACGTTCGCAGGTATTCCCGGCCGGTCAGGCGCCAGCGCACCAGCAGTGTGGCGATGAAGGCGGCTAGCCCGATGGTGAAGCTGGGGAAGATAATGTGAAAGGCAATCGTGAACGCGAATTGTATCCGGGCCAGTAGGACGGCATCGGGATCCATGGTCGTCTGCTCCGCCGGTTCATCGGTTCTGTTGCGCGACTCGCATTGTGGCCTGCCGGCGCCTGTCCGTCGATAAGGACCATCGCACGTCGTTGGCCGCTTTAGGGCACAATAAGGCCGCGGGGGGGCCTGGCAATCAACGTCAGCCTGCCGTGCTCCGCTCACAAACGGAATTAATCGTGCGCAAGGATCTTGCGCGGCCGCCTGAAGCGGTGTCTGAGAAAGAGCAAGATCGGACCTACGCCATGGAGTGCGCGCGTCATGAGAGGCTACGAGAAGCGTCTTGCTGCGGACTTGCCGCGGTGGCGTGAGGCCGGATGGGTTACCCCGCACGGGGAAGCCGCGATCCTGCGGGATGCCGCCAATGCCAAAGGCGGCATGGGGCTGGCCCAGGTGCTGGCGACGCTAGCCGCCATACTGCTCGGTTTTGCCATCATGACGTTCGTTGCCTCGAACTGGCAGGACATGCCGAATTCGCTGCGGCTTGCGCTGCTCTTTTCGGCGGTGGCTGCGTCTTACGCGGCTTCTGCCGTGCTGTTCGCCAAGGGGTATGAGGCCTTCGGGCATGCCGCCGTACTTGCCGGTGTGGCCGCGTTCGGTGCCAGCATCATGCTGATCGGACAGATGTACCACCTGGGCGGGTATCCGCCGCATGCCGTTGCCATGTGGGCAGCGGGTGCCTTGTTAGCGGGCGTGCTGGCACGGTCCAATGCAGCCCTCGCGCTGGCCATGGTGCTGGTGGTGCTGTGGGGCGGCTGGGAATTTGCCATCACGAACACGGTGTACTGGGAAGCGCTGATCGGCTGGGCAGCCGTCTCGGCGGCGTTCTACGCGCAGCGGTGGTGGCCGGGCGTGCACCTGTCCGGCCTGGCGCTGACTGCTTTCGTCATCCACGCAGCGCTGCTGGCCGGCGGGCCGCATCGCCATGACCTGTTTGGCGTCGACTTCGTGACCGGCGGCTGGATCCTCGTGCAACTCGGGCTCGCCGTCGCGGTGCTGGGCGTGTTCGGGGAGCGTGCGGTGGAGGCGCTGCACCGGATCAGTCCGGTGCTGCTCGGCTACGGCGCCATCGTCGCGTTCTTCGGACTGTTCTCCCTGCAATTCTTCAACGATGTCCCGGGATACGGCTCTCAGCCCTACATGAACGGTTTGGTGCCGATCGCGGTGTTTACGCTCGGCCTGGCGATTGGCGCGGTCGTGTGGGGGCTGAGGACGAGCAATCCCAGCATCGTTTGGATCGGCTACGTCGCGTTCTCGGTCGAGATCCTCGGGCTTTATTTCAAGACAATCGGATCGCTGCTTTCGACGTCGGCATTCTTCCTGTCGGCGGCGGTACTCGTGGCGGCGCTGGCGGTGGTTGCCTACCGGCTGCACGCGCGGCAAGGCGCTACGGAGGTGCAGGCATGATCGGGCCATTGCGAAACAGGACGCTGTCGATCGGCATCGTGGCCGCGCTGCAATTGGCGGCGCTGGGCTACATGGTTTGGGATCACGAGCGACGTTTGCGGTCGGGGACAGACGTGGTGCTGGAGGTCATTCCGGTCGACCCGCGCAGTCTGTTCCAAGGCGACTACGTCATCCTCGGATACCCAATCTCGACGATCAAGGTCTGGTACGGCGCGGAGCCGGTCATCGGACAGGATGTGTTCGTGACCGTGGTGCCAGGGCCGAAGGGCGACTGGCAGTATGCCAACTTTTCCTATTCAGGTGAGTACGCCACCAACATTCCGGGCGGAGTGACGCTCAAGGGCCGTATCGACAGGGTATTGCGCGCGGCCTCGACCGACGGTGCCACGATGGGCGAGTTCCGTGTCGTGTATGGCCTGGAACGGTTCTTCGTGCCGGAGGGCAAGGGACTCGACCTGGAGGCCCTCGTGCGCGACAAGAAGCTGTCGGCGATCGTGTCCGTCTGGCGGGACGGGTCCAGCACGCTGAAGGGCCTGTCGAGCGAGGGCAAGTCGCTGTACGAGGTTGGCGTTGCGGCCAAGCGGCCGGAAGACGTGCCGCCCCTCGCCGAGGTCAGCGTGGCCCCGCCGGTGGTGGATGTGCCAGCGCAGACGGCACCTGCAGAGCCGGTGCCGGGAGCTGAGGCCCCTCCAACGTCCGCTCCCGCAGAGACACCCGCCGAGCCACCGGCCGCGCCTCAATAAAACGGAAGCGGCTGGCTGGTTGCTTTAGCGGACGGGACTGCTATGAGGGCGGCCTTATCAGCCTTATCCCGGAGCCCGTTTCCTCATGCCGATTACGCGTCACGAAAGCTCGAGCGTCTATTCCAAGGCCGTGGAGGCGAACGGCACGATCTACACCGCCGGTATCGTGCCAACCGACCTGTCGCGCGACGTGAAGGGGCAAACGGAAGAAGTCCTGGCCGAGATCGATCGCTTGCTGGCGCTGTGCGGCACCACCCGCTCCAACATCGTGTCTGCAACGATCTGGCTGGCCGATATCCGGCTGCGCGAAGCCATGAACGAGGCCTGGATCGCCTGGGTCGGCGGCAAGGACGCGCCGGTGCGCGCCTGCGTCGAAGCAAAGCTGGTCGATCCCCGCATGTTGGTGGAAATTGCGGTTGTTGCCGTCAAGTAGAAACAACTCGTCGTGGTCCGTCTGCGGCCTGTGGTGCGATTACCGCGCCGGCTACGATTCTGTTGGGAAGCTGATCAACGGCCTCGGCTAACACTCAGAATCTGGCAAACTCCGGCCCGGCGTCAAAAGTCGGGAAAAAGGGGCCAGGTATGAGCATCAAAACGTTCGCGGCAGGTGCGGCGGTTGCGCTCGCAACTTTTTGCGGAGCATCGGCCGCAATGGCGGACGAAACAGGATTTGCGTCGTCGCACGATTGGCGCAAGGAACGCGGGCTAACGTGTTTCGTGGACCACTATCACTACGGCAGCAGCACGACGCAGCCGACGCGTGCAAAGGCTGAACGCGACGCCATCAATTCTTGGTCGAGCTTCACGGATTTCGAGTACGGGTCGAACTGGGCCCGTTACAGCAAAGCCGGCGGCAAGAAGATGACCTGCAAGAGCGCTGGTGGCGGCGGTTGGGAATGCAGCGTCGAGGCGAGGCCCTGCCGCTGATACGGACTGACAAGTTTGTCTCTATCTCTCTCTAGAGCATGACAACGGCCGCAGCGTAGCCCACGCTGCGGCCGTTGCCGTTATGGTTTGAGGCACCGGCGTCAGACGCCGAGGATGCGCCGCAGAATGGTTGGCAGGAACTTCGCCGCGTAGCGAAGTATCACGAAGCGGATGATCCAGCTGACGATGCCGCCGCCGCGGCCGCCACCTAGGACGCTGCCCAGAACGTTGCGGATGATGTTGCCGAGCAGATCGCCTCCGCCGCCGGCGCTGCCCTCGTCGGGATAATCACGGGGCGACGGCCGGGCCGCGCCGCCGCGGGGCTGTTGCTGGCCGCCAGGCACGCGGAAGCCGCCGGGCAGACGAAAACCGCCACGGCGCAGGATGTCAGAC
Organism: Hyphomicrobiaceae bacterium; assembly: GCA_030655135.1. Taxonomy (GTDB): domain Bacteria; phylum Pseudomonadota; class Alphaproteobacteria; order Rhizobiales; family Hyphomicrobiaceae; genus JAKAXS01. The sequence continues at coordinate 129,723 of JAURWC010000084.1, read as the reverse complement.
AGATCGCCGTACGGGTTGTCCTCGTGGCGCCCCATGCCGGGAACGTCCTCCCCGGGGATCGGAAGCGGGCTCTGCTGGCGCATGCTCCCTCCGGACGGCGCAGGTGAAGGTGCCTGCGGAGCGGGCTGCGCGCCCGTGCGGCCTGTACTGCCTGTCCAATCCGGGTTTGGCGCCGGGCTGTAGCGCCGGGGCGGCTCGCCTGGAAGCGGCAGCGGGCTGCCGTATTGCGGGGGCGCCAGCTGGCCGCCGCCGCCCATCTCGTCACGGGCCTCGCGGGCAACTTCATCCAGGCCGGGAATTTTCAGAATGTCGCCGAAGGCCGCCTGAGTCTTGGTGGACAGGCTGCCCATCACCACTGCGGCAATCGACGGAAGCATAGCCTTCACGAGGTCAGGGCTGAGGCCCGATTGCTTTGCCGCGCGTGCCGCCACAGCGCGGCTTTTGTCGGGGGAGCCCAGGATCTGAGATAGGATACCGATGCCGTCGGCTTCTATCTGAGGGTTATTCAACGGCACGCCGGGCTGGAGATAGGCACTCCGGCCGGGAGCGCCGATGATCTCGACGAGATCTGCCAGCCCGCTTCGGGAAGATGCCACGCGCGCCATGTTATCGGTCAGCGCAGACGTTACGCTGCGGGCGGCGGCGGCAGTTTTTTCGGGATCGGAACCGAAGGCCTTCGCGATGTTCGCCACGGCGTTGCGGCTCAAGTCGTCGTGCGCTGGGTCCAACATTGGCAGGCTTTCCCTCGCTGATGGTATCGTCGACGTATGCAGGCGCAGTTTTTCTTGCGCAAGGCGCAATCTGGATCACGCACGGGAACATTCCATACGCATCGGTATTTAATTGTCGATGGCGTCATGCAAGCCACTCCCTGACCAACATGACGCCGAGTACGGCAATTGCAACGGAACGCCGCGAGGCCGGTCGGCCCGACGGCACTTATCAATGAGGCATAGCAATGCGTTGGCTAGCAACCACCATCATTGCGCTCGGCACGATCGCAGGCGCCAGCGCAACTCCCGTCCTCGCAGCAGCGGCTCCGGGTCCCGGCGCAAAAGCGGCGATGCCGGCTGTGACCAGCCCGGTTGAGCAAGCTGGCGGCCGACACCACCACCATCACGGATTTGGCCGCGGCTTCGGCTTCGGCGGCGCTGGCTTCTATGTCGGACCGGGTTGGGGGTACTACGGCGGACCCTCATACGGCTACGGCGACGACTATTATGATGACGATTACTACGACTACGGCCCAACTTACTATGCGCCGCGGTACCGCTACCGTAGCTATAGCCGGGGCTGGGGCGGGCATCGGCATCATCACCGGCATCATCGGCACCACCGCCGCGGACGCTAATTATCTCAATAGTTCTGACATTGCGGCAGCGGCGATCTCCGGATCGCCGCTGTTTCGTCTATTTGACTACAGGGTAACTATAGTGCCCGAGTTGCAACTGGGAGGCCGTTTTGGCATGGTCCGGCCGCTCGACTCGCTTTCGGGGGCGACTGGCCGGTCTCGCCGCGAGCGCTGGACCGAATTCAATAACTAATACCTGGCCTCTAAAGGGGAACGCACACAATGACGGAAATTCTCTGGGGGATCATCGCCTGCGGGGCGTTGTCGATCCTCTATGCTGTCTTCACGATCCAGGCGGTCATGAAGTCGGACGCGGGCAATGCCCGCATGCAAGAAATCGCAGGGGCCATTCGCGAAGGCGCGACGGCCTATCTCAACCGCCAGTATACGACCATCGCCATCGTCGGTGCCGTCATCTTCGTGCTGGCCTGGGTTCTTCTGGGCGCGCCTGTCGCGTTCGGCTTCCTGACGGGCGCCGTTCTCTCGGGCCTTGCCGGCTATATCGGCATGAACGTGTCCGTTCGCGCCAACGTGCGCACGGCACAGGCCGCGACCGTTTCGCTAGCCAAGGGTCTCGACATCGCTTTCAAGTCTGGCGCGGTGACGGGCATGCTCGTTGCTGGCCTCGCGCTGCTTGGCGTTGCCGGTTACTACATGGTTCTGATCGGACCGCTCGGGCATCAGCCTGCTGACCGCACCGTCATCGATGCGCTCGTCGCGCTCGGCTTCGGCGCGTCGCTGATCTCGATCTTCGCGCGTCTCGGCGGCGGCATCTTCACCAAGGGTGCAGACGTCGGCGGCGATCTCGTCGGCAAGGTCGAAGCCGGCATTCCGGAAGATGATCCACGCAACCCGGCAACGATTGCCGACAACGTCGGCGATAACGTTGGCGACTGCGCCGGCATGGCAGCTGACCTGTTCGAGACGTATGCCGTGACCGTCGTTGCAACGATGGTTCTGGCGGCGATCTTCTTTGCCGGTCAGCCAAACCTAGCGGCATTGATGGTCTACCCGCTCGCCATCTGCGGCGCGTGCATCGTCACGTCGATCATCGGCACGTTCTTCGTGCGCCTCGGTGCCAACGGCTCGATCATGGGCGCCTTGTACAAGGGCGTCATCGCTTCGGCGGTCCTGTCGATCGGCGGTCTGTATGTGGCAACTGAGTACGTGCTTGGCGGCTTCGGCGAAGTCGGTACGGCGGCCGGACTAGTGCTGACGGGCTGGAACCTGTTCCTGTGCGGCCTGGTCGGTCTCCTGCTGACCGGTCTCATCGTCTGGATTACGGAGTACTACACGGGCATCGGCTATCGTCCGGTGCGTTCGATCAGCCAAGCCTCGGTAACGGGCCATGGCACGAACGTGATCCAGGGTCTCGCTGTCTCGCTGGAGTCGACGGCATTGCCGACGCTGGCAATCGTCGGCGGCATCCTGGCGACCTACAACCTCGGCGGCCTGTTCGGCACGGCGATCGCGACAACGACGATGTTGGGTCTTGCCGGCATGATCGTTGCGCTCGACGCATTCGGCCCGGTGACGGACAACGCCGGCGGCATCGCCGAAATGGCGGGTCTGCCGAAGGAAGTGCGCCGGTCGACCGACGCGCTCGACGCGGTGGGCAACACCACGAAGGCCGTTACAAAGGGCTACGCCATCGGTTCGGCGGGCCTTGGCGCGCTGGTGCTGTTTGCAGCCTATAACTACGACCTGCAGCACTTCATCACGGAGGCCAACAAAGACGGCTCGACGGCGTTCGCCTTCTTCAAGGGGTTGACGTTGAATGCGGCCGAGGTTTCCAGCGGCAAGCTGTTGGTCGACTTCTCGCTGGCTAATCCGTACGTGGTCGTTGGCCTGCTGCTCGGCGGTCTCATCCCCTACCTGTTCGGTGGCATGGCCATGACGGCCGTGGGCCGCGCAGGCAGCGCGATCGTCGAAGAGGTTCGCCGCCAGTTCAAGGCGAAGCCGGGCATCATGAAGGGCACTGATCGCCCGGACTATGCGGCGGCTGTCGACCTGCTGACCAAGGCTGCGATCAAGGAGATGATCCTGCCGTCGCTGCTGCCGGTGCTGTCGCCTGTGGTGCTGTTCTTCGGCATCAACGCGATCGCGGGCAAGGGTGCCGCGTTCTCGGCCGTCGGCGCCATGCTGCTCGGTGTGATCGTCACGGGTCTCTTCGTTGCCATCTCGATGACCTCGGGCGGCGGCGCCTGGGACAACGCCAAGAAGTCGTTCGAGGACGGCTTCGTCGATAAGGACGGCGTCAAGCACATGAAGGGCACGGAAGCGCATAAGGCGTCCGTGACCGGCGACACCGTCGGTGACCCATATAAGGACACCGCGGGACCGGCCGTTAACCCAGCCATCAAGATCACAAATATCGTGGCCCTGTTGTTACTGGCCGTTCTTGCCCACGGCTGATGCCGGAATACATCGTTGATCGAGAAAAGGCCCTGCATTTGCAGGGCCTTTTTGCTGCCGCCTTGTCACCCCGGTGACAACCGAATCCACCGTTACCATCTAACGAAATCGCAGGGGTTTTCAGGTAGGACCAGCACCAGCAAAGGGGGATGCCGTGTTGAGATCGATGGTAGTTGCGTTGGCCGCGTTGTTGGCCATGGGGCCGGCCCGTGACAGGGCCAATGTGTCTGAGCCCGCGAGTGAAGGCGACAGCGCCAACGGGCTTGACCGCGTTGATAGGGCAGGCGGCGCGGACTGGGCCTTGCGGCGCGAGCGCCAGGGCAAGCGTGAGCCAGTTAGCGAGCTTTGAGCTGCTCTTGCGCGCCCGTTCTTACCGGAACCGGGATCTCTGACAACCTTTAGGCTTCGCTGGCTATCAGTCGCATGAAGGCCTCGATGCGCGCGCGATCGTGATATTCGTCGCCGCGAACGATCATGCCGTCGCGAAATTTAAGGACCAGGCGGAAGTGGCCCGAAAGCATCTCGCCGCTGGCGCGGTGGCGGTACATGAACTCCACCTGCAGCCGGACCTGGTCCCCGCCTTCGTGCATGTTGAAAGGGCGGTACAGCAGGTAGTCGAATTTCTGGCGGATGTGATGAAGCGTGGCCTCGATATTGTCGCGGCCAACCGTCTCGCCGGCAAACGGCAAAGCCTCGTTGGAAATGTGCAAGGCGTAGGCGCAATCTTGCGCGATGTACCGCATGGTTTCAGCGATATCGCCCCTGGCCCAAGCTTTGGTGAAGCGATGGACGATGACGTCGTTCTTATCGATGAGCTGAATGACTTACCTGCGACATTCCCGAAATTACTTCTGCATTTAATATACAAAGGCGGAGTTATGTCGAGTCGGAGATAAGTCCTATTCGCCGAAGAGCTGCTTCTGTCCGAGGTTGCGGAACAGCTGTTTGACCATGTTCTCGTCGCGCGAGCCCGGCGCGGGTGTCTTGCGTGTGCTGACGTCGATGACCTTGCCGTCCTGCATACCGTAATTTGCCACGCGTTCCACGGAACCCATCGGCGAGAAGTAGACGGCGATGACCTTGCGATCGACCTCTGTCGGTTTAAAAAATGCCGTCTGAGTTTCCTTGCTTGAAATATAATAATAAACGTTGCCTGCGCCGGTGGTCGTAGTGGTCGTCGGCGTGCCGAGGGCCATTCGAACTTGTTCCTGGCCGACGCCAGGCTGGATCTGCTGCAGGTCCGTTTCGCGCAGGGCCGCGCCGCGAACCGTAACCTGTTCGGAACAGGCCGTTACAGCAATTGCTGCGACCAGCGGCAAAGCGAAGTGATAAAACCAGCCACTGGCCAGCGAGCGGTTGACGCGCGCTGGGGATGAGGCGTCGGCCGGTCCCACGGCACTTTCGTCGGCAGACTCAGTTTTCATTTGACCCATGCGCTCGATTAGCTCCAAGCCCAGCGAAATTCAACGAAGCGTTGCGGGTCGTCCCCAGCCGTGGGGCACCTGCGATGCTTGCGCCGACAAGGATGTGAATCGTGCTTAACTGGTTGAAGACGCGCAGCGAAGACCGTTGTAAAGCAAAGGAGCTTTATGGCGCGATCGTGACCGGGGCGCGGCAGCCGGTGTTTTACTCCGGCTGCGGCGTAGAGGACACGCCGGAGGGCCGCTACGAAATGATTGCGTTGCATTTGTTCGTGGTGATCGATCGGCTGAAGGGCGCGGGGCCGCAAGCCGATCGTATTGCGCAGCGCGTCATGGAAACCTTCGTGACGGACATGGACGACAGCATGCGCGAAATGGGTGTCGGCGATCTGTCGGTGGGCAAGAAGGTGAAGCGGTCGGCGGCCGGGCTCTACGAGCGCTTTCGCGCCTACCGGACCGCAATGGCGCAATCGCCGGCGGATTTGGCCGAGCAAATTGCCGGGTTTGTGCCAGGGCGGGTGGATGCAGCAGCTGTCGCACGCTATCTGACAGCTTCCGCGCAAGCCTTGAAGGCTACCGATCTTGACAGCGTGCTGAGTGGGAAGGTGATTTTTTCCAGCATTCCAGGAGAGCCGTCGTGATTGATCTATTCGAGTGGCGCATTCCGTTGCGCGCTATCGGCCCGAACGGTGTCACGGGTTCGCATACCGCGTCACTGGCCGAGTGCAAAGAACTGGCTCGCGTGGTGGACATCCTGGCCTGCGAAAGCCTGAAGGTCGAATATAAGATCGTGCCGCTGCGCTCAGGCATCTACCGGCTGTCTGGCCACATCCTGGCAGACCTGAAGCAGCAATGCGTCGTGACGCTGGAGCCGATCTCGGAGCACATCGACGAGGCCATCAATACCGAACTGCGGCCTGCCGACATGCTGCCGGAGGGCGTGCAGGACATTGAAGAGATGGGAATCCTGGAAACGCCCGATTTCGAGCCGATCGAGGACGACATGATCGACCTCGGGCTGATCGTGCTGGAGCATATTTCGACGTCGATCAACCCGTATCCGCGGCTCCCGGGGGTGGAACTGGACGTGTCCGCTGCTGGCGATAGCGCAGTAGCGAACCCGTTTGCAGCGTTGGGAAAATTGAAGAAATAGCGGTCTGCCGCGGACCATTTGGCGCGGATAAATGGGTTGTTTCGCAGTCGCAAAAGGGTATTTTCCCGCGGCCTGAGCGGGGGACAACGCGCGGGCGGCAAGCGCTTTGCGCAACAGACACAGCAGTCCGGGGCAGCAGAAAATGGGGCTAACTGGGGGGCTAAACGGGGGGCTTTCTGGCGGACAAGCGCGAACGGTCGCGCTCGACGCAATGGGCGGCGACCATGGTCCGGAGGTCGTGTTGCCGGGTGCTGCGATCTCGCTGGTGCGCCACCCGCACTTGAACTTCCTGCTGTTTGGAGACGAGGCGCGCATCGGCCCCGTACTGGAGCAGAACCCCGCTCTCAAGGCTCGCGCGCGTGTCGTTCATACGGCGCTTGCTGTGTCCATGCACGACAAGCCGAGCCAGGCGCTGCGCCGCGGCAAGGGTTCCAGCATGTGGCTCGCACTCGATGCCGTACGCCAGGGGCAGGCACACGTCGCGGTGTCTGCGGGCAACACCGGCGCACTGATGGCAATGTCCAAATTGATCCTGCGGCCGATGACCGGTATCGAGCGCCCGGCCATCGCGGCGCTATGGCCGACGGTGAAAGCGGAGTGCATCGTGCTCGACGTCGGTGCCAACATTGGCGCCACGGCGCAACAGCTGACTGAATTTGCGGTGATGGGCGCCGCCATGGCGCGCGCGATCTTCCATATTGAACGGCCGACGGTGGGGCTGCTCAATGTGGGTGTCGAAGAGATCAAAGGCATGGACGAGGTCCGCGAGGCGAACACACTGCTCAAGGCGCACGATCTGCCGTTGAGCTACAAAGGGTTCATCGAAGGCGACCAGATCGGCCAGGGCATCGTCGACGTTGTCGTGGTGGAAGGCTTTGCGGGCAATATCGCGCTAAAGACGGCCGAGGGTACTGCCAGACAGATCGGGCAATATCTAAAGGATGCCATGACCCGCAGCTGGGTCTCGCAGGCGGGTGCTTTGCTGGCGCGTGGCGGCTTCAAGGTATTGAAGCACAAGATGGATCCAAGGCGCGTGAACGGCGGTACTTTCCTCGGGCTCAATGGGCTTGCCGTCAAAAGTCATGGCGGAACCGACGCTCTGGGCTTTGCCAGTGCCGTCGATCTCGGCTACGAGATGGCCGAGAGCGGACTTCTGGCACGGCTTGGCTCTGATCTCGACGGCTTCCATGGGCGTCTTGGAGACGCCGTGGCGGGCTAGCCGCATCACACGCACGTCCGGCAACGGCCGGTCTTGCGCTCTCCCCGCGGCGGGACAAGGAAAAGAAAGGACATACCGTGGCAGTTCTTCGATCAGTCATTCGCGGCGTCGGCGCTTACTTGCCGAAACGCGTGATGACAAACGATGACCTGGCCAAGATCGTCGACACGACGGACGAGTGGATTGTCGAGCGCTCAGGCATTCGTGAGCGGCATATCGCGGCCGACGGGGAGCTGACGTCCGACCTGGGCATCGCCGCAGCCAAACAGGCGCTGGTGCGCGCAGGCATCGATCCCATAGATATCGATCTTGTAATCTGCGCCACGGCGACGCCCGACCGGACGTTTCCGGCTACCGCGGTCAGGATACAGGCGCAGCTGGGTGTCACGAAGGGCGCCGCATTCGACGTGCAGGCGGTGTGTTCCGGCTTCGTCTACGCTCTGACGGTGGCAGACAATTTCATCAAGGCGGGGCAATCGAAGCGCGCCCTGGTCATCGGGGCGGAGACGTTTTCTCGCATTCTCGACTGGAGTGATCGCGGCACCTGCGTGCTGTTCGGCGACGGCGCCGGCGCGGTGGTGCTGGAGGCTCAGCAGCAGCACGGCACACGGGAGGATCGCGGCATCATCGCCACGCGTATCCGCTCCGACGGGCGCTACGAAGACATGCTGTATGTCGATGGCGGTCCGGGTTCGACCAAGACCGTCGGACTGCTGCGCATGAACGGCCGCGAGGTTTTCCGCCACGCGGTGCAGAAGATCTCAGGTGTGATCGAAGAAACGCTGGTGATGACCGGCTATGCCGCCGACGAGATCGACCTTTACGTGCCGCATCAGGCGAACGCGCGCATTCTCGACGGCATCGCCAAGAAGCTCGGTGTCGATCCCAAGAAGATCATGATGACGCTGGAAAAGCATGGCAACACGTCGGCCGCTTCGATCCCGCTGGCATTGAACCAGGCTTTCGAAGAGCACCGGGTGAAGGACGGTAGCCTGGTTTTAATGGAAGCCATGGGTGGTGGCTTCACGTGGGGCGCAGTTCTGGCGCGCTGGTGAGAAACGCGCCTGCTGCCGTCAGGCCGCAACGCGCTTCAGGAATGTTTCCACCTGGTTTTCCAGCTGGGCGGCCAAGCCATTTACGGATTGGGCCGCGTCTGTCACGAAGCCTGCGGCTTCGGATGTGCGTTCAGCTGCGTGCGTCACGGTCGTGAAATGCCCAGCGATGTCGTCCGTGCTGCGAGCGGCTTCACCGACGTTGCGTGAAATCTCCTCTGTCGCTGCCGCCTGCTGAACGGTCGCTGCCGCGATGCTGGCCGTCGTCTGCGTGATCTCGCGAACACGGCCGGTGATGCGGCGGATGGCCTCGACCGCCTCTTGCGTCGAGGATTGGACGCTGGCGATCTGCTTGGAGATCTCGTCGGTGGCCTTGCCGGTCTGGCTGGCGAGGTTCTTCACTTCCTGGGCAACGACTGCGAAGCCCTTGCCGGCTTCACCGGCGCGAGCCGCTTCGATGGTGGCGTTGAGGGCGAGAAGGTTCGTCTGGGCGGCGATCTGATTGATCAGGCCAACAACGTCGCCGATTTTTTCTGCCGTCTGAGCAAGCGACGCAATCTGCCGGTCGGTCACTTCAGCGTCTTCCAGCGCGGTTTCTGACATCACCTTGGCGCGATCGAGCTGACCGCCGATTTCGCCGATCGAACTCGACAATTGTCCTGCTGCACTGGCGACCATGGACACGTTCGACGATGCCATGCCGGCAGATGCCGATGCAGTCTCGATCGCACCCTGCGTCGTAGAGGAGACGCTGGTCATTTCCTCGGCGCGCTTGCGCATGCCGCTGGTGTTGGCGGTCAGGTTATGGAGCGACGTCGAAACATTGTCGCGGAAGTCGGCGATCGCCTGATCGAGGTCGGCGCGAGCGAGTTTGTCTTTGATGGCGTTGGCTTCGCGCTCTTGCTCCAGTGTGCGCGCGCGGCGGCTCGTGTCACAAAGAACCTTCAGGGCCTGCGCGACGGCGCCAATTTCGTCTGTTCGTCCTACGAACAGGATCGGGGCGTCGAGGTCGCCTTTTGCCAACCCGTCAACGCGGGCGGTTATCGCCTGCAACGGCCGGAACATGCGCGAGGCTGCAAAGCCGGCCGCGAGGCAGGCGAGCAATGCCGTCAGGGCGGTTCCCGTCGAGACGGCCGTCATGGTCGAGGCGTAGGTGTCGAACGTTTCATCGACCGGTACGCCGACGTAAAGGATGCCGTTGACCTTGCCGGACGCGTCGAATGTCGGGTGGTACAATGTGAAGTAGCGCTTACCGAACAGGACGGTCAGGCCCTTGTAGGCGTTGCCGTGCAGCAGAGGTTGCAGCGCAGGGCTATCGGCTGCGAGCGCGGTGCCGACAGCACGCTCTCCACTCTCTTTGCGCACGGTGGTGGCCCGGCGCACGAATTTGTTCTGGCCGGTATCGTAGGCAAAAACCGTCGCGTTGCCACCGACGTAGGCTACGGCGTCGTCAACGATGGAGTGATCGGCAAAATCAGACAGGTCCGGAGCGGTGACGCGTCCCACGTTGGTCTCTACGACATCGCTTTTGGCTCCCGTGACCCGGCCCGCAAACACCAGCGCCAGCGTCCGCAGGTTCTGCGTCGCCTGCGTCTCCTGCCGTTGCTCGAGTTCCGACCAGACCAGCTTGGATGTGAACACCCACATCGCGCCGCTGGTCAGCAGAATTGCAGCCGCGACCATCAGCGAGAGTTTTCGCGTTAACGACATGTCTGTACACTCTGATAACATTCCGTAATTCTATTGCGCATATTAATTGTCAAACGTTCATTTTGGCTTACTGATGGGCGGCATTCCAAACGCGCGGTGAGCAGGGCGAGAATGTGCGCGCGATCGATGGCGGTGCGGCGCAGCCACAAATCGTTAAATTCTTTCTTTACTTTCAGGTGGTTGTAACGATGTGCCGTTGACCAACGGCATTTGGCCCGGTACCATCCTCAAAAAATGAACAAAAATATCCACCGTTGGGAGGTTGTGTAATGAGTGCCAAGACGCTGACACGGGCCGACTTGGCGGAGGCGGTCGTCCGCAAGGTCGGTTTGCCACGCAACGAGTCTCAGGAATTGGTCGAGCTCGTTCTCAACGAGATCTCGAGTTCGCTATCGCGCGGCGAAGCCGTCAAGCTGTCGTCGTTCGGCTCGTTCGGCATTCGCAGCAAAGGCGAGCGCATCGGGCGTAACCCGAAGACAGGCAAGGAAGTGCCGATCACGCCCCGCCGCGTGCTCGTCTTCCGGCCGAGCAATATCATGAAGGATCGAATCAACGCCGGCCTCTCGCAGAGCGAGAAGGGCTAACGCCGGTTTTATCGACGCTGCGGCACCCTGCCTCAAAAAATTTCTCTGTCCGGCATAACGTTGATTGCGAGGCAGAATTTGCGCTGCCTTGGTGGTGTCTTGCCACATGTTGGTGATCACCTGCATTCGTACTGTGACGCAACGCACCGAAACGCGTTATGATCTCCTTCGACCGGTCGCGGACGGATCGGACAACAAGGGGATAGCAGATGAGCAAGGCAGCCGAAGCCTTCCGCACCATCAGTGAAGTTGCAGGCGAGCTGGAAGTACCCAAGCACGTGCTGCGTTTCTGGGAAGCGAAGTTTCCCCAGATCCGGCCCATGAAGCGCGGCGGTGGCCGCCGCTATTATCGCCCGGAAGATATGGAGCTGTTGCGCGGCATTCGCCATTTGCTCCACGCCCAGGGCTACACCATCAAAGGCGTGCAAAAGATCCTTCGCGAACAAGGCATCGACGAGGTGAAGGTGCTCGGCCGCTCGTTGCCGCCACCTGCCGAGAAGAAGCGCGGCCGCAAGCCGCTTGTCAAAGCGACGCTCAAGCCCACGCCGGACGCCAAACCGGTGGCAAGTCCGGTCAGTCTAGCGGCGAGTGCCAGCAAGCTTGCGCAACCGCACCGTGCCGTCGTCGAATCGGTGATTGCCGAACTCAGCGCCTGCCGGCAGATGCTATTGACCGGGTCTGCAGCACGCGAAGAGATGCCGGTGCGTGCCGCACGCCGCGCAGGCCGCCGCGCGTAGGCTTGGTCTCTATTGGCTTGGCGTTCACATCGCGATGCGAGCTCAACCGTTCGCATCGTCAAATCGTCAGGCCCTTGTGCGCATGGCTTACGTCACATGACGCTTACTCCAAACCCGCAGACGCCGATCACGCGGGTTTGGTGCGTCGACCTCAGGGCGTCGCTGGCCGCATTGCTGATGCTTGAGGCGGAGGTGCCGCGTCTTTCCGACGACGAGCGCGCGCGGGCCGCGCGCTTCAGTTCGGGGCAGGCGGCGAGGGAATGGATGGCTACCCATGTCGCGCTCAGGTTGGTGCTGGAGCACAGCCTGGGGCCTAACGCCCGGCGCAATCCATTCGCGGTGTCGGCAAACGGCAAGCCTGATCTTCCCAACTCAGGGATTGCATTCAGCCTGTCGCACGGCGCAGGGCATGCATTGATCGCCACCGGACCGGTGGGTCCGCTCGGCGTCGACATCGAAGGCACGAGAACCATCCGCATGGCAGGAGACCGCCGCACGGCAATCGAGGCTGCAGGAGCGGGGCTCAGCAGCCAAGCATTGCCGTCCGAGCCCGACGCGCGTTTTTTGCAAGCGTGGGTGCGATTGGAAGCGTTGAGCAAGGCGCAGGGCAAGGGATTGGCGCGCGTGCTGTCGCGCGCAGGCGCCTTTGGTGCAGGGCGCGGTCGCGGTGTTTCCGGCACTCTGCTGCCATCCGAGATCCAGGTGTCGGACCTTGCACTGGGTTCTGGGCTGTACGCCGCCGTCGCCATGGCCGTGGGGTCTACGGGCGCGCATGTGGGGTTTCTGCCGGCCGAGGCGGACGAATTGCGCGTCTTTGCGCTAGGTTAAAGGCGTCTTCCGGCATTTTATACGAACTGCACGTTGGGCGTTGACCCGGCGGTCCCGTCAGGGCACAAGAGGCGCCAGTCGGAGCGTAGCGCAGCCTGGTTAGCGCACCAGTCTGGGGGACTGGGGGTCGGAGGTTCAAATCCTCTCGCTCCGACCATTTGCATCAATGCTTTAGCTCGTGGTTGATCGGGCTGTCTTATTATTTGGCCCACATTTGGTCCACTGCGGCTGCTACCAATGGGTTTTCGGGAAGACGCTTGGAAAGATGCCGAGCGCAAGTTTGACGAAGCTGAGGCGGAGGTCAGATCTCTCTTTTTTGAAGAAACACTCGAGAGGTTGAATTGCCTCACGCATCCGCACCACCTTGACCTCTGGGGAAACATCCAGCTTTTCAGAAAATTGGCTATCTACGTAGTCACCCATAGGGCGGGCCGCGGCGATTTTCTCGCCTATCTCCAACGGGAGCGCACTGTAGGACTAAAGCTGCTTCCAAAGGCGAGGAAGCATGCTGAAGCGTTCAGAGCGGTGCTTCAAGAGCTTCTCGATGACCAGTTATTCGATGATTTTGAGTCGATTGTCTGGGATATCGAGCTCTGGATTTTAGATTGCGAGTCGATCGAAAACGACCTGAAAGCTCGCCCAACTGTGCGAGGAGCGCCAGGACTTCGACAACATCGAATGCTTGTGTTCGCTTGTGCGTATGTTTGGAAAGTGACTAAAGGCGAGCCTCCACCGACTACTTTGGAGGGGGCTTTCTATCAGTACGTGCTCACGGTCACCGAGATGCTGCCTGCCGACTGCAGACCAAATGCGTTATCGGCCGCGACAGTCCTGGATTGGACCAAGCAGTATTGTGCCCGCACTCGGGAATAAATAGTCCAACGTGCAGCAATTCCCACTCTTCAAGTCACTCGCTTATGGCGGCTAAACTCTAGGCCTCATAGCGGAGGAGCTGGACCTTGAACCACGGATACGGAGCGGGACGAAAGCGGGAAGACGTTGATACGCAATTGTCTAAGTCAATCGAGAAAGCGTGCATAGAGCCTCTTCTGAGCCGTCGACAGGTACAACTAATAACGACGTTGAGCCGATCGACCCTTTATAGGCTCGTAGCACAGAATGCGTTTCCTAAGCCGATCAAAGTGTCACCCAACAGAAGAGCGTGGCGAGCTACTGACGTGGACACTTGGTTAGAAGCGCGGCTGAGCTAATTCCGCAATTGTTCGTCTGCCTTATGCGAGACGCAGGATCTTGGTCGGCTCCTGTTGCGACGTGCGCAGGTGGTCCAAGGAGTATGCCGAACCGTCTCCCCCAGAATCCCAAATGTAGGAGCTTAGGATGGGTTGGTTTAAGCCCCAGCACAAAGACGTCTCCGATAGTTCGCAGCTTGCGGCAACAGCAGTTCGCGAAGTCATTGACGAACCTATGCCAGTCGACTTTCGTACCGGTTTCGAACCGGTGCAAAACCGGTTTGCGTCCGATAGCGATCCGACGGCTGCTCAATCAAATCGCCGTGCACCGCGGCGTCGGCCGCCCAAATTTTCGCGCCCAATCGAGCATGTAAATGCCGCGACGCAAGCAGCTGCGCTTCTGCAACTGCTGCAGGAAGAGTCCGATAGATTCCCGGGCCAGATGATCGGATTCGCAGAGATCTACAAAACGTACATTGAGATGTGTTGGCAAAATCATTGGCGCGAGCAAGGCTGGGCAAAGGTGGGGCGAGAGTACAACCGGCTAACGACTAACGGAGTCAAGGTATACGCCATGTTTTATGATGAAGACGGTCGTGGACGCCGGCTTCGTGTCTATCCGCTCCCTCCAGCGGAGCCTTGATCCCCACGGCGGGTTAAGTCGCTAATCCGCTGCTCTCAGCACCGCTTTCGACCCGCTGTCTCTGTCAGCAATCTGACGGGCAGATTCCGCATGCCTGTATCCGAACGACTGGATGAGCTACGACGCCTCGGAGCACCGGGGTTGCGCGGCCGCGATGTGCCTTGGACAAATGTATGCGCGACACTCACTTCCCCCTCAAGCGCACTGACAAAAAGCTAACATTTGGGTGGCAGGGCATCACAAACGCCGTTCTCTCAGATGCTGGCTACGCGATCTCTGGCAGCTTAAAGCGGCAGGCTTGTCGTAGAGCGATCGTATCTGAACTGCTAGTCGCGGCTCGCGAAGGACGCTGGCTCAGCTATTCAAGACGCGAGGAGCACTACAGTGTTTGGCCAGTCTATGCCGTTCGCGGTTTCACCTATACGAACGTAATAGCAATCGTTGAAGAGCTCCGCCAAATGAATTGGATCGAAGAGCAACGATCCCGCCCCGGCGATCTTCGCTGGCAAAGTCGGATGCGTGCCAAGCCCGAGATGGTTCAGTGTCTGCAGCTGCGCGAGGGATTAATTCACGTGCCAGTTCAGCTGATCATTCTGAAAGATGCCGATGGCAAAATTGTTCGCTATCAGGAGACAAGGATGACGCGCCGTCTCCGACGAGACGTGGAAATCCTGAACCAAGCATTTTCTTCCGTTCGTATAGAACTGCCTCCCGAGCATTTTCCCGCAGACACATGGTTTGATCCGACGGCATTACAGTTCTCTCGAGTAAGGGGTTATCGTGTATTTAACGGTTCTTGGGAACGCGGCGGTCGACTATATGGACCCTTCTGGCAATCGCTCGCGAAGGCGATACGTAAAAAAATCACGATCAATGGTGCGGCGCTCGACGAGCCAGACTTTCAACATATCCACCCGCGTCTATTGTATGCTCTCCATGGCGCGAAGTTGGCGAGTGATGCTTACTTTGTAAGAGGGTTTGAAACGGAGAGGCAGTCTGTCAAGGTTGCTTGGCAGATTGTAATGAACTCTAGCTCACGACAATCCGCATTGAGCGCCCTGGTCTTCAAAGAGGGACACACAGTCGCGAAGGCAAACAAAATTCTCGGGGCCGTCGAAGAACGTCATGAGCCCATACGCTCTTCCTTCTACTCTGGAGTGGGCGTGAGACTGCAGGCGATCGATTCTGGGTTAATGATGGACGTCGAATTGGCTGCGTTGGCTGACGGGATTATAGCGCTGCCAATCCACGATAGCTTTCTTGTACCCGCGGGCCGACCAGCAAGTCGGCTGAGAGAGCATATGGAGAATTGCCTTGGCCGGACGCTTTATCGGTTAAGTCAATGATGGCGCTACGCTTTGATCGGAATTGTTCCACAGATGGTGATGGTGGTGATGGTGGTGATGGTGATGGTGATGGTGGCCATATGGTCGTCCGAGAATAGGTCTGCATAGCGCCCCCACCGCTGCTTCGTCGGATCACCCGCCTAAATCTCGATGCTGTCGCTCCCTCACTATGGCGCAGACTGCACGCCGCTCAACCTGCTTTGACAAAAATAAAACGCTTCGCGCGTTAGCCTAAACGGGCGTAATTGTCAGCTCGCTTCGGCGGATTAGTGTTCCGAAACGTGAGTCACCTGAGTCACCCCTACGCGCGCGAGGCACTAAGTCCTAATCGCTTCTGACCAGGTTTATACCACTTAAGCGAACCTACTCTGGGGTTCCCAACGCTACTGTGCCACGCTTTGACTGCAATGTCCCATTTGCGGACATAGACCTGACTCACTTGACTCGCCCCTACGCGCGCGAGACGTTGTCTGCTTAGTCCCATTAGCGGACGTCCGGAGACGGCTCAACATCTCGCGCTCGGCAAGCCTTCCCCTCGCCTACTGAGGCAAAGACATCGTTGCGACGAGCC
Organism: Hyphomicrobiaceae bacterium; assembly: GCA_030655135.1. Lineage (GTDB taxonomy): Bacteria > Pseudomonadota > Alphaproteobacteria > Rhizobiales > Hyphomicrobiaceae > JAKAXS01. Next base: position 113,503 of record JAURWC010000084.1, on the reverse strand, counting down.
CCCCTTCAGCCAGGTTGGCGAGTGTGACGTCTCCGCCGTGGAGGCGAATGGCGATGCGGGCGATGGTCAGGCCCAGGCCGTGGCCGCCGGAGGTGCTGTTGCGGGATTGATCCAGTCTGGTGAAGGGCGCGAAGACTGACTCGAGCTGATCTTCCGGGATGCCGGGGCCGGTGTCGGTGATCACGATCCTAACGTCGCGACCAGCTTTGAGCGTTTCTATCCGCGCGGAGCCGCCGTGCTTCAGGGCATTCTGGACCACATTGATGATGGCGCGCTTCATAGTCTGCGGGCGTGCCGTGATTATGAGATTGTCGATGGAAGCGAGATCAACCGGCTGCCCCGCATCCTCGAATTCGTTGGCGATCGTCTGCAGCATGGCGGCGAGATCGATCTGCTCGACGGGTTCCTCCGAAGCATCGCCGCGGATGAATGCGAGCGTAGCATCCAGCATGGACTCCATCTCCGAGATATCTCGGATGATGCTTTCTTTCGGCTCTTTCATGCCGAGCCCCTCAACGCGCAGGCGCAAGCGAGTGAGCGGGGTTCTGAGATCGTGCGAGACTGCTGCGAGCATGTTCGTGCGGTCGCCGACCAGGCGCTTGATGCGATCCTGCAGGTCGTTGAAGGCCGCCACGAGATCGCGCACCTCGCGTGTGCCGGTCTCTGCTAAAGTCACGTCTTGCGCGCCCGCGAAAATCCTGCGCGCCGCCTTTGCCACGTCGCGGAGGGGACGCGTCAGCCACAGGCTCATCAAGTAGGAGAGCAGGCCGACCGCGAGCGAAAGAAGTAGCAACGCGCCGATGAAGCTTGGTGACGCAAGACCCGGCTCCTGCACCTGGGCGAGGCTCATGTTCAGCCACGTGCCGTCGGTCAGCGCGAGAGAAATCAACGTGAGGTGATCCGTTCGATGCCCGCCCGGCGTGGCATTTGCGTCTGGGTTCGACCCGATCACCAACTGCTGTTGTTCCAACCCCGCGAGGCGCTCAAATAGAATTTCGCGAATGCGCACCGAAGTAGGATCGGGCGTTCCACCCGCGACCGACAGCGCTTCGGGACTCCAATGCAATTGCAATGGCCCACCCGATAAGGCGTGGGCGGCTTCGTCCCGTTCGTTTTCGGGAAGTCTCATCAAAGTTTCGCGGAGCACGATGAGGTGATCGGCGAGGCGGCTCGCATTGCCTTCGCGTAGCTCGCGCTCCATGCCGCGCTGGTAAAGGTATTGGCTCAGCCCAAGACTAATTGCGAGCCCAGCGACGAGGACTACGATGGTGCGCCCTGCGATGGTGTCCCAGATCCATCTCATTCGCGAAACACAGACGGCAGGAACATATATCCGGAGCCGCGTACGGTTTTGATGACGGCTTCGCCGTCGTGGCCGAGTGCGAGCTTGCGGCGCAGGCGGCTGACCTGAACGTCGATCGTGCGGTCGAAGCCAGATGACAGGCGTCCACGTGTGAGATCCAGAAGCTGATCGCGCGACAGCACGCGTTGCGGCATCTCGGCGAGCGTGAGGAGCAGGTCATATTCGCCGGCCGACAAGTCCACGAGCACACCGTTGGCCGTACGCAATTCGCGCCGCTGCATATCGATGCGGTAGCCGTCGAATACGAGGTAGCGGGCTGGCTCCTTGACATCGCCGCCGCTGCGGCGGAGCACGGCCTTGATGCGCGCCAACAGCTCGCGCGGGTTGAACGGTTTGGCCAGATAGTCGTCCGCGCCGAGTTCCAGTCCGACGATGCGGTCCGTTTCGCTGCCTTTCGCGGTAAGCATGATGACTGCGGCGCTGGTGGAGGTTCGCAAGTCGCGACACAGGTCGAAGCCACCACGTCCCGGGAGCATGACGTCGAGCACCACCAGATCGATTCCGGCGTCGATCACGGTTTTGACGAGCTGTCTGCCGTCTGCAGCCGTTGACACTCGGAACCCGTTCGCGCGCAGGAAGTCGCTGAGCAGCTTGCGGATGCCGGTGTCGTCATCGACGACGAGAACGTGCGCGCCTTCCGGCAGCGCGGGGGCCGGACCGAGATCTGAAGGTGGTGCGGACTTTGATGACATTCGTTTTGAAAGTTGAGGTGAAGGCTGAGCCGTTCCGCTACCTAGCACACATGCGAGGGAGAGGCGTCTTGCCTCTCCCATTGTCCTTTATTGCAGCGGTGTAAGACGAGCCTGCATGCTTTGTCCGCCAACGTTGCTGGTCTTGACGATCACCTTCATGCCCTTGGTGGCTGCGAAGTCACCGGTTGCCTTCAGCGAATTGCCTCCTGCCGGCGCGAATGTGACATTGACGGTCTTGCCGCCGGCAAGCACCTGGCCGGTGGCCTTGCCGCCATTGATGGTCAACGGCTGCTCTTCGGAATCACTGACGTAAAGTGTAAGTTCGTTCCCATTCGCGACGAGCTCCCAGTGCTGCTTGCCGCCACCGGCGTCGACGATGTGGCCGCCATTGGGGCCCTTGGTGAACTTGGAATCGCTGTGAGCGAGTGCCGGCCCTGCCAAGGCCAGCGACATCATCATCACGATCAGATTTTTCATTGTCTTCTCCTTGTTTGTGAAGTCCGGCGTTTCAAAAGGCTTCCTGGGTCTTCTTGCCCGCCTCGCCGTGAAGCAGGCGCGTGACCGGTTTCTCCCCGTATCGCAAGAACAGGATCGGCGTGAGCACGGTGTCGAGGAGGGTGCTGCTGATCAGACCGCCAAAGATGGTGATGGCGACCGGATGCAGGATCTCTTTGCCGGGTGCGCTGGCGCCGATCATCAGCGGCACCAGGGCCATGCCTGCGGCGAGCGCGGTCATGAGCACAGGTGTGAGACGTTCAAGGCTGCCGCGCACGACCATGTTTGGGCCGAACCTCTCGCCCTCCAGCGTCACGAGATTGATGTAGTGGCTGATCTTAAGGATGCCGTTGCGCGTCGAGATGCCCGCGAGTGTGACGAACCCGACCATCGTCGCCACCGACAGCGGCTGCTGCGCGATCCACAGCGCGGCAACACTGCCGATAAGAGCGAGGGGTACGTTGCCCATGATGATCAACGCAAGGACTGCCGAGTGATAGCGACTGTAGAGCACGACGAAGATCGCGGTGAGCGAAACGAGGGCCAGCACTGCGATCAGCCGCGATGCCTCTTCCTGGGACCGAAACGTTCCTTCCAGCGACGTGAAGTAGCCCTGCGGCAAAGGAGTTGACGCCACGGCGCTGCGAACCTGGTCGATGACACCCGACATGTCGCTGCCGCTGGTGTTGGCATACACGACGATGCGACGGCGTGTGTTGTCGCGCGCGATTTGGTTGGGGCCGTCGGTTTCCTCTACTTTCGCGAATGTGGACAGCGGCACCCGTCCGGCCGGTGTCTCGACCATCAGTTTCGAGAGGCCGTCCGTCGTGCGGTCTTCCTCGTCGACACGCAAGACGACGTCGTAGCGTCGTGCACCGTCGATGACCTGCGAGACCACCCGGCCGTTGAGCAGGCCTTCGAGAGCTTGCGTGATGCGGGACGGCGTTACGCCGAGTTGGGCGGCCTTGTCATAGTCAACGATGACCTGCACTTGGGGGATGCGCACCTGCCGTTCGATCTGCAGATCGACGATGCCGGGTATCGCTTCGATCTTGCCTTTGAGCTGTTCCGCCAAGGTGCGAAGCGTGTCGAGATCGTCTCCGAAGATCTTTAACGCAATCTGCGCGCGGACGCCCGAAAGCATGTGATCGAGACGATGCGAGATGGGTTGGCCGACGTTGATCGCCGCCGGTATGACAGCCAGACGCGTGCGGATATCGGTGATGATCTCTTCACGCGAACGCGTCGACGGCCTCAGGTCCACGTCGATCTCAGCGGAATGCACGCCCTCGGCATGCTCATCGAGTTCGGCGCGTCCCGTGCGGCGTCCGACGGTCTTGACCTCCGGTGTCTGGAGGATCAGACGCTCGGCGATCAAGCCAACCCGGTGTGACTCAGCGAGCGAGATGCCGGGCCGGAATAGCATCGAAATCGTCAGAGTACCTTCGTTAAACGACGGCAGGAACGATCTTGGCAGCCCAGCGGCAACGATGGCGGCAACAGCGACCGCAGCGGCTGCGGCAATCATGACGAAGGCCTGCCGACCGAACGCCCAGTCGAGCAGGCGTCGGTTACCGGACTTCAGCGTGCGAACGAGCCAACTATTATGCTTGCGAAGCTGCTTGAGGTCCGGCAACAGATAAGAGCACAGGACTGGCGTGACCGTTATGGCCGTGACCATGCTTGCTAGGATCGAAACGATATAGGCGACGCCAAGCGGCGCGAACAGGCGGCCCTCGATCCCCGACAATGCGAACAGCGGCACGAAGACCAGGATGATGATTGCCGTTGCATAAAGAATGCCCGAGCGGACCTCCTGCGAGGCAGAAGCGATGACCGCCAGCACGGGGCGCGGATTGCGCAGCGAACGGTTCTCCCGCAGACGACGGAACACGTTCTCGACGTCGACCACGGCATCGTCGACAAGTTCGCCGATGGCAATGGCTAGGCCGCCAAGCGTCATGGTGTTGACGGTCATGCCCATCAGCCAGAACACGATGACCGTGATGAAGATCGAGATCGGGATGGCAACGAGCGAGATCACCGTCGTCCGCCAGTTCAGCAGGAACATGAACAGGACGACTGCTACGACAAGCAAGGCTTCGAACAGGACGCGCTGCACGTTGTCGACAGAGACCTTGATGAAGTCCGCCTGACGGAACAACACGTCGATGGTGTTGATGTTGGACGGCAGCACGCGCTTGATATCCGCAAGAGCCTTCTCGATCTCGCCGGTGAGAGCGAGCGTGTCGGCAGCCGGCTGCTTTTGGATCGACAGGATGACGGCGGGTGACCCCATGTAGCCGGCATCACCACGCTTGACGCGCGGTGCATATGAGACGTCCGCGACCTGCGACAGCCGCACGGATAGGCCGTCGCGGAAGGCGATCGACGTGCTCTTCAGATCATCGAGACTCGTCGTGCGTGCGACATTGCGGATGAGGTATTCGCGGGCGTGCTGGTCCACGAAGCCGCCGGCGGTGTTAGTGCCGAACTGGCGAATGGCCGTTTCGACGTCCTCCTGCGAGATGTTCAGTCGCTTCATCTGCGGTAAATTGAGCGTCACGCGGTACTGGCGCACTTCACCGCCAATCGGGATGACTTGCGCGACACCCGGTATGTTGAGCAGGCGCGGACGCAGAACCCAATCGGCCTGCTCGCGCACCTCCATCGGGTTCGCCTGATCGCTGGCGACCGCGATCAGCATGATCTCGCCCATGATCGAGGTGACTGGCCCCATCTGCGGGACAGCGTTGCGCGGCAGTTGCTCGCGCACGATGTTGAGCCGCTCCGTAACCTGCTGACGGTTCCGATAGATGTCGGTTCCCCAATTGAATTCGATGTAGACGATGGAGAGGCCCGCCGCCGAGACCGAGCGGACGCGCAGCACGCCAGGCATGCCGTTCATCGCCGTTTCGATCGGGAACGTGACCAGGCTCTCGACCTCTTCGGGCGCAAGACCATCGGCCTCGGTCATCAACGTGACCATGGGGCGGTTCAAATCCGGAAAGACGTCTACCGACAGGTTTCGGACCGTGTAGAGCCCCAAAGCGCACAGCAGTGCTGCAGCCGCCAGCACGAATAGGCGATTCTCAAGACTGCGGCTGACGAGGAAATTGAACATGCCGAGCCTCAGCGCACCTGATTGAGCAGGGTTACACCGTCAGTGACGATGCGCATTTCGCCCTTCACGCCGGCGGTGACGACTACGTTCTGCCCGTCGAGCGGAGCCGTCTGCACTGTTCGCGGCTCAAATCGCTCGGCGTCCGCCTTGACCCAGACGATCGGCAGGCCGTTCGAACCGCGCACGATGCTGGCGCTCGGCGCAACGAAGCCTTTGCCGCTGGGCGTCCCCTTGATCACGACCTCCACAGGTTGGCCGATTGCGATCTGATCGAGGCCTTCGGTCAGGCGGAACAGTATCGGCGCCGCCTGTTCGCGCAGAGCGAGGCCTCGCCCGGCGTAGTGCAGCGGGATCGCTTTTCCGCTCCCGAGCACGGCGGTCGACGTGCCATGCTCGGCATCGATTGCGAGGTCAAACGCGGCCGCCTCGATCCAGAACTCGGAGGGATCCACAATCTCGAACAGAACATCGCGCGGCTCGAGGATTTGGCCAGCGTAGAAGCCGGCCTTCGACACCACGCCCGAGACGGGAGCCCTGATTTCGTATCGCTCAGAAAGCGCAGGATTGAGCTCGCGACGCCGCTCCTGTAGCGCGGCGAGTTCGCCTTCAGCTTCGTCGATCTTGATGGGGGGCACGGCCAGCTTGGCCGCCCGCAACCGTGCGAGCCGGGCGTTCTGCATCACGATCCGGGCATCGGCTTCGGCGATCTGACTCTGAACAGTGCCGCGCTCGACCGGTCCGATGTGCGGGGTCAGGTATGCCAGCAGATCTCCCTTCGTGACGTGCTGTCCAATATGGGCGAGGCCGTTTTCCGGCGCTTCCAGCCTTCCGGAATGGGGAGACTGTACGCGGCCGAAGCTGTTGGGACTCGGGATGACGGTGCCGGTCAGCTCGACGGACTTGGCGATGTCGCTTTCCGCAACGAGCATCGTTCGGACAGACAGCAGGTGCTGGGTCGCCTTCGGCACGAACAACGTGCCATCAGGCAGGCGCTGTGCCAGATCGGTGGCCATCGTCGACGGGATCGACGGAGTGCCCGCCTGTTCGGCCGCCCGTGCGGCGCCGCCAAGGAACGCAGTCGCAACAGCAGCGAACGCGACGACGGCGATGCGCCGGACCTTTTCTGTCGAGGTCGGCGCCGATTCGTCTCGCGCTGTCGGATGGTCGTGACGCCGGCGCGGCCGGAATAGCAAGACCGTCAACGCTCCCGCAACGGCCCCGACGAGCAGCGGCATCAGCGCACGTGGGGACGTCTCCTGTGTGGCTTTCGTTGCCACGGCGGGCTGCGACGCATCTCCGGGAGGTTCGAGACGGCCAGTCAGTAGGTCCTGCGATCCGTCCGCCAATGTTAGCGAAAACACGAGATCGAGACCTGACGTCGTCCCGAGAAAGGGTGCATTGAGTTCAAAAACGCCGTCATCCTGTTCGATGGCTTCCGCCTGCTCGCCGGACGCGTCGACTAACAGCTTAGTGCCGGCAACGGGCTCGCCAGTAGAGAAGCTGGTGAGAAAAATCGTCAGTCTCGTCTTGCCCGACCTGACACCGACGAGTTCGAAATCTGGCGTTACCGCCGTCACGCGCGGCGCGACAGGCAGCGCGAGCGGAGCAGGCTTGTCATGGTCGTGCCCCTCATGCGCAACTGTTGGAGTTGCGACGATCAAAGCGACGAGTAGGCACAACAGCGCGCGCATGAATGTCTCCCCATGAGGGGACACCCTGCCTCGCGACATGTTTCTGCAGATTTCCGGATTGTTACAGAGTGTAAACGACCACGAGGCGGCGGTTAGACCGCGGGTTGAGCCTCAGTGAAACGTCCGCTTTCTCGGCAGAGCAGACAATTTCTCGACGCGGTAGCGCTACCGCAGGTGGGGAGGAAATTTCGGATGGCTGCACCCCACTAAGCCGAGATCTGCGCCAAATTCTGCGATGTCGACGTCTAGCGTATGCTTGAACCAAACCGCCACGAACGCACGGTGACAGAACGCCTTGGCGTCAGCCAATCGCTCGAAGCAGAGCAGCGTCGGAATCTTGTCTCCGGCAAGAACGCTCAGGTCGGACAAGACCTTCTCAGGATCGAGGCCTGAGAGCTGTATCATGTACAGACCGTAGAACGTTGCCAAGTCGACTTTATTCCACCACTCTCCTGGAGCGAGAGGACTGTAGACGCGGTAGCCCGACTGTCGCCGCGGTCTTCCGCGTGAGATGCCGATACGAGCGTGACTGTCAGGCAGTTCAGTTGACCAGCTAGCGGTCATCGGGAGGTGTGTAACTTTCGCAGACATGTTCGACTTCTCCATCACTCGGCCTGGGCGCAGAACGCCCAGCCGAATATGGAGCCGATGACGAACGCGCCAGCCGCCCACAGCCAGAGATCGGATAGGAACGCGCCGTAGAGCTCTTGGAGCTCCGAAATGCCCGGCAAGAGTGTCGTAGCCGCGGCGACGACCGGGACCGCGACTGCCAAACCAACTGACAGCTTTAATCGATCCTCAGCGTTGAACTGACCCGCCTGCATACCGGTAAATAGCCAAGACGTCCCGAAGCCTGTTGCTGCCGCGGCGCCGATGAGAATGAACGGAAATAGTAAGTAGAGTGCCACCTGAGTTGCCTCCTTCACGAGATATGTTCAACCACCGCTCGCGACGCGATAGACCGACGAACGAGCTATACCCAATTTGCGCGCGACGACTGTCGCGCCGTGCCCTTCGTTCAAGAGTCTGACGATCTCCTCCTTCCTGGCGCGCGCAGTTGGTTTTCGACCGCAATACTTTCCGAGCGCTCGAGCTCTCCGGATGCCTTCGATCTGACGCTCAAGCATCAGAGCGCGCTCGAACTCGGCGATAGCGCCGAGGAGCTGCAACACGAGTCGGCCATGCGAGCTCGAGGTGTCGAGATCCATGGCAAGAATTTTGAGGTGGCCGCCCTTGCTCTGAATGACCTCGACGATGTTCAGCAGGTCCTTCACTGACCGTGCCAAGCGATCGAGTTTCGTCACGACGAGGGTGTCGTGGTCACGAAGGTAATCGAGCGCCCGCGCCAGCTCGACGCGATGCGCGACAGAGGACACCTGTTCACTGAAGATTTTCTTGGCGCCAACTGCCTGGAGGTCGCGAACTTGCGCTTCGAGCCCCGCTTCTTGATCGGAGGTCGAAGTCCGCGCATATCCAATCAACATGCTGAGATCTCACGTCTTTTTGAGATCTAAGAATCTTGAATCACGGCGTCTCATAAAGCAATAGAGAGTTTTTCAGACGCGATATTTGTTTCGTCCGGGACGTCCGACTGGAGGAAGGTCTTATAGGACGCAGCGCCTGATTTGCCCTATGCCCAGCTTCGGTCTCCGAAAGCCGGCCAAACACGGCCTGGTCTTTCGCTGCGCAGTAACGGGCCAACATCCTGCCAGCCATGCGCTAACGCTTAATTGTCTTCGCCGCAATCAATCCAGAAAACGAACGCTAGCCGCAACCATGTGAAGCGGTCGCGATTAGCGGCAAAAGCCCTGATGCCAAGCCGCTGACGACTGCGATGCGTCCTGCTCCGCTTTTGATTTGGGTCAATGCGGACTTCCTCCCGCCGTCCTCAAACTTGGGCATGTCTGACCGCAAAAAATTTCCCGTGAGGCACCTGACTTTCAAGCGGTTGCCAGCGAGCCGGGATGCCGTCGATCCAGAGGTGAGACTGGAGCGCGGGGGGATTGTTGACACGCGAACAGTCGATCACACTAGGTGGTGGATCGTCTTCGTGATTTTCAGCGGGCTGCTTCTAGGCTGGCATGGGTTATCCGGAGCTCCGCGAGATGCCGGGCCCGGCGCGTCCTCTCAAAGCAGCTCCACTGTGGGAACCGGCCTTTGATCTTCATCAACTGCCGTTTGATCTACACCCTTTAGAATTTGTTGGCAGCTTTTAGGAGCTCTGAATAATGAGCCATTATCACGCGGCCGTTTGGCTTGACCATAGAAGCGCTAAGGTCTTCTTTTTTGGGCTGGGTGCGTTTGAAAACGATGATGTGTCGTCAGCTTCTGCCGATGCTCACCTTCGTCACAGGCGGCGGAACGACGGTCTTCGCGCAGAAGATAGTCAGTCTTTTTACCACGAGATCGTGCAAATGCTGCGGCCCGCGCACGAGTGGGTCTTCATGGGGCCTGGTTCTGCCAAGAACGAGCTCGCAAAGCACGTTGAGACCCACGACAGCGAATTCAGGCCGCGCATCGTCGGTGTTGCTACGGTCGATCATCCGACAGACGGACAGATTGTCGCTCAAGCCCGAAGCTTGTTCAAAGCCGCCGATCGCATGCGGCCTGCGTGACGGCTGCTGCTTATGCCGAAGGCCGCTTAAGACTGCAACTCCCAGTCAAGGGAGAGATCGTCGCGGAACACGGTTCCGGTCGACACGATCTCGGCGACTGACGCGATAATCTTTGCAAAGCTATCGTAGCTTATGCCGGGCACCACGGCGCGGAGATCTGCCTGGAAGAGCTGCGCGTCAGCGGCGTGCATAGACGCTGTGCGGGAGGTCACCTGGAGCTTATGAACAGGATAACCAGCAAGAATGATGGCGGTAGCGATCGTAACGACCAGATAGTCGAGCTTTGCCTGAACGATACCTTTTGCGCTGATAAGCGTTTGCCAGTCGGACCGCTGCGGGCCCGGAGCCGCATAGATAGCCTGTCTTGCTTCGGGGTTGTCGCCGACCTCATGTATGTGGATCTGATGCATTTTGATCGTCCGAAAGGGGGCGGGTCGTCGCGAAGATTACAGTGAGTCGCGTAGATTTCGGATTAGCCCGAATGGGCTAGCGACGTGGTCGATGACAGTCGCGCTTTATCGTCTTTGTCTCGCCACGCCGACTGTTGGCCGGCCTATCGTCCGCTTCGGGTGAGCTTCATTTTCACGCCCGTCATAGGTATTCCGGACGTTAAAACCGAGATTGTCTGATTTGAGCTGCCGTAATCGACAGACATCGTTCCCTTAAAACCGCCACCTGTTATCGAGAGCGATAGATGACGATCTGAATGGCTGCCGGTGGCCTCTCCGGACGAATTAAATGTCCGCTCCTCCCACTGCCCGGACAGGGCATCGCCGCGCTGGGAAAGTGCTCCTCTGATTTCAATCTTGCTTGATGGGCTTTGGCAGCGGATCGCAAGCTTCAGGGAGGATGCGCTGCCTGTGTAATACGCATTGCACCGGACGCTTTCGCTGCCCCGATCCCGATAGCTCACGGTGCCTGATCCGTCCCACGTGCCAAGCAGTTCGCTGAAATCCGCGGCCTGCGCTTGCGAAGCCAGGGCCGCAATCAGAACAGCGCAGCTTGTCCGCGTCCGCCAGCGCTCACTCCATACTCGCATTTATAGGTTCCCGACCTTCGCGTCTCGTAGCTCACGGCGCTGACTAACTCGGCGGGCAATAGAGGTCATTGTCATGGATCAAAGCGGGCCTTCGCGAGAGGCGGTAATCGTCGAGGAAAGGGAGACCGGAGATGCTTGATCAGGCCGAGAAGTTCGTGATGGAATTTGCAGGAAGGATTGCCGGGCTATTCATGGATCCCGGCGACCCGAGTTTTATCATTGCCCAGATGATGATCGTCTTATTGATGGTGCCGCTGGGTCTGTTTCTATGTGCGGCGCTTTCCAAGGCGGGTCCCGCCACTTCTGCGCCAAAGACACCGGAATGAGGCGCAAGCTAACCTCATCGACCGCACGCTCCTGGACAGGGGCGTAACGCCATGGGTGAGATCGTCCGCGACGATGCTGCCGCGCGGCCACGTCCCGGCAACGACAACGGCGCAGCGCAGACTGTGACCTTAGTCGCCTCGGGCGCCTGGACGCTCAATGAGCTGCCCGATCTCGAAATGATTGAGGCGCAGTCGGCCTCTGCGCCCGGGCGCAGTATTGTAATCGACGCCGCGCAACTGACTGCGATGGATACTTTCGGCGCGCAGACGCTCGTATCGCTGCGGCGACGGCTCAGGGCCGCGGGCCACGCTGCCGATATTGCCGGCCTCCCTGAAAAGCATGCCCGGCTGCTGACCTTTATCGGAGCTATCGCGCCTGTAGATCCGTCCGAACCTGAGAAGGCCTATGATCGGGGGCTTGTCACTCGCGTGTCTGCGTCGGTCCTGTGCGGGCGCGATGAAGTCTTGAGCCTGCTTAACACGCTTGGGCGGCTCGCTTATGCGCTCGCCAACGTGGCGGTTTCACCGAAGTCGTTTCGTGTCACATCTCTCGTTCATCAACTTGACCGCGCCGGGCTGCAGGCCGTGCCTATCATTGCTCTGATCACCCTTTTGATAGGCAGCATTATCGCCCAGCAAGGCTTTTTCCATTTCAGGAAGTTCGGAGCCGACGAGTATGTCGTCGACATGGTTGGGATTCTCGTCCTCCGGGAGATCGGAGTCTTGATTGTTGCGATCATGGTCGCGGGGCGGTCGGGGAGCGCGTATACCGCTGAGCTCGGTTCAATGAAGTTGCGCGATGAGATCGACTCGCTGTCGACTATGGGGCTCGACCCTCTCGAAGTCCTCGCCTTGCCGCGCGTTCTGGCACTCATTATTGCCCTGCCGCTTCTGACCTTTCTCGGTTCGATTGCTGCTTTATCAGGGGGCGTTCTCACCGGATGGCTCTACGGCAACATGCATCCGGAGGTATTTATCACGCGGCTCAAGGATGCGATCTCGCTGACACATTTTGAAGTCGGCATGATCAAAGCGCCCTTCATGGCGCTCGTCATCGGAACCGTCGCATGCGCGGAAGGCCTGCGGGCGTCCGGCAGTTCTGAGTCAGTGGGACGGCAGACGACATCCTCGGTCGTTAAATCGATTTTTGCAGTCATCGTGCTCGACGGTCTGTTTGCCGTCTTTTTTGCAGCGATCGGCATGTGACATGGACAGAGCCGTTCTTGAGGTCGATCGCATCTGTGTCAGTCTCGGAGGAAGGGAGATCCTTCGCGACGTCTCCCTCGATGTTCAGTCCGGCGAGATCTTCGGGATTGTAGGCGGGTCCGGCTCGGGCAAGTCGGTGCTTCTGCGCACGATCCTGGGCCTGACGCCACGCGCTTCCGGAAATATCCGGGTTTTGGGTACCGGCATCGATAGCGGCGAAGAGCAGTGGCGTCATACGCAGCGGCGGATGGGGGTGCTGTTCCAACAGGGAGGCTTGTTCTCCTCTTTGTCAGTGAAAGAGAACATTCAGGTCCCGATGCGAGAGCTTTGCAGTCTGCCGGTCGGACTGATGGATGCGATGACGGATACGAAGCTGTCGATGGTCGGCCTGGGTGCGTCGGACGCTTCCAAGGCCCCGTCCGAATTGTCCGGCGGGATGGTAAAGCGCGCTGCGCTCGCGCGTGCGCTGGCGCTTGATCCCCAGATTGTTTTTCTTGACGAGCCGACCTCGGGTTTGGATCCGATCGCATCCGGAGCATTTGATGACCTTATCTTGACGCTGCGGAATTCTCTCGGGTTTGCGGTCTTCATGATTACGCATGATGTCGAGAGCTTGAGGACGGTGTGCGACCGTGCGGCGTTACTCGCGCATGGCAGGGTCGTTGCCATCGACACGGTTCCGGCGTTGGCTTCTTCGCGGGTTGAAGAGGTGCAGTCTTATTTCCATCGGCGTTCCAAATTCTCGCCCGCCACCCGGTCCATTCACTGACGAGGATTGAAGATGGAAACCAATGCAAGGTACACAGTTGTCGGCGCCTTTACAGTTGCAGCGCTTCTGGCCGTCTTCCTGTTCTCTTACTGGCTAAATACGGCCGGCGGCCTCGGCAGGCGCACGATTTATCGCATCGCGTTCGACTATTCGGTTTCGGGGCTGCTTGTGGGGTCGGGCGTTGTCTTCAACGGCATGCGAGCCGGCGAGGTTGTTTCGATTGCCGTGGATCCTGCCCATCCCGCCGGTGTTCAGGTAGAGGTTGCGGTTGATCCCGATATTCCTGTGCGGGTTGATACCAAAGCCGGCATTGAATTCCAGGGGATGATGAGCGCACCGGTCATATCGCTCACAGGCGGGACTTCCGGGCGCGCTCTTGAGGGAGAACGGCCCTTGCTGACGGCAGACCCGGCAATCGGCCAAAGCATGACGACCAGCGCGCGCGAGGCGTTTCAGGCAATTACCCGTCTTGTCGATGACAACCAGGGTGACATTAAAAGTTCGGTATCGAACATTGCGAAGTTTACGGACGCGCTGTCGCGCAACTCCGAGAAGGTGGACAGCATTCTCGCCGGCCTTCAGCGGATGGTCGGCGGCAAGGACAGGGCCTCCGGCAAGCTATTCGACATCACCGCGGCAACGTCTTTCCCGTCTTTTGAACGACAACCGAAATCCACCCTGGCTATCAAGGATCCGGTGACACCTTTTGCATTGGCACAGGACAGGATTCTGGTCAGGACCGGCACTGCGCTTGATGAACTGAAGGACGGCGGGCAGTGGGTTGATATGATGCCGACGCTTGTGCAGTTTCGTCTTGTCGAGAGCTTTGAAAATGCGAAAGCCATGAGCCAGGTGTTTAAAGGGGCGGAGGGAGCGGAGAGCGACTTTCAACTCCTGACTGAGATCCGCCGGTTCGAGATCGTCGCGGATGGGGTGCCGCGGGCAGAGGTTTCGTATGTGGCGAAGCTGATGAACAAGGGCGGCGAGCTGATAGCGGCAAAGGAGTTTGTCCGCAGCGCCGAGCTTGCTGAGGTCTCGCCAAAGGCGGCTGCAGCCGAGCTGAACATCTGCTTTCAGCAAACTGCTGGCGAGCTTGTCGCCTGGGTCGCGGAGGCGGTCCGGCGCGCGTCATGATGATCAAGAGCGCAGCTTGCGGCAGATCAAGGCGCGCCCGCGGTGACGGCTGAAGACTGACCCCTGAAAATTGAAAGGCAGGGACGCAATGTCAAACAACATCGGCAACATCGAACGCGGCGTGCGGATCGCAGGAGGAGCGCTGCTGATGGCGTCCGCAATGGGCTTCTATGGCCAGGAATATATGTATGGCTGGGGCTGGCTCGGACTGATCCCGTTCCTGACCGGCGTCTCCGGCTGGTGCCCGCTCTACTCATTGGTTGGCATCGACACGCGCAAGTATCGCTGGCTTGATACAAACGTCTGAAAAGGGGTTGCCAGCAACCCGGCTAGCTCGCGGCAATGAGCGGGGACGGTCGGTCAAAGGCCGCGACCTGTCGCGGCGCGCAAGCCTTCCTGAAGGTGACGCCCTTGACGGACTGTGGGCGCAGCCCTCTTGCGCGAGGGATCGTCACCGCACGGCAGGGATGACAAGCCCTGCGCCGCAGGCGTAGAGCCCGGTCCCGCGCGGCGGGGCCGCGCGGGACGCGCCCGCCTTCAAATTCTTGACTTTCATCAATAGGGCTTACGGGGCGCTGTGTTGAGATGGATCAACCTCAACGAAAGGCCCCGCTTATGACATTTGAGAACGCGCAACTGATTCAGGAGATAGGAAAGCTGTCGCGTTTCGCTTCGCGTTTATGCCGTAACCGAACCGATGCGGAGGACCTCGTTCAAGACACCATCGTGCGCGCACTGGAACGCCGGGAAATGTTTGAGACAGGAAGCAACCTGTTCGGCTGGACCTCGAAAATGATGTTCAACCTGTTTGTCACACGCCATCGCAGAAAAAGCCGTCACGAAAGCCGTTTCGCACTCTCCGACGAGATGCTCGACAAGAAGGCGGAAGAAGGCCCACAGGAAGCGCTGGCCAGCGTCCGCCAGCTCGATCAGCGTATACAGGCTCTGACACCTGACCATCGCGAGATCATCATAATGATCGATGCCCTCGGCATGCAGTATCAGGAAGCGGCAAGCGCCCTTGGCATTCCTGTCGGCACGGTCCGCTCGCGCCTTGGCCGCGCACGCAAGGAATTGCGCCGCGAATTGTCATGTTCGGTAAGCAGGCCGGTTACTGGTGCTCTCCCGGGACAGCTTGAGAAAAAACCGGCTTATCTTCAGAGCGCCGCTTGATGTGCAGTCTGTTCCACTGCGATACGTGTAGAAAACAGGCATCCTGCGGGAGTATCGATGCAACCCCGGAATTTTGGGTGCTGGTTGCTGACACGGCGCAGGCGAAGCTGTTTGTCAAAACCTTGGGCGCCTATTGTGAGCGCGAGGAGATCCGTTATGTGGCGGAGCCGGATCTCGAGACGAAACCGTATCGGGACTATGCGTTCGCACACCAGCTTGCGGCCCGGCTGCAAAGAGACGTCGGAATGAAAAGGTTCGACCGGCTCGTTATTGTGGGCGCGCCGTCTCTTATGGAGGACCTGCGATATATTCTCGGTCGCGAAGTGTCGGCGAGGGTCATCGCGGAGATCGACACCGATCTCATTTCTCTCCCGCCGGATCAACTGTCCGCGAAACTCGGGGAGTTGCTATGGTTCTGATCCGCATATATCTGATGGCCCTTTTTGCAGGCACCTGCTCATCACACCCGGCGCCAAGCATAGGGCCCGCGGCGGCCCTCTTCACCGGAGGCGCTTGCCCTTAAGGCTCATGATATAAGCTGCAAGGTTTTCCCGATCCTGACGCGGGATGATAAAATCCGGCATCTTGTCGTGGGACGTTCGAAGCCAGACTGAAATCGCGAGCTTACTCATGCCGGGCATATGCGCGATAACGTAGAAGCTTGGGACATCGAAGAGCGGTTCTATTTCGTTCGTTGCCTCTACCGAATGACATTCGGCACACATTCTGACGGCGTAAGCGTGACCTTGAAACACACTGCCGGCCAGAGCGGCGGGGACCGCTGCGCACGCGAGCGCCAGGATAAGCGTGATCAACAAGAGATAGGATGTCTTCATAACAACATGGCTTCCATTCTAGCGCTTCTCGTAGAGGACGTTGAGGGGAAAGGGCGGATCAGCCCGGCTGCTCTGCCAGCGCGATATCCGCTCGGCGTCGGCGGGTGCGAGGACAGGGGGCAACCAATGAGCGAGTTCTGCCTCGCCATCCATGTGCCTGCGGCGCGCCTCGAACGCGTTTCTCAACGCATACCCGAAAACGTCAGGCGGCGATGGACTGCCGTCCAGCAGGTTGCCGATGTGCTCTTGCACGTCGATGTGCCGGTCCGAGATCTCAACGTGCTCGACTTCTAGCCGGTCGATCAGGGCGTCGATGTTCGAGCGGCTCGATGCGCTTAAACGAAGGATGGGGAAGAGGGCATCTCGCTGAAAACTGACATGCTCGGCCCAGCTAAACTCGAGAAGGGCAAACAGCATGCGCGGCAAACGGTCGTTGCTGACGTGGGGCAGATGATCCGCAAGGTGTTCGAGGGAAACCGTGATTTCCTGCTGGAGCAAGCGATCTGTGGATATACGGTCCCTCAGCGCGGGCGATTTCTTTTCGTCCCCCCCTCGCCCTTGCTTTTTTCCCGGTGCCATTGCTCATCCGTTTCTTGCCGAAGCTCCAAGATAATCCTCATGCCTGCGGTGTCTTTGACCTGGATCAGGGCCAACCTCCCCTCTTTGACATTTCGTTACAATTCGGCACCTCCCGCGCATACCTGCATTGCGCACCGCCTCTCTAATGCCCTCACACCGGCGCGGCCGGAAGCAGGACGGTAGGGAGAGAGACCATGTTTGCAGCTGAGATTGCCGCACCCAGAACCAGGTTTGGCGCGGGTACCATCGTCGCAACACCTTCCGCCCTCGATCGCACCATGGGTGCGGGCTCAGTCCGCAGGCTTGAGAGTAAAGAACATGTGTTTTGCGAGGGCGACCCCAGACGCCACGTGTTCCGCATCGAAGAAGGGGTTGTTGCGATTTATAAGACCCTCAACGACGGCAGGCGTCAGATCGTCGATTTCGCATACCCGGGTGATCTGATCGGACTCGGGACATTGAAAGAGCACGTGCTGAGCGCTCAAACGACGTGCGAAGCGAAAGTCCGTTGCCTGTCGGCGGCAACGCTAGAGCGCGAAGCGGAAAACGACCCGGAGCTGGCGCTGAAACTCTACAAATCCGTGTCACAGGAACTCGCTGCCACCAGGAGCCTGCTCGTCAGTGTCGGACAGCGCAGCGCCATCGAGCGTGTCTCGCTGTTCCTGCTCAGCCTTTATCGCAGGCCGGGCGCGCATGAGGATACGGCGGTGCACCTTTCGATGCTGCGCAGCGACATCGCTGACCTTCTTGGCCTCACCATCGAAACCGTTAGCAGGACCCTGACGAAGCTGCGCACAATGGGCGTTATTGAGCTGCAGCAGGGCGGCACGGTTGTTACGCTCGCCGACCTCGCACGGCTGACAAGTCTTGCGAACGAGTAAAACGAGAATAGTTTCGCAATTGATCAATGGCGGGAGGGTCATTAAAGGGCTCCCGCCTTTTTGCTATCTAACTGGGATCGAAAGCCAGTCAGACTGACCCCACTCAGGCCGCCAGCCCCGCTCTTTTCCTAAGATCGAGCGTAGCACGCCGGATCGACGCATCTCCCGGGACAAGGTCGATGCGGAAGCCGAGCGTGCGGCACATCGACAGCATGGTTGAATTTTGGCTGAGCACATCGCCGGTGAGTTCGGCGAGGCCTTCTGCCCGGGCGTACTCGATCAGCAGCTGCATCATCTGCCAGCCGAGGCCGCGTCCTTTCAGATCCGAGCGAACCAGCACGGCGAATTCAGCGCTCTTGTAATCAGGGTCCGCGACGAGCCGCACGACACCGAGGAGTTCGCCAGACGAAGCCAGGGCGACAAATGCCATTTCGCGCGCGTAATCGATCTGCGTCAGCCGTGCAAAGAATTTATGTGACCTATCCTTGCTCGGCGCAAAGAACCGCATCCGCAAATCCTCCGCTGTCATGCGAGAGAAGAACGGCTGATAAAGCGGTTCATCCTCGGGCAGGACCGGACGCATCGTCAGCGTCCCCAGCTCCGGCATAATGATTTTGCGGCGCCACTTTTCAGGATAGGGCCGCACGGCAAACGGCGTCCTTGCCGGTGCGTGGGCCTCCTGCAAGCCAATCCGCGCATCAAGAGCGATACAGCCCAGGTGATCGGTCAGCACAGGATTGATGTCGATCTCACGGATCTCGGGGTGGTTGGCGACAAGGCTGCTGACACGGACAAGGATTTCTGCAACGTCGTCGGTTCTCGCCGGGGGACGGTTGCGAAACCCGGCAAGAAGCCGGCTGACGCGGGTCTCAGCAATCATTTCTTGCGCGAGTTTAAGATTGAGCGGCGGCAGGGCATGCGCTGTATCCTTCACTACCTCGACCGACGTGCCGCCCGCTCCGAACAGGATCACCGGGCCGAAAGTCTTATCTTCAGACATTCCTATGATCAGCTCGTAAGCCTCGCGCTTGTCGATCATCGGTTCGACGGCAAACCCGGTGATCCGTGCGCCGGGGCAATTCCGCTTAACTTCGGTCAGCATTGACCACGCGGCTTCGCGGGCCTCGTCTGCAGTTCGCAGGCCAAGACGCACGCCTCCAACGTCTGATTTGTGCGAGATATCGGGAGATACGATCTTGAGGACGCAGGCTTTTGTCGCCGTCAGGATTTCGGTCGCCGCCGCGAAGGCGCCGTCAGGAGTTTTGGCATTGATCGTTTCCGCGACGGGAATGCCGTAGGCGCGCAGAACGTCTTTCGCTTCCGCCTCCGTCAAAAGTGTTCGCCCTGCCTCAAGCGTCTTGTTGATGATGGTCTGCGCGGCGTTTGCGTCGAAGTTCATCTTAAGCGGCAGAGCGGTCGGTGTTTCCATCAGCTGCTTCTGGCCAGCTTCATATCTGATGAGCTGCATGAAGCCGGTTACCGCCTCCTCCGGCGTGGAGAACCCCGGCAGATCTGCCCGCATGAAAAGCTGCCGGCTCGAATCTGCTGCCCGCGCACCAAGCCAGTTTGTCAGGACGGGCTTTAACGGCAGCCCAAGAGCTTTCTGCCCTTCGATGGCTTTGATTACCGCCTGTGCCGCGAGGTCGCTTGGCGCGAGAGCGGTGGGGCAGTTCATGACCAGCACCGCGTCGGTGTTCGGGTCATTCAAAAGGATACTAAGCGCCGCTTCGTAGCGCGCGGCGGGCGCGTCGCCGATGATATCGACGGGGTTGCCGCCTGACCAGGATTGAGGAAGCACGGCCGAAAGCGACGCTAGCGTTTGCGGCGACAGGGGCGCAAGATCTCCTCCCAGGTCCGCGAGTCTGTCGGCAGCCAGCACGCCGGCGCCTCCGCCATTGGTTAGTATTGCAAGGCGTCTGCCACTCGCCTTCGGCGAAAAATGCAAAACCTCTGCTGCGAAAAACATCTCCTCAAGGGTGCCGACCCGCAGAAGTCCCGCCCGCTTGAAGGCGGCGTTGTAGGCGGAATCGGAGCCTGACAGGGCACCGGTATGCGAGCGTGCGGCAGCTGCGCTGGTCGAGTGCCTGCCTGGCTTCAGCACGATGACAGGCTTGGTGCGCGCGGCGCGGCGCGCCGCCGACATGAACTTCGGGGCATGCGTAATCTGCTCGGCGTAAAGCAGAATGGCGCGTGAGCTGCGGTCGGCGGCAAGGTAGTCAAGCAAATCTCCGAAATCGACATCTGCCATGTCTCCCAGCGATACGACATGCGAGAAGCCGATTTCCCGCGCAGCAGCCCAGTCGATCATCGCTGTCACAAGGGCGCCGGACTGTGAGATCAGCGCAAGATCGCCAGACCGCGGCATAAGGTGGGCGAAACTCCCGTTGAGCCCGAGCGAAGGCAGGATAAGGCCAAGGCAGTTCGGACCGAGCAGTCGCAAGCATGTCGGCTTCGCCGCCTCGAGGCATTGTTGGCGGATCTCGGGCGAGATCCCGGCGGTGATGATGACACAGGCCCGTGTCCCGCTGCCGCCGAGTTCGCTGATTAAGCCCGGCAGGGTCTCCGGGGGCGTCGCGATAATTGCAAGGTCGGCAGGCGCCGGGAGCGCAGCGGCTGACGGAAAGCAGGGGCGACCTGCGACCTCGTCATGCCGGGGATTAACGAAGCTGACGTTTCCCTTGAAGCCGCCGGTCAGGAGATTTTTGGCGACAATGGCTCCAATGCTGCCAGGCGTGTCGCTTGCGCCGATCAGCGCTACGCTTCCCGGTTCGAGTAATGCGTCAAGATTTCGGATAGTCATTGTGCGGTCTGCCCGGTTGGATGGATCCAAGGTTCCAGTAGACCAACGCTCCGTCGAGGGGGTATGGCTCCATTGTATAAAAATGTAACGCCTTGTGTGTGGGTTCAGGCCGGGACGGCGCCAGTGCAGGAAACAATCCTGATTGTGGATGATGAGGCTGAAATCCGCGCCTTGTTGCGGGCAGGACTCGAGAGCGAAGACTTCGCCGTGCTGGAAGCAGCGAGTGGCAGGGAGGCCGAGGAATGCCTTGCGAGCCGTGAGGTCAGTCTTATCACGCTCGACTTGAAGCTGGCCGGTGAGGATGGTCTTAAGCTCGCCCGGGATTTTAGGGCAAAGCGAAACACGCCGATCATCATGATTTCGGGCAAAAGCGATCCGGTAGATCGCATTGTGGGGCTGGAACTGGGGGCCGACGACTACATCGCCAAGCCGTTTATCATGCGGGAGGTCCTGGCCCGTGTGAGAGCCGTGCTCCGCCGTTACGTCAGCGTCGCCGCCGCTCCGGCACCTGCCGGACAAGGAGAGCGGTACAGCTTTGACTCCTGGAATATCGATTTTGGGCGGCGGGAGGTTACAGATCCTTCCGGAGCGCATTGCGATCTCACCACCGCCGAGTTCAACCTCCTCGGTGTCTTTGTAAAGCGGCCGTCGCGGGTGCTCTCGCGCGATGAATTGATGGATTTGCTGAAAGGACAGGACTGGAATCCGCTCGACCGGTCTATCGATGGATTGATCGCAAGATTGCGCCGCAAAATCGAACCTGAAAGCGAACGGCCGCGTTTATTGAAGACCGTGCGCGGCGTGGGCTACGCGTTCGCTGGCAACGTCAAACGTCTCTAAATTGATCCCTTAAGCGCCGCTTGTAAGGCGACGGCGAGGTCAAGACGCTTATAGGGCTTTCGCAAAATCTGCACGTCCGCAAGCTCTGCGGGATCCCGCTTCATCTCCTCTGGCGCATAGCCGGTTGCGAGCACGATGGAAATATGGGGCAATTGCCGCGCCACCCAGCTTGCAAGGTCGAAGCCGGAAACGCCGCCGGCCATCACGATGTCGGAGAGGATGACATCCGGCGAAGCGCCCTCTCCCAGCATTTTTATCGCGGCTGCGCCGCTCTCGGCTTCCATCGCTACATAACCCAGGCCCTCGACACGCTGCAGCGTCAACTCGCGCACTTCCGGATTATCTTCCACGACCAAAACAGTTTCATTGTTTTGGGACATGGGCACCTGCTCACGGGCTGCACCCGAAGGCGAGCCTAGAACCTGTTCTTCCTTTGGCAGGTAAAGGCAGACTGTCGTACCCGAACCGGGCGCGCTGACGATGGAGGCATAGCCGCCCGATTGCTTTACGAATCCATAGACGGTGCTGAGGCCGAGGCCGGTCCCGCGGCCCGGCCCTTTCGTGGTGAAGAACGGCTCGATGGCGCGGGCCAGAATGTCCGGCGTCATCCCGTCGCCGGTGTCTGCAACCGAGATCAGCACGTGATCGCGCGCCCTGAGTTCGCTGACCGATCCGCCGTGGGCCACGTTCTTGGTCGCGATGAGAAGCCTGCCGCCACCCGGCATCGCGTCGCGGGCATTCAGTGCGAGGTTGAGGATGGCGTTTTCGACTTCGCTTGCGTCGGCGCGGACCTTCCAAAGGTCGGGCGCGAGATCAGTTTCAAGACGCACCGGCTCGCCCAGCGACCGCTGCAGGATTTCCGTAAGTCCGGTCACGAGGTCATTGAGATTGAGGATCTGGGGCGTAAGGCGCTGACGTCTGGCAAAGGAGAGGAGTCGCCGCGTCAGGGAGGCGCCCATGTCAGCGGCATCCGTCGCGCGCTTCAAATAGGCCTGACCGGGCTGACCGCCGACACTTTCGGCGAGAAGTTCAAGATTGCCGGTGACGATGGTGAGGAGGTTGTTAAAATCATGGGCAATGCCTCCTGTCAACTGACCGAAAGCTTCCATTCTCTGCGATTGAATGAGAGCGATCTGGGCTTCCTCGCGCCGCCTGATTTCCTCCTCGAGTTCGCGGGTGCGCTCAGCAACGCGGATCTCTAGCCCGCTATTAACCCGAGCTAATTGCGCCTGGATTTCGTTGCGTTCGGTAACGTCCCTGACCACGACCATGAAAACACGTCTGCCGCCGATTTCCTGTTTGGCAATCGACGCCTCGGCCGGGAATTCGGAGCCATCTTTGCGGCGGGCGAATATCTCCTGACGCTCCCCCATTTTCTTCGCCGCGACGGGCATTCTTTCGAAATCTTCGACATGGGAATGATGCCGTTGATGAAATCGATGAGGGATGAGAATGTCGAGCTGCTGACCGATCACCTCGTGGCGGGGATAGCCGAATATCGCGACTGCGCCGTCGTTGAACACAGTGATGCGCAGCTTTTCATCGAGCGAAATGATCGCGTCTGCTGCAATGGTCAGGATAGCCGACATTTGTTGCTCGGCGATACGCAGCTCATCCTCTGTCCGGACAGACTCTTCGGGCGTATTGGATGGCATCGTCCGGCTCCACTGCGGCACGCGCGTCATCCGTGCACACAAGGCTGTTCTACCACGAAAGCGCCGCGCTGGCAGTCGACCTCTGCCATATTGTGGAACTCCAGGCGATAGATCCTGCGTGCATGTTCAGCAAGCTAGGCAGCGTGACGCCCCAGATTGCACGCATCTTCAAGAAACTTTGCCCGGGTGGCGGCGCTCACCGTCCCGATGCGGCCAAAGACGGTTGCCCGCACCGGCGCGACGCCCATGAAACCGAGAATGCTGCGCTTGAGAGTTTTCGTCGCGAGTGAGCCGAACCACCAGCGGTAGATGATGGACGGCATGCCCATCGTGATGATGATGCGCGCCGATTTGCGGTCCCAGACTTTGACGAATTTGCCCGTCTTCGCAGGCTCGACGAGGTCGGGCGCAAGCACCCGCTCCAGAAACCCCTTGAAAATGGCTGGAAGGGTGCCGAGCCAAAGCGGAAACACAAAGACAAGGTGGTCGGCGGCAAGCATGGCGTCGTGCGCCGATTTTATGTCCGGCTCAAGCACCTGCTGCTGCTGGTTGAAACCTTCATGGAGGACCGGATCAAACTTTATGCGCGCCGTATGGAACAGCTGGACCTCGTGCCGCGCCTCCTGCGCGCCGGCCATGTAGGCGTTGGCGACCGCTTCGCAATATGTGCCGGCTTTTGGATGTCCGACGATGATAACGATCTTTGCCATGCGGAACGTATCCGGTCTGCTAGGCCTTCTCCCATTCGATTTTGATTTCGAGCTCATCTTCGTCCAGCTTGATTTTCAGCTCGACCGGGTCGGCAACGCTGATCGCGTCATGGCCTTCAACTTTCAGACTGCCTGCCTTGAGCTGGGCCGCAATCGCGATCAGCTGGTCTGCCGCATCAGTCTTTGGCAACGTTACCTGGGATCTTTGTTTAGACATCTTTGCCTCCTGCGGCCGAACATATGGGCAGGCGTAATAACCTGGACCATCAGAGTGGCATGCTCACCGCGGAGCGCGCCTTGATCCGCATCAATATCACTGGAATGCCTGACAGGCCTGTGCGCGCGCGGCGTTGTTAAACGGTGGTGAAGCGCGCCGTATCGATTGCAAATCTTGACCGAGATCAAGTGCACAGGCAGTTCGGCCCGTTATCCTCTGGCTATGAAATAGGAGAAACGCAATGACGCTGAAACGCATTCGCCTGGAGCTGGCCGGAGACCCGCATTTTCCGGAGGGCAGCAAATCCCATGGATACGAGTTTGTCGCGCCGCTTGATCCGGAAGGTCGCTTGTTGCCGGCCGAATGGCGCGCAGAACGTGGCCATTGCCGCGTCACGCGCTTCTGGGCGGGAGAGGCATCGCAACATGGCAGACTAATGCATAGGCCGGGCGGCTCCTGGGTCTTTGATTACGATCCCGGCCGCAGCGACGATGACGAAGTGGGATTTAAACTCGGTAATCACCGCTTCGCGCCCGGCGAATATGTATCCTTCACTGAGCAAGATGAGGCCCTGCGCTGCTTCCGCGTCGCATCTGTGCAAGCCCTTTAGCCATGTCGCACAGCGAGACGCATCTCATCCACCGTATCGGCTGGCTTCGTGCGGCCGTTCTTGGCGCGAATGACGGGATCATATCGACCGCGAGCCTGATGATGGGGGTAGCTGGAGCAGCCTCGCCCAGACCGGCAATCCTTCTTGCGGGAGTTGCCGGCATGGTAGCCGGCGCCATGTCGATGGCGGCAGGGGAATATGTGTCGGTGCAGTCGCAAGCTGATGCGGAGCAAGCTGACATTGCCCGGGAAACAGCCGAACTGCGCGACAGCCTGCCGGCTGAGGAGCAGGAGCTGACCCAGATCTACATCGACCGTGGCGTGGAGCCGGCAACAGCCCGCTCGGTCGCGCTGCAGCTTATGGCGCACGATGCGCTTGGTACTCATGCAAGGGAAGAACTCGGGATTTCAGATCTCACCACCGCCCGCCCGCTTTTAGCGGCGTCTACCTCGGCGTTTGCTTTCGTAGCCGGCGCTTCGGCGCCTGTCGGACTGGCGCTCACTGCCACTCAGGATAGCGTGATCGTTTTCGTTTCAGTCGGCTCGATCATTCTGTTGGCGATTTTGGGGGCGCTCGGCGCCTACACCGGCGGAGCCCGGATCGTACGCGCTGCGCTCAGAGTCGCCTTTTGGGGAGCGGCAGCGATGGGGTTCACTGCGATCATTGGAAGGCTCGCAGGCGCTCAGCTCTGACCGGGCGACTGTGACCATCGCAAAGGACCAGCTTATGCAAAGCGCAGCTCTGTCGACCGAGTTAGATCCGATGCCCGGCCAGCCGGTTATCGGACTGTCTGAGTGTGAGGCGCAAGCCAGGCTTCTGCGCGATGGTGCGAACGAATTGCCGCGTGGCGAACATCGGTCGTTCCTGCGCATCCTTGGCGACACGCTTCGGGAACCGATGTTCGCGCTGCTTCTCGCAGCAGGTGCGCTCTATCTTATTCTTGGCGATCCAGGCGAGGCGACGCTGCTGGTGGCGTTCGCTACTTTGTCGCTGGCCATTGCCATTTTCCAGGAGGTCAGAACCGAGCGCGCCGTGGAGGCACTCCACGATCTCGCCAGCCCGCGGGCGCTTGTAGTCCGGGATGGCGCTCAACGCCGCATCCCCGGGCGCGAACTCGTTAAAGGCGATCTGGTATTTGTGGCCGAAGGTGACCGTGTGCCTGCGGATATCTCTTTGATTTCCGTCTCGGAGCTTGAAGTCGATGAAT
This sequence comes from Hyphomicrobiaceae bacterium, assembly GCA_030655135.1. GTDB lineage: Bacteria > Pseudomonadota > Alphaproteobacteria > Rhizobiales > Hyphomicrobiaceae > JAKAXS01. The sequence goes on along the minus strand of JAURWC010000084.1, from coordinate 87,541 downwards.
CCCTTCTTTCCGGAGAGTCGGTCGCCGTTCAAAAGCGCCTCGGCAGCGTGGCCGGCACGTCAGCCGCCATCGTTTACTCTGGATCTCTGGTTGTCAGAGGTGCGGCGTCCGGTCTAGTCGTCGCAACCGGCTCGCAAACCGAGCTGGGGCGTATTGGCGTTTCGCTTCAGAAGATAGAACGCGAGCCGCCCAGGCTGCGCGCTGAAGTGCAGCGGCTTGTCTGGCTGTTTGCCCGCCTTGGCGTTGCGGTCAGCATCCTTGCTGGGCTGATGTATGGGCTGTCGGGGCATAGCTGGAGCGTAGCTGTGCTTGGCGCAATCGCGATGGCGATGGCAATGCTGCCAGAAGAGTTTCCGCTTATTTTGACAGTCTTCACAGTCATGGGTGCCGTGCGGCTCGCACGGTCGCGGGTGCTGACAAGACGCGCTGCCGTGATTGAGACGCTTGGCTCCGCCACGGTGCTATGTACCGACAAGACGGGAACCTTGACGGAAAACAGAATGCGCGTTGCCGAACTTCATTCTGCGAATTGTGAACAAGCCGTTGTTTCGCGCGGCGAAGCGGGCCTGCCAGACGGGCTCAAAAAACTCGTCGAGATCGCCGCGCGGGCAAGCCGCGAGCAGACTTTTGATCCGATGGAGCGGGCGATCTACGATCTGCGTCCCGAACCCGACGCGTCGTGGCCGTCTTTGCCGGGCCATCTGTTTGCGCTTCGTGATGATCTTCCTGCGATGGGAAGAATATGGCGCAACGCGGCGGACGACGATTTGCGTCTTGCCGTGAAGGGCGCGCCCGAGTGCGTCGTTCGTCTCTGCGGGTTGGAAGGGGATAAGGCAGCCGCTATTCTGACAGAGGCTGCTGGAATGGCAGCTCGCGGTCTGCGCGTACTTGGCCTCGGGCTCGGGACCGGCCCTGTTGATCCTGCCGCCCCTCTCGAACGACAGACGCTTCACTTCATCGGCCTGATCGGTTTTGCGGACCCGCTCCGCCCATTCGTGAAAGAGGCAATTTCCGACTGCCTGAGCGCTGGGATTCGGGTCGTCATGATCACAGGCGATCACCCCGCAACGGCACGATCCATTGCAGCACAAGCTGGTTTGCAGGCGACCACAGTGCTGACAGGGTCAGAGCTCGATGCGCTGAGCGGCCCGGACTTTGAAAAGAGCGTTGCTGCAAGTTCGGTGTTCGCGCGAATCCGGCCAGACCAAAAACTACGGATAGTCACGGAGCTTAAGCGTCAGGGCGCCATCGTTGCCATGACTGGAGATGGCGTCAACGACGCGCCGGCATTGAAGGCTGCGCATATCGGGATTGCGATGGGCGGACGCGGCACCGATGTCGCTCGCGAGGCCGCGTCGATCGTCCTGCTAGATGACGATTTTACCTCGATCGTCCGCGCAGTCCGTCTCGGCCGGCGCATCTTCGACAACATCCGCAAGGCTATGGGATACGTTGTGGCGATGCACGTCCCGATCGCCGGTGTCGCCTTCATGCCTCTATTGTTCGGTTTGCCGCCGGTTATGGGCCCGCTGCACATAGTGTTCCTAGAGATGATTATCGATCCGGTATGCTCGATCGCCTTTGAGGCCGAACAGGAAGAAAAGGAAATCATGTTGCGCGACCCTCGCGCGTCTGGCGAAGCGACTTTGACTGTGCCGATGCTCGTCTGGAGTGTGATTCAAGGTCTGGCTGCATTTGCGGTCATCGTTGTAATATATGTTTACGCCACCGCGAGCGGGTATGGGGAGGACACCGTACGAAGCTGGGCATTCATCGCAACTGTCGCCTGCAACGTGGCGCTTGTCGTCGTTGGACGCTCTTACGGTTCGTCGCTTATTGATATAGTCGGCACTCGCAACGCCCCGCTTATAGTGCTCCTGACGCTGGCAGGAGCGGCGCTGACCGCGATGATGGTTATTCCTGCGATATCGGCACTGTTTGATTTTGGGCCGGTCGGCTGGGACGCCGTGGCCGCCTCATTCATTGGCTTTGTCACCCTGACACTTACACTTGAGGCCGTAAAAGTGCTTTGGATGCACAGTCTTTTTCCCCGGACCGCTCTTCCTTTGACAAGGATCAAGGGGCACGCGGCTTCGGGGCTTACAGTTCCTCACCGTCGGTAAGGAGGTTCGCATGAAGATCGCAGGGATCAAAAACATACTGGTCGCATTGACCGAAGACGGCAGTGAGGAGACCCCGTCCGCCCTGGATTATGCGCTATCTTTCGCAGCGGAGGCTGAGGCCCATCTGACGGTCATGGCGGCCTCAATGCGGGTTGAAGTCGCGCAAGCCGCGGTCAGTCGCACAATCTCCGATTTGGTGACCGTGGAACAGAAGCGCCGGGAAGCGAAGGCAGCTGACATTACGGATTACGCGCTGCAGATATCGAAAGCTGCTGGCGTGCCCTGCTCGGTAGAGCGCCCCTTTCTCAACTACACCGACCTCCGCCAGTCCTTCAAGGCAAAGGCCCGCGTCCACGACCTTGTCGTTCTCGACGCGGAGGCCAGCGCAATTGATCTTGATCGTGGACTTATCCATGCCGCGATCTACAGCACTGGACGTCCGGTTATCGTGGTGCCTGAAGGCCGGGACAGTTTCCGTCTCGGGAAATGTGTGCTGGCCTGGGACGGCAGCGCTGCGGCAACTCGGGCGATCAACGATGCGTTGCCGCTCCTGCGTTCGGCCCAATCTGTCGAACTGCTGAGCGTGGGAGATGAGCGCGAGCTGGCCGGTCCGCTGTCCGGCGCTGATATCGCCCGGCAGCTGAGACGCCACGGGATCGAGGTCGTGGTAAATGATGTGACGCAAAGCGGGCTGTCCCTGGTGGGCACGATACGCGCCGAAGTCGCCCGCGCTCGCGCAGATCTCCTGGTCATGGGAGCCTACGGGCATTCTCGCCTTCGCGAGTTCGTCTTGGGCGGTGTTTCGCGCTCATTGCTGCAGCGGTGCGAAGTGCCGCTCTTTCTTTCGCACTAGCGGATCGGTGTTTTTTCAAAGTTATGTTTGCCGAGCAAGATTTGTTGTCGCACGACGAACGCGAGCCGCAGCACTCTCCCGGCATCGCAGAGCAATCGCCGCAGCAGAATTCGACGAGCGCGGCAAAGCTCTCCATCGTTACCTCCGGTCCTTTGACAGAAACGCCCGCATCTTTGAGTTGGGCAAGCGCACGTGAAAAGGTTTCGGGCTTCATTGTGAGGCGCGAGGCTGCGAGAGCCTTGTCGTAGGGAAAGGCAAAGGTGCCGCCTTTGCCGAGCATACCGGAGGACATCTGTAAAAGCAGGCAGCCAACGCGCTGCGACGCGCTCATAAGCGCGAGGTGCTCGTTTTCCATCTGGGACTTTTGAGCTCGCGTGACATGATCCGCATGATCTGCGCCATGATTTCATGGTTGTCGCGCGCGAGCTGCCTCAACACCGCGCCAGGTATTCTCATCAGGCGGCTCGGCTCAGCCGCCTCGGCCGCGAAGGGATAAGATGCGCCGGCGATGATCGCAGCTTCTCCGAATATGTCCCCGCGTGTAAGCACCGCCATTACCGCCTCGTCGCCGCCGGTAGTCTGCCGGAAGAGCTTGATCCACCCGTCGGTCACCACGAGGAGGTGGCTCGCAGTGTCGCCCTGCTGATTTAAGAGCGTATGTTTGGCATGGTCTGCAAAGTGAGAAATGGCCAGGATGGTATCGAAGCTCATTTGCGACATTGAGCCAATTAAGGGGAGCGTCCTGAGGATGCCTCTGTTTTGCAATCTAATGCCGTCAAAAAAACCCCGTGTAAAGAGGGTTATTCTTATCCGATCATTCCATACTTAGATAGCTTTAAGCGGCGAGCGTACTCGCTGCAGAGCTGCGCGCCTGCAAACGCACGCTTGCTACCTTATAGGCAATTGCAGATCTGGCGTGCTCGCGTGGCGCTTTCGAAGTTTGCGCGGCCAATCGCTTGCCTTCGTGTCGAACAGGGCGGCGGCACCAGCGAGAAGAGTAACGCCCGCTCCCGTCAAACCTATCGTTCTTGCGGCGGTGAAGAAAAATTCAAACATGAGCTGGATAGCGGCATGGGTATCGTCTGGCTGGGTCACCTCAAGAGGGAGCGTCAGCAACCCGACATGGGAGAGTGCTGCACAACCAAGGAATAGTGTGACGGCACCGACGAATTCTTTCACGGCATCCTCGAAGCTTTCTCAGGCCGCTGCGGAGCTCTGGCCGGGGGTTTCAGGCGGAAGGTGATCAAAACTTGCGACTGTCGTCCCGACGTCGTCGAAGAGTAACAGCCTTTGGGCATCGACAGCGTAGCTGCGAGCAACGCCGAGCGCCCGCATAAAAGCTTCTTCCTGGTCTGCAATCGGGGTGGGGCACAGATACTCCTTCGCGGACAGGATGGAGAGTTTGATTTGGTCGTTTTCGATCTCGGCCGCACCGATAAAATGGCTGAGGCCGCCACTCCCAAACACGACCCCGTTGCTATTTATCGTGAGACGGGGCTTGTCTATCCGCAAGGTTGGCTGCCCCATAAGCAGATCCGCAACCCACGCGCCGGCAGTAAGGTCTGTCGGAACCGAAGCCTTAGACGCAATCGAAGACATAGCATCCTCACGCTGCTGGCGCGTACACAATCAGGCCCGAGAGCGGGTCCACCCACGACAGATGGTTATTCACGGCTTTGACCCCTGGAACGTTTTCCGCCGCTGTTACGGCCGCTTCGTCTTGTTTAAAGACGGTGTAAGAGCCCCACAGATCGACGATGCCGTCTTTGACGGTGACATTCACAAATCGCTCAAACGCCCAGGATACCTTCGCAAGCTCCGCCAAAACTTTCTCACGGATCTGCTGATCGGAAAGGGCTGTCTGCGGCGCCCCGCGGACTATGCTAGCGAGGGTCTGGACAAGATTAGCACGGCTGATGATGCCGACGATCTTGCCGTTCGCCATGACCGGCAGGCGGCGCAGCTGCCTTTGTTCCATGAGCTTGATCGCGACATCAAGCTCCTCGGTATCGGCGACCGTGACGGGGTACTCCGTCATCAACTCCGAAATCTTCCGGCCGTGCGAATGCACGTACTCGACGGCTTGCTTCTCGGGGCCGGCGACAAAATTGCCCCATCCGGATCGCTTGATTTCTGTTCCGAGCTCGGCCCGGTGCAGGAAATCGGAGTCGCTGATCATACCGACTAGGCGTTCGTTTCCGTCAACGACGGGAAGGCCGCTAATGTGATGACGCGCCATCAGGCTGGCGGCATCCAGCACGGAAGCATCGGCACGTATCGTAACGGCAAGCGGAGTCATGACCTCTCTGACTTTCATGATACGTCGCCCTTCTTCGGTTCCTCTTCGCGATACGGCATCGCTTCGAAAAGAGAGATGGCTTCGGCTACGGTGTACCTGCCGGACTCAATGGCTGATCGGGTGAAGGACGCGAATTGCAAGTTGTAATCGCGCGCCGCGCGTACGCTCCATTGGCCGACGGTCATCCACCAGTCGAAAGGGCTCTTGCAACGGGTTAGCTCGCCGGCAAGCTTCACGTCATCCTGGTAACGTTCATTCAGAAAATGCGCCCAGTCACGCATGAGGTCGCGCGCGCTACCTGCCTCAATCGCCGGAGCCCTGGGTTCCAGCTTCTCCTGGACGTGTCTCGGCCGTTTTGCCGTACTCGCATGGACATTCATTATTTTTCTCCGCGTTGTAATGAGTGGGAAGGCGGATGCCCGGGGGAAGGTATCCGCCTTCAAGCGGCCGCCCGCGGGGGTCAGGCGACCTTCAAATGATCGACCACCGAATGAACTCCGGGCGCCGACCACGCCGCGCTCTCGACGATCATCCGCTCTTGAAGTGTATTAACTCTGCCGTCGAGCGTGACCTTGCCGCCGGCGACGGAGACCTTGATGCCTTCCGCCTCGATTTCAGCGTGGCGCTGAAGCGCGCCTTCGATCTTTTTCTGGACGTCGGGGGCAGCTACCTTCTGGTGAAGCTCGATGAGGTTGGATACGGAGACGACGCCGCTGAGCTCGCGGACGGCTCGCTCCGCCGCTGTTCTCTGATATTGCCAGTCGACCTGGCCGCTGAGTTGAACCCGGCCGTGCTCGACCCTGACTTTAACTCCCTCCGGCACTCGCGCGTACCACGACAGCACCTTGAGAGCGCGTTCAGCAATCTGGTCGTCTGCGGTCTTCTTATCGTTCGGATAGCGGACGTCGATTTCCTGAGCGATAGCCTTAACTCCGCGGACCGCGCGGACCGCCCGCTCGACAGTCATCTTCTCGACAAATGTCGAAACATGTCCGCTGAGTGTGACGATCCCGTTTTGCACGGTCACGCCGATATGCTCGGCACTGATGCTCGGGTCGAAATCGAGCTGGTCGATGATGTCTTGGCGGATGGATTTGTCGGTCATGATGCGCTCCTTGGGCGTTTATTTGATGTTGATCCTTTCTCGCACACTGCAAACAAGCCCGATTTGACCAGGATCAAGAGCACAGACAAATTCTGGAAGGTCGCCTTTTGATCGATGTCAAAGCAGACGCTTACCGCTCGGTGGATATTCCTGGCTGCTTAATCACCCAAGGAGAGGACAATGAATCTTCGCTCCAGACTTCCGGCGTTCTGGCACCAGCCGGAGAGCGTTTCGCATTTTCGCCACGAGATAGATCAGCTCTTTGACCGGTTCACGAATGATCTAAAAATGCCCGATCTGCTGTGGCTCCGCGGTGGTTTTACGCCGCGGATCAACGTGTCCGAAACAAAGGCGACGCTCGAGATTACGGCGGAGCTGCCAGGCCTCACCGCAGACGATGTGAGCGTTACGATGCAAGGCGATCAACTTCTCATCGCCGGAGAAAAGAAGGCGGAGAGAGAGAGAACGGACAAGAACGATAAGGGCGAGGAAACCTATCACCAACTGGAGCGCAGCTTTGGTTCGTTCAGGCGCATCATGACGCTGCCGTTCGAAATTGACGCCGATAAAATCGTTGCCGATTACAAGGATGGCGTGCTGCAGCTGTCAATGCCGAAGTCGGCCGCCCGCAATTCAAAGGTAAAAAAGATCGATATCGGCGCAAAGCCTGCGGAAACCCGCAACGCTGCGTAAGCCGAAGGCGGGGAGGCTTCCCGAGGGCCTCCCCGCACAACGGGTACGCCGTTTTTAGCGTGTCGATTGATAACGTCACCGGCGCCGCCACCACCTTTTGACGGCAGCTGGTTTAAGCACCGGTGTCTGACACCATGCTTCGCCTGGCGCAGGCGGCTTTTTGGTAAGGTGTTCGCGCGCCAGCCGGCGCAATCCATAAATCAGCAAGAGATATGCTGGCCCGAAGATCGCGAGAAACAAAAGAACATTACTGAGTGTCGCGCCCATCTCGGCCCCCGTGGTCGCTCGCTTCGTCGTCGCAGCGAAGAATTTCTCCTGATTGCGCATCCACGAGATAACGAACAAAGCGGACGGGAGCGCGTAAGGTAGCATGCGTCTCGTAGACCAATGCGAAGCCGTCGGCTCTCGGCAGATAGGTTAAGCGCGGGACGGAGAGTATCGCCTTCTGTTTTGCATCTGTTTCGATAAGCTGCAAAATCTCGGCGGCCGGGATCCTTGCCTCGGTTGCGATCCGGTCCCCGCCGGCCAGGGGGTGCGTGGTGTTGACCACCTTCGTCACCCGGGAATTCAGGTCCATCGACACATTGAGTTCGGCCTCTATGACATCGTGTCCGGCCATTGATTCCTGGAAGCGGCAGTGATGGCCGAGAAGCGAGCGGCGGCATCCGACCAACGTCAATTCGGATAGCGTGGGGGACAGCCCGTAACGAAGGTAGTTGAGTTTGAGGTAGTCTTCCGCCATCCGTTCCGGAGCAATGGGCCGTTCGTGACTTGGCAAAGCGATCAGGCCGTGCAGGCGAGCCTCTTCTGTGACGAAGTCGACACGCGGTGTCCCGCGGCCATCGGAATGGAATGTTGTTTGCGGGGTGAGCCGGGCGCTTTCGGCAGGAGCAATCACAGGCTGAAGCGCCAACAATCCCATAATCACGCCGAACATCGCAAGCGTTGTCAGATCGCTCCGACGGCCACCTATAACTTGTGCCATCTGTCAGATCGACGGGCTTGTGCTGGCGATTCTGCGGTCGCGCATCTGTTCGGCTTTGACGCGAACACGCCGGATGCGCGCGCTGACAGCAGAGGCATGAAGGGCGAGGCCCGCGCCCCATCCAAGAAGGGGCCATTGCACCCACATGACCTCGCGGTCAGCAAGGTTCAGTAAAACCAGCAACGTCATGACGGCAGTAAACACTGCCGCATGAATGCGAAAGCCGCGATCGTCATTGAAGCTGAGACGGTCGATCCGGGGCATGGTCGCCTCCTTGGTTGGTTGATACTTATCGTGTTGGGCTCGAGCCAGGAAACAGGCGCTTCCGCGCGCCGTCTCGCCGTTGGTTGTGATCGACCGCGAGGCCGTGGAGGAACAGGCCAACACCCCATCCGATAAACGGCCACTGCACCCACCATGTGTGGTGATCGGTGAGGTTTAGCGCGAGCAAGACGCACATTGTCAGGCAAAATACGCCAAGATGGATCATGAAGGCGCGATAGTCGTAATTATCGGATGGTTGTGGGCCGATTTCTATCTTCGGCTGCTTATGCACGCGTTCCATCGCTCGCCGCTTTTCTCTTATTTCGCTAGACAGCAAGCTAAGAGCAAGCGGCTCGCCGCGCCTTGATCGGCGTCAAAGCGTTCGCTTGACGCAGATCAGAGCGGGTATTGCAGCGGGCGGCTACTGCTGGCCATCAACTTAGGAGATGACCATGAAACGTATCCTTGCCGCGATGACGGTATTAATTTCCTTCTTCGTCGCTTCGATCGCCGCCTCGGCTGCAGACAGCAACCTTTTTGTCGATAAGAATCCGTCCATCTACCTGTTCTATATGTCCGACTGCCCCTATTCTCGAGATGCCCGGCAGTTCCTGGCCAAAGAGGCGAAGAAGGATGAGAGACTTCGCGTCGTGGAGCTCAATGTGGACACGAGCGAAGCTTTTCAGGATCTTCTTCAACGGGTCTACGAGCGCATTGGCCTTCCCGGCCTTGGCGTTGTGCCGTTGATCGTGGTCGGCGATCATTTCCAAATCGGTTACGATGGCGATGTCGCGGGCAAGCAAATTCTCAGCGACGTTGCGCGATGCCGGGAAAGCGGCTGCCGCGACTGGGTCGGCGAGATGATGAACGAGCTCAACCAGATCGCGACACCTGTCGCCTCCACCGGACGTATTGCAATGCCGGCCACCCTAGCCATCAAAAGCGGCGCGCACGCCAAGGCAGTAAAGATGGCGCGTTGAACACCCTCGATCTGAGCACGGCCCGGCAAGTTAATCTTGCCGGGCCGATCGCGCTGACAGCTGCAACGATCGCGGGGCACCGTTAGAGCTTCTTACAAGCAGCGGCCGCCGCATCTTTCGAAGCGGCGGCCAGATCTCCTGACTTGGAAATCGCTAAACGGCGATTTAACATGCTGCGTCAGGCAGCGGGTTTAACGCACGCAAGTCAGCGGGCAACGGTGACTGCGCAGTGAGCCCGATTGACGACATCGTTCGATACCGAGCCGATCAAGCTGCGCGCAAGACGGCCCTTGCCGCCTGTGCCGACGACAATGTGATCGACACTGTTGTCTTCTGCGTAGCCCAGGATCGCACGGGACACATCGCGGGCTCTAACTACCGCGGTTGCAGCGGGGACAGTTGGTTTGGCGACCGCGACTGCATCGTCGATAATTTTTTGAACCTGTGAATCTTCCCAAAGGTAGGACGCTATTCCTCCGCGGCCGCCAGCAAGAAGCGGATTGACGGTGATCACCAGAAGCCTGGCGCCGTTCGAATTTGCCAGCGAGGTTGCTACCTTGATGGCTTCCTTGCTGGTATCAGTATCATCTACGGCGCAGAGTACGTTCTTCATGACTGCCTCCTATGTATTGCATCAGGGTAGGGCACCCCCTCGCCCACTTGCATTGATCTTCATCAACAGGCAAAAAAATGGGAGATGTGCAGGCACACCTCCCAAGCCGGGGAAAAGCGATGAGCTTGCACCCATTGCTATCGGCGAATTGACCGACATGTGAATTGGGCACTGAAATGATTCCTGTGCTTTGACGAGGATCAAATGGCTGCTGTCATCGGGCGAGACAGATTGAAGCTATCGCGTGCAGATCGAACTGCCATAAGCTGGCGCCGACCGCCGCAATAGCCGCGCCTCCCGCAACACGAGCGATCTTGCTCCGGCGAAGTCTACCGATGGACGAGACACCCATAGCTGTTGCCAGGACCGCAGGCAGGGTTCCGAGCCCAAATCCGAACATGAATACTGCGCCATAGGCAGCGGGGCCTGCAAGTGAGGCGGTAAATAGCGCTGCGTACACAAGCGGGCATGGCATGAAGCCCCAGGCAACCCCCATCCCGGACGCAGTCATCAGGTGCTTGCCGGAATGAGCGGACGACATCGGAGAAGACAGGAAAGCGAGTTTTGAGAGCGTTCCGGCGAGCGCGAGCGGAGGCAAAATGCCTGCAGTAGACATCCCGGCAGCGATTAGAACGCTGCTCCCAAGCCAGCGGAGCAACTGCTCGCCCGTCTCGCTCGCGCCACTGCTGAGGGCCACTGTTGCGACCGTTGCCGAGGCGGCGCCCAATACGGCATAAACTGAAATTCGTCCCGCCTGAGCCGACGCTAATCCCTGCAGCCTTGCCGCCGGATCCGCGGGAAGCATGAACAGGGCCCCCGAGGCAATGCTGCCGCACATACAGGCGCAGTGGAGCGATCCGGCGAACCCGAGTACAGCGCCGCTGGCGAGGGTTGGTACAAGTTGTTGCATTGCTAGCGACGCCGATCCTGGTCGTCATCAAGTGCGCGAAACGATGCGCCGTCGAGATCCTCGTATTGATTTGTCTTGAGCGACCACAGGAAGCCCGCCAGTCCGGCAAAACCAAGCACAAGGGCGCAGGGAAGAAGCCATGCAATAGCTGTCACAACAGTTCTCCCAGCCTGACTTTCTGCAAGCGAAGCGCGTTGGCCGTCACGGAAATCGAGGAGAGTGACATGGCCACCGCCGCGATCAACGGCGTGACAAGTCCCAGCATCGCGAGTGGCACAAAGAGTAGATTATACGCTATGGCGATCGCGAAATTCTCAAGCGCGAGGCGGTGTGCCAGCTTCGCAATAGTGAGACTATCCAATACGGCTTGCAGCTTCTTTCCCTGAAATACTGCATCGGCAGCAAGCTGGCTGACGTCGATCCCGCTAGAAGGCGCCAGTGAAGCGTGGGCGGCGGCAAGAGCGGGCGAGTCGTTTAAGCCGTCGCCGACCATCAGTACGAGCTCGCCCTGTGCGGCAAGCTCGTCAAGGCGGCCGAGTTTGGTCTTTGGAGTGGCCCGGGCCTGCCAACGCGTAATACCTGCTGACGATGCTGCCTGTCCGGCCGCAATGTCGGTGTCGCCTGAAAGAAGTTCGACCTTATAGCCTTGCGCGAGGAGCGCCTTAACCACTGCCGCCGCATCGCGACGCAGCTGCTCGCGAAGTGTGAACACAGTGATACCGCCATTCGGATCCCTGTAATAAAGACCGCTGCTTCCGGACATCGAGCCAGTGAAAACCGCAGAGCCCAGCCTTTCGGAAAATGGACTCGATTTGCATTCAAGGCCGAGACCGGGGCGCTCGACGACATGCGGCACCTGACGCAGCGTCAGATTACGTGAACGGGCTGCGGCGACGAGAGCACGCGCGTAAGGGTGGCGGCTGCTGAGCGCGAGCGAGGCTGCACGCGCCAGGATCGGCGCGGCAAAAAGTTCGATATCGGCTATGACTGGATCTGGATCGGTAAGGGTGCCCGTCTTATCGAATACGACATGAGTCACTTCGGCAAGACGTTCGAGACCATCCGCGCGTTTCAGCAGTATGCCTGCTGCAAAGAGCCTGCTGGACGCAGCCACCTGCACTGCTGGAACGGCGAGCGCAAGAGCGCATGGGCATGTGACGATCAGGACCGAGATGGCTGCTGTGAGCGCCTGATCCCACGCAAATTCAAACCCGAGCCAAAGAAGAAACGTGCTAAGCGCAAGAACGTGGACCAAGGGTGCATAAATGCGCGCTGCTCGGTCTGCGAGCCTGATATAGCGCCCTTTCGACTGTTCAGCTACCGACATCATCGCGATGATCTGCGAGAGCAGCGATTGATCATCGGCAGACGTCACCTCGATCGTCAAAGCGTCGCCGAGATTGATCGTCCCCGCGTAGACGAGGTCGCCGGGTTTCGCGCTGCGCGGCGCACCCTCCCCTGTAATCAGGCTTTCATCGATCTCGCTGCTGCCAGCGCGGATCACACCATCCGCCGCGATCCTCTCGCCGGCCGAAGACAGCAGGCTCATGCCAGGCCGCAGGTCCCGAACCGGCAGGCGCGCCTGTGATCCGTCAATATTGAGGATGAACGCAGAGGCAACCTTTAGACCGAGGAGATTGCCAACGGCGCTCTCCGCGCGCTGGCGCATATGCCGGTCAAGAAGCCGGCCGGCGAGGAGAAAGGCAAGCAGAGTAACGGCCGCATCAAAATAGACCTGATCGTTGCCGCGAATGGTTTGGAAGATGCTCATTGCCGTGGCGAGCACCACGCCGAGCGATATCGGGACATCCATATTGAGACGGCGGGATGAAAGCGCCTTAATCGCAGACGTGAAAAATGGGACGCCGGCATAGGCCACCGCCGGTATTGCGATGAGCGCCGACAGACGATGAAAAAGAGCCTGAGTAGACACGTCCATATCGGCCCCGGCGCCTGACCAGACCGAGACCGACAACAACATGATGTTCATGGCGGCGAACGCTGCGACTCCCAGCCGGGGAAGCAAATCGCTGTGCTGCAGCGCCTGCTCGGTCCCCGTCAACTCCGCTGCAACAAATCCAGCTTTGTCGAGCGCGCGAATGAACAGGTCGCCGCCCGCAATCAGCGGATCGTATTTGACCCTGACCCTCCGCAACGAGAGGTTGGCCCGCACCGTCTCGACACCGGGAACGCCCCGCAGGGCAGCTTCGACGGGAAAAATGCAAGCACCACAATCCATGTTCTCCACTGCGAGCACGGTGTCACGGGATGTGGCTTCGGATGTGGTCGTCGCCGATAAGATCAGGGATTGAGCCATAGCCGCTGCCTCCCCCTGAAGCTCAAAGTATCTGGATCGGCTGCTGTCTTTGCTGTGATGTCTGCGATGTACCCGCCGGGGCTTAAGACGACTTCGCTCAAATAGGATCCGTCGTCGGCTTCATGGAATGACAGCGTCGCTTCTCCCTTGCGAGTAGCGGGATGGGCTATCGTTCCTGCAAGCGACAGGTGACGTACTCGCAGATTTTGCCTGTCCGTAATGGTGACGCGCAGCAAGCGGCCGCCGTGCTCTAATTCAACAGACTGCTTCCACCCGAGGCCAGCTTGCCGCTCGTCTGCAGCGATGCGGTCGTTGTAATGAAGGCCTTTGCGGTAGGGCTCGGTTGCAACCTCTCCGCTATTTGTGGCGATCGCAAACCATGCAAGGCAGATATTCACGGAGATGATCACGGCAAAAAAGGCGACACACAGGCCCGCAACCGCGTTTCCCGTCAGTACGAATGTATCCCGAGAGCTTTCTGTCATCCTTGCGGTCTCCTGAAGCTGGCGACGTGCGTAACGGACGCGCCAGAGACGGGATCGTGAATATCGAGGATCACGGCGTCGTTCTGCGCGTTTTTGGAAACGGCAACGTAGACTTTGAACTCGCGCAGGATGTCCGGCGGTACCCTGAGGTATCCGGTGTTTTGATTGTCGACCGACAGCCGTCCTTCTTCGGGATTGCGTAACGTCAGCGCAAAATGCCGCGTCCGGTACTGCTTGTTCAATATCTTCAGCGTGTAGCCGTTACGGACGTCGCCATTCGAGAGCCTGACAAACAGCGGATTCCTGTCCGGCAGCACTGTTACTTCAAAGTCGTTTCGCAACAACAGGGCAATCAGCATGATGGAGCCGGCGATGGCGATAAGGCTCGAGTAAAGAATTGTTCTGGGGCGCAGAAGCCTTGGCATTGTTACGCCGCCACCTCCCGCAGCTTTCTGATTGGCGATCGTATCGTAGGCAATCAAGCCCGTGGGCCGGCCGACCCTCGGCATGATTTCGTTGCAAGCGTCGATGCAAAGAGCGCACTGAAGGCATTCAAGCTGTGCACCGTCCCGGATATCTATTCCGGTAGGGCAGACCGCGACGCAGGCGCGGCAGTCAACGCAGTCGCCTCGTCCTTCCCAGCTTGCTCCTTTATGGTGCGGCCCGCGTGGCTCACCCCTATAATTCCGATAGGTAACAAGGAAAGTATCCTGATCAACAAGCGCGCCTTGGATTCGCGGCCACGGGCACATGTACGTGCAGACCTGCTCTCGCGCGATGCCGCCTAGAAGGTATGTCGTGAATGTGAAGATCCCTACGAAAATGTAGGCTTCATTCGGCGCAGAGCCGGTAATCAGCTGCGGTAGCAATGTCGGCGCATCGGCAAAGTAAAAGACGAAGGCGCCGCCGGTTAAAAGCGCAATCACCAGCCAGGAAGCATGGGTGAGCGAGCGTTTGAGGAGTCGTTTTACGAGCGGCGCCGAGTCGAGACGCAGGCGTGCGTTGCGGTCACCCTCCCAAAATCTCTCGACGGCAATCATTAGATCCGTCCACACGGTTTGTGGACAGAAATAGCCGCACCACACCCTTCCTGCGAGAGCGGTGACGAGAAACAGACCGAGCGAGGCGAGAATGAGAAGCCCGGTGACGTAATAGAATTCTTGCGGCCAGATTTCGAGGCCGAAGAGGAAGAAGCGTTCCTGTGCCATGTCGAGAAGCACGGCTTGACCAGGCATCTCCGCACCCCGGTCCCACCTGAGCCAAGGCACCGAGTAGTAGATCCCCAAGGTGAACGCCATGAGGATCCACTTTAAACGGCGGTAGTTCCCATGCGCGAGCTTGGGGTAGATTTTGCGGCGCGGAGCAAAAAGGCTGACCTTCGGCTTCTCGAGATCGGTAACCGGGGTTGTGGGCTTCATCAGCATGTGCGTATCCGCTACTTGCTGCCGCCAAGACTGGCGACGTAAAGAGCGAGCGCTCGCACTGAAGATTCATTTAGGCGCGTTGTCCACGCCGGCATTTTGCCTCCCCGTCCGCCATGAATTGATGCGCGAACGTCCGCCTTCTGTCCGCCGTAAAGCCAGATCTGATCTGCAAGACTTGGCGCACCCATATCCTTGTTGCCGAGTGCCATATCGCCGTGGCACCCCGCGCAATTGTCCGCGAATATTTGCTTGCCGCGCGCAGCTGCAACCTCGTCGCTTGAGCGGCCGGAGAGTGACAGCACGAATTCGGCGGCGTCATCGATCTGCTTTGGCTCTAACAACTTGTCCGCGCCGAACCGCGGCATATCCGTCGTATGAGTGTCCGGATGGTCCGACCTTATACCAAACTGGATCGTGCGGTAGATTTCGTCGAGCGTCCCGCCCCAAAGCCAATCATCATCGTTTAAGTTCGGATAGCCTTGCGAACCCTGCGCGCCGCGACCATGACAGGGTGCGCAGTTGTTGGCGAAGACTGACGCGCCTGTAGCGGTTGCGAACCTGTAGAGCGTTTCGTTGGCCTTGATTTCCGCAAGAGGCTTACTGACGAGGGATTGTCTGAGATCCGCGCGCGCTGCGGCGCCCTCGGCGACGGCCGACGTCACGCTCTGACGCGAACTATATCCGAGCAGGCCAGAAGTATACCCGTGAATTCCCGGCCACGCCGGATAAAGAACCCAATACGCGATAGCCCATGCGATGCAGGCGTAGAAGACCGTCAACCACCATCTCGGAAGCGGATTGTTCAGCTCCCGCAGATCGTCATCCCAGACGTGGCCGGTGGTCTCGACGCCAGTGTGTTCATCGACATCGCGCTTCATGCTCCACCTCCCTGTTCCGGAAGGTCGAGCGCAAGCGCTTGCACCTGCTTGAGCGTATCTGCACGCGTGAACCGGATGACGTAGATTAGAACGAACAGGAAGAAGGTTACGAACAGCAGGAGTGAGCTGACCATGCAGATCCGTGCGACTATGTCGTAGCTTGCCGTTGTCATTGGTGCCTCTAGCGCAAGTTGGGGCCGGATGCGTCGAAGATAGCGAAGTCGACTAGCGTTCCGAGCATCTGCAGGTAGGCGATCACGGCGTCGAGCTCGGTGACGTCGTCAGGCTTGCCATCGAAGTCGGAGACCTTGATCTTCGGGTAGCGCCCGGCTACGCCGGCGGCATCGTCGCTGTCTGGCCTGCTCTGGCCGGACAAGTCTTTTGCAGCATGCGCAATCATCTCGTCCGTGTATGGGACGCCCATTGCGCGCATTACCTTAAGTCCCTCGGCGGCCCTCGATGGATCGAGTTTCGCTTCCTTCAGCCAAGGGTAAGAAGGCATGATGCTCTCGGGAACGATGCCTCTTGGGTTCAGCAAGTGCTCGGCGTGCCACTGATCGGAATACTTGCCACCGACCCGGGCGAGATCCGGCCCGGTTCTTTTCGAACCCCACTGGAAGGGGTGGTCGTACATACTTTCAGCGGCAAGGCTGTAGTGTCCGTAGCGCTCAACTTCGTCCTTGAGCGTGCGGATCATCTGGCTGTGGCACGCATAACAACCTTCGCGGACATAGATGTCTCGTCCTGCGAGTTCCAGCGGCGTGTAAGGGCGCATGCCCTTTACCTTCTCGATCGTACTGTCGACCCAGAACAATGGCGCTATCTGCACAATGCCGCCGATTGAAACGACGATGAGGGCACAAACCAGGAGGAGGATGGAGTTCTTTTCGAAGACTTCGTGTTTCATTGGCTGATCTCCTACTCTGCTGCCTGGACGCGGAGAGCGGGAGCGGCAGCCACACGAGGCTGGTCGTGCGCGTCCCGAGGTACATCTCCTCGAGCCGTGCGCCAGACGTTGTAGGCCATTATGAAACTGCCGATTACGAACAGGGCGCCGCCGACGGCTCTGATGATGTAATAGGGATGCATCGCCTCGACTGTTTCGACGAACGAGTAGCTGAGAAGGCCAAGCTTGTCGTAGGCGCGCCACATCAAGCCCTGCATGATCCCGGCAACCCACATCGATGTGATGTAGAGCACGATCCCGATCGTCGAAACCCAGAAGTGCCACTCGACGAGCTTCATCGAATAGAGCGCGCGCCGGTTCCAAAGCCACGGCACAAGGCAATAGATCGCTCCGAACGAAATCATCGCAACCCAGCCGAGCGCACCGGAGTGAACATGGCCGATGGTCCAGTCGGTGTAATGGGAAAGGGAGTTTACGGTCCTGATGCTCATGAGCGGTCCCTCGAAGGTGCTCATGCCGTAAAACGCTACGGAGATTGCGAGGAGCCTTAGAACGGGGTCGGTACGAAGCTTGTCCCATGCGCCCGACAGCGTCATAAGGCCGTTGATCATGCCGCCCCAAGACGGCATCCACAACATGATGGAGAACGTGGCGCCGAGCGTCTGAGCCCAGTCAGGAAGAGCTGTGTAATGGAGGTGGTGCGGCCCGGCCCAGATATACAGAAATATCAGCGACCAAAAATGCACGATCGAAAGTCGGTACGAGTAGATGGGCCTCTCTGCTCTTTTTGGCAGGAAGTAATACATGATGCCGAGAAAGCCTGCCGTCAGAAAGAACCCGACTGCGTTGTGCCCGTACCACCATTGCGTCATCGCGTCCTGAACGCCGGAATAAATGACGTAACTTTTCGTCCCCCACCAGGACACCGGGATAGCGAGATTGTTCACGATGTGAAGCATCGCGACCGTGACGATGAAGCCGAGATAGAACCAGTTCGCCACGTAGATGTGCGGCTCTTTGCGCCGCATGATGGTGCCCAGGAAGACGCCGAGATAAGCGACCCAAATGATCGTTAGCCAGATGTCGGCGTACCATTCCGGTTCGGCGTATTCTTTGCCCTCAGTCACACCAAGCAGGTAGCCCGTGCCGGCGATCACGATAAACAAGTTGTAACCCGCAACCACGAACCACGGCAGCCACTTTCCAGGCATCCGCGCGTGGCACGTGCGTTGCACGACATAAAAAGAGGTGCCAATGAGAACATTGCCGCCGAAGGCGAAGATGACGGCTGAGGTGTGAAGAGGACGCAAGCGGCCGAAGCTTGTCCAGGGCAGATCGAGGTTTAACTGAGGGAACGCCAGCTGCCAGGCTATGACGTCGCCGATAAAAAAACCGGCGATGCCCCAAAATACGGCGGCGATCACGGTGAAGCGAATTGGCCCATCGAAATACAGCTCGGTGTCTCTGGCTCCTTCGAACATAGACGGAATAATAAAGGCGCAGGCCGCGATGCTGCCCGCCGCAAAGACAAAGCCGTGGAAGGACATGGCGGGGTCGGGCGATCCAAAGCCGTAGACGATGCCGATGGCCGTACACAGCACCGCCACTCCGGCCGCCATCGCATCCATGAAAGCGCGCCATTCAACGCTTGTGTCCTGCATTTCGCCCTCCCTCCGACGTGACGTCGAACCATGGAGACGCAGGCGCCGTTCGGCTTTGATTTAGATCAGACCGTGAAATGCTCCGGAACGTTTGACTAAGATCAAAGCCGGGCGCCTGAACCAGATTTAGCCATGAGGGGTGGCGGCCGCGCATTCCCTCACGCCGACGGGAAAAGTGACCAATCCGGCTTGCCGGTGAACGTCGGCGCGGCCCGCCGTACTCGGTCAATAATGAGGAGTAACGGCCATGCCTGGACGCTTGCGCGCATTGATCGACACGTGGCGCGGAGCCAGCGCGGGACTACTGATGCCACTTGATATCGCCCAAGGTTATGAAACAGCTCTTGTCGCTGAGGCCATACGGGCACCGGACCTGGATGTTTCTGAAAGACCGTGCGCGCTGCTCGATCAGCGACTACATAGCCTCTCAGTTGATCAGGACAAATTACGTGAAGCCTGTCCTGATGTTCTGGCCAATCTTTTCACGACATGTTCCCAGTGCGGCGAGAAAAAACGCTGCGCGAGCGATTTCAAGGATAGTGCAGTTCCGGCCGGCTGGGACAGCTACTGCCCGAATTCCGGGACGCTGAAGACCTTGCTTTAGTATTGGGCCCCGCCTGTGGTGTTTAGAAGCTTCGCCGGCCTCCACCCCGTCCATCCGTTGCTGCGGTGAGCACAGGCCTTCGCTCTCAAGCAGCGTATAGGTCTCCCGTGCCTTGCACGGCATCCGCATGGGGCTGAACGACGATACGGCCCTCGATCCGGCCGCGTCGCATCGCGTCGAAAATCCTATTGATGTCGCCGAGGGGGGCCGTGCTGACATCGGCGTGGACCTTGCCTTCGGCAGCGAATGCAATCGCTTCATCCAGGTCGCGTCTTGTCCCGACAATCGATCCGCGAATGGTAAGTCGCTTCAAGACCACATCGAAGATGGGCGTGTCAAAATTGCCGGGGGGCAGGCCGACAATACAAACGGTGCCCTTGCGCCTTACCAAAGAGAGGGCTTGCGAGAAAGCGTCAGGAGATGTCGCGGTTACAAGCGCACCGTGGGCGCCGCCGCTCGTCCGAGCCAAGAGTTGCGGGATAGCATCCGGTGCCCGGCCGTCGACCACAAGGTCAGCGCCGGATCGCTTGGCGAGGCCCAATTTGTCGGAAGTAATATCGACAGCGGCAACGTGCAGGCCCATCGCTTTCGCGTACTGGATCGCGAGATGGCCTAGCCCGCCGACACCTGAAATGACGATCCACTCTCCCGCGCGAACTTCAGTCTCCTTGATACCTTTGAAACTAGTAACACCTGCGCAAAGAATCGGCGCGATTGAGGCAAAGTTGACGCCTCTTGGCAGGCGTGCCGCGAAAGCGGCGTTCGCTACGACGTACTCGGCGAAACCGCCGTTACAGCTGTAACCGGTATTGTGCTGGTGCTCGCACAGGCTTTCCCACCCACTTTCGCAATATTCGCACGACCGGCACGCATCATGAAGCCAGGGGACGCCGACCGCATCGCCAGTTGCAAAATTTTTGACGCCAACGCCGAGCGCCACGACCACTCCGGCGATTTCGTGACCGGGTATGAAGGGCAGCTTCGGCTTGATCGGCCAGTCGCCATCGGCAGCGTGAAGATCGGTGTGGCAGACCCCGCAGGCCATGACCTTGACCAGCAGTTCTCCTAGCCCGGGTTCGGGGATTGGTACGCGTTCGAGCGTGAGCGGGGATTTGAACTCCCTCACTATCGCGGCCTTCATCAAGTGCGTCATCGTCATCTCCTTTGCTTGGGCAAAGGATCACTCATTCGGCAAAAGTTATCCTTGATGGAGGTCAAGAGTCTAGAAATAGCAGCTGGTTGAACCGCATCCGCCGCGATGAATGGTGATATGCGCCGGGATTTTTATTCGGCCGGCAGTAAGGCCCCGAGTACGCGGAAATCGGAAGCATCCATTGGCTGTCCTCCGCCGTACGATGCTGCGCCGGCCACGGGTTAGTGTATCATAAATTTGACACTGTCGATTCATCGGGACGCATATGCGGGCATCTCAACATCGTGTGCTGGTGGCGGACGACCACGAAGTCTTCCGCGCCGGGCTCAAGCTTGTGCTCAAATCGCGGCGGATCGTCGATGTAGATGAGGCCGCGGACTTCGGCGAGATGATGCAAAAGCTCTCCGAGGGCCAGTTCACTACTGCGATGCTCGACCTTGATATGCCTGGCATGAAAGGCGAGGTATCGGTCGCGACACTTCGCGCGACCTTTCCAGACCTTCTCATTATCGTGATTTCGGCGCTCGAAGATGAGACCGAAATCGGTAAGGTTCGTGCGGCGGGGATCAACGCCTTTATCCCGAAAGCGTGGTCGCTTCAAAGAATGATGGACGAAGTGCAGCAGGTGCTGGCGGCTGATGAAGCTTGGCCCCTTGAAACGGCTGAGCCCCCATTGTCGCTCACTTCGCGACAGCGCGAGGTGCTCGCACGCGTGGAGCGCGGCATGAGCAATAAGGAAATCGCTTTAGACCTAGGGATCGCGCCCAACACTGTGAAGATACATATGTCAGCGATGTTCGCGATCTTCGGCGCACGGAGCAGAACTCAGCTTTTGCTCAAGGCCAAAGTATTTCTGTAGGCAGCGACTTGTCGTTCCTAGCCTGACGCTCGATCTTCAATAACAGATCAGCCCATGAAAATGGTTTACCGATGTGGTCATTCATTCCAGACTGAATGCAAAGCTCTATTTCTTCGGAGAGAACATTTGCCGTCATAGCAATGATCGGCATGTCCCGATGGCGGCCACCAAGTCCGCGGATCGCGCGTGTAGCCGCAAGACCATCCATCTCCGGCATCTGGACATCCATCAAAACGAGGTCAACCGGCTCAGCCTGCACCATGCGGATTGCTTCGGCTCCACTTGCTGCGCCCAGTGCCCGGTGCCCCGCCTGAGCCAGAACAGCCAGCGTCAGGTCGCGGGTCGGCTTTAAATCATCAACAACGAGAACGTAGAGAGACTTTTGCGGGTTGCCACTCGTAGAAGGCACTTCCGCGCGTTCCTCCAAACTTTCGCAATGCTTCATATGCAGGTCGAACCAGAAAGTTGATCCGAGGCCTACCGCCGATTGAAGTTCGATTCTTCCCCCCATCTGCCGCACCAGCCGATCGCTAATAGCGAGACCGAGTCCCGTCCCGCCAAACCGTCGTTGCCGTCCGGTTTCAAGTTGAGTGAACCTTTGGAACAAGCCTTGCTGGCCCTTTTCCGATATCCCAAGACCGGTATCGGTAATTGAGAAGCGAACGACGGAGCTCCTCACCGCCTCTGAAATCAGAGTGACGCTGCAAGAAATCTGCCCGGCTTCAGTGTACTTAATGGCATTGCTGAGAAGATTAAGCAGCACTTGGCGCAGACGTTGCTCGTCAGCGATAACCCATAACCGGCGTACTTGCTCGTCGATCCTGACAACAACAATTAGCCCTTTCGCGTCGGCGGTCACCGATGTGAGCTCGATGCACTTTGCGACGAGATCGCCAAGGCAAAAACTTGTAGCGATAAATCTGAGTTGACCGGCTTCGATCGTAGAGTAGTCGAGGATGTCGTTCACGATTGCGTGGAGTGATACGCTCGCATCTTTGATAATTGAGAGATCATTTCGAAGCTCGGGGGTCAAATCTGGCCTTCGCAGGCCGAGCTCGGAGTACCCGACGATGCTATTGAGTGGTGTCCTGATCTCATGGCTCATAGTTGCTAGAAATTCTGACTTCGCCGAAAGCGCTAGCTCGGCGTGCTCTTTTGCGAGACGCAGGTCGCTTTCACCTTTAAGGAGCTGCTCTCTCATGTGCGATTGCTGAGCCAGGGTATAGGCAGCAGGGAGAGACGTCAGGAAAACGACACTAATAAAAAACTGCACGAACTGCACGCGCTCGATCAGATCGGCGCCTGGTATCAGCGCCGCAGGCCCTAGCCCTCGTGCAGTGAAGCCGAATGCAATGATCGAGCAAAGCAATGTTGCGAAGGCGGTCCAGACCGGTCCCAGCTGGAATGCAATGAGCGTCAGGACGGGCAAAAGCAGGAATAATAAGGGATAAGTGGTTTGGCTGAATACGAAAATCTGGATCGTCACCAGCAGCGCGAAGTACGCGATTACTTGCAGTGTTGGTCGACCAATCCCGTGGTGCTGGCTTCGGTTGAGCCACAGCTTGATCGCTGGAACGACCAGGATAAGACCAAGCGCATCGCCTACATGCCAGATGCGGTAATTTTCATAGAAGTCTGAACCGAACTGCATCGTTAAAGAGGCCGCTGCCAACAGTGCCGGGATGGTCGGCGCAACCACTGCGATGAGGCTGAAGCGCATAAGTTGGCGCGTGTCGTCGAACTTGAAAACCGTCGGACAGAAGCGGTCAATCAGTTGGAACGCTATCAGCGCATCGAGAGCATTGATCGCGCCCATCGCAGCGCTCACCGCAAGCACCTGCCCCGACATCAAGTTCACACAGGTGTTGAAGACGATAGCAAGACCCAGGAAAATCGCTCGATCCAGTGATCGATCAAGTCTGAAAAGAGCTGCGCACAAGACGCCATTCGCCGGCCACAGCGCTGCAACATTTCCCGAAAAGCGCGTGAATTCGATCGAAATCAGCGCCGTTAGGATGAACGCGAGCAGAAATGCACCGGCCTGAAACCCCGGCACTGCTCCGCCAGCCGGATCGAGGTAGCGCCTCAGGCTAGGCCAGGACATCGTCGAGAGCCTCGATTGCGACGGACATTGCGTCTTCCAGTTCTGCGAGAGGTACCGCCTGCGCAGGATGGGACGACCGTTCGCGCGCCAGCCTCTGCGCCTCGCGGGCTTTCGCCGCAAGGTCCCGCAAGCCGATGGGCGCCGAAACGCCGATCAATCGATGGCAAACACGCTCGATGGCCGTCGGCGTATCTGCAGTTCGCAGTTCGATTTGTGATCGCTCGATTTCGTTTCGGAAGCCTTTCATTAAAGCGGCAAAGTCTGGCGGAGCGATGAGCCTCCGGACGGCGTCTAGTTCGAACTGATCAATCGGTGACAGTGGCACCCGAGTCCCCCCGTTTTGTTTATGGCGCCCCCCGGCACAACTGCGGCGGAACTCTGCCCTGCACGGCTTAGACGGACAATTAGCCCAGACGGGCTATGTGGCGGTTTTGCCTAGCGAAATTTATCCACGCTTAACTGGCCGGATGTTTTCGTGGTGTCAGGGTCGCACAACAAAAATCGCTCAGAGGGGCAAATGGCACTTAATAAGATCAGAATCCAGACGTACGGCCGCCTGGGAGGTTTTGCAATCGTAGTCGGGCTTCTTGCCGTGTTTGGGGCCGCGTTTCTGGGCGGGCGGCAGATTATCGTTGGCGGCCCCATCTATAATCGGATCGTCCTCGCCAAGGACCTGTTGGCGGACGTGCTTCCGCCGCCAGAGTATCTGGTTGAGAGCTATCTTGAGATCACGAGAGCTTACCGTGATCCGGAGCGCGTCGATAAAAGTTCCGCGCGACTGGAAAAGCTGCACCAGGAGTACAATACGCGCCACGTCTTCTGGGCAGACCAGGTGCTGCCGGAGAAGTTGCGGACAAACCTCCTGACCGACTCGCATGAGCCGGCACTGAGGTTCTGGCGCATTGCGGAAGACGTATTCTTTCCTGCCCTTAGAGGCGGTGACTCTGCAAACGCGCGTAAGGCTTTCGATGACCTGACCCAGGCTTACGAAGAGCACCGCGCTGCTATCGACAACGTAATTAGCGGCGCGACGGAAATGGTCGGAGTGGAGGAAACGCAGGCCGGCTGGACTGAAACGGCGGTCACGGCGCTTATCTCGTCAGTCTGTCTCTTCGTGCTGCTAATCGTCGTTGCCAGCATCATAGGAATGATGCGCTGGGTGCTGAAACCGCTGACAGGCGTAACTGCGGCGATGCGGCAACTCGCGGGCGGAGACCTTGCCGCGGTTGTTCCTGAAAATAAGCGGAGCGATGAAATCGGTGAGATGCTTTGCGCGCTTGATATCTTCAAAGCGGGTGCGATTGAGCGCAGGAGGCTCGAGCTAGCGGCCAATGAAGCATATGAGGCAGAGAGGCTAAGGCAGAAATCCTTGTCCGCCGGCGTTCAAAAATTCCTCGACATAAGCAAATCGGTGTTACAGGGCCTCCACTCTCAAAATGAAGCGATGATCGCGTCTGCCAGCGTTCTGACAACGGCTTCAGATACAACCGCCGAAAGCGCGGACGTGGCAAGCAGAGCATCTGATGCTGCGCAAAGCAATGCCGAGGCGGTAGCCGCGGCGACGGAGGAACTTGGCGCTTCGATCCGAGAGATTTCTGCGCAGGCGAACCGTGCATCGGAAATAGTGTCTGTAGCGACCGCCGCAGCGGCTAAGACCGACCAGGATGTTTGCACATTTGTTATGAGTGCGGAACGCGTGGGTTCAATTGTCGGACAAATTCGCGCGATTGCAGACCAGACCAACCTTCTTGCCCTGAATGCTACGATAGAGGCCGCCCGAGCCGGGGATGCCGGCAAGGGTTTTGCGGTAGTCGCTGCGGAAGTCAAAGCCCTCGCGTCGCAGACGGCAAGAGCAACCGAAGAGGTCGACCAGCAAATCCGCTCGATGCAGGAAGCCACCCAGCTCACGTCTGGGTCTGTACGGGAAATTGCGACGAGGATGAACGAGATCAACGAAATGACGATTGCGATCGCCTCGGCCGTTGAGGAGCAGACTGCTGCCACCCAAGAAATCGCTCAACGGGTTTCAACCGCTGCCGGGAACAGCCGGCAAGCGCATGCAAGCATCGGACAGGTCAGTCAAGCGGCAGCACAGACCAACGAGGCGGCCGTTGCGATTGCAGGAACGGCTCATGCGGTTTCGCGAGCAGGGGAACAAATCTCAGAAGCGGTCGACGACTTTGTTGGTGTGGTGGGGGCTGACCTTGAGGACCGTCGCAGCGAGCACAGGGACGATGTGGAGGTTAAAGCTAGTCTGACGATACGCGGCAAATCGCATCCCACGATCGTTCATAATCTCAGTCCCTCCGGCGCCAAGATCATCGTGCCGGTCCCGGTGACCGAAGGCGAGGAAGTAACGCTGTCGGCACGTGATGGGGACACGCGTGCCCGCGTGGTCTGGACAAGCGGAGAAGCCGCCGGGCTAGCGTTTTTGGCCACGACGAGGAAGTCTGTGGCGCCAACCCGATCTGCCGCTGCTGCCTGACAGTTAAGGGCCCGGATTGCTGAAGAGCGACCGGGCCCGCGTTTTTCATCCGATTTCGAAGAAGTATTTTCATGTCCATTATTCATGCTTCGAGCAGGATTCTGCTCCTGATCACGACGGGGCTCATAACTCTTGCAGTGCTTGCCTTGGCCCTTGCCACCATGGCCGAGAAAGCCGATCTTGGCTTAAAATCCCGCGACGAAGCTGTTGTACGCAACGGGCTGATCTCGCTCGGCGCTGAGCTGCAATCCCAAGTCGTGCCAAACGCGGTTTGGGACGAGGCTGTCAAAAATCTGGATAACAGCTTCGACAGCGCTTGGGCTCACGACAACGTTGGAATATTTTTCAAGGCGACGATGAAGGCGGCATTCGCATTGGTCATCGATGCGATGGACAAGCCTGTCTATGCTATGGTGGACGGTGCAGACGCGAGTTTGTCGCCGGCGGGACCAATCTGGCATCGCCTGTCAGAGCTCAGGCATAGCATACGGTCGCAGGAAGAGCTGCGCACGCGCCTCTTGACCAATGACCGCGAAGAAACTCTGCGCGCTCCGATCCAGGCTTCTTCCTTCGTTGAGACAGCAGGCAGAATCTTTTTCGTTTCGGCAACTCTGGTCCAATCTGATTTTGGAAAAATGCGGATTACGCAGGACCGGGCCCCAATAATTGTAATAGGCCGCGAGCTCGACACCTCCCTTCTGCAGCAACTCGGTAACCGATATATGCTGGATGGGATCGCGATTGAGCGCGGCCGGTCTTTAAATCACAGCGGGCTGGCGCACGCGGTAATACGGGACGATCTGGGTGCTGCGATCGCCACTATCCACTGGCGTCCGCATCTTCCCGGCATGGCCTTGCTTTCGACTACACTTCCGTGGGCCGTAATTGTGATGCTTGGGCTTTTTTCGGGGACGGTCTATTTCTACGCGAGGTCTCAACGCGCAGAGAACGATCTGCTTGGCAGCGAACGCAGGGCCATCGATCTCGCGTATAATGATGCGCTGACCAGCCTGCACAATCGAGCCTTCCTGGAATTGACGGCGCCGGACCTTTTGAAGGCGGCACGAGAGCTGGGCTTGAAACCGGCCTATCACAGCATTGACCTCGACCAATTCAAACAAATCAATGACCTGTACGGCCATTCGATTGGGGATGAAATTCTCAAGGAGGCTGCGCGCCGCTGCCGATCCGAGTGTTCGCCGAAAGATATCTGCGTGCGTACGAGCGGTGATGGATTCGGCGTATTGCAGTTTTCAGGAGGTGGAGACGGCGCGGAGGAGTTTGTGAAGAGATTGCAGGCCAGGCTGCTGCAACCTTACCGGCTTAGCGTTGGTCAAAAGTCGTTGAGCACCAGTATCGGTTCAGCCATCGCGGACGATGGTAGGAGCGATGCTCTCGAGGTCTTCCGCCGCGCTGATGTCGCTCTCAGGTTCGCAAAGACGGCAGGCTGCGCTCAGATATACGATCCTGCGACCGATCATGAACTGCAAGAGAGAAATGACCTGTTGGAAGAGCTGCGCCTCGACATCGCGTCTGGCCGGCTGGAAATGGTCTATCAGCCTCAATTCGATCGGCTCGGAACGATGATCGGCGTCGAGGCGCTTGTCAGATGGAGCAGGGCTGCGCACGGCGCCATATCGCCCTCCGTTTTTGTCGGCGTAGCCGAGGATGCTGGGCTCATATCCCAGCTCGGCGATTTAACGATCAGGAAGGCTCTGGAGGATAGCAAGCATTGGCCTGATCTTAAGACAGCCATAAACATTTCGGCTAGCCAGCTTCGATCTGAGGACTTTGCGACGCAGATGATCGGCATGATCGTATCTGCCGGCGTGGATCCCGCGAAATTCGAGATCGAATTAACGGAAGGCGTTCTTCTGTCTGAACTTGAGGTGGTCACAGCCAACCTTGCCAGCCTTCGCGCAGCCGGCCTGTCCGTCGCGCTCGACGATTTTGGAACCGGATATTCCAGCCTGAGCTATCTGAGCCGCTTTCCCGTGGACAAGTTAAAAATTGACCGATCCTTTGTCCTCGCACTCGGAAAGAGTCACAAGGCAAAGGCACTGATTGAGGCGATCGTCACGCTCGCACAAGCTCTGGAAGTCCGCGTCATAGCGGAAGGCGTCGAGACAGACGAACAGTGGCTGGGTTTATGTGCGGCCGGATGCACAGAATTCCAGGGCTATCTTACGGGACGGCCGATGTCAGCTTCCCAACTTGTTATGTCCCGGCGTGTCGCCCCTTTGTGCCTGACCGGATCAGCCAAACGGATTGCTTCATGAACGTTCGACATCCGCGCACGTTAGCTGCAGTGCGCGGCAGTGGCCGCCAGCGATTGAGCTAGCGTGCAGTCGTCGTTTAAACGGTGTTCGTAAGGTTGACGCCTATGCAATTCCTCAGCGCTCTCTTTGCGTTCGCTGTAGCGGTCAACGAGGTAAACCGTAGCGATCGCGCCTGACAAAAGTTAACTTCATCTGCTCTTCCATCACGTCAACCACGCGCTCGTCGTACGGAATAGTTTCATGCCCCCGGCGTCGTCGAATTCTTGAAACGCTTTCGCGACCGAAGATGCGAGACGGTGCGCGGGTGCGGTGGGCCGCGCTGTTTGCATTTTGCGGAATTATCGGGACGCAAATCTGGAGCTGGTGCAATCGCATTAGCTGGCGCAGACCAGAGCGAGGCCAATAGCATGTGCCGAAAGAGGCGCGATTGGTGCACCGCTTACCTAGAACTCCGTTCCGACTAGCAATCTAACATATTGATATGGTGTAGCATGAACGTTCCGCGAATTGTGGAAATGAGTATTGAATTCGCTCTTAATTCTTTGACTTCGGGAGCTAGGGCAGCAGTCAAGTTTCAGATGGTGATATGCGCACTACAGACGACCCCTTCATCAAAGCCAATCGATTAGAATAATCAGCGAGCTCAGCTCCTGTCCCGCTGACAAGGGCCTCAAGTGCGTCGGCCCACAGTTCCAAAGCAGCACGTTTCTCTGGCTCGTAGTCATACCAACTGTAAACGCTCTCGGTGACACTGCTGGTTCGCTTCCCCCCATGATTCAATACCCTCTCACGGACTTCCTTGGGCACTCCATATTGCGTCATCAGTGATCCCACGGTGCGCCGTAAATCATGGATGTTGACGCCCCCGAGACCCAGCGATGAACGAGTCCTTTCCATTGCTTTGCTGACACTTCGCGGATGGATGCTCGTGCTATCTGGCCCCGGAAATAAATATTTGCTGTTCGTTGCTGCTGCGCGAGCTGCGCAACACACCGCGTAGGCCTGCCGAGAAAGTGGAACGCGATGCTGGTTGCGATTTTTGGTTTGGCCGCGCGTGATTATTAGGCATGGGGCGTTTACATTCCACTCGATGTCGACTTGGCGAAGCCCAGCCAGTTCTGCCCGCCTCTGCCCGGTGAAGGCCGCGAGGCGAACAATGTTAGAAACAACCTGAGACATTGCCGCGTCGCCAGTCTCCATCGCTAGCCAAAGCCTTCGCAATTGATTGGACGTCAGAACAACGTCGCGCGGCTGATAGTCGTGCCGCCTGCGAAGCCCAGCGGCCGGATTCTCTTGAACAACACCGCGGTCAATGCCGAAACTAAAAATCGAGCTAATCATTGCTCGTGCTGTGTCTGCTCGACGAGTTGCGCCGCGTTGCGCCATTGGATCTATGACGCTGACCACGTGTTGGCGCGTGACCTCAGCTGCTGGAATGTTGCCGAGAGTGGGAAACGCGTCCTTCGCCAAAACTAAGCGATATTCCTGCTTCGTGCTCGCCCGGAGGTCGCCGTTTGCAATTCGCTGCTCAGCAAGTTCTGCAAAGGTCAGCGCCACGCGTCGAGTTGCTTTCGCTGCGACGGGATCGGAACCGGCAGCCACTTCGACCCGTAGCATTTGGGCCTTAACCAACGCGTCTGCTAGGGAAATGGCGTCTACGCGCCCAAGCTTTAACTTTCGACGACGTCGCCGTTTGCCTACCTCAACGTCGTAGTGGAAATACCAAGTTGCACGGCAGCTAGGCATCACCAGCAGCACGAGTCCGCGGGCACCCTCTATCCGATACTCGATGCCGGTCTTGCTTGAGGCACCTTGCTTTACGGCCTTCTGAATCACCCTCGCATTAGCAGTAAGACGTCGGTCGCCCATTAGCCCCCCGGACAAGAATTTGTCCCATATTTGGTCCAAAAAATCAGGCCTTCAAGGAGTTTTATAGGAACCGGTGACGCAAAGCCGTGGATTATTTTTGAGTAAATTCTGTCACATAGCTATCTCGGGCGGTGTCAGTTGGTCTCACGCAATCTCAGCTAAACCAGTCTGGGGGACTGGGGGTCGGAGGTTCAAATCCTCTCGCTCCGACCAATTTTTTTAAGGGCTTGCTTTGAAGTCTTGGTTCGCAAAAGGCGCTGCGGGCTGATATCGGTAACGCAGCTATTACGCGACGTGTTTTTTTTTCCGTGCAGCTTGACCTTCTTCTTCTTTGTCAGCTTCGACAACTCCGTGCCGATCGCCGCCCAGCGTAGCTCCGGCCCATCGCTTTTGCGCAGCGATCTCCCGATACGTTGATGGGTGGCACACACTCAACCAAGAGCGCCCTTCACGTCCGGGGCTGTTTCACGCGTACGATCTGACTTTCCGGCCCGCACCCGAGCTGGTCTCGCCGGTTGGGGATGCCGCTCATCGGCGCCCGCGTTACGGCATTTTGATCCTGGCTCGCATTCTCCCGCGTGTTCGGTGCCGATGGCCTTGTTCAGGTTGCTGGCGTAGCGGGGTGAGCCATCTGGCGATCGTGAGAGGCCATGCCTCGCGGCACCCAACCTCACGATGGTCGAGCATGGACTCCCGGGTCATCGCCTCCATCAGGCTTGGGTCCCGGGCACCGTGTTCCTACCACTCAACCGGACGGATCGATCGCGCCCCGTGCGGTGAGGGCGGGGATAACTTGAAAGACGCTCTGTGTCTTGGGACTGGTGGGAACGATCAACGCTCGTCATCAACGAGTTCCAACTGCGAACATCCAGCCGCTCTAAAAAGCCATCGCAAAGAACCCCAAGGTGTCGGCCATTCCAATACTCGTATCAAACCTCCAATTTGATCCTTCCCGCTGTAATGCAAGGAAAGCATAAACCATTGTCTTAACTCCGGCTCCATCCAATAAAGCCAACCATCCAGCGTCCACTTCTGAGTGATCTCGTAACGTGCTTTTTCTTCGGCAGATAGGTTTCTCCACCAGCTTAAATGCTGCTGTTGCTCGGCCGGTGTCAGAGTGGGAATCACCGCGGTTAAAAACCAAGTCGGTACTACTTCCCTCCAATCTACGTTTGCGGCAGCAGCATTATTAAGAAGTGTGCAGTCAACTACCTGCAGAATGTGACTAACCCTTTGAACGACAACATTTGCAGCCTCTTCCGACCTTCCAACCAAGCGAACTCGCAACAGCTCTGGCAAAGCATCTGGTTCGTCCCCCTGAAGTTGAGCTAGTTCTGCTTTTACATATTGTTTTCGGTCGATGGCAATCACTCCACTTTCCCCGAACCTTGTATAATTGCGTCTCGGAGTTCATTGATCTGCTCTTTCCGAAGTCCATATTGATCTGGGGCTTTCGACGGGTCTACTAATAGTGGGCTTTTTGGCGACGTCGACGCCATGCTCTCGGGCACAGCAGTAGAACGCAGCTTATCCAAGTATGACTCAGGCACGTCGAAAGATTTAACCTTCGCGTCGCTCATGCCTTGATCAAGCCTC
The DNA here is from genome assembly GCA_030655135.1 of Hyphomicrobiaceae bacterium. Lineage (GTDB taxonomy): Bacteria > Pseudomonadota > Alphaproteobacteria > Rhizobiales > Hyphomicrobiaceae > JAKAXS01. The sequence goes on along the minus strand of JAURWC010000084.1, from coordinate 56,095 downwards.
TTAGCTAAGAATTCTTCTGCCCTCGATCTTTGACCTGCATTTAAGAATAGCATGGACTTGCCTTCGACTACTACCTGCCCTCCTTCGATTGATAGCCGTTGATTAGCCGCACCTTCTACGCGGAAAACCGTCACGCGAGCTACATCGTCGACCCCACCAGCAACGCGACTCATGCCCGGCGCAAAGAAAGTTAGAACAGCGCCCATCTTGGCATCTTGGAGTTCGCTGCCGCTGAGACCCCGATTAGTTAATGGATTGCTCTCATATCGGCTTCCAGTCACCAGCGCCTTCGCGCCAGCATATGTGTCTCCAAAAACCCCACCGAAAAATCTGCGAATGGGACCTCTATTCCAATAAGGTACTTGTTCTACAGTTAAGCACCTAGCGTTACCGCCGGACGTCGACCAATGGCCGCTCTCGCAGAGACCATTTGGATCAATCAATATCAGCGGCCGGTTCTGTGCATAGGTGTTTAGTGCCAATTTGACAGGATTGAATACGCCTTGATTTGGATTGCCGTTAAGGTAGTCGCCCATAATCGGGTCCGGGCTCACCCACACGCTCGTGCGCGGGTCGTAGTACCTTGCGCCGAAGTAGTAGAGCTGGGTTTCGCTGTCCCATTCCTTGCCGGTGAAGCGGTACGGCGTGACCTTGTCGGCTTGGCCGGTGGCTTCTTCGATCCAGCTTTCGCCGAAGGGGAAGGTCTCGTAGTGCTGGTCGACCTGGCCGAGTTGGTCGGTGACGTAGCTCGTCGAGCCCAGATGGTCGGGGTGGTAGAAATACTGGAACTTCTCGAAGCCGCCGCCGCCGTTGGAGGGCATCTCGAGTTTGGTCGAGATCCGCGTCGTGCCGGCGAACACGTGCTTGGAGTTGCGGCCCGCGGCATCGACGTAGAACTGGTTGACGTAGAACGTCTCACCGCCGGGACGGCGCTTGATCACGCGGTTGGTGTCTTCGTCGTACTTGTACTCGGAGGTGGGACCGTCGGTGATGGTCTGGATGCGGTTTTCTTCATCCCACGTGATGCGGCGCTTCTGGCCCGACTTGTCGCTGTCCCAGCCGGCCTGGTTGCCGTTGAGATCGTAGAGGAACGTCCGATCACCATTCTTGATTGCGCTTCGGATGCCCACACGGCATCCGCGCTGTGGGTCGCGGCATGCGGCTTGGTGGAGCCGTAGTCGTAATCCCAATCGCCGGAGCGGTTGCGCGCAGCGCAGAGCGGAAAACAGAGGTGATCTTCTTGTCGGGCTGGATCGTGTTGTTGTTCTTCAGCGAGCCGGCCAGCTGGTCCTTCGACGTGATGTTGTGGATCTCGTCGTAGTTTGAGATCATCCAGGCGAAAAGTCAGATGATGATCCGAGCTGGCGCTCAAGCGTCTCAGAAAGTTGGATGATCTAGGAGGTCACCTCTCAATTTGCCGGATGCACACAAATGAGGGAGGGTTTGGGAGGTCTCCTCCCAAGCGGGTGCGGGCGGCAGCCTGCTCGCGAAGAGAACAGCAGCGACATCCCCGCAGGCGGATGCCTCGAGGATATGTTGCGATCGGGGACGGGGCGGGTTGGCCTCGTCTCAAGAATTGGATGCGGCCGCGCCGCCCCATCACGTTCAACGAGGGTGGGCCCTCATTTCGAACCGTTGCCACTGCGCCGCCGGTTCATCACGCCGGAGGTTGGCCGGGATAACCTCCCGCCAGCAGAGCCAGCAATACCAGCGGTCGCTTGCGTGACCGCCTTCATGCTGGACGAGACCCTGGACTAGCGCTGATATCCTCCAGAGATCCGGAACGCTCCCGCTGCTCGCGCGACCCCAGCACGGCCTCGCGCCCGACAATGTGCGGCGGGATGACGGAGGATAGGCGTGGTTCAACGGACCGAGGATAAACAACCCGATGCATAAGTAGAGCCAAGTCAAGACATCTCGGCTTCGGCTAACCAGCAGACCGAAATCGGTAGATGCAGTCCTTGATGTGATGAGTGTACAAGTGCAGTGCACGCTACTCCAAACTCGGCTTATCTGGAATCACGAAGCCGCAGTTCACACAGACCTTCGGAACGAAAACTCCAGGGCCGTAAATAGGCGGGACTTTCGCGTACCTAGACAAAATAAAATCTTTGCACATCGGACACCGTGCCGTCGATGAAATGGCAATAAATACTGCTATTGCCAGCATTGATATAACTGCCCCCAGGGGGCCTAATGTATAGACCCAGAGCGGCATCAAGAGAAACACTATAAGGGCTGTTCGTATTTGTAGCACCTTTTCTTTCAGAACAGTGCTATTCATCGGAGTATTTGATCCTTAGCGGTCAGTCAGCGTCCTTTGTCTGCGTCCCGGTAAAGGAGCCTCCCACCGTAAAGCCTGCGGAGACGCCTGCGTGGAATCCGAACTCCCATTTACCTTCCGCATTTTTCGTAAAAGCAATGCCTAAGTCGCCTCCGAAGGCGGACCCTTCGACATCCAGAGCCCTACCCTTAAAGCTATCATACCCGTCGGTAAAATACCCCATCGACCACCCACTGCTAGCATCTCCTCCGACGGAGAAACCAGTGGTTTCGTAATCGTGCCACTTTCCGCTTTCAAAATCGTAGAAGCTTCCTGTTGCCAGTAGCCCACCTCCGGCAGGTGTCGCAACCTTGCCGGTGGCTTCAACATAAAAGCCCGACGGATTCGACCGCTCAATCAGAAGTCCTTCGGGCAATATGCTGTCTGCGGCTGGTGTAGTCACGATTGCTCCATTTCCACCATAGCTTCCTTTTGGCAGACGAACGCGAGAGAGCGGTATACCTGTTTGCTTGCTGATGCTGGCCGGCGTATCGCCCGCCTCGGTTTTCCAATGCGCTGCAGGAAACTGCGACCCACCTCTCATCCGTCGAGCGGGGTGTTCCGGGTGGAACGTTGCTCGCCCATCGGGATCAATCAACTTTAACGGATTTTGATGTACGTAAGCTGCTAGGTTGAGATTACGTGGCTCGAACATACCTCCCATTCCAGTACCATCCACGTTTGCCTTCCAACTAGTCGTTAGGCTTGGCGTAATATTCTTTGACTTCCTGGCGTTCAAGTACTCACCCAACGCCGGGTCCATCGCGGTCCACAGGCTGGTGCGCGGATCGTAGTACCTTGCCCCGAAGTAGTAGAGCTGCGTTTCGGAATCCCACTCCTTGCCGGTGAAGCGGTAGGGGGTGACTTTGTCGGCTTGGCCGGTGGCTTCTTCGATCCAGCTTTCGCCGAAGGGGAAGGTCTCGTAGTGCTGGTCGACCTGGCCGAGCTGGTCGGTGACGTAGCTCGTCGAGCCGAGATGGTCCGGGTGGTAGAAGTACTGGAACTTCTCGAAGCCGCCGCCGCCGGGTGAGGGCATCTCCAGCTTGGTGGTGATGCGCGTCGTGCCGGCGAACACGTGCTTGGAGTTGCGGCCCGCGGCATCGACGTAGAACTGGTTGATGTAGAACGTCTCACCGCCGGGACGGCGCTTGATGACGCGGTTGGTGTCTTCGTCGTACTTGTACTCGGAGGTGGGACCGTCGGTGATGGTCTGGATGCGGTTTTCTTCATCCCACGTGATGCGGCGTTTCTGGCCCGACTTGTCGCTGTCCCAGCCGGCCTGGTTGCCGTTCAGGTCGTACAGGAACGTGCGATCGCCGATATGGGTCGCGGCATGCGGCTTGGTGGAGCCGTAGTCGTAGTCCCAGTCGTAGGTGATCTTCTTGTCGGGCTGGATCGTGTTGTTGTTTTTCAGCGAGCCGGCCAGCTGGTCCTTCGACGTGATGTTGTGGATCTCGTCGTAGGCGAGCGACAGCGTGAACTTCTCGGTCTTGTTCGGCAGCGTCGTGTAGGTGCCGGCCGAGGCCGTCAGCTGATGCAGGTCGTCGTAGCCGAAGGTGTAGGCGGTCTGCCCGCCGGAGATCGACGGCGACGGCGGCATGGGGGCGACGTTGGCCAGCGACAGGATGTTGCCGACCGGGTCGTAGCCGTAGTCCATGTCCATGAACGTGCGGTTGGTGGCCGTTGCTGCCTTCAGGTCGTTGAGGCGGCGGTGCTGCGGGTTATAGGCGTAGGTGTTGACGGTGCCGTTGCCCAAGGCCATGCGCGTCCTGGCCTCGAACTTGTCGTAGCCGAGGAAGTTCAGGTAGGCGTACTGGTCGTTCGACTTGGCGCCGCTGATCTTGGTGACCAAGCCGCCCGAGTCGTAGTCGTAGTCGAGCACTTCGCCGTCGGGGTAGGTGAGGCTCTGCAGCCGGTTCCACGTGTCGTAGCGATAGAGCGTGGTGTAGGTCGGGTCCGGCCCGGTGAATGAATCCACCGTGCGCACTTCCTTGACGATCTCGCCCAGCGGACCGAAGTCGCGCTGACGCACGCCGCTCTCGGCCTGGATCTGCCAGGCGCGGCCGGCGCGGTTGAACGGAGCCCCCGGCGCACCATACGTGTAGGTGGCGTTGTTGGCCGGGAACTGCGGGTAGACGGCGGTGGCGATGCGGTTGAAGTCGTAATTGTACGTGATGCGCTGGCTAGCCGCGCGCAGGTTGGCGGTGATCTTCTGGTGTAAGTTGCCGGCGAGGTCGAACACGAACTCGGTGCGGCCGGCGTCGGGGGAATCGATCTCGATGCGGCGGCCGAAGTTGTCGTACTTGGCCTTGGTCAGGTTGTTCTTGGCATCCTTGACCTCGACGATCTGGTCCAGCGGATCGTAGCCGTAGCTGGTCCACAGCGTCTGGCCGCCGCCGTTGTTCAGCAGCTTGACTGACGTGATGTCGTCGTCGACGTCGCGGAACAGCTCGCGCGGGATCGCCTTGGCGTCGGTGACGCGCGTGCGGAACTGCTGCTGACCGGCCCGGTCCGGCCCGAAGTTATAGACGAAGCTCGTGACCTCGTTGGCCGGGTTGGCGACCGTCAGCGGCCGGTCGAGGATGTCGTAGGTGGTCTTGGTCGGCGTGACGCCGTCGTAGGCCGGGTTGAACACCGGCCCCGAGCCGATGGCCTCGGTGACGGGATAGGACTGCTCGATGACGCGGCCGAAGCCGTCGTACTTGGCGCGGCCCGACACCACCATGACGTCGCTGGTGACGTTGCCTGCCGTACCGCCGGCGTGCAGCGCCAGGTCTTTCTTGGTCTGCGTGACGCGCGTCAGGCCGTCGATGAACGTCACCGTCTCGATGAAGTCGTTGACGTTGCGGTCCTGGTCGAGATGACGCGTCTTCGCCCACGGCTTGAAGGCCGGGTCGAACGTCAGCTGCGCGTTGGCGTAGGGATGATACTCCATGCTGATGGTGGCGAACGACGTGCCCTGCTGGTAGGGCCCGGTGACGGTGAGCGGACGGCCGACGCTGTCGTAGGTGGTGGTGATGACCTTGGCGTTGATGTCGGTCGATTGCGTCTGCGCACCCCACTTGAGGTCGTAGGCGGCCGACGACACGTAGCCGAAACTGTCGGTGACGCTGGCGACGTGCGTGTTGGCAATCGGCTCGTAGCTATAGGTGAGCCCATAGCGCTGCCCGGCATGGTTGGCCGGACCCGTCAGCGTGGCGAGGTTGCCGAACGCGTCGTAGGTCATGTCGGTGACGGCGGCGGTGCCGCCAGCCAGCAGCCGGCGAACCTGTAGGAGGTTGCCGGTGCCGGGCTGGAACGTCGCCTGACGCTCGCGCATCAGAACGCCGTTGCCGGACACGCGGATGGTGGCGGCCTTGCCGACGATGTAGGCCGGCAGATCCTGGTGGTAGGTGATGTCGGCCGTGACGTCGTCGGCGGGACCGGCCTCCGACGTGTCGAGGTACTGCGCAACGTTGCCGTACGTGTCGTAGGCGAAGGTCTCGAACGTGGCCTTGCCGGCGGTGGCCTGGCCCTCGAACCAGCGCTTGTCGGTGCGCGTCAGCTGCGCAAAGGCGCGCGCCGTCAGGTCGGACGGGTTGACCAGCGGCAGCTGGTTGGCCTCGTCGCGCACGACGTAGGTGTGCTCGACCTGCGTGAACGGATTGCCGGTGCCGTTGCTCAAGGTCTCGCGGGCGAGCAGCATCTTGTTGTAGAACGTGGTGTTGTTATAGAGCCGCTCGACGACGCGATAGGCGACCGACGGATTGGCGGGATCGTGCTGCGTCTCGACGCACTTGGCGAAGCCGAAGAACTGGCGCTCGCGGCGCTCGAAGAAACCACCCTCCCAGGCGTACGTCTTGAGCTGGCGGTCCTCGCCGTCGCCGGGCTGGCCGTCGTTGACGATCAGCTTGGCCAGCGCCCAGCGGTTCTGCGGCTGCAGATAGGTGTTGCCGGTGCGCACGTAGTCGACCTCGAACGAGGCCATCAGCGGGCGCTGCACCGAGCGCAGCATGTTGGTGCGGCCGTGCGTGTTGCCCGACGCCGTGATCGACGCGTCGTTCGTCGACTTCAGGTGATCGGGATAGCCGTCGCCGTCGATGTCGGCGATGGAGGCTTCACCGCGGCCGAGCGTGCGCGAGTAGTCGGCACCGGGGTTGATGATGATGTAGGTGCTGGGTCCGATCGGGATCGAGATCGTGAAGTAGGCGCCGCCGCCCTGCGTTTCCTGTTTTTGCCTGGCGAAGTCGTTGCCGAGTCCGGACGGCCACGGCACGTCGGCGAAGAAGCCGTTGCCGGTGTTGAGGCCGACGGCGAGCAGGCGGCCACCGTCTTGCAGCACGCGGTCGACGAGCCCGTCGCCGTTGATGTCCTGCAGCGAGCGGATGCCTTCGGAGATGTGGTCGCTCTGATTGATGCCGCCGCCGAAGCCGTAGATGCCATCGTTGAAGCCGATGCTGCCGCCGACGGACTTGGCGTTGCTTTCGCCGTGGTTGACGTCGCCGGTCGACCAGGGCTCGGCTGGCAGGAAGCCATAGCCGACGTTGAGCTGCACCGTCATCGGCGCGCCCTTGGACACGCGGTCCGGCAGGCCGTCGCCGTTCATGTCGTAGAGATCGTAGTCGACGTCGCTCTCACCCTGCGACTGGTTGAACGTGAAGCCGATGGAGGCCATCTGCTGGCTGGTGTCGCCGGACCTCGACAGGCCGAAGCGGGTATCGATGCCGGACGACGCATTCGGCGTCTGGTGCGAGAAGTTGCCGCCGATGCCGAAGGTGAAGGCGCTGCCCGTCGTCTGCTGCGCGGCACCCGCGGCGCCGACGCCCTGCGTCTCGGTCTCCAACCCGCCGACAGCGGGCGAGAACTGCACGGCCAGGCCGTTGGACACGACGTCGGGGAACTGGTCGCCGTTGAGATCCTTGAAGTCGAGCAGGGCGCGGCCGACGGTGTCGGACTTGCTGCCGTTGCCCGAGAACGCGCCGATCGTGAGGCTGCCGGCGACGGCGAATTCGTCGGACGTCGACAGCAGCGGCACGGCGCGCGCGCCCGCAAAGCGGTCGACCGAGCCGTTGGCGATGTAGTTCTTGCCGCGGCGCGAGGCCTGCATGTCGGCCGCCGAGGCCCACAGTTCCGGATCGGGCCCGTCGACGCGCTGCAGGGCGTGGTTGGGATAGTACGGCACGACCTTGAGGTCGAACTGCTGCGAAAGCGACGTCGGATCGCCGCCGTTGGCGATGATCTGTTCCACTGCCGCGCGGTAGGCGTCAGGGTCGAGGCCGGCCAGGCCCGACAGCGTCAGGTCCGCGCCGGTGATGATGACCGGCTGGTTGGCTGCGGGCCCGTTGCCCTTGTAGCCGAACGCCACCCAGCCGCGATAGGCCTGCGGCAGGATGCTGGCCACCGAGTTGGAGTGCAGCGCCGACGGCAGGTCCGGCGCGGCCGGCACGCCACCCGCCACCTGGCGGACGGTATGTTGCGTGACGCTGGCGGCGACAGACGGATTCCGGGTGTGGAATTCGAAGTAGACCGGCTGGCTGGCCGCCGTCGTCGTGACCGTCAGCGTCGCCGAGCCGCTACCCGCAATCGTCTGCTTCGCCAGCAGCGCGCCCGGCGATTTCGCCGTGACGATGATTGGCCCGCTGGTTCCGGCCGTAACGTCCGCCTGGAACACATAGGTCCCCGGCGTCGACACCACGAACGGCGTCAGCGGCTGCGTCAGATCGCTCTCGGAATAGAGATCGGCCCCCGCGGGAACATCGATGGCGACCGACGGCCCACCCGTCTGCGGATCCGTGATCGGGTTGATTTCCGTCGATGCCGTGTAGGCAATGCGCGGCGGCGCGGCCTGTGCCCATTTGATCTGGGCCATGTCGACGCGCGAGTCGACGACGATGCGCACTTCGAGCGTATCACCAGTCTGCGTCTGGTTCTGATTGGCGTCGTACTCGTCCTTGAGCACGGCCACGCTCTCGTTGAGCGAGATGTCGCCGGTAGCGGACGCTGCCAGCGTCGGGGCGGCAATGACCGTGCCGTTCTTCAGCAGCTGCACCGTGACGGTGTCCGTCGTGGGCGCGAGCTTCTGCAGCGTGCCCGTCACCTGCACCGTGCCGTTGAATGGCATGCGGATGCTGGCGCCCGACAGGCTGTTCAGCGTGAAATCGCTCGCGGCATTGAAGCTTAGCGCGTCGAGCCCGTTGGGGTCGGCCACGGCACCGCCCTGGTAGACGATCTGCGGCGCCCAGCTGACGCGGTCATAGGCGCCGTCGTCCACCGACTGCACGCGGAAATAGATCACGTCACCTTTCTGCACCGCGACGGAGCCAAGGCCCGCCGGGGTCTTCGCCACGTAGTCGGCGGGTGCGATCGTCTCCGACCAGAGTTCGGTCGCATTCACCTGGATCGCGACACGCACGCCGTCCGCGGTGAGATAGCCATCACGCTGCGGGCTCGTGTCCTCGAGCAGAGCAACGGGAGCCGTGATGGCAACGGTGCCGGCATAGGGCGCAACCCAGCGGCGCAGCGTGTCGATCTTCGGATTCGCCGCGTCCTGCCGCGCGGCCATCGCCTGCATCTCCGCCGTCAGCAGACCAGCGGTCACCGATGCATCGCCGATGGGATAGGGTGTGCCGGAGCTGTCGGGATCGAACGTCGGCACGCCCGCGACGACGCGGTTGAACAGCACGCCGCCGTTACGCACGAGGTCGACGAGGCCGTCTCCGTTCACGTCGCGGAAATAGATAGGGCTCTCGGTATCGGTGGACGAAGAATTGGCGCCGACGAAGAAGACGCCGAGATAGACCTCCGGCCCGAACGATGACATCGAGTGGTTTTCAACGGAGATGTTGGGCAGCGTATTGACGCTGGCAGCGCCGCCGAACGTCGTCGTGCCATTCGGTCCAGCACGGTTCGGGCGATACGAAATGCCGTTGCCGCGACGGAAGACCTTGTCTTGCAGGCCGTCGCCATCGAGGTCTACGAGGGCCAATAGGCCTTCGTTGTCGCCCGAGTTGGTGCCGACCTTGGCGCCGACCGATGATTTCTTGCTGGGCTCTCCAAATGCAATGCCGACGTAAAGATGTCCGCCCGCACTGGAACCTTCCAAGCCGCTGAGAGCACTGGCATTGAGACCGCCGCCGATCAGGGCATCGCCCTGAACATTGTCGTTGCCGGTGTTCCACGTCGTCGTACCGGCAAAGCCCTTGTAGGATCCGTCCGTTTCGCGGGCGTCGTCGTAGTAGGTGAGCAGGTGCTCGTTGAAGGGCTGTCCTGCGGAGTCCAGCTGCTGGATCTTGTCGAGCAGCGTCTTGTGGAAGGCGCCCTCGCGGTATGTCAGTTCGTAGGCGCGCACGTGTTCGGCGCCGAACTTGATTTCGATGCGCCTCAACAGGTCGGCCGTCACCATCTTGAAGCCGCCGCGGCCATCGATGGTGACATCCTTGCGGCGCTGGTAGCCGGGCAGCTCGCGATCCCGGATGAAGGTCACTGTGTAGGCACCGGGCGCGCCATTATGACCGGTGTACTCAATTCCCTGCGGGTAGAGAGCGGTGCCTGGCAGCGTGCCACCGGCCATGCCGGCATCAGCCACCGTGGCGTAGGTGTAACGGATGGTATTGGCGTTGGTGTCGCGAACCTCTTTCAGGGCCCACTTGAAGACGTTGCCGGCGGCGTCACGAAGCGTCGCGGCAGGATCTAGTCCGCCTTCCGGCAAGCCGCCGTAGAAGAACGCCGTGCCGTCTTTCTCACGCACTTCCCACCAGTAGGCGTTGGGATGATCGCCGTGACGAATGATGCGTCGGAACTGGCTTTCAGAGCGCGCAAAGAACTGGCGATTCGTCACGCGCGGCACTAGCGGCCCGCGATGCGCAACCGGCGTCAGCTGCTCGCTATCGAGGTTGTAGGTTTCGGTCTCGTTGGTGGTATCATAACGGGGAACGCCCCAACGGGTCTCTGCCTGGATCGCCGACACCGACAGATCCCAGCCAAGGCCCACCCAGCCGTTCTCACCGGACGAAGAGTAGCTGAGGCCAAGCGACGGCGCGTGGCCCGTTCGGCCAGGCGGCAGCTCGAGCGGGTAGCTCAAGCGCACGTCACCCGATGCGTTGGCTTCCGGCGGCGCGATGACGTTGATCTTGGCGCCAGGATTGGCCGCCTTCATGTCCTTGAACTGCGTCGGATTGAGCGACGAGGTCTCGGGGTGATCGGGAACCGCTACGACACCGTTGATGAAGTCGGTGAAGTGGTCGGTCAGCGAGACGATCTCGCCCTTGGCGGTATTGATCTCCACGCGTTCCAGCGCCACCCAGGCGCCGCGGTCGGTGTCGAAGAAGAAGGTGCGGATCTGGTCTTCGGTAATACCGACCGGGAGCTTGGCCTTGTCGTACGGCAGCTTGATCTTGAGCTTCTTCTTGAACTTCGTGCCGTGTGGCAGGAAGCGGTAACCCGTGCGCGCGCCCTTGGTGAGGTTGGACATGCCGGCATCGAGACGCGGCAGGTCAACCTGCTCGATGGTCTGGGCCAGGATACGCGTGGTCTGCGGCAGCGCGTCCGCGACGATATCGAGCTGCGCCTCCGCGATATCGATGATCTTGGGCGCGTTGGCTGCGACATCGGTCGTCAAGGTGACGGCGGTGGCGCTGTCGTTGCGTAGCGCGTCGACGAGTTGGTCGAAGCGGGCCGTTCGCGTAACAACCTTGCCGTCCGGATAAACGGCGTCGACATTGACGCTCCAGGCGCCATCCTGGTCGAGGCCCATTTCGGACTTCGCGATCGAAATTTCGAAGGCTCCGCGATCGACGTTCGCGGGCTTGCCGGCGACTAGGATCCGCGCTTCGCCGGATGCATTCGCGCGCGGGCGCAAGAAGCCGCGAACGTAGGCGATGTCGCCGAAGTATTGCCCGGCATCGGGATAGGACAGGGTCAGTGCCGGGTTGGCGTCAGGCGATCCGGCGGGTGATCCGGCGACCTGCAACTCTGCCACCTTTGCCGGACCGTCGCCGCCGGTGAACCGCAAACGCACGGCTGTACCCGTCGGCCGCGCCGCCAAGGCAATGTCGTTGAAACCAGGCACGAGGGTTGACGCGCTAACTGAGGCCTGCGCGACTTGCCACTCGGTGCCGGTTCGAACTTCGATCGCCAAGTTGCCGCTCAGCGGCTCGGTGAGGTTGACGCGAACACGATCGATGGCGACAGCCTGACGCAACTCGGCGACAAGCGTCGGTTCTGCGGCGCGGACACCGGTGTTGCTGGGATAAACCTGCCAGCCGCTCGCAGCGTCGCCATCAAGCAGGGCATCGGCGCTCCCCTGGTTGCTGGCGACGTGATCGATGAAGTTCCAGCCCGTGCCGGGATCGAACACCAGCCGGACGTTGCGCACCTGATAGGGCACGCTGCCATCGCCGACGGCACGGAATTCGATAACGTTCGCTCCAGCTGCAATCAGATCTGGCGCCAGCGGTTCGCTTTGCACCGTCCATTGCGTGGCTTCGCGGCGCACATGACCACCGTTGGCGGGTGCTCCGTTGATCGATCGCGCTGCTTCGCTCCAATGAGACAGGCCGTTGATCTCGTAGACGAGAAACGCTTTGTTGACCTGGTTGGGCGCGAGCGGAGACGTGAAGTTGAAACGTGCACTGGCTGCGGCACCTTCACCGGCACCGAGGATGAATTCCTGATCCGGCGCAGGGCCTACCGGCTTCACGACGACCGTTTGCGGCGGCGGCGTGGCCACCGTCACGTTTTCGGCGGTCGCGTTGATATGAGCGCCTTTGCCCCACAGCTCCAGTTCGGCAATGCCGGCGCTGCCGCCTTGCTGCAGGGGCGTTATCGTCAACTCGAGCTGGTTTGCCAGCAGCGGTTGCGCCGATGCGATGTGGTTCCAACCCGGACGCAACGTCGACAGATCGACCGATTCAAGACCGGCGACCGACGTCACCTGGCCATCTCGAAGAGACTTGACGCTGAGCCGGTACGGCGACGCGCCAAACACCTTGATGCCTTTGACCTCTCGCCCGGTATTGAGCGTCAAGCGGATGGTGGACTGGGCATAGGCCGTGTAGGCCGTGTGCGTGTTGCCATCGGTGAGATACTGCAGCGTATCCCGCTCGAGCATCTTGACCGGCTCGGGCAGGCTTGCATCCGGAACAACCGTCGACCCGGCGGGGGGGAGGCTGATGCTGTCTGGCGGCGGCGCGGATTCTGGCGGTGGTGCGGATGCCGGCGGCTGCGTCTGCGCCTCGACCTGCATTGCGGGCCACGGCGCCAGAGCTGCGACTGCCGTCGCAAGAACACAAACAGCCAAAAGAGGCTTAAACATCCGCATGTAGTGCCACTCCAGAAACCGCATAAAATCTCACGTCGCCGCGCGCGAAACGCACGGCGAAAGCCCGGCAAGAGAATTGGAATGCCCCCCAATTGCTCGCTGGGCGCAAATCAGCAGAACATGAATGCAATTTCAAGAAAGATAGGAGGAATGCGTAATCATTCAGCGATAGGCAGGTTCACATATGCGATATTCGTTGGTTTTAATCGAATAGCGAATAAATAAGTTTTTTGACGGACAATCGGTCGTCGGTAGCTAGAGCTATGTGTCGGAAAGTGCGACAATTTCAGCTGTATCGTGCTCTAATTGCAGCATGACGGCTTTTATACTGGAATTCTCGCACCAGAGGTTGAACTTACGTTTGAGAAAGCCAGGGCGCGTCCGCGGCAAACCTGATGCGTAAGTGATGCTATAAGAGGTATTTTGCATTTTGTTTCTTGACGCATTGTTATTGGGTCGTGCTAAAGAAACCCCTCTGTAAATAATGGGGCGCGTTCGGGGCGAGCTTGAATAATGAGAAAATATTTCATGCTTGAGGTCACGGCGCTGGATAAGCGAAAGAAATACGGGAAAGAACCCGGATCTGCCGGCTTCAGCTTGATCGAGCTGCTCGTGGTGCTTGCCATTATTGGCCTGATTGTCGGGCTGGTAGGGCCTAAAGTGCTGAATTACATGTCCAGCTCGCGGACGAAGACGGCCGGCCTGCAGCTGCAAGGCTTCCGCCAGGCCTTGGACCTCTACTACCTCGACGTTGGCCGCTATCCCACATCATCCGAAAGCCTGGCGGCGCTCACGACACAGCCCGCAGCTGTCGATCAGTGGAAGGGCCCATACCTGAAAACCGCGGTACCGGCCGATCCGTGGGGCCAGCCCTATCGCTATCGCTCGCCGGGCGAGCATGGCGACTTCGATATTTATTCGTTGGGATCCGACGGCCGTGAGGGCGGATCGGGCGATGCAGCCGACGTCACGAGTTGGTGACGCGGGGGCCGTTCGTAGCGGGCTCACCGCGGCCATGCTTTTTCAAGGTTTCAGCCAATTGAGTTTGCGCATGCCAGTTTTCGCCTATCGCGCTCTGACATTGTCGGGAGACTCCCGGCAAGGCCAAGAATCCGCGGACACGGAGGAGCACCTGCGCGATTTGCTGGCCGGCCGCGACCTGATTCTGAAGACGGCCAAGGCCGCGCGCACACAGGGTTTGGCGCGTGGCGCCAAGATCCCCCTCAAGCACCTGGCAGCTTTCAACCGCCAGTTCGTCGTGTTGCTGCAGGCGGGCATCACCATTCCGCAAAGCCTGTCGATCCTGATGTCACGGCCACATCAGCCGCGCCTGGAGGCGGCACTGCGATTGCTGCTCGAAGAGGTAAAGCGCGGGCTATCGCTGTCTCAGGCTGCGGACAAGCAGGCCTCAGCCTTCGAGGCGCCGTATCGCGCGGTGATCGCGACGGGAGAACGTGCCGGCGCGCTCGCGGACTGTCTGGCACGCTACCAGGCCTATATCGACTTGCGGCTGCGCATCGGCGCGCAGGTCTCCAAGGCGCTGATCTATCCGATCGTACTGTTGCTGACGCTGGCGGCTGTGCTCGTCTTCCTGTTTCTTGCCGTCATCCCGAACTTCGTGGCGATGTATGCCGACCTTGGCAGTGCATTGCCGGTGCCCACGCAAATTCTGGTCGCCGTCGCCGACAACTTCCATGTCATCGCGGCGACGGTGGTTTTGGGAGTCGCCGGGCTTTACGCAGCCGATCGTGTTTGGACGGCCACGGCAGATGGTGCCGCCGCCCGCGACGCGGCCTTCATGAAGCTGCCCGTCGCCGGCACGTTTCGCCGTGCGGAAGCTGCAGCACAGTCGACGCGCATTCTGTCGACGTTGATCTTGTCGGGCACTCCGGCGGCTGAGGCGCTCGCCGTGGCCAGCACCAGCGTGACCGACCGGGCGTTTGCGCGCTGCCTCGCCCGCGCCAATACCGCCTTGCACGAGGGGCGCAGCCTTTCCGACGCATTGGCTGCGGAAGCCCTGTTGCCTGCTGAAAGCCTCAAGATGCTCGCGGCCGGCGAGGCGAGCGGTAGCCTGGGGCCGATGCTTGCCGACATCGCCCGCTATCACGAGTCGGAGTTGGAGCAGGGCCTGACGCGGCTAACGGGTCTTGCAGAACCGATCTTGATCCTGGTCGCCGGTCTCGTCGTCGGCGGCATCATCGTTGCGATGTACCTGCCGATCTTCTCGCTGACGGAGCTGATCAAATGAGCCTAGCTCCCCTCGTCAACGATGTGCAGCGCGATCTTCCGGCCGGCCCGGCGCCTGGCGCTACGAGTGCGAACCGTCTGGCGTTGCGCGCGGCGGCCTTGCGTTTGCCGTACGCAGACGTCTCGGACATGAAGCCCGACGCCGCCGCCCTCGCCAAGCTCCCGGCCGCCGACGCCGCGCGGCTTGGCGTGCTGCCGCTTTCGTTTGCATCCGGCATTCTTACGGTCGCGACGGGCGAGCCCGACAATTTCGAGCTGGAGCAGCGCCTCGGCGTCCTGACGCGTTGCGAGGTGGCGCTCATCGTGTCCGCGCCAGAGGCGATCGCCGCGGCTCTCAAGCGCTGCGACGGCGCGGGCAAAGTGATGGAGGATGTGGGGCAGGAGTTCCGCATCGCCCTGGTGCGCGAGACCGACACCGGCAAGGCGGAAACCGTCGACTTGGAGACCGCCGATCAGGCGGCCGCGCCGATCGTGCGGCTGGTCAACTCGACGATCAGCGCCGCCCTCGAGAAGCGTGCCAGCGACATCCACATTCATGCGCGCGCCGATGGCGTCGTCATCGACTTCCGTATCGACGGTGTGTTGAACCACGCCCTTGGGCCGTTCGACCCGGGCTATCACGCGCCGCTGATCTCGCGCATCAAGATCATGGCCGAGCTCGATATCGCCGAACACCGCGTACCGCAGGACGGACGCTTCAAATTGCGCCTGCGCCACGCAGACGTCGATTTCCGCGTCTCGGTTCTTCCAGGCGTCTTCGGCGAAGACGTCGTGATCCGCATCCTCGACAAGTCGCACCTGGCAGAGCAGCACAAGGCGCTGACGCTGGAAGCGCTGGGCTTTGAGGCGGCGCCGCGCGCCGTACTTACACGGGCGACCCGCACGACGGCCGGTATGCTGCTGGTCACGGGGCCCACCGGCTCGGGCAAGACCACGACGCTCTATGCCTGCCTCACGGAGATGAACGACGGCGAAGGCAAGATCATCACGATCGAGGATCCGGTCGAATACGAATTGCCGTCCATCCTGCAGATACCCGTCAACGAGAAGAAGAACCTGACGTTCGCGCGCGGCCTGCGCGCCATTCTGCGTCACGATCCCGATAAGGTCATGGTGGGTGAGATCCGTGACAAGGAAACCGCCTCGATCGCCGTGCAGGCCGCACTGACCGGCCATCTCGTCGTCACGACGCTGCACGCCAACAACGCCTTCGACGTCATCTCGCGGTTCACCCACATGGGGCTCGATCTGCACGAGTTGGTAGCCGCGCTCAATTGCGTGGTCGCTCAGCGCCTCGTACGGCGGCTGTGCGCATCGTGTTCGATCGAAACCCGGCATAGCGCCGAGGAGATAAACGCGCTGCTTTACGATGAGACGCTTGCCCGGTCGCTGTGCGAAAGCACCTGGCGCGCCCCGCGCGGGTGCGAGGCCTGCAGCAACACGGGATACCGCGGACGGCTGGTGGCCGCCGAGGTTCTGGAAGTCGACAACGGTCTGCGCGAACTCATCCTCGAGCGCAGGCCTGCGGCCGCGCTGCGCGACTACGCGCGCCGGAGCGGCATGGCGACGCTGCGCGACGCTGCCATTGCCAAGGCGCAAGCCGGCGTCACGTCGCTTGCCGAAGTGGCGCGTGTCACATGATGGGCATGTTGCAATCCAGCCTCAAGCTGCGCGTCGGCACTGTCTCCGTCACTGCGGAATTGCGCCCGTGGCGCGGTGCGCGCGTTTTCCATAGCACCGCCCTGCAGGCGGACGACGGCAACGCCGTGCCCGCCGCCGTCAACGAAGCCTTGCAGCGCGTGCTGCAGGCGCGCCGGCTGGCAAACCCGCGCGTGTCCGTGAGCCTGGGATCTGCGCTCACGCGCAGCGGCGTCATGCGGTTCGCAGCCTTGCCTCGTAGCGCCGGCGACCGCGCGCTGATTGTCTCACAGCGCTTCTGTCGCGACTATAAGCTCGACGGCAGGAGCACGGTGGTCGCTTTCAGCACGTATCCGCAGGCAAATGGCCAGCACGCCGTTCTGGCGGATGCGGCTCCCCGCGCACTGATCGACGGCTTGATTGCGGCTGCAGCCAGTCATGGGCTGCACTGCGACATTATCAGTTCCGACCTTTCGCTGGCGCTTGCCGGCCTGCCGCGCCAGCCGGCGGCGGCTGGCCTCCTTGCGGTATTTCCCGAGGAGGGTTGCAGCCTCGTGTTCCTGGATGCACACGGTGCGCCGGTCAGCGTGGCGACGCTGGCGCAGGACGATGCCACGCTGGCCGACCGGCTGGCGGCGCGTATCGATCGCTATGCCGCGCAGTCTGGTGTTGCCATCGACCGCATGGCCCTGCATGTGCGGGATCACTCGGGGAGGCAAGCCGCGGCTGCTCTGTCACACCTGTTCACGCAAGCGAGGGCGGCATGAAGGGCACTTTGCTTTGGAGAGCGGGTGCCGCCTCAGCCGGCCTTGCGAACTTCGGCCGCGATACACGGCGTTTGACGTTCATGGTCGCCGGCATTGCCCTGGCGTCGTCGCTCGCCGCCGCAGCAACCTCCCTGGTGCTGCTGCAAGCGGCGCACGACAGTGCGACGCAGGTTGACCTGACCGAACGGCGCGTTGCGCGCTTACGGGAGGCGGTCGCGCAGGCCAAGACGGCCGCGGCCGATGCGCCGGCCGTTGAGGTATTCGCAGCGCTTCGCGACCGCATCACTGCACTCAACGCCCTGGACTATGGCGCAACCCCCAGTGTCGGCGGGCTGCTCGACACGCTCGAGCAGACGCTGCCGAACGATGCCGTGCTGATCAACATGGATTACGACCGCAACAAGGGCGCGGCCGACCTTGTGGCCACATCCACCAACAGTCAGGAACTGACCCGGCTGTTCGACGTGCTGGATGACCACGCCATGTTCTCCAAAGTGCGTCTGCTCGACAAGAAGCAGGTGGCAGCGGCCGGCACCAGCCAGACCCAGGTGCATCTGCTCTTGGATGTGGGCCATGAAAGCCGCGCGTCGCGTGGAGGGACGCGATGATGTTGGGTTTCCCAACCAAGCGCATGACTCTGCATGTCACCCGGCAGCCGTTGGTGCTGGCGGGACTGGCGATGCTGGCCCTCAGCTCACTGGCACTCGGTGTGGTCGTCATCGCCGTTTGGCACCCTGCGGCCGCGCTGTTGACCGAAACAGAGGCGCGCAACACCGCGCTTCTGGCCGAGTTGAAGGAGCTGAAGCACCGCCAGGACATGGCGGACCTGTACCGGACGCGGACTGCGCAGGCCGAGGCGTTGGAGAAGAAGCTTCAGCTGGCACGCAGCGAACCGGAGTTCATTGCCGAGGTCGAAAAGCTTTCGGCTGCGACACGCGCCGACCTGCTGCAATTCTCGTCGCGCGCCGCGCCGAAGGATAAGGCCGCAACGGAAACCACGATCTTTGAATTTTCGTTGAAGGGCGACTACGCGAGCGTCAAGGCGTTCCTAGCGGGCGTGCGCGAACTGCCGGAATTCGTCACGATCGAGCGCGTGGTTCTTGAACGTGCAGAGCCTGTCCTGCGCGCGCGTATCATCGTGAAGCGCCGCCAGGCACGGAAGGTCTAGCGCATGGCAACCACCACCCGCTACGCGGTGTACGCGGCGGCCGCGATGGCCACTGTCGCGGCCTACGTCGCGCTAGACGACCCGGTTGTGCCGGCAGACCAGGGCATGGCGTCGGCATCTGCGGGACAGCGTCTCAGTCTTCCGGTTCTCACGTCGGCAAGCGGGGCGGACAGTGCCGAGGTCAAGCGCGATCTCTTCAACGTCGTGCAGCCACCGCCGCCCGAACCGCCACCCGTCGTAGCCGTTGCGGCAGAGCCCCCGCCTCCGCCCGCGCCGCCCCCACCGGACCGCTTGTCACAACTCAAGGTGATCGGCGTCGTCAGCCGCGGCCCGAAGCTGGCCATTCTCGTCGAAGTCGGCGACGAGGTGGAAACCGTGGTTGCCGGACAACAGTTCGGTGCCGACGCAGCGCTTAAGATCGATGGCATCCAAGAGAACCGCGTGCTCGTCACCGACAGCCTGGCGAACGTCACGCGGACGTTTACGCTGAGCGAGGAGTGAGGCCATGAAATTATCGCGCTCGTTCGCCGCCGTCATCACCGCAATGCTGGCCGGCGCGTTTCTGACAGCCTGCGCCGGCACCGGAAGCATGCTCGGCATGCCGCAGGGCGCGAGCCTGGACGCCTCGCCTGAAGCGCGGTCCGACGACTATTATCTCCAGCGCGTCATGGAGAAGCGCAAAGAGCGGCGGCAGAATGCCCCGACGGCCGCCGTCGACACCGACTTGCGGCAATTGCAGGAAGAGGCGTCTACCCATTACCTGGCAGGCGGACAGAAGGCACTCAACGACGGCGAGTATACCAACGCCCTGCAGAAGTTCGAGATGGGCCTGCTTGCCGACCCGGGCAACACCGCGTTGGTGGAGCAGCGCAACTCCGTCATCAGCCGGCGCGAGATGGACCGGCTCTATGGCGAAGCCATGCGGGCCAAAACCGTCGGCAATTTCGATCTGGCTGAGGGCCTGTTCCAGAAAGCCAACATGATCGAGAGCGGCAACCCCCGCATTGCCAAAGAGCTGTCCGAGATTGCCACGGCACGCGAGAAGATCGATCGCCGCTATGTGATCAAGGCCTTCGACAGCCGCGCGCCTCTCGATATCAACTTCAAGCAAGCCAAGCTGAAGGATGCGCTCAAAGTCGTCTCCGAGACGCATGATCTCAACTTCATCTTCGACGGCGATATGCAGGACAAGGAAGTGAACGTATCGGCCAGTCACGTGACGTATGCGCAGGCCTTCAACATGCTGATGCAGGCGAGCGACGGCTTCTACAAGGTGATTGGCCCGAACTCCGTCGTCATCGCTGAGAATACGCCGGAGAAGCAGGAGAAGTACGCCGAACAGTACATGAAAACCTTTCATCTGCAGACGGCCAAGGCCGAGCAGATGGCGGAGCTGATCAAGGCGTCCATGTCGCTGAAGACGCTGATCCCGAACAAGCAACTCAACACCATTCAGGTGCGGGATACGCGCGAGACGTTGAAGGTTGTCGAACGCCTGATTGCCGCCAACGATCGCCGTCCCGCCGAGATCATGCTCGATGTCGAGATCCTGGAGGTCAATCGCTCCAAGAGCGAACAACTTGGCATCGACTATGGCTCACAGATAACGACGTCAGTTCCGCAATTCACTCTGAACGCGCTGACTGAGAAGATGGCGGCTGGAAAGGTGTTGGCCGACGGCCTGATCACGGTGCCGACGATGACGCTCAAATACTTCAAGAACGATGTCGACGCGCGCATTCTGGCAAAGCCGCGCGTGCGCACCACCGACGGCAGTCCCGCCAAGATCCATATCGGCGACCGCGTGCCGTTGCGCTCGTCAACGGTTCAGGACGCGACGGGGCAGACGCGTACGCAGTTCGAGTACAAGGACGTCGGCATACGGCTGGAGGTTTTACCGGAATATCACCTCGACGACACCATCAACGTCGCTATGAAGCTGGAGGTGAGTTCACTGGGGCAGAATCTCGGCACGCCTGATGAACCCGCCTACTCCATCGGCACGCGCAACGTCGACACGGTCATGCTGCTGCGCGAAGGGGAGACCGCGGTTCTCGGCGGCCTCATTCGCGATGAGGAGCGCCGCAACTTGAAAAAGGTGCCGGGCCTGGGCGAGACCGGCACGATCGTGAGCAGCCTGTTTCAAGTCAATGACGACGCCGACAACCGCACAGACCTGTTGTTGACGATCACACCGCACGTCATTCGCGCGCGGTCGCTCCCCAACCACGGCGACACAGACTTCTACAGCGGCCGCAAAAGCAATTTCTCGACCGAGGATCCCAACGACGCTTGGAAACGCGAAAGCGAAGGCGGCAAGCCTCCCCGCTACAATCTGAAGCCTGGCGAGTCAGGTGGCGCGCGGCGCGAGGACGCCAACGCGCCCGCATCGAGCAGCGGGGGAGCGCGTTTGCAAAAGGCTGCAAATGGCGCGGACGGCGGCTTCGAAACGACCGTCGCGACCAATGGTTCGGGCAATGGCGAGACCGGCAGTGGCGCCAATCTTCGGCTCGCCTTTTCCACCGAGCAATACAGCGTCGAGAACGGCAACACGGTGACCGTCGAAGTCTTGGGGTCCAACCTTGGCCGGGCATCCGAGCTCAACGCCCGCGTCTTGTTCAATCCGGCCAAGCTGGCGTTGGCCGGGGCTGAAGCCCAGAGCGGCACCGGCGAAGTGCTGGCTGCGGAGACGGCCGGCAAATCCGGCGCCATCGATCTGTCGATCCGGAAAATTCCACCCGGCGCGGCGAGCGGCCAGGCCGTGCTGGCGAAGCTGACGCTACGCGGCACTGAGAAGGGCCTGTCCTATCTGTTGATCAATGCCACCGGTGCCCCGAAAGGGCAGGATGGCAGCGAACTGCCGCTGGACCTCGGCACGTCCAAGGTGGAGATCCGATGAGACCGCGTGCAGCACCAGCTTGCGGCGCCTCGTCCGGTTACTCGCTGATCGAGATGATCGTGGTCCTGCTCATCGTCTCGGTCCTGGCGGGCATGGCCGCGCCGGTCGCAAGCAAGAAGGCCGAACGGGAAAAGGCCTTCGCCCTCAAGGCAACCTTGCGCGAGGTGCGAGGCGCCATCGACCGCTTTCATGCCGATTGGGAAGAGGCGAAGGGCGGCGCCGGGTTTGCCAAGGCAGCGAGCGCTGACGGCTACCCCATCTCGTTCGACGTGCTCGTCGAGGGGGTCGATGGCGGCGATGCCACCGGCAAGAAGCGCCGCTACCTTCGCGCTGTGCCGCGAAATCCCTTCATGCCCCTGTCGGTTGCGGCAGACAAGCACTGGCACCTGATTTCCTATCAGGACGATCCGAAATCCAAGGGCCGGCTGGCGGGGCGCGATATCTACGACTTGCGATCGGCCAAGGAAGGGGAGGCCCTGGATGGTTCGCGCATCGAAGAGTGTGTCTCGGGCTGCTCGGCGCGGTCGGCGGCATAGTATTCAAGCCTGGTTGTCCGCGCGCAACGCGCAATCTCTATCGTACGCCTGGCCTCGTGCTCATGGCGGACGTATCACCGCCCGCGCCATTGAGGATGAAAATGCCGATGGCATTGCCGACGAGAATCCATACCCAGATTAGAAGTCCTGCATTTTCATACATTGCCTTCTCCTTTATTGTGAGACGATATCGCCCTGCGGGTCCACTCGAACCGTAACCCGCTTTCCGTTCACCGTTGTCTGAGCGCTCCAGATACCTGATGCGTCGAGCTTCAGATCGGTCAGCTCACGATAGCCACTGGCTTCCAGTTTTTTCCGGACATCTGCTTCAGCAAGCGGCTTTGTTCCTGGCGTGATGTCACCTTTGCCGAGATCTTTGGGAGCGGTGCCCGTTTCCTTGCTGGCGGCCGGCTGCGGGTTTGAGGTTCCATCCGCTTCCGAGATATTCGTCGCGCAGTACTGCAGAAATTCTTCGCGGCTGAGCTGGTCGGCCTTCACGACCTTGGCCCCGCTCTTAGCGGCTGCAGAGATGTAACCTGGTTTGTCCTCGGAGGTGTCGAGCGCCCCGTTGGCGTCAAGATCCACGGTCTTCCACACTTCAAGGCAGCGTTGTTGCGATGCGGCCCACGCGCCGCCAGCTGAAAGATGAAGTGCGACGCCGACGGCGGCTAGGAGACGATGCATGTTTGCGGACCCTTGTGTGAAGCTTTGACGTCAAACCGGCCCGGGTCCCTTCCGTTCCGTCAGGGCGACACAGTTCTACTGAGCCGCACCCTCAGTTTTGTTATGGACCGCCTCACCGGTCGCGCGGCTCATCGATCAAGCTCTATCCAGGCGGGCGCGTGATCGCTGGCGCCTTCACGGCCGCGTACTGCGCGATCGACGCCGCCGTGCGTAAGCTGTTTGGCTAAATCCGGGCTCAGCAACAAATGATCGAGGCGGAGGCCTTTGTCGTTCTCCCACCGGTGCCTCAGGTAATGCCAGAACGTGTACATCGGCTTGTCGGGGTGCAGTTCTCGCAAAGCGTCGGTCCAGCCCTGCTTCAAGAGCTTGCGATAGGCGGCGCGGCTTTCCGGCTGCAGCAGCGCATCGTTGTCCCAGGACTTGGTCGGATAGATATCGAAGTCGGCCGGAACGACATTGTAATCGCCCACGAGCGCCACCGGCACAGCGAGTTTTTTCAGGGCGCGCGCGTGGCGGATCAACCGTTCAAACCAGGCGAGCTTGTAGTCGAACTTGGGCCCGGGCTGTGGATTGCCGTTCGGTAGATAGATGCAGCCGATAATGATGCCGTTGATGGCAGCTTCCAGGTATCGGCTCTGCTTGTCGGCCGCATCGCCGGGCAGCTGATCGCGGGTGACGTGTATGTCATGGCGGCGGGAAAGGATGGCCACGCCGTTCCAAGTCTTCTGGCCTTTCCACGCGGCACGATATCCCGCCTTCTTAAGGGCCTCCGCCGGGAACGCCGACTGCTCCGCCTTCAGCTCCTGCAGGCAGACGATATCCGGCTTTGCGGACTTCAACCACGCCAGAAGGTTGGGTAGCCGCCGGTTGACGTTGTTGATATTGAAAGTCGCGATTTTCATCGATCCTCCGCAGCAGCAAACGGTGGCCTGGATCACGGGGTTCCGCCCTTCTCGCGAAGGGTCTGGGCCAGCCAGCCGTCTTGCCTCACTCAGGAACGGGTCCGGTCAGCGGCGGCTAAGCGTATGTCAGGCGGACCCGGCGGGCGGGCCGGACGGATCATGGATGCAATGGACCCAGCTTGCTCGGGAGCGACGGCTGGAACCTCATGCATAAGCCGCCGTTCAAACGACACTGGATTCTCGCAACACTGTTCTCCAACAAGGTATGCCATGCCACACGGCCGGACAGCGGACAGCCCCGCAGAGATACCTGCGCAAGGATGGAGGGACATTCTGTGGCGCATGTGGACGCGCTTCGATACCGAGCATGTCATGCTTGTCGGAGCCGGCATCGCGTTCTTCGGCCTGCTCGCCTTTGTACCTGCCCTCGCCGCTCTCGTTGCTATTTACGGTCTTGCGTTCGACCCCGCGCAGGTCGTCGATCAGGTTGCCGGCATCAGTCATCTGCTTCCGTATGATGTCAGGACCTTGCTGCAGGATCAACTGGTGCGCCTCACGTCCGCGCCACAGGAGAAGCTCGGCATCGCTGCCGCCATCGCGCTTGCAATCGCTTTGTTCAGCGCGAGCTCGGCGACGAAAGGGCTGATCGAGGGCCTCAATATCGTTTATGGAGAACGCGAAAAGCGCTCCTGGCTGCTGCTGACCGTTGCGGCCATCGCCCTGACCGTGGCGGGGCTGGTGTCGGTCGTAGCCTTTCTCGCCAGCACGCTGCTCCTGCCCAAATTTCTCGAGCTGATCCACGTGAGCGAAACGGTGCCCCTTGCCGTCATATCGTATTTGTCGCTGGCGCTGTTCCTGTGGCTGGAGCTGTCAGCGATTTACCGTTGGGCGCCGAGCCGCAGCAGTGCCAGGTTTGCATGGATCGCTCCGGGCTCGCTTCTGGCGGTGGCTCTGCTGGTCGTGTTTTCTCTAGCGTTCTCCTGGTTCGTGCGCACCTTTGCCGCCTACAGTGCTTATGGGTCTCTGGGTGTTGTGATTGCGTTCATGACGTGGCTGTGGGTCTCTATGGTCATTGTGCTGCTGGGCGCGCAGCTCAACGCTGAGGCCGAGCACCAGACTATTCGGGATTCGACGACAGGCTTCCCGAAGCCGCTCGGACTCCGCGGCGCGGTCATGGCGGATACGGTCGGCAAGTCCGAGGGATCCACGCTGCCGCCGGCCGTTGCCCTTGCGACCCGGCTGCCGGCTATCGACGCCAAGCGAGCGGCTGTGCTGGCGATGTCGGCTGGAGTGCTGTTTGTGGCCTGGCACCGCCTCTACCGCGATCGATGATTGGTGGCAGGTTTTGGGATCTGCAAGGCCTGTCGATCCCGCATCAGAATCGTTGGTCGGTGCTTTTGGCCGCATTTACCTGCTGTGATGTGGGGAGCCGGAGAATGGAAATGTCCGAGCTTGTTCTCGCGATCAGCCCCATCGATTCGAATTCTGTCAGCCAGCCTTCCATCGGCCAGAAATGCCACCGGCGATGGAATGTCGCCGCGTTGCGCAGAATGTCGCCGAAGTTTTGCAATGGCGGGCGATGGACGGCGT
The DNA here is from genome assembly GCA_030655135.1 of Hyphomicrobiaceae bacterium. GTDB lineage: Bacteria > Pseudomonadota > Alphaproteobacteria > Rhizobiales > Hyphomicrobiaceae > JAKAXS01. The sequence continues at coordinate 31,044 of JAURWC010000084.1, read as the reverse complement.
GGTGCTGGTGAAACGCGCCGGGACCTCCCATGAAAAGCAGCGGCACGCCGGCATCGCGCGCGCGGAAGCCGAAATCCGTGTCCTCCGCGCCGTAGCCGACGAAGCTTTCATCGAAGCCCCCAAGGGCGTCGAACGTGGCCTTGCGGATCCCGAAGGCGAGCGACCAGAATAGCCCGGCATTGTCCTCGCGTTGCAGACCCGCGTCTGCGAATGGGCGCACGGGGTGAAACTGCCCGCGTCTGGCGAGATCCTCTTCCGTCCAGTCCTGTGAGACGTCGCCGGCCGCGAGATAGCGGATGCTAGCGCAGATCAACGCGTCGTTGGCGCGCAGCGCCGGCAGCATTGCTGCGATGAGATCTCTGCTGGGGATACAGTCGACATCGAGAAACAAAAGATAGTCGCTGCTGGCATGACGGGCTGCGAGATTGCGCGCCTCCGCCAGTGGCAGCCCGTCGCGTTGAAGGCGGATGACACGTGTGGGAATACCGGTGCCAGGGCGTTTAACAGGCTCGTCGCTCATGTCGACGACGACGAACTCCTTTGCCGGGATAGTGCTGCGGTTCAATCCGTCAACAAGGTTGGCAAGATGCGTTTCGCGGTTCTTCACCAATGTCAGGACGCTCAGCGTCATCTGCGGCGCCAGAGGTCAAGCCGGTATTCCGGTCTGCGTTCGGCGGTCTGCACGCTCATCAGGTCGCCCAGGGCTGCATGCAGCTTTGCAACGGCGCCATCACCGCTTTGCGGGTAATCGGTGTCGCCGGTCCAATGAACGAGCACGATGTCGCCGCCCGGCCGGAGCCGCGACCTGATGTCGACGGCTGCTGCGGTGATATCGTCGTCGCTCCAGTAATATACAACCTCCGAAAGCACGATGAGGTCGAAGGCAATGCTGCCCAACGTACCTTTTGGATACGTGATTTCGGAGAAGCGAACGTTGGTCAACTCCGCGCATCTCTTCGCGGCAAGCGACAGCGCCGTCGTGCTGGCATCGATTGCCAGAAGCGTTTCGCAATAGGCCGTCAGACGCTGCGTTAGTACACCGTTCGCGCACCCGACTTCCAGGCCGCTCGCGTATCGCCGCCCGCCCAGGGCTGAGATCGTATGATCGTACTTAGCCTGTTCGTAGGGCTTGGTTTCGAAGCCCCACGGGTCCGGAGTCGATCGAAACATGCCTTCGAAATAGTCTGGCGGCAGGGATGGTCTAGATGCCATGGCTGCGCCGCGTGTAGAGCACGTCAAATGGGTTCATCTTCAGCTGATGCTCGGGCAGGCGGAAACCATCGCCAAGCAGCGGCGTCAATTGACTGCGATGCGCATTCAACGCGCCGCGGCGTATGCCGGCCGGCAGCACCCGGGTTCTGAGTGCCGAAAAATCCGGTCCTGGCGCGCGGTCGGCCCAAACCATGTATTCAAAAATGGTCACCGGCCGCGACGCGCGCCTTGCGGTCGCATAGGCAAGCTCGCACGCGGCCTCATGATCGCAGTGAGGCTCATGGGCTGCCGTGACGGCAATGGCGTCGACTGAGCGTTGCACGCAGAGGGCCGCCAATTTTTGCGCAGCGTGCTCGAACGCAGGATCACCCGCGTTGAACGGTTGGGCATCCGGCCAATCCAGAAAAACCGGCTTATGTTGACGCACGCCGGCTAGCCTGCGAAGCGCGACAGCGGCTTCGTGACGGCGGGTTGTTACCAAGCGGTTCTTGGCAGCGGCGCCGTCGTGAGGGTGCGACCCGGATCCGTCGGTGAGAAACACGACCCCGGCGAAGCGGCCGCGGGCAGCGGCATCAACGATCAATGCGCCGGCGCCAAGCGTTTCGTCATCGGCATGCGGCGCAAGCACAAGCCACCGCGCTTGCGCCCAGCGGCTCCGGCCCATGGCGAGCGAGGCCAGCGGATGTTTCACCACAACGCATCTCCCGCGCCCCATGCGTCGTGGTCCAACCAGGCTTGAGCGGCTTGGTCGCGTGCGTAATCGGGCCCGGCCTGACGAAGATAAAGACTGAGATCGCGGATGATCTTGTCGATGCGCTGGCCTTCGAAGGCACTCCTGGTGCCGACGATGCGGGCGGCGAGTTCCATGACATCCAACGCCGCACGTTCCACCACGCCACGGGTCATCTGCGAGAAGGCTATGGCGTTGTCGTCTTCGTCGGCTGCGCGTTGTGCGGCTTCTCTCACCCAGAGGTAGGCCGTTCGGGTTGCGACGACGGCAGCGCCGAATTTAGCGCGGTGCAACACGTCAGCCCGCGCGGCGTCCGACATGGCCGCGCGGGTTTCTGTCAGCAGCGCTTCGATCCCGCCGAGCTGAACGGCCGTGAAGCGCCACGCGCCAGCTGTGAATCGCGGCTCACGGTCGTATTGCCCGGGCTCTCCGAGAAGATCGGCCTGCTCCAGTCGCAAGCCGCTGAAATCGTAGCTTCCGCTGACGGTGGCGCGCATACCGCGCACGCGCCAGCCCGACAGGTCCGCGCGGCGTGCCTCGCCGGCCTGCGCTATCACCATCCGCCGCTCGGCGCCCTCGGGCTTGGCGGTGATGATGGCGTAGTCCAGGCTTCCCGCGCCTGTGGCAAAAGACTTCTTGCCCGATAGCGCCCAGCCAGCGCCGTTCGTCTGGATCGTAACGCCTGGCGGCTGTTCCGTTGCCCAGACGCCAAACATTTTGCCGTCGCGAAGGTCGCGCGCCAGGCGGTGCTTCTGCGCTGGCGTGCCATACCAATCGAAGAGCTTCAGGGCGTTCACGTGTCCTTCAAAAATGCGGCCAACGCTGAGATCGGCTCGCCCAACCACGCGCAGGGTGTCCAGGAGCGCCGCGTTTTGTGCGCGCGGTGTCTCGAACGCGTCGCCTCCGCTTGCCAACGGGGCAAACGTTTTGTGAAGCCCCGCGCCCACGAGCAACTTGACGCTGTCAGCGGGAAACATAGGCACCGCGTCATAACGGGCACCGAGGGCTGCAAGCTTCTCCGCGATCGCCGCCAGGCGCTGCGGACCGGATGCTGGTAATTCTGATTTTGCGACGGCTAGGGTCACGATACGCTCTCCGGCATCGATTGATTGCGCGCAGGGCGCGCGAATGCGGTCTTGAGGAGGAATTCGGCAGCGCGGGCAGGGCCAGCCGGATCATGGAGTGGCGCCAGCCCATGTGTTCCCAATTGCTGGGCGGCCGCGATCAATGTTGGCCACTGCGACGGGTCCGGCCACGCGTCGACGACGACCGCTGCGCCAAGCGCGCGCAACCGCGCAGCTTTTTTGGTCTGCTCGGCAAATGGCCGCGCTTCGGGAAGGCAGATGAAGGGGCGCGGGTTGGCGGCCAGCTGCGCGACGAGACCATCGCCTGCGGCACCGACAACGACGGTGGCGCCTGAGAGTTCATGAGTAACGTCGTCGACCCACCCGAGCAGGGCGAGATTATCCGGAGCGTTTGCGGGGGGTGAGGCAGGACCTGCGACCCGCCATTGCCATTGCGGCATTGTCCGCGCCGCTGCCGCCAAGGCTTCGCCATCGGCGGGGGAGCCGCCAGTTCCCTTGACGACGAGCAGCGTATTTTGCGCTCTGGGCCTGACGGGAACTGCGGTGGCAAAGCCGCAGAAGTAGGCGGTCTTGCGCGCGATCCAAGACGGCGTGTCAGGATCATCGAGATCAGCGTGATACGGAGCCAGCAGATGCGTCGCGCTGCGAAACGCATCGAGGTGCGGCGCATCGGATCGCGCGCCACACAGGCGCACGTAGACAGCCGGTGTCGCGGCCAGCCGTGCCAGCATCGCAATTTCAACCGATACGTCGACGACCATAAGCGGCGGCCGCTCCGTTTCGATCCACGCCGCGATCGCCGCCACCCGCTTGCGAATGCCGGAGTGATGCAGCGGCGCGTAGTGCAAGGCGCTCGGCCGCGCGCTAGTCTGATCTACGCCGTCAAAGACGCTGCTCGGATCCAGGCGATCGTCGGGAAGATCCAGGCATCGAATATTGCCGGTGCGGCCGGCCAAGCCCGTCCCGATCAGCACGAAACGTTCAGGCGCCTGGCCAGCAATGTGCAAAGCGCGATGGCGGTGACCGTCGCCGTGGTGATGAACGTAATATCCGATCGGCCCCATCACGGGTGCTCCACGATTGCGTCGAGCGGCGTGTCGCATGGGATTGCAGGCAAGAAGCGTTCGGCGCGCGCCACAGCAGCGTCGCCGCCGGCTGAATGCCTGACACGCCTGCGCCACGCGGCCCGGTGCTGCCAGTGCGAAAGAGCCGGCGCCAAGGTGATCCGCCCAAGGGCCGCCGTGTCGTGAAGGTCTGCCATCGCTTGCGCCATGCCGCCGGGTGCGCGCCCGTCCCTGCGTGGGGAAACACGAGTCCAAACGGCTTGGGGATGAACAAGTATGCCGCCGGCGGCGACGGCGTTTGCCACCAGTTCCCGGTCCTCGCCGACAGCGAGTTCCGGTACACCGCCGGCTTTGCGGTAGATTTCCGCCGTCAGGGCGAGGCTTGCACCGGTGTGGTCGCCATGCCGGGGGCTAGGGTCGCTCGCGCGCGGGTCGACGGCATCCTCAATCTCGCGCACCTTGCGCCAGTAGCGATCCCACAACAGCCGCAAGCTCAGCACGTCGGTGGGAAGCGGCTCGTTTTCATCAAGGACCAGCCGGCCGCCGACAATGTCCGCACCGGAGTCGATGGCACGCAAATTCTCTGCGATCCAGTTTGCAGGCGCGCGTGCGTCGGCATCTGTTGACATGAGGACTGCGCCGCGATGTTGCTGAAGGCTATCGTAGCCGATATCCATGGCTCGCCGTCTTGCGGATCCGGCATGTGCCTTGCCGGCGGGAAACGTAATTTCGTCGGCAACGATCGCCAGCCGGGCCGAGTGCGTGCTGGCAAACGACCTCAGGACTTCTGCTGATCCATCCGAGGTATTATTCACGCATACGACGACCGACAGCCGTCCGGGAATATCTTGGCCGGCAAGCGACGACAAGAGCACGGGCAGACGGGCGGCCTCGTTGCGAGCGGGGATGCAAACGCAGAAGGCGCGAGAGTTCGTCATGGCTGCGCCTCGGCGAGAACGTCTTGGGCGCTAAGCGGAGCGGGATCGATCGTCCGATCTGCGGCGGCTAGTATCTGGATGGGTTCTGCGGCTTTGCCTGGCCGCCGCGCGGTAAGCTGGCGATATAACGCTTCGTAGCTGTCGACCATATGGCGGGCGTCGCAAAACGCCTCGGCGCGATGCCTGCAGTCGCGGCGGTGCAGGCGCTGGGCGTCATGTGCGGCATGCGCGAGAGACGCTGCATCGTCAGGCGTCGCTAGCACGCCGCAGCTGCGATCCAGGATTTCGGGAATTGCCCCCCGAGCGAAGGACGCGACCGGCACACCGCATGCAAGTGCCTCTGCTACGACTAAGCCATACGGCTCTTCCCACTGCGGGCTACAGACAAACGCTCGCGCGCCGGCTACCACGGCCGACAACGCGCGGTGGTCAAGGTGGCCAAGGTGGCGGATGCGCTGCGAAAGCTGCGGCCGTATTCTGATCAAATAGTATTCGTCGTCCAGCACTGGGCCGGCGATCCGCAGTTCCATATCGAGCATGTTTGCTGCATCAATCGCCAGATGAAGACCTTTCTCTGGAACGATGCGGCCGAACCACACCAGATAAGGTTGCTGATCGGCATGCGCGCGGTAGGCAAAGCGTTGCAAATCGATGCCGTTGGATATGACGCGCTTGATCGAGGCAACGTGAGCCCACGACCGGTGTATCGATTGCGACACCGCGACGAAAGTCGAGCTGTTGGCCCTGCCCAGCCGGATGCCACTTTCGAGCCAGCAGAAGGGCGGCGTGTGAAGTGTCGTCACCACCGGCATCGGCAGCGTATCGGCGAGAACGACTGGCAGGTAATGCAGCGAATTGTTGTGAATGACGTCGAAGTCGCGGCGGCGAAGTTCCATCATCAAACTGAGGTAGGCGTGATGCTCTTTAAAGAAGACGACATCGTCGGCTTCTTCCAGGCCTATGCCGACCATGGCCGTCGCATCGCAGATGGCCTCCAGCCCGTCGGCGGGCTGTGAGGCAGTCGACGCAAACAGTGTCACATCATGGCCTCGATCGCGAAGCGACCTGGCGAGGAGATCAGTATGCATCTCTAGACCTCCGGCGAAGGGCTCGCCGATTGCATGCTTGAGATGCGCAATAATGCCTATTCGCAAGGGGTGATCACTTCATGACTGCCGATCGATTGTATACTGGACTGTGCTAACTCTACGGCGCAGCGGTCGTTCCATGCCGCTTCTTGTGCGAAGGCTTGAGTAAGACAATAGATATAGTGGCACGGCTGTTCCGCGGGTCGGCGAGCTACGGTGAGAATTGGCTAAGGGCGGCGGTCAAGACGATCCGAATGCGCTGCTCCAATTCTCCGCGTTGGTCCTGTCCGTCGCGGCCGGTCAACGCTGAACATGGCGTAACGCGCGACGTGCAGCCCGGCCTTCGGCAAGCAGCAGGGTACGGAACCAAGTTCCGTGGGCATCGTTGAGCACCAAGCCCAAGGGACATGCCTCCCAACGAGGATGGCACGACATCTCAAAACGTTCCGCTATCCCTGGTGCGTCGCGATGCGGCGAGAAAGTACCCCTGATGAACAGACGATACAGACGACACAGCGCTGCTCCGCGCGTAGCAGCGGTCGGCGTTGCTGCGGTTCTCGCGACTGCCGCCCTGACGCGATACCTGACCAAACGTGCAGAGGCCACGCATTTTCCAGGAGGCAAGCTTTTGACCTCCCGAGGCCAAACTGTGCACTTCATTGACGAAGGTGAAGGCCCCTGCGTCGTATTCCTCCATGGCAACGGCTCGATGATCGAGGACTTTGAGGCGACGACGCTGATCGAGACGCTGGCTCAAACCCACCGCGTGATTGTGTTTGACCGCGCAGGGTTTGGCCTCAGTTCACGCGAGGCAGGCGGCACCTGGACGCCTGAACGCGAAGCGGAACACGTGTCGGAAATGCTGGAGCGGCTTGAAATTCGCAATCCGGTCATCGTCGGACATTCATGGGGAACACTCGTTGCGCTTTCGCTGGCGCTGCGTGACCCTACCAATGTCGCCGGCCTCGTGCTTCTCTCGGGATACTACTATCCGACGACGCGGCTCGACGTTGCGCTGCAGACACCGGCATCGCTGCCCGTCATCGGGCCACTTCTGCGCAACACCGTGCTTCCGCTGATGAGCCGGCTCAACGCTCCGCTGGCGATCCGGCACATGTTTTCTCCGATGGCCGTACCGCTGCTGTTCTCGCGGCTCTATTCGGTTCCGATGGCTTCACGGCCCTCGCAGCTTAAATCAGTTGCCGACGATACGACGACGATGCCCGCGAGCGCCGCACGCCTCAGCGAGCACTACGCCGAGATACAAACGCCAGTGCGCATTATTGCGGGGGCCGACGACAGGATTGTCACGACATCCGAGCAATCTGCCCGGCTGCACACTGAGCTGCATAACAGCAAACTGCAGATCCTGGATGGCGTGGGGCATATGACGCATCACGCGCGTCCGGATCTCGTCGTCGAAGCGGTGAACGACCTGACACCGCACGATACGGGCAGTGCAATCCATTTGAAGGACGTTCCGGTCGCCGACCGGCGCGTCAGCTAGCTTTAGCGAGGCTGCGGCGAAAGCGCTGCAGCCTCGCCAGCAAATATAGGGCGCTCCGCCAAGCTTCATTTGCCTCATTCGTGGGCACGCTGGCGCGGAATTGAGTTTCTACGCTCAATCAGACCCTTAACAGGTTTTTTGGGGAACCCTCCAGCGCCTGCACCGTTTCAATCATCTCCAACACAGCTAGCCAAAGCGAAGGTTGATGCAAGACGTTCCGTCGCGCTCCGCGCAGTCCAATCGCCTCGACGCGATCGCTCCGCCGAGCGGGCGCGTCGTGATCACGAACGTCTATCCCGAGATTGACGGGGGTGGCTACCCAGCGAAGGTGTGCGTTGGCGACACGTTTGTCGTTGGCGCCGACATCATCAGCGATGGACACGACTTGTTAGCCGCAGTGGTGCGTTATCGCAGCGCTGACAATGATGCTTGGCTCGAGATACCGATGCGTCTCGACGGCAACGACTATTGGAGCGCCGAGATCCTGCTGCGCGATCGCGGTGGGTTGACCTACACGGTAGAGGCTTGGCGCGACGTCTTCGGCACATGGTGTCATGATGCGAAAATTCGCGACCGCGCCGGGCAGGCGTTGGATGTCGAATTGTTGGTTGCGCGGCAGATCTTGGCAGACGCCGTCGCGAACGCTCCCAGCGAAGATGCGCGCTCTGAGTTTGCCCGGTTGCTATTTTCATTCGACGCACTTGACGGGCAGGCAGGAGCCGTCGCCGCTCGCCTAGCTTTGCTGACTGAGCCCGAAGTCGGTGCGCTGTTCGCCCGTGTTGGCCCGCGGAGTTTTACGTCGACCTATCCGAAAGAACTAAAGGTCATGGTTGAGCGGCGCAGCGCCGCCTTCAGCGCCTGGTATGAATTGATGCCGCGGTCGCAGTCCGGCGATGCCGCTCGCCACGGAACGTTCGACGACGTCATCGCGCGACTGCCATACGTCCGCGACATGGGCTTTGACGTTCTCTACTTCCCGCCGGTTCATCCCATCGGCCGTACACATCGCAAAGGACCGAACAATGCGCTGACGGCCGGCCCAAACGATCATGGCAGCCCCTATGCGATAGGTGCTGCAGAGGGTGGGCACGACGCCCTTCATCCCGAGCTGGGCTCTTTCGACGATTTTGCGCGGCTGATCGCGGCGGCCAAGGATCATGGCCTAGAGATCGCCTTGGATTTCGCGATCCAATGCTCGCCGGATCATCCCTGGATCTCCCAGCACCCCGAGTGGTTCGATTGGCGGCCGGATGGCACCATTCGCTTCGCAGAAAACCCGCCGAAGAAATACGAGGACATCGTCAACGTCCGCTTCTATGGCGATGCCTTCCCCGACCTGTGGCTTGCCCTGCGTGATGTGGTGTTGTTCTGGGTCGATAGAGGCGTAAACATTTTTCGCGTCGACAATCCGCACACCAAGCCGTTTCCATTTTGGGAGTGGCTGATCCGCGAAGTGCAAACGCGCCATCCTGACGTGATCTTTCTGGCAGAGGCGTTCACGCGCCCGAAGATCATGCAGCAGCTGGCAAAGATCGGGTTCACGCAGTCGTATTCCTACTTCACCTGGCGCAACACGAAGCCAGAGCTGACAGCCTACCTCAAGGAACTGACGCAAGGCCCCTCACGGCACTACATGCGGCCGAATTTTTTCGTCAATACGCCGGATATCAACCCGTTCTACCTGCAAACGAGTGGCCGTGCCGGCTTTCAGGCGCGCCTTGTTCTGGCAGCAACATTGGGGGGCAACTACGGCATCTACAGCGGCTTTGAGCTTTGTGAGGCAGCGGCGTTGCCCGGCAAGGAAGAGTATCTCGACAGCGAGAAGTACCAGATCCGTGCATGGGATTGGGATCGCCCAGGCAATATCAAGGATGACATTGCGCGTATCAATGCGCTGCGGCGGTCGTCGCCTGCGCTGCAGGAGTTCTGCAACGTCACGTTCTACAACGCCTGGAACGACGACATCCTCTATTACGGCAAGGCCACGGCCGATAAGAGCGACTTTCTGTTGTTTGCCGTCAACCTCGATCCGGAAAATGCGCAGGGCGCGCACTTCGAAGTCCCGCTGTGGGAGTTCGGGTTGGCCGACGATGCGTCGATCGATGTCGAGAACCTTATGACAGGCGAGCGCATTACCTGGACTGGCAAGGTCCAGCACATGCTGCTCGATCCCAAGCAACAGCAATCCTACGCAATGTGGCGCCTTTTCGCGCCGAAGGACCCCGCATGACCACGATCGAGCTTTCGAGCCGGGCGCTTTCGTCCGGTGACGCCTTCGCGACGTTCGATCCGCCAAAGCCGCAGATCGATCGCGGCTCCAGCGACTGGTATAAAGACGCCGTCATTTATCAGCTGCACATCAAGGCATTCAGTGACGCGAACAACGACGGTATCGGCGATTTCGCCGGGCTGATGTCGCAGCTGGACTACGTGCAGCAACTCGGCGTCACCGCGATCTGGTTATTGCCGTTCTATCCATCGCCGCTGCGTGACGACGGCTATGACATCGCCGATTACACTGCCGTCAACGAATCCTACGGGTCGATGGACGACTTCCGCCGCTTCGTCGAGGCCGCTCACGAACGTGGCATTCGCGTCATCACCGAACTCGTGATCAACCACACCTCCGACGCGCACCCCTGGTTCCAGCGGGCACGCCGGGCGCCAGTGGGATCGCCCGAGCGGGATTTCTACGTGTGGAGCGATACCGAGGACCTCTACCAGGGCACGCGCATCATCTTCATCGATACCGAAACGTCGAACTGGACGTGGGATCCGGTGGCGAAGGCATACTTCTGGCATCGCTTCTATTCGCACCAGCCCGACTTGAACTTCGAAAATCCTCAGGTGTTCGAGGAAGTCGTCAAGGCCATGCGCTTCTGGCTGGACATGGGCGTGGACGGGTTGCGTCTGGACGCCGTGCCATACCTTTGCGAACGCGATGGAACGAACAACGAGAACCTGCCCGAAACGCACGAGGTGCTTCGCCGTATTCGCGCGGAAATCGACCGCAGCTATCCCGACCGCATGCTGCTTGCGGAAGCCAATCAATGGCCGGAAGACACCCGGCCATACTTCGGCGACGGTGACGAGTGCCACATGGCGTTCCACTTTCCGCTGATGCCGCGCATGTACATGGCGCTGGCGCAGGAGGATCGTCATCCCGTCACCGACATTCTGCGCCAGACGCCGGAGTTGCCGGAGGGCTGCCAGTGGGCGCTGTTTCTTCGCAATCACGACGAGCTGACGCTGGAGATGGTGACCGCCGAAGAGCGCGACTACCTCTGGCGGACATACGCCGTCGATCCGCGGGCCCGCATCAATCTGGGCATCCGCCGCCGCCTATCGGCGCTGATGGACAACGACCGCCGCAAGATCGAGCTGATGAACGTTCTGCTGCTGTCGATGCCCGGCACGCCGGTGCTCTACTACGGCGACGAGATCGGCATGGGCGACAACTATTACCTCGGCGATCGCGAAGGCGTGCGCACGCCGATGCAGTGGTCCGTCGATCGCAACGCCGGTTTTTCGCGCGCCGACCCGCAGCGGCTCTATCTCCCGGTGTTGATGGACCCGGTCTACGGCTATCAGGCCGTCAACGTCGAAAGCCAGCAGACCGATCACTCGTCGTTGCTGAACTGGACGCGCCGCATGATCGGCGTACGCAAGAGCCACGCTGCATTCGGCCGGGGCTCCTTGACGTTCCTCTATCCGCGCAACCGGCGTGTCATCGCCTTCCTGCGCGAATACGAGGATGAGCGCATTCTCTGCGTGGCCAATCTCAGCCGGTCCGCACAGGCCGTGGAGCTGGATCTGCAGGACTTCCGGGGCGCGGTGCCCATCGAGCTGATGGACGGGTCGGCATTTCCGCCGATCACCGGAGCGCCGTACGTGCTGACGCTCCCGGCCTACGGATACTTCTGGTTCGTGCTGGCGGCCGAGGCGGAGCTGCCGAAGTGGCACGTGCCGACGCCCGAGCCGCTGCCGCGGCTGGTGACACTGGTGATGAACGATGGCTGGAAGAGTATTCTCTCGGGCCGCGAAGGGCGCCATCTCGAGCGCGACATCCTCAAGCATTTCCTGCAACGTCAGCGCTGGTTTAGCGGAAAAAACACCGACATTGCCAATATCGATATCAAGCTCGTCGGTGGGCTCGGCGCCGATGCGGCAGATCACGTGATCGCTACCCTCGGTGTCACGTTCACAAATGGGGAAACGCAACAGTGCTTGATGCCTCTGTCGCTGCTGTCGGAGCCGCACGAGATCACCAACGATGCAGCGCAGCGGCCCTACGCGCTCGCCATGGTCCGGCGCGGCCCGCGCATGGCGATGCTGATCGATGCTGCGCACAACGATACGTTTTCAAAGCTACTCGTCGAGAAGCTGCGCAAGGGTGAGACCCTTGCATCGGAGACCGGCGAAATTCGCCTCATTGCAACGCCGGCACTTGCGGACTGTGCGGCCAAGGACGACAGCGTCAAGATGGTCGGTGCGGAGCAGAGCAATGTTTCCGTCGTCGTGGGTGATAGCGTCGTTCTGAAGTTTTACCGCAACCTTGACGTTGGCACGCAGCCTGAAGTCGAAGTGGGCAAATTCCTCGGCGAAGTCGGTTTCGCAGGCACGCCGCGCTTTTTAGGCGCGGTCGAATGCAGCAGCGGCAGCGAGGGTTCGAAGACGCTGGCCTCGGCGTTCGAGTATATCAGCAACCAGGGGGATGCCTGGGGCGTGGTCACCAATACGCTTGAGCGCACGCTGGAATCGTATGGGCTTGCCGGCGAAGGTGAGGACGTCCCCGAGTTTGCATTCCCGCTCGATGTGGGTGCCAAGCTCGGTCTGCGTACCGCGGAGATGCACAAGGCGCTTGCGACGCCGACGTCGAACGAAGCCTTCGCGGCCGAGCCCGTGACACCGGCCGATATTGCACGATGGGTCGATGAGGCGCGCACCGAGACCGCGCGCGCGTTTGCGGCCTTGGAGGCAACGCCGCCCGACGCCATGCCCGAGTCGACACGCGGATGCGTTCGCCTCATGCAGTCGCACAAGGCCGACATCGATCGCCTGTTGCTGGACAGCGCGGCGCTGAAGCCGAGCGGCGCCAAGACGAGGCTGCATGGCGACTATCACCTGGGCCAGGTTCTGGTCGTCCAGGACGATTTGATGATCATCGATTTTGAAGGCGAGCCGAAGCGGACGCTGCAACAGCGGCGCGCGAAAAGCTCACCGCTGGCCGATGTCGCCGGGATGCTCCGCTCGTTCGACTACGCGGCTTGGGCGGCGCTGGACAAGAATAACGAACGCGGGATGATCGCGCCGGAGCGGGCGCGCGTCATCGCATTGGCGTGGCGTGACCGCGCCACGACCGATTTTGTGGCGGCTTACACGGCAGCGATGCGGGGCAGTGCGGGACATCCCGACGACGCTGAGACTGCGTCCGGTTTGCTGAATTTGTTCCTGCTCCGTAAGGCGCTCTACGAGGTTCAATACGAACTCGGCAGCCGTCCCGCCTGGCTGTCCATCCCCGTTCGCGGCGTGATCAGCCTCCTCGACAAGATCAAGGAGACCGCATGACACAATCTGCAGCCAGGGCAACGGGCATGATGAAACCTTCCGCTGATATCGAGGCTATCGTCTCCGGCACGTCCGGGGATCCATTTGCTGTCCTGGGGCCGCATGCTGCCGGCGGTGGCGAAACCGCGTTCAACGTCTTCCACCCCGCAGCCGAGACGGCCACGATCATCGACGCAAGCACTGGCAGCGTGTTGCTGGGCTTGGATAAGATCGACCCGCGCGGCTTCTTCAGCGCGGTGACGTCGGCACAGGTCGGCCGATATCACGTGCGTTTCACGCGCGGCAGCGATACCTGGGAAATCGATGATCCTTACCGTTTCGCGCCGATATTGGGCGAACTGGACCTGCATTTGTTCGGCGAGGGGCGTCACCGCAAGGCCTACGATCACCTCGGCGCGCACCCGATGGAGATCGATGGTGTGACCGGCGTTGCATTTGCCGTCTGGGCGCCGAACGCCAGTCGCGCAAGCGTGGTCGGCCTGTTCAACGGCTGGGACGGCCGCGTGCATCCCATGCGCAAACATCCCGGCGCCGGCATTTTCGAGATCTTCATTCCTGGCATACAGGCGGGCGAATATTACAAATACGAGCTGCTGGACTCGACCGGCCGGCTGCTTCCGGCACGGGCAGATCCCTATGGGCAAGGCTCCGAACTGCCGCCTGGAACCGCTTCTCGCGTGCACGATGGCCGCGCGATCGTCTGGAACGACGAGCGCTGGATGCAGCATCGTGCCGCCGCCAACGATCGCTCAGCGCCGATTTCGATCTACGAGGTGCATCTTGCCTCGTGGCGTCGGGGCAGTGGTGACAGTCTGCTCGACTACGGCCGCCTTGCTGACGAGCTCATACCGTACGTGCAGGATCTGGGCTTCACCCACATCGAACTGATGCCGATTTCGGAATATCCGTTTGGCGGCTCGTGGGGCTATCAGCCCGTCGGCCTGTTCTCGCCGACCGCGCGGTTTGGACCGCCGGAAGCCTTCGCTCGCTTTGTCGACCGCTTCCATGAGGCCGGCATCGGCGTTCTCGTCGACTGGGTACCGGCGCATTTTCCATCCGACGCGCATGGTCTGGCCCGCTTCGATGGCACGGCGCTTTACGAGCACGAGGATCCGCGGCGCGGCTTCCACAAAGACTGGAACACGCTGATCTACAACTACGGGCGGCGGGAGGTCGCGAATTTCCTGGAGTCCAATGCGCAGTTCTGGCTGGCGAACTATCACATCGACGGTCTGCGCGTAGATGCGGTGGCCTCGATGCTGTACCTCGACTACAGCCGCCAGCCCGGCGAATGGGTGCCGAACATCAACAACGGCCGCGAGAACCTGGAAGCTGTCGACTTTCTCCAAAGTATGAATACCCGCGTCTACGCCGACAATCCTGGCGCGATCACGATTGCAGAAGAATCGACGGCTTGGCCGCAGGTCTCACGCCCCGTCGACGGCGGCGGCCTCGGGTTCGGCTACAAATGGAACATGGGCTGGATGCACGACACGCTTCAATACATTTCGCAAGATCCCATTCACCGCAAGCACCATCACGACAAGCTGACGTTCGGCTTGATCTACGCGTGGAACGAAAACTTCATCCTGCCGATCAGTCACGACGAAGTGGTGCACGGCAAGGGCTCGCTGATCGGCAAAATGCCGGGCGACCGCTGGCAGCGATTTGCCAACTTGCGGGCGTATCTCGCATTCATGTGGACGCATCCGGGCAAGAAGCTGCTGTTCATGGGGTGCGAGTTTGCGCAGGAAGCCGAGTGGTCGCACGATCACTCCCTTGACTGGCATCTGCTGGCCGATGGCGCGCATCGCGGCATTCAGAATCTGGTGCGTGATCTCAACAAGCTGTACCGGACAGTTCCCGCGCTGCACCAGCTTGACTGCGAGCCCGAGGGTTTCACGTGGATCGATGGCGGCAACGCCAACGACAGCGTGTTGGCCTTTCTGCGCAACGGCCGGGACGGTGAGCCGCCTGCCCTCGTCGTCTGTAACTTCACGCCCGTCGTCCGCGAGAACTACGCCATCGGCGTTCCGCACGGCGGGCGATGGATCGAGCGTCTCAATTCGGATGCATCCGCGTACGGGGGCACCGATGTCGGCAACAGCGGCGCGCGCGTCGCGGACGCCAACGCGCAGCATGGCCAGCCGTATTCGCTGCGGCTCACGCTGCCGCCCCTTGGTGTCGTCGTCTTCGTGCAAGACGGCGCGAACGGAGGTGGCCAATGAGCCGCTCTCGCATCCGCATCCAGCCGGGCTCCCCGGTCTCGCTGGGCGCTACGGCCGACGCACGAGGTGTCAACTTCGCCCTCTATTCCGCGAACGCGACGAAGGTTGAGCTCTGTCTGTTCGACGCAGATGGACACGAGACCGCGCGCGTTCCGCTTCCTGAATACTCCGACGAGATCTGGCACGGCTACGTTCCCGGCCTCAAGCCCGGCCAGCTTTATGGCTACCGCGTGCATGGCCCCTACGCGCCTGCCGAAGGTCACCGTTTCAACCCGCACAAGCTGTTGATCGACCCTTGGGCCAAACAGCTCGCCGGAAACTTGGATTGGGATGACGCCCACTTCGGCTATGTGCTTGGCGAGGACGAGGCAGACGACAAGATGGACGAGCGCGACAGCGCCGCCTTCACGCCCAAGGCCGTCGTGGCCGGGCGCGCCTCATCGAAATGGCGCCTGCCGATCCCGAAGAAGAAACTGTTGCCACGCGATTGGGCCGACACCGTCGTCTACGAAGCTCACGTCAAAGGCCTGACACAGCTGCATCCGGACATCCCGGAACGCATTCGCGGTACGTTCGCCGCACTGGCGCACCCGAAGGCGGTCGAGCATCTCGTCCGCTTGGGCGTTACCGCCGTGGAGTTGATGCCGATCCACGCGTTCTACGATGACCGCTATCTGGTCGAAAAAAACCTGAAGAACTACTGGGGCTACAGCACGCTCGGCTTCTTTGCGCCCGCGCCGCATTATCTCTCCGAAGGCGACCCAGACGAAATCCGCCGCAGTGTGGAGCAACTGCATGAAGCGGGAATCGAGGTCATTCTCGACGTCGTCTACAACCATACGTGCGAAGGCAACCACCTCGGGCCGACGCTGTCGTTCCGCGGCATCGACAATGCCTCGTACTACAAGCTGACGGATGATCCGCGCTTTTATTTCGATACGACGGGATGCGGCAACACGTTGAACCTGGGCAACCCGCGCGTGCTGCAATTGGTCACCGCCAGTCTGCGCCACTGGACGGAGCACTACGGCATCGACGGCTTCCGCTTCGACCTTGCAACGTCGCTGGCGCGTGATGACCGGGCCTTCTCGCCGCAGAGTTCGTTCCTAGCCGCCATGCGGCAGGATCCCGTTTTGTCGAAGGTAAAGCTGATTTCGGAATCGTGGGATCTGGGCGAGGGCGCCTACCAGGTCGGCAATTTCCCGCCGGGCTGGAGTGAGTGGAACGGGCGGTTCCGCGATGATACGCGATCGTTCTGGAAGGGCGAAGACGGCCTGCTTTCGGCCCTTGCCGGCAGCCTGCTGGGCTCAGCTGACCTGTTCGACAAGAGCGGCCGGAAGCCGTCGGCCAGCATCAATTTCATCACGGCTCACGACGGCTTCACGCTGTACGACCTCTACGCCTACAACGAAAAACACAACGCGGCGAACGAGGAAGACAACCGCGACGGCCACGACGACAACCGCAGTTGGAACTGCGGTGTCGAAGGACAGACGGACGATCCTGCCATCCTCGACCTGCGCGATCGCATGCGGCGCAACCTGATGACGACGCTTCTCGTCTCGCAGGGCACGCCGATGATCCTGATGGGCGACGAAGTCGGCCGGACGCAATTCGGCAACAACAATGCCTATTGCCAAGACAACGACATCGCTTGGCTGAAATGGCGCGACATCGACGCGCGCGACCAGTCATTCTACGAGTTCACGCGCGGGCTTTTGCGCTTGCGGCACGGCATGCCGCTGCTGAGGCAGGCCAAGTTTCTGCACGGCGACGTGGTGCACAAGGACCTGAAGGACGTGACGTGGCTACGAGCCGACGGTCAGGAGATGCAGCCGGACGACTGGGCTAATGGACACAACCGCAGCGTCGGGCTCATGCTGGCCGAGAAGGGCGGCGGCGCGGCGCTGATCCTGGTCAATGCGTTTCATGAGGGTGTGTCGTTCAAGATCCCGCAGCTGTCAAAGGCGTGCCAGTGGCAGCTGGTGATCAACACCGACAAAGGCACGATCGAGCAGGAGGACGGCGATGTGCCGGCGAACTCCGAACTGATCGTTCCCGGGCGAGCACTCTACGTGCTGCGCGGTAACTGGAAATGAGCCGCTACGCGTTCGACTTAAGTTGGGGCGCTATGCCGCTTCCGGGCGGTGGAGCGCGCTTCCGTTTGTGGGCGCCCGCGCAGCCGTCGCTGTCTCTAGTTGCGGCGGGCACGAATGCCCAACAGGCCATGAATCCGCGTGGCGACGGGTGGTTTGACTTGGACACCGACCTGGTCGGTATCGGAGAGGGCTATGGCTTCAAACTGAGTGACGGCACGGTCGTGCCTGATCCAGCAGCCAGGGCGCAGATCGGTGATGTGCACGGGCCGTCGCGGCTCGTCGATCCGCGAGCGCACGCTTGGAAGACTGCGGATTGGAAAGGCCGGCCCTGGGAAACCGCTGTCATTTATGAACTGCATACGGGGACGTTCACGCCGGAAGGGACATTCGATGGCGTCAAACGCCGGCTCGATCATCTGGCGACTGTCGGTGTTACGGCAATCGAACTGATGCCTGTCGCACAGTTCGGCGGAGATCGCGGGTGGGGTTACGATGGCGTGCTGCTGTACGCACCGCATCGCGCCTATGGCGGGCCTGAGGGCCTGAAACAGCTGATCGATGCGATGCACGAGCGCGGGCTGATGGCACTGCTAGACGTCGTCTACAACCACTTCGGCCCGGACGGCAATTACCTGAGCCTCTACGCGCCCGAGTTCTTCCATCCCGAGCGGCATACGCCGTGGGGTGCGGCCATTGCCTATGAGAAGGCACCGGTGCGCGACTTCTTTATCGAGAACGCGATGTTCTGGCTGGAGGAATATCGCTTCGACGGCTTGCGCCTCGACGCGATCGACCAAATCGAGGATCAGTCGGAGACGCCGATCCTGGACCGGCTTGCGCTCGCGGTGCGCGAGCGGATCACTGATCGCCACATCCATCTGACGACAGAGGACGATCGCAATATCGTGCACCTTCACGAGCGCGATGACGCCGGACGGCCGAAGCTGTTCACAGCGGAATGGAACGACGACTATCACCACGTCGCTCACACGATCGGTACCGGCGAAAGCGACGGCTATTATGGCGACTACGCCGCCGACGCTGCAGACCATATGCTTCGGGCATTGATGGAGGGATACGTCTACCAAGGTCAGCCCTCGCCATACCGCGACGGCGCACCGCGAGGTGAGCCGTGTTTGATGCTGCCGCCAACTGCTTTCGTCAATTTTTTGCAGAACCACGACCAGGTCGGCAATCGTGCCTTCGGCGAGCGGCTGACGACGTTGGCCAGCGCGCCAATGGTCGAAGTGCTGACCGCGACCTTGTTGCTGAGCCCGCAGATCCCGCTGCTCTACATGGGCGAGGAGTGGGGCGAGACGCGGCCGTTCCTGTATTTCACGGACTTTGGCGGTGAGCTTGGGCGGCTGGTGCGCGAGGGCCGGCGCAACGAATTCCGCAAATGGCCGCAATTCTCCGATCCCGAGCTGCGTGAGCAAATCCCGGATCCTGATGCTCCTAAGACCGCGCAGGCCGTGACGCTAGACTGGGCGGCGCTCACCGAGCCGGACCACGCCGCGAGGCTCGATCTGGTGCGTCGCCTTCTCGACATTCGCGCGCGCGAGATCGCGCCGCGCCTTGCCGGCATGCGCGGTGGGCAGGGCAGTGGCACGGTGATCTCGCATCGCGCGGTTGCGGTTTCGTGGGAACTCGGCGATGGCAGCAGATTGCAGCTGGCCGTGAATTTCGACGACGCAGCTGTCACCCACGCGGAGATCGGCAAGGGGTTGGCGGGCTCTCGCGTCCTGTTCAGTTCCATCGACGCCGCACGGCAGCCGGCCGGCGACACACTGCCTGCTTGCAGCCTGATCGTGAGTTTGCGGGAGGCCAAGCCATGAACGAGGGCCTGTACCGTTTGGCAGATGCCCACGGCATCGAACATACCTACATCAGCGAAAGCGGCGAGCAGCGGATCATTGCCGACGGCACCAAACGCCTGCTGCTGAGCGCAATGCTGCGAACCAGCGTTCCAGATATCGTTGCGCTGGAAGACAAATACGAGAGCGTGTCCCCGATGTCGGTGCCGCCGCAAGGCAGTGGAGCGGAGATCTGCTTTCTGCCTCCGTGGCTGCGTGACGAGCGCGCCTGGGGCTTGACGGTGCAGCTTTATGGCGTCCGCTCGGAGCGCAATCACGGCATCGGCGATTTCGAGGACCTCGCGCGCCTCGCCGAGATGGCGGCGGGCCATGGCGCGGATTTCATCGGTCTCAATCCGTTGCACATTCTGTTCTGGAGCGAACCGGCGCGTTGCAGTCCCTATGCGCCTTCCACGCGGCAGTTTCTCAATCCCAACTATATCGCACTCGACCGTGTGCCCGGCAGCAATCTCGTCTTGGCGGGGCTGCATCCGGGGACGATGGAGAGCCTTCGCCACTCGCCGATGGTGGATTACGTCGCCGTTGCCGGTCTCAAGCGCCGCGTGCTCGAACGCATCTATCAGCAACAGTCGCCGGAGTTCGATCCGGCCTTTGTCGCCTTCCGCCGGGAGCAGGGAGACGACCTTCAACGATTTGCGCTGTTCGAAGCGATCAGCGATGCGATGGCGCAGCGCGGGCTCGGGTCTGGCTGGCATAACTGGCCGAGCGAATATCAGGATAGCCGGTCACTGGCGGTGTCGCAGTTCGCTGCCGAGCACGCCGGTGAAATTGTCTGGCACCAGTGGGTGCAATGGATCGCCTCGCAGCAACTGGCGGAAGCGCAACGGCGCGCGCGCGCGGCCGGCATGCGCATTGGTCTCTACCTGGATTTAGCGGTCGGCGTAGCACCGGACGGCGCCGCGACCTGGGCCGACCCGGAACTGGTAACGACGCAGGCCAAGGTGGGCGCGCCGCCCGACATTTTCAACGAGTTGGGGCAGGATTGGGGATTGGCACCGATGACGCCATCGACCCTGATCGATCGCGACTTGAAGCCTTTCGCGCGTGACGTAACGGCTGCGATGGCCGCCGCTGGTGCGATCCGCATCGATCACGCGATGGGCCTGCAACGCCTGTTCTGGATCCCCAAGGGGCTCGACGCGCGTGGCGGCGGCTTCGTGCGCTATCCGTTCGGACGCATGCTCGACAGCTTGGCGGAGCTATCGGCACGCTATCGGTCGATGGTCATTGGCGAGGACCTCGGCACGGTGCCGGTGGGCTTTCGCGACGTAATGCGAGAGCGCGGCCTGTTGAGCTACCGCGTGTTCTACTTCGAACGGCATCCGGACGGCAGCTTCTTTGAGGCGGAGGCTTTTCCGCGTGAAGCCTTTGCATGCGTAGGGACGCACGACCTGCCGACCTTGCGGGGCTGGTGGTGGAGCACGGACGTGACCGCGCGCAAGACGCTGGGCTTTGCGTCGGATGCTTTTGCTGAAGAGGCGTATCGGGAACGACAGCGCAACCGATCGCATATGCTCGCGCTTCTTGCCAACGCGGGTTTGCTGAACGACCAGCTGCGAACCACGGCGCAGAACGGAGGGGAGGTACCTAATGATCTGCCCGACGACGTATTCGTGGCATTGCACGTCCACATGGCGCGCACGCCGTGCCGGCTGTTTGGTGTGCAACTGGAAGACCTGTCCGGCGCGGTCGATCAGGTGAACCTGCCGGGAACGCATATGGAATATCCGAACTGGTGCCGCAAGCTTCCGATCACGCTCGAAGAGTTTCCTGGATTTTCGCTGTTTGCGCAAACCATCAAGGCGGTGGCGCGTGAGCGGCCGAAGGCTGCGGCATGAACACGCCGCTTGCAACCTACAGGCTTCAGTTGCGCGAGGGCATGACGTTTGACCGGGCGGCGCAGATCGCTCCGTACCTGCAAACGTTGGGTATTTCGCACGTCTACCTTTCGCCGATCTTCCGCGCCGTGCCAGGTTCCACACACGGCTATGATGCGGCGGACTTCAATGACATTGATCCCGATCTCGGTGGATCTGCAGGTTTTGCCAGGCTGGCATCGGCGCTGCACGCGCACGGATTAAAGACGATCGTCGACTTTGTGCCCAACCACATGGGGGCGAGCCCTGCCAATCCGTGGTGGCGCGAAGTTCTTGAGTGGGGCTCCGTCAGCAGATTCGCCCAGCATTTCGATGTCGACTGGACGGCGCCGAAATTGATTATCCCCACGCTTGGGAAGGCCTATGGCGAGGCGCTGGCTGCAGGCGAGCTGCGCCTTCGCTTTGATACGCAGGCGGGTGAATTTCTCGCCTGCTACTACGATCTGGAACTCCCGCTTACCCCGCCGAGCTACGCCACGATCCTCACGCTCGCGGACGCCGATGCGTTCGCCGAACTCGCGCGCCGGTTCGCGTCGTCCACGCCGGACAACGGCAAGCCGCTCTGCCGCGACCTGGCTGATCTTGCGAGCGCTGCTGGCATGGGGCAAAAAGTCGACGCCGCCCTGTCGACGCTCGCGGCCGATACCGCGGCGCTGCATGCTATCTTGGAGGCGCAACCTTGGCGCCTCGCGCATTGGCGTGCGTCGCGTGAAAGCCTGACATACCGGCGCTTCTTCGAGATCTCCGATCTGGTGGGCGTCCGCGTCGAACAGTCCGGCGTATTCGATGACGTACACCGCACCATTCTTAGCCTCGTGCGAGAGGGGAAAGTCGATGGCCTGCGCATTGACCACGTCGATGGCGTTGCCGATCCTTTGGCCTATCTCAACCGGCTGCGGCAGGAAGTGGGCGATGAAATATATATCGTCGTCGAAAAGATCCTCGGCGAAGGCGAGGACCTTCGACCGCAGTGGCCGGTTCAGGGAACGACCGGCTACGAGTTCATGCGCGACGCGTCCGCAATCTTCATCGGCGATTGCGAGCCGCAGCTATCGCGCGCTTACGAGACATTCATTGGGCGAGAAACGGATGTCGCGGCTGAATCGATTGCCATCAAACGGCGCACGATCACGCGTAATCTGGCCGGCGAACTTGACGTGCTCACGGGCCAGGCGCTCGAACTAGCCCGCGGCGACATCGATACGCGGGACTTCGGGGCCGATACGCTGCGTCGCGCGATCATCGAGCTTGCGGCGCACTTGGCGGTTTATCGGGCTTATGTGGATACGGCAGGCGCGACGCCTGATGATCTCAACGTGTTGCAAGCCTCAGCGGCTGCAGCAAAGGCCTCGCGCGAGGTCGAGGACGAGGCTGCGATCGATCTGATCGTTCGCTATGTGACGCTTCAGCTGGACGGTCCGGAGCGGCAGGTCGCCGCGCTGGCGTTCGCGACGAGATTTCAACAGACCACGGGGCCGCTGATGGCGAAGGCCCTGGAAGATACACTCTTCTACCGGTTCAATCGGCTGATCGCGCTCAACGAGGTCGGCGGGGATCCCGCCTGGCTCAAAGGCGATGTCGCCGCGTTTCATCGCGCTATGATCGAGCGCCAGCACAAGGCGCCCCGGGCTCTGACGGCGACTGCCACGCACGATACCAAACGTGGCGAGGACGCGCGTTGCAGGATTTATGCGATCAGCGAGATACCGGAGCTCTGGGCGCAAGGTGTCGAGCGCTGGACCCAGATACTGCTGCCGCATCAGGGCGGGGCCGATGCCGCCCTCATTCCTGAGCCGGAGATGCAGTGGCTATTCTACCAGACCCTGCTCGGCGTCTGGCCCGCCGGCCTTGATGCCAGCGATGCAGACGGCGTTGGCGAGCTGCAGGAGAGATTGGTTGCCTACATGCAGAAGGCAGCACGAGAGGCCAAGCTGCATACAAGTTGGACGCAGCCCGACCAGGCCTATGAAACGGCCCTCGAGAGCTATGTGCGCGCGGCGTTTGCCTCAAGTGCGTTCTTGACGGACTTCGCTAGGATGGCCGCTTCCGTGATGCTGGCGGGTGCGGTCAATAGCTTGACGCAGTTGATGATCAAGCTGTTCGCGCCGGGCGTGCCCGATATCTATCAAGGCAGCGAGTTTTGGGATCTGGCGCTCGTTGATCCGGATAACCGGCGCGAAGTCGATTTTTCTGCGCGGCAGAATGCGCTGCAGTCGCAGCCGGCGACACCGGCAGACCTTTTGCGGACCTGGCAGGATGCAAAGCTGAAGCTGCACTGCCTGCATCGGGGGCTGGACCTGCGCAGCAGATTGGGCGAAGCCCTCTACGCGTCGGACTATGTTGCTCTGCCCGTTGCCGGGCCACTCGGCCATCACGCGGTGGCCTTTGCACGTATGACCGAACAGAATGCCGTGATCGTGGTCGGTTCGCGGCTGGCTCTCGGCCTGCTTGATGGTGCATCCCAGCCGCACATCGGCAAGCACCTGTGGCAGGATACCGTCATTCAGCTGCCGGCATCTTTAAGCGGCATGACCGTTGAAAATGTTCTGACCCGGGAGGTGTACCCGCTCACCGATGAGCACATCAAGTTGGGCTGGATATTGGCTGACCTGCCGGTGGCCGTGCTGTCCGGCGCGCGATCAAAGGCATGAGCCAGCAAAATATGGGAGAGCGATATGGCATTGCATTCAACCGCTCGACAGAACGATCTGCAAGTCGACGCGTTGCGCGCAGACCTGCTTGCGCAACTTCGTCAGAACGTCGGGGTCTCGCAGCAGGACGCGACATTGCGCGACTGGCTGCAGGCGACCGCGCTTACGGTCCGTGCGCGCCTTGTGGACCGCTGGCACGATTCCAACAAGGAGCTGCGATCCAGGGGCGCCAAGCAAGTCAGTTATTTGTCGATGGAGTTTCTCCTTTCGCGCCAGCTGCAAAATGCGCTGATGGCGCTCGACCTTTATCCAGACCTTCTTCAGGTTCTTTCCGATCTCGACGTTCCTGCAGACAAGATTTTCGAGCTGGAGTCTGAGCCCGCGCTGGGTAACGGCGGCCTGGGCCGGCTCGCCGCCTGCTTCATGGATTCCATGGCGAGCACAGGAGTACCGGCATACGGCTATGGCATCTATTACGAATACGGGATGTTCCGTCAGGAGTTTTCCGACGGGTGGCAGGTCGAGCAGCCGGAGGAATGGCTCGTCGGGCCAAACCCGTGGGAATTTTCGCGTGCCGACCCGGTGTATGAAATCGGCTTTGGCGGAACGGTGGAACACCGGGATACGCGCGCGATCTGGCGGCCGGGTGAATCCGTCATCGCAGTGGCGCACGACATGCTTGTGCCGGGCCACGGCAGCAGCACTGTCAATACGCTGCGCCTGTGGGCCGCCAAGCCCGTGCGCGGGTTCGATATCGCGACATTCAACAAAGGTAATTACCTGGAAGCGCTGGCGCCGAAGATCCGGTCGAAGACCGTATCGCGGTTGCTCTATCCCGACGACAGCACCGAGGAAGGGCGCGAGCTGCGCCTGCGCCAGGAACACTTTTTCGCATCCGCGTCCATTCAGGATATGCTGAGCCGGTTCGTGCGTGACAACGGCACGGACTGGAACAAATTGCCGGACAAGGTCGCGCTACATCTGAATGATACTCACCCGGCACTGGCGCCCGTTGAACTGATGCGCCTGCTGGTGGACCAGCACCTGCTGGAATGGGAAGACGCCTGGCAACTGACAACGCAGGTTTTCTCCTACACGAACCATACGCTTATGCCGGAAGCTTTGGAATCATGGCGCGTGGATTTGCTGCGCCGCGTCGCCCCGCGGCATCTTGAAATCGTCGAAGAGATCAACCGGCGTCTCGTGCGGGCGGTCAATGCAGAGAGCGCGACAATCGCCGTAGAGAAGGTTGCGATCGTTTCGGGAGACCAGTTGCCGTCCGTGAACATGGGACGCCTGTCCGCTTACGTCAGTCACAAGGTCAATGGCGTGTCGGCGCTGCATAGCGGCCTGGTGCGCGACACGCTGTTTCCGGAATTTGCGAACCTCTATCCTGAGCGCTTTCAAAACGTAACAAACGGCATTTCCCCCCGACTCTGGCTTTTTCAGACCAATCCTGCTCTTGCCGCACTCATTGATGAAACTATCGGTTCTGGCTGGCGCAAGACATTCGATCTTTCTGCATTTGCCAGTGCTGCCGGCGACCCTCGACGCAGGGCGGCGTTCGCACAGATCAAAACTGCTAACAAGCGGCAGGCGGCCGCGATGATTGAGGCGCGGACGGGCCTTAAAGTCGATCCCACCGCAATGTTCGATGTGCAGATCAAGCGTATCCATGAATACAAGCGGCAGCTGCTCAATATTTTGGGCGTTGCAGCGCGCTGGAATGCCATCAAGACCGACCCGGAAGGCAATTGGGCGCCACGCGTCGTCCTGATGGCGGGCAAGGCTGCCTCGGGATACTGGTTCGCCAAGCTGATCATCAAGCTTGCGCATGATGTAGCCCGCACGATCAATGCCGATGCGGAAACGCGCGGCAAACTCATGTTCGTCTACTTGCCGAACTACAACGTCTCTTTAGCCGAGCGCATCATTCCGGCGGCGGACCTGTCTCAGCAGATCTCTCTGGCCGGCACTGAGGCATCAGGCACGGGCAATATGAAGTTGGCCTTGAACGGCGCCCTGACGCTGGGTACTGCGGATGGCGCCAATATCGAAATAGCCGACGCGGTCGGCGGTGAGAACATCTTCACGTTCGGGCTGCGTGTCGACGACGTCGCGGAGCTGAAGCGATCTGGAGCTTACTCTCCTCTGGACACCAGCAACGCGCAGCCGCAATTGCGGCAAGTCCTCGAACAGATCGCGGGGGGATACTTCTCGCCGGACGATCCCCACCGGTTTCAGCCGATCATTGATGCTCTGTTGAGCCACGGTGACCGCTATATGGTCATCGCCGACTTCGAGGACTATTGGCGGGCGCAGCGGGACGTCGACGCGCTGTGGCTTGATCCGGACGGCTGGACGCGTAAGGCGATGCTCAACGTTGCGCAAATGGGCATGTTTACGTCCGACCGCTCCATCCGCGAATACGCGCAGAAAATATGGGCTACGTAGGAAGCCGGGTCTAAACGGGGGCTTGATCCTGAGCGTTCTTGGCGGTTTTCGCGATGGTGCGCGCCTTTTCCAGCGACGCTACGGCGCTAACAGCTTCCATTGAGGTCTGCGGTAATGCCTCCGTGCGCGTGGGCTTATGGCGCCGACGGCCAACGGCTGCCGCAATTGCGAAGAAGACGGCGACAAGCGCGAGGACAGATAGGGTAATGATCAACAGGGGGCGCAACGAGTTGGGATCAGGCGTGGCAGACTCCTGGGCGGCGTAGGCGACGTGCGTCAGGGCGAGAAAGAGCACGGGAACAACGGCTCCACGCTGTAGCCTTCGCGTTGTCATCGCATCACTCCTTCAACCTGCTGCCTTTAATCCGGCTGGACTATACGGGTTCCTGGCGTGCAAGCGAAACCGGCTGCGCAAGGAACTTGCTATTTCTCTATCGGATGAACTTCCAGCGGGCCAAGATGTTGCAGATTTAGGGGTATCGAGGGAACGGTAGCGCGAACGTCAATCGCGCAGGCGGGATCAGACTATGAGAACGGACCTTAGCGGTTTGAAATTTATCATCGTCGCCGGTACAGACCTTGCCTCCAATGATCTGTCGGAGAGCTTGGCGCGTCGCGGCGCACAGGTCGTCATAGCACCGGATTGCGCGGCTGCGTTCGAGGCCATGGAGCAGACGCGGCCAGACTTTGCCGTTCTGGATTGGAGTCTGGATTGCGATGCTGTCGCGGCTGAGCTGAATAGCTTGGATATCCCGCATCTGTATGTCGGAACGCCTGCCAAGCGCGACCGTGATACCGTCCGCAACCATTTCAGTGCAGCTTTTGCTGACGCGATGCTGACGATGGTGAACAATGACGAGTCTTCAGTGTTTCCCACCTCGCCCGACTACCAGTTGAACGTGCGCTGAGCGGCTCCCGGCAATGATTGGGATCAGGCGTCCGACGCGGGTGTAGCCCATTGGGGCTTGACGCCGGCGAGCGCCCGTCCTGCCTTGCAGCCGGCACCGCCTGTGAGGCATTTGGAACGCCTCGCCGCCCATGCGGTTCTTCTTCCAGCAGCTCCGCTTCGCGGAGCGCCAACAAGGAAGAAAACATGGACACGAATTCAAAACGATCAGATCGCGTTAACTCTGGGAACAGTTTCGTTGTGCCCTTGATTGCCGCTGCCGCCATCGCGATCGCGCTGGTGTTCGGCTGGGGGATGATGAACAGCAACAGCAATGACCAGGCGGCAAACCCAGCGAACCAATCGTCTGAGACAGGCTTGAGTTCGGGTGAATCTGGCAAAAGCACGGTTCAGAATGATCCGGACATGCAAGCCAATCCGGGTGCTGGCGCCGCGCCAACGAAGGCGCCGGGTGCTAATCCAGGTGCTGCGGATACTCAGCCGCAACCACAGCAGCAGCCATAAGAGCTAACTGGTTGCGGAGCCTGCCGGCCTCGCCGGCCGGCTCCGGTTTTGTTGGCGCAGGATTATGAAGGCTCGGCCTTAGCTGCGCGCATGCATTGCTATGCATAAAAAATTAGCACGGCGCTGGGAACGCGAAGGCGTTCCGGTGATTTATGCTGCGCAATCACAACTCAGGAGGCTCGCGTGTCGAAGAAGACGTCGTCGCGTAAAGGCAAGGACCGCCTGCAGGTACTCAGAGATCGGATCCGCGACCGCATCAGCAGGACTGCGGTACTCGCACCAAATTGACCTAACCGTGAAAGCGGCGGTCATGTTTGATAAGGCACGGGCTACGGCTCGTGCCTTTTGTTTCTCCCGTATGCCGGCATCAGCGGCACTACAGAAACTCGACCGATGCCGGCGTGCATTTTAGGCTGTCGCCGATTTTTCTTGAATCAAGAGTCGTCGTTCTGGCTCGGCTGCTTTTCCGGCAAACCGCCTTCAGATTCATCGTGGTCGCCGCCCGCAGGAAGCGAGGGCTTCTGCGGCGGGATAGGCTGCGTGTTGTCTTGGGGCTCTTTGGCGTTGTCCGCTCCCGCGCCCACTGGCGCAGGCGGCATATCTTCAAGACTTGAGCTGTGGCTGATGACGCGATCGATGTTGCGGCGAGCCGCTGATATCAATCCGAATGCTTCATGCGGAGGCAGGTCCACCCGCGTGGGGTCGAGGTCGGTTTCCGCGACGAGAAGCGCGCCTGACGTCTGCTTCAGGCTTTCGACAGGGTCTGACATAGCGCCTCCTTGGACACCAACATAAGCTGAAGGCAGCCGTGAGGTTCCATAGGGCCATGTGGCCGGAACGGTTCCTCCTTTGGACGGTTAAACCGCAACAGCGCAAAAGGAGAACAACAATGGGCGACAAACGCGAAACCAGGACGGACCTGCCGAAGCGCGAGTTCGACGCGGATCTTAACGACGAGATGCTGTCCAACAAGGACGCCCCGCCGGTCGACCAGCGCGACAGCGACCACATCCGCGACCACATCGGCAACCCGGCAGAGCCGACGCCATTGGAAGAGCTGCAGGGTGAGGGCGATAAGGACGAAACGACCGAGCACGATGTCGGCAACGCCGACAACCTGTCGCGATAGGCCTCACAGTTCGGCCTGAACGAAGGGAGCGCCAAGTCTGTTGCGCTCCTTTCGTTTATCCTCCGCAGGCGCGCCAGTGATAGATTTATGCGCCCAGGACACTTTGCCGGCGGCGTGCGCTTCACCGGTTGACCAGCATCGTCG
Organism: Hyphomicrobiaceae bacterium; assembly: GCA_030655135.1. Lineage (GTDB taxonomy): Bacteria > Pseudomonadota > Alphaproteobacteria > Rhizobiales > Hyphomicrobiaceae > JAKAXS01. The sequence continues at coordinate 1,985 of JAURWC010000084.1, read as the reverse complement.
CGACCGTTGTGAGGTGGCTCATCAGCTTTTTCTGCACCTCGGGTGCGATGCCGCAGCGACCCAAGGCGATCGTCATGCACTCGAGCCAGTCATCTTTGACTGCGGCGTCGATATCGACGTGGGCATGCATGTCGCGGATGTTGGTATGTCCGTATTTCTGCGCGTAGAGGGACGGCCCGCCCAGGAAGCCCGACAGAAAGTTGAATTGTTCCTCCCGCGAGTGCGCCACGCCGTGCCCGAGCTTGTGCAGGCGATGCAGGCGATGCCCTTCGGGCTCGTGCTCTACAATGTCGTAAAAGGTCTCCACGATGCGGCGAAGGGGTACTTCGCCGCCGAGGAGATCATAGAGGAGGGGGCCGCCGTCCCGTCCAACGCGACGGTTCGCGTGGGCCGCCATCCGGCGTTCGTTGATGTTCGTCATCACGCACCCGTAAGGGTTGGACAACACTACGCAGGAAACTACACGTCGAGGGTGTTTTCCCGCTCCCACTGCGTGAGATGCGAGGCATAGGAATTCCATTCCTGCATCTTCATCTTGATGAAGGACTTTGAAAAGTCTTCGCCCAGCATAGATTTCAGCTGGTCGTCTTTTTCGAAGTTGCGCAGTGCGTCGAGCAGATTCAGAGGCAGTTTCGGCGCATCCGTCACGGTATGGCCGAGCTGGTACATGTCGATGTCGTGACGCTTGCCCGGATCGGACTTCTGCATGATGCCGCTGAGGCCGGCGGCAATGATCACGGCCTGGAGCAGGTAGGGGTTGGCGGCACCGTCGGGTAAACGCAGTTCGAAACGCCCTTTGCCGGGAACGCGGACCATGTGGGTGCGGTTGTTGCCGGTCCAGGTCACGGTGTTGGGTGCCCAGGTGGCGCCAGACACGGTGCGCGGCGCGTTGATGCGTTTGTATGAATTGACCGTCGGATTGGTGATAGCCGAGAGCGACTCGGCGTGCCGCATGATGCCGCCCAGGAAGTGATAACCCTGCTGCGACAGGCCCATCTCGTCGTTGGCATCATAGAACATGTTGGTCTTGCCGGTTTTGTCCCACACCGAGATGTGCGCATGGCACCCGGTTCCGGTGAGCCCCAGAAAGGGCTTGGGCATGAACGTGGCGCGCAGGCCATGCTTCTCGGCTATGGACCGGGTCATGAACTTGAAGAAGGCGTGCCGGTCGGCCGTGATCAGGCTGTCGTCGAAGTTCCAGTTCATCTCCCACTGGCCGTTGGCGTCCTCGTGGTCGTTCTGATACGGCCCCCAACCCATGCCAAGCATGGCATCGCAGATCTCGGCAATGACGTGATAGCGGCGCATCAGTGCCTGCTGGTCGTAGCAGGACTTTGTTGCCGTGTCGGCGGAGTCGGAGATCTGCGTCCCGCACGGCGTCGTCAGGAAGAACTCGCATTCGACGCCTGTCTTGACGTGGAGGCCGTGCTCTGCGGCGGCGTTCACGAGCTTTTTCAAGACGACGCGTGGCGCCTGACCGACCGGCTTGTCTTCCATCACGAGATCCGCGGCGACCCAGGCCACTTCCTTCTGCCAGGGCAGTTGAATGACCGAGTCGGGATCGGGAACGGCAAACAGGTCCGGATGTGCGGGCGTCAGATCCAGCCACGTGGCGAACCCGGCAAAGCCTGCGCCGTCTTTCTGCATGTCAGCGATGGCCTGCGCCGGCACCAGCTTCGCGCGCTGGGCGCCGAACAGGTCGGTGTAGGAGATCAGAAAGTAACGAACGCCATTCTCTTTTGCGAAGGCTGCAAGGTCCCTAGACATGGAAGTTTCCTCTGACACGCGATGTTAGTTTTTGATGTGAGACGGCGGTTCGTTAGAAGCCACCTTGTGTGACGCCTGGGATCCAGCTGGTGCCGGCGAGCGGGACGCGGGCCATGGCGGCGGCCTCGATGGTAAGGGCGCAGAGGTCTTCCGGCTCCAGGTTGTGGATGTCGTTGTGGCCGCAGGCGCGCGCCACGGTCTGCAGCTCCAGCGTCATG
>JAURWC010000080.1 GCA_030655135.1 Hyphomicrobiaceae bacterium | reverse complement strand
TGATCGCATCGATGCGGATTTCGACAACAGTCTGGAGCGGCTGTTTGCGCTGCTGCGGATCAAGTCGATCTCGGCCGATCCCGCCTTCGCCGGCGATTGCAAGGCGGCGGCCGATCATCTGGCCGCAGATATCGCGACGCTCGGTTTTGCCACCGAGGTCAGGCCGACCGCCGGTCATCCCGCCATTGTCGCCAAGCTGAACGGATCCGGTGATGGGCGGCCGCACGTGCTGTTCTACGGTCATTACGACGTGCAGCCGGTCGATCCGCTCAATCTGTGGCATCGTCCGCCGTTCGAGCCCGTCGTCACCGACCATGCCGATGGGCGGAAGATCATCGTCGCGCGAGGCGCCGAGGACGACAAGGGCCAGTTGATGACCTTCGTCGAAGCCTGCCGGGCCTGGAAATCGGTGACGGGGTCGCTGCCGGTCGACATCACCATCGTCATCGAGGGCGAGGAAGAGATCGGATCGAAGAATTTCGTGCCGTTTCTCGAGGCCAACAAGGGCGACCTCAAAGCCGACTTCGCCCTGGTCTGCGACACCAGCATGTGGGATCCCAACACGCCGGCGATCACCACCTCGCTGCGCGGACTGGTTTACGAGGAAGTCTGGATCAAGGCCGCCAACCGCGACCTGCATTCCGGTATCTTCGGCGGCGGCGCGCAAAACCCGATCCGGGTGCTGACCCGCATCCTCGGCAGCCTGTTCGACGATGACGGCCGCATCATGATCCCCGGCTTCTATGACGGGGTGAAGGATCTGCCGCCCGACGTTCTCGCCCAGTGGTCGAAGCTCGATCTGACACCGGAATCCTTTCTCAAGCCGATCGGGCTTTCCATTCCGGCCGGCGAGAAAGGCCGTTTGCTGATCGAGCAGATCTCGTCGCGGCCGACCTGCGACGTCAATGGTATCATCGGCGGCTATACCGGCGAGGGCTCCAAGACGGTGATCCCGGCGCATGCCTCAGCCAAGGTCTCGTTCCGCCTGGTCGAGGGGCAACAGCCCGACAAGATCCGAAAAGCCTTTCGAGATTATGTCACGGCGCGGCTGCCGAAAGATTGCACCGCCGAGTTCGGCGATCATTCCAGCGCGCCGGCCATCGCGCTGGACTGGAACATGAAGCCGCTCGCCGCCGCCAGGCGCGCGCTGACCGAGGAGTGGGGCAGGGAGACCGTCCTGATGGGGTCCGGCGCGTCGATCCCGATCGTCGCCGATTTCAAGCGCACCCTCGGGCTCGACACCGTGCTGGTGGGCTTTGGGCTCGACGACGACAACATCCATTCGCCGAACGAGAAGTACGACCTGAAGAGCTTTCACAAGGGCATCCGCTCCTGGGCGCGCATCCTCGGCGCGTTCGCGGAGGCGCCGCGGTAAGGTTGTTGTTGCGCGCGTGCCCCGGACGCGGTGCAGCGCGCCGCATAACGGCCTGATGGACCGCAGAGCCGGGGCCCATAACACTGTAGCTGGGTCCCGGCTCTGCGGAGCAGCGTGAAGGACGCTGCACCGCGTCCGGGACACGAGATGTCTCGTGATGCGGCTCGAACATTCAGATTCAATTTTTCAAACAGCGAGAGGGCATACGTCCGCATTCTCGCGGCGCGATGCGCCCGAGCTTTGCGTCGATTCACACCCTCCGAAACAAAGAGGGCGCAGGGAAAGCCGGATGCGCGCTGCACCCGCGGTCTCGTGTGCAAAATGCACGAGTAAAAAACGCACACGAGCATACAGGGCAGCGGAGGCAATCCGACTTTCCCTGCGCGATGCTCTACGGATTATACCGCGCTCTCCCCGGTGACCGGGCTTTCTTGCCACCGTCACCCGCGCGCCTTGGCGCGAGCTTGACACCAGCGTCGGGGTGCCAGGACCACACGGCTTTTCCGTACGCAACGGGGCATTCGTCATTCGCCGCCATCGCGTCACCGCATCCCACCGCGCGTCCGTGGACGATCGCGATCCGCCCCTCTCATCGGGTGAGACGGTTGGAATATAGACTGATTTGCCCGTCGGGCTGATTTGTCGCAGCCGGGCCGCAAGATCGGGCTTGCGCAATGAAGGAAACAGCGCCCGTGGGACGAATTTGCCAGTGGTGCGTATGGGTGTGGTTAAGTCCGGCTAACAACGC
>JAURWC010000043.1 GCA_030655135.1 Hyphomicrobiaceae bacterium | reverse complement strand
TGCGTGGGCCTGAAGGAAGTGACCACGGGCGAAACCCTGTGCGATCCGTCGGCCATCGTGACGCTCGAACGCATGGTGTTCCCGGAGTCGGTGATCTCGCAGGCCGTCGAGCCGAAGACCAAGGTCGACCAGGAAAAGATGGGCATCGCGCTGCAGCGCCTGGCCCAGGAAGATCCGTCCTTCCGCGTGAAGACCGACGAAGAATCCGGCCAGACCATCATTTCGGGCATGGGCGAGCTCCACCTCGAAATCATCGTGGACCGCATGAAGCGCGAATTCGGCGTGGAAGCCAACGTGGGCAAGCCGCAAGTGGCTTACCGCGAGACGATCCGCAAGACCGTCGAAGACGCCGAAGGCAAGTTCGTTCGCCAGTCGGGCGGCAAGGGCCAGTACGGCCACGTGATCCTGAAGCTCGAGCCGCAGGAAGCGGGCAAGGGCTTCGAGTTCGTCGACGCCATCAAGGGCGGTGTGGTTCCTCGCGAATACATCCCCGCGGTGGAAAAGGGCGTCGTGGAAGCGCTGACGCAAGGCGTGCTGGCTGGCTACCCGGTCGTGGACGTCAAGGTCACGCTGCACTTCGGTTCGTACCACGACGTGGACTCGAACGAAATGGCGTTCAAGATGGCCGCGATCTTCGGTTTCAAGGAAGGCGCCCGCAAGGCCAGCCCCGTGATCCTGGAGCCGATGATGGCCGTGGAAGTCGAGACGCCTGAAGACTACGCCGGCAACGTGATGGGCGACCTGTCCTCGCGTCGCGGCATGGTGCAGGGCATGGACGACATGATCGGTGGCGGCAAGTCCATCAAGGCAGAAGTGCCGCTGTCGGAAATGTTCGGCTACTCGACCACGCTGCGCTCGATGTCGCAAGGCCGCGCCACGTACACGATGGAGTTCAAGCACTACGCCGAAGCTCCCCGTAACGTTGCCGAAGCCATCGTGGCTGCTCGCGCAAAGTAAGCTTTTCAAAGATGTCGGGCCATGCAGTGCATGGCCCTTCCTGTCTGCGATCCGGTGCCGCCTTGTTCCCGTGCGAGGCGAACCAGCAATCGGATGCAGACATAAAACCAATACACGGGAACTGCTCTTTCAAGGATTGAAAAATGGCAAAAGGTAAATTCACCCGCACCAAGCCGCACGTGAACGTGGGCACGATCGGTCACGTCGACCACGGCAAGACCACGCTGACGGCTGCGATCGCCACGGTGCTGTCGGCCAAGTTCGGCGGCGAAGCCAAGGCCTACGACCAGATCGACGCTGCGCCTGAAGAAAAGGCCCGCGGCATCACGATCAACACCGCGCACGTCGAGTACGAAACGGCCAACCGCCACTACGCACACGTCGACTGCCCCGGCCACGCCGACTATGTGAAGAACATGATCACGGGCGCCGCTCAAATGGACGGCGCGATCCTGGTGTGCTCGGCCGCCGACGGCCCGATGCCCCAGACGCGTGAACACATCCTGCTGGCTCGCCAGGTGGGCGTGGGCTACATCATCGTTTTCCTGAACAAGTGCGACATGGTCGACGACGCCGAGCTGCTCGAACTCGTTGAAATGGAAGTGCGCGAGCTGCTCGACAAGTACGAGTTCCCTGGCGACGACACCCCGATCATCCATGGCTCGGCCAAGCTCGCCCTCGAAGGCGACAAGGGCAAGCTGGGCGAAGAAGCCATCATGAAGCTGGCCGACGCGCTGGATTCGTACATCCCGACGCCCGAGCGCGCCGTGGACGGCACGTTCCTGATGCCTGTGGAAGACGTGTTCTCGATCTCGGGTCGCGGCACCGTGGTGACTGGCGCCGTCGAGCGCGGCGTGATCAAGGTTGGTGAAGAAATCGAAATCGTGGGCATCCGCCCGACGGTCAAGACCACCTGCACCGGCGTGGAAATGTTCCGCAAGCTGCTGGACCAAGGCCAGGCTGGCGACAACGTCGGCGTGCTGCTGCGCGGCACGAAGCGCGAAGAAGTCGAGCGCGGCCAAGTGCTGTGCAAGCCCGGCTCGATCAAGCCGCACACGCACTTCACCGCCGAGGTGTACGTGCTGTCCAAGGACGAAGGCGGCCGTCACACGCCGTTCTTCAACAACTACCGTCCGCAGTTCTACTTCCGCACGACGGACGTGACCGGCGCGATCGAGCTGCCCAAGGACAAGGAAATGGTCATGCCTGGCGACAACGTCAGCATCACCGTGAAGCTGATCAACCCGATCGCGATGGAAGAAGGCCTGCGCTTCGCCATCCGTGAAGGCGGCCGCACCGTGGGTTCGGGCGTCGTGGCCAAGATCCTCGACATCTAAGTC
>JAURWC010000019.1 GCA_030655135.1 Hyphomicrobiaceae bacterium | reverse complement strand
GTCACGATCTCCGCTTAGCGCCCGAAGGATGCCGGCGAGAACGCCGCTGATGTTGTGAAAGACGTCATCGTTCGTGGCGCGGAAAATACGATAGCCCAGGCTTTCAAGGTGAGCCGTTCGCTCCGCATCGCGGGCGCGTTCGGCGGGCTCGCCGTGCGTTGCGCCGTCGACCTCGATGACGAGGTACGCCTCGCGGCAGAGGAAGTCGACGAAGTAGCGACCGATCGGCGCCTGGCGGACGAACTTGTGACCGTCGAGATGGCCGCTGCGGAGTTCGCGCCAGAGGCGGGCCTCAGCGGAGGTCGCGTTGGCGCGGAGAACGCGGGAGCGATTGGTGTTCCAGGGTTGAGAGCCGCGCATGGCGTGTGTCCGAGTGAGGCGCACCCCTGAATGTTGTGCGGAGGCTGCCCCTCACCCTAACCCTCTCCCCGTAAGGACGGGGAGAGGGGATTCGCGCACGCGCTGTTTTGAGGTCGAAGTTAAACAGTTGGGGACGAGTCCAAACAGTCGATGTCGAGACCGGACAGTTGAGGGCGAGACGGCGCTGCTGGCGCCAACCGGTCCCTTCTCCCCGCGCCCGGGGATAAGGTGAGGATGAGGGGCAGGGTCTTGCTCCGAACGTCAGTCATGATCTCCGCTGAGCGCGCGAAGGATGCCGGCGAGAACGCCGCTCATGTTGTGCCGAATAGTCGGGGTCGAGATCGGACAGTTGAGGTCGAGGCCCGACCAGTTGAGGTCGAGACCGAACAGCCGGGTCGTGACCGAACAGCTAGGGTCGAGACTGAACGCAGTTGCAGGGCGAGACGCCGCTGCTGGCGCCAACCGGTCCCTTCCCGAGCTTGCACTAATTCCAAGCCACGCGGGGCGATTGGCGGCCGGCCCAGTAGCCGAACATGAATGTTTCGGCCAACTGCTTCGAACACCCCGGCTGGATGCCGCCATTGTAAACGCAGAGATCGGCGGGTTCGGCGCGGCTTCATTTTCTCCAGCCGCCCGCAAGCGCACGAGCGCCAAAACAATTCGCGCTCAAGCCGCCGCCATCTTCAATTATTCCCATAGCATCCTCATTAAACAAAATGGCTCGGGATTTTTTCCCTATTTCAATTAGCATTCTTCCCGAATTTAAATTTCGAAGTTTATGGTGCGCCGAACAAATGTTGCTTCGAATTACATCCGGATTCCATTTCGTTCATTTCATGAACGTCGAATGTTATCTCATTTATTATTATTGTTAGTTTTCAACGGCGTTATTCCCTGGCACAGCCTTTGCGCCGAAATCATTCGTGAGGTCATGCAAAGGGAAGCGATGCGGCGAGAGCCGAGGGGCAAGAACTCGTCGTCCAACTGATCACTCAGGAGCTTTCGACGGCCAACCAAGGTCTTGCGCAACGGGGCCGTGCCCTCGTCGTGCAAGGTCGAGGCAGATCGCCGAGCTACCTGGCAACTCTGCTGGCCTCTAGATCGGGAACGGAGGAAACAATGCACTTACGTCAAAAAACGAAGTTGTTCGCTCAGCTGCTCGTAACTGCTGCACTCATATTGCCTGCGCCACTGCATGCCTCGGACAGGAACATCACCGACAAGGAGTTGTCGGACGAAACAAACACCACGGATTGGCTGGCTTATGGGCGCACGCACTCGGAACAGAGGTTTAGCCCGCTAAAAAGCATCAACACAGACACTGTCAGCAAGCTCGCTCCGGAATGGTACACCGACCTGCCGGACAAATCCGACTTGACGAGTACGCCGCTGGTTGTTGATGGCATCCTGTACCATGTCGGGCAAATGAACGTTATCCGGGCGATCGATGCCCGCACCGGCAAGATGCTTTGGGAATACGATCCCAAGGTTGCGAAAGAGATCTTAGACAATAATATGCGCCGCGTGTTCTGGGGGAACAGTCGCGGGATTTCGACATATGGCGACAAGATCTATGTCGCGACATGGGATGGCCGCATCGTAGCCGTCAACAGAAAAACCGGTAAGGAAGTCTGGCAAACCAGGACCTTCCCGCATGATGTACCGCTGAATATCACCGGCCACGTAAAAGCCTTCGACGGCAAGGTCTTTGTCGGCAATGGCGGCACGGAACTTGGCCCCACACGCGGTTTTGTCACGGCGTATGATGCCGAGACAGGAAAACAGCTCTGGCGCTTTTTTATCGTTCCGGGCAATCCCGCCGATGGCTTCGAGAACGAAGCCATGGAGATGGCGGCCAAAACCTGGAAAGGCAAATGGTGGGAGCATGGTGGCGGCGGCAACGCCTGGCACGGCTGGACTTACGATGAGGAATTTAACCAGCTTATTTTCGGTACCGGTAACGGGGCTCCATGGAACCAGAAAGTTCGCAGCCCCGGCGGTGGCGACAACCTGTTCCTGAGCTCTGTTGTGTCAGTCGACGCCGACACCGGAAAGTACAAGTGGCACGTTCAGACAGCCCCCGGTGATTCCTGGGACTATAACTCGAACATGGACATTGTTCTTGCTGATCTGAAAATCGACGGCAAGGACGTCAAGGCCGCGATGCACGCCCCTAAGAACGGCTTCTTCTATGTGATCGATCGGTCAACGGGCAAAGTATTGTCCGCTGAGAAGTTTGCGGACGCCAACTGGTCGACCAAGTTCGATCTCGAGACCCAGCGCCACGTGGTACCCGATAGCGCCCGCTTTCCCGATGGTGAAGAGAACATCTACCCATCCTACTGGGGCGCGCATACGTGGCATGCAATGTCATACAATCCGGTCTTGGGCTTGGTCTTTATCCCAACCAACCACATTGCAAACTCCCTTACCGACAAAGGCAAGGATACCGACATAAATTGGCGGGGCACCAAATTCCAGCTCAGTATCGCCCAGGGCGCGGCCTTGGCCAAAGATCCGCATGAAACGCGCGGATCGCTACAGGCCTGGGATCCTGTGAAGCAAAAGCGCGTCTGGCAGGTAAACCAGAAATACTCTTGGGGCCCGGGTACACTGACGACAGCCGGCAACCTTGTCTTCCAGGGCCTGCCGGAAGGTAAGTTCAGGGCTTATGATGCCCGCGACGGTAAAATCGTTTGGGAATACGACGCCGGCCTTGGCATCTCTTCACCGCCGATTACGTATGAACTCGATGGAAAACAAATGGTCTCCATCGTCATCGGCCCGGGCGGCGGATATACCTCCAACTTTGGCGGCCCCGGTGAATTGGGTTGGGAAGGTCTAGGCTGGCAATATGGCCGTCATCAGCGCCGTCTGATCACGTTTTCACTGGACGGCAAGGCCAAGGTGCCTCCGCAGCCTACGCCTGAAATGGCCCGCCCAGTCGTCGACAAGGAATTCAAGATTGACGACAAAAAAGCAGGCCACGGTGCCGGCATCTATGCCGTGCATCTTTGCATCTCTTGTCACGGCGCTGGCGCCGTTTCGGGCGGTGTAAAAGGTCCAGACCTTCGCGGCTCTCCGGCCCTGACCACGGGCAACGAGAAAACGTTCAAGGATATCGTCCGCGATGGCGCTCTTCTTGAAAACGGAATGCCTAAATTCCCAACCCTCACCGATGAGGATCTTGAAGCCTTGCAGCATTATATCCGCAAGGAAGCGCATGAAGCCGCAAAACCCGGCGCTGGCCACTGATCCCAAGAGGTCAACGACGGCGATCTGAAGGCGATGCAGCAAGACATCCGCAGTCAGGTCGTCGTCACGACCAAGCAGGAAAAGACGAACAGGCACCTCCCTGCTTCGTTCGTCTCTTCTAGCGAAGAGGTGCAAGCGCTTACCGAGCGCTTGCGCCATTATTTCACCAGCCGTCCCTCTGCTCTATTCTAACTGACGGCCGACACCTTGCGTCCGCCGGTCCGCCCCTGCCCTACTGCGGCAGCACGGCCTTGATCTGCTCGTCGTACTGAGCCAGCGCTTCGAGCGCGCGTTCCTTCATGGCAGGGTTCTGCTCGCCGGCGGTTTCGGGCTTGAAGCCCTCGATGGCAGTGCGGGCCTCGTCGAGCATCTTGGTGGCGGACTTCCACGGGTTCAGTTCGCGCTTCAGGTTCGACTGCAGCAACTGCGTCAGAAGCACGCCGGTGGCGAGCACCAGCCCGCTGAGCTGGGCGTTTTCGCGCGTCAGGCGTTCAATCGTTTCGTTCAGATCCGGGGCCGTCGACATGGTGGGAATCTCCGTTCGCGCAATATGTTCGCCGGTTGCTAACCTCCACAGCTGCCTGACGCAAGGCTGGACGATGTCGCGAGCAGCCGGCAGCGCCGGTATTCAGGCCGCCGATGGTTAAAAAACGCCGCCCGTTCCCTGCAACACACGCTGTCAAATCACGTGCGCCGCCGTGCGGTTGCCGCAATTCGACCGCGGTGCGCGCGCAGTTTCGCCGCGCCCGGGGGTTCGGGCGAATTGCTGGGAGAGTGACATGAAAACGAAACTCGCAATTGCGATCGCGGCAGCCGCCGTGATGGCGATGGCCTCGGGTGCGCAGGCCAAGGAATGCAAGAAGATCGGTGCCGCGGGCTCGGGCCTGACGCAGGGCATCGCCGAAATCATGGCGAAGGGCGGCGTGAAGACGCTGATCGACTCGCGCGGCATGACGCCGGTGGGTGAGCCCAAGGTGAAGTGCAAGGACGGCGGCGTGCTGACCGAGTGCCACGCCACGCAGACCGGCTGCAAGTAGCGCAGACGGGTTGACGGAATACGCAACGGCCCGCGCCAGAGAGCCCTCTGCGCGGGCCGATTTGCGAGCGGAAGCTGTACGCCGAGGCAAGCCGCGCGGCTCCGCGTTGACGGGTGTGGCGGGCTCGGCCACTGTGCGCAAAATTCCAGGAGACGCCGCGTGGCCAAGAGCAAGACATCAGCGTCGGCCAAAATACCGGCAGACAAGACACCGGTGAAGCCACTCGCGCGCAAGGCGCCGGCAAAGGCATCGATCGGCAAGGCGGGCACGATCCGCGCCGGCATCGGCGGCTGGACGTTCGAGCCGTGGCGCGGAACGTTCTATCCCGAGAAGCTGTCGCAGGCCAAAGAACTCGGCTACGCCGCTGAGCAGCTGGCGACGATCGAAGTCAACGGCACCTATTACTCCACCCAGTCACCGAAGACGTTCGCCAAGTGGCGCAGCGAAACGCCGGACGGCTTCGTGTTTGCGCTGAAAGGCCCGCGATACGCCGTCAACCGGCGCGTGCTGGGAGAGGCCAGCGAGTCGGTCGAGCGCTTTCTGAAATCCGGCATCAGCGAACTGGGAGACCGGCTCGGCCCGCTGCTGTGGCAGTTCGCGCCGACGAAGAAATTCGATGCCGCAGACTTCGGCGCGTTCCTCGATCTGCTGCCGGATAAGGAAGGCGGCGTGCCGCTGCGGCACGCGCTGGAAGTGCGGCATCCCTCATTCTGCGTGCCGGAGTTTATAGCACTTGCCCGCAAGCATGGCGCAGCCGTGGTCTTCGCCGACCACGCCAAGTATCCAGCCATTCCCGACGTGACAGCCGACTTCGTCTACGCGCGCCTGCAGCAAGGCAAGGACGAGATTCCCACCGCGTACGCGCCGAAGGACCTGGCGTCGTGGGCGGATCGCGTCAAAGCCTGGGCCGGCGGAACCGTGCCGGACGGACTGACGCTCATCGCTCCCGCAGACCCCGCGCCCGTAAAGCCGCGCGATGCGTTCGTGTACTTCATCCACGAAGGCAAGGTGCGGGCTCCCCAGGCCGCAATGGCGTTTCAAAAGCAAGTCTGACTTCATGGCGTGCGCTGCACTCCGTTCGATTGGCGGCCGATCCCGATCGATTGACCTGGCAGGTTTTAAGTGGCGCGCATGCCAGCCCTGTGAGAAACCGGGCGGCATGGGCCGATTGGGCCCGCCCAACAACGCAGCATGACGCAGCCAACCATGTCCGAGAACGCCGACACACCCGGAAAATATCTCGATCGCCCGTCCGCTTTCCCGTGGCCGCCGGTGCTGTGGTTCGGCGCGATAGCGCTGGCGTGGCTGGCGCAAACACTCTGGCCGCTGGCCTGGCCCGGAATTGACGATCTCGCCGCACGCCTCGTCGGTTGGGGGCTGGGCCTGGGCGGTGTCGCGCTCTTCGTGTGGGCATTGCTCGCCTTGCGCGCCGCCGGCACCACGATTTTGCCGGACAAGGGCTCCGACGCGCTGGTGACGACGGGTCCGTTCCAGCGCTTCCGCAACCCCATCTATCTGGCGCAGGTCATGATCCTGCTGTGGCTGGCCGAGTACAGCAAGAACCCCTGGTTCATCGTGTTCGCTTTCGTCCACGTCGTCCTCGTGACCGCGCTCGCGATCATTCCCGAGGAGCGTCATCTGGAAGCCCGTTTCGGCGCGGCCTATGCCGACTACAAAGCCCGGTCCCGGCGCTGGATCTGACAATGCGCGCACCAACCATGACGAGCACGTACGGCGACAAGGAACGCGAATTCCTGAACGCATTGGAGGGCGACACCGGCCGCACGCTGGCGCAATGGATGGATGCGATCCGCGGCGAAGGCCTGCGCGAACGCAACGACATCATCGACTGGTTGCGCCGCCAGGGCTTCCGTTTTTCGCGCGCCTCCTGGCTGGAACGCGTGCACCACAACGGCGGCAAGCCGATTTACGCTGACCGGCCCGCAGGCGAATCGCGGGCCGCGCGACGCGCGCCACACGTCGCATCAGCGGCGGAGCAGCGCACACCGGGGCCTGCCCGCCAGCCTTCCACCGGCGTTCTCGGCAGCGGTGTTCTGCCCGCTCCGGCCGCACCGAAACCATCGCTGCCGCAACCCGCCACGCCCGAGACGCCGCGCCCTGCGGCGGACGCCTACGCGTCGGCGGCCGCATCGAACGTCTTGCCGCTCACGTTCACCGATCCGCTGTCGCCGGAGATCACGAGCCTGACGGCCAAGGCCAAGGCGTATCGCCCGCTCGCCGACTTTTTATTGCGCGAGATCGCCAAGACCGTGCCGTCCGCGAGCTTCGGTGTGCGCGGCCAACAGATCGTCATCGCAAGCGCCGGCCGGGAATTTGCGTCGCTGGCCGTCAGCGCACGCGAGTTGAAGCTCGCCATCGCTCAAGCCGGCACAGTGTCGCTCACCGACGCCCGCCAGGTCGACGCCGCCCTGCTGGACCGCGTTAAGGCAGCAGCAACCAGCGCATCTTAAGACGAATCAGTTACGTACGCCGCTGTTGACGGCACCACGCCGGACCATCGATTCGCCGGAATTACGGTGCTCTGGTCGTGGCGTTGGAGGACAAGGCATGCTGATGATCGTCCGGATGGCCCCTGTCAGGCTGGCGCTGGCCGTAATCGTGCTGGCCGGCCCCGCCGCGTCCACGCTGCAGCCCGCCCTCGCCCAGACCGCCAAGCGCGACGGCATCGCCGATCTCCTGAAGCGCAACGGCGAGGCCCCGCTCGATGAGACCACGCCACCGGCCATCGGCGCCGACGGCAAGCCGGCAGCCGCCCCTGCGGATCCGCGCGCGGGTGATGCAGCCTTTGAGCAGGCGCGCCAGTTGATGGCCGCCATCGATGCCATCCTGAAGGACACCGCCGAGCAGCGGTCCGAGTCCCGCAAGCTTCCCGGCAAGGATGAGTTCATCCTGACGCCGATCTGGACCGAGACGCGCGAAGATCGCGAACGCAAGATCAACAACCTGCTCGACGCGGCTCTTGGCATCGCCACGGACGTGCCGGTCGTCGATTTTCAGAAGAAGATTGAGAGCCTGCGCCGCAATATCCGCGAGCTTGAAGACCAGATCGTCGGCCTGAAGGAAAAGCAGCTCGTCGCACCGAAGGAGGCGATGCTGCCGGGCGTACTGAACGATACGGTCGACAGCCTGAAGGACAAGATCACCGAACACGAAGCTCGCATCGCCAAGAACAAGGAAGAGATCGCCGCGACCAAGGCGGAGGTTCACGCCGCCTTGCAGAAGGCCGGCGTGGAACTGCAGGCCGACCAGGTCGACCTGCTGCTCGATAGCGTCTTGTCAGGCGACCTGATCCGGCTGGTGGCAGCCTTCAACGCCGCCAAGCTGATCGATGGGCAACTCGCCAAGCTGATGCAGGCCAGCGGCGACAACATGAACGCCTCGCGCAAGTATTTCGCCATGCACGCCGCGTTGTTCGCGATGCTGGTGCACGCGCAGAATGCATCCATCGAGAAAATCGATACCGGCTACATGCCGAAGCTGGACGCGATTTTGAAGGACATCACGGCCGCCAAGGCCAAGACCAACGACCTGCTGAAGGCCGAGAACCGGCCCGACCAGAAGAGCGCGCTGGACGCCAACCGCGAGAGCCAGAAGCTGGCTGAGGAAGCCGCCAAGGGCTACCGGCGCTACCTGCAGCAGCAGCGCGAGCAGATCGCCAAGGCCCGTTCCCGCGCCACGCACGATCTGCGCATCGCCGACAACACCTACGAAACGGTGGAAGCCAGCTTCCAGCTGCGCAACCTCATGCGCGACAGCTACACCTCGTTCGAGGCCATCCAGAAGCTCGAGGCACCGACCTTCGATCAGATCTTCAAGAACGAAGAACTGCGCAAGGAATTCGAAAACCTCACCCGCAAGCTCGACGCCCCGTCGAGCTGAGATGGGGGGCGGTCAGCGCCCCCTCGCGCGCGGATCCCAGCGCAAGCTCGACGCGCCTTCGAACCCAGGTGCGGATCACTGAGCCGCATTTCGCCCGTACGTTCGAGAACCCGGCAACGGTTGCGCACCTCAAATTGCGATGCGGCGTGCTCAGCGGTATCTCGTGGGTTGAGCGGAGATCGCGACTGATGTTGGGTGCAAGACCCTGCCCCTCATCCTAACCTTCTCCCCGCGCGCGGGGAGAAGGGACCGGTCGCGCTAGCAGCGACGGCTCGCGCTCCAACTATGTTCGTCACGACCCAACTGTTCGGCCTCGCACGCATTGGTTCGGTCTCGACCTCAACTAACCGATCTCGACATCGACTGTTCGGCCTCGACCCCGACTATGCGGCCTCGACCTCAAAACAGCGCGTGCGAGAATCCCCTCTCCCCGTCCTTACGGGGAGAGGGTTAGGGTGAGGGGCAGCATCCGCACAACATTCAGGGGTGCGCCTCTCGACGCCGGACACACCCCATGCGCGGCTCTCAACCCTGGAATACCAATCGCTCGCGCGCTCTCCGCGCCAACGCGACTTCCGCTGAAGCCCGCCTCTGGCGCGAACTTCGCAGCGGCCTTCTCGCTGGTCATAAGTTCGTCCGCCAAGCGCCGATCGGTCGCTACTTCGTCGACTTCCTCTGCCGCGAGGCGTACCTCGTCATCGAGGTCGACGGCGCAACGCACGGCGAGCCCGCCGAACGCGCCCGCGACGCGGAGCGCTCGGCTCACCTTGAAAGCCTGGGCTATCGTATTTTCCGCGCCACGAACGAAGACGTCTTTCACAACATGAGCGGCGTTCTCGCCGGCATCCTTCGGGCGCTCAGCGGAGATCATGACTGACGTTCGGTGCCAGAACCTGCCCCTCATCCTAACCTTCTCCCCGCGCGCGGGGAGAAGGGACCGGTCGCGCCCGCGGCGATGTCTTGCGCTCCAACTG
>JAURWC010000018.1 GCA_030655135.1 Hyphomicrobiaceae bacterium | reverse complement strand
CGCCAAGCTGATGCCGGCCGTTCCGCCGGGATCGGTGGTGATGGATCACGCCTGGGAGCCCTACCAGTTCAGGAACAAGCTCGGGCTCAACAACGTCGTGGCCGGCTTGATCTCGCCGCTGGAACTGGTCGACGGCTGGGGCCACCTCACGTTCAATCCCAACTGGGACGGCAACATGATCGCCTTCGAATCGGCGGTCGATATCGAAAGGGCGCGGACATGACGCAACGCCAGCTTGCCATGGTCATCGACCTCAACAAGTGCATCGGCTGCCAGACCTGCACGCTCGCCTGCAAGTCGCAATGGACCGACCACGGCGGGCGCGAGTTCATGTACTGGAACCACGTCGAAACCAAGCCGGGCAAGGGCTACCCGCGCGACTGGCAGCAGGCCGGCGGCGGCTGGGAGAAGGACGGCGACAAACTCAAACCCGGCAAACTGCCGCGCCTGGCCGAGGACTACGGCATCCCCGCCGACTTCAGCTTCGACGCGACGCTGTTCCAACCAGGCGATCAGCCCTTGCGTCCGACCGAGCCCATGCAGTGGGGACCGAACTGGGAAGAGGACCAGGGCGCGGGCGAATTCCCCAACGGCTACTTCTTCTACCTGCCGCGCCTGTGCAATCACTGCACCAAGCCCGCCTGCCTCGCCGCCTGCCCGCGCCAGGCGATTTCCAAGCGCGATGAAGACGGCATCGTGCTGTTCGACGAGCAACGCTGCCGCGGCTCCCGCTACTGCGGCGCCGCCTGCCCCTACAAGAAGATCTATGTCGATCCGCTCGCCGGCCGTTCGGAGAAATGCATCTTCTGCTATCCGCGCGTCGAGCAGGGCATTCCGCAGGCCTGCGCCTACCAGTGCGTCGGCCGCGCGCGCCATGTCTCCTATCTCGACGACAAGGCCGGGGCGGCCTGGCGGCTGGTGCATGAATGGAAGGTCGCGCTGCCGCTGCACCCCGAGCACGGCACCCAGCCCAACGTCTATTACGTGCCGCCGCTGTCCACCGCCACCTTCGACGCCGAGGGCAAGCCCACCGGCACGCCGCGCATTCCCGACGACTACCTGGTGTCGCTGTTCGGGCCCGCCGTTCAGCCGGCGCTGGAAACCCTGCGTCGCGAGATCGCACGCAAGGAGAAGGGCGAGGC
>JAURWC010000006.1 GCA_030655135.1 Hyphomicrobiaceae bacterium | reverse complement strand
TTTATAACTACCTATTGACATGCATACTCACATAATTAATATGGATTATTATTAAAATATTCATTCGCTCAAAACTTTGGATTTTTTTATTTGAATGCTTACAATAGGACATATATATTAATAATAGTGATGATGTGGGATTGAAATTGATATATCGCATAAAACGTGTGCTGTATTTGTCAATGGCAAAATAAATAAATAAATAAATAAATAAATAAATGGTGAAGAATTTTAAAAAATGCATGCATCGCAATTTTCAATATAGTTACCGTTCATCGTGATCATTTTCCTCATCGTGATCATTTTCATCATCGTTGGCAATCTCATCGTTGACACAATTATTATTTGCCGCTATGGTTTGAAGCTCATCTGTAATATATTTTTTTGGGATATATCTTATGGCAGAACCATTTATCAGAACGGCCATTTTGCATAACTCATATGTAAGTATTTTCTTTGGTATATTTCGGACAGACCCATAAAATTTTGTGAACGCTAGTTCACAAAGATCTTTCGTTATCATTTCTGCTGGTATAACTGATATACATCGCGGATTTTTTTCTACCGCCATTCTACACAGCTCCTCTGTTTTTTTCTTTTTTGGAACAAATAAAATGTTGTATGGACTATTATGAACAGCAGACCTACAAATATCGGTTGTTCTTAGTATAATTGGAACATATTTTAAGACATTTCTATAACTTCCTGAAATAGCGAGTTCGCATAATTCGGGAGTCCTTAATTCATTCGGCACATATCGTAGTGCATCTCCATCATTCGATACAGCTTTTTCACACAATTCTTCTGTTTTCAATTCATTTGGAACAAATTCTAATGCATACCCATGTCGAGATACCGCTATTTCACATAATTTAGCTGTCTTTAATTCATTCGGCACATATTGTAATGCGTCTCCGTCGTTCGATACAGCTTTTTCGCACAATTCTTCTGTTTTCAATACATTTGGAACAAATTCTAATGCATGCCCGTCTCTAGCTAGTACATCCAAACAAAAATCATATGTTTTTAATTC
>JAURWC010000003.1 GCA_030655135.1 Hyphomicrobiaceae bacterium | reverse complement strand
TACACCCAGCCCGTCGATGGTTGGCAAGGTGGCCGGGATCACCCGCATCACCATGCCGACCTTGCCCTGCTGGATGAAGGCATTGACGCGGAAACGGCCAACACCCGGCGGGGAGATCGCGAAGTTGCACTCCTTGGTGCGTTCGAATTCGGCCGCCTGCTTGTCGTTCATGATGGCGCGCGCCAGCGCCAGCGTGTGACCGGCATTCAGCGGCTGCGGCGACACCTTGGTCACCTTGCCGTCCACTTTCATCGCGGGCGGGAAGTCGCCGGTGATGAACAGGTCACTGCCGTTGCGGCCGACCATCAGTTTCAGAAGGTCATTGATGAATTTACTGGCCTGGTCGCGTTCCATCTGCGACTCCTTTCAAACTGGTGCATAGCCGCGTGAAAACGGCAAGGTGGGCGAGTGAGGACAGGGGTTTTTCAGTCAGGCAGGGGCCGCAGGACATGCTCAGCCGGGGAAGTTCTCGGGAATTTTCGCCTTGCCGCGCGCTTCGGCCGCAGAGATGATGTTGCGCTTGACGAGGTCGGTCAGGTTCTGGTCCAGCGTCTGCATGCCCACGCTGTTGCCGGTCTGGATCGACGAGTACATCTGGGCCACCTTGGCTTCGCGGATCAAATTGCGGATGGCGCTCGTGCCGAGCATGATCTCGTGCGCTGCGACGCGGCCCTGGCCGTCCTTGGTCTTGCACAGGGTCTGCGAAATTACGGCCTGCAGCGACTCGGACAACATGGCGCGGATCATGTCCTTTTCCTCGGCGGGGAAGACGTCGATGATCCGGTCGATGGTCTTGGCGGCGCTCGAGGTGTGCAAGGTGCCGAAGACCAGGTGACCGGTTTCCGCGGCCGTCATGGCCAGCCGGATGGTTTCGAGGTCGCGCATTTCGCCGACCAGGATGGCGTCCGGGTCTTCCCGCAGCGCGGACTTCAGCGCGGCGCTGAAGCTCAGCGTATGCGGGCCGACTTCCCGCTGGTTGATCAGGCACTTCTTGGATTCATGCACGAACTCGATCGGGTCTTCCACCGTCAGGATGTGGCCGTACTCGGTTTCATTGAGGTAGTTGACCATGGCGGCCAGCGTTGTGGACTTGCCGGAGCCGGTCGGGCCGGTGACCAGCACCATGCCGCGGGGTTTCATCGCCAGATCGCCGAAAATTTTCGGCGCGTTGAGTTGCTCCAGCGTCAGGATCTTCGAGGGAATGGTCCGGAACACGGCGCCGGCGCCGCGGTTCTGGTTGAAGGCGTTGACCCGGAAGCGCGCCAGGCCGTCGATCTCGAAGGAGAAGTCGATCTCAAGAAACTCTTCATAGTTCTTGCGCTGGGTGTCGTTCATGATGTCGTACACCATGGAGTGAACCTGCTTGTGGTCCAGGGGATCGACGTTGATGCGCCGGACATCGCCGTGCACCCGGATCATCGGCGGCAGACCGGCCGACAGGTGCAAATCCGACGCCTTGTTCTTGACGCTGAAAGCCAGCAACTGGGTAATGTCCATCCCTGGGGTTCCTCAAAAGTTTACAGTTCGATTATGACCACGATTCTGCGCAACCTCCAAGAGGTCCGTGACCGTATCACCACGGCCTGTTTCGCGGCCGGGCGCAACCCGGCCGGTGTGCAATTGCTGGCGGTCTCCAAGACCTTCGGTGCCGATGCGGTGATCGACGCCGTCGCGGCCGGCCAGCACGCCTTTGGGGAGAACTACATCCAGGAAGGCGTTGAGAAGATCGCGGCGGTTCGGGCGCTGCACGGCGGCAACCTGTTATGGCACTGCATTGGGCCGGTGCAAAGCAACAAGACCAAGCTGGTGGCGGAAAACTTCGACTGGGTGCAATCGGTGGACCGGCTGAAGATTGCCCAGCGCCTGAGCGATCAGCGGCCGGCGCACCTGCCGCCGCTGCAGCTGTGCCTGCAGGTCAACATCGACGGCGGTGCCAACAAGTCAGGCGTGCTGCCTGAAGAGGCGATGGCGCTGGCCACCGAGGTGGCGAAGCTGCCGCGCCTGGCGTTGCGCGGGCTGATGTCCATTCCCGAGCCTGCCGCGGATTTCAGCGTGGCCTGCGCCGTCCACGAGCGGGCCCGGTCGCTGTTCGACGCCATCAACCAGGCCGGCGTGCTGTCCCAGCCGATGGACACGCTGTCCATGGGCATGACGGCCGACCTGGAAGCGGCGATTCACGCCGGCAGCACGATGGTGCGTGTGGGGACCGCCATTTTCGGCGGCCGCTCCAGCGCATGAGCGGCGCCGGCGAAACAGGGGAGCGCACCGGGGGGCGGGGCTGGCTGTCTCCCGGCGAATATGCACCGTGGTTTGTCGGCCGCACCACGGCCAATCCGCGCTACAGCTTCAGCACGGTGGCCGGACGCCATGTCGTGCTGACCTTTTTCGGCTCCGCGGGCGACCCGCTCAGCGCCGCCGTGCTCAGCGGCATTCTCGACAAACGCGCGATGATGGACGGCCTGAACCTGTGCTTTTTCGGCGTGTCTTCCGACCCGCTGGACGAGACGATTCCGCGCGTCAGGGACACCGGGCCCGGCGTCCGCTACCTGTGGGACCTTGACCGGTCCATCGCCGCCTTGTACGGCGTGACGGGCGACGGCAGCTACAGCCCGATCAGCTACGTGCTCGACCTGTCGCTCCGCGTGATTGCCGCCATTCCCTTCGGCCGGTCGGCCCAGGGCCATGTCGAGGCCTTGCTGGCGGTGCTGCAGCGATTGCCGGCGCCCGTTCTTCCTTACCTGGTGGCTGAGCCCGCGCCCGTGCTGATTGCTCCGCTGGTTTTCGAGGCCGGGTTGTGCCGCGACCTGATCGCGTATTACCGGCGCACCGGCGGCGAGGCGTCGGGCTTCATGCGGGAAGTGGACGGCCAGACGGTCGGGGCGATGGACGCGGCCCACAAGCGCCGGCGCGACTGCACCATCACCGACCCGGACCTGGTGCAGGCCTGCCTGGTCCGCATCCGCGACCGCCTGGTGCCGCAGTTGCACCGGTTCTTCCAGTTCCAGGCAACACGCATTGAGCGCTACCTCGTCTCCTGCTATGACGAGCAGGACCAGGGCCATTTCAGGGCGCATCGCGACAACACCACGCGCGGCACCGCGCACCGGCGCTTCGCCGTGTCGCTGTTTCTCAACAGTGGTGACTACGAAGGCGGCCTGCTCCGGTTTCCTGAATTCGGCTCAGGCCTGTACAGCGCACCCGCGGGCGGCGCCATCGTATTTTCATGCTCGATGCTGCATGAGGCCACCCCCGTGACGCGGGGCCAGCGCTACATGTTTTTGCCTTTTTTGTATGACGAGGCGGCGCGGCAGATTCGCCAGGCCAATGCGCAGTTTCTCGCGACGCCGGAAAAGCCCGCGAGGCCAGCACCGGAAGGCGGCGTGCCGCCTACTTCTTCGCGGGAAGACCCAGCGGCTTGACCGCGCCGCAGTCGGCCGAGAGCCACTTGCCGCTGCCGTCCAGCGTCATCTTCTCAGCCTTGCCCTTCACCGTGGTGCTGTTGACCATCTTCATGGTGTAGGCCTCGCTGCCCAGCCAGGTGATCTGGCCTTCGCCGCTGGACGGCGGCTGGGTGCAGGTGTAGCTGACCTTCTGGGTGTTGCCGGTGCGGGGCGACAGGCTGCTTTTGCAGTTCCCCTGCTGGGACTGTGGCAACTCATTGCGCTCGGCCATTTCACGTGTCATGCAGATCTTGCTGCTGATGCCGCCGCCGGGCGCTGCGCTGATGCTCATGCCCTGTTTGGCCATGACCTCCTCCATCTGCTTGCGCTGCGCGGGCGGCATGCTGGCCATCTGCTGCTGCATCTGGGCCATGGCCTGGTCCATTTCGGCCGAACCGCCCATCTTGCTGCTGATTTCCCACAGGCCGGGCTTGAGCGACTGGGCAATGGCGGGCACGCCGCCCAGCAGCATAACGGCCAACAGGTTTGCGCGGACAGACGGTGTGGTCAGGGTAAAAGAGCAAGTCATGGGTTCTCCGGATGGCTGTTCAGCGGGAAGGTGTCAAGTCTAGAGTCCAGTGGCGCGGCATGGCAAGTGAGAAATTCCCGTTGGTCCGACAGGGTCAACCGGAGGCCTGAAAGTCAGTGCGCCAGGCCCTGCATGAAGACCTCCAGCTCGTCGATCGGCAGCGGCTTGCAAAACAGGTAGCCCTGGTAGGAGTGACAGCCGAATCGCGCGAGTTGCTCGCGTTGTGCCTCGGTCTCCACCCCTTCCGCCATCACGCCCAGCCCCAGGCTTTGCGCAAGCCCGATGATGGTGCGGGCAATCGCGGCATCGTTGGGGTCGGTCAGGACGTCCTTGACGAACGTGCGGTCGATCTTGAGCTGGTCCAGCGGCAGGTGCTTCAGGTACGACAGCGCCG
>JAURWC010000088.1 GCA_030655135.1 Hyphomicrobiaceae bacterium | reverse complement strand
GCGCTCGATCCAGGATTTCATCCGTGTCGAAATGCCGGCCTGGAAGACCCGCTATCCCGGCGTCGAATCGCTCAACGTCGCGATCATGGGCTGCATCGTCAACGGCCCCGGCGAATCCAAGCATGCCGATATCGGCATTTCTCTGCCCGGCACCGGCGAAACCCCGGCCGCCCCCGTGTTCGTCGACGGCAAGAAATTCCGCACTTTGCGCGGCCCCAACATTGCCACCGAATTCAAGGCGATGGTGATCGACTATATCGACCAGCGCTACGGCGGCGGTGCGAACGTGCCGGTGACCGCGGCGGAGTAGGGCACCTGCCGCGTCGGTAGCCCGGATGGAGCCCACGGGTCACGCCTTCGGCGTGCCCAGGGGGCGCAATCCGGGGCGGTGCTAGAGAAGTCCCGGATTACGCAAGAGCTCCATCCGGGCTACAATGCTGGCCAACAAAAAAAGCCCGGAGGACTCCTCATGAGCTCGCTGTCCAGCAAACAAGGCCCGCGCTATCGCCACACCTCCGGCGAAGAAGATCCTTACGAGACCATCGGCGTCGAAAAACTGACCCCGATCATCGGCGCGGAGATTTCCGGCGTCGATCTCTCAGGCTCGCTGTCCAACCGCACCATGGACGAGATCCATCGCGCGCTCGCCGAAAATCTCGTGATCTTCTTTCGCGACCAGCACATCACGCCAGAGCAGCATCTCGCCTTCGGCCGCAAATTCGGCGAGTTGCACATTCATCCCGCCGCGCCCCATGAGGGCGACGATCCCGCGCTGATGAAGATCTATGCCGACAAGGATTCACCGCGCGCCAACGGCGAGGGCTGGCACACCGACGTCTCCTGCGACCTTGAGCCGCCGATGGGCTCGATCCTTTATATCAAGCAGTGCCCGCCGCGCGGCGGTGACACGCTGTTTGCCAACATGTATGCGGCCTACGAGTCGCTGTCGGAGCGAATGAAGGCCTATCTCGACGGCCTCACCGCGCTGCATGACGGCGAATCCACCTATCGCGGCCTTTACGCCAATTACGGCGTCGCCGACCGGCCGGCCTATCCCAGCGCCGAGCATCCCGTCGTGCGCACCCATCCGGTCACGGGCAAGAAGGCGCTCTACGTCAACCGCGGCTTTACCAAACACATCATCGGTATTCCGCGCGACGAGAGCGACGCCATGCTGGCCTATCTCTGGCAGCATTGCGAAAATCCGCTGTTCCAGTGCCGCTTCCGCTGGAGCGAAAACGCCATCGCATTCTGGGACAACCGCTGCGCCCAGCACCGCGCGATGTGGGACTACTGGCCGCACACGCGTTCAGGCACGCGGGTGACGGTGAAGGGCGAACGGCCGGTGTGATGGTTCATACCCACTACTGTCATCGTCCGCGGAGGCGGACGATCCAGTATTCCAGAGACGGTCGAAATGGAATCAATGGGCCGCGGCGTACTGGATCCCCGCCTGCGCGGGGATGACGACCGTGTATGGCGCGGCAGTGTGCCCATCGCTTCATGCAAACCAGCGCAAACCCGCGTTGACGCCCAGCGCCAGCTGCGCCAAGCTTGAGCAAAAGCAAAACAAAGCTCCGGAGGACACGCCATGCTCCGCGCCGAGGACAATAAATTCCTGACCGAAAGCAATGCCGGCACCCCAATGGGCGAGCTGCTGCGCCGCTTCTGGCTTCCGGTGATGCTCTCCGAAGAATTGTCCGATCCCGACGGTCCACCGAAGAAGATCGCCGTGATGGGCGAGGAACTGCTGGCCTTCCGCGACTCGCGCGGCGTGGTCGGAATCATCGATCAGTATTGTCCGCACCGTGGCGCCAATCTCTGGCTCGGCCGCAATGAAGAGTGCGGCATCCGCTGCGTCTATCACGGTTGGAAATTCGACACCGACGGCCGCTGCGTCGACATGCCGACCTCCTATCCCGATCTCAACGCCAAGGACCTGATCCGCATCAAGTCCTATCCGGTGCGCGAATGGGGTGACATGGTCTGGGCCTATATGGGCCCGGCGGAGTCGGTGCCGGAATTGCCCGATCTGGAAATGGCGCTGCTGCCGGAATCGCACCGCCACGTCTCGAAGAAATGGCAGGACTGCAACTGGGTGCAGGCGCTGGAAGGCTCGATTGATACAGCGCATTTCACCTTCGCGCATCTGTCGTTCGAGAAGGACGAGAACGAGATCCTCGACATCAAGAAGCATTTTGTGAACCCGCTGGTGCGGGTCGCGACCGATCACATGCGCTGGATCGCCGAGGATCCTCGGCCCGTGATCAAAATCATTCCCCATGAGGCGGGGCTGACCATCGGCGGCGGCCGCCTCACCGGCAGCGACAATATTTACTGGCGCATCGCCCAGTTCCTGATGCCGGTGCATGCCTACGCGCCGAGCGCGATGCCGGGCGAAAACATCTTCGGGCAAAGCTTTATTCCGGTGACGGACACCAATTGCTGGATCTACACCTATGCCTGGAATCCGGAACGCCCTATCACCCAGGCCGAACGCGACGCCTATGACCGCGGCAATGGTGTGATCTCCGAGGTCGACGAGAACTACGTGCCGCTACGCAACAAATCGAATGACTATCTGATCGACCGCAAGCTGCAGAAGACCAACAGCTACACCGGCATCAAGGGCGTCTCGGAACAGGACGCCGCGGTGCAGGACAGCCAGGGCCCGATCGCGGACCGTAGCCGCGAACATCTCGGCCCGACCGATCTCGGCATCATGCATTTTCGCAAGCTGGTGATGGAGAGTGCCCGCGCGCTGCAGCAGGGCGCGCCGCCGGCGCAACTGGCGCATCAGGACCGCTACGCCGTGCGTTCCGGCGCCTGCGTCACCAGCAAGGCCAAGGACCTGCCCGCTGTCATGGTGGAGCGTTTCGGCGACGCGGCGGGGTATGTCGGGCGGCGGCGCACCGCGGCGGCGGAGTAGAGCGCGTCGGCGACGTGATACAGGCGGCTGCCACAATCAAGCTGTCGTCGCCCGGCAAGCGCGAAGCCCGTCTTCGCGCTGAAGACCGGGCGATCCAGTACGCCGCGGCCTCTCGGTAAATCTCAAACGTCTCTGGAATACTGGGTCGCCCGGTCAAGCGCCGGGCGATGACAGCGGAGTCTGTGTAACGACGTGCTTCACCTACATCGGCACCCTGCGATATTCCCGGTTGGCCAGGCTCGCTTCCTCCAGATCGAGGTCGCGTTCGATGTGCCGCCTGATCTCGTCGGTGATCTTGCCGTCGCGCAACAGCGCGTGGATGAACTTGCGCTCCTCCCCGATCAGTTCGCGCGTCAGCTCGGCGCCATCCGTCGAGACATCGTGCCGGTCGGGGTCAAGTGTATCAGGCAACTGGCTGGCGCGGGTCTCATGCCGCGCGCGCAGCAGTTTGACGACCTCGTCGGACAATTGGCGGTCGTCGGTGATGGCATCGAGCGACTTCAGTGCCGCGCCGAGTGCCTCGCGCCGGGCTGCGATTTCAGATTCATGTTCCGCGCGATGTTCGTCGCGGCCCGCATCCGCCATGCCGAGCCACCGGACTACCGGCGGCAGCCCGAATCCCAGCCCGACCAGGGTGATGAAGATCACGCCGAACGAAACGAACAGGATCAGGTCGCGATGCGGAAAGCCCTCGCCATTCGGGAGCGCGAGCGGAATCGCCAGCGCCGCGGCCAGCGAAACCGCACCGCGCACGCCGGTAAAGGCGATCACGAATGTGTTGCGCCACGGCGGCGACGGGTCGCGCGCCCGCAGCCGCTTGCTCAACAGCCGCGGCAGATAGATGGCGGGAAAGACCCAGGCAAAGCGGGCGACGATGATGACGGCGGCAACCAGCGCGGTCGTGAGCAGGATCTCGTCGAGCGGAAACGTCTTCGATTTCTCGAACAGCAGCCGCATCTGGAAGCCGGTCAGCAGGAACAGCAGGCCCTCGATCAGGTAGATCACCAGGTCCCAGAAGAAGATACCTTGCAACCGTGTTGCCGCGGAGATCAAAAGCGGCCCGTTCCAGCTGATATAGAGCCCGCAGGCGACGGTCGCGATCACGCCTGAACCGCCGAAATGATGCGGGATCCAGAACGCGATATAGGGCGTGAGCAGCGACAGCGTGATCTCGATCTGCGGATCGCGTGCGCGATGCCGCATCCGCAATGAGAGCCAGCCGACGGCGGCGCCAAACGCTAGTTCGGCGACGACGATGACGGCGAAGGTGCCGGTGGCTTTCGGCAGCGAGAACATCCCGGTCGAGATCGCCACCACCGCGAAGCGGTACAGGATCAGCGCGGTGGCGTCGTTGGCCAGGCCCTCGCCTTCGAGGACGACCAGAACCCGCCGCGGCAGCCCGAGCTTGCGGGCGATCGCGAGCGGCGCCACCACATCCGGAGGGGCTACGATGGCGCCGAGCAGGAAGCCGACGCTCCACGGCAGCCCGATCAGGTAATGCGTCGCGGTGGCGACCGCGCAGGCCGTGAAGATCACGCAACCGACCGCCAGCAGGGTGATGGGGCGCAGATTGAATTTGAATTCGCGCCAGCTCATGGCGACGCTGGCCGAATAGATCAGTGGCGGCAGTACCACCAGCAGCACCAGTTCCGGCGGCAGTTCCAGTGTCGGCATGCCCGGAACGAAGGCCAGCGCGACACCGGCCAGCAGCAGCAGAATGGCCGGCGCCACATTGACCCGCCGCGCCAGCAGCGCGGTGCCCGCCAGCACCGCGAGCAGGATCAGGAATATCTGGAAAGTGGCTTCCACGGTTCTGCAGTCCTCCGCCCCTCAATTCGCCCGGAAGCCGGGCGAGGTCAATGCGACCGGAGCGGGAAGAAAAACCGTCGTTACTCGCGCAGATCGTAACGGTAGGACTTTGAGACGATCTTCCAGCCGTCGGCCAGTTTCATCGCCACCAGATAGTCCGTAAAATAGCGCGGCGGCAACTGGCAGCGCACCTTGATGAAGGCGGTCGAATCGTCCGAGCGGTCGATGGTGACGATGAAATCCTCGCGCGCCTTGCCTTCGGCTTTGCCGGAAGGCCGCTTGCTGACGCGATCGAGCCAGTCCGGCACGGTGAGAATCTGCAGCGCGCCCTTCTCCACCCAGCGCAGGTCGGCGGAGGGATGGAAGACCTCGCCGAGCTTGCTGGCATCGCCTTCATAAAGAGCGTCGAAATAATGCTGAACGACGGCTTCGACGCTGGAACGGTCATGGCTCACGTTGGGGCTCCCTGCAGATAATATTTTCATCGCCGAAGTAAGCCACGAATAAATCGATTACGCTACCGGTCACTTGCATCAATGTGACGCAGGAGTTTGTGCTGCGTTCGACAAAACCAAATGAAGATATTGCTGCCGGAGAACGTGGCAAGCCGCTAACGTTCCGGGTAAGATTACGAAGTTGCATATTTTGCGGGAGATATATCGCGATGGCGATCGACACCGACCGGATCGACGACGCAGTTCTGGCATTGCTCCATCTCACCCTTCACGATGAGAGCTGGGCCGGGAAGGGCTTTGATCCGGATACGTTGGGCCGGCTGCACCAGAAGGGACTGATCGACGATCCCGCCGGCGAAACGGATACCGTGGCCCTCACCGGCAACGGGCTGCAACGCTCGAAGCAATTGTTCGAGACGATGTTTACCAGACAGGCCGCGGGACAATCGAAGTATCCACACATCAAGGTGGATCTGGCGGATCTGGGCGACCAGCTTTGGCCGATCCTGCGCCGGGTCAGCTACGCCATGAGCGATGCCGACGTGAACGAAGCCGACATCGAGCAGTACAAGGCCGAGGTGAAAGCCGGCGGCGATCCCGTAGCTGTCAGCAGCCGCTGGGTACAGGTCGAGCGCAGGGCAGATTAAAATTCTTACCCTCCCCTGGAGG
>JAURWC010000083.1 GCA_030655135.1 Hyphomicrobiaceae bacterium | reverse complement strand
CATCAGCGGCACCATCGAGAAGCTGTCCGAGATCTCGTCGACCATCGCGGCGGCGGTGGAAGAGCAGGGCGCGGCGACGCAGGAAATCTCCCGCAACGTGCAGCAGGCCGCCCAGGGTACCCAGCAGGTTTCGTCTAATATCACCGACGTGCAGCAGGGCGCCAGCGAGACCGGATCGGCCTCTTCGCAGGTGCTTTCCGCGGCGCAGTCGCTGTCCAGCGACTCCAACCGGCTCAAGCTCGAGGTGGGCAAGTTCCTCAACTCGGTGCGGGCGGCCTGACGACAGCCAGGGCTCCAGGATGCGGCCAGGCCGATACGCGAGGCCGGCCGCATTTCGTCTCCTGGTTGTAATTAAATGATCCGGACGAGCGGGGAAGTTAACGCTGCCACAACACGTCTGGTGTTTGATGCGGGCGCCATCGCGCTTTGCTGAGTCGCAAAAGCGCGACAAACATCCGAAGCGCCAACGCGCTCAGCAGCAAGAGACCGCCGCCATGATCAAGTTCAACCGCATCGGTAACAAATTGGGTCTTGCCGGCGTCGTCGGCGTGTTGCTGGCGGTAGGCCTGGTCGCCAATCAATTGGCAACGGAATCCACGGTGGCTGTGGCGAATGACCGCACCGATCGACTCCAGCGCGTATCCGAAAGCACGCTGGCGGCTCATCTCAACATGCGCCAGATGCAACTCGCCGCCCGCGGCATCAGGCTGGCACAGACCCCTTCCGACATCGACACCGCCCTTGCCGAGATGCGCCAGTTCGGCGCGGTTGAGGCCAAGGAGATCGATGTCGCATTGGCGACTGCCCGGATGGCCGAGACCAAAGACCGGCTGCAGAAAATCAAATCCCTGATGGCCAGCTACAGCGCCGGAATCGAGGAACTTGCGAAGGCGCAACGCGATCTGCTCGCGCAGATCGACAAGCGAACGGAGATATCGGTTGAATGGGCCAAGGCCATCGCCGCCCAACTGGCTTCGCCCGCGCTGGTCAAGCTGGATAACCGCGTCGAGATCGAAAAGCTGCTGCTTCAGGCCGACATCAAGGTGAACGCGCTGCAGACCATGGTCTGGCGGCTGGGCGCGACGGGCGATCCGGGCCTGATCGGCGCAATTGCGAAGACCCAGACCGCGCTCAGGAATAACTTCAACGAGTTGCGGGGCGAGGCCGATGACAGGGATTTGCTGGTCGTGGTCAGCGCGTTGGACAAGATCGTGAAGCGATTCCTGGCCGCCAATGACGACGCCGTCAAGATCGAGGAGCTGAAGTCCGAGATCGTCAAGAACCGCACGGCGAATATCGTCAAGGAGGCCGGCGAACTCATGGAAGTCGCCGTTTCCAACGCGCAGAAAAGCATGGCCTCTTCCAAGGAGGAAGTTGCGACGACCATCGCGCAGGCCAACCGGATCAGCATGATCGCGGCGATCGTGGTGGTGATCTCGTTGATCGCGTCGGTGATTTTCTCTTTCCTCGGCGTTGCGCGTCCCATGACCCGGCTGAACGGCGCGCTGGGCCAGATGGCAGGCGGCAATCTCGATATCGCGATTCCCGGCGCCAATCGCGGCGACGAAATCGGCGACCTCGCCAAAACCGTCACCGTCATTCGCCAGAATGCGGAGCAGAAGGCCCGCGAAGAAGCGGAAGCCAAGATCACGCAGGATCAGGTCGCCGCCCGGCAGCGCAAGGCCGAGATGATCAAGCTCGCCGACGACTTCGAAGGCGCGGTCGGCGAGATCGTCGAGACGGTGTCCTCTTCCTCGACGCAGCTTGAAGCTTCCGCCGGCACCCTGACGGCGACCGCGGAACGCGCGCAGGAGCTCACCATCATGGTGGCGGCGGCTTCCGAGGAAGCCTCCACCAACGTGCAGTCGGTGGCGTCGGCGACCGAAGAGATGGCGTCCTCCGTCAACGAGATCAGCCGTCAGGTACAGGAATCGGCCCGGATGGCCAACGAGGCGGTCGGCCAGGCCCGCACCACCAACGACCGCGTCAGCGAACTGTCGAAGGCGGCAAGCCGCATCGGCGACGTGGTCGAGCTGATCAATACCATCGCGGGGCAGACCAACCTTTTGGCGCTCAATGCCACCATCGAAGCGGCTCGCGCCGGCGACGCCGGCCGCGGCTTCGCGGTCGTGGCCTCCGAGGTGAAGGCGCTCGCCGAGCAGACCGCGAAAGCGACCGGTGAGATCGGCCAGCAGATCACCGGCATCCAGGCGGCGACCCAGGAGTCGGTGAACGCGATCAAGGCGATCAGCGGGACCATCGAAAGACTGTCCGAGATCTCATCGACCATCGCGGCGGCGGTGGAAGAGCAGGGTGCGGCGACGCAGGAGATTTCCCGCAACGTGCAGCAAGCGGCGCACGGCACCCAGCAGGTGTCGTCCAACATCACCGACGTGCAGCGCGGCGCCAGCGAGACCGGTACGGCCTCCTCGCAGGTGCTTTCCGCGGCGCAGTCGCTGTCCGGCGACTCGAACCGCCTCAAGCTCGAGGTCGGCAAGTTCCTGAACTCGGTAAGGGCGGCCTGACAAGGACAGTCGCGCCTCGGCCCCAGCCGGGACGGGGTACGGCGGCAGATGTCAAGGAAGTGATGGCCGGCGGCGTCGGGGCGTTGGCTTTTTGATGCGGTTCGGGTACATCAGCCCGAATGAATTGGCCTTTTGTAACGCCAATCCCCGCATTGTCGCGGGACCGAGGAATCCCCGGTCTATGATCTCACTGGTCCGTATCGCGCTGAGCCGGCCTTATACTTTCGTCGTGCTCGCGCTGCTCCTCCTGATCGTCGGGCCGCTCGCCGCGCTGCGCACCCCTACCGATATTTTTCCGGATATCCGGATCCCCGTGATCGGCGTGGTCTGGAACTACACCGGCCTGCCGCCGGACCAGATGTCGGGGCGCATGCTGACGCCGTTCCAGCGCGCATTGACGACGACCGTCAACGATATCGAGCATATCGTGGCGAACTCCTATACCGGCATCGGCATCGTCAAGATCTTCTTCCAGCCCAATGTCGATATCCGGATCGCCAACGCCCAGGTCACCGCGATTTCGCAAACCATCGTCCGGCAGATGCCGGCCGGCGCGACGCCGCCGCTGGTCCTCAACTACAGCGCCTCGACCGTGCCGATCATCCAGGTGGCGCTGTCGGGCGAAGGCCTCACCGAGCAGAACCTCGCCGACATCGGCATCAACCAGTTGCGCACGCCGCTGATCACGGTGCCCGGTGCTGCGATTCCCTATCCGTTCGGTGGCAAGCAGCGCCAGGTCCAGATCGATCTCAATCCGCAGGCGTTGCAGGCCCGCGGCCTGTCCGGGCAGGACGTGGCCAACACACTTGCCTCGCAAAACCTGATTACCCCGGTCGGCACCCAGAAGATCGGCGGCTTCGAATACGTCATCCAGCTCAATAATTCGCCGTTGCAGATGGAAGAGCTCGGCAATCTGCCGATCAAGACCGTCAACGGCGCCATGGTCTATATCCGCGACGTCGCCAGCGTGCGTGACGGCAACCCGCCGCAGACCAATATCGTTCATGTCGACGGCAACCGTTCGGTGCTGATGATGGTGCTGAAGGCCGGCTCGATCTCGACGCTGGATATCATCGACGGCATCAAGCGGAAGGTGGTCGAGGTCAAGGATGCGCTGCCCGACGCGCTCAAGGTCGGATTCATCGGCGACCAGTCGGTGTTCGTCCGCGGCGCCATCACCGGTGTCGCCGTCGAAGGCGTCATCGCCGCGCTTTTGACCAGCGTGATGATCCTGCTGTTTCTCGGAAGCTGGCG
>JAURWC010000036.1 GCA_030655135.1 Hyphomicrobiaceae bacterium | reverse complement strand
TTTTTATCAAGTGTATACCCGAATGTCCAGATTAGTATTTTAATAAGGTTAGTGAAAATAAATGTGTTTAATGTCCTCAATCATTTTGCTAAAATTGCGATTTAAATAATTGTCTAAAGTGTGACCAAAATTTTTGGATATTTAATGGAAGTGTAAATAATTTTATTTTTTATTCTATATCTAGTTCTCAATTTTTTTTATTTTATTTCTTTTTAAAGTGTTAATCTTTATGCCCTCTTTTTACGACTAAAATTAATACAACTCATTGTTAATAATGTGATGATTAGTTTTGTGAAATTTGTACTGAATATTAAATAAATTAATGTGAAAAATGTTATGATGGATACTTTTTAGATGATTTTAAAGTAAGAAATATAGTTTAAGAGAAAATTTAAATATTTGTAATATTTTTTTTCTTTTAGAAATTTATATATTTATTGTATTTATTGATCTAATCAATATCTAAAGAATTATTATCCATTTTTTTTTTTAATTTTTTTTTTTTTCAAATTATTTTAATATAAATAAACATTATTACTTAATTTATAATTTATTAAAAAATATTATTTATGTAAGTGTGTGAAGAATTGTGGCTCAAGCTTCTACTCAAATTAAACTCATTGTTTACCGTGTAATAATGATGAATGTCTACAATGCCAAAACGAATCAACTAATTGCACATCCTGTCATCCTGGAAAATCTCTTCATAATTTTTAAGTATTAAAAATAAATAAAGAAAATTATTTATTTTATTATTTTTTAAAGAATAATTTATTGAGATAAACAAATTTTTCTATTAGATTTTTAAGAATAATTCATATAAAAATTAAATTTTTTATATTTTTTATTATATTATATACAATTTTCAAATATTATATTTTTAAAATTATTAATGTTTACACTTATAATATTTTTTACACTAAAACTTTTTATAAATTAAAAGATTTTTAAACATTTCATTTATTGTTTTATGTTAAAATTTATAATAAATTAATGTAAAATACATAAGTGAACAATTTTTTTAAGACTAATAGTATTGATTTAATTAAATTTACTTTTAGAGTATTTTAATAAAATATTTTTTAAATTAAAATATATTTTTATTTATTTATATTAAATATACTTTAATAAAATATTATCTATTTTTGTCATCTTATCTACTTAAAAAAAGAAAAAAATTTTCTTAATAAATTTAAAAAATTGTAAAATCCTATATTGATTTCTATATTGCTATAAAGATTTTAAATTTTATTTAATCCTACAATTTTTTTGTTAAATAAATTTTTTTTAAATTAAATATTTTTTTTTTCAAACTTTAATTTATTATATTTATTATTTCTTTGAATAAAAAAAATATTATATTGTTTTAAAAACAGTTTTTAATAACTAATCATTTATTTTTTAAACTTTATTTCTTTTTAATATTTTAAAATTTCTTACATTTTTATAAAAATAAACATATTTTTTTTTAATAGAGTTTTTATAAATTTAAATTATTAAAGAAATACTTTAAAATAAAAATTAAAAATGGTAGAGCAAAATAAAAAAAAATAAAATAAATACAAATGAAATATTATTAAAGATAAAATAAAAATATTTTGAATAAAAAATTATTACCAATAAAATCATTATTTTTATTTTAAATATTCGAAAAATTAAATAAAAGAATAACTTGAAACTATTTTTAAATAAAAATTCTATTAATGCCTGTAGAAATTATTGATAATTTATCTATAATTTTTTTTTATCCTAAAATAGATAAATTAAAATATAAAATATGATTTAAAATATAAATTATTAAAAAAGACAAAAAATAAGAAAAATAAAAAAAATAATTTTTATATACTAAATTATTAATTTAAAATTTTTATATTTAAAACCTAAAAATCTTAATTTAATTCTAATTTATTTTTTAAATTTAGTGTTTATCCAATTGCCAAAATAACTGCAATGAGTGTTAAGATGAAATTTGTATAAAATGCATTGGGGAAAATAGAGATTTAAAAAATAGTTGTTCTTGTTTAAATATGTATGTAGAAGTTGAAAATAAATGCTCTGAAATTCTTTTTCCATTAAAAATTTCTCAAAAAAATGTAATTCGAAATGTAGTAGTTTTTCATTTGATTTTTAATACTAAATTGAGGAGCTAAACCAATGTGCCTTAAAATTATTTAGATGTGACTTTTGAAAATTTAGAAAAAGATGTACATTTTACAATTTAAATAAAGGATTTAGAGGAAAATTAGAATTTTATAGAGTTCAATTTGACGGTTAATCAAAAAATAGGGCGATAAAAAATGTCAACAAAAATCAATAAAATTTAGTAAAGTTTTGAATTATAAAATATTGATAATGTTAATTTAACAAATGATCCAAAATTGTTGAAATTATAAGATGTTTGGATAAATTAAATAACTTATGAAAAAAATGAAGAATTATAGAAAGAAATCCAATAAAAAATAGAAGATCTCAAAGGAATAAATGAAAAATATATTTCTAGAACAGGTACTGCGTCTAAAATTATTTAGTTATATCCTTTTACATCACACATAATTAACAATTTCATGATTTGTTACTAAATTTTACCTTAACAATTATTTATTCCAGAATTCGCATATGAAAGTTTAAGATTATTTTTAAAAATCAGTCTGAGTAACTTAGAAGATTATGCTGCATATCAAAATTACATATTCAATATTAATAATAATTAGAACTCATAAAAAACTATTTTTTATCTGCAAGCAATATAAATAAATTCAGAAAATTTAGTAAATTAAACTTTCGAGAGCTATTTACTTCTTTTTTATCAGACCTATAATTTTATAATAAACACAAGTTTTTCTATATTAATAATTTATTTATTATTCATAATTTAATTCATTTTTGAATACTATTATAACAAACTGGTAAAAAAAACTGGTATTGAAATATCATTTAGAAGTAATTAGTTTATATTCTATACAACAATTCACAGTTTCCTTTACCAATACCTTGACTCAAGTTTTTTTGTAATAATAAATTCCATCCTTATATAATGGAAAAATCTTAATGATGGGTCTGCAATTAATGTAGGAGGTGCTATTCTTTCTTTCATAACAGTTGTATTAATTCTTTATCTATGGGGAAAAGCATATAAAGAAATAATTTATGACAAATAATAAAATTTTTAATCTCTTAAATAAGCTTTTTTAAAATTTTCCAAATTTGATTCACTTTTAGGGGCTTTCCAATACTCTGAAGCCATACAAATCTTTGATAGAAAATAATTCAAGTAAGATTAAAAGAAAAATTAAAATTCCTTTTAAAAATATTATTTCATCTTTATATCTATTATTCATAAACTTTTAATTGCTTTATTTTGTTTTGTACTAAATTCTTATCCAGTACCATTCCATATAATAATAATTATAATAAAAATCTTAGTAATTATAGCATATTTTTACCATAGACCTTACTTTTCAAACTTGTTCAACATCACAAAAATATTATTGGAAATATTCTTCATTTTTATTAGTATTTACTTTATATAAATTGAAATAAACGGATCTAAATTAGAAAAATAAACTTTAATAAATGAAGGAGATTACCAGTAATATATCTTATATTCTTAAAATTTAATCACAACTATATAATATTATTACATCACAAGTTTAATAATTTTTATATTTTCTATAATTTTATCGATTTGCAATTACTTAGATAAAAGGAATTACATTTTATTTCCTGACTCAGAAGAATAATAATTTATTAATATAAAAGAAATTTAAGAACAAATAAATTTATAAACAGATTTAGAAATTTAATAATAAATACTAGAGTTAAATAATAATAATGTAGAAAATATTAGTTAATTAAATTAATCCTCATCTCTTAATATTATTTTTTCTCCAACATATTTAAATTCATTAAACTAATCAAAATAATTACTTTAGCAAGAAGAAGAGCAAATTATTTAGCAAAGTTTTATAAATTAAAATTAAATAAGTGATTAATTAGAATAATTATCACAAAACTTTTAATCTTTAGAAATTTAGGATTAAACCAATAATAATTAATAGGAAAGCACAAATTAAAATAACTTATTATTTTAATAATCATAATAAGAATTTAAAAATTCTATTAACAGTAATTAAAACTTAAATTAATAATCAATTATTAATTAAAATTAAAGTTTGAATAATTTATAATATCAGATAGACGAATCTATTAACTTATAAATATCTGGTTTAAATATCTCAGAAAATAATAATAATTTATAATAATAAAGTACTATTCAATAGAATAACTAAATCAATTCAAATGAAATAAATAACTCAAACAATGAAATTTAGCAATTTAATTAAAATTATTAATAAATACTATAATAATAAAGAATTTTAAGAAGAGGATTAAATAATGATAATAATTTAAATAATTATATTATTTAATAAGAAAATTAATTTGTTGAATAAAACATATAATAATAATAAGAAAACTATAATTCTGAAGAAGACGAATAAATGTTAGCATAATCTGAACAAAAATAAATTAATTTAATATTAGAACCTATAAATAAATTTTTTAAATTTATAGCAGATAAGTTTATAAAAATTTTTAAAAATATTTTTTAGAAAAAGGGAAATACATAAAATTTAGAATAAACTAATCTAAATAATAGTATAGAGATTTCCTTATAAATATTTTCATAGTAATAAAGAGATGAGGAAAATCAATAAGGAATTTAAAGTTAAAATCCTCAAAATATGGATAATAATGATAATAATTAATAATAAAACTAAAATTTAAACCTTACTTCTGAATTAGTCAAATAATTTAATTTAAACTGCTAAAATAATTACTTTTAATAATTTCTAATCGATAAAACCTAGATTTAAAAAGAAATTTATTTCAAATAGAACTTAATTTAAGCTTAATAAGAACATTTAAAAATTATCTTTCAACATATGTTATATCCAGGAGAGTTTTAATATTTAAATTAATTTTAATATTTTTTAGATTAAAATATCATTCTCCGGATAAAATCTTTTAAGAATAGTATACCTCTATTTAAAAAATAAATTTAAATTCCTAGTTATATTTAAATGATTTATCAGAAATAATTTTAGATATTTGTTTAAAAAGGTGCATTTAATACATTTTCGTTAAAATACTATCAAATTTAACTTCTTAAAAATTAATAACTTTATAATGATATAGCATTAGCATTTATAAAAAATTCAATCACTCAATTCAATATGGAAGAAATATCCTTTTAAGGAAATCAATTGGTAACCAAACTATAGCCTAGACTTTAATATCCTGTATTGATCTCTACTGCTATCATTAATAACAATAATAAAGACTTATACTATTGTAATTTAGTCTTAAAAGAGATATTGATTAATGGTAAAAATAAAATTATAGACCTTATCTACAAGCAATAAAATCAATAATAATAAAATTAATATATAAATTAAATTGAGGCAAATCCTAGATTAAAATTTAATAACTAACCAGTATTTTTTAAATATTAATTATATATTCATAAATATAATATTTCTTAAAAACCCTTTTAAAACCATTGCTAAACCTTATTATAACTAATTACAGAAACTTAGAAAAATTTAATTCTTCATTAAGAATAAAATCTAGATCAATAATTTAAATCAATCCTACCACCAAAAAAATATTAAAAATTCACTTTTTTCCAATAAATTACCTACACTTCTTAAAATTTAGAAGAACAAAAATATTTTTAATAACCATGTTCTTAATAAGGTAAACTTATTATGGAAATTTTAGACTTAAAAGTTATCAACTTACTTTTTAAAAATAGTAGCTAAATTAATTTTAACAATGAAAATTGGATCAAAAAAGATATATTAAATATCCAATAATAGCCAGAACAATTAAATTATATCTAATGATTTTAATTATTAAATAAAAAATTTCATATTATTTTATAATTTGTTTATTAAAAATTATACATTAAATTTAGTTTTTATTATTTTTTCTTGATGAGATATTTTAATCATCAAATTTTAATTAAAATTAAGATATTCTTTTATGAAAAACTAAAATAAATAAAATTATAAAATGATTTATTTTATATTGAAAATAATTATTTGACATTAAAAAATATTTAAATAAAATAATTAATTCTTTTTTAAATATACTATATATTTTCTAAAAATAAATTTTTGTTAAAAATGAATATAATAGTTCTTTATTTTAATATAAATATAAATATTTATTTTTTATTTTCTTCCAAAGAATTTAAAGTGATAAATCTTAAAATTTTATAAAAAGCCATTATTATTACTATTTATAAAAATATTTATAAATCGTTTTTGAATAAACGCTAAAAATCTATAAAAACTTATTAGATCTTAATAAAAATTTTAAGATTTTATTTTTACTATCATAAATTAAATAGGTATTAGTATTAAATTTTGTGAAATTTTATTAAAATATGAGTATTTATTATTCTTTTATAAATATTTGATCAATATATTAACTTTAAATAAAAATATTTATCTATAAAATTAAAAATCAATAAAATA
>JAURWC010000075.1:177500-303716 GCA_030655135.1 Hyphomicrobiaceae bacterium | reverse complement strand
TGCACACTTTTCCGGAAGCACTCTCTCAGTCGTGCTTCTTATCGGAAAACCGCTGCACACTTTTCCGGAAGCACTCTCTCAGTCGTGCTTCTTATCGGAAAACCGCTGCACACTTTTCCGGAAGCACTCTTAGCGATCGAGTTCGGCGGCCACGATGTCTGCCACCTCGAACTCCAGATGCGGGGTGTCGCCGTCGTCGAGAATCCAGACTGCCGAGAGGCCGGCGTAGGCGAGGATCCATTGCAGCAGCCGGCGCCGTTCGTAGCCAGCCGCCTCCGCGATGACACCGGCTTGGCGAAGCAGACGACCCGGCGAAGTGACGATATCGAGATCGCGTTCCGGATTGCAGACGATGTTGGCGAAGTCATAGCCGCGATCGCCGAGCAGTCCCTTGGGGTCGATGGCGAGCCAGCCGCGGTGCTGGCCGCCATCTAGAACGTTCTCGTGATGCAGGTCGCCGTGAAGCTGCGTCACGTCGCGCGGAAATGCGAGGAGCTGTTCCAGTGTCGCCGCGGCCCGCGCAACGATGCCGCCGTATTGCGGCGCGCCGAGTGGAAGCGCGGCAAACCAATGAACCATCGGCTTCAATGGCGGCAGCGGTTTCGGCCGGGGAGCGTGCAGCTGCGCTGCGACCCCGCAGATGATGCGCGAGGCGTCGTCGTCTTGGCCATCGCGCACCATTGTGACGAGCGAGCGCGAGCCCGTCGCGCGCTCCATCAAAAGCGCCTCGCCGTCGTGCGCCAACACGCGGGCCGCGCCCTCGCCGTCCCACCACTGCATCGCGCCGGCGCCAAAGATTTCATCGGGCTCGTGCGAGATCTTCAGCATCGCGGGCGCGCCGGCGTGCAAGACCGGCATGAGGGTGCCCGCCAACGACGCAAAGGGCGCGCCATCGGCTTGCAACGCCCACCGGCGCAGGTAGGGTGCGAAGTCTATCAGGGGCCGTTGCTGCATAGCTCTCTTCTGTTTGCCGCAGGCGCCTTGGAGGGCAGACTATTGCGACCCTATATGGCGACCATTCGCCAACGTCCAAGGAGTGTCACGATGAAGATCGACCTGACCGGCAAGACAGCTCTCGTCACCGGCTCGACCGCGGGCATTGGCCTTGCGATCGCCAAAGGCCTGGCCGGCAGCGGCGCCAGCGTCATCGTCAATGGTCGTAAGCAAGCGACGGTGGACAAGGCGATCGCCGAGGTGAAAGCGGCCGTGAGCGGCGCGGACGTGCGAGGCGTTGCGGCCGACGTGTCGACGGCAGCGGGCTGCGATGCGCTGGCCGCAGCCGTTGCGGATGTGGATATCCTGATCAACAACGCCGGCATCTTCGAGCCGAAAGATTTCTTCGACATTCCTGACGCCGATTGGACGCGCATGTTCGAAACGAATGTCCTATCGGGCGTACGTCTGTCGCGGGCGCTGATGCCCGGCATGCTGAAGCGGAATTGGGGCCGCATCGTTTTCATCTCGTCGGAGTCGGCGATCAATATCCCGAAGGAGATGATCCATTACGGCTTCACCAAGACGGCGCAGCTGGCCGTTTCACGCGGACTGGCGGAGCTGACCTCCGGCACGGCCGTCACGGTCAACTCCGTGCTGCCCGGGCCGACGCTGTCCGACGGCGTGTCGGACTTTCTTGGCGCGATGGCGACGCAAGCCGGCGGTTCCGCGGAGGCCATGGCAGACAGCTTCGTGAAGGAGCACCGCGGTTCGTCGCTGATCCAGCGTTTTGCCAGCGTCGAGGAAGTCGCCAATATGGTGGTC
The DNA here is from genome assembly GCA_030655135.1 of Hyphomicrobiaceae bacterium. Taxonomy (GTDB): domain Bacteria; phylum Pseudomonadota; class Alphaproteobacteria; order Rhizobiales; family Hyphomicrobiaceae; genus JAKAXS01. Next base: position 301,958 of record JAURWC010000075.1, on the reverse strand, counting down.
TACGTGGCCTCGAAGGAGGCTTCGGCCACGAACGGTGCCGCCCTGCGCGTAGAAGGCGGCATTCTGCGCGGTATCGCGTAAGGCGTTTGGGCGCCGCGCTGCGCGCCCCGGCTTGCCTAGCCCGAGCGCTCTAGCGGGCGGGCTGCGTGGCGGGAAGCACGTCGGCCGGCGGGATGAACCCGCCCAGCGCCATCGGCGGCGTCGAGAACGTGTTCGAGGCCACCGCGTCGCGGCGTAGCACGGCGGTCTCCGTTGCCGGCGCCTCAGCTTCGCGGTCGTCGTGGAGATGCGTGACCCACCATTCCTCGACGGCGGGCGTGGCGTCCATCGAAGCCACCTGCGTCTCCTTGCGAGCGGAGCGCTTGGTTGCCGACGCCGTCTGCTGGGGCGCAGGTGCAAACGACAAGCCCGGAGCCAGGATCGCCGACCATGCCATAGCCGTTTGGGTTTCGGTGTCGGCTGCGCCTTCAGCGCCGGAGACCCGGCTCATGCGGGTTAAAACATCAGCCAGATCGTCGGGCCCGATCTCGGCGTTGGTGCTGAAGCTCAGGGCGGCAGCGCTGGCGGTATCATCATCCGACCCGGCGGTATCGACCGTGGATGTCAGGATAGCGTTGTCACCGGTCCACTGGTGGATTGGCGTGTCGGCCGTCTTGGTCGAGGCCACGAACTCGGACAAGCCAAGCGAGAAGGCAGAGCGGCGGGACAGGCCTTCTGCATCGGCTTCGATCTGCGCCAAGTCGACTTCCGACCGTGCCGTAGCCGATTCCGGCCGGGCCGAGCCGCCAGCCGACGTGCAGTTGGCGCTAACCGACGTCAGGTTGTCGCGGCCGGCTTCGATGACGAAGACGTAAGTTGCAGTGGCGGGAGCGCAGTAGGTGGCCATGCCGCCGGAGTTTGCTGCGAGCAGTGTCTGTGGCGCGCCGCTGCCGCTGACGAGCGTGACGGTTGCACCCGAGGCGCCGCTGTGGATCGAGAAGTTGACCGTTTCACCCTGAGCCAGACGCACCATGCGCGAGGACCGCTGGCCGGCCGGCAGCTCAACGTCAAGCGTGCCCTTGGTGATGGACTTGCAGCTGGGCGGGGCGGCGTTCGCGGAGAGCGGCAACCCGGCAACAGCGGCGACAGCGGTTGCGATTAACAAACGCGTGCGCAGTGGCGTCTCGACGCCACGACCAAATACCTGCCCCATGTCTCTCCCTCGAACATACCCCAGTACGAGGGCCATACGGCATGGTTAAAAGGGCAGAAAAATGTCGGTAATCAAAATCTTAGCGAATTGCGGCTGTGGCAGCGCGGCCGCGCTTGTGTGACCTCATTACGTCTTGCAAAGGCCTTCCTCAACGCCGGTCGAGCAATTGCGCCAGCACATCGCCGAGGGCCGCCGTGTCGAACGGCTTATCTAATATCGGAGCATTGGCAAAGCGGGGATCGACGTCGGCATCTCGCCCATGACCGGTTGAAAAAGCGAACGGCACCTGCCGCCTCATGAGCGCGTCGGCTATGGGCCAGCTCTTTTCATCATTCAGCTCAATATCCAGGATTGCAGCGTCTATCGGATGTGACGAAGCGACGAAGTTCATTGCCTTCGACAACGAGGGCGCGCTGGCCGCGAGTTCAAAGCCGAGTTCCGCAATCATGTCTTCCAGCACCATGGCGATAAGCGTTTCATCCTCCGCCACGAAAATGCGCTTGCCTGCCACGGTTCAGCTCTCCATTCGACGAGATCGGGAACATGTAGTCCAAAGGCGAGCCGCCGACTATGTTACGTGCGCAGCGCGGTTGTGATCACGTTAACAAGAGGGTTCGTAGCACCTTGCCGATACGCCTGTCATTCGTTGTCGCCGTAGCCCAAAATGGCGTGATTGGCCGCGACGGCGGCCTGCCCTGGCGGCTCAGCTCCGATCTAAAGATGTTCCGTAGGCTCACGATGGGTAAGCCGCTGATCATGGGCCGCAAGACTTGGGACTCCCTACCCAAGGCTCTCGACGGGCGTGATAATATTGTGGTGACGCGCGACGCCGCGTTCGCGCCGGAGGGGGCTCTACCGGCGCGCGATCTCGCGGCGGCCCTTGCGCTCGCGCAGGACTGTGCCCACCGGCGCGGCGTGGATGAAATCATGGTGATCGGCGGCGCGCGGATCTTCGCTGAACTGCTAGACCGGGCGGATCGCATTTACTGGACGGACGTGGAGGCCAGCGTGCCGGGCGACGTCTATTTTCCGCCCTTCGAGACCGGGGCGTGGCGGGAGGTCTCGCGTGAGGCCCTTCCGCGAGGTGAAAAGGATGAGTTTGCCGCGACCCTGCGGATCCTCGACAGGGCTAACGGTTAACGCTTTTGAACCCCACATTCTTCACCTCAGCAGGGCCGCACGCATTGGCTGGTACTGCTGCGGCGAATGGCCTATAAGCCCGGAAAACTGGCCCATTCCGGCGGGCTGCGGCCCGCCCGTTTATCTACGGAGTAGCAAGTCATGGCAGCGTGGACACCTGAAAGCTGGCGATCAAAGCCCATCGTCCAGGTGCCGGATTATCCGAGCGCCAAGGCACTCGCCGACGTCGAAACCAAGCTTGCGACGTTCCCGCCGCTCGTGTTCGCGGGCGAAGCGCGTGAGTTGAAGAAGACGCTGGCCGCCGTCGCCAAGGGCGAGGGCTTCCTGCTGCAGGGCGGCGATTGCGCCGAAAGCTTCCTGGAGCATCGCGCCGACAATATCCGCGACTTCTTCCGCGTGTTCCTGCAGATGGCCGTCGTCCTGACGTACGCGGGCGGTTCGCCTGTCGTGAAGGTCGGCCGCATCGCCGGGCAGTTCGCCAAGCCGCGCTCCTCGCCCAACGAGAAGAAGGGCGACGTGGAGCTGCCGAGCTATCGGGGCGACATCATCAACGGTTCGGAGTTCACGCCGGAAGCGCGCATTCCCGATCCGCACCGGCAAATCGAGGCGTACCGCCAGTCAGCCGCGACGCTGAACCTGATCCGCGCCTTCGCGACGGGCGGCTATGCCGACCTGGAGCGCGTGCACCAGTGGAACATGGGCTTCGTCAAGGACAGCCCGCAGGGCCATCGCTACCAGGAGCTTGCCGACCGCATCACCGAGACGATGGGCTTCATGCGCGCGTGCGGCATCACCTCGGACAACACCCCGCAGCTGCGCACCACGAGCTTCTACACGAGCCACGAGGCTCTGTTGCTGGGCTACGAGGAAGCGCTGACGCGCCGTGACTCGACCAGCGGCGATCATTACGCCACGTCCGGCCACATGATCTGGATCGGCGATCGCACACGCCAGCCCGATCATGCGCACATCGAATACGCGCGCGGCATCAAGAACCCGCTGGGGCTGAAGTGCGGCCCGTCGCTGGAGCCGGATGGCCTGCTGAAGCTGCTCGATGCGCTCGATCCGAAGAACGAACCGGGCCGTATGACGCTGATCTGCCGTTTCGGCTTCGACAAGGCGGACAAGCATCTGCCGAAGCTGATCCGCGCTGTTAAGAAAGCGGGTCGCCATGTCGTATGGTCGTGCGACCCGATGCACGGCAACACGATCTCGGCCACAAACGGCTACAAGACGCGGCCGTTCGATCGTATCCTGAAGGAAGTCGAGACGTTCTTCGACGTGCACCGTGCCGAAGGCACGCATGCCGGCGGCATCCACGTCGAGATGACCGGACAGAACGTGACGGAATGCACAGGAGGTGCCACCGCCATCAGCGAGACCGATCTGATGGACCGCTACCACACGCATTGCGACCCACGCCTCAACGCCGACCAATCGCTGGAACTCGCGTTCCTGGTGGCCGAGCGCATGAAGCTGGAACGCGAGGCGCGCGGCCTGCCAACGCCTGCTGCAGCAGTTTCGGCATAACAACATTGGCCGCATCAGACGGCCAGTCTAGGGAGTTCAAGATGAAGTTCATCACTGCGATCATCAGCGCGGCAGCGGTCTTGGCCGTCGCATCGGCGGCAAGCGCCGCCGGCATTACCAGCGGTAAGAAGCTGGAAATCGAAGTCGATGCCAAGAAGATTGCCGAAGAAGGCGCCGCCATCTGGGCCAAAGTCGGCGGCTGGTGCGCCATCAGCGAGTGGCACCCTGCGATTGCCAAGTGTGAAGAGAGCAAGGACGGCGCCGACGAGTTCCGCACGCTCACCCTGAAGGATGGTGGGGTGATCAAGGAGAAGCTCGTCTCGAAGACCGACCGCAGCTACAAATATCAGATCATCGAAAGCCCGTTGCCGGTGAAGAACTACGAAGCGCAGTTCTCACTGACGCCCGATGATGACGACGAGGACGAAGTGAACCTCGTGTGGGCTGCGACCTACGATGCCGCCGACGGCAAGGATGCCAAGGAAGCCCGCAGCGTCATCGACGGCATCTTCAAGGCCGGCATCGACTCGCTGAAGGACAAGGTGAAGAAGTAAGTTTCACCTTCGATATGACGATACGCAGGCCCTCGCTCGCAAGAGCGGGGGTTTTGCCATTTTGGAATGCCCCCTCATCTCCATGGCAGGGCTTGACCCTGCCATCCAGGGGCCCGCGTGAGACGGTTCATCAAGAACCCCTGGATGGCCGCCTCAAGGGCGGCCATGGAGAATGCGGGAGTGGCCACGCCGACAATTGACGTCGGCGGCTCCGACGATTTATCCCACCCACCACGGTTTGCGTTTTTCGAGGAAGGCTGAGACGCCTTCCTGCGCTTCCGCCCCTTCCCACATGTCGGCGAGACGTTCGATCGTGGCGGAGATCACTGTGTCATCGATGATGGGGCCCAGCGCACGCGCCAACGCTTTTGCCGAGGCGACGGCTTGGGGCGCCGCGGAGAGGTAGGGCGTCACTTCGGCGGCCAGGGCTGCTTCGAAGCCGGCGTCGTCGGTCAACACACTGACGAGGCCGAAATCACGAGCTTCGGCGGCAGTCCAGATGCGCGGCGAGAAGACCAAGCGCCGCGCCCTGCCCTCGCCCAGGCGGGCGATGACGTAGGGGGCGATGGTCGCCGGGATCAGGCCGAGGCGCGTTTCGGTGAGGCCGAACTTCGCGGTGTCGACGGCGATGACGGCGTCGCAGACGGACATCAAGCCGACGCCGCCGCCGTAGGCCGGGCCGTGGACGGCGCCAATCAGCGGCTTCGGCAGCTCGTTCAAGGCGCGCAACATTTCGGCGAGGGCACGGGCTTCGCGCAGACGTTGCTGGCGCGTGGCGGTGAACTGCGCCTGCATCCAAGCGAGATCGCCGCCCGCGCAGAAGCTGCCGCCCGCGTTGCTTCCCTGGTTACTCCCGAGGCCGCGCAGAACGACAACGCGCACGCTTTCGTCGGCGCCGAGCCGCGCCGCCGCTGTCGTCAGTTCCGCAATCATCTCCGGGTTGAGGGCGTTGTGCTTTTCCGGTCGCGCCAGTTCGAGCGTCGCGACGCCGCGATCGTCGACAGAGGTGCGGATCGAGGCGTAGCTCATGCGGCCTGAGCCCGCAGGCCGGTCGCGAAGGCCGCCGCGCCTTTGAGCTTCGCGCGATTGATGCCGGTCGAAAATCCGCGGCTCTCCAGCATCGCAACGACGGCTTCGGTCGATACATTGCCGGGCGCGCCGGGTGCGAAGGGACAGCCGCCGAGGCCGCCGACAGCGGCGTCGAACGTACGCAAGCCGTGATCGAGGCAGACGGCGATGTTGTCGAGGGCGCGGCCGCCGGTGTCATGGAAATGACCGGCAAACTTGCCGGGGGGGAAGTGGGTCATCACCTCGCGCAGCATGGCATCCACCGTTTGCGGCGTGCCGGCGCCGATCGTGTCGGCGAGCGAGACTTCGTAGCAGCCGTGCTCCAGAAGCTGGCCGGCCACTTCGAGCACGACGGCGGGATCGGTCGCGCCGTCATAGGGACAGGCGATCGCGCAGCTGACATAGCCGCGGGCCGGAATGCCGTCAGCGTGCGCGGCACCAAGCACCATGGCGTAGCGCGCCATGCTCTCCATGATTGAGCAGTTGATGTTCTTTTCACTGAAGCCCTCGGAGGCAGAGGCGAAGACGGCAATCTCGCTGATGCCCGCTGCCTTGGCCGCTTCATAGCCGTGGAAATTCGGCACCAGCGCCGAATAGCGCACGCCCGGGCGGCGCACGATGCCAGACATGACAGCGGAGGCATCTGCCATCTGCGGCACCCACTTGGGCGAGACGAAGCTCGTCACCTCGATCTTGGCGAAGCCGCAGTCCGTCAGCAGATCAACCAGGCGGATTTTCTCGGCGGTGTCGACGATGGCGCGTTCGTTCTGCAGGCCGTCGCGCGGGGCCACTTCGAAGATGGTGACAGGCTCTGCCATTTCAGCCTCCCGGTCCTGGTGCGTGTTCTGGTTCGAGCGCCAGCAGCAGGGCGCCGGATTGGACGTTGTCTCCCAAGCTCACGGCCACGTCGGCGATCTTGCCGTCGCGCGGGGCGGTCATCGTGTATTCCATCTTCATGGCTTCGATTACGACTAGGGGTTGGCCCCTCGTGACACGCGCGCCGCGCCTGGCGTGCACCACCTTGACGAGGCCCGGCATCGGCGACATCACGCGATCGGAGACGGCGTCATCTTCCTCGGCATCATCCGAGGATGTGCGATCAGGCAGACCGAAGACGTAGGTGCGGCCGCCGGTGTGGATGGTCAGTTTGCCGTCATGCTCGACGGGCGTGGCTGAGATGATGCGATCGCCGAACGCGATGCGTTCTTCCCCGCCGGCGTTGCCGTCGAGCAGCGTGGCGGCGAGCGTTCCGGTCGCGTCCGCCACCTCGTACGCTGACTTTCCGGCGCCCGTCAGGCTCAAGTCAAAGCGCGCGCCATTGAATTCCAGATGCGCGGTGCGTCGTGCCGGGTCCCAGTGCCGCCAGTCGGTCAGGGTGCTCCAGGGATCGGGGCCGGCCGGCGGGTGCGTCAACCGCAGCGCTGCGATGGCTGCGATGGCGACGACCTCGCGTGGTGGTACGGCCTGGCTGGTCAGCATCTGCAGATCCCGTTCGATGAGCCCGGTATCGACATCACCTTGCTGGAAGCCGGCGTGATTGACCAGAGCCTGCAGAAACGGAACGTTGGTTACCGGGCCGGCGATGCGGCAGCCGTCCAGGGCCGACGCCATCTTGCCGAGCGCGGCAGCCCGGGTTTCGCCGTGGACGATGACCTTGGCTATCAACGGGTCGTAGAACGGGCTGACGGTATCGCCCTGGCGCACGCCGGTGTCGACGCGGGCGATGCCGTCGGGAAGCGCGAGAAAGGCCAGCGTCCCCGGCGAGGGCAGGAAGCCGCGGGCGGGATCCTCGGCGTAGATGCGGGCCTCGAAGGCATGACCGTCGAGTTGCACCTGGGCTTGCGTCAGCGGCAGCGGTTCTCCTGCGGCCACACGCAGCTGCCATTCGACGAGGTCCAGGCCGGTGATGGCTTCCGTAACGGGATGTTCCACCTGCAGGCGCGTGTTCATTTCCATGAAGTAGATCGCGTCGGTCCGAAGGCCCTGCGAGGTGTCGGCGATGAACTCGATTGTTCCGGCGCCGACGTAGCTGATGGCCTTGGCGGCGCGGACGGCAATGTCGCCGACGCTCGCGCGCAGTTCCGGGGTCATGCCGGGTGCGGGGGCCTCTTCGATGACTTTCTGGTGGCGGCGCTGCAGCGAGCAATCGCGCTCGCCGAGGTGGATGACGTTGCCGTGGGTGTCGGCGAAGACCTGCACTTCGATGTGCCGGGGCTTGGCAACGTAGCGCTCGATCAGAACGTGCGCGTCGCCGAAGCTCGCTTGTGCTTCGCGTTGCGCGCCTTCCAAAGCGGTTTTGAAATCCTCCGGGCGGTCGACGCGGCGCATGCCCTTGCCGCCGCCCCCTGCCCTCGCCTTGATGAGCACGGGGTAGCCGATCTTCGCGGCTTCCTTGGCGAGGGCGGCCGCGTCCTGCTTGTCGCCGTGATAGCCAGGGACGACAGGAACTCCGGCCTTCTGCATCAGGGTCTTGGCGGCATCCTTCAGGCCCATGGCGCGGATGGCGGATGCGGGCGGGCCGATGAAGGTCATGCCGGCGGCCGCTACGGCCTCGGCAAAGCCGGCGTTCTCGCTCAGGAAGCCGTAGCCCGGGTGGATCGCATCGGCGCCGCTGGCTTTTGCTGCAGCGATGATCCTGTCAATGCGCAGATAGCTCTCGGCCGCGGGTGCAGGCCCGAGGCGATAGGCGGCATCGGCCGTCGCGACGTGAAATGCGTCGCGGTCTGCGTCGGAATAGACGGCGACAGTGTTTAAGCCGAGCCGTTTGGACGTGCGCATGACGCGGCAGGCGATCTCGCCGCGGTTGGCTATGAGGAGCGTCTTGAACATTTGCGACGTCATGGGCGGGCTACATCCGGAACACGCCGAAGCGCGTCTCGGGAATGGGCGCGTTCAGGCTCGCCGACAGTGACAGGCCGATGACGTCGCGCGTCTTGCGCGGGTCGATGATGCCGTCGTCCCACAGCCGCGCGGAAGCGTAGAGCGGGTGGCCCTGTGTTTCGAACTGATCGACGACGCCTTGCTTGAATGCGGCCTCGTCGTTCGGGCTCCAAGTCTTGCCGCCGCGTTCGATGCCGGCGCGCTTCACCGAGGCGAGCACGCCGGCGGCCTGCTCACCGCCCATGACGGCGATGCGGCTGTTCGGCCATGTCCACAGGAAGCGCGGCGAGTAGGCGCGGCCGCACATGCCGTAGTTGCCCGCTCCGAATGAGCCGCCGACGATGACGGTGATCTTCGGAACCTGGCTGGTGGCGACGGCGGTGACGAGCTTGGCGCCGTCCTTGGCGATGCCGCCGGCTTCATACTGACGGCCGACCATGAAGCCGGTGATGTTCTGCAGGAACACGAGCGGGATGGAACGCTGGCTGCACAGCTCGACGAAGTGGGCGCCCTTCAGCGCGCTTTCGGAAAACAGCACGCCGTTGTTGGCGATGATGCCGACGGGCACGCCGTGGATGTGGGCGAAGCCGCAGACGAGCGTGGTGGCATAGCGCGCCTTGAACTCGTCGAAGCGCGAGCCGTCGACGATGCGGGCGATGACTTCGCGGATATCGTAGGGCGTCTTGAGACCGGCGGGGACGATGCCGAGCAGTTCTTCCGGGTCGTACAGCGGCTCTTCAACCGGCTGCATCTGGATGTCGACGCGCTTGACGCGATTGAGGTTGGCGATGGCGCGGCGGGCCAGGGCCAGGGCGTGCGCGTCGTCGCGCGCGAGATGATCGGCGACGCCGGACAGGCGCGTGTGCACGTCGCCGCCGCCAAGGTCTTCGGCGGTGACGATCTCTCCGGTGGCGGCCTTCACGAGGGGTGGGCCCGCGAGATAGATCGTGCCCTGGTTCTTGACGATGATCGCCTCGTCCGACATCGCCGGCACGTAGGCGCCGCCGGCCGTGCAAGCGCCCATGACGACAGCGATCTGGGCGATGCCCTTCGCCGACATGTTGGCCTGGTTGAAGAACACGCGGCCGAAGTGATCGCGATCGGCGAACACCTCGTCCTGGTTGGGCAGGTTGGCGCCACCGCTGTCGACCAGGTACACGCAGGGCAGCCGGTTCTGCTCGGCGATCTCCTGGGCGCGCAGGTGCTTTTTAGCCGTCATGGGGTAGTACGTGCCGCCCTTCACGGTGGCGTCGTTGCACACGACCATGACCTCGTGGCCGGAGACGCGGCCCACGCCCGTGATGAGACCGGCGCACGGGCAGTCGCCGCCGTACATGCCGTGCGCGGCGAAGGTGCCGACTTCGAGAAACGGCGAGCCGGGATCGAGCAGGCGGGCGACGCGCTCGCGCGGCAGAAGCTTGTTGCGGCCGACATGGCGCTCCTGCGCGACCTTGCCGCCGCCGTCGAAGGCCGCATCTGCCGCGGCGCGGACTTCAGCGAGCGCTTTCTCGTGCGCGGCCTTGTTGGCGTCGAATGTTTCGCCGCGGGTGGGGATGGAGGGTTTCAGGACGGACATGTCACGCCGTTTCCTTGAACAACTCGCGGCCGATGAGCATGCGGCGGATTTCGGACGTGCCGGCGCCGATCTCGTAGAGCTTGGCGTCACGCAGCAGGCGGCCGGTGGGATAGTCGTTGATGTAACCGTTGCCGCCGAGCGTCTGGATGGCTTCGAGCGCGCACCACGTGGCCTTCTCGGCCGAATAGAGGATGCAGCCGGCAGCGTCCTTGCGAGTGACCTCGCCGCGATCGCAGGCGGCGGCCACGGCATAGACGTAGGCGCGGCAGGCATTGGTGGTGACGTACATGTCGGCCAGCTTGGCTTGGATCAGCTGAAACTCGCCGATGGCCTGGCCGAACTGGCGACGCTCGTGCACGTAGGGCATGACGGCGTCGAGACAGGCGGCCATGATGCCGAGCGGACCGCCGGAAAGCACGACGCGTTCGTAGTCCAGACCCGACATCAGTACGCGGGCGCCGCCGCCCTCCTCGCCCAGCACGTTGCCGTAAGGCACTTCGACGTCCTGGAACACGAGTTCGCAGGTGTTGGAGCCGCGCATGCCGAGCTTGTCAAGCTTCTGTGCCGTGGAGAAGCCGGGCATGGCGCTTTCGATGATAAAGGCCGTGATGCTTTTGGCCCCGCCTTGCGGATCGGTCTTGGCGTAGACGACGAGCGTCGAGGCGTCGGGGCCGTTGGTGATCCACATCTTGTTGCCGTTGAGGATGAAGCGGTCGTTGCGCTTCTCGGCCTTCAGCTTCATCGACATGACGTCGGAGCCGGCACCGGGTTCCGACATCGCAAGCGCGCCGATGTGTTCGCCGGAGCAGAGCTGCGGCAGGTATTTCGCCTTTTGTGCGGACGTGCCGTGGCGGTTGATCTGGTTGACGCAGAGATTGGAGTGGGCGCCGTAGCTGAGGCCGATAGAGGCCGAGGCGCGGCTCAGTTCCTCCATCGCCACGACGTGAGCGAGGAAACCCATGCCACTGCCGCCGTACTCGGGGTCTGCCGTGATTCCGAGCAGGCCGAGTTCGCCGAGTTGGGGCCACAGATCAGCGGCGAACGTGTTGGTTGCGTCGATCTCGGCGGCGCGCGGCGCGAGGTTCGCCGCAGCCCAACGCTGCACCGTGTTGCGCAGCGCATCTATGTCATCGCCCAGGGCGAAATTCATGGCTTTGTCGAACACGGGAAATCCTTGGAGTGGCAGCCCGATTTATAGGCGCCCGGCCGCACAGGCACCACGAGTGTTTGGTGAGTTGCACAAGCCGCAGTCAATGAGCGTGAACGAACTGGACCTACGCAAGTTGCGCAAACCCATATCAGAATTGAATAAATAGGACGTGTCGTGTGAATTTTTCTTGGCGTTTGGTGCACGCATCGGGTTAGCCGGCGCGCGGCCTGATGTGGAGAGTGGGCGTCTGGCTCGCGGCTGTATACGAGCACGGGAAGCAAAAGATCACTGCCGCGTCGCCCGGCAGACGGGATGGACTAGTCGGCCCGCAGTTCCAAGGTTGGCCGATGACGATCAAGAGCAGCGGCCGGAAATGATGGGTCAGACCGAGGTCTGACCCTAGGACCGGCTAACCGCGCGGTGTCGAGAGGACTTCGATGGCCTTGTCGAGTTGGGGGTCGCGGCCGGCGGCGTAGCGGATGTCGAACGGGACGGGGATCGTCGGTTCGACGCCCTTCTGTTCCAGGCGTTCGCCGTCGACGGCAACGTCGGCGACGGCGACCATCAGAAACGTTGCGTCGGAGAGCATATAGCCGCGGCCTGCCAGCAGAGCGCCGGCGGTCCTCTCGCCAACGACTTCGCCGTAGCCGTATTTCTTGAAGCCGTAGGTCAGCACTTCCTTGCCGCTGCGCGTGCCGCCGTTGGCAAGGATGACCGCGGGCTTGCGCCATTTGAAGCTGGCGAATTCGGGATCGCCCTTACGATCGGTGAAAGTCATGTCGGGAGCGCGGGCGTTGAAGATGTCGAGGTATTCCGGCTGCGCGCCGCCCCAGCCGTCGCGCAGGTCCCAGATGAGGGCGTCGACATCCTTGAGCTTGCCCGTCGCAAGTATGTTGGCCAGCGCATTCTGGTAGCGCTGTCCGGCATACGACCAGATTCGGACGTAGCCCAGGCGCTTGCCACCGGCTTCAATGACGCGCGCACCGTCTGCAATGGCCGCTTCGAACGCATCTGGCGCGTCGATCCAGGTGGGTTGGATTTCGACATCGATTTCGGGACCGTCGCGATCGCGACGAACCTTCATGACGAGCTTCTCGCCGACCTTGCCGCGGAAGCTCGCGACGGGCGCGAACGGCTGGCCGGAGACGGAGACGATTTCATCACCCGTCTTGAGGCCGGCCTTGTCGCCCGGCAGGCCGGCGACGATGCCGGACACGAATGTCTGGCCGTCGATATCGCGGGTGAAGACACCGATGCCGGGATACTTGATGTCGCCGTCAAGGTGCTTCTTGATGCCCTCGCGCACGCCGTACTGAAAGATGCCAAGCAGCTGATAGTAGGCCGGCTCGTCGCGCGTGAAGTGGAACATGTGCGAGGCGTGGAGTTCGGCGAGCATGGCGTTGATGGCGGCGGAGCGATCCTTGTCGGTTTTGGCGGCGGTGTATTGGGGCCGGTGGCGCTCCTTGACCTTGTCCCAGTCGAGACCGCGCATGGTGCGGTCGTAGAAGTTGTCGCGTACGGTGTTCCAGGCCTCGTCGAAGACGGCGCCGCGATCGATGACGCGCTCAGCATCGGCGAAGGCGGCCGTGGGGAAGTGCGCTAAACCAGTTGCAAAGATGACGGCCGCAAGGATGGCGGCGAATGGACGAGCCCAAGTGGCGCGCATGCTTCCTCCAGGTTTCTTATCCGCGACGCGAGCCCCCCCGGAGGCGTCTCAGCGAAAATTACAGGCAATCGCGCCGGCTCTGGATGAAATCTTGTCCATCTCGCCGACGTGCCGCATTCAGACCGGGACGAGGAAACCGCGGTAACGCACGACCAAGCCGAACCAAGGGTGGCTGATCTCAACGTGGAAGTTGAAGCGGTTCTGGCCGTCGACCCATTCGTAGGTCTCGCCAACCGGCATCAGCGCTTTCGGCAACGGGATGCCTAGCACCGACCAGCGCACGGGAATGACGTCGAGGCGCTGGTTCTGCAGAACAAGGTGCAGCGCGATCGTGATCAGACCGAAACGCTCGAAGACGATCGACTCGCGGGGCTCGATGCCGGCAAACTGGTAGCTAGCAAAGCGCTTACCGGCGAACGTGCGCTGCCAGAGTTCGCCCTTGGCGTCGGCTTTGAACAAGACCTGCACGCGCACGCCCTGCCCTGCGCGCGGAAAGCCGGCGATTGCGGCGATCAAGCGCGCCATCACGCCATGGCCGCGATCGATCTCGGCCAAACCTTCGGCGCGGCCTTCGCCGTCCACGTCATGCATGCGGCGAAGTGCTTGCGGCAGAGCGTGCCATGTGTCGCCCAGCACGCGAGCATAAAGAGGTGGTCGGCGAGCTTGGGTCATCTCAGCGGCGATCGGGCTCAGCAGTGGTTGGGCGGGGCGTGGCCGCTGAACAGATGGGTCATCCATTCGACGGCTGCGTAGGCGCTGTCGCGGCCGCTGACCATGTGGCTGCTACCTTGCAACGTTAGGGTGGACACGTGCGCGCCACCCTGACAAAGCGTGGCAACGTACTGCTTGGTGATGTGCGGCAGCACGAGCGTGTCTGCGTTGCTCTGGGCGATGAAGACAGGCGTGCCTGATGGAAGCGCGCCGGGTGTATTTTCACGCATGATCGTGTTCAGGCGCGGATCGGCCACGGGATCGACCTTGAGGAAGTTGCGCGAGAGTGCCTTTTCATCCTGGTCTTCCTTGATGAACTGTTCGATCGACTCGATGCAGTCACTCGCCAGCCGCTCGAACTGGGGTTCGGATGCTGCTTCGACGATGCTCGATACCGGCAAGTCGAACACGCGCGACCAGGACAGGACGGTCATCGACGTCAGGCTGCGGCCGCTGGCGCTGTCGCGGTCGGCGCTGAAAAGAGCGGCGAGGTCGGTCGCGGGTGCAGCGGCTGCAACGCCGACCAGTTCCAACTCAGGCGCATAGCCTTTGGCGTGGATGCCAGTGAAGAGCGCGGCGTGCCCGCCTTGCGAGTGGCCCCAGACGGCGAAGCGGTGGCCGGCCTGCGTATCACGCAGGTTCTGCGCGGCGCGGACGGAATCCAGCACCGCGTGCGCGGCGGAAACACCGACAAGGTAGGGGTGGGCGTCGCGGGTGCCAAGGCCGATGTAATCCGTGGCAACGATGACATAGCCCTGCTCGGTGAGGCGGTCGATACCTTGGATCGTGCCTGACAGATCGGGCAGGAGCGTCGGCGCGCATTTGGAGACGACGCCCGTGGTGGGGTGCGCCCAGGCGACGACGTTGCGCTTCTTGCCGCTCGGCTCAGCGGGGAAGATGATGGCGCCGGTGACGGCTACCGCCTCGCCGTTCTTGCCGGTGGAGCGGTAGAGAATGCGATAGCCCTTGACACCGGGGCGGACGCCGCCCTCTAGCGGCCAGACGCGGAAGATGGTGCCAGGCTTGGCGCGCGCGAGCGTGCCTTGGTCCACGTTGGGCAGGCCGGTGGCTGCGGCGGCTGTGGCGAACAGCCCGAGCATCAGCGCCAGCAAGGCCGTCGCGATCGACGCAGCCGTCCAGCCATTCGTTTGCGCGACGCGATGGAGAGCTCGAGGCATTGGCGCCCACCCATTTGTTCTGGACTTGCAGTGTGCCGCAATTGGATGGCGGCGGCATCCTTAATTCGCCTCGACGCTCGCTCACGTCCGCGGCGGATGTCGTGACGCCGCAGACAAAATGAAAAGCCCGCCTCTTGCGAGGCGGGCTTTCGGCTAGGCCGTGATCGTCAGATTAGAACTTGATGATGGCGCCGCTCATGACGATGTCGAGATCTTCAAGGGAGGCGTTGCCTTCCGTGCCGTTGGCCACAATACCATTGAGGGCGCGAACGGTCAGGTCGCCTTCGACGTGACGATAGTGCAGGTACAGCACCATCGCAGCAGCATCGATGCCTTGCGCGATACCGAAGCCATAGGCCTCGAGACCCGTTTTCCAAACCTGTGCATCGACGCCGAGGGGGTTGATCGGATCGGTGCCGACAACACGCTGCCGGGACGCGGCGCCTTCGTAGTCGAAGTATTCGCCGAAGACCGTCGTCTTGCCGAGCGGGAAGAACTTCTTTTCGATACCGGCCTGCATGGACCAGAAGTCCTGGGTATCGTCCGCGTCCGTGCCGGTGAAGATTGGCGAATCATTCAGCAGCTTGTCTTTTTTCGTGCCCGCGCCAGCGCTGACGAACAAGCCGGTTGCCTCATGCATGACGCTGACAGAACCGCCGAAGTTGCTGCAGTCCTTGTCGCCCGCGATCGTGATGTTGCAGTCGATGCCTGAGTAGCCGCCGTCGTTGTTTTCGCCGTAGCCGATGCCCGCGGCCAACTTGAAGCCGCCGAACTCGCCGGCGTAGCGCACGGCAACGTCCCAGACATCGTCTTCTCCCCAGGCGGTAGACGCCGTGAAGCCCTTGTATGCCGGGGTTTCGTACTTCACTACATTGGACCGGCGATCGCCGTCACCCGGCTGGTCGCCAGATACCCCCAGCAGCCTAAAGAAGCTGAGATCGTTCGCCAGCCCACCATTGATGGAGGACCGAAGCAACAGACCGAGGCCCGTATCTTCCATATCCGACAGCTTGGCGAAGTCTTTCGTCTGCGTCAGATTAATTTCAGTGATCTGGTCGGTCGCCGTGCCCTGGAAACCGACGCTTACGCCGCCGTACGTCTTGCTCTTCAGGAACCAATAGCTGTCGCGCAGATCCAGGCCGCTCTGTAAGTTATCGTCTAACTGTGTGACGCGATTGGAGCGCGCGATGCGCACACCAGTTTCCAGCGCGTAGCCAGCTTCCCAGTCTTCATTGATCTTGGCCTTGCCGCGGAAGCGAAAGCGCGAACGGGAGTTATCATTGGTGACGACGTAGGCGTTGCTCTCCTCGCCGTCGTCCCAGAACATGACGGCTTCGTTGATCTGGCCGCCGATCTCAAGGGAGACCTTGCGGTTGCCTTTACGGGCGGTGGTGGCCTCCAACTCGGCAATGCGCTCTTCCAGATCGGCACAGCAGTTGCCGCCGAGATCTGCAGCCGAAGCTGATGTGGCGGTGGCAAGTCCCAGGCCGGCAACGACAGCAGCGGCCAGTGCTTTTGTTGTGGTGTTGATCACTACGAAGCCCCTCAAGTATCAGGTCGTCAGCCTTCCCCAAGGCATGACGATTCGGTTCTTGAGGGTCAGCATAAACACGAGGCGGGCGCTTGTGGCGCATTCTGTGTGCAGATCTTGCCACAATTTAGACATGCTGTAACGTCCGCGTCACACTGCGGTGCAACACAAGACAGCGGCTAACTTTGACAGACCCCGCACCAAGTGCGGGGTCTGCTGTCGTCAGAATTTAATAATTGCACCGGTCTGGACAAGGTCGAGATCTTCCAAGCCCACGTCTGCCGTCGGCCCAGAGGCGACACCGCCGCCACCGATCTGCTTCAACGTCAGCTCGCCTTCGACGTGACGATAGTTGAGGTACAGGACCATCGCGGCATTATCGATGCCTTGGGCGATGCCGAAGCCATAAGCTTCCAGCCCCGTCGACCAGATCGCGCTGGCGCTTCCGCCAAACGGATCCAACGCATCGTTGGCAGCAATCCCGCGACGATTATTGGCGCCACCTTCGTAGTTGTAGTACTCGCCAAAGATCGTGGTCTTGCCGAGCGGAATGAACTTGCGTTCCAAGCCTGCCTGGAATGCGTAGAACGTCTGCTCGTCGTCGGCGTTCTGACCCGCGAACACCGCAGCCTCATCCAGCAGGTCGTCGGTCTTGATGCCGGCACCGGCACTCGCAAACAGACCAGTGGCCTCATGCAAAACGCTGACCGAGCCGCCGAACTGGCTGCACTGCTGATCGAGATTTCCCGCTGCTGCGGTTCCCAGCCGGATGTTGCACGACGTATTCGTGTCGCCGCCATCGGTGGTTTCGCCGTAGGCCACGCCTGCTGCGACTTTGAAGCCGCCAAACTCGCCCGCGTAGCGCAAGCCAAGATCCCAGACGTCGTCTTCGCCCCAGGAGGCCTGGCCCGTGAAGCCGGCAAAAACCGGCGTTTCGTATTTCACCAGGTTGTGACGGCGGTCACCATCGCCTGGCTGATCGCCCGCGTCGCCTATGAGGCGGCGGAAGGACAAGCGAGCAGACGCGGCGCCCGTCGTGGTCAACTGGCCGTTGGCCGATGACCGCAGCGTGAGACCGAGACCTGTGTCTTCCATATCGGACAGCTTGGCGAAGTCTTTCGTCTGCGTCAGGTTGATTTCGGTGATGGCATCCGATGCATCTGCCTGGAAGCCGACGCTGACGCCACCGTACGTCTTGCTCTTCAGGAACCAGTAGCTGTCGCGCAGGTCGAAGCCTACGTCGGTCGCCGTGTCGTTACCCTTCGGATTATCCTGGGTGAAGCGCTTCGAATTGGCAGTCCTGACGCCCGTTTCCAGCGCGTAGCCGGCTTCCCAGTCAGCATTGATCTTTGCCTTACCTTTGAAGCGGAAGCGCGTGCGGGCGTTGTCGTTGGTCACAACGTAAGCATTGCTTTCGCCGCCGTCGTCCCAGAACAGCACGGCTTCATTGACTTGGCCGCCGATCTCCAGCGACACCTTGCGGTTGCCTTTGCGGGCCGTGGTGGCCTCCAGCTCAGCGATGCGCTCTTCGAGATCGGCGCAGCAGTTGCCCCCCAGGTCGGCTGCGTTGGCCGGCGTGAAGCCCGCGAGGGCGGTGCCGGCCGCGAGGAGCAAAGCCCTCCACGACGTCTGTCTAATCATGTCCCCGTACATCCCCTGATCTCCGTCATGGCAGACGATCGTCTGCGATGCTATGCTATTGATCTTACTGTGTATTTTTGCGTCTTTGGCGTGGAAGTCAAACTGAGTCGGCGGAAGGCATCCGGTTTCAATTGGCGACGTAATGAAATTGTCACAGTGCCGTCCGCATGACGCAGGGATCCTCAAGCCCTGCGGCTGCTCACGTGTTGCAATTATGCTGGAAGACGTTGCGGCGCGGCGCGACAGCTAAGCGCGTGCAGCAATCGCAAGCCTGCGCGGCGTTGCGTGCGCCCGGGCGGCAAGCGGCCGCGAAACAGCGGGCGGCGCCACGCGGTCAAGTTGGGCGGCATGTTGACGGCGCAGCCGCAACAGAAGGGCCAGACCTTCCGGCCAAGCGCCGAAGCCGCTGTCGGCATTGATGTGTCCGGCAGCCCCTAGGCTGACGAAATCGCTGCCCCATACGTCTGCCCAATGGGCGGCCTGCTCATGGCGCATCCAGGGATCGTTGGTGGAACCCACGACGACCGAATTGAACGCCAAGGGTTCAAGCGGAAGGTAATCGCTCACACCGAACCGGTCGGGATCGGCTGGAGCCACCAGGAGAGCACCGCCGATGCGTTCGGCGTGGTCTTGCGCAGCCTGGACGGCAGCGAGCACGCCGAAGCTGTGCGCGACGATGAAAAGCTTGCCGGGAATGCGGTTGATCTCGCGGCGGACACGGCTCGACCAGTCGGGAAGGTTGGCATCTTTCCAGTCGCGCTGGATGACGCGGACGGAACCGGGGACGTGGGCTTCGAACCAGCTCTGCCAGTGGTCGGGGCCAGAGTTGTGCAAGCCAGGGATAATCAGCGTGGTAGCCATGATGGACCTCGAGGCGAAAATGCGTCTGTCTGTGATGGAATTGGAAGCGTACGGGCGGCTTCAGAGGCCGCGGCGACAGAGACACATTCGACAGAGCTTGCTGCACGCGGGCAGCTTGCGAAGGCCGATGGCCAGCGTCTGCGCGGAAGAGCGATGCGGGTCTTGCGTCATGACACTCCTTCCGGCGTTGCAACGTTGGGTCCAAATTCGCCGGAATCGGGCGAATGACATTTGATATTTCAGGCTGCGAAGAGAGTGGCCGCTGCACCGGAGAGTTAAAGGTGCAGCGGCCACGTGCTACGAAAGAAGCTCAGCCCTTGCTTCCGTAGATCTGATCGAAGACACCGCCGTCGGAGAAGTGCGTGGCCTGTGCCTTGTCCCAACCGCCGAACACGTCATCGATGGTGAAGAGTGCGACCTTGTCGAAGTTCTTCTCGTACTTGGCGAGAGCTGCGGCATCACGCGGGCGGTAGTAATTCTTGCCGGCGATATCCTGGGCTTCGGGCGAGTAGAGATACTTCAAATATTCTTCTGCGACCTTGCGGGTGCCGTGCTTGTCGACGTTCTTGTCGACGATCGAGACAGGCGGTTCAGCAAGGATCGAGATCGACGGCGTGACGATTTCGAACTTGTCGGGGCCGAGTTCCTTCAGCGCGAGGTGCGCTTCGTTTTCCCAGGCCAGCAGCACGTCGCCGATGCCCCGTTCGACGAACGTGGTCGTAGAGCCGCGGGCGCCGCTATCGAGGACCTTCACGTTCTTGAAGATCTTGGTGACGAGGTCCTTGGCGGTGCCGTCGTTGCCACCCGGCTGCTTCAGAGCATAGCCCCAGGCTGCGAGATAGTTCCAGCGCGCGCCACCTGACGTCTTCGGGTTCGGCGTGACGACTTCGACGCCGTCCTTGGCTAGGTCGTTCCAATCCTTCAGAGCCTTGGGGTTACCCTTGCGGACAAGGAAGACGATCGTCGAGGTGTAGGGCGCTGCGTTATTGGGAAGGCGCTTTGCCCAATCGGCAGGGATCAACGCGCCGTTCTTGTTGAGCGCATCCACGTCATAGGCCAGCGCCAGCGTCACGACGTCAGCTTCAAGACCGTCGATCACGGCGCGGGCCTGCTTGCCGGAGCCGCCATGCGACTGCTTGACCGTGAGGGTCTCGCCGCTCTTCTCTTTCCAGTACTTGGCGAAAGCAGCGTTGTAGTCCTGGTACAATTCGCGCGTCGGGTCATACGACACGTTCAGCAAGGTGCTGTCGGCTTGGGCGCCGGTCGCGAGGCTGGCGGCAAGACCGACGCTGAGCGCCAGGGCCAGCTTACGGGACAATTTGCGGGACATCGAAACGTTCTCCTCGTTGTGAAACTTTGTCAGCAGCTGCTGTCGAGATGAAGCTAGGCAAACCGTGGGCGTTAGCGAACGAAGAAGAAGTGATGAGCTTATTCTGGTTGGCATGGTCGTCGAAAGCTATTGATTTCGTTAGCAACTCTCCGGGCAACGGGCCCGCTTGCAGGCCTTTCGGCTGATGAGAGCGTTGGATAACGGCCGGGCTTCCGTGTTTTGGCCGCAAGAATCACGCTACTCGCAGAAGCATGGTTGCATTGCGAAAAAGCGACTTCGCGGCGCCCCTGGCGGCCGCAGAGATTTCAGCGTTTCTCGGGGTGGAAAGTTCCATCAAGGGAAACGTCTGGCGCGAACGGCTGCCGGGCGCCCAGCGCAACGCCGCGGCGGCGATCTGCCAGCATCATAGCCTGCCAGAGCTTTTGGGGCGTGTTCTCGCGGCCCGGGGCGTGACGATGGACACCGTGCCGGTTTTCCTCGACCCCACCGTCAAGGCCCTGATGCCGGATCCCAGCACGCTGCGGGACATGGACAAGGCGGCGGCGCGCATCGCCAAGGCGGTGCAGGCCAGGGAGAAGGTGGCGATCTTCGGAGACTACGACGTCGACGGGGCCTGTTCGTCGGCCCTACTATCGCGCTTCCTGACGCACCACGGCGTGGCATCACGCATCTATATTCCGGATCGCATAACCGAAGGCTACGGCCCCAACGCGGCAGCGATCGAGCATCTCATCAAGGACGGCGCGCAGCTGATCGTCACGGTCGACTGCGGCACAACGAGCTTCGATGCGCTGGCCGCGGCAAAGCCGTTGGGCCGCGATGTCGTGGTGCTGGATCACCATCAGGCCGACGACCGGTTGCCGGACGTGCATTGCCTCGTGAACCCAAACCGGCAGGACGATGTGTCCGGCCAGGGACATCTGTGCGCGGCGGGCGTAGTGTTTCTCGTGCTGGTTGCTGTAACGCGCGTGCTGCGGCAAGCGGGGTTCTACGGCGGCGACGTGCGCGAGCCGAACCTGCTGCAGAGCCTAGATCTCGTGGCACTGGCAACGGTCGCGGACGTGGTGCCGCTGACCGGGCTCAACCGCGCCTATGTTACCAAGGGGCTCGCCGTCATGCGCTCGCGTGACAACATCGGGCTGCGCGCGTTGGCGGACGCGGCGGGAATCAACCAGGCGCCGACGCCGTATCATCTCGGATTCATTCTCGGCCCGCGCATCAATGCCGGCGGGCGCATCAGCGATGCGGCGCTCGGCGCGCGGCTGTTGTGCTGCGAAGACGAGGTTGAAGCTCAGCGCATCGCGCAGAAACTCGACACATTAAACAAGGAGCGGCGCACGATCGAGCAGGTGATGCTCGAAGAGGCGCTGGCCGAGGCGGACCGGCTGGTCGACGAGACGCCGGATCTGGCTGTCGTCGCGGTAGGCTCGGACACGTGGCACAAGGGTGTCGTAGGACTCGTCGCGAGCCGGCTGGTGGAGCGGTTCGGCCGGCCATCGTGCGTGATCGCGTGGGAGAAGGACGGTAGCAGTGGCGATGTGGTCGGTACCGGATCGCTGAGGTCCGTGGCGGGAGTCGACATCGGCTCGGCGGTTCGCGCCGCAATGGCGGCCGGTCACTTGATCAAGGGCGGCGGCCACGCGATGGCAGCCGGCTTGACGGTGCGCAAGGCGGGCATGCCCGTGTTGCAAGCGTTTTTCGCGACGGCCGTGGGCGCGGCTGCGAAGGCCGCGCGCGAACGGACGGGCCTCGACATCGATGGGGCCCTAACGCCGGGCGGCGTCACCGAAGAGTTGGTATCGTTGCTGGAGCGGGCTGGCCCCTATGGCCAAGGCAATCCGCAGCCGCGTTTCGTTCTACCAGCCGTCCGTGTGAAATATCCCAAAGTGGTCGGTGAGGCGCACCTGCGTTGCGCGTTGGAAGGCTCGGACGGGCGCCGCATCGACGCTGTCGCGTTCCGCGCCGTTGGCCAGCCGCTAGGCGACCTGATCGCGGCGACGGCGGGCATGCCGCTGCACGTTGCTGGAACCGTGAAGCGCGATACTTGGGGCGGGCGCGAGCGACTTGAATTCATTATCGACGATGCGGCGCCGGTCAGCCGCGGCTAGCCCGAATTGGGTCAACTTTGGGCGACTAATGGCAGGTTTCAAGATGGCTTTGTTTGGCCGCTAGACACGCCGGGACTCAGACCCTATAAGACGCGAGCTTTCGGCGTGGCCCTGCCCCCTAAAGCTTTGCCCAGGTAGCTCAGTTGGTAGAGCATGCGACTGAAAATCGCAGTGTCGGCAGTTCAATTCTGCCCCTGGGCACCATTCCCTTAATGGTCAGCCACTGGCTACCCAGAGCGCTGCCTGAGCAACCTGCTTGAGGTTTGTTGGCGAACAACGCCGGCGGCTCGTCCGCACGCTTCGATCGCCTACGGCTTGATCGCCTTCGCTGGCCTTAAGCAGCGTAAGGAGAGGCGTAAACCTTCGGGGCCAGCGCGATGATGGCGGACGACCAGCGCGACGTGTCAGCAGCAGCCAGTGTTTGCAGGAGAGCGTCGCCGAGCACCTCTGCCTTCAGGCGGGCGGGATCGCGCTCGCCCCAACGGGCAGCGTCAAACAGGCGACGGGTCATGAGGGAAACGGGCAGGTCCAGATCCCGCTCAGCGGCTTCGAGGATCGCAGCGTCTAGGACTTCGGTGAGGGTCTTCAGGTCTTCAGCCGTGTAGCCTGACGTTTTCATCGGTCTCTCCGTCGCGATGTCGCGAACTTCTGTCCGCCCGTTCTGTAACACGGGCATGACGTCCAAGTTCCTCGGACCGAACGAAGAATCTCGGCGCTCGCCCGGACCCGATATAGGCCCTTTAACCCATGCTTCGAATGGTTCCCCATAGCGCGACAATCTTTGCGCGGAACGTCTTTGGGCTCCGCTACGTTCTGATATCCGAGAGCCCAAGCTACAAGGGAAGATCACAGATGACTGAGCGGAGCCCAATGATCGAAGATCTTCAGGACCGGCTGCAGGCCGAATTTCAGGTCGACTCGCAGCCGCTGCCGGAGAGATTGCAGCGCGCACTAGACAAACTCGCCGCTGCGGAAAAGAACGCGAAAGCGGCGGATCGCGCCATCCCTACCCCGCGTTTGCCGTCCCGCCACGGCGTTTTCGTCTTGATAGACGGTTATGAAGCAAAGCGAGCGTCGCTGCCTCTTCGGGAGACAGCGCCGCTAGCCCCTTCAGCTCGCGCGCAACTTTTTGATTGAGCGTGTCGACGAGGGAGCCTTCCAGATAACACTCCAGGACTTGGGGATGGACGTAGCATTTCCGGCAAATCGTCGGCGTATTGCCGAGGCGGGAGGCGACTGCGACGATCGCGTTCTTGATGTTGCGTTTGGCGGCCGTGTCGCTGTCGACGTTGTCGAATTCTGACAGCGCCATGGCTGCGAGGACGGTTCCCGCCCACGTGCGGAAGTCCTTGGCCGTAACCTCAGTCTTGGCGATGTCGCGCAGATAGCTGTTCACGTCCGCCGACGTGACCTGGCGTACGACGCCGTCTGCATCTTCGTACTGAAACAGGTGCTGGCCAGGCAGCTCCTGGCATGACTTCACAATGCGCGAGACGCGCCGGTCGCTCAGTTTCAGGTGCCATTCCTTACCCGTCTTGCCGCGAAACTTGAAGCGCACCTGGCTGCCCGCGAACGTGACGTGCTTGTCTTGCAATGTCGACAAACCGAAGCTTTGATTGCTGCGCGCATACTCCTGGTTGCCGACGCGGATAAGCGTTGTTTCAAGCAGATGTACGATCGTCGCCAACACCTTTTCGCGCCCAAGACCGCGCTGTCCCATGTGCCGCTTCACCGTGCGGCGGACGCGAGGCAGCGTTCGGGCAAACTGCAAGATGCGATGAAACTTGGCTTCGTCGCGCGTCTTCCTCCAATCCGCGTGATAAATGTATTGCTTGCGGCCTCGTGCATCACGCCCGGTGGCTTGAATATGCCCGTTGGCACGCGGCGAAATCCATACGTCGGTCCACGCCGGGGGGATCGCCAGCAAGCGGATGCGGTCAAGAGACTTGTTATCGCGGATGGTCTTGCCGTCGGGCCCGGTGTACCGCCACAGCTTGTTAGGTTTAATGCGAGTAATGCCTGGATCGGCGTCGCTTACGAAGCGCAAGCCGGCTTCTTCCGCTTGGGCTTCAGACGCAGTCGCACGGGGAAGATCGACCGGAAGCTCGTTACGCCGCATATCGCGCTCACATCTCACACACGAGATAACTCAGCCTGCGGCCGCCGCCATGCCTACAGCCGAAACATTCAACACGTTCAGACTGGACTTGTTTTGTCCGCCCGCTTCTTATCGACACGCGCTTTCACTTCTCGAGATAGCCGCTCAACAAGATTCTGGTCCAGCTTTGCCGGTGCCCGGTCGATGCGCGCACCCTCACCGGAGGTATCTTCGTTCAGAGAAATTGGATCGCTTGCCGGAAACGTATGTTCTAACGCGTCGTCCAGTTCCTTCTCCTCAGCCGCCTTGCGCTTGTCATTCGTCATCGCTGGGGCCTCCATTCCCGTGCTGATTAACGGCCAACCACTGCAAAAGTTGCACGAACGGAAAGAGGCTCGCCACGCGGCGAGCCTCCACTTTATCTTCAGCTCAGCGCTACTTCGCGATTAAGGCGCTGAAGAACCCGTGCCCGCGGGCGAAGTTGGCTGACGGGCCGAGGGATTTGCACCCGCTGCCGGATCAGACGGCTGCGTCGACGGGGCTGGCTGGCGGTTCTCCGCGCTGTTGGGGTCAGCCGCGCTACCTGCGGGCGTCCCGCCAGCGCCAACCTCACCAGAACCGGTGCCAGACGACGCTCCGCTGCTGGTTCCTGCCGGAGCGGTGGGGGTCTGAGCGGAGGGTTTAGCACCTGCGGCAGGATCGGAGGGTTTGCCAACCGACGGCGCCGGCTGACGATTTGCATTGCTGTTTGGATCCGCAGCGCTACCGCCAGTCGATTGGGCGAGCGCAGTACTGGCACCGATCGCGAGGATGGCGGTGCTCAAAAGTGCGGTTGTTTTGGTCAACATGATTATCTTTCCTCCTTCTTTGATGGGCGGAGGATCAACTCGCTCGCTTCAGGCCGGTTCCTAATTTACAGGGTGCCAAACGCCGCGCCTACAAAGCAATTGGCAAAATTGCTTTGTCTCTTGGTGAGAACTTGGTGGGATCTACCGCGGTGCGATCAGGTGTACATCACTTGCAGGCGAGAACGCTGCTTGCGAAGCGACCGTGGATTCCTGCGCGGCCTGCGCCTGTGATGCCCCTGGTTGTTGGCCGCCAACACTGGCGACAGCAGGCTCGCCTGCAGACGACAGGAAACTGTTGAGATTGTTGCCCCACAATT
Source organism: Hyphomicrobiaceae bacterium (assembly GCA_030655135.1). Lineage (GTDB taxonomy): Bacteria > Pseudomonadota > Alphaproteobacteria > Rhizobiales > Hyphomicrobiaceae > JAKAXS01. The sequence goes on along the minus strand of JAURWC010000075.1, from coordinate 276,579 downwards.
CCCAGCCGGCGCGGTCATCGGCGATGTTATGGCCTTCTTCGCCATACGCACCCAGCACATGCAGTTCGGCCATGCCGCCCGACGTGTTCCAGGCCTTCGCCATGGCCCGGGCCAGGTCAGGGCCGAAATAGCTGTCGTTGTTCGAGTATAGCCACAACGTTGGCACGCGCGACGTTTCGCCATAGCGGCGAGCCGTTTCGATCAAGCGCTTTTCACCGCAAACCGCGTTCGGCATGCCGCCGGCATGGCCGCCGCGTCCGCCTGAAAAGTTGATGACGGCCTTCACGCCTTTTGGATTGCGTGAGGAGTACGCCAGCGACGCCCAGCCGCCCGTCGAAATGCCGGCCACCACAATATCCGATTGAGACACGAAGGGCTGCGTCTGGAAGTAGCTGACCACAGCTGAAATATCGTCGGCTGCCACCTGACCGGACTGATAGTGGTCTGGGTTGGCGCAGTTGCCAACACCTTCGGACAGCAAACCACCGGTCGCCCCGTGGCCGCGGCGCTGTGGAAGCACGACGATATAGCCGCGGTCGACAAACCAGCGCGACAGCCAGTAATAGACGGGCATAGAGACCGCCATGCGGGTCGATTCAGCGGTGCCGTGATTGATGATTACGAGGGGGCGGGGTCGGCCTACGCCAGCCTGTGCGCCATCAGGCTCTTCGGGGCGGAAAACAGTTGCGCGTAAGTATCGGCCACTCTCGCCGCTCGGAACCATCCAGAACTGCTCGCGCATCCGCGGCCCCTCGGGGCCGAACGGGCCTACTGCAGCGTCGACACCAGCTGAAACTTTTTGTGGAACCAAACCAGCGGTGAGAAGCGTTAGCACGATGACGGCAGCGGCCCACATTTTAGGCCGCCGGCGAAGCTCGTCATGAATCTGTAAAGCGGGTCGCGTAATCAATGCGGATCCATCCCCCTAAAGCTCATGGTCCAACGACGGCCTAAAGTTTGGGGCCGTGCGCGTGTTCAATGATTGGGCATTCGGATTCTCGTTCGGTCAAGCGCACGAAAAATAGGGCGGAGATTTGACCGTGCCGGTGCGACAGTTGCGCAACGAAAATGGGCCCCGGACTGACTTTTTATGTGTCAAACTGCTTCAGTTGTTGGCAGGCTGTGGCGGATTTGCCTTCGCGCGGCGATCCTGTAGCTCGCGTTGAACGTGCTCGATATCGTCCTGCACGAGGGCCGAATACTTCTCGTCCAAACCCTCGAACTGGCCTTGAATGTGCTCCAGTTCTTCATCGGACATGTGATCAAGTTTCACCATGCCGGTGCGTGCGCCGTGCAGGGCGCGCAACAGCTCATCCAGTTTCAGCGCAACGACACGCGCATCGCGATTTTGGGTGTTCTGGATGAGGAAGACCATCAAGAACGTGACGATCGTCGTCGACGTGTTGATGATCAGTTGCCACGTGTCCGAATACGCAAAGAGCGGCCCAGTGGCCGCCCATATCACGATCGCCGACGCAGCAAGCAGAAACGCCCAAGGCGTTCCTGCTGCGTGTGAGGTTCGTTCAGCGAACTTGCGGAACAGATCAGACATCTCGGCCTGCTGCTTACGGTTTGGGGGTGCCTTCGCTTGAGCCGGTCGCTGCTGCCGGTTCTGCCGCATCGGCAGCCGGTTGGCCCCCTCCTGCTCCTGCGACTCGCCAGACCACGTTGCCAACATCATCGGCGACCAGAAGAGCGCCAGTCTTATCAATCGTCACACCGACAGGGCGCCCTTGGGCATAGCCACCAACATCGACGAAGCCGGCCAGCACATCCACCGGGTCGCCGCTCGGCTTGCCGTCGGCAAACGGGACGAAGATCACTTTGTAGCCGGCCATCGGCTTGCGGTTCCAAGAGCCGTGCTGACCGATGAAGGCGCCGTTGGCGAACGTCGCCGGCAACAACTTGGCGCCTTCGGCGAAGGTCAAGCCCAGCGAGGCCGTGTGGGCGCCGAGAGCGTAATCCGGCGCGATCGCCTTTTCGACCAATTCCGGCTTCTGCGGCTGCACGCGCGTGTCGACATTCTGGCCGTAATAGCTGTAAGGCCAGCCGTAGAAGCCGCCGTCTTTTACGGTCGTGATGTAGTCGGGTACGAGGTCGTTGCCGAGCTCATCACGTTCATTTACGGCCGTCCACAAGGCACCGGTCTGTGGCTCCCAAGCCATGCCGACAGGGTTACGCAAGCCGGACGCGAAGAGGCGAGTACTTCCAGTTGCGGGATCGACTTCCAGAATTGCAGCACGGTTTTCTTCCTGATCCATGCCGTTCTCGCCGATATTGCTGTTCGAGCCGACGGAAGCATAAAGCTTCGTTCCGTCTTTGCTGGCGACGAGGTTCTTGGTCCAGTGGTGATTGATTGCGGCGGGAAGGTCTGCAACCTTCTTGGCCTCGCCCGTGACTTCCGTCTGCCCTTCCTTGTAGGGGAAGCTGACGATGGCATCAGCGTTGGCGATGTAGAGTGTCTCACCGACCAGAACCATACCGAACGGGGACGTCAGGTTCGACGCGAAGACTTTCTTGGTTTCGGCGACGCCGTCGCCATCGGTGTCGCGCAAAAGGGTAATGCGGTCCGGACTTTTGACGCCTGCGCCGGCCCGCTTCATCACCATGCCCATAACCCAGCCTTTAATCCCAGCCCGGCCTCCACCCGTTTCGGGCTTATTGGTCTCAGCCACCAGAACGTCGCCATTCGGCAGCACATAAAGCCAGCGTGGATGGTCGAGACCGGATGCGAAAGATTTGACCTCAAGCCCGTCGGCTGCTTTGGGCGTCTGCCCGTCCTTCCACGACGAGGCAGGAGCAATATTGACCGTCGGAATCCAGCCTTCTTGCGGCTTTGGCAGGTTCGGAGAGGGGCCATAGCCAACAGCTTTTTCTTCTGCAGCAGAACCTGAAGCCGACGACAGGGCCAATACTGCTATGCTGGAAACGATCGTCATGGTGCGGGCGCGCGGCATCGCGAAATCTCCGTTGCAGGGATAACTGAACACCGAACGTCGGCAAAGCGGGGGAGTTCCGGCCGCTTAAGAGTGTGAGACATGCGTAGAGCGTAGTTGCAAAATCATCAGCGCACCTCCACGCCGCCATTCGTCTTTACGCTGATTTTCAGCCCCTTTTTATTCTTGATCACTTGAAAGACAATAGACCCATTATGTACTTTATAGGTTTGTGCAATTAATGCTGGCAAATTCATTTCAATCTGCTTTACCTTTTATAGATCCTATTTAGGCAAGCTAACGGTCGACTTAACGCGTCAAACAATAGGTGCTCGCGTGGTCTTTGACCGTATTTTTCAAAATGCTATTCCTCCGCATGCCCCTCTGCAATCGCGCAACGAAGGGCCAGCGTTTTTGAACGTTGCAAAGAACCTGTACGGCTTTTCGCGTCTGGATTACCTTTCGCTCAATGTTCCGGTCAAAGGCTGGAAGAAAAAGTACATGCACTGCCGGCACGCAGACGATGCGCTTGCCCAGTGCATGTCCGACCTTGCTGCCGACCAGGCCGTTATCCACGGCCTTTCGGCGACCGACCTCAAGTCTGCCGATGGCGTACCGCTGAAGTCTTGGCTGCCCGAGGCGCAACTTGACGAGGGAGAAGACGGCGTCGTCTTCGGGCTTCGGACGCTGCACGGCGAGTTCAGCCTAGCAGCGTGCACTTGGGAGACGGCCGACGCGGAAGCAACGGGCAAATACGAGATCGCCGTGCGCGACCTGCGGTTGCTGATGAATTATTTTCACGGGCAGCTGTTGCGCATCAACGGCGTCGATACCGAAAACGAAATCCTGATGTCGGCCCGCGAGCTGGATTGCCTCAGCTGGACGGCGGCAGGGAAGACGGCCTGGGAGGCCAGCATCATTTTGGGGATCAGCGAGCGCACCGTTCGCTTCCACTTGAACGTTGCCAGGGAGAAACTCAAATGCGCGACGACCACGCAGGCCGTCGCAAAAGCTATTTCACATCAATTGATTGAACTTTCCGCCTGATTTATTGCACGGCTTAATGCGGTTAGAGACGGCACAAGCGAGAGCTTTTGCCGTCTCTTTTTATTTGTGTTTCGCAACAAATAATGCCGGCAGTTTCCCGCCGGCATGTTGCATCTACCGATGCCGCACCTCAGTGCTCGCGGAAGGCCCGGGAGAAGCTATCCATGACCGGGCGCATCATATATTCGAAGAACGTGCGTTCTCCGGTTTTGATGAAGACCTCGGCCGGCATGCCCGGCGTCGGACGGAAAGACGAGATCTTGGTGCGAATGTCCGCCTCGTCCAGCGCCACACGAACCACGAAGCTGTCACGAGCAGGCTTCTGTTCCTTATATTGAACCGACTGCTCAGCCACTGCGTCGGCAGAAAGGTAGACGACTTTCGCTTTGATCATCGGCGTCAGGCGCTGGTTGAGCGCGCTTAGGCGGACCAGGGCGTCCTGGCCGGAATTGACGTGAGAGATGTCGTTGGGCGCGACGCGGGCTTCGATCAACAATGCGTCGTTCACCGGCAGGATCTCGAGAATCACCGCGCCCGGAGCGACTACGCCGCCGTTGGTATGCTGGTGCAGCTTGACGATGACGCCACGCACGGGCGAGCGGATCTCTGTGCGCTTCAGGATGTCCTGGGCCGCGCGGATCTGCTCCTGGATATCGTCCAGTTCGCCTTCCGTCTCGCGCAGCTCTTCAACGGATTTCTGGATAGCCGCAGAGCGGATCTGCGTCACCTGCTGTTCGGCGCGCGCGACACGCTCGTTGCTGTCGGCGATGCGGCCCATGGTTTCGCCCAACTCGCCGGAGAGACCGGCCTCCGAACGCCTCAGCGCCAGAACTTCGGTTTTGCGAACCAGTTGCCGATCGAGCAGGTCGGACTTGTCCTTCAGTTCCTCGGTAAACAGGCCGAGGCGCGTATCGATCGACTTCGCCTGGGCGTTGTAACCTGTGATGCTTTCCCGCAAGCCGGCGATTTCCTTGCTCAACACCTGCTCTTCGGCCACGCGCTTGGCGCGTCGCGTGCGCATTTCATTCTGCTGGCGATCGAAGATGACGCGCACTTCAGGATCGGACGCCTCGGCAACGAGCGCTGCGGGCATCTCGAAGGTCTCGCGATTGCCGACTTCCGCGTCGAGGCGGGCCTGCATCGTCAACAGGCGATAGCGGCGCAGCACGAGACGGCGCAGCTTGGCGCGCGACGCGGTTTCATCGAGGCGCACGAGCGGCTGGTTCTGCTCGACCGTGTCGCCTTCGCGCACGAGCATCTCGGAAACGATGCCGCCTTCGAAATGCTGGATCTGCTTGTTCTGGCCGGTAGCGACGAATGTGCCGGGGGCGACGACGGCGCCGTCGAGCGGCGCAATGCCGGCCCAGACGCCAAAACCGCCAGCCCAGAGGATAAGCGTCGCGAGGCCAAAAATGGTGGGCCACTTGACGTTGGAGCGCACACTGCGGTGCCACTGGTTGAGCGAGGGAATTCCCGCGGACATGACGATATACCTTCCTAAGCCGAAGTCGTTGCGGCCGCCGGTGCAGCCGATGCCGTATTTGCTGCCGCAGGTGAACCCGTTGGAGCCGTCGTGGTTGCGCCGGTTTTGACGAGGCGATGCAGCACATCATGAGGAGCGCCGAACGCCTCGGCGCGCCCGCCGCGCAGGATGAGGACTTTGTCGACGTTGCTCAGCAGAGCCGGACGCAACGTGACGACGATGACCGTGACGCCCTTCTGCTTGGCGCGCTTCAACGTAGCGGTCAGTGCCTGCTCGCCGATGGCGTCGAGGTTTGAGTTGGGTTCGTCCAGCACAACGAGCGAAGGCGAGCCGAAGAAGGCGCGAGCCAGCGCGATACGCTGCTTCTGACCGCCGGACAACGGCGAGCCGGAACGTTCCAGCTGCGTTTCGTAGCCGCCCGACATGTGCGCGATCATATCGTGCACGTCCGTCAGTTGGGCTGCCTCATAGACCTGCTCGTCCGGCAGGTCGTTGCGCATGCGGCAGACGTTCTCCTTGATGGTGCCGGGAAACAGCTCGACTTCCTGCGGCAGGTAGCCGGTATATTCGCCGAACTGGCGGCGATCCCAGTTGCGCAGCTCGGTGCCGTCGAGGCGAACCTTGCCCGCCGTCGGCAACAGGCAGCCAACCAGGAGCCGGGCAAGCGTCGACTTGCCCGAGCCGGACGGGCCGACAACCGCGAGCGACTCGCCGGGCTTCAGCTCGAAGCTGATACCGTTGAGCACGGGCTCCTTAGTGCCGGCCGGAAGGTACAGCAGGCGATCGACGGAGAGGTGGCCCTTGGGGCGCGGTAGGCGCAGACGCGGCGGATCGTTCTTGAGCAGATCGACAGCTTGCGTGACACGGGCGTAGGCGGCGCGCGTTTGGACCACGCTGCGCCACCCTTCGATCATACCTTCCAGGGGCTGCAATCCGCGCCCGGCAATGATGGAGGCCGCGATCATCATGCCGCCGGTCAAATGCCCATCAAGCGCGAGATAGGCACCCCAGCCGAGAATGACGATCTGGGTAATCAAGCGCGCCATTTTCGAGGCGCCACTGATCCAGAAATTGCGTTCTAACGCGCCTGATTGCGTCGTGAGGGCCTGTGCCTGTTCGCGTCCCCAATGCAGAATGCTTTCGTTGAGCATCCCCATTGCATTGATGACCTGCGAGTTGCGTGCCAGCGCTTCAGCGTGGCCATCCGCCTTTGCGGCGTGGGCACCGGCCTGGCCGAGTGGCACCGAGGTCGCGCGCTGATTGATCAGCGCGATGACGACGAGCGTGACTGCCGCCCCGACGGTGATCCAGCCGAGATCGGGATGAATGAGGAACACGACGGCGAGATAGATCGGCGCCAGCGGCGCATCGAACAGCAGCAGCATTACCGGGGAGGCGATGAAGCTCTTGACGGCGTGCAAGCTGCGCATCGGCGTGATGTTACCGCCGTCGCCAGCGCGCGCTGTCGTGACGATGCTGGCGAGGATGGGCCCACCGAGGATCGTTTCCAGCTTGGTGGATAAGGCGCCAAGCACCTGGCGGCGCAAGATGTCGAGCAGCGACAGCACGCCAATGAACATCAACGCGAGCACCGACAGCATCACGAGCGTATCGATGCTGCGGCTGGTGAGCACGCGGTCTGAAATCTGAAACAGGTAAACCGGCATCGTCAACATGAGCAGATTGACGACGACTGAGAAGACGCCGACGGTGACGAAGTTACGGCGGGCCACGGCGCGCCATTCCGCCATCGGGTCGGCTGCGACGGGGGCCTCGCCGATATCGCCGTCTGCCGGCTGGGTCGCGACATTCTTGGCCGGATTGTCTTGCGACAGGGTCTTGACCTGTGTGGTCTCGACGGGCGTCGATGTGGGATCTTGTTCGGGCATATCGGCCAGTTTGGGAAGAGACGCGTCCGGGCGCGCGTTCCGCGGTAGGCGCCAGTCGCCGGCAGACGCGACGATGCGGTCTTTCAGAGTGCGTGCGGCAGTTGCGGCGGCTTCGGCAGCATGCGCCAACTGTGCCGACGCCGCGCCGAACAGCGGCTCGCGCGGCACGTGAGGCCTTGCAGGGCGCGACCGCCGTACGCGTGCTGGTTTCTGCGGCACCGGTTTTGGTGCCGCAGAAATTTGAGTTGCTCGTAACGCCGCGCGCGCAACCTGCGCTGCGTTGAGTGACTGCGTCTCCCCGCCCATGTGGGCCCCCTCGACAGTTGTCATCCGTGATAGTCGCTAGAAATGCCGTGCAGCAGAGACTTAAGGGCGTCGTCGGCGAGGGCGCCGACGTCGAGCGTTTCGACGTTCGCCGAGAGCGAAGCGACAAGCGTTTCGCCATTCGCGGCATCCGGCGACTGAGACGACTGCAGTTCCATGCCGTAGTCGGTGTGCTGGCCGTTGGCGAAGAGATCATGCAGTGGCAAAATGCTGCCGGCCGACTGGAGGATCGTGCCGCCTGACGCCAGGAGACCCGAGTGACTACCGTAGTCGAGGGCCTCGCCCAGGAGCGAAGTGACGGGTCCGGTGACCGGGGCGAGACTGCTGGCGACGTTGGACGTCACGTTGCTGAGAGGGCCGCCGAGCACGTCGTTAGCCAAACCGGTTATGCCGGAAAGCGCTTCGATGGGGCCACCCAGCGGCAATCCGCTCAACACGCCGTTCTCGCCACCGAGCAAGCTGCCGAGCGCACCTCCGCCGCTGCTGTCGAGAAAATTGATACCGAGCGCGCTGAGATTCAAGCCGTCGCCGTCGAGGCCCAAATCGAGGCCAAGGATCGGCGCAATGTTGAGATTGAGGCTGACGTCGTCCAGGCCACCGACGTGGATGCCGAGGCCGAGGTCGGAGCCAAGCTCAAGGCCGAGATCGATAGCCACGTCGATCGGCAGCGTGATCCCGCCGGGAAGATTGATGCCGGGCAAATCAACACCGGGGATCAGGCCTCCGTTTGATCCGCCATCACCGTCGATGGCAGAGGCATCGGCGACGTCTTCAGCGGCGCCGGACGTTGCAGCAAGGTCTGCCGCTATGCCGGACGCGTTGCCCGTCAACTGATCGACGAACGCCTGAAACAGTGCAGGATCGGCCTGGAATCCAGCAAGCATTTGCGGCGTAACGAGGCCAGCTGCGATCGCGGCGGCGAACTGGGCCGCAGCGGCGGGATCGACGTCGAAACCGGCGGCGCCGAGCATCGAAGCGGTTGGGAGGCCTTTCTGGGCCGCATCATCGCCGCTGCCGGAGCCGGAGCCGTCTGCCTCTGCGCCGGCATCGCCACCGGCGTGACCCTTGGCGAAGGCTTCATGCGCGGCAACGGCCTGCGCGAGAAAGAATGACCATGTCAAAAAGCTCCACATACCGCGCTGGCGGTCTGGGAGCTTGTCGTCGTCGACAATGGACGTGGCCTTCTGCGCGTTGCGCGTAAACTGCGCGATCGATTGCTGGATCATGTACGCCTCCACTTACTAACTTGGCCTTGTTGGCCTTTGCCGATTACAGCTGATCAGGCCGGCACCGGCGATAGAGTGGCGCGCCGCGGATGCGGCGCGCCCTAGTCGTCGTCAAGAGATCAGATCGGCCACCAGATCGGTCGCGACGTGGACGGCATCGATGTCGGACAGGACCGGCGACTGCAGCAGTTGGTCGAAGATGCTGTCGACGTGCAGACTGTCGGTAACCGACACGTTGCCCAGCAAGCCGCCGAGCAGATCGTCGCCGCCGACGACGGCACCGACGAGGTCGCCGGTCAGCAGGTTGTTGCCGCCCAGCAGGCCGTTGAGCAGGTTGCCAACGTCGAGGTCGCCTGTTGCGCCGCCAAGCACGTCGCCGACGACGTTTTCGACCGTGGCCGTGATCGGCTCGATGCTGAGAACGTCGCTGACGGCGTTGCCGCTCAGCAGGTTGCTGATGAGGTCGCCGCCAAGGACGCCAGCGAAGACATCGCCACCTGCGATGCTGCCGATGAGATCGCCGTTGATGCCGCCATCCAGCACATCAGCGATGACGTTGCCGGCCGCTACGCCACCGACCACGTCGGAGATGTCTCCACTCAGGATGTCGCCGATTCCGTTGTCGAGAACGTCGGCGACGATGTTGCCTGCCACCACGTCACCCAGCACGTCGGCCACAATGTTGCCTGCGGCCACGTTGCCGACGAGGTCTGTCAGGACGCCGCCGTCGATATTCCCGATGCCGCTGAGAATCTGGTTGCCGCCGAGCACATCGCTGACACCGGCAACAACGTTGCCGATCGCGGTGTTGCTGAGCAAATCGCCATTGAGATTGACGACCTCGGTCAGAATGTTTGCCGTGCCGTCGTTGAGGATGCCGTCCACGACATCCCCAGCAACGCCCGTGATCTCGTTGCCGGACAGGATATCGGAAACGTTGGCGACGGCTGCGATACCGCTCAGGACGTTGTTGTTGTCGAGGATGCTGCTCAGCACTGAATTGTCGCCATTCAAGGCGTCGTTGAGTACATCGACACTCACGACATCGGTCAGAGCTTCAACTGAGCCGTTCAGAACGTCCGTCACGGCGATGTTGCTCAGGACGTCGCCGCTCAGCACGTTCTTGAGGGTTTCGTTGCCGCTGAGAACGTCGCCGATCGTGTTGCCGTTCAGAACGTCTTCCACGACGGACAGGTCGTTCAACACGCCGCCGTCGACGAGGTCCGACAGGATGGTGTTGTCGCCCGAGAGGACGTTGCTCAGCACATCACCGCCGATGATGTCACCGTTCAGGATGCCATCCTGCAGGACGTTGTTGAGGATGTCGCCATTGAGGAGGCTCAGATCGTTCAGGACGTTGACGTTCTGCAGCGCATTGATGTCGCCGACGTCGATCAAGCTGACGTTCACGTCGCCAACATTCACCAGGCTGGTGTTGTTGTTGATGACCGTGTTGTTGATTTCGGTGTTGTAGATCGTTGTGTTGTTCACGGTTGTGTCTCCGCAATCGTCATCGCAATGGGAATGGTGCTCGGGCGGATCGCAATCCGTCGGCGGCGGCGGGCATGGGGGCTCGGGCTCACAGGGCGGCTCCGGCGGCGGGCATGGGGGCTCCGGCGGGCACGGCGGTGGCGGTGGCGGTGGCGGTGGCTCTTCTGGCGGGCAGTAGGCGGCAGCGAATGAATTCCAGGACATACTCAAAACTCCTGACAGAGGTTGTGACGCTGATGCCGGCGGACATTTCCCTGTCCCGGGCATTGATCAAACTCTGCCTGTATCAATCAATTTGCGATACTGACGGAAGCGACAGTCAAGAAAGCGGAGCGAGAAGATTTGAATGGCGAATGCAAAGTGAAATTAATTCGAAGCGCGTTTCCATCAATGTTTCATCGCAATGCTAGCAATTCGTGAAGCTTTTGCGGCGTGTCCGGATCTTATCCATGCTGGATTGGCTTATTTGATAACCTCTATAGTTTCTGACATTTACTATTCAATAACCAACACAAACCGCCTTGATGCCATTTTTCATAGGTTATTCAATGGCTTCCCTTTTTTGGAGACCAGTGAATTATTTATTAGCCTTCTTCGCAGGTGGCGCCTGCGGGGGCGACGTTATTTTTGATGCCGGTTTCGGGACAATCTGAATTCAAAACAAAAAGGGCCGCTGAAAGCGACCCTTTTCGTAAACTCTATAGTTTGTCGGATGGCTTATTTCAGCGGTACGGCTTCTTCCGCACGAGCGCCGAACTTATAGGCCAAGCCGACGCGTACCGAGTGGATCTCGTTTTCGAATTCTACCTTCGTGGTGCAGGCTGCGCCGCAGCCTGGGTCATTCACTGCGGTCTCAGAAAAACTACCGTAGTCCGAGTAACGATATTCGGCCTTTAGATACAGGTTGTTGCAAAGGAGGCGCTCAAGCCCGGCGCCGACGAAGTAGCCATCAAGATCTTTCTTTCCCTTGCCACCTTCGTTCACTGCGCTGAATTCGGCGGCGGTATAACCGACTGTCCCGAACAGCAACAAGTCTTTGTGAACGATTACACCAGCGCGGGCGCCGACAGCCCAAATGTCTTCGTATTTTGCTTTTACCGAGCCAGGAAGGATCACACCAGCGGCAGGGGTATCATATTTGTCGTCAAGATCGCCAAATGTGTAGTCGCCGAACACGCCAAGAACGACATTGTCACGGACGGTGAAATCGTAACCCAAACCGATAGCCCCCAGAACACCGTCGGCCTCAAAGCTCTTCTTGAATTGGCCGTCTAGTATTCCGTCGCTGCCTAAATCTACGTCGGCGTATTGTTCAGAGTCGCTCCAGCCATAACCGACGCTGGCCGACACGAAGAAGCCGCGCCATTCATTGCCGCCGATGGGGGCTTCCGCGATGTTGGCGGCGGAGGGGATGCCGTCGGCAAGGGCTACTCCGGCGCTGCAGGCGAGCAGACCGGCCGTTAACAGGCGAGCTACTGTCTTTTTCATAATCTGTCCTCACTGTGGATCAGCCGACAGCGCGCCGGCGCAAATTCCGAATTCCAAGCCCACGCGCAAAACAGATGCATCCTGCTCGGTTCTCAACCACGGAGCCGCGATTCGCGATTCTCGTCACCCCCTGACTGCCTGATTGCGTCGCCGAATCAGTGCGCTGTGCCTGTTCGGCAACGATTTCTAATGCGCTATTCGTTAACCTGTTGAGGAGTAGCCGACTCAAACATTGGCGACGCCATCTCGCGTTAAACGGCCGCTGCAGCTTGAGTTTCTTGCGCCTGGCGCGCCCCGTCGCTATCACTCGGGCTCCCGCGGAGCCGGAATGCTGTAGATGACCGACCTCAAGTTGATCGCCTTCGACGCCGAAGACCTTGCCGTGTTCTCTGCCAACCTGCAGGACGCGGTGGTTCGGGCCGCCGACATGACATACCTGAAGGCTGAAAAGCGCTTTGTGGCCGTGGCCAACCGCTTTGATTGGGAAGCGAGCGTGGCCTCCGGCGGCAAGGCACTGACGCGGCGCCGTTGCGGCCTGCGGTTCGAGCGAGTGCTCGGCGCCAAAGTCTCGGGGTTTCAGCCCGGCAACTCGGATGCCGTGTTGTCGCTGCTCTCGATCGCCTTCGATGAGACCGCCGCGCCCGGCGGAACACTGACGCTGACGTTTTCGGGCAATGCCGCGATCCGGCTCGAGGTCGAGTGCGTGGAAGGTGAGATGAAGGATCTCGGGGCGGCCTGGCAAACCCAGAGCCTGCCGGAACACGACAACGGCCCCAAGGCCGGAACGTGAGCTTTCCCCACATCCCTGCTATTTGAACGAACCGAGACACTTCTGAGGACCCGCACCGGGCATGGCCAAACGACTTTCCACCCGCGACGCCGGCTTCGAGGCCGCATTCGCTGCATTTCTAACCGAGAAGCGCGAGGCGTCGGCCGACGTGGGCGCCGCGGTGGCGTCGATCATCGCCGACGTCCGAGCAGGCGGTGACAAGGCCCTGAGCGAACTGACGCGCCGCTTCGATGACGCCGATCTGTCCGTGCTGGGGCTGCGCATAACGGCAGCTGAGATCGATGCGGCCGTGGCTGCGTGTTCGGCGGAGACGCTTGAGGCGCTGGAGTTCGCCAAGCACCGCATCGCAGAGCACCATCAGCGGCAGCTGCCGCAGAGCGACCGGTATACGGACGCGGCTGGCGTCGAACTGGGGCATCGCTGGACGGCGGTGGAGTCCGTCGGGCTGTACGTGCCGGGCGGCCTCGCCTCCTACCCCTCGTCCGTCCTGATGAATGCCGTGCCCGCGCAAGTTGCCGGCGTGCCGCGCATCGTCATGGTGGTGCCAGCGCCGAAGGGCGTGCTCAATCCGCTAGTGCTGGCCGCAGCGCGGCTCGCTGGCGTCGAAGAGATCTATCGCATTGGCGGCGCGCAAGCGATTGCCGCTCTCGCCTATGGCACCGAGACAGTCGCGCCGGTCGTGAAGATCGTCGGGCCCGGCAATGCGTATGTCGCGGCGGCCAAGCGGCAGGTGTACGGCACGGTCGGCATCGACAGTATCGCTGGCCCGTCCGAGGTGCTGGTCATTGCCGACAAGCACAACAATCCGGACTGGATCGCGGCCGACCTGCTGGCGCAGGCCGAGCACGATACTGCCGCCCAGTCGATCCTGATGACCGACGACGCGCAGTTTGCTGCTGCAGTGGAAACGGCTGTTGCGCGGCAGCTCGCGGTGCTTCCGAAGGTCGACATCGCGTCCGCCAGCTGGCGCGACTTTGGTGCCGTGATCCTGCTCAAGTCGCTGGACGAGGCGCCGGCGCTGGCAGATCGTATTGCCGCCGAGCACCTGGAGATTGCCACGCGCGACGCGGACGCTTTGTCGGAGCGCATCCGCAACGCGGGCGCGATCTTCCTGGGCCAACACACGCCGGAAGTAATCGGCGACTACGTTTCAGGCTCCAATCACGTTCTGCCGACGGCGCGCAGCGCGCGCTTCTCATCGGGCCTCGGCGTGCTGGACTATATGAAGCGCACGTCGATCTTGAAGCTGACGCCTGCCTCGCTTAAGAGCCTGGCACCCGCAGCGATGACGCTGGCGCGGGCAGAAGGCCTGGAAGCGCACCGCCGGTCCGTGGCCATCCGCATCAATCCCGAATCCTAACGCCTTCACCAGGAACGTGCGCCGCCGATGTCCGAGCCAATTACGCCAAGCAAAGACCGGCTGATCGAGGTCACGCTCGATGGCCAATCAATCGCGCGCGGCAACGCAAACATCGAGCATGAGCGCGAGGTCGCGATTTTCGATCTGGTCGACGGCAACAGCTTCAAGCTGACGGGCCGCGACCAGGGGCCATACCGGCTACAGCTGTCGGTGATCGACGAGCGGCTGGTGTTCGAGGTGTCGGACGAGCATGCCCAGCCGGTCGTGACGCACCATCTGTCGCTGACGCCGCTGAAGCGGCTGATGAAAGACTATTTCATCGTGCTCGACAGCTACTACGAGGCCGTGAAGACCGCGCAGCCGTCGCGCATCCAGGCGATCGACGTCGGGCGGCGCGGTTTGCACGACGAAGGCAGCCGCATTCTGGCCGAGCGGCTGGAGAGCAAGATCGAGGTCGATACCGATACGGCGCGACGGCTGTTTACGCTCATCACCGCGTTGCACTGGAAGGGATGACACGTGGCCCTCGCGGGACCGGGTGAGGAACGCAAGTCGGTGCTGTTCGCGTGTACGCTGAACTGCATCCGCTCGCCGATCGCCGCCGCCATCTTGGATCATCTGGCTGGCGAACGCGTCACGGTGCGGTCGGCCGGCGTGCGGGCGGGGCTGCCGGATCCTTATGCCGTGGCAGTCATGGACGAGATCGGCATCGACTTGTCTGAGCATGAGCCACAATCGCTTGCCATCATTGGCGACGAGTTGTTCGACGTCATCATATCGCTTTCGCCGGAGGCGCATCACCACGCGCTGGAGCTGACGCGGACGATGGCGGCTGAAGTGGAATATTGGCCGACGATGGATTGCTCGCTGGCGCTGTCCCAGCCCAAACGCGAGCACATTATCGCGGCGTATCGCGGCGTCCGGGACGATCTATTCCACCGCATACGCACGCGCTTCGCCCTCGACGGCGGACCGACAGTTTAAGCGTGCGTGGTTATTGCGCGGCCATCGCGGGTGCGGCGTTGTCGGGCGGCTGTACGACGAAGAACACTTCCTGCTGCCCGGCCCCCTTGATGTCGACGAGACCGCGGCTTTCAAAGGCGAAACGGTCTTCGAGGGCGGCTCGGGTGCGGGCGCAGACCAGGATGCGGCCCGGCTGCGATTGGCTTTCGAGGCGGGACGCAAGGTTCACGGCATCGCCCCAGATGTCGTAGCTGAACTTCTTGCGGCCGATGACGCCCGCCATCACGGGGCCCGTGGCGATGCCGATGCGGACGGCGATGTCCAGGCCGCTGTCGCGGCGGATACGATCGATGGCCGCCAGCATGTCCTCTCCCATCTTGATCAGGCGCTCGGTATGATCGGCCGAGCGCTCTGGCAGGCCGGACGCGACCATGTAGGCGTCACCGATCGTCTTGATCTTTTCCACGTCGTGCTTCTCAGCCAGCGCATCGAAGTCGGTGACGATGGTGTTGAGCAGCCCGACGGTGCGCTGCGCGCCGAGGCGAATGGCGAGCGCGACGAAGCCGGAGATGTCGGCAAACAGGATCGAGGCGTCGTCGAAGCTGTCGGCAACGACGTTGCCCGGCTCGGCTTTCAGGCGTTCGACGATGCTGTCCGGCAGGATGTTTCGCAGGAGCGCATCTATCTCGGCCTTGGCGTTTTCAGCGAGGCTGAAGGCATAATAAACGGTGGCGCCGATCAGGGCCATCGTGGTGATGGCCGCTTGGACGTAGAGCGGGTCGACCACCTCGTGAGCAACAGGAATGCCGGCCTGGACGTCTGGATAGCTGAACCAGGCGTAGAGATGGAGGCCCAGCGCACCGAGGATGATCGGCACGATGAGGTAGAGGCGCTTCAGGCCGAAAACCACGAACGTGGCGGCCGGCGCGACGAAGAACTGGATGTGCACGCCAGCAGCGCGCCCGAGCAGGCTGGTGAGCGCGATCAAGGCGATGAACTCGGACACGACGATCAGCAGGCCGCCTGCGGTATCGCTGATGCGGTGAGCGAACGGAACTGCCAGCGCAGCAACGACGAGGCACATGTTGATCAGGATGACGTATTCGTAGCGGTGGTAGTCCATCGACAGATGCTGGAGCGCATAGATCAACGTCGACGCCGCGATGAGGTAGGCGAACATGTTCAGGATCTTGAGGCGGCGCCTGGTGTCGGGCGGATAGGCGTGCGTGCCCGCTTCGGCGGCGCGACGCACAGTCCGGCCGACGGCATGCCACGCCGACGACCCCGTCAGGCTGCGAACAGCCGCCGTGAACTTCGTCCAGATGCGGCGATGGACGTTCATGTGAGCAGGGATCACGAAATTGACGCGCTATATATTGCGCCAGGCCGCGGGATCGGGGCAACCCCTGCTCGCTCCGGATCGTGCCTAGAGCCTCGGCAGGCTTAAAGGCCGGCGATGTCTTCCAACTGCTCGATGTGGCAGGTGAATTTGCCGTCGGCCCGGTCGAGCGCCCCCTGGTCCTCCAACATTGCCAGGGCCGCGTTGACCTTGGGGCGGCTGGCGCCAATCAAAAGAGCAAGTTCTGATTGCGAGATCGGCAGGTCCAGCGGAACGGCACCGTCGGCATCCGCGCCGGCCTTCTGGCGGACGGCCGCCAGGAAGAAGCGGGCCAGGCGGGCTTCTATGGGATACAGCGCGATGCCTTCGAGTTGCTGATCCGCCTCGCGGACGCGCTTGCACAGGAAGCGGACGACCGCCTCCCGCAGTGCTGGACGTGTCTCCATCAACTTCATCAGCGCCGGCTTCGACAAGGTCAGAGCCTGCACCTTGGTGACGGCGGTGGCATCTGCCGTCCGCTGGCCGCCGTCAAGCACGGCGATCTCGCCGAATACCTGGCCGGCTTCGGCGTGCGCAAACGACAACTCACGCCCTTCCGACGTCAAGATCGACAGGCGAACGCGGCCGGCAGTCACAAGATAAATGTCGCGGCCCGGGTCGCCGCGCGAGAACACCACCTGGCCTTGATCCCAAGCGCTGTCGCGCAATTCGGCGGCGACGGCGCGCCTGTCATCGTCTCCGAGCGGGCCAAACATGCCCGTGTTGGCCAACATTGCGACGATCGTGTCCTTGGCGACCATAACGTTCCTCGTACGAACTGAGCTGGACAAAGCTGTTGAGACCCGGCGCGCCAGGGACTATCCCGGGATTGCGGCCGCGTTGCAACGCTCATAACGTCTTGCTTTTGCCGCTGCCGCTCGTTAGCCCCATAGGCCAATAGTGGGCGCCGCGCCAGAAGGATAGCGGTGCTGTAAGCGCAATGAGAGCCCTGATCCCGCATGTCGACTGCGAAGGAAGCCCTGCTTACCGCCTTGTCGCGCACGGATAGTCCGCGCCGGGAAACGCTGAGGCGCGAATTGGCTCGTGAGCGTGTCAGCGAGGATGCGCTGTTGATGCGGCCGAAGCTGGTGCTCGCCAGCGCCAGTCCGCGGCGGCTGCGGCTGCTGGCGCAGGTCGGCGTCGAGCCGGACGCCCTGCGGCCTGCTTCGATCGACGAAAAGCCGCGATCCGGCGAGATGCCACGCGGTCTCGTGGCGCGGCTGGCGCGATCGAAAGCGGAGACGGCGCGCGATCAGATCGCCAACGATCGCGACATCGCTGATGCCTACGTTCTGGCAGCCGACACGATCGTCGCCGTGGGCCGGCGCATCCTGATGAAGCCGGAATATCTGGAAGAGGCCGCCGCCTCGCTCAATCTGCTCTCGGGCCGTGCGCATCGCGTGCTGACGGCGGTGTGCCTCATCACGCCGCAGGACAAGGTGCGGACCAAGATCGTCGACACGCGGGTGCGGTTCAAACATCTGAGCCGCCCGGAGATCGAAGCCTACATCGCCTCGCGCGAATGGCGTGGCAAGGCAGGCGGATACGCCATCCAAGGCCTCGCGGGTTCGTTTGTGCAGAAGCTGACGGGCTCGTACACGAACGTCGTCGGCCTACCATTGACGGAGGTGGTGGGGTTGTTGATTGGCGAAGGCTTCCCCATACACTTTAACTGGATCCGCGCGGCAGAGTCCGAGGCGGAGTAGACGTGATCGACAGGAAGGCATGAGCGGAACGGAACAAAACGCCGGCGGCAAGAAGCCTGGAGCGCGCTGTCCCATGTGCGCCCGCCCATCAGACGAAGCGTACCGCCCGTTCTGCTCCAAGCGATGCGCCAACATCGACCTGTCGCGCTGGCTGTCCGGGGGCTACGTCATCCCCGGAAACCCCATCGACACGGATGGGGAAGGTTCCGAATTGCCGGGGCGGAGAGACAACGACGACGACCAGACGTCGTGATCTGGCTTTGCTGCAGACCGCAAGCTTCACCCTGACATCATGCCCGCGCAGGCGGGCACCCACGACACATCAGATCTGGTGAGACGATGCGGTTTAGTTCCCTCGCAGAACAAGGGCATATGCGCCGGTCGCGCCGAGGCGCGTCGTGGATCCTCGCCTTCGCGAGGATGACGTTGCGGGTGGCGATACGGGGCGTGACTAGCCCAGTTTACCGGCGAAGTCCTCATAGCCGAACCGCTTGATGACGCGATAGCTGCCGTCTTTCTCCAGCACGGCGAGATCGGGCAAGGGCGTGCCGTTGAACGAATTGTTCTTCACGAAGCTATACTGCATCATGTCGCCGAAGACGACGCGGTCGCCCGCCTTGAGCTTGTGCTTGAACGAGTACTCGCCGATGACGTCTCCCGTCATGCACGTTTTTCCCGCCAGGATCACGTCATGACCCAGCGCGCCGGGCTCGCCTGACCCGAACACGGGTGGCTTGTAGGGCACTTCCAGAACGTCAGGCATGTGCGTGGACGCAGAGGTATCGAGAATGGCGATGTCCTTTTCGTTCCAATGCACATCGAGCACGCTCGAAACCAGGTAGCCGGTGTCGACGATGAGACCGGCGCCCGGTTCAAGGATGACGTCGACGCCGAATTCAGCCTTGAACGCCTTGATGGCGCTGATCAACGCATCAAGATCGTAGCCCGGCTTGTTGATGAAATGACCGCCGCCGAAGTTGACCGCCTTCACGCGGCGCACATAGTCGCCGAGCTTCGTTGCCACGTGCTCGATCAGGCCGACCGAGCCGTTGTGCAGCGACTCGCACAGCGTGTGCGTGTGCAAGATATCGATTTCGCCCCAAGGCAGTTCGCCGAGGCGGTCCATCGTGGTGCCAAAACGTGAGCACGGCGCGCATGGGTCGTACAGCGCGCCGCCAAGCGTCGCGTTGGAGAACCCAGGATTGATGCGAATGCCGATCTCGCGGCCGGCGGCCTTCGCCTGCTGGAGATACAGCGCGATCTGGCCGGGTGAGTTGAAATAGATGTGGTCGGCAATCGTCAGCAGCCGATCAACCTCGCCCGGGCCGTACGCGGGGGCATAGACGTGGACTTCCTTGCCAAAGGTCTCGCGCCCTAGACGCGCCTCATATTCACCGGAAGCCGTAGTGCCGTCCAACGCCTCGCGCATGATCGGAAATGCAGCCGGGAACGCAAAAGCCTTCGTTGCAAGCAGCACCCGGCAGCCGGCCTCCCGGCGCAGGCGCGCAGCCGTCGTCATGTTCTTTTCCAGCGCTGCCATGTCTAGAATGTAGGCCGGCGTGGCGATACCGTCGGGCAGAGGCGGCAACTTGCTCATTACAGATCCTTCGGCGGCGGATAATCACGCAAGATTCCTGCTCTGCTGCGAGCGGAATGATCTTGCTCCTGCTTTGCCGTGCTTCTTATCGGAAAGCCGCTGCACACTATTTCCGGAAGCACTTCAGCGCCGCTATATGGCACCGCCATGTGACACAGGAAAGGGGGTTGCCGGCCGGCTCAGGCTTCCGGGGCAAGATACTGGCGCAAGTTAGGCAATCCATCGTGCAGGGCGCCGAGATGTCCGGCTTCGTTGCGGAATTCGCGTGCGGTAATGCCGAAGGTTTCCTTGAACGAACGGGCGAAATGCGACGCACTGCCGAAGCCTGCAGCCAGCGCGATGTCGCCGATGAGGTGGTGCTGCAGCTGCGGATCCGCCAGCATGTCGCGGCACCGCTCCAGTCGCTTTTGAATGAGCAACCGCTCCAGCGATGTCCCTTCCTGCGCGAGAAGCAGATTAGCGTAACGCATGCTGATTCCCGCCATGCTCGCCACGTCCTCGCAGGAAACGTGACCTTCGCCGAGGCTGGAGTCGATGGCGTGGTGCAACCGAAGCCGGGTGATAGCAGCAGGAGACGACAGGCGTTTGACCACGTCTGTCGAACCGTTACCCAGGGCCAAGGCTGCAACATCGAGCGCTTGGCGCGCGAGACTGGGGGCAGCGTCCGCGTTGAGCGGATGTGGATTTGCAAACAGCTTGCTGAGGTAGCCGGCTGCCAGGACACCTTCGGTAGATCCCGCTGAGAATCGACGCCCTGTAACGTGGTGAAGCGAGCCTATTCTGGATTCCAGCTCTAAGCGCGGCATCTCCAAAACGTACTGCTTTGCTCCTTGCGGCTGGCCCACCGAATACGGCCGCGCGGTGTCCAATAGGCACATCTCTCCAGCTCGCGTAGCAACCTCGCGGCCGTCCTGAGTGATGTTGGCACAACCGTGCGTCACGAACATCAGGAAGGCGATGTCTGGTACCGATGTCTCACGTTTCGGCCTGGGAATGTCCGCGTGCAACGAATTTGTCTGGATGAACGACAGCTTTAGATCGTCAATAGGCTTGAGATCGATCTCAGCGAAGAAATCTCGCCCCGCGGGCGTCGACAACTCACACCGAATATAGGACTCAGCGGCGGCTACTTGAAAATAGTCGAAGCGATCTGGCAGCGGCACATCGGACGTTTTGAATGAATAGCTCATGGTTCCTCGAATCCGAGAAATCAGATCACAGCGAGGTTCGTCTGCTCACTACTTTTCTGGCAGCGGTCCTACCCTTAACGATCAATTCTGCGCGCGCCAAGCTACACAAATTCAGGCCCATAACATAGCGTCGCCCGAAATGCACGCCGGCGGAACTTTCGTCAACTGATTTTCAGATGCATTGACATCAGCGGGAGGCCGGGGCGATGTCTGCGCGCTATAACATTTAAAGGATCAATTAAATTCGGTTTAACCGTGCGGGGTGAAGCTGCTTCAACCGAGGCAGCATAATTGGCCACTGATTCGTTGGCTGCGTTCCATGGTGCCCTGCGCTCCTTTCAGCAGGTTATGGAATGGACGGATTTCATGTTTAAGCAATTTAAGAGCGGCCACGATCTTCAGGCCAAGATTGATGCCCTGGACAAGTCTCAGGCTGTTATCGAGTTCAGCACCGACGGCACGATCCTGACTGCTAACGCCAATTTTCTCGGCGCCGTTGGCTATTCACTGGCCGAGATCCAGAATAAGCACCACAGCATCTTCGTTGCCCCGCAGGACCGGGAAAGCCCTGCCTACAGGTCGTTCTGGGCCGAGTTGGCCCGCGGCGTCTTCCAGTCCGCGCAATATAAGCGCGTCGGCAAGGGCGGTAGGGAGATCTGGATTCAGGCTACGTACAATCCGATGCTCGATGCCACCGGCAAACCGTACAAGGTCGTGAAATTCTGCACGGACATCACGCAGCAGAAGATGCAGATGGCAGATCTCGAAGGTCAGATCGCCGCCATCAACAAGTCAAACGCCGTCATTCATTTCAATTTGGACGGAACGATCATCTCCGCCAACGAGAACTTCCTCGGAGCCACGGGCTACTCGCTGGGCGAGATCAAGGGGCAGCACCACCGCATGTTCGTTGCGGACGCCGACCGGAACGCGGCGCAATACCGCCAGTTCTGGGAATCGCTCAATCGCGGCGAATTCCAGAATGGCGAATACCGGCGCGTCGCCAAGGGCGGTCGCGAGATCTGGCTGCAGGCCACGTACAATCCGATCTTTGATCCCTCGGGCAAGCCCTACAAGGTCGTCAAATTCTGCACGGACATCTCCGGCCAGGTTCAGCTAAAGGCTGCCATCAAGCAGACGATCGACGTCGATCTCGGCGCGGTCTCAAGCTCGATTTCGGACATGACCGACCAGGCCATTACCGCAGCGCATTCCTCAAGCCAGACGGCGGCCAACGTTCAGGCGGTGGCCTCGGCGGCCGAAGAACTCGTCTATTCGGTTCAGGAAATCTCGCGCCGCGTCGACGAAGCCGCCCAGATCACCACGCGGGCGGTAGACCTCGGACGTAAGACGAGCGAAATCGTCGGAGGGCTCGCCACCTCGGCAGACAGGATTGGCCATGTCGTCGGGCTGATCAACACGATTGCCTCGCAAACGAACCTGCTGGCGCTCAACGCCACCATCGAGGCAGCGCGCGCTGGTGAGGCCGGCAAGGGTTTCGCCGTCGTTGCCACCGAGGTCAAGGCGCTGGCCAGCCAGACTGCCAAAGCCACCGCTGAGATCGCCGCGCAGATCGACACCGTACAGGCCGGTACGACCGACGCGGTTGCCGCCATCCACGACATCACCGAGGTGATCCACTCGATCAACACCATCTCTACCAGCATCGCCGCGGCGATCGAGGAGCAGGGAGCGGTGACGAAGGAGATCTCCAACAACATGATGACGGCGTCACACGGCGTGCAGGTGGTCAATACCAATCTGGAAAACATCGCCGGAGCATCGCGGGCGGCCAACGCGTCTGCGCGCAAGGTGCAGGACGCGTCAAAGTCGCTGGTGGCATAAATTTCCCGCCGCTCGCGGGCACTGCTGCCCGCCGGCGTAGCAAAATTCCTGCCATTCAGCTGAGTTTTCTCTTAGCATAATCAAAATGTTGCGAGACTACCTTCACGATCGTGAATCCGCCTTGCGCATGTTTCCTGGCGTCGTCAGGTACGTCTTGCACGCGACGTTCCCGGCCCATCGGGAACCGCGTTTGCCGGCCGATGCAAAGCGGCCGCGATGCAACACGATCCTGGAGAGGAAACTTCACATGCCGCACAAACTTGGGATTTTGGCTGCCGGCGTTGCCGCCGTTGCGATCAGCGTGCCGTCGCTCGCTTCCGCCCTTACGCTCACTAACAAGGATAAGGCCGAGCACACGGTGGGCATCGACTATGGGGCGAAGGAAGAGGTGCAGACAGTCGCGGCAGGCGCCTCGGTCACGATCAAGGATTGCGACGCCGGCTGCGGCGTGACTGGCCCGTGGAACTACTCGCGCATGCTCAAGACGGGCGACAAGGTGGACTTCGACGGCACATCGCCGGTGCAGAAACAATAGCCGTCAGGCTATAGACGACACACTTTCAACGGGCGGTCGGAAACGAACCGCCCGTCCTCGCGCCTGCCCGGAAGTCGGCTACCGTGCAATACGCCACCGGCAAGCGAAAATGGCGGACCCGAGGGTCCGCCACGTTTCTCGCAGCCGCTTGCGCGTGCGGTCAGGTCTTCACCGCGAACAGCTCGGCTTGATCCTTTTCCTGCAGCTCTTTCAGCTGCCACGGCAGGCCCTGCTTGCCGATCTCGTCCATGAAGGGCTTCGGCGGAAGCTGCTCGACGTTGAACACGCCGTCGCCCTTCCAGTGGCCCTTGAACAGCATCATGGCGCCAACGACCGGCGGCACGCCCGTGGTGTACGATACGGCCTGGGCGCCCACTTCCTTGTAGCAAACGGCGTGGTCGCACACGTTGTAGATCATGACGATCTTCTTCTTGCCGTCCTTCTTGCCGCGGAAGATGCAGCCGATGGACGTCTTGCCAGTGTAATTCTCGCCCAGCGACGACGGCGGCGGCAGCAGTTCCTTCAGAAACTCGATCGGGATGACTGGATTGCCCTTGTACATGACGGGATCGATGCGCGTCATGCCGATGTTCTGCAGAACGTCGAGGTGCTTGATGTAGTTGTCGGAGAACGTCATCCAGAAGCGGATTTGATTGAGACCCTTGATGTTCTCGACCAGGCTCTCTTCCTCCTCGTGATAGATCAGGTAGGACTTGCGCGGGCCGACTTCCGGATAGTCGATCATGGCGGAGATCGTCAGCGGATCGATCTCGATCCACTTCCCGTTCTTCCAGTATTTGCCGCGCTGCGTCACCTCGCGCAGATTGATCTCCGGGTTGAAGTTGGTCGCGAACGCCTTACCATGGCTGCCGTCGTTGCAGTCGACGATGTCGATCTCGTCGATCTCGTCGAACAGCGTCTCCTGCGCGTAGGCGCAATAGATGTTCGACTGGCCGGGGTCGAAGCCGCAGCCGAGGATGGCCATGATGCCCTTGGCTTTGTACTTGTCGTGATACGGCCACTGCCACTTGTAGGTGAACTTGGCCTCGTCGCGCGGCTCGTAGTTCGCCGTATCCATGTAGTGCACGCCGGCCTCCAGGCAGGCGTCCATGATGGGCAGATCTTGGTAGGGCAGCGCCATGTTGATGACGAGGTCGGGCTTGGTCTTTTTCAGAAGTGCCACGACTTGGGCGACGACGTCGGCATCCACCTGATGCACCTCGATCGGCGTCTTGCACTGCTTGGCAATCTTCTCGCAGCTTTCGAGGCGGCGCGAGGCCAGATGGATGGTTTTGAAGACGTCGCGGTTCATCGCGCACTTCTGCGCGACCACCGAGCCTGCGGCCCCCGCGCCGATGATCAATACGTTATCCAATCTGGGTTCCTCCTGGGGTTTTGTGAGCCGATCCGCTCCAGGCCAGCGTTGCGCTGAGCGCGGCGGCAGGGCGTCGAAGCGGTTTAAGGCAGGAGGTAGATGAGTTCAAGGAAGGGATTGTGACAGGCATGGTGAATGGGCGCTGGAACCCGCATGGAACAAGAGTGGTTTGCGCCGCATTTAGGTTCTCAGCTCGATGTACGGGCGTGACTTGAGTTGCAGACATCGTGAGAGCGGGATATCTGCTACCTCCTAAGACCGCCAGTACTCTCGGTCTGGTCTTTCTACAGCGTCGGCTGGCTGCGGCCCGTCTGGTCATACGTTGACAATCAGGTGTCGCCGCAACGGAAGCAGAATGGAGACTTCGGACAGATTTTCCGCATCGCAATCAGAAGAGGGCCGCTACCGCCTTCTTGTCGAAGCTGTTACCGATTATGCGATCTACATGCTCGACGCCGACGGCATCGTGACGAGCTGGAATCCCGGAGCGCGGCGCTTCAAAGGCTATGAAGCGCGAGAGATCATCGGCCAGCACTTCTCCCGGTTTTACGACGACGCTGACCGCGCCTTGGGACTGCCTGCGCGCAACCTGAGGATAGCGACCGACACCGGCAAGTTCGAAGGCGAGGGTTGGCGCATCCGCAAGGACGGAACCCGGTTCTGGGCGCACATCATCATCGATCCAATTCGATCAACCAGCGGCCAGATTGTCGGCTACGCGAAAATCACACGCGACCTGACCGAGCGGAAGCAAAACGAAGAGGCGCTGCGGCAAAGCGAACAGCAGTTCCGGCTGCTTGTAGAGGGCGTCACCGACTATGCGATCTACATGCTCAGTCCCGAGGGCACGGTTGCGAGTTGGAACGCGGGTGCGCAACGCATCAAAGGCTACGCGCCAAGCGAGATCATCGGCGAACATTTCTCGCGCTTCTATACCGAACAGGATCGCCAGACTGGCGAACCGATGAAGGCGCTTGCGGCAGCCGATCTTCACGGGCGTTTTGAAAAGGAAAGCGTCAGAGTGCGCAAGGACGGCACTCCGTTTATCGCGCACGTCATCATCGACGCAATCCGCTCCAATGAGGGCGCCCTCGTCGGCTTCGCCAAGATCACCCGTGATGTCACAGAGAAAAAGAAAGCCGAGCGATCGCTGGAGACGGCGCGCGAGGCACTGTTCCAATCACAGAAGATGGACGCGATCGGCCAGCTGACTGGCGGAGTGGCGCATGACTTCAACAACCTGCTCGCGGCTATTCTCGGCAGCCTGGAACTGGCGCGGCGGCGTGTGCCGGACGACGAGAAGCTGGTCCGCTACCTCGACAACGCTATCCAAGGCGCACGGCGTGGCGCAGTTCTGACGCAGCGCATGCTTGCCTTCGCGCGCCGGCAGGAACTCAAGCCATTGGCGGTCGACCTGAAAGAGCTCGTCGAGAGCATGTCCGGTCTGCTCAAGAGTTCGCTTGGGCCGGGCATTCTGTTTCAGCAGAGCTTTCCGGAAAAGCTGCGGCGTGTCAGCGCCGATCCCAATCAACTTGAACTTGCAATCCTCAACTTGGCAGTCAACGCGCGTGACGCCATGGCCAAAGGAGGCTTGCTGCGTTTGGAGGGGCGGCAGGAAGACGAGCATGTCCGGCTGCTGCTGATCGACGACGGGGAAGGCATGGACGATGAGACCCTGCGGCGCGCCCTGGAACCGTTTTTCACGACGAAAGGCGTTGGCAAGGGGACAGGGCTTGGCCTCTCGATGGTTCACGGCATGATGGAGCAGTTGGGCGGCAAACTTACGATCTCAAGCGACAAGGGAAAGGGCACGACGGTCGAACTCTGGCTGAGAAACGCGGACGGAGCCGAACGCGATGACGCTGTCGCGTCCGCCGCAAACAATGGCGGCGCGGCCAGGAAACGCAGCCGCTTATCCATTCTTGTCGTCGATGACGATAGCTTGGTTCTCGCCAACACGCGCGACATGCTTGACGATCTGGGTCACCATGTCATCGAGGCAGCATCAGGCAGCGAGGCTGTCAGGGTGCTGTCGCAAGCTGCGAACCTGGATCTCGTCATAACAGACTACGCCATGCCCACAATGACAGGCGTGCAACTTGCCGAGGAGGTGCGACGGCTGCTGCCGGGCCTGCCCGTTATTCTTGCCACGGGCTACGCAGAAATTCCTTCCGGCTCGGTCGACCTGCCGCGCTTGTCCAAGCCGTTCTGCCAGCAGGATCTCATCAATGCGATCGACGCATTAGAAATGTAGTGCGTCACTCAGCAGCTTGCGATGCGCATCAGCCGACGCCAAACAGGTCGATGCTTGACCTGAACTTCATGGCGTCCAACTCGCCGAAGATTTCCTCCAGCACTGCGCCTTTAGCCTCATGCTCTCGCACGAGGGCCACGCACTCTTTTAATCGGGCGCCTAGTACCGGATGCTCAAGGTACGCGCGCGCCTCATCCGGCGAACGAATGGCGTAACGCGTCGACATCGCGCTGCGGCCGAGGCCGGCAGACTGCGGGAAGATGAACCAGATCCAGTGCGTCATCTTGCGGCCGGCGCGCAGTTCTTGCAGCACGGTTTCGTAGACGGAAGCCTGCGCGTCGACGAAGCGTTGCAAGTTGAAAGTATCGTCTCTTTCTGTTGGCATAGCTGGCTCCTCGCACCGGCAGGCGGGCTAATGGCATTGCGGCCGCGATGGTCGCGTACGGACCAATAGGTCTAAGCCTCAGAACGGACCGCAATGTGCCGCGCGCCGCTGGACCGGCATACCGCGTGCGGTGGATGCAAACCGCCAGCGGCGACTAGAACTGGCTGGTGAAGGGGTTCCAGTTGTCTTTCTGGACGGGGCGGCGCCTGGCGGCGGGAGGGCGTGGTGCCGCTTGGGCGGCCGCCGCCGCGTTTGGCGGCGGCGCGTTTGCACCGGCGCCGGCTGCCTGCTGCGCGGGCGCACTGCCCGGCTGGCCTGCCGTTGCCCCGGCGCCGGGTGCGGTGCCGTTTCCAGGCGCACCGTTGCCAGATTGTGGTTGCGCTGCACCGGCCGGCGGCAAGGGTGCCTGGTCAACGGTGGCGCCAGAGCCGGCGTTGGCATCCGGCGCGGGCTGCGGATCATCGACGGCCGCAGCGGCTGCGGCGGCCGCGCGCTCGGCCTCGGCGCGGGCGCGTTCTTGCTTGATGCGCTCTTTCTCAGCGGCGATGCGCGCCTGTTCTTCCTTGGCACGCGTTTCGTCTTCCTTGCGCAGACGCTCCAGCTCTTCCACGTCGCGCTCCATCTTGCGCACGGTGAGTTCCCGTTCCAGCGCGCCGGCGGAAATCTGCGGCTCGATGGCAGCGATGTCCTTCAGCGTGCCGGTGTAGATGACCGAGACGGGTGGCAGGAGCTTATTGCCGGCCTTGCCGATCGGCTTGGGCAGACGCGCCTCGACGTTCCACTCGCTGTCGAGCTTCATGGTGGCGAGCTCGATCACGGTCTCGAATGTGGTGCGGCCCTCCGGCCGGTCGAGTTCGACCTTGGCGACTTTCAGGGCGCCGTCGGCCAAGGTGACAGGCACCGCGAGTTCGCCGACTTTCAACTGGCCTTCGCGCAGGCCCTCGCGCAAGGCGGCCAGCAGCGGCTCTCCACTGTTGGGGCCGCGGCCCTGCAAGGCTGCCTCTGATACCGAGCCGACAATCGACGGGCTCATGCCGCCGAGGCTGATGTCGCCCAGCTTCAGTTCGCCCTTCCCTTCCAGACCGGCGATCAGCGCGGCTGGGCTCAGGGCGCGGCCTGAATACTTGAGGCCAAGCGTGGCGATGTCAGGCTTGCCCTCACCCTGCGGCACGCGCAGGTCCAGGCCGCCGTCGAAGCTGACGCCGCCTGCAGCTTTCGCGAATGTCATGGCCGATGTGATCTTGCCGCCGATGGCGTCGCCTTCCAGCGAGGTGACGGCCAGGCGATCTGGCTCCAGCGTGATTTCGAGTTTGGCGTTGGCGATGCTGAGACCGGGCTGTAGCGCCAGCATGGCTAGGCGCAGCGTGATCTTGCCTTCACTGGCGTCGAGGGCACGAAAATCGAACTGCTGATCGGGCCACAGCACGGGTGGCGCCTCAGCGGCAACGGCCGGAGGCGGCGAAGCCTTGTTGGCGGCGGGCGTAGGTGGCGGCGGTTCGCTGCTCAACGTCTGCTTGTCCAGCAGCGCGGTGAGAAGGCCGGTGACACTGGCTTCGCCTGCCTGCAGGTCGGCGTTCAGAACCGTGCGGCCGGATGCCGGCTGCTTGATCGTCACCGTACCGGCGAGCGGCGTGCCGGCTATTGCCAAGCCCGCCGGTTGCAGAGTCAGCGTGTCGCCCGCCTTGTCGATGGCAATGGCGCCCGCAAGCGGCACGGACGACGTGGCATCCGGCAGCGCGACACCGGCCAGTTGCAGAAGCGTGCGGGTGTCCTTGCTGACGATCTGCGCTTCGCCTTTCAGCGCGAGTGGAGCGTCGGGCGGGAACGACAGACGGCCGCTATAATCGAGCTTGATGGCGTCTGATTGGATGGCGGCGAACGTCAGCAGGCCATCTTGCGGCGTGCCGGCGGCACGAAAAACGACCCGGCCGGGACGGGGCTGGGATACTGACGTTCCGCCGGCAAGGGACACGCCGATCATCGCTGCAGCAGCCTGGTCGACATCGGGGGCTTCGATGCGCGCGGTCACCGCAGCGGGCGCTGTGCGCCAGGCAGCAAATCCGCCGTCCAGGCCTACGCTGGCGACGAGCCGGCCGCCACGCACGGTACCATCGAGCGTCAGATCGGCAGCGGCGGGAACGCGGGCGCCGAGCTTCAGCGTGCCGGCCAGGCGCAGGGGCGCGAGGCGGGCGAAAGGCTCGACCAGCCCTGGTGCGTAGGTATCCAACCCGGCGAGATCGACGAAGGTCTTCGCAGTGGCAGCGTCGGGCGCAACGATGAGACCGCGCACCGTGCCTTTGGCTTCCGCCTTGAGGCCCGCCGCCTCGCCTTCAAGTTCGACTTCAAGGCCGGCATCATCAGCGAATTTGAGCTGGCGCATGGCGAGCTTGCCGCCTTCGACCGACAGATCTGCCTCGACGTTGCGCAGCGAGCGGGTGCCGTCGACGACGGAGCCGGCTTTGACGCCGATCACGAGATCAGCGTTGGCGGGATCGAACCAGGGCTGTTCGGAGGACGCGGCGTCGGGTTCGGTGGGGGCGGATGCGGCGGAGGTCGCCTGCGCGAGCAGCGGTGCCAGCGCCTCCATCTGCAGGCCGCCGGGCCAGACGCGGCCGATATCGATCTTCTGGCCTTCCAGGTTGACGGTAAGGCGGCGGCGTTCCGTCAGATCCAGGCGCACACCCGCCATGACCGGGGTATCGCCAATGCCGACCTTGGCGTCAGCCAACTCGATCTGCTTGCCGGAGAACTTCAGGTTGCCGTTGACCGCGAAGGCGCCGTCGCTGAGACCGTCGGTCAGCGCGGGGCGTTTCAGACCCCAGGCGAGGAAGCGCGACAGGCTCTGGCCCTTGAGGCCGATGGCACCTTCGAACTTGGGCGACGTTTCGCCGGGGGCGAGCTTGCCAGCCAACGACAGCTGCGTGGCGCCGGGCAGTGAGACGCGGAAGTCCTTCACTTCCAACGGGCCGCCGGCACGCACAGCGGCGAAATGCACGTTGCTGATCTGGTCGGCGCCGAGATTGAGCTGATCAACCTGCAGGTCGATGTTCGTGTCTGACGACGCGGGCAGCTGGCGCATCAGCACGTCGAAGAGGCCACGCGCTGCTTCCAGCGGCACCACGGTTTTGCCGGTGCCAAACATGGCGTCTAGGTCGATCCAGCGCGAGTTCAGCGCCAAGTTAAGCTTTGTGCGCTCACCCCACGTCGCCTGCGCGTCGCCGGTGACGAGTTGCGGCGGGCCGCCGCCTTCCGACGTAATGGCGATCTCGGACAGCTTGAAGCCGCTTGCGTCGCCGGAAACCTTGCTGCGCATGTCGTAGAGAGGAGCACCGGTCTGCACCGCGGGCGGCGGAGGCGGTGCGGGGGCCTTCGGCTCGGCGCCAGGCGTCGCGCTGACGTTGACTTCGGGCGCGGGCGCAGGGGCCGCAGCAGGGGGTGGCGGTGCGGGCGCATCCGGCGCGCGGGTCGCAGCCGACAGATCGGGCGCGATCTTGGCCGCCAGTTCGCCGGTGAGGTTCAGCTTCGAGCCGAGATTGGCCGCGCGACCGTCGAGGACGTAGGAGCTGTGCGTGCCCGTGCCGGTTGCGGACACCTTGAAGCGCACGTCACCGTTGGGATCAGGAGAGGCGCTCGCGAAGCGCACGTCGCGAAGTTCGCCCCCCCATTTCATTTGACCACGAAAGCGGACGGGCCCGCTGAGCGCATCTGCCGTCAGTTCGCCGTTGATGGCCTCGAGCTTGGCCAGTTCGTTGCCCTTGGGGCCAAGCAGGCCGATTTCGCCATCGCTCAATTTGACGGAGCTGAGGGTGACGTCGGCTGGAACGAAAGGCAGCGCACCCGGAGTCAGCTGCAGCTTACTCCAATTGCCGCTGCCATCGTCGCTGACGGCGAGCTTGAGCACCGGCTGCTTGAGTTCAACCTGATTGGCCTGGAGCACACCCTGCAGCAGCGGCGACAACGCCAGCCACATCGTGAAGCTTTCGGCGCGGAACAGCGGTTCACCCGTCTGGCTGTCCGGGTCGGAGATGCGCATCTTTTCAAAGGAGACGTAGGGAGCCGGCAACAGGCGCAGGTTGACGTTGCCGCCGAGGCGGACGTCACGGCCAAGGACGCGGGTCGCCTCCTCCTCAAAGATGCCGCGATAGCCGTTCCAGTCGATCATCGCAGGAACGGCAAAGAGCGCAGCGAGAAGGGCCACGACCGCGCCGCCGAGATAAGCCAGCCAGTTGCTCATGTACGCTGTTCACCGTTGCAACAAGCACGACAGGGGGCACGACTGGCAGCGACGTGGCTGCCCGCAGCATGCGGATCATACTTCGTCATGTGTTGCGCCAAATTTTGGGCACCCCGCCGCGTTGGCTGAGGCGCGTAACGTTCCTATATGTCGAGCGGCACTCTACTGCAAAACCAGGCCACCCTGCGCCCCAATTTTGCGATTTTTCTGGCCAGATCAAGTGCGTCGCCGGGGCAAAACATGCCGCGGTATTTTCCGTGAACAAGATTGACGGCGCCGAATTGCTGCCGTTGGTCCAATGATATACTGCGAGGCGATGCAATCGAATCAGAAGCAAGCAGCTGAGCCCGATGTCTACCCGGACATGGACGAAGTGCCGTTCGACCTGCCGCCAGCGCCCACCGGGGCGGCGGCGCCAGCGGCCCCGCGCGTGGGGTCCATCTCGGCGCGGGCTATGGGGCTGCGCTCATCTCAGCCGTATCTCGACGGCCTCAATCCGGAGCAGCGGGCCGCTGTAGAGGCGCTCGACGGGCCGGTTCTGGTGTTGGCGGGCGCTGGCACCGGCAAGACGCGGGTGCTGACGACGCGGCTGGCCCACATCGTGGCGCAGGGCCGCGCGTCCGGACACCAGATCCTGGCCGTTACGTTCACGAACAAGGCGGCGCGGGAGATGAAGCACCGAATCGGTGCACTCGTCGGCGGGTCAGTCGAGGCGATGCCGTGGCTCGGCACGTTCCATTCGATCGGCGTGAAGATCCTGCGGCGGCATGCCGAACTGGTAGGACTGAAATCGGGCTTCACGATCCTGGATACGGACGACCAGATCCGGTTGATGAAGCAGGTAATCGAGGCGGAAGGCCTCGACAAGGATCGCTGGCCGGCGCGGCAGTTGGCGAGCCTGATCGACGGCTGGAAAAACCGCGGGCTGACGCCGGCCAAGGTTCCGGCAGGCGAAGCGTTCGGCTTTGCCGCGGGCAAGGGCGTGAAACTCTACACCGCGTACCAGACGCGGCTGAAGGAACTCAACGCCTGCGACTTCGGCGACCTGCTGTTGGAGAACCTGCGGCTTTTCCAGGAAAACCCGGACGTGCTGGCCGACTATCACCGGCGCTTCCGCTACATTCTAGTCGACGAGTATCAGGACACCAATGTCGCGCAATACCTGTGGTTGCGGCTGCTCGCGCAGGGCTGCCCTAACGTTTGCTGCGTCGGCGACGACGATCAGTCGATCTATGGCTGGCGCGGCGCCGAGGTCGACAACATCTTGCGCTTCGATGAGGATTTCAAAGGTGCGACGGTGATCCGGCTGGAGCGCAACTACCGCTCGACCGGGCACATCCTGGCGACGGCTTCCGGGCTGATCGCGCACAACAAGGGGCGGCTCGGCAAGACGCTGTTTACCGACGGCCAGGACGGCGAAAAGGTGCTCGTCTCGGGCGTCTGGGACGACGAGGAGGAGG
Organism: Hyphomicrobiaceae bacterium; assembly: GCA_030655135.1. Lineage (GTDB taxonomy): Bacteria > Pseudomonadota > Alphaproteobacteria > Rhizobiales > Hyphomicrobiaceae > JAKAXS01. The sequence goes on along the minus strand of JAURWC010000075.1, from coordinate 243,623 downwards.
CGCGCTCGATCGCCGACGATATCGAGCGGGCTCAGAAGGGCGGCCACCGGCTGAACGAGATCGCCATCCTGGTGCGGGCCTCGTTCCAGATGCGCGCGTTTGAAGACCGCTTCATCACACTCGGCATGCCCTACCGCGTGATCGGCGGTCCGCGGTTCTACGAGCGCCAGGAAATCAAGGACGCCATCGCCTACCTGGAAGTGACCGCGAACCCGGCCAACGACCTGAAGTTCGAGCGCATCATCAACGTGCCAAAGCGCGGCATCGGCGACACCAGCGTGAAGCGCGTGCACGAACTCGGACGCGCGCGCGGCGTGCCGATGTACCAGGCTGCGCAGATGATGGTGGAGACGGAAGAGCTGACCGGCAAGGCGCGCAAGGCGCTGACCGACCTGCTCCGCTCGTTTGGCCGCTGGCGCGGGCAGATCGACACGATGAAGCACACCGAACTGGCCGAGCTGATCCTCGACGAGAGCGGCTACACGGCATCGTGGCAGGCGGACAAGAGCCCGCAGGCGCAGTCGCGGCTGGAGAACCTGAAGGAACTCGTGCGCTTCATGCACGAGTTCGACACGCTGCAGGGGTTCCTGGAGCACGTGTCGCTGGTGATGGATACCGCGCAAGGCGACGACGGCGAGCGCGTGTCGATCATGACGCTGCATGCGGCGAAGGGATTGGAATACGACACCGTATTCCTGCCCGGGTGGGAGGAAGGATTGTTTCCCAGCCAACGCACGATGGACGAGAGCGGCCAGGAAGGCCTGGAGGAAGAGCGGCGGCTTGCCTACGTCGGCGTGACGCGGGCCAAGAAGCTCGCCAAGATTTCCTTCACGCAGAACCGGCGCATTCGCGGGCTGTTCCAGTCGGCGATGCCGTCGCGCTTCGTCGATGAGCTGCCGGAGGCGCACGTCGAGGTCGCGGAGGTCAAGAGCCCGTTCGGCGGGGCGTACAAGAATTTCGGTGGCGGAAACTTCGGCAATCCGTACGGGCAGAGCCGTTTCGACACCAAGCCGGCAAGCGCGTTTGCCTCGACGTATGACACACCGGGTTGGCAACGTGCGCAGCGGCATCAGGCGAGCGGGGCTCCTGCCGCGCGTGCGCCGATCACGATCGACGCAACACCGGCGGCGTCATCCTCCGAGCCGTCGAGCTACGACGTGGGCGACCGCGTGTTCCACCAGAAGTTCGGCGCAGGGCGCGTGACTGGCGTGGACGGCAACAAGCTGACGATCGACTTCGAACGCGCGGGGCGGAAACGGGTGGTGGATAGCTTCGTGGCGCGGCGGTAAGGATTTAGTCCGACGATATCGTTCTTACTGCCCTGTCCACGACGGGCAGGATGTCTTCGTCCAGTCGAATTGTCCCGTGCTGCTTCATGCCAATTAAGCGGGGTTCTGCACCCGAGTTGTCAATGAGCCACGCCTGATCGGCGTGTTCCAAAAACCACGGCATTTGCTCAAGAGACCGAACGTATCGTTCGCGGATCTTATCCTCAGGCACCGCATGACCGCCCGCCTTAACGCGGAGTCGAACGCGTTGAACATTCCGGTCAGGGGAGTCCAGGATGACGTAGTAGAACTGAATCTCGAACTGAAGCTTTTTTGCCGCCAGCACCAGTTTGCGATACTTGCCAGTCGACAGTACGGTCTCAACGCCGACTGTTTGGTGCGCCGATACGGACGTGTGAAGCCATGCCTCGATCCGCCTGACCGCTTCAATATTGGCCGAATTTAAGGAGAGCTTCTCAACGTTCCGAATTCGGGCCGCCAATAGATCGGGATTGATAATCCAGACTGGGCGGCCTGCGGGTTGCAATCCCACATCGAGATATGCGGTACTTTTCCCGGATCCATTCGGCCCGGCGACAATCAGGAGAACTGGACGCTCAGCGCTTGGCGATTGCAAAGTCTGGAGCACCGATCAAAGACTGGTTCCTCTTGCGGGCCTTCGCAACGTTTCTCCGAAACACGTAAAGAAGGTCGTCACTGAAAGATTGGCTGTTGGGATCTAGCAGTCGTATTGTCCTCAGCTGGCCATGCTCATCTCGAACGCGTTTTTCCGTGATCGATGCCGACTTGGCACGTCGTCCGGCTTTCGGTTTCAAATTTGCGACAACGATCTTGGTCATGGACCACCTCTGTAATTAGCTTAGCACTTCGCCAAGCGAAGGTCGACCGGTCCGTCCCTAATCCAGATCCTGCACCTCGACGGAGGTGCCGCCCTTCAACCGATGCGTCAGCGTGGCTTCGACGAACTGGTCGATGTCGCCGTCCAGCACATCATCCGGCGCGGTGCTCTGAGCGCCGGTGCGTAGGTCCTTCACGAGCTGATAGGGCTGCAGCACGTAGGAACGGATCTGGTGGCCCCAGCCAATCTCGCTCTTGGACGCGTTCTCGGCGTTGGCCTTGTCTTCGCGCTTCTTCAGCTCAACCTCGTACAGGCGCGACTTGAGCATGCCCCAGGCGATGGCGCGGTTCTTGATCTGCGAGCGTTCCTGCTGAGACGCCACCGCGATGCCCGTGGGGATGTGCGTGATGCGCACGGCCGAGTCCGTGGTGTTGACGTGCTGGCCGCCGGCGCCGGACGAGCGGTAGGTGTCGATGCGGCACTCGCTCTCCTTCACCTCGATCTCGATGTTGTCGTCGACGACGGGGAACACCCAGACGGACGCGAAGCTGGTATGCCGGCGCGCGTTGGAGTCATACGGCGAGATGCGCACGAGGCGATGCACGCCGCTCTCCGTCTTCAGCCAGCCGTAGGCGTTCTCGCCCTTGATCTCGAGCGTGGCAGACTTGATGCCGGCTTCTTCGCCGGCGCTTTCTTCGATCAGGTTCACCTTGTAGCCGCGCTTTTCGGCCCAGCGCATGTACATGCGCGCCAGCATCGAGGCCCAGTCCTGGCTCTCGGTACCGCCGGCGCCCGCGTGGACTTCGAGGAACGTGTCGTTACCGTCGGCTTCGCCGGACAGGAGCGCTTCCACGCTGCGGCGCTGCACGTCGGCTTCGAGCTTCTTCAGCGCGGCTTCGCCTTCGGCGATGGACCCTTGATCCTTCTCGGCCTCGCCCAGCTCGATCAGCGTGATGCTGTCCTCGAAGTCGCCTTCCAGCTTGCGGAACGCCGACAGCGATCCGTCCAGCTGCTGGCGCTGGCGCATCACCTTCTGCGCGTTGGCAGGGTTATTCCAGAGGTTGGGGTCTTCGGCGCGGCGGTTCAGCTCGGCCAGACGTTCTTCGGCGCTAGCCGGGTCAAAGATGCCTCCGCAAAAGCGACAGGGCCTCGGTGATGCTATCGGCTAAACGTTGCGCTTCGGCGCGCATGGCGGCCTCCGAAAGAGACGAAAATTGAAGGGGTCGGCTGTCGATATAAGGGGTAGACCGCCCGATGTAAACGCGACGTCCTGGCTAGGCGAAATCGGGCTGCGCAAAAGCGCTACCAGACGTCGCGGCTGCGGCTGGGAACGCCGGGCGTGGGGCCAGGCGGCGGGCGATAACTGTCGCCTGCGGCGCGGCGGTCGCCGGCCGACCAATTTGCGTCGCCGCCGGAGCCTGGCGAGCTCTCTGAATCTTCAGGCGGCGGTGCTGCGCCCTCGCCGCTGGTCGTCTGCTGGAAGCCAATGACGGAATACGCATCGTCCGGCTCTTCGTCGGGCTTGAAGGCCTCCATGATCGCCTTGGGATCGCCCGGCGCCGCGCGCAAACCGGTCTGCAGGTTGACGCGCACCATCTTGGTGCCTTGCGGAATTCGGAACGGTGCGGCCGGCTTGTTGGCCAGTGCCACCTTCATGAAGCTGCCAAAGATCGGAGCGGCAACGTTGCCGCCCGTGTTGCCCTTGCCCATCGGACGCGGATTGTCGTAGCCGACGAAAACGCCGACGACGAGATCAGGCGAGTAGCCGATGAACCAGGCGTCCTTTTCCTCGTTCGTCGTGCCGGTTTTTCCGGCAATGGGGCGGCCCAGCGATTTTAGCGACGTTGCCGTGCCGCGCTGAACGACGCCTTCCATGATCGAGGTGACCTGATAGGCGGTGTAGGGGTCGATGATCTGCGGCCGGTCGTCGGCGACTTCGGGCTCGGCCTGGTTGGCCCACTGGTCAGCCTTGCAGTCCGGGCAGGTGCGTGCGTCGTGCTTCCAGACCGAACGGCCCCAGCGATCCTGGATGCGGTCGATCAATGTGGGGCGCACCTGCTTGCCGCCGTTGGCCAGCATGCAGTAGCCAGTGGCCATGCGCAGCAGCGTGGTTTCGCCAGCGCCGAGCGACATGGAGAGAACGGGCAGCAGGTCGTCGTAGATGCCGAAACGCTTGGCGTATTCGGTGATGATGGGCATGCCCATGTCCTGCGCCAGCCGCACCGTCATCTGATTGCGCGACTTCTCGATGCCGATGCGCAACGTCGCGGGACCGAGCGAGGATTCCTTATTGTAGTTCTCGGGCCGCCAGATGTCCTGGCCGGGGCCCTGGTTCACCTCGATGGGCTCGTCGAGCACGATCGAGGTCGGCTTGTAGCCGTTGTCGAGCGCTGCGGCGTAAACGAACGGCTTGAACGACGAGCCCGGTTGGCGCTTGGCCTGCACGGCGCGGTCGAACTGGCTGATGGCGAACGAGAAGCCGCCGGCGATGGCGAGCACGCGGCCGGTATGCGGGTCCATGGCGATGAGACCGCCACCAACCTCGGGGATCTGCATCAGCGACCAGACGCCGTCGAGTTTCTTGGGGTCCTTGGGCGCGACGTAGATGACGTCGCCTGCCGTCAGCACGTCGGAGACGGCTTTGGGGGCAGCCCCCTTGATGCGCGCCCACTTCATCTCGTCGAAGTGGATCTCGACGGCTTCGCGGGTGGTGGCGAGTTTGCCGTCCTGGCCACGTTGCGGCTTCAGGCCGACCAGCGCCTTCGTCTTTTCCGTCGAGATGACGACGCCGACGCGCCAGGGCGCCATATCAGGTGGCACGTCAATGGTGCCAAGAGACTCGCCCCAGTTGCCCGCCACGTCGATTTTCTTAACGGGGCCGCGCCAGCCCTTCTTGCGGTCGAACTCGACCAGGCCGTCGATCAGCGACAGCCGTGCCTGCACCTGTAGGTCGGGATCAAGCGTCGTGCGGATCGACAGGCCACCGGAATACAGCTTTTCTTCACCGTACTCGGCCAGGATCGAGCGGCGGACTTCCTCGGCGAAGAACTCGGCTGAGAATATCTGGGCGCCGCCGGGACGGAAGTTCACGCCGAGCGGCTTGGCCTTGGCGACTTCGCCTTCCTCGTGCGTGATGAAGCCGTTCTCGGCCATCTCGCCGATGATCCAGTTGCGGCGTTCGGTGGCTTTCTTGGTCGCCTTGAAGGGATGGTAGTTATTGGGCGCCTTGGGCAGTGCGGCGAGGTAAGCCGCTTCCTCGACGGTGAGGTCGCCCAGCTCCTTGTTGAAATAGTTCAGGCCGGCGGCGGCCACGCCGTAGGCGCCGACGCCCAGATAGATCTCGTTGAGGTAGAGCTCTAGAATCTTTTCCTTCGGATATGCGCGCTCGATGCGGACGGCGAGGATCGCCTCCTTGATCTTGCGGTCCATGCTGCGTTCGGACGTCAGCAGGAAGTTCTTGGCGACCTGCTGTGTGATGGTGGAAGCGCCTTCGGGTCGCCGGTCGCTGCCGCGGATCTTCCCCTCGACCATCTTGTAGACGGCACGGGCGACGCCCTGCAGATCGACGCCACCGTGTTCGTAGAAGCGCTTGTCCTCAGCCGACAGGAACGCCTGCACGACGCGTTGCGGAATGGCGTTGATGGGCACGAAGATGCGGCGCTCGCGCGCGTACTCGGCAATCATTGAGCCGTCGTGCGCGTGGATTCGCGTCATCACCGGCGGTTCATACTTCGCGAGGCTTTCATAGCCCGGCAAGTCCTTCGAGTATTCCCACAGCATGTAGCCGCCGACGCCGACACCACCCAAAAACAGGATGACGAAGCTCGCAAAGCAAAAGCCGATGAAGCTCAAGAGCAGGCTCTTGCGCTTTCGGCGTTTGGCGCGCACTGGCGGCGGCAGAATGGGGGCCCGTGAACTTCCTAGGGACGTCACTCGATCATCCTTGATCCTGGCGCTGGCAAATGACGAGCGGCCAGGAGGTTCCTCTTGCGTCGCAGCAATCGGTTGGGTCAAGGCGGCAGAATAGCACGGAATGTGGCATCACGTCGTCCAACCGCTTGATGTTGTTAAGTACTGTTTTGCCGTTCTGCACACAAAGGCGGACAGCCGCGGCCTATTTGGCACGCGCGGTTCTGCTGGAGAAGTAGGCGTCGACGGCATTGGCAATCGCATTGGCCACCTTCTTCTGCCATTCGGGAGAATTCAGGCGCTTGGCGTCGCCGGTGTTGCTCATGTAGCCCAGTTCAATGAGGACAGACGGCGCATGTGTCTGTTTCAAGACCTTGAAGGCCGCCGAGCGCATCGGGTCGCGGGATAGCTGGATGCTTTTGCCCAGGCTGCCGCGCAAGACACCTGCGAACTCGGCCGAGAAGCTGGCGGTTTCCCGTTTCATCAGATCGATCAGGATGTTCTTGACCTCGTCGTTGTCGCCTTGGGAGGTGGAAAGGCCGGCCAGGAGGTCGGAAGCGTTTTCTTTCTCGGCCATTTGGCGCGCCTGCTCGTCGGAGGCGCGCTCCGACAGCGTGTAGACGGTAGCGCCGGAGATGCTTTGCGACAGGCTCGATTGTTCGAGCGAGTCTGCGTGCAGCGATATGAAAAGGTTGGCCGTGTTCTTGCGCGAGAACGCTACGCGCTGGTCGAGCGCCACGAAGACATCGGCGGACCGCGTCAGCCGCACCTCATAGCGATCCTTGGCGTTCAGCGCCAGGGCCAGCTGCTCTCCAACGGCCATCACGATCGTTTTTTCGAACAGATTTTCCGCGCCTATCGCGCCGGGATCGATGCCGCCATGACCGGGATCGATCACGATCACTGGCCGGGCGGGCGGTGGCGGGGCCGCCGTTCCTGGCAGCCCGGCCCCGAAGTCAGGCGCAACGCCGCCGGCGGAAATGCCGCCGCCTTCGGGTGCGGCTGGCTGCTCGGAGGCAGCGGGTGCTGCCGGCGCTGCCCCGGTGCCCTGTCCGAACTCGTTCACCGGGATGGGCGTCAGAGCGATCTCCAGCACCTTGGCGCCGTTGGGGCCGGGCGAAATTGGAAAGGCTGTGGCTTTTACCGGCCCCAGCGTCTCCATCACGATCCGGCTTTTGCCCGCCTCGAAGCGCCCGCTGTGATAGCGCTCCACCAGGCCAAAGCCGCTGCCGGGCTTGGGCGGCGACAACACCGTCGTGCCGGTCAGGTCGACGATGACGCGATAGGGGTTAGGCAGCGTGAAAACCTGCACAGACACGTCGCCATCCAGTTCCATTCGCGCCATCGTGGCGGAGCGGTCTCCCGATAGGTTCAGGTGGCCCGTGCCCTCGTCCAGTTTTGCAGCCGGCTTGCGGGGACGTTTGGCGGCAGGCGAAGCAGGGTCGGATCGCGGTTTGGCGACCTCGGCGCCCCATGGATCGGCGCCCGCCGCGTGTGCGGCGCAATGTAGATACGATGCGGCGACCAGCACCGCACATGGAATCAGCTTTCCCAACCGCAACGCACAGGCCCCTCAGCGCCCACGCGTCGAACGTGGGAAAAATGCCTTGTTAGCAGACTGTTAGCGCCAATTTCGTGGCACTGCCGCCACTGGGCGCATGCAACCTGCCCTCCGAAAGTTCGTTTACCACATTGCTCTTGCTTCGCGAGGGCGAAAGCCTTACAAAATTTGTCGCCGCTTTCCGATGGGTTCGCCCTCTCGACGCGGGTGCAAGACGTGTTGGTTGCTGGGCCAAGCTGGCCCGCCCTAGTTCTTGTGTCCAGCTGTTGCGCCGGGGTGGTCTATCCGGACTGCGGGAACGCGGGTGATAAACGCCGCTGCCTGAACGTTGCCGCGCCTTCGGCCGAGGCCAGAGCGCGCACTTTTCAGCCGGTACCGTCACCGCCCGCTGCTCGAGTTCCATGAAATTCGAGCGCAAAGGTAGCCCATGGAAAGGTGGGGCCGCGCGCTTACGACGATTTCCGCGGGTCCGGCTGTGTGCCCAACACCTGGCCCCGCACGACAGCAACGCACTGTGGAAAGGCGCCGGAAACGGCGACGGAAACGCGCCGGGAACGGCGAGACATCGAACCACAACGAAAGAGCATGACCAACAAACGCGTTTCGCAAGCTCAGACCGGCCGTCCTTTCGGGGACCACGGTGACATGCGCCCGGCTTCGCCGGCGCGGGCGGCGGCGCGCGACACGTATTCGTCTTTATTTTCACTCTCAACAACAGATGCGCGCGCCAGCGGATGGCGTTTCGCCAGGAGCATGCCGAGGCATGCCCGGACCGGTGGGCCTTCCCGCCTGCGCGCCAAGGAAAAAACATGTCCCACAACAAGATGCTTATTGATGCCACCCACCCCGAGGAGACTCGGGTGGTGGTCTTGCGGTCCGGCCGCGTAGAGGAGTTCGACTACGAGAGCGCCGCCCGCAAACTCCTTCGTGGAAACATCTACCTCGCCAAGGTGACGCGCGTTGAGCCGTCGCTGCAGGCGGCTTTCGTGGAATACGGCGGCAATCGCCACGGATTTCTCGCGTTCAACGAAATTCACCCCGACTACTATCAGATCCCAATGGCGGACCGGCAGGCGCTCCTTGACGAGGAGGCAGCTGCCGAAGCCCGCGAGGAAGCCGAAGTCGACGCCCATGCCGAACGCCTGGCCAAGCGTCAGCGCGGCCGTGATGGCGGCCGCAATGATCGTGGCCGGCGCTCGCGGCCCGCTCGTATCCCGGGCGACGGCGAGCAGCCGCGGATCTTCGATGCACCGGCCTCTGCCCATGATGATCATGGACATGAAGGGCATGGACATGAGGGGCATGACCACGAACACGGCTCCGATGACCACGCACACGATCATGACCACACGGCCGAAAGCGACACGCCCGAGGCTCCCGGCCCGCACACGCTGGCGGAGCGCGCTCACGACAGCGATGACGTGCTGAAGGAAGACCTGCCGCCGTCTGCCGAAGGCGAGAGTGAGCACGAGGACGACGACGAGGCAGGCGACGAGCCGGCCGCCGAAGACGATCGCGATGACAACGATACTGACGACGAGGACAATGATGACGAGGACGACGGCGATGAAGCCGGCGAGATCGTTAGCGCCGGCGAAGCATCGGACGCCGGTCAGGACGAGGCAGGCGAAGACACCGAAGAGGGCAACATTGAAGTTGTAGCCCCGGCCGCCAAGGGTCCGGAAGGCGACGTCGAGACGGTCGAACAGGTTGGTGCAGAGGATGCTCTGGAGGAGCTGCCGTCACGCCCCCGCCGCCGGCCGCGCAGCTACAAGATCCAGGAAGTCATCAAGCGGCGCCAGGTCATCCTGGTGCAGGTGGTCAAGGAAGAGCGCGGCAACAAAGGCGCGGCTCTGACGACGTATCTGTCGCTGGCCGGCCGCTACACCGTGCTCATGCCGAATACGGCGCGCGGCGGCGGCATTTCCCGCAAGATCACGCAGCCGCAGGACCGCAAGCGCCTGAAGGCCATCGCTCAGGATCTTGAGGTCCCGGAGGGCATGGGCCTTATCATCCGCACGGCGGGTGCGGCGCGCACGCAGCAAGAAATCAAGCGCGACTTCGAGTATCTGCTGCGGCTCTGGGAAAGCGTTCGCGATCTCACGTTGCAGTCGACCGCACCCAACCTCGTGTACGAGGAAGGCAATCTGATCAAGCGCTCGATCCGCGACCTCTATAACAAGGACGTCGACGAGATCATCGTTGCGGGCGAGGAAGCTCATCACGACGCGCGCGATTTCATGCGCATGCTGATGCCGAGCCACGCCAAGAACGTGTTGCAGCATACCGAGCCGGAGCCGCTGTTCACGCGTTTCGGCATCGAGCGGCAGCTGAATGCCATGTTCAGCCCGTACGTTACGCTGCGCTCCGGCGGCTATCTGGTCATCAACCAGACCGAGGCGCTTGTCGCCATCGACGTGAACTCCGGCAAGTCGACGCGCGAGTTCTCGATCGAAGAGACGGCGCTGAATACCAACCTGGAAGCATCGGACGAAATCGCGCGCCAGCTGAAGCTGCGCGACCTCGCCGGTCTCGTGGTGATCGACTACATCGACATGGAAGAAAAGCGCAACAACCGGGCGGTGGAACGCCGCCTGAAGGATGCGCTGCGCTTCGACCGGGCCCGCATTCAGCTGGGCCGCATCAGCCACTTCGGCTTGATGGAAATGTCGCGCCAGCGCATGCGCACCGGCGTGCTCGAAGGATCGACGTCGCAGTGTCCGCATTGCCAGGGCACCGGCATTATCCGCTCGACCGAAAGCGTCGCGCTGGCGGTGTTGCGCGGACTGGAAGACGCGCTGATGGCCGGGGCGCGGACGTCGCTGATCGCGACGACCACGGCAACCGTCGCGCTGTATCTGCTCAACAATAAGCGGCCGTACATCAACGAGATGGAAGCTCGCCACGGCCTGACGATCACGATCACGGCCAGCGAAAAGCTGCAGGGTGCGAATTTCACGATCGAGAAGGGCCATGCGGCGGCGGTTCCACCAGCTGCCCGCCGCTCGACGCGCTCGGCTGCGGTCAACATGGACTGGGGCTTTGAAGGCGAGGACGAGGCGGAAGACGACGTCGTCGAGGGCGAAGAGGTGGTCCGCAGTGCGGAGCCGCGCAACGGCCGCGGAAACGGGCACGAGGCCCGTGATGACGGCGAAAATCGCGAAGAAGGCGGCCGCAAGCGCCGGCGCAGACGGCGTGGCCGCCGCGGCGAGCGCGATGGCGAGAACGGCGCCCGCCAGCAGTTCGATCGCGGTGGCGACACGCAGCGCGACGATGAAGACGGCGGCGTCGAAGTCGTCGGCGAAGCTGACGACGACGGCATCGAAGAGATCGACGTCGAGGCCGGTGGCCGGGACGGCGATGAAGCGGGTGGCGAAGAACGCACTGCCGAGGGTGGAGCACGCGGCGAGGAAAGCCGCGAAGGCCGGCGCCGCCGTCGTGGCCGTCGCGGTGGACGCCGCGGCCGGGATCGCGGTGAACGCGGCGAGGCCCGTGCGGCCAACGACGACACGCGGGACGAAGCTGCAGAAGGCTTCGACAGCGAAGACGCACCCGCCGCAATGACTGCCGTCACCGGGGACGCCAGAGCCGATTTGGCAGAGGGCGTTGATCAAGATAGTAACGAGGATGGGGCTGGCGACGAGCCGGCCGCACGTCCCGCCCGTGAGCCTCGTGGGCGCGGACGCAACGGCGGCAGAACGAACGGGATACCGGCTGCTGCATCCGAAGATATTCAAGCTTTGCCGGTGGAAACCTACGTGCCGGCTTCGCAAGGGGCCGAGGTGCCGTCCATGCCGGAACCAGCGGTTGAGGCCGCTGCAGAGCCCAGCGCGCCGGCAGCAATGGCTGCGGCGCCCGCGCCACGGGCGCGGCGATCCACAACGTCAAGCGAACCGAAGCTGGAACGCGTCGTGGTCCGGCCGGATGAGGCTGCCGCGGAAGAAGCGGAACCGGTCAGCGACGAGGCTGGCACCACTGCCGTCCGCCGCGGCTGGTGGCAGCGCCGCTGACTGCGCCTGCTCGGTTTGAGCTGATGGAAGGGCCGGAGAAATCCGGCCCTTTTTCTTTGCGGTTTTCCGGATACGGAGGCTTCCACTCAGCGGGCTTGGCTGGCCTGGCTGGCTCAGTTGGTCGCACGGGTCTTGTGCGGCCACATTTTCAACACAGGCCGCTGGTGGTTAGCCCCGTGGTTAAGCGGCGGTCAACGCCAGTCTGAACCCAGCAGATCGCGCAGACGATCGCTTCCCAGAAACGGCCCCAGCACATTAGCTGGCGGAATGGTGTCAACGCATCTCGTCATGGGAGGGTGAAGACTACGCATCTTCGACTTCAATACTCGACAAGAGAAGAAAACTTCCTGTCGGTTTGAGGTTTCGATGACGGATGCACTTTCGAGGGATTATCATGAGCAAGACTTTGATCACGTCAGTACTTGGACTGGCGCTAGCCGCATTTGCGCCTTTGACGGCGCAGGCAGCGGTCCACGGCGTCTTCGGTGACGGCTACAGCGAAGCCAGCACCTTCAAGGCCCAGCAGTCCGGCAAGCAGCGGGCGCATAAGCGTTCGGGCAAGCATTACGGCGCGCACAAGAGCGGCCGCCGCTCTGCCAGCCGCAGTGGAAGCCGCAGCCGCGGCGGTAGCCGTCATGCGCATTCGCATGGTGGTGCCGGCACGTCGCGCACGTGCCTGCAGGCTTCGGCCCGCGCGCTTCTGAGCCGCATCGAATCGCAGTTCGGCGCCGTGCAGATCGTTTCGACCTGCCGACCCGGTGCCGTCATTGCCGGCAGCGGTAAGCCGTCCAAGCATCGCTACGGCCTGGCGATCGACTTCAATGCCCCCTCGGGCAAGAAGGGCGCAATCGTTCAGTGGCTGATCAAGAACCACCACTCGGGTGGCACGATGACCTACGCGGGCATGAACCACATCCACGTCGATGTGGGCCAGCGCTTCGTGTCGCTTGGCGCCGGCGGCCGCCGTCGCGGCTAATCGGACCTAAGCACCGGGCAATGTTCACCGTTTGAGAAGCGGCCAGGCGTGCAAGCGTCTGGCCGCTTCTTGCATGTCAGGGGTGCTTCCGGCGTAGGAAAAGCGGACATATTGATTGCCGCGCGCGGCATCGAAATCCACGCCGGGGGTGGTGGCGACGCCAGCCTCGCGCAGCATCCGGCCGCAGAATTCCAGCGCATCGCCGGTGAGGGCGGAGACGTTGGCGTAGAGGTAGAAGGCGCCATCAGCAGGCACGATATCCGTGAAGCCGGCCTTGGGAAGTTCCTGCAGCAGAAGCTCGCGGTTGGCGGCGTAGACGCGGCGGTTGGCTTCGAGTTCTTCGCGCGCGTCGAAGGCGCCGAGCGCGGCGACCTGGGCGATGGCCGGCGGGGCGATGTAGAGATTTTGCGCCAGCCGCTCCACCACGCGCACCAGCGCATCGGGCACGATAAGCCAGCCGACGCGCCAGCCCGTCATCGAGAAGTACTTTGAGAAGCTATTGATAACGATAGCGTCGTCGGACGACTGCAGGGCCGTCGCCGCGGGCTGCGTGTATGTGAGGCCATGATAGATCTCGTCGGAGATGAACCAGATGCCGTTGTCTCGGCACACTTTCGTCAGGGCCGCCAGATGGTCCGGCGTCAGCATCGTGCCCGTCGGATTGGCGGGGCTGGCAACGAGCAAGCCATCCAGGCCGGCCAATGCGTGCAGGCGCGCAATGTCTTCTGGATCGGGCATCCAGCGCGTGGCCGGGCCCGTCGTGACGATGACGGGATCGACGCCCAGCGCCGTCAAGATGTGGCGATAACAAGGATAGCCGGGAGAGGGCAGCGCCACCCGCGCGCCGGCGTCGAACAGCGCCAGGAACGCCAGGACGAAAGCGGCTGACGATCCCGTCGTGACGACGACGCGGCCAGGATCGACGCTCACGCCGTAGCTTTCGGAATAATGCTGGGTAATCCGTTCGCGCAGCGGCGTCATGCCAAGCGCCAGCGTGTAGCCCAAGTTGTTGCTGTCGATAGCGCGCTTGGCGGCTTCACGCGCGGCGAGCGGCGCAGGCGTTGCGGGCTGGCCCACTTCCATATGAATGATGGACCGGCCGGCAGCCTCATCTGCTGCGGCCATGCGCATGACGTCCATCACGATGAAGCTGTCGATGTTGCTGCGCCGCGCGGGGTCGCGCAGCAAGGCTTGCGCCATAGCCGTGCGTTTAGTGCTGCCTGGACTGTCAGCTGGCGGGATATCGCCCATGAACTTTGCCTTTCGCGCCTTGCTCGCGCCCAAATGTCACCCGTTGATGCCGCAGCAAAAAAGAACGGCTGCGCCGCCAGGATTGACGGTGTAAATAGCGGGCTTCATTGGGTTGCGCGAGGTTTTGCGTGAGGCGTCGCTGCCTGGCTACCGGAACGTCGTCGCTCAACAACGCTGGCGCAGCGGTTGCGCCCAATTCAACGGCCCCAATGGCAACGGTTTCACTGGTCGAACGATGATTGGCAAAATCAAAGTTGGCACTCGTGCCCGGCGTGGCGCGGCACTCGCTGCCGTCACCCTGTTGTTCGCGGCCTCAGCCGCTCCTGCGTCTGCCCAGCAGATGCGCTCAGGCCTATTGCGCGATACCGAAATCGAAGAACTGCTGAACGCATACTCTCAGCCGATCTTCAAGGCGGCGGGCCTTGGCTCGCAGCAGGTCGCCGTTCGCATCATCAACAACGAGGCCTTCAACGCCTTCGTCATGGACGGCCGCAGCGTGTTCATGCACAGCGGCGCGCTGATGATCGCCAAGACGCCGAACGAAGTGATCGGCGTGCTGGCACACGAGGCCGGGCATATCGAGGGCGGGCACATGGCCTCGCTGCGCATTCGTATCGCGCAGGACAAGTCGCGCATGCTGCTGGCTCAGATTCTCGGCATTGGCGCGATGATCGGCGGCGCGGTGGCCGGCGGCGATGGCGGGCGGGAAGCGATGGCGGCGGGCCAGGGCGTCATGGCCGGCGGCGGCGAACTCGTCATGCGCGCGTTGACGGCGGAGCGGCGCAGCCAGGAATCGGCGGCCGACCAGGCCGGCTTGAAATATCTCAATGCCACCCAGCAGTCGGGCCAAGGCATGCTGACGACGTTCGAGCGCTTCGCCAACCAGGAAATGTTCATTTCCGGCGCTGACCAGAACGCATTCGCGCGCACCCATCCCGTCGCGCGGGATCGTCTGGCCCGATTGCGGCAACTCGTCGAGGCTTCGCCCTACTTTGGTGCAAAGGATTCGCCTCAGTTGCAGGCGCGGCACGACATGATGCGCGCGAAACTCTCGGGCTACCTGGAAGCACCAGGTGTCGTGTTCAAACGCTATCCGCAGTCCGATGCCAGCGTGCCCGCGCGTTATGCACGCGCCATCGCCCAATTCAGATCGGGCGGCCAAGGCAGCCTCGAAGCCGGTGTCGCGCTGATTGACCAACTGATCCAGGAGCAGCCGAACAATCCCTACTTTTGGGAAGTGAAAGGCGACTTCTATCAGCGCGCCGGGCGCGCGCAGGAAGCCGTGCAGGCGCTGCGCAAATCGCTACAGGTCGCGGGCAACGGGCCGACTCTCATCAAGACGCAGTTGGCGGCCGCGCTGCTCCAGACGAAACAGCCAGGGGTGGTCGACGAGGCTATCAACCTGCTCAAAGAAACGCTGCGCCGCGACGAGGACGATTGCCGGGCTTACAACGCGCTCGGCGAGGCGTTCTACGCCAAAGGCCTGCAGTCCAAAGCGGATCTGGCGCGCGCACAGCGGCTGATGTGCTTTGGAGACTTCAAGATGGCCAAGGATTTCGCGAAACGGGCCCAGGCCGGCCTGAAGCCGAATTCGCCCGACTGGATGGCCGCCGACGACATCATCACCCAGAAGCCGCCGAAGACGGACGGCTGACGTTCCAACACGACGACGCCGCTAGAAACATAACAACGTTCGAGATGGTCCCTTACATGCCTTTCATACACGACAAGAATTCCGGCTCCGCGAAGAACAACGGGACGCGCCGTTGCGGTCTGCCGATGGCGCTGTTTGCAGCCGGGACGATGGCGTTCGTCTCGTTCGGGTTCGTCGCAGCGGACGCAGAAGACAGGCCCCCACCAGCCGCGCCGGCACCAGCTGCCGAAGCCGCGAAAGTTCCCGTCAGCCCGGAACGCCGTTCTGAGATCGAGCAGGTCATCAAGGAGTACCTGATGGCCAATCCGGAGATCCTGCTGCAGGCGCAGCAGGCCTTGGAAGCCAAGATGGAGAAGGATCAGGCGGAAAAGACCAAGGCGGCACTGAAGGACAACGCCAACGATATCTTCAAGGATCCCAACTCTGCCATCGGCGGCAATCCGGACGGCGACGTCACGATCGTCGAATTCTTCGACTACAATTGCGGCTATTGCCGGCGCAGCTACGACGACATCGCCAAGGTCATCAAGGACGACCCAAAGGTGAAGTTCGTCTTCAAGGAATTGCCGATCATCAATCAGGAGGCTTCACCCGGCGCTGCGAAGGTGGCATTGGCCGCGCGCAAGCAGGGCAAGTACATGGAAGTGCATCAGGCGCTCATGAAGGGCCAGGGCATCGCCTCGGAAGCAACCGCGCTCAAGAAGGCCGAGGCGCTCGGCCTCGACATGGCGAAGTTGAAGGCTGACATGGACAGCCCGGAGATCAAGGCTGAGCTCGACAAGGTCTTGGACCTTGCCAAAAAGCTCAACGTCGGCGGCACGCCGTTCTTCCTAGTCGGCGACCACGTTGTGGCAGGCGGCTACGAAAACCTCGCGGAATTGCTAACCGGCCACGTGGCCGATGTCCGGAAGTCAGGTTGCTCATACTGCTAATCGGCCGGTCCCCTTCTCCGGAGGGGGACCAAAGCCCCCGGTTTCCCCAGGCTTGAGCGCCCTGCCCGGCCTTTCGCGGGTGCAGAAAAGCTGGTAGAGGGTGGGGCCAAATCCCATTGCGGCGGCGATGGCTCCGGCCTCGTTGCCGGCCTGTTCCGCCGTATCCCAACCGACTGCTTCTGGACCCCGCCACCCGCATGGCAAAGCCCGTCTATGTCCTGAATGGCCCAAACCTCAACCTGCTCGGCGTACGCGAGCCGGCGGTGTATGGCCGTGACACGCTGGACGATGTGAAAGCCATGGCGCAGGCAAAGGCCAGTGCGGTCCACCTCGCGATCGATTTCCGGCAGTCAAACAGCGAGGGCGAACTGATCGGTTGGGTTCAGGACGCCCGCGGTCAGGCCTCCGGCATCATCATCAACGCGGGTGGGTTGACGCACACGTCCGTCGCCCTGCTGGACGCGCTGCAGGCGGCGGAGCTGCCGGTGATCGAGGTGCATCTGTCGAATATCTTCCGGCGCGAGAGCTTCCGGAATCATTCATACGTGTCGCTGGCAGCAACTGGCGTGATCTGCGGACTGGGGGCGAAGGGCTACGAGCTGGCGCTCGAGGCCATGGCGAACATCCTGGCGAAGCGTGGGCCTCAAGGGCCAGCCTAATTCAAAGGACGACGAGGCATGACGGCAAAAAAGGACAGTGAAGGCGGCAGCGGAGAACACCAGCTTATCCGCGACCTGGCGGAGCTGTTGAACGAAACCGGCCTCACCGAAATCGAAATCGAGAAAAGCGGCCTGAAGGTTCGCGTGGCGCGGACGCTGTCGGTCATGGCCAGCGCACCGGCTGCGATGATGCCGATCGGCGGCGCTGCCCCGGCTGCGGCAGGTGGTGCGGGCGATCCGGGCAAGCATCCCGGCGCTGTCAAATCGCCGATGGTCGGCACGGCCTACCGGGCGCCGGATCCGGCGGCACCGGCCTTTATCGAGGTGGGGGCGAAAGTCTCGGCGGGTGACACGCTGCTGATCATCGAAGCCATGAAGACGATGAACCAGATCCCGGCGCCGAAATCCGGCACGGTGACGGCGATCCTCTTCGAGAATGGCCAGCCCGTCGAGTTCGGCGAGCCGCTGGTCATCATCGAATAGATCGTCATCGAAGGGCACACATGTTCGACAAGGTCCTGATCGCGAACCGGGGTGAAATCGCGCTGCGCATTCAGCGGGCTTGCAAAGAGCTCGGCATTGCGACGGTTGCGGTTCATTCCACCGCAGATGCCGACGCCATGCACGTGCGCTTGGCCGACGAGAGCGTGTGCATCGGCCCGCCGTCCGCTGCCGAGAGTTATCTGAACATTCCGCGCCTGCTAGCCGCTTGCGAGATCACTGGAGCGGACGCCGTGCATCCCGGCTACGGCTTCCTGTCGGAAAATGCGCGGTTCGCCGAGATCCTAGAAACACACAACATCACCTTCATCGGCCCGACGTCGGAACACATCCGCACGATGGGCGACAAGATCGCGGCAAAGGAAACGGCCAAGCGGCTGGGCATTCCCGTCGTTCCCGGCTCCGACGGCGCGGTGAAAACCGAAGCGGCCGGCTTGAAGACGGCCAAGGCCATGGGCTTTCCCGTGCTGGTGAAGGCTGCCGCCGGCGGCGGCGGGCGCGGCATGAAAGTGGCGATGACGGCGGCCGACCTGCCGATGGCGCTGGCCACGGCGAAGGCCGAGGCCAAAGCGGCTTTCGGCGACGACGCGGTCTACATCGAGAAGTATCTGACCAAGCCGCGGCACATCGAAGTGCAGGTTCTCGGTGATGGGCAGGGCAACGCCGTGCACCTTGGCGAGCGCGACTGCTCGCTGCAGCGCCGGCACCAGAAGGTCTGGGAAGAGGCACCGTCTCCCGCGCTCAACGACGCTTCGCGCAAGAAGATTGGCGAGATCGTCGCCAATGCCATGCGCAAGCTGAAATATCGCGGCGTCGGCACGGTCGAGTTTCTGTACGAAGACGGCGAGTTCTATTTCATTGAAATGAACACGCGCCTTCAGGTGGAACATCCCGTGACGGAAGCCATCACCGGCATCGATCTCGTGCTGGAGCAGCTGCGCGTCGCCTCGGGTGCCAAGCTCATGTACACGCAGGAAGACATCACGTTCGCCGGCCATGCCATCGAGTGCCGTATCAACGCGGAGAATGCGCGAACGTTCGTGCCGTCGCCGGGGCAAATCACGTACTGGCACCCTCCGGGCGGGCTGGGCGTACGCGTCGACAGCGGTGTGTACCAGGGCTATCGCATTCCACCCTACTACGACAGCCTGATCGGCAAGCTGATTGTTCATGGCCGCAGCCGCGACGAGTGCATGATGCGCCTGAAGCGCGCGCTGTCCGAGTTCGTGATCGATGGCATCGAGACGACGATCCCGCTGTTCAACGATCTCATCCGCCAGCCGGATATCGCCAACGGCCTCTATGACATCCATTGGCTTGAAAAGTATTTGGCGAAGCCTGCGGCCTGACGGAAAATGTGCTTCACACAGCGTCCGCAAGTGCCCGAAGCGCTGCCCAATTCGCGCGCAGTTGCAAAAATGTGCCTGCGCGCTAGGCTGCCGCGCGATATAGGCAATCTGCCAGCTCGATAAAACCGTAACCTGCCCTTACATTGCAGGATATTGATTTGCCCGGTCCGGAAGCGCGTCTCGACCGTGAACGCCAGGAGCCCGAGTTTTCATGACGTCGCGTGACGACATCATGATTGAAATCACGCCGCAGGTCCTTCTCAAGGCCTACAGTTGCGGCATCTTTCCTATGGCTGAGAGCGCCGACGATCCGGCACTGTATTGGATTGAACCGCAGCAGCGCGGTATTCTCCCGCTCGACAACGTCCACATTCCACGGCGCCTTGCCCGCACCATCCGCACGACACCACTCGAGGTGCGTATCGATACGAACTTCGAAGGCGTCATCGATGGCTGTGCGGCAGCGCGCCCTGGCAGACGGTCGACCTGGATCAACGGCCGCATCCGTATGCTCTATCGCGACCTGTTCCAGCAAGGCCATTGCCACACGATCGAGGTATGGCAGAACGGAGAACTGGTTGGCGGGCTCTACGGTGTCGCTGTGGGCGCGGCCTTTTTCGGCGAGAGCATGTTTTCCACCCAGCGGGATGCCTCCAAGATTGCGCTGGTGCATCTCGTTGCGCGGCTGATCCATGGGGGCTTCGTGCTGCTGGACACGCAATTCGTGACGGACCACCTACGCCAGTTCGGCACGGTCGAGGTTGATCGCGACGAGTTTCATCGCCAGCTCGACGAGGCTCTGAAGCACAAAGGCGGCGACTTCCACGCCTTCCCAGCCATGCCGGAGCCAGAGCAAGTGCTGGCTACGATCGACCGCCGGGCACCGGTCTAGCGGATGCGGCTCCCCTGTTCCTTGCGGGACAGCGGCAGCGAGGCAAGCGCTGCATTCTCCTTGGCATACCGGGCGCCAAGCCCTCGCGCCTCCCCGATGCGAGCCGGCGCCCGGCTCCACCGATGCGATCCCCGCACCGGTGGCGTCAAGTCCCCCCAAGGAGATGTCATGAGCGTTCTGAAAAAATCCGTCCTGGCCACCGGCGCTGCGGCGCTGCTGCTCAGCCTCGGCACGGCGTCAATCGCGCAGGCCGGCCCCAAAGGTCCACAAGGCTTCAAGAATGGCCAGGGCCTTTCCAAGACCTTTCATCCCAAGCACCACCATCATCACCACAAGCACTGGCACGGCAACGGCTGGGGCCCGAAGATCGTGATCGGCGGCGGCTATGGCGGCTACGGCGGCTGCGGTTACTACCAGCGCATGTTCTGGAAGACCGGCAATTACTACTGGAAGGCCAAGTACTACGACTGCATGTATTGATCCGCATGCGGCAACTAATAGAGCGCCCTCGCTCAGCTGCCCTCACCTCGTTCGTATGCGCGCACCCCTGGCTCCATGCCAGGGGTGTACCTTTGTGTAAGGAGGAACCTCGCAGCCCTCATGGCGTTCCCCGGCACATCCCACGTTGCGCGGGAACAAACGGTCAGCGAGGACGCCATGGCTATCGAGAATCTGAAAGACTTGTTCGTGCATACCCTGCAGGACATTTACTACGCTGAGGGCAAGATCGTTAAATCTCTTCCAAAGATGGCGAAGGCCGCAGACTCGGCCGAGCTGCGCAAGGCCTTCGAGAAACACCTGACCGAGACCAAGGAACAGGTGAAGCGGCTTGATGCCGTGTTCAAGTCCATCGGCGAGAAGGCCAAGGCCACCAAGTGTCCCGCGATCGAGGGCATTCTTGAGGAGGCCGAAGAGCTGATGGGCGAAATCAAGGACAAAGATACGAAGGACGCGGCAATGATCGCGGCTGCCCAGGCGGTCGAGCACTACGAGATCACGCGCTACGGCACGCTGGTCTCCTGGTCTGAGATGTTGGGCTTCGAGGATGCCACCGCCCTTCTCGAAGAGACGCTGGAAGAGGAAAAAGCCACCGACGTGGCCCTCACAGAACTGGCCGAGGACAAATTGAACAAAGAAGCCGCATAAACTTTTCAAAGATTATTTTTAGTGTGCCGCAGGGAACAGCGGTCAGGTCTGCGGGTTGGCACACTGACACCATCGAGATCACGGGCCACGCTCCCTCGCCCCGGTCTCGGTTCCTCCCCCAGCTAGGCTCCCCCCAGCCTAGCCATTGCGAGCCCCTCGAGCCCTCCCCCCGGCTCGAGGGGTATTTTTTTTATGCGGCAGTGACAGAAGAGAGCGGCTCGCTTGCATAGGCCGTCACGCGATTGCGACCCTCTTTCTTGCTGCGATACATGGCGTGGTCGGCCTGCGCCAGCGCCGGATCCGATTTGATCTCGCCGCACCGGCAGTCGGCCACGCCTAGACTGGCGGTTACCGAAACCGTAGTGCCGCTGACCGCGATGGGAGACGCGGCGATGGCCTGACGCAGCCGCTCGGCTGCAGCCAGCGCGCCGTCGAAATCGGTGTCGGGAAAAAGAATAGCGAACTCTTCGCCACCCGTTCGGCCGACGATATCGAACGGCCGCAATTCCTCTTTGATGATTGCTGCAACGTTGCGCAAGATGTAGTCGCCGGCGGCATGGCCGTAGGTGTCGTTGATAGTCTTGAAGTGGTCGATGTCCAAAACGGTGACCGAGACTTGCCGGCCGTAGCGGCGCGCGCGTTCCACCTCGACGGCCGCCGTACGCCGGAAGGCGACCGCGGAGAGCAGATTCGTCAATCCATCGTGCCGCGCGATCTTGCGTAGCTCCATCGTGTCGATGACCTGACGCGCAAGGATGTTCATCGCGTGAAGTTGGTCGCTGGTCACAACCTTGCGGCTCACCGTATCGTAAACGCAAAGAGCGCCTAGGACGAAGCGCTCGCGCGAGATGAGTGGCATGCCGAGATAGAAGCGCACGTGAGGGGCGCCGGTGACCATCGGGTTCTGAGAGAACCGAGGGTCGGCGAGGGCATCGAGCACGATAAATGGATGTTCGGACAACAGGGCGTGGGTACAGAACGATGCCGACCGCGCAGTTTCCGTGATTTCAAAGTTCTGATGTGATTTGAACCACTGCCGATCGCGGTCAACCAACGAGATCGCCGACATTGGTGCGTCGAGCATGGTTTGGGCTAGCCACGTAATACCGTCGAACGTTTGTTCGGCGGGCGTGTCTAGAATTCCATACGCGTGCAATGCGACAAGGCGAGCCGCATCGTTGGGACATGGCGGGTAGGCGTCGAGCATCATCGGCACGCGGTGCAACGGAAACGTCTATTTTCTCCTTACACAGAGTACTTCACGCCGTTTAATTATTCGTTTCAACAATCACAGATCCTTTCGCGGGATGGGCTGCCTTATTTACGGCGCTTTTCGCATAAGCGACGGAGCAATAGCGGCGGCCGTTAAGACGATGCCGTCTGCAAAGCGGCCTGATAGACCGCTGGCTTAAAGCCGATGATGCGGCGTTTGCCCACGTCGAGGACCGGCCGTTTGATCATGGACGGCTGGTCCATCATCAGGGCGATGGCCTTCGCTTCGTCGAGTCCGGCTTTGCTGGCGTCCGGCAGCGCCCGGAAGGTTGTACCGCCTCGGTTGAGCACGATTTCCCATCCATGCTCGTTGCACCACGCCGCGAGGCGCGTGGGATCGATGCTCGACGCCTTGTAGTCGTGGAACGCGTAGGCGATGTGATGCGCGTCGAGCCAGCCGCGCGCCTTCTTCATCGTGTCGCAGTTCTTGATGCCGTAGAGCGTAATCACTGCCTGATCCGTCAGCCGATGCGGACCCGGGATCTAGCACGACATCGGCGCGTGCGCGTTAGGAAATGATCAGGCGGCACTCACGGACTGAGCAGGGTCGGCCGCCACGGATACGCGATTGCGGCCGGCATGCTTGCTGGCGTAAAGCGCCCGGTCGGCTCGGGCCATCACCATCTCGATCGCCTCGTCGTGCTGCTGACAGGTGGACACGCCAAGGCTTGCGGTCAGCGCCAGGCGCTTGCCCGCGACCGTAACCAGCATCGTCGCGAGCGTGGCGCGGATGCGTTCGGCGCACCGTATAGCGACCTCGATCGATGTGTTTGGCAGCAGGAGTGCGAACTCTTCGCCGCCGATGCGGCCCACCAGGTCTGACGCGCGCGTTTCGGCGCGCAGCATCGCCGCCACGCTGCGCAGAACGGTATCGCCGATCGCATGGCCGTACGTGTCGTTAATCGCTTTGAAGTGGTCGATGTCGATGATTACGCACGACAAGGGCGAGGCGTCGCGGACGGCGCCGGCAAATTCGGACTTGGCGGCGTGGCGGAAAGCACCGCGTGTCAACAGGTCCGTCAGGCTGTCGAGCACGGCCAGCCGCCTCAGTTCAATGGCGTCCACCGTCATGCGGCTCAGCGCATAGAGCGCGTCGAGATGTTCGGCACTCACGCCTCCAGCGCGCGGATGGGGATCGAGCACGCATAAGGCGCCGAGATTGGCATTAGCGGTCGTGACGAGCGGCATGCCGGCGTAGAAGCGAATATGCGGTTCGCCCAGGACCAGGGGATTGTCGCGGAAGCGCTTATCCTGACTAGCGTCGCAAACGATGAGTGGGTCCGGAGAAGTGATCGCGTGCGCGCAAAACGAGACGGAGCGCGGGGTAACCTGGGTATCCATGCCCTGGCTGGATTTGAGCCACTGGCGATCCTTGTCGATCAACGAGATGGAAGACATCGACGTGCCGAGAATGAGTTTGGCCAGGCGCGTGATGTTATCGAAGCTGCCCTCCGGAGGCGTATCGAGAATATCGTACTCGCGCAGAACCTCCAGGCGCACGGCCTCGTCGGCAAAGATTGGGATGGGCCCGGACACAAAATTCACTCGCCAAAGACGTCACAACAAAAATTTAGATTGCCGACGTTAGCTGACGTTGATTAAGCGGCGTTGAACAGAAACGCGCCGGTCGCGAGCACGGTTAAGTACTATGTTCTTCAACGCATAGGACGGATCGTCCGAATGCGACTGATATCATTCCCACTCGATCGTACCGGGGGGCTTGGAGGTTACGTCGTAGACGACGCGGTTGATGCCGCGCACTTCGTTGATGATGCGCGTGGCCGCGCGCCCGAGGAAACTCATGTCGTAGTGGTAGAAGTCGGCCGTCATGCCGTCGACCGAGGTGACAGCGCGAAGCGCGCAGACGAACTCATACGTTCTGCCGTCGCCCATCACGCCAACCGTCTGCACTGGAAGTAGCACAGCGAAGGCCTGCCAGATGGCGTCGTAAAGGCCGGCTTTGCGGATCTCATCCAGGTAGATCGCGTCGGCTTCGCGCAGGATCTCGAGTTTCTCACGCGTGATGCCGCCCGGGCAGCGAATGGCGAGACCCGGGCCGGGGAACGGGTGGCGGCCGATGAAGCTGTCGGGCAATCCGAGTTCGCGGCCCAACGCACGGACCTCGTCCTTGAACAGCTCGCGCAGTGGCTCGACCAGCTTCATATTCATGCGCGCTGGCAGACCGCCGACGTTGTGGTGCGACTTGATCGTGGCCGACGAAGCGCCCGTAAACGACACACTCTCAATGACGTCCGGGTAGAGCGTGCCTTGTGCCAGATAGTCGGCGCCGCCCAGCTTCTTGGCTTCCTCTTCGAACACCTCGATGAACAGGCGGCCGATGGTCTTGCGCTTTTTCTCGGGATCCTGCTCGCCTTCAAGCGCGCTGACGAAGCGGTCTTCGGCATTCACGAGAATGAGCGGCAGGTTGTAGTGCTCGCGGAACATGGCGACGACGTCGGCCGCCTCGTTCTTGCGCATCAGGCCATGGTCGACGAGGATGCACGTCAGTTGATCGCCGACCGCCTCGTGAATCAGGAGTGCGGCAACCGAGCTGTCGACACCGCCAGAAAGCGCGCAAATCACCTTGCCGTTGCCGACCTGGCTGCGGATGGCGGCCACCGCCCGCTCGCGGTAGGCGGCCATGGTCCAGTCGCCCCTGATGCCGGCAATGCGGTGCACGAAGTTCTGCAGCAGCTTTGCGCCGTCTGGCGTGTGCACGACTTCAGGATGGAACTGGACGGCATAGAAGCGGCGCGCGTCGTCGGCGATGGCGGCGAACGGCGCGCCTTCGGACGTGCCGACGATGCGAAAGCCGGGCGGGATCGCCGTGACGCGATCGCCGTGGCTCATCCATACTTGGTGGCGCGAACCCTTGTCCCAAACGCCGTCGAACAATTGGCAGGTGTCCTGGATGTCGAGGAAGGCGCGGCCAAACTCGCGGTGATGACCAGCCTCGACCTTGCCGCCGAGCTGAGCGCACATGGTCTGCTCGCCATAACAGATACCGAGCACCGGCACGCCGGCGGCAAACACTGCATCGGGCGCGCGCGGACTGCCGATGTCGACGGTTGAATGCGGGCTGCCGGACAGGATCACGGCGGCCGGCTGCAGGCGCTGGAAGGCGGCTTCAGCGGACTGGAACGGCACGATCTCGGAGTAGACGCCGGCCTCGCGCACGCGGCGCGCTATGAGCTGCGTCACCTGGCTACCGAAATCGATAATAAGGACGGTGTCTGTCGCGGCGGGCTCTGTCATGCGAGCGGATAGACCACTGCCGGATTGGTCAGTCAAGCCGTACGGATGCCGCTGAGTTCGCCCATCAGACGCCGGGGTTCATTTGCCAAACCGCCAGATTCAGGGCGCCGGCAAATGTTGCCCAGGCCAAGTAGGGCACGAAGAGCAAACCCGCTGCCCGGCTGGAATTCCAGACGGTAATGATGAACCCGGCGATCACCAGCCACATGGCTGCCAAGTCTGCCAGGGCCCAACCGATCTGGTGGGCGCCGAACATGATGTAAGACCACGCGGCGTTGAAGACGAGCTGGGCGATCCAGAATTTTAGTGCCAGGCCGAACCCCTGGGTGCGCCAGGCGAGCCAGCCGGCCATCGCGATCATGAAATAGAGAATGAACCAGGCAATCGGAAACAGCCAGTTGGGCGGCGTCCATTCCGGCTTGGCGAGGCCCGCATACCAGGGGCCCGGCTGAAAGACCGAGCCGCTGGAGGCCGCCACAACAGTGACGACCAAAAAAACGACGAGGGAGGCATACTTTTTCATGGAAGGTCCGGAATGGAATTGGGGGCCGGGCGGATAACGCCTGAGGCCGCGCCGGGTTCAACGGGGGAAACCTGAGCAGTGTCGGTCATCGTCCGCACCCGCGCCAGGACCTCGGAGACGTGCTCCAGGATCCAGAAATGCGCGCCGCCGGGCACGGTGATGAGACGGCCACGTGGAATACGCTGTGCCAGGTAGGCACAGACTGGCACGGGAACCACCTTGTCGGCGGTACCGGCCCAGATCGTTGCGGGAGATGAGATTGCCTGGTAGTCGATCGCCCAGGGCTGACCATAAATACGGAAGTCTGCTACAGCACCGGCCGCCCCAGACCGCAGCGCCTCCCGCGTCATCTCGATCAAGCCATCAAGCACACCTGGGTCGGACAGTATCCGGCTATCATCGCCGCCCAGCGCTCCCTTGAACGCGTGAGCGAAGGCGCGAGGTGCGGCGCGAAACGCTGCGACGCCCAGCGCCGCCCCTGGCTTAACAAGCCAGCCGCGCTGCGACAGATTCAAGAAGAAGCGGCGTTGCAGCAACGGCAGACGCGGCAGGCCTGCCGCGACATAGTCGGCGACGGGTCCCATCGGGCTGACGAGTGCCAATGCGGTCACGCGGTCGGCCAGGCGGCTGGCGAGAGCAGCGGCATAGGGGCTGCCGCCGGAGATGCCCACCAGTGCAAACCGGTCGAGGCCCAGCGTATCAGCGACCGCGACGTGCAAAGCGGTGCGCGATGCCAATGTTCCATTGCGATCGATCGGCGAAAGCCCGTAACCCGGGCGGTCGGTCGCAATCAGCTTCAGGCCAAGCTTTCGCGCTGCCGCGTCGCCCTTGCGGTACATCAGCCGGGATGCGGGTGTGCCGTGGAACGCGAGAACCGGCAATCCCGCCGGATCGCCGTAGACGGCGAGGCCGACTTTAGTGCCGTCCGGCAGGCGCAGAATGCTGTCGTGGCCCTCGGTCACGTCAGAACACCACGGGGGCTTCCGCCTTGGCCTTGTGTTCCGGCTCAAGGTGGATCGAAACGTCCGTACATTCGAGCGCTGCCTCCAGCGCATCCTCCACCCGGTCGCAGATCACGTGGGCCTCCCACACCGTCATCGCGCCAGGGACGACCATATGGAACTCGATGAATGTCATGCGGCCGGCGGTGCGCGCGCGGATGTCGTGCACCTGCAGCGCGCCGTGGCCACTCTCTTGGATGACGGCACGGATGCGCTTTTCCATCCCGGCATCGACGGCTTCGTCCATCAATCCGCTCAGCGACTGCTTCATGATTTTGTAGCCAGCCCACAGCACATTGAGCGCAACGACAGCCGCCAAGATAGGATCTAGAACGTTGAGGCCAGTCATCGACGCAAGAATTAGCCCGATGATGACACCTATCGACGTAAAGACGTCGGTGGCCAGATGCCAGCCGTCTGCCACGAGGGCAGGCGAGCGCCAGCTGCGGCCGCGATTCACGAGATAAGCCGCCCAGCCGCCATTGATGAGCGTTGCGACCCCATTGATGGCCAGGCCGAGCGCGGGTTGTTCGAGCGCCCGCGGCGCGAGAAACGCGTAGTACGCCTCGCGAAAAATCAAAATCGCCGCCACTACGACAAGGACGCCTTCGAACACGGCCGAGAAGTACTCAGCCTTGGTATGCCCGAAGGGGTGGTTGTCGTCCGCGGGCTTGGCGCTGATTGAGACTGCCGCAAGCGCGGCCATCGCCGTCAAGACATTGACGATGCTTTCAAGCGCGTCGGAGTAGAGCGCAACAGAGCCGGTGACATAATAGGCCAGATACTTGATCGCCATTACGGCAAAGGCGACGGCGATGCTGATCACCGCAGTGCGCGCGATGGCCGAAAGCACTGCGCTTTCCGATGGGCGCTCATTCAGCGTCATGGCGCGATGGTCCTGGCGGCGATGGGTGCTGCCTGCCGCTGGTCCTGCAGGCTCGTTGAGCCCTGTTGCCAGACTTGCGTGCCTAATACCACAGCAAAATTGTCCGCGACCGATCGGCACCGTCGGCCGTGGAAACAAAGCTTTTTCCACAGTCGGCACGCCGGGCTGGCTGCCACGGGCGCAACGAATCTGATGCTTGGTGGTCCATGCGGCACCGTTTCAGCCGTGCCAGGCAAAGGAGTTTCACCATGGCGAATTTCACGACGCACATCGGCGTGGGAACCGTGGTGGCTGGTGGTCTCGCGACGCTAACCCTGGCGGCGGACGTCATTGCGCCGGAAAATCTCATCGCCGTGACGATGGCGGGCGTGCTGGGGTCCGTGCTTCCGGACATCGACCTCAAGGAATCGCGTCCGAGCCGGGCCATGTTCGCAGGGCTCGCCGTTTTCTTCTCCTTTGCGGTACTTTTCACGTTCGCGACGACGCGATCGATTGCTGAGCTTTGGGTGCTGTGGCTCGGCACCATGGCGTTCGTGCGCTACGGGCTGCACACGGCGTTCCACAGGCTGTCCGTGCATCGCGGCGTTTGGCATTCCATTCTCGCCGGCCTGTTCTGTGCCGTGACCACGGCGGTCGTGTTCCGCTACGTGCTCGGCCGGCATGACGGCGTGGCCTGGCTCGCTGCAGGCTTCCTTCTCATCGGCTATCTGGTGCACCTCACGCTCGACGAGATGTACTCGGTGGACGTGATGGACACGCGCATCAAGTCGTCGTTCGGCACGGCGATGAAACTCTATGACCGCCGATATCCCGCGGCGACTGCCGGCATGCTCGTCGCGACATTGCTCATGGCGTTCCTGGCGCCCTCGACGAAGCCGTTCGTGGAAGGCATCGCGTCGCGGGATCTATGGTCCGGACTGCACGCGCGGCTATTGCCCGCCGACAAGTGGTTCGGTGTGGTCCCTGCAAAACGATCCGAGATCGCCGGTGAGCCGGTTCGCGCCGGTGCTGATGGCTCGATCACGACAGGTTCAGTAACGCCGGCGCCTGCGGTTGAGCGATCCACTGCGGAATCGCAGCAGGCCGCACCCGTCGCCGTTCCGGGTACTGTGCCTGCAGCAGCGCCATGAAGGGGTAAGGCCAGCTAGGTCGCGAGCTGGTCCTGTTTTTCGCCTAGGCCTTTGAGGTAGGCCGAGACTAGATCATCGACGAGCGCGGGGGCCGACTCCGTGGAAACAATCGACAGCTTGTCGGTCGTGGCCAGTGAGGTGATGCCGTGCACGCCAGCCCATAACACACGCGCGGCACGGCGCTTGTCGTCTGATCTGGTCAGCACCGGAGCCAAAGCGTTTTCCACGCGCGACAACAATCCTTCGAGCTTTGTTTGATACCATGCCGGCACCTCGCGCCCTGGGGGCAGGTGATGTTCGAACAGCAAGTTCCAGAGCTTCGGGTTTTCGTGCGTGAACCGCAGGTACGCCTGAGCGAGCCGATGCACGGTTTGCGTCGGGCTGCTTGCCGGAGGCACGTCGCCCAACGCCTGATCCAGGCGATCAAGCAGGCGGCCCTCGATGGTCAGCACCAGGTCATCGAGATTCTCAAAGATATTATAAAGTGTGCCCGGTGAGTAACCGATGCGCCGTGCGATCTCGCGAGCCGATAATCCGGCAAGACCATTCGCTTCAATCAATTCAGTAGATGCGCCCAATATAAGTTCACGCAACTCGTCTGCAGTATGTACTGAACGGCGTCCCATTTTCGGCGCCCTCACTTGCGTTTTTAAGTCATTGAGTTCTTATTCAGCATAAGGGGCATTGCGGGCAAAGGTAAAGCAATCGATAGCCGTTTCAGACAAAATTCATTCTTCAAAACGGCGAAGGTCTTTCGACTTTACCAGTTGAAAGCGCCTATCTGCCGTGCTTCCACCATTTGTCGCCAGTCACGACAAATACTCGTAGGTCAGCAGGGGTTGGTGCAGCTCTTCGCAGACGTGCCGGTGCCGAACGCGACGCAATTCTGTCGCGGCGCAAATGTGGCCACGTTGGTCCACGTCATCGAGCCGACGAGCGGGTAAGCAAACAGCGGCTTGTAGGCATAGGTCGAGGTGACCATGATCAGGCCCTCGGTCGTGTTCGCGAGGAGATCCTTAACGTCTTGCGTCACCGTCTGGGCGCCGCATGAGGGCGTGGATTTGTCGAATCGCTCCGGCGTTGCGTAAATGCGAACGTCGTTCGGTTTTGCGATGGGATCCGGCATCCGGATGGGTAGAACTTCCACCGTCAATGTTGCCGTGCTGCTGCCGTAACTGCCCATCACGGTGGGAGCCAATTGGTAGACGCTTCGCAGCCCTTCTTGGGACAGGGACTTCTCGCGCGCTACCAGGTCGCCAATCATATTGGTCGCGCTAAGGAACCGGCGGTGCGCTGCGTAGGCGCGACCCATTTCGAACACGCCAAAAAACATCGTCATCAGGATTGGCGCGATGAAAGCAAACTCGATGGCAGCAACCCCATCGCTGTTCCGGCGGCACGCCTGTACGACGCCGATGAAGTGCTTGGCGCGGCAGCGCATCTTGCCCATCGCTGCTCCCATCAGTATGGCTCGCTCTTGAATGCCATGACAGACTGGATCAACTGCGCCGACCCGCCGTTGACGTTACCCAAACCTAGATACGGAATAGAAGTTAATAGCTCCCAGGGATAGCAGGCGACGATGATCACGACGCGCTCGCGGCCGCCCGCGCCGGTCGACACGGGAATGGTGTCGGCGTAGTTGGATCCGACCACGGAACCGCTTGTGTTGGTGCACGAGGGTATCGTCGTCACGTTGTCCCAGGTGTCGCTGTTCTGGATGATCAGGCTCAATTTGCCACAGGAAATGAGGCCGGCTGTTCTGCCGCAGACGTCCTTCTTCAGATCTCCAACGGTGAGTTCGCCTGTTGCCGTCTGATGGCTTTGGCCCGTTCGAATCTGGCGGGCACTCGCGTTCAGGGCCTGGTCCAGGACCGTCTCGGTGAAGAAAAACAGCCCGATACCGATGACGCCAAAGACCAGCATCAGGAAGGGCGTCACCACCATGGCAAACTCGATCGCCGTTGCGCCGTCGCGCGCCCTGCCGAAGCGGCAAAAAACTTGCGCCATCCGAACGCGGTTGTGTGGATGTTTATGCATGAATGCCGAGGATCACTATGAACGTGCAGCCGCATGGTAGCGGGCCGGCCTTAAGGAGCGGTAATGGCTGCAAGGCGACTAGCGCGATAGTAAAGAAGATGTTGCTGAGGCTACGGTGCACCCTGAGAGGCCGGCGGCGCTTCGCTATTGGAGAAGCCGGTTTTCGCTGCCGAGTGCTTTTGGATCTGCTCGAAGTAAGCTGTGTCATCGCCGATCGTCAGCGTGGGCGAGCAGTTGGGTGTGCAGCTGTAGGACTGACGCACGCCCGCCTTATGCAGATTGACGACGCGGTTTTCGTCACGCTCGACGATGACGCGCTGGTCTTTGATGATCTTGCGGTCGGCGTCCAGCGCGATGATGTTCGTGATGCCGAACGTCTTGCCGGTCACGACCAGCAGGTTTGCCCCCTGCACCGTCACGTCGGCGATCGACGGGTTGCCAATGATGACTTCGGCCACGGGGCGAGACAGGCGCAGCAGCTGAGACTGATCATAATGCACGATGAGGTCGGCAGCTTGAACCGCAGGCGTGGACAGAAAGACAAAAGCAGCAGCCATCGCCAATGGGAAGCGAAGCAAGCACAGCTTGATGTCACGGCTCATGGCGGACCGCCCTTTGATGAATCACTTCCGGCAATTTGACTGCGAATTGGTGAAGGAACTGCCAACGGCCGTGCCGGGACGGCATGGCTGGCGTTCGAAACTCTCAATTTCATGAGCTCACCGCTTCCGCCCAGCCTGAGCGACGCAGTCTTGTGAGCCGGCTTGATGATATCAACCCAAGGATGTATCGCAGATATACTTGGCATTTCCGCTTGGTTAACGTGAAACAACGACAGATGCTGGTCTGCAAGCCATCATTATTGTTGTTGTAATCGACATTAATTATCCGCCCGCGTGCATATTTTTCTAGAATTACTTTATACTACTATGCATTCTCTTGATTAACACCGACGAACCGAGAAATTCAGCTTTCCGCTGGCAGATTTACTTCAGTTTAATCGATCGTGCGTATGGTCAAGCTAGTTCAGCGCAAGGCCTCTCTGGTTCCGCGATGAGCTGGATCAATGGCATCACAACACGACTTGTAAGGAGTAATTCTATGACCAACCTTCTTTCGCGCTTCGCCAAGGATGAGTCCGGCGCTACGGCCATCGAATACGGTCTGATCGCTGGCTTCGTCAGCATCGCCATCATCGTCGCACTGCCAACTATCAGCACCGAGCTAAAGCGCATCTTCGGCTTGGTCAGCACCAAGCTTTCGGAAGCAAAGTAGTATGAGTGCTGGGCCTGCCTCCGAGCTGGCCCAGCACCCGACCCATATAGGGCAGACCGTGAAAAAGTTCGCAAACTGCCGTTGCGGGGCAACGTCGATCGAGTACGGGCTGATCGCTGGTTTGATATCAGTCCTCATCGTTGGCGCACTTTCGACAAGTAGTGAAAGCCTGAAAGGCGCTTACCAACTCATCGGCTCTACACTTGGCGCCGCGATTTCGAACTAAATTTCGGAAGGCACGGATGTACCAGTCATCGCTTCTGTTGATTTTTCCTGCGGCAATGGCTTTTGCTGCGGCGATGGACATGCTGACCATGACGATCCCAAATCGGATCTCGTTGGGTCTCCTGGCCGCTTTCCTGTTGATCTTCCCGATCGCCGGCCTACCGCTTGATGTGGTCGCAAGCCATCTCGCGGCGGGCGGAATCATGCTCGTCGCAGGCGTCGTGATGTTCGCGTTTGGCTGGGTTGGCGGCGGAGACGCCAAATTACTTGCCGCCGGCGCGCTCTGGTTAGGCCTGCCGCAGTTGGCCCCGTTCCTGCTCGTGACAGCGATGTTCGGTTCGGTGCTACTGCTCGCGCTCGTCGCGTATCGCGGCTATCCGGCTGCCGCTCTGCCGATCCCGGAGTGGGCCGTTCGGCTCCATCGGTCTGAGACCGGAATGCCATACGGGCTTGCCATTGGCGCAGCCGCCCTGGTGCTTTTCCCCTACTCTGCGCTGTTTAAAGCCCTGATCTGAACGCCTTACAACGAATCACTGGATAAACAACGCGGCGCGGTTCGTTCCGGCACGCGGATTAAAGAATCATAGATATTTGTGGCGCACTGTCTGCATGTCCCTGCGCGTTGGGCCGGGGGCTGTTCAGACGTTGGATGCGACATGAAAACGGGTCAGCTCATTGGGATCGCGATCGCCGGCGTAGCCGGGCTTGGCGCGTTCGTGCTGATGCAGGGCATCGTCAATCAGCCCGCCAAGGAAACCACCGTCGAAGTCAAAGTCGACGTCAGCGAAGTTCTGGTTGCGGCCGCTGCAATCGACCTCGGCGCCATCGCCAACGAGGGCTTATTCCGCTGGCAGACGTGGCCAAAAGAGGCTGTGTCGCCATCATTCATCACGCGGTCTTCGCCGCCGGAGACTATCGCCGGACTGACCGGCTCTGTCGTGCGCGCGCCGCTTATCGCTGGCGAGCCCATCACAACCGATAAGCTCATCAAGGCCGGACAGGGCGGCGTTCTCGCGGCCATCCTGCCCGCCGGCATGCGCGCGATCTCGACCAAGATTACCGAGGCGACGGCCGCGGGGCGCCTGATCCTGCCAAACGATCATGTCGACGTCATTCTCATTCGCCGCATGCGTGGCCGCACCGGCCAGGAAGACGTCGTCAGCGAGATTTTGTTCCGCAACGTGCGCGTGCTCGCCATCGGACAGCAGATCCAGAACAAAGAAGGCGACAAGTCGGCATCAGCATCGGCCGATACAGCCACGCTCGAAATGACGCCACGCCAGAGCGAAGTTCTCGCGCAGGCGAATTCGACGGGAGAAATCTCGCTAGCACTGCGGTCGATCGCCGACATTCCAAAGAAGGATGCCACGGCGGATGCCGACTTTGGCAAGAAGGATCGCGGCAATTCCATTCGTGTCCTGCGTTACGGAAACAAGTCGCAGGTCAGTGGCGTCAACTGAGTTTTGAATGCTGAGTTGTTGTAGGGCGGCGCTTTAATGAAGATGGTGTGGAAGGTCTTGGCTGCTGTTGCGCTCTTCTCGCTGGCGCCCTCCGTGGGGGCTGCACAGGAGCCGCAATACACGGCACGCCAGATCGAACAGAACGGCTCGGTGCTGAAGATCAACAGCCGCGGCGAAGCGCGCACGCGGAAGCTGGCGCTCGGCTCCGGCAAGTCCATGATGATCGAATTCGGCTTCGAACTCCGCGACGTGCTCGTCGCCGACCCGGATCGTGTCGATGCCGTTGTGCAGACGTCGAACCGTGTGTTCCTGATCGCCAAGAAGACCGGTCAGACGAACGCGTTCTTCTTCGACGCCAACGGCGATCGTGTGCTGACACTCGAGATCTCAGTTGGCGCAGATCTCGCCAGCATCGACGATTTGTTGCGCCGCTTGATCCCCGGATCGCAGATCAAAACCGAGATCGCTGGAGACGCTATCGTTTTGACCGGCTCGGTGAGGTCACCGGCAGATTCCAACCGTGCGGCATCAATCGCTGCGAAATTTGCGGCTGCTACCCCGACGTTCACGAGCGACAGCCGTTCTGGCGGCGCTTCGACAGGTAGCGGCGGCGCCGCGAATGGCGGAGCGAGCACGACTACGGTCGGTGACGAAGCCGGCAAGGGATCTATCATCAACCTCCTCTCCGTCGAGGCCGAAGAGCAGGTGATGCTCCGCGTCGTCGTGGCGGAGGTTCAGCGCAATATGCTGAAGCAGTTCGGCGTGAACCTCGGCGCCGTCATCAACGCGGGCAACTTCACCACCGCAATTCTCGCGGCGAACGGCCTGCCGCTGACCGGGAACACGCTGGGCAACATGCCGCTGCCGGGCGTCATTCCTGCGACCGGCAATCTCGTCAACGCGCTCGAGTCCATTCCCGGCAGTGGCGGAGCCGTCGGAAACTCCGGCGTTGCCGGCAAGTGGTCCGGGGGCAACGACCAGATCACGCACGCCATTCGCGCGCTCGAACGCGATGGGTTGATCAAGACGCTGGCTGAACCAAACCTGACCGCCATCTCCGGCGAATCTGCCAAGTTCCTGGCGGGTGGTGAAATCCCGTTCGTCACCGGCATCGACGCAACGACCGGCACCCGAACCGTCGAATACAAGGAATTCGGTGTGCAGCTGTCGTTTACGCCGGTCGTGCTGACCGAGGGCCGCATCAGTTTGAAGATCGACACGGCTGTGAGCGAGATTGCCGAATTTGTCGGCGGCAGCCCGGTCATCAACAAGCGCCAG
The DNA here is from genome assembly GCA_030655135.1 of Hyphomicrobiaceae bacterium. Taxonomy (GTDB): domain Bacteria; phylum Pseudomonadota; class Alphaproteobacteria; order Rhizobiales; family Hyphomicrobiaceae; genus JAKAXS01. The sequence continues at coordinate 208,311 of JAURWC010000075.1, read as the reverse complement.
GCGCGGACAACCGTTGAGCTGCCGTCGGGCGGTTCGCTGGCGCTCGCCGGTTTGATCTCAGAAGATACGCGCCAGAACATCGACGGTTTCCCGGGGCTCAAGGAAATGCCGGTGCTGGGCACGCTGTTCCGCAGCCGCGACTTCATCAAGAAGGAGACCGAGCTCGTCGTGATCGTGACGCCCTATACGGTGCGCCCGACGGCTCGCAAGGAATTGTCGCGCCCACTCGATGGTCTTGGCGATGCGGCCGACCGCGAGGCGAACTTCCTCGGGCACGTCAACAAGATCTACGGCCGCGGAAGCGCGATGCCGCCAGGCGATCTTAAAGGCGACTACGGATACATCGTCGAGTGAATGAGCCGTGTTGCTGGAGAATGATGATGACGGTTGAGAACAGCAGATCCGGTTCGATGCAACGTGCAACGGCGCGAACGATCGCGGCTGGCGTTGCGCTGCTGGCTGCAGGATTGGCGCTCACGGGTTGCCGTCCCGACGAAGACGCCACGCGCGTGCAAGGTTGGTCGCAGATCGATCCGGCGCAGCGGCATCCGATCGCCGTTTCGCGCGAACCGGAACTACTGACGCTGAAGGTGCCGCGTGGGTCGCGCGGCCTAGCGCCGGCTCAGAAGGCGGAAGTAATCGAATTCGCCGCGCGCGCGCGGGCTGCGGATGCCGGCAACACGAAGCTGGTCGTTGCAGCGCCCGCGGGCTCAGGCAACGAGGTCGAGGCGGCTTATGCCGTCGAACAGGTGCGTCATCTGTTGAACGAAGGCGGCATCCCGGAGACGTCGGTTGCGCTCGAGGCCTACCACGCATCGAATGAGCGCGCCGCACCCGTGCGCGTCGCCTTCTTCCGGTATGTCGCGCACGCGCCGGAATGCGGCGAATGGCCCAAGAACCTGGCGCGCGAGCCGCAGAATTTGCCGTACCACAATTTCGGTTGCGCCACGCAGCGCAACTTCGCCAACCAGGTGGCGAACCCTGCCGATCTCGTCGAGCCGCGTTCGGAATCGGATCGCTCGTCGGAACGGCGCGACACGACCTGGGAGAAGTATCGCGAAGGCAAACCGACAGGCGCCGAGCGTTCTGAAGACGAAAAAGCCAGCACCTCATCAGCCAATTAGGGTCCAGCAGCAATGAGTCATTCGGCCCTCCCGACGACACAACCGGATCTGGAAGATCTGGCAGACATGGCGTTCGTTGCCGAAGCGGATGAGCCTGTTCAGTCCAGCGCCCGGCCGGTGCCGCGCATTTCGATCCAGGTGTTTTGCGAGACGGCGCCCGTCGCCGGCGCCATGCAAATCGCGGCCGACGACCGCCGCCTGTCGAAGACGCACGTGAGCATCCACATGGGCGGTTGCCCGGCGGCGCTGCAGCATTTCGGATCGAACCCGACGCCGAACCTGATCGTGCTGGAGAGCACAGCGCAGCGCGAGAAGCTGCTTTCCGATATCGATACCCTGGCCGAGCACTGCGACGCTGGTACGAAAGTTGTGATCATCGGCCACCTGAATGACGTTGTGATCTACCGCGAGCTGCTGAAACGCGGTGTCAGCGAGTATTTGGTCGCGCCGGTCACGGCTGGGCAGATCATGGAGAGCATCTCGCATCTCTACAATAATCCGGACACCGACCCGGTCGGCCATGTCCACGCGTACATCGGCGCCAAGGGCGGCTCCGGCTCTTCGACGATCTGCCACAATACGGCGTGGATGCTGTCGGAGGCCTTGAAGTCGAACGTCGTGGTTGCCGACCTTGACCTGGCGTTCGGCACGACTGGCCTCGATTTCAATCAGGATCCCTTGCAGGGCATCGGCGATGCGCTGGCAACGCCGGAACGTCTCGACGAAGTGCTGCTGGATCGCCTGCTGACCAAGTGCTCGGAGCATCTGTCGATCTTTGCAGCTCCCGTCACGCTGGAGCGCGGCTACGACATTTCGGCGGAGTCGTGTGAATCCGTGCTGGATGTCGTCCGCCAGAACGTGCCCTTCGTCGCCATCGACATGCCGCACACCTGGATGTCGTGGACGAAAAGCGTTCTGCTGCAGGCCGATGAAGTCATCATCACCGCGGCGCCCGACCTCGCCAACCTGCGCAACGCGAAGAATATCGTCGACCTGCTGCGGCAGACACGGCGCAACGATAGCCCGCCTCATCTCGTGCTCAACACCGTCGGCTTGCCCAAGCGGCCCGAGATTGCCGTGAAGGAATTCGAGGCGGCGCTTGGCCTGAAGGCTGCTGCTGTCATCGAGTTCGACATCGAAACGTTCGGGCAGGCAGCAAACAACGGGCAGATGATTGCCGAGACCAACGCCAAGGCGCGCGCCGTTCCGTCGCTGCGGCAGCTGGCACTGGCGCTCGCCCATCGCGAAGAGCGCGTCGAAAAGAAGATCGGGCTGCTCGAGCGGCTCAAGCTGAAGCGTTAGGACCAGGGCAATGTTCGGCAGGCGCAGCAACAGCGAAGTACAGACGCGGCCGGGTGCAGCCCCCGCAGCTGCAGCCGCTGCCGTGAAGGCGCCGGAGCCAAAGGCCGCCACGGCCAAGCCATCCTCCGCACCGGCAGCGCGGCCGCCCGAACCCGTCCAGCAGCGCCGGCACTCGGAAGAGTATTACGACGTCAAGACCACCGTTTTCAATGCGCTGATCGACACCATCGACTTGACACAACTGGCGAAGCTGGATGGCCAGGCGGCGCGCGAAGAAATTCGCGACATCGTCGGCGAGATCATTCAAGTCAAGAATGTCGTCATGTCGATTTCCGAGCAGGAGGAACTGCTCGAAGACATCTGCAACGACGTTCTCGGCTACGGCCCGCTGGAACCGTTGCTGGCGCGCGATGACATCGCCGACATCATGGTCAATGGCGCCAACACGACCTACATCGAAGTCTCGGGCAAGGTGCAAAAGACCGGTGTGCACTTCGCCGACAACCAGCAGCTGATGAATATCTGCCAGCGCATCGTCAGCCAGGTTGGCCGGCGCGTCGACGAGGCGAGCCCGATCTGCGACGCGCGTTTGCCGGACGGATCGCGTGTCAACGTGATTGCGCCGCCGCTGGCCATCGATGGCCCTGCGCTCACCATTCGTAAGTTCAAGAAAGACCGGCTGACGCTCGACCAGTTGCAGCGCTATGGCTCGATCAGCGAGCAGGCCAAGGCTGTTCTGCAGGTGATCGGCCGCGTTCGCTGCAACATCCTGATATCCGGCGGTACCGGTTCCGGAAAGACTACGCTGCTCAACTGTATGACGTCGTGCATCGAGAACGATGAACGCATCATCACGTGCGAGGATTCGGCGGAACTTCAGCTGCAGCAGCCGCACGTGGTTCGTCTCGAAACCCGCCCGCCCAACCTGGAAGGCGAGGGCGAGATTACGATGCGTGACCTCGTCAAGAACTGCCTGCGTATGCGCCCGGAGCGCATCATCGTCGGTGAAGTCCGCGGCCCTGAGGCATTCGACCTGCTGCAGGCCATGAATACGGGCCACGACGGCTCGATGGGCACGCTGCACGCCAACAGTCCGCGCGAAGCCATCAGCCGTCTTGAGTCGATGATCATGATGGGCGGCTATAACCTGCCGGTTCGCACGATCCGGGAAATGGTGGCCGGGTCCATCGACATCATCATCCAGGCGTCTCGCCTGCGCGACGGCTCGCGAAAGGTGACGCACATCACCGAAGTCGTCGGCATGGAAGGCGATACGGTGACGCTGCAAAACCTCATTGTCTTTGAGATCACCGGCGACGACCCCAATGGCCGACTCGTCGGACGCCACAGGTCGACCGGCATCGCGCGTCCGGCATTCTGGGAGCGTGCACAGTATTACAAGGAAGAGGGCCGCTTGGCGGAGGCGCTTTCGGCGGCCGAACTTGTTGATGCGAACGGCAATCCATTAGGAGACAACTAATGGATGACAGCACTCTGCAGCTGCTGACCGCCCTTCTTGCTGCCGCGGGTGTTGGCGCCCTGGCGCTGGCGCTGCTTTGGCCCTTGCTTTCCGGAGCGGACCAGGGCGAGCAGCGCAAACGGCTCGTTACCGAAACGCGGGCCATCCGCGTGGCAACGCGAACGGCAAACGAAACCACCGCAACGCGCCGCAAAGCTGTCTCTGAAACGCTCAAGGACATCGAGAACCGGAACAAGGCCAGCAAGCGCGCCACGCTGCAGGTTCGGCTGCAACGGGCCGGTTTGAAGATATCGCCGCGCGTCTTCTATCTCTGGAGCGCTGTTACCGGCATCGTCGTGACGCTGGCCGCCTACCTCGCCCTGCCTCCGTCGACGCTATCGACCATTTTTATTCCGCTGAGCCTGTTCGTCGGAACGTTCGGACTGCCGCGCTTTTGGCTTAACCGGAAGATCAACAAGCGCACGATGAAGTTCACGAACGAGTTCGCCAATTCGGTCGATCTGATCGTGCGCGGCATCAAGGCGGGCCTGCCGCTGAACGAATGCCTTCAGATCATCGCGCGAGAGAGCCCCGAGCCGGTCTGCAGCGAATTTCGTGAGGTCGTGGATCAACAGCGGATGGGCGTGACGATGGCGGATAGCCTCGATCGCATGGCAATTCGCATGCCCATACCCGAGGTCCGCTTCTTTGCCATCGTTATCGCGATCCAGCAGGCGGCTGGCGGCAACCTGTCGGAAGCTTTGGGCAACCTGTCCGGCGTGCTGCGCGACCGCGCCAAATTGGCCATGAAGGTTCAAGCCATGTCTTCGGAAGCGAAAGCCGGCGCCATGGTGCTCGGCTCGCTGCCTCCGGCTGTGGCGGTTATGATTTCGTTGCTTTCACCGAAATATCTCGCTCCCTTGTTCACAACGACTCTGGGAAATTTTGTGTTGTTGATGGGCCTGATGTGGATGGGGATGGGCGTTCTGACCATGAAGAAGATGATCAACTTCAAATTCTAGAAGCAGCGCAATGGCCTTTTTCGACACATTGATGAGCCCTCCGCTGTTGGCGACGCTTCTTGCGGCGATCGCTGCATTCGCAACGGTGCTGTCGTTCGTCATGCCGCTTTTGGTGAAAGACCGCGGGGCTGAGCGCATGAAGACGATGGCGCTGGAGCGCAACGCCATGCGTTCCCAGCGCCTCAGCGAGACTGCTCCAAAGGAGCGCGTCAACCTGCGCGGTGAGAAGCCCAAGGGCTTCATGCAGCAAATCGTCGATCGGTTCGACCTGCGCAAGCAATTCGATACGGAGGAGCTGCGCAACAAGCTGAAGACGGCGGGCCTGCGTGGCCAGGGGCCTCTCGTCACGTACATCTTCTTCCGAATGGCTGCGCCGCCGATCGTGTTCTTGATCGCGATCTTCTACCTTTTCGTCATGAACGTTACGTCGCATCCGGCAATCATCAAGCTGCTGATGGCGACGGCTGCGGCGGGGGCCGGCTATTATCTACCGAACCTCTTTCTGAAAAACCTTGCGGACAAGCGTCAACAGGCGATCAGGCAGGCGTTCCCCGATGCGCTGGACATGCTGCTCATCTGCGTTCAATCGGGCATGTCGGTCGAGGCGGGATTTCAGAAAGTCTCGAAAGAAATCCTGTCCCAGTCCGTTGAGCTTGCCGAAGAGCTCTCGTTGACGACGGCTGAACTTTCGTATCTGCAGGACCGGCGCCAGGCGTACGAGAATTTAGGTCTCAGAACCGGACTTCCCGGCGTCAAGGCCGTGTGCATGGCGCTTATCCAGGCTGAGCGCTACGGTACGCCCGTCGGCTCGGCGCTGCGGGTCATGGCGAAAGAGAACCGCGATATCCGCATGTCGGAAGCGGAGAAGAAGGCTGCGGCCCTGCCTCCGAAACTGACCGTGCCGATGATCATATTTTTTCTGCCGGTGCTGTTCGTCATTATCATCGCACCGATGGTGATTTCCTACGTTCTGGGCACGCAGTAGGGCTCGGACAACGGCCGCAGGCATTTCCTATTAGCGGACCCTTCGCTATTCCGTGCTGGACGTCTCGACCGATGAACCGCGAAGGCCTTGATCCTTCGGCGCAGCGTTCTTCGTGGCCGCGGGCGCTACCAATTTGCGCGCTGCTGGCTTGGCCTTTGGCTCTTCGGCCGACGTATCCCAGTTGGTATCGGCGACGGCCTTGTCCGCCTTGGTTCCCGGCTTTTGCTCCAGCTGCACGATTTTCCGCATCAGCTCGGTGTTGGAGGCGGCAGCTTCGGGAGACAGATCCTTGGACGCCAAAGTCTTGGCTTCGTCGTAGCGTCCCTGCAGGCCGAGGACCAGGGCGAGGTTCTGACGGACCTTGACGTTGGCAGGATCAGCGGCGGCTGCCTGCCGAAGCAGCGGTTCGGCCTTCGCGGGTTCGCCGCTCATCATGTAGGCAAGCGCGAGGTTGTTGATCACAGAGGGGTGGTCATTGGATAGCGGCCGGGCGCGTTCGAAAAAGGCAATCGACTCGCTGTGCTTGCCTTCCTTCGCCAGCACTGTGCCGCGCGCGGAGACCACGCGCCAATCCGGCTTGGTGGGGTCGTCGGCTGCTTCCAGCAAACCCTTGGCCAAGCTGAGCTTGCCCTGGTCCAGGGCCAGTCTGCCATAGGCCGACATCAGGCGGCGGTCTCCGGCCTTGGCCTGGCTGGCGTTCTGCAGCACGGTGAGTGCTTCCGGCTTGCGGCCGTTCTGCTTCAGCAGGTCAGAATACGCCAGCGCCGCGTCGGCGTCCGTGGGGCTCTCGGCGTATTTCTTGGCGGCCTGGTCGAGCTCACTGAGGGGCGGCTTGCTGTCTTCGCCGCTGGTCTTGTTCAAGGCGGCGTCGAGTGACTGCCCGGCTTCCGAGCAGGCGCCGAGCATCAACGCAAGCGTCACGGCGGCCAGGGTAAGGCCTGCTGCGCGCTTGCAGCGTAACGCCTTGCCCCCCGGCTCGTCTTGCATCGACCGCTCCAAATCAATCTCTTGTAGAGACAGGAGAGTCTGCTTCGGGCGCTGAGGTCAACAGATGCTTCACGCTATCCGTGTGCCCTTTATGTCAGGCTCATTTCCGCTTGCGCGCCGTTGGCCCACTCCGTCATCTCCGGCATGCCGAAAAGCGTGTCAATATAGGCTTTTGCGGTGCCGTCGTCGCCGTAGGCCGCCAGTTCCGGAACGTAGGTCTTGAGTCGCGATGCGACCGGCGCATACATCGCGTCCGCCGCTGAAAACTTGGAGAAGAGGAAGCGGCCGGATTTGCCGAATCGTTTTCGCGTCTCCATCCAGATCGCGACCACGCGCCGGATGTTGGCGGCAACCGGATCAGGGAACTCATCCTGATGCCGTGACGTCGACAGGATCGACATCGGACAGGCCTCGCGAAGCGGTTGGAAGCCGGAATGCATTTCGGCGGATATGCACCGGGCGATGGCGCGAGCCGTCATGTCGGACGGCCAGATGCCCAGATCCGGGTGCTTGTCCGCCAGGTATTCCAGGATGGCAAGGCTGTCCCAGACCATCAAGTCCCCGGCCCAGAGAACCGGCACCTTGCCGGCCGGCGAATGCGCCTTAATCTGCTCTGCGTACTCCGGGTCGCGCAGATTGATGCGAATTTCGTCGAATTCGATGGCCAGCCGGCGCATAAGCAGCCAAGGCCGCAGGCTCCAGCTCGACGTATTCTTGTTGCCTATGACAAGGCGATAGTGTGCTCCTGACATGCTTTCGACTTCCCCGAAGCGAATTGTGTTTTTGCGACCGTTGCGGATAATGCCGCCAGTCGACACGGACGTGTCCTAACCGTCATTGAGCGGGGTTTCCACCGTCGCATGCAAGACAAAAGCAGCACACAAGACGCCGCAGGGCTAGACCACGTTTTCGCGACGGGACCGCAACACGACCGCGATACGCCGATCTGGCTTTGCAACGACGGCAGCGAGACGGGCAACACCGGAGATCCCGCGCACGAACGCTGGCTGCAAACCGTGCGCTTCAAGCCGGTCGCAAAAAAGCAGGCCTTGCTGCCCGGGTCCGACGGCGGATTGGCCGGCGTGGTTCTCGGGCTCGGCAACGGTCACGCGGGCGACCCGTGCGGGCCGTCGGAATTGCTCGCGGGTCAACTTGCATCATCGCTGCCGCCTGGCACCTATCGCCTGGCGGGCGATTGCGCGGCGCCGGAGCTGGCGGCGTTGGCCTGGGGATTGGGTGCCTATCGCTACCGCCGGTACAAGGCAAAGAGCGGCATAGATTCCGTTCGCCTGCGCATTCCCGAAAAGGTCGATGCGAAGCGCCTGATGAATAGCGTCGAGGCGGTCTGGCTGGGGCGCGACTTGATCAACACGCCGCCGTCCGACATGGGACCGGATGAGTTGGAAGATGCGGCACGGGCACTTGCGACACGTTTCGGTGCGCGCATTTCGGTCATCACGGGCACGGCGCTGCTGGAGCAGAACTTTCCGATGATCCATGCGGTCGGCCGCGCCAGCCCACGCGCGCCGCGTCTCATCGATCTCACCTGGAGCAAGCCGGGCGGCCGGCCTGATGCGCCGCGCGTTACCCTTGTCGGCAAGGGTATTTGCTTCGACACGGGCGGGCTCGATATCAAGCCGGCCGCCGGCATGCTGCTGATGAAGAAGGATATGGGCGGGGCCGCAACGGCGCTGACGCTCGGTCATCTCATCATGGGCACCGGCCTAGATGTCCGGCTGCGCATTCTCATTCCGGCCGCTGAGAATAGCATCGCCGGTAATGCGTTCCGGCCGAGCGACGTGCTGCAGAGCCGCGGCGGAAAAACCGTGGAAGTGGGCAATACGGATGCGGAGGGCCGCCTCGTGCTGGCCGACGCGATCTCGCTTGCCGACGAGGAGAGCCCCGACAGCATCCTGGTGTTTGCGACACTGACGGGCGCGGCGCGCGTTGCGCTCGGCCCAGACCTGCCGGCCTTCTTCACGAACGACGAGGCCTTCGCCTCCGCCGTTAACGCCCACGGCTTAAGCACCGGCGATCCGCTGTGGCGCATGCCGCTGTGGCCCGGCTACGAACGGCATCTCGATAGCGACGTTGCCGACATGAATAACGTGTATGAGTCGCCGTTCGCGGGCGCGGTCACGGCTGCCCTATTTTTACAGCGCTTCACAAAAAACGCGAAGCGGTTCGCGCATTTTGATCTCTTCGGCTGGCGTCCGGCCGGGCGGCCGTTAGGGCCGAAAGGCGGAGAGCCGCAGACCGCGCGCGCCGTGTTCGCAGCACTGGAAGCCGAAGCGGGTGGGACATGAGCGACGACGCTGCAATGATGCCGCCACCACTGCCGGACCGCGTGGCGAACATACCTAGGCAAGACGTGATCGCGCGGTTGAGCGGGCTTGACCCGCGGCGCAACGCGTTCCGATCGGACCTCGCCTCGACATTGCTGGCCGGTCGCGTCGAGGTTCCGCAGTTCGTGGAAGGCGAGGCGCGTCAGATCATGCGGGCGTCGGTGCCGTTGCGGCGGCGGCCGGCGGCCAATGCTGCGCTCGATACGGAGGCGTTGTTCGGCGAAACGCTCGTCGTCTACGACATTGCCGATGGTTGGGCCTGGGTGCAGCTCGATCGTGACGGCTATGTCGGCTATCTGCCGGCCGACACGCTCGGCCAGGACGTGCAGGAGCCGACGCATCGCGTGCGCTCCATCGGGACATTTCTCTACCCTGTGCCCGACATCAAGGCGCCGCCATTGATGCACTTGAGCTTGAATGCCCAGCTGAGCGTTGCGGAGGGCGACGACAAGTTCTGTCTGTTGACCACTGGCGGCTTCGTCTACACGCGGCACATTGCGCCGATGGGGCGTTTCGTGCGCGACTACGTGTCGGTCGCCGAGATGCTGATCGGCACGCCGTACTTGTGGGGCGGCCGTTCCCGTATCGGCATCGACTGTTCGGGGCTGGTGCAGAACGCACTCGATGCAGCGGGCGTGCTGTGTCCACGCGACAGCGATATGCAGGAAGCAGAAGTCGGCACCAGCATCGCGATCACGCCGGAGCTTGAAGACCTGAAGCGCGGCGACTTGCTGTTCTGGCCCGGACATGTCGGCATGATGGTGGATGGCCTGATGCTGCTGCACGCCAATGCGCATCATATGGCCGTTGTCGTCGAGACGTTGCCCGAGGCCGCCGACCGCATCGCAAAGGCCGGGTCGCCGTTGCGGACGATCAAACGTATCGGCGACGGCGCGGCCACGTAATGTTGGGCCTTAACGGAAAGCTGCGCCGCGTCCGCGGCTCTAGCGCCGGTATGGCAGGAAGTGGTGATCGCGGCTTTCGCAGCCTTCGCCGGGTTGGCTGCTGCCTTCACGCCACACACTGCCGTCACCCAGCTTGACCAACGTCTCAACCGCACGCAGCGCACCGGTCTGCGTGCTGGTCCAGCGGCGCTGCACCACGCGTCCCTCGATAATGGCTTCGGCCAGCGGCAGGAAGATCGCAAGCGAGGGGACGGGAAGGAACTCGTAGCTTTGATCCGCGAGCACCAGATCGTAATGCTGGTCATGACGCAGCAGCATCTCGAACGAACAGCCGCCTGCGCTTTTCGGCGCAACGTCGAGATGCCAAAAATCGGGCCCGCCACCCTCGGCGATATGCGCAACATCGGCGATCGACGGCACCCAGTAGCGCAGCCCTTCAATCGTGCCTTGCAGTGTATGGCGATAAACGTCGTCTTGGATCATGGGCTGTCAGTCTGATGATTTCGCTGCCGTAGTCTGCAGTTCGTGAAGGATCGACTCTATCACAGGCTCCCGAGCCGGAAGATGCTTGATGGCGATGTCCCAGATGATGTCGGCGTCGACGCGTTGATACTCGTGCCGCAGCTTGTTGCCGATCGCTTTGATGTTTCTCCATGGCACTAGTGGATGCCGCGCCTGAAGTTCATCGGGAATATGGCGTGTGGCTTCCGATACGATCTCCACTGCGCGCTGGACTGCAACCGCAGGATGGGGTCCTTCGAGAACTGCTCAAGGTCGCGACCAGTTACGGCCTCGCGAACGATCGCAATGTGTTGGAGAATGTCGTGGAGGCGCGGAATGGCCGAGCGCGGTGCCACTAGAGTACCCTGACGGCGCTTTGCTCAATCTCGGCGCTCGAGGCTGGATGGAGCCCGCTGCGCGTGGAGACATCGACATCCGTGTGGAGTGCTTCGCTCAACAGGACTTCAAATTCGGTCAGTTCGATGAATGTGAATCTGGCGCCAGGTTGGCGATCGATGAAAATGTCGACGTCGGAAGCTGGGGATGCCTCATCCCGGGCATGAGAGCCATAAAGGTAAACAGCGCCCGCACCCAGCGCCCTCAGGCGTTCGGAGTTCTCCCTGATCTTGGCTATGACATGGCTGCGTGACATGGCGCCTACTATATCGCGTTCGACGCGCGTAGCCAACGCAGCGTTGTTCAACTAGGTTGCCACGGCGGCGCGGTGGGCGACTTTGAGGTCGAGGGCGGCGGCCAGGAGGGCCTTGGTGTAGTCCTCTTGCGGATTGGAGAAGATCTGCTCGGCCGGGCCCTCTTCCACCACCTTGCCGGCGCGCATGACGATCACGTGGTTGCTCAGCGCGCGGACCACCTTCAGGTCGTGGCTGATGAACAGGTAGGCCAGGTTGTGCTTCTGCTGCAGGTCGCGCAGCAGGTCGACGATCTGGGCCTGGACGCTCATGTCCAGGGCGCTGGTCGGCTCGTCGAGCATGACGAACTTCGGTTTCAGCACCATGGCGCGGGCGATGGCGATGCGCTGGCGCTGGCCGCCGGAAAATTCATGCGGATAGCGGTCTAGTCCGGACGGATCGAGGCCGACTTCCTTCATGGCCTGGACAACGCGTTCGCGACGCTGCGCGTAGGTCAGGTCTGGGGCCTGGATCTCCAGACCTTCCTCGATGATCTGAAAGATCGAGAGGCGGGGGCTCAGCGACCCGTAGGGATCCTGGAAGACGATCTGCATGTCCTTGCGCAGCGGGCGCATCTGCTTGCTGTCGAAGGCATCGATGCGCTGGCCGATGTAGGCGATCGGGCCTTCGGAGGAGATGAGCCGCAGGATGGCGAGGCCGAGCGTGGTCTTGCCGGAACCGGATTCGCCGACGACGCCGAGCGTTTCGCCGGCGCGCAGCTTGAGCGACAGGCCGTCGACGGCTTTCACGTGATCGACGACGGTGCGGAAGAGACCCTTGTGGATCGGGAACCAGACTTTGAGATCGTTGGTCTCGACGACGACTTCGCCGGTCTCGACCGACTGGGGTGGGTTGCCCTTTGGCTCGGCGGCGAGCAGCTGGCGCGTATAGGCGTGCTTGGGCGCGGTGAAGATTTCCTCGGTCGCGCCCTGTTCGACGATATCGCCCGATTGCATGACATAGACGCGCTCAGCCATGCGGCGCACGATGCCCAGGTCATGGGTGATGAGCAGCATCGCCATGCCCATTTCCTTTTGCAGCTTGGCAAGCAGCTCGAGGATCTGGGCCTGGATGGTGACGTCGAGCGCCGTTGTCGGCTCGTCGGCAATCAACAGTTCGGGTTCGTTGGCGAGTGCCATGGCGATCATGACGCGCTGGCGCTGGCCGCCGGAGAGCTGATGCGGGAATGCGGCAAGGCGCTTCTCCGGCTCGCGGATGCCGACCTTCTCCAACAGTTCCAGCGTGCGCGCGCGGGCGGCCTTGTCGTCCATGCCGCGATGGACCTTGAGCGTTTCGCTGACCTGCTTCTCGATGGTGTGCAGCGGGTTGAGCGACGTCATCGGCTCCTGGAAGATGATCGAGATCTTGGAGCCGCGTATCTTGCGCAGCTCCTCCGGCTTCATCTTCAGGACGTCGCGGCCCTCATACCAGATCTCGCCGGTCGGGTGGGACGCGGCCGGGTATTGCAGCAGCTGCATGATCGACAGCGCCGAGACCGACTTGCCGGACCCCGACTCGCCGACGAGCGCCACCGTTTCGCCCTTGCCGATCTCGAACGAGATGCCGTTGACGGCGCGGGTGACGGTATCACCCTGGCGGAACGCTACGCCCAGGTTCTTGACGTTGATCAATGTGTCTTTGGCCACGGCGAGCCCCTTATTTAAAGGTCTTGCGGGGATCGAGCGCATCGCGCACGGCACCGCCGATGAAGATCAGAAGCGAGAGAAGCGTGGCAATGACGAAGAATCCGGTCAGGCCGAGCCACGGCGCCTCCAGGTTCTTCTTGCCTTGCAGCAGCAGTTCGCCCAGCGACGGCGAGCCCGGCGGCAGGCCGAGGCCGAGGAAGTCGAGCGCGGTCAGGGCCGAGACGCTGCCGGAGAGCGCGAACGGCAGGAACGTCAGCGTTGCCACCATGGCGTTGGGTAGAACGTGCTTGAACATGATGCGGCCGTCGGACAGGCCCAGCGCCTTGGCGGCGCGCACGTATTCGAAGTTGCGGCCGCGCAGGAATTCCGCGCGCACCACGCCGACGAGCGTGACCCATTCGAACAGAAGCAGGATGCCGAGCAGCGTCCAGAAGCCGGGCTCGAAGACCGCCGACATCGTCAGCAGCACGAACAGCGAGGGCACCGATGTCCAGATTTCCAGCATGCGTTGGGCGAAGAGGTCGATCTTGCCGCCAAAATAGCCCTGCACGGCACCTGCCGCGATGCCGATGACGGAGGCCAGGGACGTCAGGATGATGGCGAACAGCAGCGACAGGCGGAAACCGTAGATGACGCGGGCGAGTACGTCGCGGCCCTGACTATCGAGGCCGAGCCAGTTGGTATTGCCCAACGTCTCAAAGCGCGCGAGCTGTGCGGGATCGGTGTCGCACGGCGGCATGCTCGTCGCCCACGGCGGCGGCGCGGGATAGCCCAGGCAGATGCCTTCCGCGTTCTTGCGGCGCACGTAATCCTTGTTCTCGGTGTCGTAGCTGAAGCGGATCAGCGGCCACACCATCCAGCCGTGCTTGTTGATCTCGTCCTGGATGGCGGGATCGCGATACTGCGTGGTGGCGCGGAAGCCGCCTTCGAACTTCGTTTCGGGATAGTCGACCAATACCGGGAACAGCATCTCGCCCTTGTAGGAGGCGATGAGCGGCCGGTCGTTGGCGATGAATTCGGCGAGGCCAGTGATGACGAACAGCGCCAACAAAATGCGCAGGCTCCAATAGCCGCGCTTGTTGGCCTTGAAGTTCTCCCAGCGGCGGCGGTTGAGCGGCGACAGCGCATAGCGCTCGCGCACGCCGGCCCACCAGCCGGTAGCGGCCGGGGCTTCGGCCCCGGCGCCGGCAATCGTCGTGTCCTGGTTGATGACAGGGCTCATGACTGCTGAATTCTTTGGGGTGTCCACGGCCTCAGACCTCCCTGCTCTCGAAGTCGATGCGCGGATCGACCAGGGTGTAGACGAAGTCGGAGATGATGTTCACGACGAGACCGATGAGTGAGAACACGAAAAGCGAGGCGAACACGACCGGATAGTCGCGTTTCTCGATACTCTCGAAGGCGAGCAATCCCAGTCCGTCGAGCGAGAAGATCTGCTCGATCAGCATGGAGCCGGAAAAGAACGCCCCAATGAACGCGGCCGGGAAGCCGGCAATGACGAGTAGCATCGCGTTGCGGAAAACGTGGCCGTAGAGCACGCGCGGCTCATCCAGGCCCTTGGCGCGGGCCGTCAGCACATACTGCTTGCGGATTTCATCGAGGAACGAATTCTTGGTGAGGAACGTCATCGTCGTAAAGGCGCCCAGCGACATGGCGATGATGGGCAGCGTCAAGTGCCAGAAATAGTCGCCGATCTTGCCGATCAGCGACAGCTCGTCCCAGTTTTCCGACCACAGGCCGCGCGAGGGGAACCATTGGAAGAACGAAGCGCCGGCGAACATGATGAGCAGGAACACGGCGACCATGAAGCCGGGCACGGCATAGCCGATGATGAGCGCCGTCGTCGTCCAGGTGTCGAACTTCTCGCCGTCATGCACCGCCTTGCGGATGCCGAGCGGGATGGAAATCAGATAGGTGATCAACATCATCCAGATGCCGAGCGAGATGGAGACGGGCAGCTTTTCCTTGATGAGATCGAGCACGGGGGTGTCGCGGAAGTAGCTCTTGCCGAAATCGAAGGTGGCGTAATCCTTCATCATCTTGAAAAAGCGCTCGTGCGCCGGCTTGTCGAAGCCGAACTGCTTCTCCAGCTCCTTGATGAATTCCGGCTCGAGGCCCTGGGCGCCGCGATACTTCGACATGACGCTGTCGCCTGCGCCACCGGCCTGGTTCTGCCCTGCGCCGCCGACGTCGCTGCCGCCGCCGCCGATGCGCTGCGAGATGGAGCTTTCGGTACCGGTCAGCTGCGCGATGATGCGTTCCACCGGGCCGCCGGGCATCACCTGCGCCAGCAGAAACGTCAACAGCATGATGCCGAACAATGTCGGAATGATCAGCAACAGGCGCTTTATGAGATAATTGGACATTCGCCGGTTAGGCTCCTCATTCCTTCGTTGTTGCTTGCGCGGCAGCGGCGGGAGTTGTTGCCTGCGCTGCAGCGGGCGGTGGCGGTTCGTCGGACGGAGTCTTGGCGCGCAGCCTTGCTGCCTTGTCCGCGTCGTACCACCAGGTCATCGGCGCACCGAGGCTGTATTTCGGCTTTGTCTCGGGCCAGGAAAACTTGTCCCAGAACGCGATGGTGTGGTTGCCCTTCGACCACTGCGGAACCCAGTAGTGCCCAGCGCGCATGACGCGATCGATGGCGCGCGCGGCGGTGACCAGTTCTTCGCGCGATTGCGCGGCCATGACCTTGCCGGCGAGTTCGTCGACCACGGGATTGGCGATGCCGCCGAGGTTGGGGCTGCCTTCCTGCTTTGCCGCCTCGCTGCCCCAGTAGTTGACGATCTCGATGCCGGGCGTCAGGCCCACCACATAGCGTTGCGTGGCGATATCGAAATCAAACGTCTTCAGGCGCTTTTGATATTGGGCGCCATCGATGCGGCGCAGGTTGGCGTCGATGCCAATTGAGCGCAGGTTGCTGACGAACGGCAGCAGGATCCGCTCAAACGAGTCTTCGAACAACAAGACCTCGACCTTGAGCGAGTCGCCGTCGGCGTTGCGGCGCAGGCGAACCGGCGCTGCCTGCCGCATGGCCATGGCCGTTGCAAAGCGGCAGAAGAACGAACAGCCCTTGGCCTGGTCGGGGAATTTCCAGCCGGCTTGATCGAGCATGTCGCTGGCCTGTTTCAGCTGCGCACGATTGTATCCAGAGCCGTCGCTCTGGGGCGGCACGTAAGGCTGGGCAAACACTTCCGGCGGCAGTTTGCTGCGATAGGGCTCCAGCAGTGCCACTTCTGCGGGTGACGGCGGGCCGACGGCCTTCATCTCGGAGTTTTCAAAGAAGCTCTGCGTGCGCGAATAGAGGCCGAAGAACAGGAAGCGATTGCTCCACTCGAAATCAAACGCCATGCCGATGGCCTGGCGCACGAGGGGATCTTTGAACTGGGGCCGCCGCAGGTTCAGGAAGAAGCCCTGCGCACCGGACGGGCGGCCGTCGGGCACCACCAGCCGCCTGATGCGGCCATCACGCACGGCAGGCACGCCATAGGACATCGACCAGTCCTTGGCCGTGAATTCCTCGCGGAAATCGAACGTGCCGCTCAGTAGATTCTGCAAGCCGATCTGGCGATCGCGGAAGTAATCGTAGCGGACCTCATCGAAATTGTTGGTGCCGCGATTAACCGGCAGGTCATTGGCCCAATAGTCAGGGCGGCGCTTATAGGACACGAAGCGGCCGGGCTGGAAGCTGCCGATCTCGTAAGGCCCGGAGCCGAGCGGCTTTTCAAGCGAGCTGGCCTCGAAATTGCGCGTCGACCACCATGCCTTCGGCAAGATGGGCAGGCCGGCGACGATGAGCGGCAGGTCGCGGATCAGCTCGCCCTGGAAGTCGTAACGCACCGTGGCGGGGTCGAGCGCCGTGACTTTCGTGACGTCGCGAAGGCGGCGGCGGAAGGCTACGGGGTGTCCCTTCTCCTTCAGGATGTTGAACGAGAAGACGATGTCGTCGGCGGTAATGGGTGAGCCGTCAGCGAACTTGGCCTCAGGGCGTAACTTGAAGGTGACGGAACGCTTGTCGTCCGCCAGTTCGGCGCTCTCGGCAACCAGGCCGTAAGCGGCGCCGGGCTCGTCGCCTGAGCCGCTCATGAGGCTGTCGTAGAGCAGGCCAAGCCCCTCGGCCGCGTCGCCCTTGAGAATGAAAGCGTTGAATGTGTCGAAGCTGGTCACGCCACCGGAGCCGACCAGCGCCACCTTGCCGCCCTTGGGCGCGTTGGGATTGACGTAGTCAAAGTGCGTGAAGCCGGCCGGATATTTCAGATCACCGAAGGTGGAGAGGCCGTGCCGGAATTCTGCCTGCGCAGACGGCGCGGGCAAGAGCGTCGCGACAACTGCTGCCGCGGCCGCCATGACGGCTGTGATCCGCCACCTCATCGGCGTGCCCGGGCGGCTGCGACCGCCTTCTGCTTTTCCGGATCGAACCACCACGTGCGCGATGCGGATACGCGCTGCGACGGCACCTTACCGGGACGGCCGAAGACATCCCAGTAGGCGACGCGCTCGAACGGATAGTCCCAGTGCGGCACGATCAGGTGGTTCCATAACAGCACGCGATCGAGTGCGCGCGTGGCGGCAACCAACTCAGCGCGGTCCTTGGCGAAGATGACCTTGTCGATGATCTTGTCCACCGCCGGGCTCTTCAGTCCCATCGTGTTGCGGCTACCTGGCATGTCGGCTGCCGCCGAGCTCCAGAATTCGCGCTGCTCGTTGCCCGGAGAAAACGACTGCGCCAGACGATCGATGACGATGTCGTAGTCGCGGCTGCGTTCGCGGCGCTGATACTGCGAGCTATCGACGACGCGGATCTTGGCGTCGATGCCCAGCGTCTTCAATTCGTTGACGTAGACGTCCACGACGCCGACGATCTCGCTCATCGGAATAAGAAATTCGACCTGGAATTGTTCGTTCTTGTCATTGACGAGGCGCTTGCCCTTCAGCGTCCAGCCGGCTGCATTGAACAGCTTCATGGCCTCGGCCATGTGGTTGCGATAGTCGTCACGCGTCTCGTTGAGCGGGTTCTTCCATTCGGTGGTGAAAACCTCCGGTGGCACCTGGTCGCGCACCTCGTTGAGGATCTCCAGTTCGCGGCCTTCCGGCAAACCTGTCGCCTTCAGGTTTCCGCCGTCGAAGAAGCTGCCGACGCGGAGGTAGAGGCCGTTGAAGTTCATCTTGTTGATGCGTTCGAAGTCGAACGCGAGATTGAAGGCCTGGCGCACGCGCGGGTCAGCGAATTCGGGGCGCCGCATATTGAAGACGAAGCCGGTCATTTCCCACGGGCCGTACGTGCGGATCGCTTCCTTCTTCACCAGGCCGGTCTTGATCAGATCCTCGTACTTCGTGGCCCAGTCGCGCGCCATCGTCTCGGACCAGTAGTCGACCGAACCGGCGCGGAACGCCTCGAATGCCGGCGTCTTGTCGCGATAATAGGTGTAGCGCAGCTCGTCGAAGTTCCATTGGCCGATGTTGACCGGCAGATCTTTGCCCCAGTAATCCTTCACGCGCTCGTAGCTGATCGAGCGTCCGGGATCGACGGACTTGACCTTGTAGGGTCCGGAGCCCAGCGGGATTTCCAGCGTCGACTTCGACAGATCGCGCTTGTTGCCGTTGCGATCGGTGCCTTCCCAGAAATGCTTCGGCAGCACGTAAAGCAGCTGGCCGACGATCTGTGGCAATTCGCGGTTGTTCTTCACGTCGAAACGGAAGGTGACTTCCTTGTCGCCCGTCTTCTCGGCGGCAACGACGTTCTTGTAATAGAGCGCAAAGAGCGGGTGGGATTTTTTCAAGGCGGAAAGCGAAAAGATCACGTCGTCGACTGTGATGGGTTGGCCGTCATGGAATTTGGCATTGTCGCGCAGCTTGAACGTCGCGGAGGAATAGTCGTCCGGATACGACACCCATTCAGCGAGCAGCCCGTACTCCGTGGAGTTCTCGTCGGGGCTTTCGTTCATCAGCGTTTCGTAGATAAGCGAGATGGCCGCGGCCTGGTCACCCTGCGTGGTGAAGGGGTTGAGGCTATCGAATGATCCGCCGGGCACGGCCAGGCGCAACGTGCCGCCCTTCGGCGCGTCCGGGTTCACCCAGTCGAAATGCTTGAAGTCCGGCGGCATCTTCGGCTCGCCGATCAGCGACAGCGCGTGATAGCGCTTCTGTGCCTGCGGAGATGACGAGGCTGGCAACGTAAGCGCCAGGCTTGCACCCAGCGCGAGAAGTGTAGCGACAGCAGCTTTCTTGCGAACGTTCGCCCAGCGCAACGGAACCGTTCTCCCCATGCATCGCGGCCGGATGGCGGCCGCCTTCGCGCGCCATCTTAGGGACGGGATAGAGAAAAGGCGACCGGGCGCGAATTAATTATTGTTTAGTTCGGTAGCGGCGCAGGGCTGTCCGCCAGGGTGCGGATATAGGCAATGATATCAGCCAGCTCTTGCGGCTTGGTCACGCCGGCGAAGCCCATCTTTGTGCCCGGCAAATACGTCTTGGGGCTGTGCAGAAAGCCGGCCAGATGCTCGAAGGTCCACTCGCCGCCTTTGGCCTTCATCTGATCCGAATAACCCTTGAAATCGTCGCGCCCGCCAAGCTTGCGATTGACGACGTTCCACAGGTTCGGGCCCGCCTTACTGGCTGCAGCCTTGTCTGCCGTATGGCAAGACATGCATTTGCCGAACGCCTGTTTGCCAGCGTCCGGCTTGGCGGTCTTGAGCAATCCAACGACCTCCGCGGGATTGAATGCCGGAGCCTTTTCGGCTGCGGCACCGGCGGCGGGGGCTGCTTCCTCCGGCGGCGGCGCGGGCAGCTGGTAGCCCGCGGCTTCGTCATAATGCGGATGGTGCGACTGGATATACGTCCGTGCGCCGACGATCACCAGCAACGCCAGCAGCACAGCGGCTGCGATCTTGGAAAATTCGAATGAGTCCATCATCGGGTCCCGCTTCCCGTGCAGAATTCGTTCTGTTTTGGCGTGCTTCTTACCGGAAAACCGCTTCACACTTTATCCGGAAGCACTCACTTTCGTCGTGCTTCTTACCGGAAAACCGCTTCACACTTTATCCGGAAGCACTCACTTTCGTCGTGCTTCTTACCGGAAAACCGCTTCACACTTTTCCGGAAGCACTCTTAGGCGTTCTATATGTGAACACTGATCGGGTGCAAGGTCACCAAGGCCCAGTGTCGGCCCTTGCCCCGAGACCATTTGTCACTTACCGATCGGCCCGCCGGCCTGTCCGCCGCTGGCATCCTGGTGCGGCGAGGGCGATTCTACCAGCACTGCGAGAGCCTAATCAACATGAGCAGAAACCTGATCGTCATTCCCGCGCGCATGCAGGCCACGCGGCTGCCCGGCAAGCCGCTGGCCGATATCAATGGCGAACCGATGATCGTGCATGTTTGGCGCCGCGCCATGGCCGCCGAGGCCGGCCGTGTCGTCGTCGCCTCGGATGCGGAAGAAATCCTGGCGGCCGTTCGCGCTGCCGGCGGCGAGGCGGTCATGACACGTGCGGACCACCAGTCGGGTTCGGATCGCGTGTTTGAGGCCGTTAGCCGGATTGACCCGGAGGGCGACGCGGAGTTCATCGTCAACCTGCAGGGCGACCTGCCGACGCTGGATCCGGCACTGGTGGCCGCATGCCTCGCGCCGCTGGCCGACAAGGGACCTGACATCTCGACACTTGCGGCCGCTATCGAAGAGTCCAGCGAGCGGACCAACCCGAACGTGGTCAAGGTTGTAGGCACGCCGCTTGCTGCCGACCGGCTGCGGGCGCTCTATTTCACGCGCGCGACTGCCCCCCACGGCGAGGGTCCGCTCTATCACCACATCGGCATCTACGGTTACCGGCGCTTTGCGCTGGAGCGGTTCATCTCCATGCCGCCCTCGTATCTGGAAAAGCGGGAAAAGCTCGAGCAGCTGCGGGCGCTGGAGAGCGGCATGCGCATTGATGTGGCCATCGTTGACACGGTTCCGCTCGGTGTCGATACTCCCGCCGACCTCGACCGGGCGCGCCAGCTTTTGGCCGCATCCGCCTGACGTCGGCGTCCCTCACCTGGCGATCCTTCCATGAGCAAAGCTGTCAAATCGAAGTCCAGCGGCAGGCGGCCGCGCGAACGCATCGCCTATCAGGGCGAGCCGGGCGCCAACTCGCACCTTGCCTGTACGGAGGTTTTTCCAAGCGGTGAGGCGGTGGCGTGCCCCACGTTCGAGGATGCGCTGGCGGCCGTGAAGCAGGGCGACGTCAGTTATGCCATGATCCCGATCGAGAACTCGGTGGCAGGCCGCGTGGCGGACATCCACCACCTGCTACCCGATGCGGGTCTGCACATCGTCGCCGAGCATTTCCTGCGCGTGCGCCATCAGCTGATGGCGAAGCCGGGCGCAACCGTGAACTCGATCAAGCGCGTATTGAGCCATACGCAGGCCCTCGGCCAGTGTCGCGGCACGTTGCGCAAGCTCGGACTGACACCGGTGCCGGAAGCCGATACCGCCGGGTCGGCCCGCATGGTGGCTGAGAGCGACGACACGACGATCGCGGCGATTGCTTCGGGGCTGGCAGCCGAGATCTACGGTCTCAAGATCCTGAAAAAAGACATCGAAGACGAGGCGCACAACACCACGCGCTTCGTGATCCTGGCGAACGAACCGGACGACGCCAAGCCCGGCAACGGGCCCGTCATCACGACGTTCCTGTTCCGCGTGCGCAACGTGCCCGCCGCGCTCTACAAGGCGCTCGGCGGCTTCGCGACGAACTCGGTTAACATGACGAAGCTGGAGAGCTACCAGACCGAGGGCACGTTCAACGCGACGATGTTCTTCGCCGACATCGATGGGCATCCCTCGGAGCGGCCGGTAAAACTGGCGCTGGAAGAGCTGTCGTTCTTTTCATCCGAGATGAAGGTGCTGGGAACGTATCCGGCCAGTCCGTATCGCGTCGAGGCCTTGAAGCGCGGCAAGAAGAGCTGAGGCGCGTGATGAGACTGCAGGGCAAGGTTGCCATCGTCACCGGCGGAGCATCCGGCTTCGGGCTTGGCATCGTCGAGGCATTCGTGCGCGAAGGCGCGCAGGTTCTCGTCGCCGACCTGAACGGCACGGCGGCAGAAACGGTTGCGGCAGGCTTTAGCGATCGCGCCAAGGCGTTTGCCTGCGACGTATCCAGAAAAGCCGATGTCGACGCGATGGTTGCCGCCGCAGTCTCTGCGTTCGGCGGCCTCGACATCATGGTCAACAATGCCGGCGTGACGCATCGCAACCAGCCGCTGCTCGACGTCGGCGAAGACGAGTTCGATCGCATCTACGCGGTCAACGTGAAGGCGATCTATCTTTCGACGCTGGCCTGCGTGCCGGAGATGGAAAAGCGCGGCGGCGGCTCGATCATAACCACCGCATCGACGGCCGGCATCAGGCCGCGACCGGGGCTCACTTGGTACAACGGCTCGAAGGGCGCGGCGATCACGCTGACGAAGTCGATGGCGGCGGAGCTGGCACCGAAGAACATTCGCGTCAACGCCATCAATCCCGTCATCGGCGAGACCGGCATGCTTGAGCAGTTCATGGGCTCGCCCGATACGCCGGAGACGCGCGCGAAATTCGTGGCCGGCATCCCGCTGGGCCGCATGTCGCGCCCCTCGGATATTGCGAATGCGGCCGTGTTCTTCGCCGACCCCGCATCGGAATTCATCACCGGCGTGGCGTTGGAAGTGGACGGGGGCCGGTGCGTCTAGGCTCAAAACACACTAGGCGTAGACGGATCCTCTTTGTACAATCGCTCGCGTTGAGCTGATTGGTGACATCACAATGGGCGTGTCTGCCGAAAATGAACGCTTAAAATATAAGGCAAACTTTTTGAGTAACCTCTCCGTGGTTGTGGCCGGCACCGGCGCACTCGCCCCGATCGTCGGAAGCGCGATTGGAGCGAATCCTGACGTTGCACAAAACTTTCCTATCGCCATATTGGTAGGGGTATCACTGCTTTGCGGTTGCTACATCTACGTGATGGGCTTGCGGGTACTTGATGCTATTTTGGACGATTGACCATGTTCACACTGATCCATCTGGCCACTGCTGCGGTTCTGCTCATCACGCTCGGCGCTTTTTTGGTTCAACGCTCTGCTATCGCTCGCGCACAAAACTACAAGCGCGGACGTGAAGAGAGTGCGCAGGCAAGCGTGCAAAAACAGCTCAAGCGCATGGCAGGTATCGACGAGGGTGCTTGGTCGCCGAAAAGTGTGCTGAATCCCGTATGGTCAGTTGAAAAACCTGTGCTGTCCGGTTCGGGATCAAACGACACCGAACATTTGGCTGCACTTGCGCGGTCGCTGGAGGCGTTGTACGAGCGCCCAGCAAGCGGACAGCGCTCATCCCAGGTTGAAAAGATTCCTCGTGTCGTGTTGCCCGAATTCCCAAGCAAGGACTAGCCCAACCGCTCTTCTACCAGTTTCAGGCTCTCGCGGGCGCGCGTGAGGGCCTTGTGTTCGGCGTCGGATTTGTCGGCGCGGTTGGCTTGGGCGGCGACGGCGTCTTCGATCATTTTGCGCAGCGCGTTGGCATAGGCCGCATCATCTCCTTTGACGATGCCGGCGATCCAGGCCGCGTCGTAGCGCACCCAGACGGCAGCATCGCCCATGCCTTTAACCACATGCCGGTCCAGGACTTGAGGATCAAGATCGCGGCCGGCCTGGCCCATGAAGCGTAGCGCGGTGTAGGCCACGCGGCGCACGAAGGCGTTGCCGTCGCCGAAGAACTGCTCCATCGCCACCAGGGCCTCGCGGCGGTCGGGATGATCCGTGAGGCGCCGCGACAGGGCAAAAATCTGGACCGGCATGGCGACGGCCTGCTGGCTGAGGTCGTGCGCCTCGTCCATGATCTCGCGAATGTCTGCCGACAACTTGTGCGCCGGTACCTGATCGGCAGCACGCGCCTCGACGGTGTGGATGATGGCCGAGGCCGCGATGCCGAAGACAAGGAGGCCACCTGCCAACGTCAGGTCGAACGGTTCTATGGCGCCGGCGAGGTCACGTTTGGCGAAGATTGCGCCGATGCCCAGCCCGATGAGATAGAACACGCCCGCCATGATGGCCTGGACCGGCCAGGTCACCGCCACGGCCTTGGCGACGCCCGCCGCGCCTTCGCTGCGCGCCAGCATCCGCCACTGCGCCAGCTTGCCGGCGATGTATAGAACCGTGAAACTCAGCGATAGGAGCGCAATGATCCACGGTGATCGATGGATGAAGCCGGAATAGACGGCTGTTCCAACAACCGCTAGCGCGACGACCGCGCGAAGCGCTCCGCTCATTCATCCCCCGATCAACGGACTGACGCCACATTCGACTTCAGGCCCATACTGCGGGCAGATGATCAAAATTTGACCGGTCCGTTATTTGCCCGCGAAACAGCTCTGCCGTACAGACGTGGGGCAAGACGCCCATGCCAAAGGAAGCAGTCCATGATGCTAAAAGCCGGAACAGCCGTTGCGCTGGTATTATCACTGTCCGGGTTGGCGGCTTACGCCGAACCAATAACTGCCGACCGGCTGAAGGCCGCTGCGACGGACACGGCAAACTGGCTGACGCACGGCCGCGACTATTCCAACCAGCGCTTCTCGCCGCTGGATCAGGTCAATACGGGCACGATCAAGACGCTGGTTCCGAAGTGGATCTACCAGACCGGCGTGGCGGCAACGTTCCAGACGACGCCGCTGGTGGCCGACGGCATCATGTATCTGTCTGCGCCCTTCTCGCACGTAATCGCGCTCGACGCGAAAAGCGGTCGCGAACTCTGGCGCTACGAACACAAGAAGAAGCAGGAGAAGCTCTGCTGCGGGCCCTCTAACCGCGGCGTGGCGCTCGGCGAAGGCCTCGTCTACGTCGCGACGGTCGACGCCAGGCTCGTGGCACTGGATGCCAAAAGCGGGAAGGTCGCCTGGGATCTGGCGCTTGCTGGCGACACCGCGCAGGCCGTAGCGACGGAAGACAAGCGTGCGCGCGGCGAACACCTGGGCGATCGCGACATCACCGGGTCGACGGGCGTGGGCGCGTCCGCTGCACCCCTGGTCTACGACGGCATGGTGATAGCGGGCATCACGGGCGTGGGCTACGGCCTGCACCTTGATGGGGCGCGTCCCGGCGTGCCGTTGGGCGCGGTGATCGGCGTGGCCGGGCGCTATGGCCGGCCGGGGTTCATGGCGGCGTATGATGCCAAGACGGGCAAGCAAGTCTGGCAATTCGATACGACGCAGCAGGGGTGGGAGGGCGAGTTCCGGCAGACGACACCGGATGGCGTGCCGTTGCCACGCGATATCGCGGCGGAAAAAGCGGCCGCGCCGAAGTTCGCGGATGCGTGGAAATTCGGCGGCGGCTCCATCTGGCATTCACCGGCCGTCGATACCGAGCGCGGGCTAATCTACTTCGGCATCGGCAATCCGTCGCCGCAGTCGATCGACGACACGCGGCCGGGCGACAACCTCTACGCTTCGTCACTGGTCGCGGTGGAGGCCAAAACGGGCAAACTCGTCTGGCACTATCAGCAGATCCCGCACGATCTGTGGGGGTACGACGTCGCCAGCCCGCCGGTTCTGTTCGACGTCACTGTCGACGGCAAGTCGATCCCGGCAGTCGGGCAAGCGGGCAAGCTCGGCTGGTATTACGTGCACGACCGGCGCGACGGAACGCTGCTGTTCAAGTCCGACGCCTTCGTGCCGCAGAGCAATCTGTTCGCCAAGCCTTCGCCTGAGGGCGTCACGATCGCCCCCGGAGCCGGCGGTGGCACGAACTGGTCGCCGACCTCGGTCGACGAGGCGGGCGGCCTTGCCTTTGTCGCCGCGCTACATTTGCCCATGCGGTACGTAATCCGCGAGATTCCGGCCGATGGCGACAAGCCGGCGATCAAGACGTCGGCGTTCGAGACGATCGAGGGCGGCGAGAAATGGGGGACGCTCACGGCCATCGACCTGAAGGCCAAGGGCAAGATCCTGTGGCAGCAGAAGACGGACGACCCGCTGATCGGCGGCGTGCTGGCAACCGCCGGGGGCCTGGTCTTCACGGGCGAGGGTAAAGGCGACCTGTCCGCCTTCGACGCCAAATCCGGCGAGAAGCTCTGGAGCTTCAACTGCGGAGCCGGGGTGAATGCGCCACCGATCAGCTTTGCCGTCGAGGGCAAGCAGTACGTGGCCGTGGCTGCGGGCGGCAATCAGCTGTTCGGCTACCGGCAAGGCGGCGCGGTGGTGGTGTTCGGGTTGCCGGACTAGCGGATTCTGCCGCGCGGCTGCACGCGCGCATTTGCGCGTTGCGCCGCGCGGCCTCTCGCATGACATGACACTGGGCCAGGTGTGACGGACCCCATCTGCTGCCGAGCCCCGGCACCAGCGGCGGCCACGACACGACTATGCGGAGCGCGCTTTGAGCAACGAGACGGATCAAGACCCGGATTTAAAGTTCGATACGCCCGCGGAGATCATTATTGCCGCCGGACCGGAGAAAGTGGCTGGCCTCGTTGTCGACCCGGTGCGGTTCAAGACGTGGCTGCACGAGAACTTTGCCGTCCTGGAGTGGGCGCGCATTGAAACGCCGCAGCCGCACTACGAGTTCGCGATCGATTTTCCGCTCGATAACGATCCGGCCTTTCAAATCGAGGGACTGATCTACGAGGACGGCCGCAAAGGCATCGCGTTCGGCCGGGCGACTCCGCGGTTCGCTGCAGCGTTTCTTCATGCCTTCGTTGAACACTTCCCCGAGAACACCGACGTCATCACCGTCGTCGACGATCGTATCTGCGCGCGGTTCGATGCCTCACGCGACGATGACGATGCGATGCTGCAGATGCTTGCACATGATGAAGCACTGGCGCAGACGATGGGCGGGACAGACTAACGTGAATGACGCGAGCTCGGCGATTGCGTGTGGTGCGATCGCCATCACCCTTTTGTCGGTTCCCAGAGCTCAATTGGATTACCTTCGGGATCGTGAATTCGGGCGAAGCGGCCCACTTCCGAGTCCCACTCCGCGCGCGTTTCCACGGCTATCCCGCTTGCCCTGAGGCTTGTTATAAACCCATCAAGATCATCGACCCGGAAGTTGATCAACCACTGCTGTTGCGCTCGTCCGAAATAGTCGGTGGTCTTGGAGAAAGGGCCGAAGATTGTCGTGCCCGCCTCTTGCTGCCATACGGATTTATGCAGGTCATTGATGCCGAGATGGCGTTCATACCATTCGGCGAGCCCGGCAGGGTCCGCTGCCCTGAAGAACACGCCGCCAATTCCGACCACCTTGGGCATGCGGACCCTCATAAGTTGATGGACTAAGTCTCGGGCAGCTATTGAACCCGGCACCGCGTCATTTGCAAAGCCTTGCGCCGTGCAAACGCAAAAACCGCCTCAGCAAAGCTGAAGCGGTTTTTGGCAAGACGATTGTATCGAGGGGATCGCGCGGCCCGATCGGGTGTCGCGCGTCTGATGAAAATTGCGAACGTTTCAAACTCACTGCTCGGCAGACCTGGCAGCGACCTACTCTCCCGCGTCTTAAGACGAAGTACCATTGGCGCTGGAGCGTTTCACGGCCGAGTTCGGAATGGGATCGGGTGCAGCCACTCCGCCATAACCACCAGGTCAGCAGAGAAGTGAGGATGAAAATTCTGACGAGTTGCCCGTTGCGACTTCCTCAAAGGGAGCCGGCGGAACTCGCGTATTCTGGTCTTTCGTGCATGTTCCTACGCCCATCAGGCGGCACTCAAACGCTTTGGATCATTCTAGATCCGCGGCAGCTCTTCAGCTGCCGGCGCGAACACCGCCCTCCCATTGGACCGGCGCTATTTCACAGCGCCCGCTGTCACAGGATTAGATGAGCATTGCTTAATGAGAGCGATAAAGTTCAATCGAGCTATTAGTACCAGTAAGCTACACGCCTTAAGCGCTTCCACACCTGGCCTATCAACGTGGTGGTCTTCCACGGCTCTCAAGGGAGAACTTGTTTTGAGGTGGGTTTCCCGCTTAGATGCCTTCAGCGGTTATCCCGTCCGCACATAGCTACCCTGCTGTGCCGTTGGCACGACAACAGGTCCACCAGAGGTGCGTCCAACTCGGTCCTCTCGTACTAGAGTCAGATCCTCTCAATTCTCCTACACCTACGGCAGATAGGGACCGAACTGTCTCGCGACGTTCTGAACCCAGCTCACGTACCTCTTTAAATGGCGAACAGCCATACCCTTGGGACCTGCTCCAGCCCCAGGATGAGATGAGCCGACATCGAGGTGCCAAACGATTCCGTCGATATGGACTCTTGGGAATCATCAGCCTGTTATCCCCGGCGTACCTTTTATCCGTTGAGCGATGGCCCTTCCACACAGAACCACCGGATCACTATGACCGACTTTCGTCTCTGCTCGACTTGTCAGTCTTGCAGTCAGGCGAGCTTATGCCATTGCACTCGACGGTTGATTTCCGACCAACCTGAGCTCACCTTCGTACGCCTCCGTTACGATTTAGGAGGCGACCGCCCCAGTCAAACTGCCTGCCATGCAATGTCCCGGAACCGGATAACGGTCCGCGGTTAGACAACCATGTTCATAAGGGTGGTATTTCACATTTCGGCTCCACAAGAGCTAGCGCTCCTGCTTCAAAGCCTACCACCTATTCTACACATGCAAACACGATTGCCAGTGCAAAGCTACAGTAAAGGTGCACGGGGTCTTTCCGTCTAACCGCAGGAACCCCGCATCTTCACGGGGAATTCAATTTCACTGAGTGTGTACTGGAGACAGTGGGGAAGTCGTTACGCCATTCGTGCAGGTCGGAACTTACCCGACAAGGAATTTCGCTACCTTAGGACCGTTATAGTTACGGCCGCCGTTTACTGGGGCTTCGATTCAGTGCTTGCACACCTCCTCTTAACCTTCCAGCACCGGGCAGGCGTCAGGCCATATACGTCGTCGTTGGACTTAGCATAGCCCTGTGTTTTAGGTAAACAGTCGCCACCCCCTGGTCTGTGCCCCAACCTACTGGTTGCCCAATAGGTTGGCCTGCTTCTCCCGAAGTTACGCAGGTAATTTGCCGAGTTCCTTCAGTACACTTCGCTCAAGCGCCTTGGTATTCTCTACCAGTCCACCTGTGTCGGTTTCGGGTACGGTCTATGTGGGGGCTATTTCCTGGGACACCTTCGCTGCCAGAAGCAATCCGATAAGCTCTGACAACTTGCAGCATCCGTCACACACCCACTGGCCCACGAATATTAACGTGGTTCCCATCGACTACGGCTTTCGCCCTCGCCTTAGGGGCCGGCTAACCCTGCGCAGATTAGCTTTACGCAGGAACCCTTGGACTTTCGGCGGGAGTGTTTTTCACACTCCTTTCGTTACTCATGTCTGCATTCGCACTTCCGATACCTCCAGGAGCCCTCACGGGTCTCCCTTCACAGGCTTACGGAACGCTCCGCTACCGCGTACATTGCTGTACACCCGAAGCTTCGGTGGGCGGCTTTAGCCCCGTTACATTTTCGGCGCAGGAACCCTTATTTAGATCAGTGAGCTGTTACGCTTTCTTTAAAGGATGGCTGCTTCTAAGCCAACCTCCTGATTGTTTTGGGATTCCCACATCCTTTCACACTTAGCCGCCACTTAGGGACCTTAGATGTCGGTCAGGGTTGTTTCCCTTTTCACGACGGACGTTAGCACCCGCCGTGTGTCTCCCGAATAGTACTCCTAGGTATTCGGAGTTTGGTTAGGTTTGGTAATCCTGTGGGGACCCCTAGCCCATCCAGTGCTCTACCCCCTAGGGTATTCATTCGAGGCTCTACCTAAATAGATTTCGCGGAGAACCAGCTATTTCCAGCCTTGATTGGCCTTTCACCCCTTGCCACAACTCATCCGAGGCTTTTTCAACAGACACCGGTTCGGTCCTCCAGTAGGTGTTACCCTACTTTCAACCTGGTCATGGCAAGATCGACTGGTTTCGGGTCTAATCCGACGAACTGAACGCCCTGTTCAGACTCGCTTTCGCTTCGCCTACAGCTATCGCCTTAAGCTTGCTCGTCAGACTAAGTCGCAGACCCATTATACAAAAGGTACGTCGTCACCCTTGCGGGCTCCGACTGTTTGTAGGCATCCGGTTTCAGGTCTATTTCACTCCCCTCGTCGGGGTGCTTTTCACCTTTCCCTCACGGTACTGGTGCACTATCGGTCGGTAAGGAGTACTTAGGCTTGGAGGGTGGTCCCCCCATGTTCAAGCAAGATTTCACGTGTCCCGCTCTACTCGAGGATTCAACTTCGCATTACCCGTACGGGGCTGTCACCCGCTATGGCCCAACTTTCCAGAAGGTTCCGGTTGTCTTAGTCGAATCACTGGCCTAGTCCGCTTTCGCTCGCCACTACTCGCGGAGTCTCGGTTGATGTCCTTTCCTCCAGGTACTTAGATGTTTCAGTTCCCTGGGTTTGCTTCTAATCCCCTATTTTATTCAGGGTTAGATCCCTCTATTTGACAATCCGAAATCCGAAACCGCTGGATTGCTCCAACGGTCTAGAATTTCAAATTGTCAGAGGTGGGTTGCCCCATTCGGAGATCTACGGATCAACGGTTGTTCGCACCTTCCCGTAGCTTTTCGCAGCGTACCACGTCCTTCATCGCCTCTTACCGCCAAGGCATCCACCAGATGCCCTTAAGTCACTTGATCGCTCTCATTAGCAATGCCCACCCTGTGTAAGCCTCCTCCGCTGCGCTTGAGAAAACGCCACTCTTGGAAGCCGGACACTCG
This sequence comes from Hyphomicrobiaceae bacterium, assembly GCA_030655135.1. Lineage (GTDB taxonomy): Bacteria > Pseudomonadota > Alphaproteobacteria > Rhizobiales > Hyphomicrobiaceae > JAKAXS01. The sequence continues at coordinate 177,634 of JAURWC010000075.1, read as the reverse complement.
GCTTGGATGGAACATGCTCGTATTAGTTAGAAAGACCAGAATTTTCATCAGGATATACCCAGTACCATAGCTGTCTTGCGACAGCCCCAGCCCCTCCACACCGGCCGCCTCACGGCTAAACCAAATGCTCTCAG
>JAURWC010000075.1:0-175000 GCA_030655135.1 Hyphomicrobiaceae bacterium | reverse complement strand
GCAGCTGATTCAACGCCGATTCAGCTCGATCCTGCGCCCTGTGGATAACTCGATTCTGGTCTGGAACGCCAGTAAAACCGCACTCAGCCATCAGTCCGCCGGGATCGTGAAAGATACGAGGGCTGGCTTGTGAACGCCGGTTCTGCGCGATTGCGCGAGTAACCACGACCAACCTAGGATCGTGGCGCTCGGATCGGCGTATAGTGGGCGATGGGGAGCTGGGGAGACCAAGACCTTGCTGGAACGGCGGCAACGTCACGTAGGGGCCAGGTTCGGCACGCCATACGCTGGAGGCCGGATGCGCGGGCTTACGCGTCATCGGGGCCGCTCGCGCGTGATGGGCGAGGAGCTGTTTGCGACAGACCATGCGGACAGCCGGCAGGTTGGGCGGTTCCGCTGGCTGTTCAGCACCTGCCTAGCGGCCGCGGTCGGTACGATCGCCATCGTGGTGGTGATTTATGGGTCCATGGACCATACCGGCGGACCCGAGGGCATCATCCCCACGTTTACCCGGCTGAGCGAAGCCGGCGAAAGCAAACCCCTTCCCGCCGTGGTGCGGCGGCGTGACGGCCTGCGGTGGGTCGTGCCGCGCTCGGACCGGCTGGAGGTGAACACCGGGGCGACGTCCACCCGCTACATCATCCGCGAGTCCCGGACGGAGCGGCGCGGCGGACGGAAATACACGGCGCACAAGCCCTATCTGCGGCTGGTGGCGCGCCTTGCACCGGTGCCGGCCGACTTCGACGACGTGATCCCGCCGTTCAATCCGTTCAAGCTTTACGCCAGCGCCAAGCCGGTCGGCTCAGGCGAGGACGGCGACGAAGGCACGTCGGTGCGCGCCGATGTCCAGGTGAAAGTAGTCGAACTGCTTGGCGGAACGCTGCCCAACGAAGACGGGCAGATGATGGAGCCGGGCGAGGTCCTGGAACTCGTCGAGAAGTCGCTGGAGCCCGAGAAGCCGTTGCTGGCCAACGGCCCCGACGACATGGCGGGAGACGCAGCACAACAGGTCGACGCCAAAGCAGCCTCGCTGCTGGTGAAGAACGTTCTGGGCTCTGAGAGCGAAGACGAAGACATCGAAGGGCGGATTTCGCGCGCCTTCACGGCGATTGACGGCGATACGCTGACGAAGATCCTGATGCGCGCAGGCGCCGAGACCTGGCAGGCCCGCACGATGGTGGAAGCGGCCAGTTCTATTTTCCCCGACGCCGGTCTGCAACCGGGCGAGGAAGTACGGGTAACGCTGGTGCCATCGTTGACCCACCAGAACAGCATGGAGCCGGTGCGCTTCAGCGTCTACAATGCGAAAAAGGCGCACAAGGTTTCCGTGATGCGCGATGCGTCGGGCGAATATGTTTCGTCTGCGATGCCGCCACGCCAGGAGATCAAAGTTTCGGCGAGCCCGGCGCGCGGCGGCGATCAATCGCAATCGAATTCACTTTATGCGAGCGTGTATCACGCCGGGCTGACGCAGCATCTGGCGCCGGACACGATCAATCAGATCCTGCGGGTCCACGCCTATGAAACCGACTTCCGCCGGCGCCTGCGTGCCGGAGATGCGGTCGAGTTTTTCTTCGACGTCAAGGACGAGAACGATCCGGACGGCGGCTCGGCGGGCGAATTGCTGTACACGGCCGTGACGGCTGGCGGCGATACCACAAGGTTTTACCGCTACCGCACGCGCGACGGGCAATCGGACTTCTATGACGCCAACGGCAACAACTCGAAACGGTTCCTCATGCGCCGCCCGGTGCGCGGCGACGACGTACGCCTGACGTCGGGCTTCGGCTTCCGCCTGCATCCGCTGCTCAACGAAAAACGCATGCACACCGGCGTCGACTGGGCGACGACGCCGGGCACGCCTATTCTGGCGGCGGGCAACGGCGTCATCGAAGAGGCCGGCCGCAAGGGTCAATACGGCAACTACGTGCGCATCCGGCACGCCAACGGTTATCAGACGGCTTACGGTCACATGCAACGCATCGGCGACGGCGTGGTCGAGGGCGTGAAGGTGCGGCAGGGCCAGGTGATCGGTTTCGTGGGTTCGACGGGCATGTCGTCGGGGCCGCACCTGCACTTCGAAGTGCTGGTCAACACGCGCTTTGTCGATCCGCTGGCGATGCAGGTGCCGCGCGAACGGCAGCTGGAGGGCCGGGAACTGCTTGATTTCCAACGCGAGCGGGCGCGCATTGACGACTTGATGCGGCGTGCGCCGGTGCGGACGGCGAGCAAGTAACGGGCGCACCTCATTCATGCTCCTAGCGACTGTGCAAGCGGCTCGTTTGCGCTGACTGCAACGCCAGTCTACTGTTTGCAATCAACACGTTCGGCGGTTTGGCTGCCGCTCGCTCCGGATCGGGTGCAATGGACACGCAGTGGTTTTTGACGCGCAACGGCGAGACGATCGCTCAGTATTCGACGGAGCAGTTCAAGCGCGCTGTTGCCAAGCGCGTGCTGCGGCCGACGGACTATGTGCGGCGCTCGGATAGCTCGACGCTGATCAGCGCAGCGGAGTTCCTGCCGCCGACTTATACGCCACGATCGGCGGTGCCGCGCGTGCTGGGCGGACTGTTCGCCATCGCCGCCGTCCTGGGCGGGATCGGATATGGCGTCACGGCGATTGCGCCGGCGCTTCGGCAGAGCATCGAAACACTGGATGTGGCACTTGAAAATATCGACTCGGATCGCGATCCGCAGGCGGCCATCCGGCAGGCGACGCTGCGTCAGGTTCTGCTATCGGACAGCACCGCGGGCGGCTTCTTCGTAGCGCTGTCGCAGAAAGATCCGGCGGCTTTCGAAGAGCTGGTCGCGCAGTTCTCCGATAGCCTCGCCACGGAAACGCCGGACGAGGTCGTGCCCAAGGTGCGGGCGTACCTGATGAAGGCCATCATCGAGCCGCGGTCGCGTTATCTGCCGGACGAGGACAAGGCGGCCATGTTGACGCTCAATCGCGACATGAGCGTGCAGTTGGCCGGTACCAATCCGAAGATGTGCCTGGCGCATGCGTTGGCGAAGCCGTTCGGCGACATGCGGGCCTACGTCACGCCGGAGCTGAAGGCGCGCGAAGAGCAGTTGATGCTGAGGATGCTCGACGCTCAGCCGCAAACGTTCGACCTGCTGCCGGCGAAGGAGTTGCAGGCGCTCAACACGAAGGTGGGCACCAGCCTTTACGAAAAGCACGGCGACGAGATCAATCTGCTCGACCTGGAGAACGTAGCGGAGGGCAAGGAAGAAGCGGCGTGCCGGATGTTTGCGGCCTATCTCGACGGCGTTCTGACGCTGCCTGACGCAGAGCGGATCGCATTGGTGCGCGCCATGATGCTGCAGCCCGGCCTGCTGGCGGAAGATGCGACGGCCCAGCAGGCTACGCCGCAAGACGGGAGCGCGACGGGTGAGGCGGCGCCTGCCGAGGCAACCGTTGCGCAGCCTGATGCCATGCGGGCGCCAAATGCGGAACCGGCGCCAGTTGATGACGGGTCGAGCGCCGATCAGACCGCGACGCCGGAGCCCAGCGCCGACCCGCCAGCGGCAGATGCCGACACGGCCGCGGACGCGCAAGCGCAATAGCTCGCAGCATTTGGCGATCAGACCGGGCGGGCGGACGATGCCAGGTAGTTCACGTCGGTATCTGGCGTGAGTTTCCATTCGTCGCGCAACGGTGCGTAAACCATGCCCGAGAAGCGAGGCGCGCTCATGCCGGCGTTGGCAAGGTAACGGGCCATTTCGTCAGGCATGACGAAGCGATCCCACTGATGCGTGCCGCGCGGCAGCCAGCCAAGCACGTATTCGGCAGCGACAATCGCCAGTGCGTACGATTTCAGCGTGCGGTTGATGGTGGAGAGAACCATCAATCCGCCGGGGCGCACGAGCGCTGCGCAGGTTTTCAAGAAGGCGCCGACGTCTGGCACGTGCTCGACGACTTCGAGGCAGACGACGGCATCGAACTGCTCGCCCGCCGCAACAAGGTCTTCGGCGGTGACGGCGCGATAGTCGATGGCGAGGCCCTGCGGTTCGGCATGCGCGCGGGCGATGGCGACATTCTCGGCGCCGGGATCGATGCCGGTGACGCTGCCGCCGAGGCGCGTCAGCGGTTCGGATATGAGCCCGCCGCCGCAGCCGATGTCCAGCAGGCGCAATCCGGCGAAGGGTTTCAAACCGGATTTTAGGCCGAAGTGGCGGATTAGTTCATCGCGGATGAACTCGAGGCGGACGGGTCCGATCTGATGCAGAGGGCGGAACTTGCCGTGGGGATCCCACCACTCGGCAGCGATCGCCCGGAAACGGGCAACCTCGGCATCGTCGATGTTTGACTTGGCTGACTTCGGTTCAAGGGTCTCGATCATGAGCCGATCAAGCCGGGCTGTTGACCTCAAGTCAACGGAGTTGCGATTTAGACCGCTTGCGGGTATGAGTGCGCGCCATCTGAAGGCAATCCTGAGCATTGGTGTTGGAATTCACGGCGCCCGTGTTGTGGGGCGTTCCGCGCCAGCGGGGCCGATTCCAGACAGCGCTAACACGACCCGAGCGAGAGAGGCCCATGGCCGTTGTCGTAATGAAATTTGGCGGCACGTCGGTTGCCGACGTCGACCGCATCCGTAACGTGGCACGCCACGTCAAACGCGAGGTCGACGCCGGCAATCAAGTGGCCGTGGTCGTCTCGGCAATGGCGGGGGCGACGAACCAGCTCGTGTCCTGGGTTCGCGAGGCGTCCGTGTTGCATGACGCACGCGAATACGATGCCGTTGTTGCCACCGGCGAACAGGTGACAGCGGGTCTTCTAGCGATCGTGCTGCAGTCGATGGGGCTGCAGGCGCGGTCGTGGCAAGGCTGGCAGATCCCGATCCATACCAGCGCGGCGCACGGCTCGGCGCGCATTTCCGGCATCGAGGGCGGTGCCCTGCGCGAGCGGCTGGCGGGCGGCGAAGTCGCCGTCGTGACCGGCTTCCAGGGGCTGGAGCCGGAGCGCAATCGCGTGGCGACGCTGGGCCGTGGCGGATCAGATACCAGCGCAGTGGCGATCGCTGTCGCCATCAAGGCCGACGTTTGCGACATCTACACCGACGTCGACGGCGTCTACACGACGGACCCGCGCATCGTTTCCAAGGCCCAGCGCCTGCCCAAGATCTCCTATGAAGAGATGCTGGAGATGGCGTCTTCGGGGTCGAAGGTCTTACAGACGCGATCGGTCGAGCTGGCGATGACGCATCACGTGCGCCTGCGCGTGCTGTCGAGCTTCGTGGCGCCCGAGAAGATGCGGGCCGTCAGCCTGGATAACCTGGAAGATATCGGCACTATCGTTTGTGACGAGGATGAGATCATGGAAACGCATATCGTCAGTGGCATCGCCTATGCGAAGGACGAGGCCAAGATCACCATGCTCAAGGTCGAGGACAAGCCGGGCATCGCCGCGCGCATCTTCGGGCCGCTGGCGGACGCGTCGATCAATGTCGACATGATCGTGCAGAACGTGGCCGCAGACGGCCGTCATACCGACATGACGTTCACGGTGCAGGCGACGGAATTGCCCCGCGCGCTGGAGGTATTGAAGGCGGCCAAGACCGATATCGGCAACTTCGACGTCTCGGCGTCTGCCGACATCGCCAAGATCTCCGTTATCGGCATCGGCATGCGCAGCCACGCAGGCGTTGCCGCTAAAATGTTCAAGGCGCTTTCCGACAAAGGCATCAACATCATTGCGATCTCGACGTCCGAGATCAAAATCAGCGTGCTCATTGACGCCGCGTATGCGGAGCTCGCGGTGCGCACACTTCATTCACTGTACGGCCTCGACGCGGACTAATCGCGCCTTTAAGAGTTCATAATAGAGGCGTGCGTGTAACAAGGTTACGCGCACACTCTGACTTATTGACCGGGCGGCTTTCCTAAGCGGCCCGCCTCACGGCGGAAGATATGCCCTCGAAGCGTGGTGACGAGCCGCGAGTGATCGCATCCGAGCCGGCGTTGCGTGTCATCATGCGCCGCCTGCGCGAGATCATGGCCGAACCGGGCGACGGGCAGTCGCGGCTGGACAAGATCGTGCACCATGTCGCCGGCGTGATGGTGGCTGACGTCTGCTCCATCTACCTGAAGCGGCAGGATGGCTCTCTCGAGTTGTTCGCGACGGAAGGCCTGAAAGCGACGGCCGTTCACCAGACGCGGATGAACCGTGGCGAGGGCCTCGTCGGGCGGGCAGCGGAACTCAACATTACGATCAACGAGCCGGATGCGCCGAAGCATCCCTCGTTCTCGTACCGGCCGGAAACGGGCGAAGAGCTGTATCACTCGCTGCTGGCAGTGCCGATCCAACGATCCGGCGACGTGCTGGGCGTGCTGGTGGTGCAGAACCGCACGCTGAAGGAATACTCCGACGAGGACGTCGAGGTGCTGCAGGCGACGGCCATGGTCGTTGCCGAGAACCTGATGTCGGGCGCAGTCGCCGGCTCGGAACCCGAGTTCGAAATTTCGAAGTCGATGTCGGCCGTCATCAAGGGCGATGCGATCTCGGAAGGCATTGCGCTTGGGCATGTCGTACTGCACGAGCCGCGCATCGTCGTCACCAAGCTGATGGCGGAAGACCCGGTGGCAGAACTGGGGCGGCTCGAAGCCGGCATGCTGGAGCTGCGCGCCTCGCTCGACGAGTTGCTGTCACACGAAAACCTGGCCAACGACGGCGAACATCGCGACGTGCTGGAAGCCTATCGCATGTTTGCGCATGACCGCGGCTGGGAGCGGCGATTGCACGAGGCGGTGCAAAGCGGGCTGACGGCGGATGCCGCCGTGGAGCGGGTGCAGAACACGACGCGCACGCGCATGCTGCGGACCGGCGACAGCTTCTGGCGCGAGCGCCAGCGCGATCTGGACGACCTGTCGGACAGGCTCATGCGCATTCTTTCGGGGCGCAAGTCGAAAGACAACCACGAGGATATGCCGCCCGATACGATCCTGTTTGCGCGCAACATGGGACCGGCTGAACTGCTCGACTACGATCAGTCAAAGCTGCGCGGGCTGGTCGTCGAAGACGGCAGCGGACAAAGCCACGTTGCCATCGTCGCCAAAGCGCTCGGCATCGCGGCCGTCGGCGGCGCAGTGGGCGCCATCGAACGGGTGAACGCGGGCGATGCCGTCATCGTCGACGGCGTTTCGGGTGCGGTGCACCTGCGGCCGTCGTCGGACATGGTATCGGCGTATACAGACAAGGTGCGCTTCCGGGCGCGGCGCCAGCGTCAGTACGAAAAGTTGCGCGACCTGCCGGCCGTCACGAAGGACAACCAGCGCATCTCGCTGAACATCAATGCCGGATTGCTGGTCGACATGCCGCATCTGGCGGAGTCGGGCGCCGACGGCGTGGGCCTGTTCCGCACCGAGCTGCATTTCATGCTGTCGCACACGTTCCCGCGGCTTGAGCGGCAGATCGCGGCCTACTCCTCGGTGCTGAAGGAAGCGAACGGCAAGCCGGTCGTGTTTCGCGCGCTCGATATCGGCGGCGACAAGGTGTTGCCGTATCTGCGCCAGCTGAAGGAAGAGAACCCGGCGATCGGCTGGCGCGCGATCCGCATGTCGCTCGACCGCCCCGCACTGTTCCGCATGCAGGTTCGCGCATTCATGCGGGCAGCAGCCGGACAAGAATTGCACCTGATGGTGCCGATGGTCTCGGCCGCCGGAGAGATGGATCAGATCCGCGCGCTGATCCAGAAAGAGCGCACACGGCTGCGAAAGGCGGGACTGCAGGGACCGAAGAAGCTGCGCCTTGGCGCAATGCTGGAAGTACCCAGTGTGCTCTTCGAGCTCGACCAGCTGCTGCAGAAGGTGGATTTCATTTCCGTGGGATCAAATGACCTCCTGCAGTTCCTGTTCGCCGCCGACCGCACTAATGCGCACGTGGCCAACCGCTACGACAGCCTGTCGATCGCCCCGTTGCGCGCGCTGAAGACACTCGTGAAGGCGTGCAAGAAATACAACGTGCCGGTGACGGTGTGCGGCGAGATGGCGGGCCGTCCTATCGAGGCCATGGTGCTGATCGGGCTGGGGTTCCGTTCGATATCGATGGCGCCGGCGTCAATCGGGCCGGTCAAGTCGATGATTCTCGATCTCGACAGCCGGCGGATCGCAGCGCTGCTGAACGAGTTGATGCGGGACAACACCGGCAGCATCCGCAACAAGATCGAACGCTTTGCCAAGAGCGAAGGTATCGATCTTTAGAAAGCCAGGAGACCAATATGACGCTGACGCTGATCCACGCGCCGCGCGCGCGTTCATCGGGGTTCATCTGGCTGCTCGAAGAGCTGGGCGTGCCCTACGACATCAAGGTCGTCGGCATCCGGCGGGGAGATGGAAGCGGTGCCAGCGATCCCGGCAACCCGCATCCCCACGGCAAGGTGCCGGTGATCATTCACGACGGCGTAGCCATCCATGAGCAGACGGCCATCTGTCTCTATCTTACGGACGCATTTCCCGAGGCCGGGCTTGGCCCCGTGGTGGGGGATGCAAAACGGGGTCCGTATGTCTCCTGGCTGGCCTACTACAGCGGTGTCATCGAACCGGCATTCGTTTCCAAGTTCCTGAAACACGATGTGCCACGGGGAACGGCCGGCTGGGTGCCCGTCGAGGAAACGATGGCCTACGTCAACCGCACGCTTGAGACCGGCGACTATATTCTCGGCGACACGTTCTCGAGCGTCGACGTGCTGTTCGCGGGAGCGTTCAAATTGTTCTGGGACAGTCCGATCATGATCCGGACCGATGCGCTGGCAGCCTATGTCAAACGTTGCACCGAACGCCGTGCGCTCGCCAGAGCTGCAGCCAAAGACAACGGCTAAGCTGCGTCTGCTCACATCGAGAATTGCCATCCGTGCAGAGTATGCGTGTGGCAAAAACGAAACGCGCAAGGCTTTGACAATCTAGACATTATTGTCGACGATACGCGTGGGGAATTTGTTGAAAAGTCGAGTACGTAATGCGTGCAAGTGAGCATTCACGACGGCCTGCTGCTGCACCGCGCTATCGCGCCGTTGCAGGTGAAGACGAGGCGGCGCGATCGGCTGCTTACGACGAGCGCCGCGCCGAAATTGCCCGGACACAATCGGCTCGCTTTTTCTATGATCTGAGACGTGGACTGCGGATGGCGCGCGTGGCCGTCGCCAATCGCATCGGCACCGAGCCTGGCGTCATCGAAGCGCTCGAAACCGGCAACATCGCGGCCCTGCCGCCCTGGCCGCAAACCCTGAGCATCGTCACAGAGTATGCCCGCATCGTGCAGCTCGATCCGCGCCCGGTGCTGCACGCGCTGCATTTCGCCATGATGCAGCACCAGCAAATGCTGGCGAGCGAAGGCTTTGTGAAGCGTCTTTACCGGAAGCTCGGCAGCCTGCCGCGTGCCCTGGGCGAGGCACAGCATCAGCGCGGGCATGTCCTGACCTGGGCCGCGGGCATTGGCGTGCCGGCCGTGTTGATCGGCTCGCTTGCATTAACCTCTGGCTTGCAGGCGTCGCAAATGCCGCGGCCGCTGGCCTCGATGCTCGGCTTCGACCAGGCTTCGCGGGCCGAATCCGTCAAACGGCTGGAAGGTTTGGTGTGGATCGACGCTGCCGACCCGCGCCAGCGCCGCGGCGATAAATTGCCAGGGTCGGCGCGTTAGGATTAGATGCGCGCCCGCGTCCCCTCCGTAAGCCTGACGGCTTTCTGAGACGAGGGCGTTTCACCCTTTGACAGCTTGCAGCATGAGCACGATCCCCAACGATAAACTCGACCGACTGGTGCAACGCTGGGAGACCATCCAGGCGGAGCTGAACCAGGGCGGCGTCAACCAGGCGACGTTCGCAAAACTCAACAAAGAGTTTTCCGACCTCAATCCGCTGATCGAAACGATCAATACGCTGCGCGCAGCGGAGCGCGAGGAAGAGGACCTGGAGGCGATGTCGCGAGATCCGGCAGCCGACAAGGAAATGGCGGCGCTCGCCTACGAAGAGCTGACCGCGGTTCGAGTGCGGCTGGAAGCACTGAGGGCCGATCTCAAGATCGCGCTGCTGCCGAAGGATGCGGCGGATGAAAAAAGCGCAATCCTGGAAGTGCGCGCAGGCACTGGCGGGGATGAAGCGGCGCTGTTTGCGGCCGACCTTTACCGCATGTACACGCGCTATGCCGACAGCCGGGGCTGGAAGACCGAGGTGATTTCCATGTCGGAGAGCGACCTTGGCGGCTTTAAGGAAGTCGTGGCGTCGATCACCGGACAGGGCGTATTTGCGCGGCTGAAATTCGAGAGCGGCGTGCATCGCGTGCAGCGCATTCCCGCGACAGAGAGCGGCGGGCGCATTCATACGTCGGCAGCAACGGTGGCCGTGCTGCCGGAGGCGGAAGACGTCGACATCGACATCAAGCCCGAAGACATCCGCATCGACACGATGCGGGCAAGCGGCGCGGGCGGACAGCACGTCAACAAGACGGACAGCGCGGTGCGCATCACGCATCTGCCGACGGGCATCATCATCGTTTCGGCTGAAAAATCGCAGCATCAGAACCGGCGCCTTGCCATGCAAGTGCTGCGGTCGCGGCTGTACGAGGTGGAGCGGGAGCGCCTTGACAGCCAGCGCTCGGAAGCGCGCAAGTCGCAGGTGGGCTCGGGCGATCGATCGCAGCGCATCCGCACGTACAATTTTCCGCAGGGCCGCGTGACGGACCACCGCATTAACCTGACACTACACAAGATCGACCAGGTGATGATGGGCATGGGACTGGATGAGATCATCGACCCGCTAATTGCCGATCATCAGGCGGGACTGCTGGCGGAGATGGAGAGCGGCGGTGGTTGAGGAAAACGTCGGCGCAGCAACACGGCGGGTCGCACAGCTGCTGGCGCAGTCGGGCGTCGACACGCCGGAGCGAGACGCGCGGCTGCTGGTAGCGGCAGCGATCGGCGGTGTGCCGGCTGATCTGATCGTCCGGCCGGAGCGATTGTTCGCGGCGGCTGAAGCCGCCCAACTCGACGACTACGTTGGACGCCGGGCGCGAAGGGAGCCCGTGTCGCGCATTTTGGGGACGCGGGATTTCTACGGCCGCACATTTTCCATCACGCCTGCGACCCTCGATCCGCGCCCGTGCTCGGAAACGCTGATCGGCGCGGTCCTCGACATCGCGGACGAAGGCGGCGGGCGGGACAGGCCGTTGCGGCTGCTCGATATCGGCACGGGATCGGGCTGCCTTGCAGTGACGCTGCTGTGCGAGCTGCCCAACGCGCTCGCACTTGCGACCGACGTCAGTGCCGAGGCGCTGGCGGCCGCCGAGGACAACGCGGAAGCCAACGGCGTGGCGGGTCGCATCAGCTTCGCCCAGCGCAACACGCTGCAAGATGTTGCCGGCCCCTTCGACATCTTGATTTCAAACCCGCCATACATTCCGGCCGGCGAAATCAGTGCTCTGCAGGCGGAGGTCAAAGATTACGATCCGCGCGGTGCGCTTGATGGCGGCACGGACGGGCTTGATATCTACAGAGAGATCGCGGCAGGCCTGGCGACTGTCGTTCCCCGCGGCTGGGTGGTGCTTGAAGTCGGCGCGGGGCAGGCTCGAGATGTAGAGGAAATCCTGCGGGCTTTCTCGCCGCAAGGGGCAACGGCGCACTGTCGAACCTGGATTGACCTCGGTGGTCACACCCGTTGTGTTGCCATGGAGACACAACTCTAGCCGTCGCTATGAAAGCACTTGGATTCGCGTGACAACCGGGCTAATCTGAGAACTAGGCGAATTGACTGGGCGCGGGTAGCCGCTGACACATCCGGTGTCATTCGAGGCGCGCACTTTCGAAATTGCGAAAGCGAATGGTGAGCCGCGCGGGAGGCTCTGGTTCGTTGATGCTGTCAGGCTCGTCAGCATCGATCGCGAGTACGCCATTTCTTCCTTTGGATTGATCTAGTCGCCGATCGCGCGTGAAGACATACGGGAAGCTGCCGAGCGCCGCAGCGTAGACGCCGCGCTGATGAGGCCGCTCCCAGGGGACTGAACCGATTTGTTCCGCCGCAAATGAGCGGCGTGAGGCACCTAACGAAACTGATTTTCAACGATAGAGAATGGATCCGATGAGGCAGGGCCAGCAGAACCGCAGAGGCCGCGGTCGCAATAACAACCACAGCCATAGCAGCAATAATAATAACAACCAGCATCGCAAGGGCGGCCAGAACCCGCTGTCGCGCAGCTATGAGAGCACCGGTCCGGACACAAAGATCCGTGGAACGCCGGCCCATATTGCCGAGAAATACATGCAGTTGGCGCGGGACGCGCAGTCGTCTGGCGACCCGGTGCTTGCAGAAAATTATCTGCAGCATGCCGAGCACTACAATCGCATCATTATGACCTACCGCGAGCAGCAGATTCAGAACGGTGAGGTTCCCTCGCCTCAGACGCAGGTCGGACGGTTCCGGCCAGGCGGAGACGACGAGTTCGGCGACGAAGAGGGCGGCGACGACTTCGGTAATATGCAGCCGGGCGGTTCGCAGCCGCGCCAGAACGAACAGCCGCGCTTCGAAGGCGGCGGGCAGCGGTATGAAGAACGCCAGCCGCGCTCCGACAGGCCGGACCAACCGCGGCACAATCGCGATCGCGGCGAGCAGCGCAATTTCGACCGCGGCGGCGACCGTCCCGATCGCGGTGACAGGCCGGATCGTGGAGAGAGACCGGAGCGGGTTGACAGGCCAGACCGCGGCGAGCGGCCGGAACGCGTTGACCGCCAAGATCGTGGCGAGCGGCAGGATCGGCCAGAACGGTTTGACCGTAACGATCGCGGCGACCGGCCTGAACGGGTGGAACGTGCTGATCGGAGCGAGCGCCCGGAACGCATTGAGCGCGCCGATCGCGGAGACCGCCCAGAACGCGTCGAGCGTCCGGAACGCCGTGAGCCGCCCGAGCGTGCCGCCGTTCCCGCTGACGCAGCCGTCGCTGCCGACCCGGTCGCACCACGCCGCCGCGAACGGGCTCCTATGCCTACCCACGAGCAGCCAGAATTTCTGCGGCGGCCCGTGCGCCGTCCGCGCCGCGAACCTGCCGCCGAAAGCGAGGACGTTCCCGCTGCGGCCGAAACGACGGCCGACGAGTAGGTTCGACCCCAAACGAATGAATGAAGCGGTCTCCCGTTTGCAGGGCGGCCGCTTTTTGTTTCGTGGCGCCTGATGCGACGCGCGGCTCATTGCAAAAACAGCCGAGCCAGCTTTTAGACGCACTTTTGCCTTGGATAATCCACTTGGTAAACGTTAGGCTATCCGCATAGAGACGATCCAGCCGAGTGAGCGTTATGCCGGCGAGAGTGCGCCAGACGATAGCTGAGGACATCATTGCCCGGTTCGTTGGGCTTTGGAGCCAGGGCGACCTTGATACCGCGTTCACGCTGGTGCACGACGACTGTGAATATTCGCTGCATTTATCCGACGACCTGATCGCGATTGGCGGCGTCAAGAGCGGGAGAGCCACGATCGAGCCTGCTCTACGGCAGATCCGAGAGGTGTTCGACTACCTGGTCTGGCGTCCGATCAAGATTTCCGAACGAGACGCCGACGTGCGTGTTCAGCTTGAATTCCTGTACCGGCATATTCCGAGCGGAGAGCTGCTCGGTGGGAACTGCCGTTTCCTTTTCCGTGTGAGAGAGGGCCTGATCACGCGCGTCGAAGAGTTTCATGATCGCGCAAAGGTGGCGGCGTTTCTGCGCCTCGTCGGTGCGCAAGGTCATCCGGCTGAACCCACTTCTCAAGCGGGCGCTCTCGCCGCCGAGGTCGAGACGGCGTCGCCGCACGTCAGCACGCCGCGCGCGGTGACTTTGGCGTAGACGCCGAAATCGCGGTGACCCCACTGGCGCTCCAAGCGGGCCGGGATGTCGGCGTCGCGTGCGCCTGTTTCAGGATCGACGTTGGTTGCCGCGCATCGCCCAACGCGATCGGTGATTTCCAATCGCACGCCACCCGAGCCAATCCGGAGTTCCTGGCCGAGCCAACCGAATTCCGCCCAAGGCGCAGCGCCGGAAATGACGATGTTCGGGCGGAAGCGCAGCGGATTGAGTTTGCGACCCATCACGCGCTCTAGATCCGCCAGGGTCGCGAGGTTGATGAGATGGACACCCTGCTCGGCGATGTCGGTGAAGCTGTGACCCGGGGCCGAGACGATGCGCGGGGGACCGCGCAAGCTGTCCTTCATGTAGGCGGCCAGGAACTGCTCGATGATGGAGCGGCCTGTTTTGGTCGCGAGGTCGCCACGGCTCACCGGCTTGCCACCGCGGGCGATCGTTAGTGTTTGCGTTGCCTCATCGAAGCTGGTCTGCAGCGTGGCCAGCCGCTCGTCGCGCATCAGCATCAGGAATGCGGCTTTGGGGAGGTGACGCGGCGCGTTCTGATCGAAACGGCCGGGACCGTTCTCGACGGCCCAGGCGCGATCGAAGGGCATTGTCTCCCCCTGCTCCAACCGCACGCGCGGCAGCGCCTGGGGTGACAGACCTTTGACCGGGTAGCGGTAAAGCCCCGTTACCGTGATGTCGTCCGTCACGCGCCGACCCTGATTGTGGACCTGAAGTGTACTCCGCCGCACCCACATCTTTTGCGGCAGCCGCCCATGTTGCCCCCTTTTGTGCGGTTGCGGCAATCCTATATCAGGCACACTCTGCGTCCGGTCGGGTGCCTGCCAAGGGCTCGTTGCGGGCGGAGCATCCTGATGTTGACGGCGTCTGCTGCGTGCCAACTGGGCGTAGAGGGCGTGCCGAGGTGGGAGAACACACATGAACTTTGAACGCTATACCGACCGGGCAAAGGGCTTCGTACAGTCCGCCCAGAACCTCGCGATCCGCGAGGGACACCAGCAATTTACCGCAGAGCATCTATTGAAGGTGCTGCTCGACGATCCGGAAGGGTTGGCTGCGGGGCTGATCAACAAATCAGGCGGCGACGCGGGAGAAGCGCTGCGCGCCGTCGAGGCGACGCTGGCCAAGCGGCCCAAGGTTTCGGGCGGCGGGGCGGGACAGTTGTATCTCGCGCCTGACCTGGCACGGCTGTTCGATACGGCCGAGAAGATGGCCGACAAGGCGAGCGACAAGTTCGTCACCGCCGAGCGGCTGCTGCTCGCGCTCGCCATCGAGAAGGGCACCGAGGCGGCGAAGATCCTGGCAGCCGCGCGCGTGACGCCGGAAGGCCTCAACACGGTCATCAACGAGATCCGCAAGGGCCGCACGGCCGACAGCGCGTCCGCCGAGCAGGCGTATGACGCGTTGAAGCGCTATGCGCGGGACCTGACGGAGGCCGCTGCCGCCGGCAAGCTCGATCCCGTGATCGGGCGCGACGAGGAGATCCGCCGCACGATCCAGGTGCTGTCGCGGCGGACGAAGAACAACCCCGTGCTGATCGGCGAACCGGGCGTGGGCAAGACCGCGATCGCGGAAGGCCTGGCCTTGCGCATCGTGCAGGGCGACGTGCCCGAGAGCCTGAAGGACAAGAAGCTGCTGGCGCTCGACATGGGCTCGCTGATCGCGGGCGCGAAATACCGCGGCGAGTTCGAGGAGCGGCTGAAGAACGTCTTGAACGAGGTGCAGTCGGAGAACGGCCGCATCATCCTGTTCATCGACGAGCTGCATACCATCGTCGGCGCCGGCAAGGCGGACGGGGCGATGGATGCCGGCAACCTGCTGAAGCCGGCCTTAGCGCGCGGCGAGCTGCACTGCGTCGGCGCCACGACGCTGGATGAGTATCGCAAACACATCGAGAAGGATGCGGCACTGGCGCGGCGTTTCCAGCCGGTGTTTGTCAACGAGCCGAACGTGGAGGATACGATCTCGATCCTGCGGGGCTTGAAGGAGAAGTACGAGCTGCACCACGGCGTGCGCATCACCGACAGCGCGTTGGTGGCGGCCGCCACGCTGTCGCATCGCTACATCTCCGACCGCTTCCTGCCGGACAAGGCGATCGACCTCGTGGACGAGGCCGCGTCGCGGCTGCGCATGCAGGTGGATTCCAAGCCGGAAGAGCTGGATGCCATCGACCGCGATCTCATGCAGATGAAGATCGAGCGCGAGGCTCTGCGCAAGGAAACCGACCGGGCCTCGAAGGATCGCCTGGAGCGGCTGGACAAGTCGATTGCCGAGCTTGAGGAAAAGAGCACGGCTATGACGGCGCGTTGGGAGGGCGAGAAGAACAAGCTCGGCTCGGCCCAGAAGATCAAGGAGGAGCTGGAAGCCCGCCGCGTCGATCTCGACCAGGCGCAGCGCAAGGGCGACTACGCGCGCGCGGGCGAGCTGCGCTACAGCGTGATCCCCGAGCTGGAGAAGCGCCTGTCCGACGTGGAGGGCAGCGAGGCGCAGGCCGTGATGGTGGAGGAAGCCGTCACGCCCGATCAGATCGCGCAGGTGGTGTCGAAGTGGACGGGCGTTCCCGTCGACCGCATGTTGGAAGGCGAGCGCGAGAAGCTGCTGCAAATGGAAGTGCAGCTGGCGAAGCGCGTCATTGGCCAGGCCGAGGCTGTGAAAGCGGTGGCGACGGCCGTGCGGCGTGCGCGTGCCGGCTTGCAGGATCCGAACCGGCCGATGGGCTCGTTCATGTTCTTAGGTCCCACGGGTGTGGGCAAGACCGAGCTGACGAAAGCCTTGGCGCAGTTCCTGTTCGACGACGAGAGCGCGCTGTTGCGCATCGACATGTCGGAGTTCATGGAGAAGCACTCGGTGGCCCGCCTGATCGGCGCGCCTCCGGGCTACGTCGGCTATGAGGAAGGCGGCGCGCTGACGGAAGCTGTGCGGCGCCGGCCGTATCAAGTGGTGCTCTTCGACGAGATCGAGAAGGCGCATCCGGACGTGTTCAACGTGCTGCTGCAGGTGCTCGACGACGGGCGCTTGACGGACGGCCAGGGCCGCACGGTCGACTTCAAGAACACGCTGATCCTGATGACCTCGAACCTCGGGGCCGAGTTCCTGGCTGACCCGCGTCAGCCGATGGGCTTCGGCATGCCAGGCGAGAAGGACAAGGTGCTGTCGGAAGCGGAAGCCTACGAGCTCGTCATGGGCGTCGTGCGCAAACACTTCCGGCCGGAGTTCCTGAACCGCGTCGACGAGATCATCGTGTTCCACCGCCTGCAGCGCGACCAGATGGCGGCGATCGTCGACATCCAGATGAAGCGGCTGCAGAGCCTGCTGACGGATCGCAAGATCACTGTCCAGCTGGACGATGCCGGGCGCACCTGGCTTGCCAACAAGGGCTACGATCCGGTCTACGGGGCGCGGCCGTTGAAGCGGGTGATCCAGGCGCACGTTCAGAACCCCCTGGCGGACCTGATCCTCGCCGGCCGCGTGCACGACGGCGATACGGTGCGCATCGGCGTGCAGGACGGCGCGCTGACGCTGAACGGCGAGGCTGTGCGAGCCGCGGCTTAACGGCTGACGTTGCGGAGGGGTCAGACCCATGGGTCTGACCCCTCAACGAATGATCGGGAAGAATTCCCGGGAACGGCGGTCTTTTTCGCTGGTTCCTCCCAGACAACAAAAATGGAGGAGACCATGAAGCGACTTCAAGCCATCCTGGCCGGCGGCGCAGCACTTGCCCTACTCGCAGGTCCCGTCGCCGCAGCCGACAACGCCGGCACCAAACCGGCGCCCGATGCGTCGTCGAAGACTACTCCGAGCCCCGACGCCAATAAGGCCGGCAGCTCGGACGGCGCATCGAGCGGTACGTCGTCCTCGGGGAATATGCAGGATTCCGGCGTCGGCGAGCCAAAGCCTGACGCGTCGTCCAAGAACACAAACTCGGACGGTTCGCCGGGCAAGAATACGAGCGGCCCCGACACCGGCCCGCGCAACTAGGTGTTCAGCAGAAGCTCCGCGCTCCGCGGCGCTTTTTTGTTGCCTCACTCGGCTGCAGAACCTGATAGCCTTGACTAGACGTGAGTTACGCCGGCGCGAGAGCGCCGGCGTTCGCGTTTGCGGGAACGGTAGTGACTGGATCGCATTATGCTTATGCTGACATTTGGCCGGCTTATCCGCTTGATGCGGTCAGCAGCGAGAAATGCCTGCCGTTTTGGGGTACGCTCCGTTGCGTCCTCGGCTTCAAAGGAGACCACCTCATGGGTTCAATGCTTAAGGTTCGGCTCGACGCGGATGAGGGCCTGAAGGCTGGCACCGCCATCCAAGTGGAGTCGCGCAACCTGTCGCCGGACACCCCGGTATGCGTGACCATTTCGAACGAGGAGGTGTCGACGTCAGTCGAGCTGAATGGCGAGCAGGCGCGACAGCTCGCGATGGCATTGATCTCGGCCTGCGGCGGCGGGGGTGATGCGGGGTAGGGGGTGTGGTGGTGGTGAGGGGTCTGATCGTCACCGGCGAGACGTACGACGGGAATACGGTTCAGATGGCGTTGCGCATGGGCGCTTATACTGAATGCGAGGTTGTGCGCGCGGCGTGAGACCCTGGGGTGAGACGGGAACGACGCCCGAATTCTATATGCGATAGCTGGAAAAGAAGAACTATGACGTTTCAGATCCAGAGATGCGCTTTTCCGCTGCTATGAGATGCCCCGCTACTGTTTCTAGCAACTTCTGCGAGATCTGTAGCGAGACGCTTTTCGTAGCATCGGACCATTTTAGCTTCCACCAACGCCGCGAAACTTCTAACCCTGCCGTGTCGAATTTTTGAAAGTCTCGCAGCATATGCTGTGTGACAATCTCAAAAATATAACAATAATCCAAACTTGGTGCACAGGACACAACCAGTGTTATCCTTTGAAGATTGACGTATCTGGGCGTCAAAGTGATTTTGACCTGCGCCCTCGCCATATCGCAATTCAGATTGAGCGTCCATATCTCCTCCAACAATTCGTCAGCAAGAAGGGAAGAACTCAGGCCACCCAACATTGCATTCCGCTTCGTTGGTGAACGCCATTCTCTAATGTGCTCTGCGGTCACGAAATTATCAGACCGCTTTTCTTGAGATAAAACTTTTATTATAAATTTCTTGGCCGTCGTCTCTTCAAATGCCGGATGATCAACTTGCTCGATAGTGAAGCAGTCAGCTACATCACCAGAATATATTCTTTGAGCAAGATCATCCAGAAACCCCTCGACGAACCTACTAAGCGTGCTGGGCGTAACGACTCGAGAGTCAGCTGTTCGAAGGCGATCAAGAAAAGTAGCTCTAGAATCCGCGCTTTGGTCGCGCTCTTCGCTGCTCGCCGACGAAGTCTCTGCTAATACAAAATTCTCTCTGATTTGGTTCAGTCTTGACGCATCCTCAACGAATTTCTCTCGCCCTGTACCTTGCGAAACGAAGAATGGCGTTTGAAGATTATTTTGATCAAACTCATCTCGCAGGGTATTTATTATGTCTGAATAAAATACGGCGCCGTCGCTCTTCCTCAAAGCCGCCCTTATAAATTTCTCTGTAAATACGCTGAGCGGATCCCCGGTTAAGGAATTCTGGGACTCTAAGCACGACGATATTTGCACTAAATTTTTGAACGAGATTTTTTCCTGCGATCGGAACCCGCTATCTGATTTGACCAGCAAAGTTCCAGAGTTGCAGGCGTCAATAACTTTTACAACGAGATCTGAGTCCGCAAATCTCAGCAATGTGTGAAGTTCTGCCGTTGATAGACCGGTCTCGTTTGGTCGCCGTGTGTCAAAATTTGAGGCACAAAAGAAGAATTCAGCCTCATGCTGATACCCGTGGCCGGTGAAATAGAAAAATATTTCTTGGAGAGGTGACCTTTCGTCAAGGGCCGCGCGCAGTTGAACCTTCAGGTCATCTGCTTCGGCATTCTCAATTAGCGTTATGGAATCGTACTTCTCTGTTGCTTTAAGGAGCCCTTCCATCGCGACAAGATCGTCGCGACAGCAGTCAAGATTTGACAAATTTTTGTACTCGGAATTTCCGACAAGGACCGCTATGTGCGACATTAGTTTTTGTCCTGAGCAATTGGGCTACGTTGGCGTAAACCCTCCAAGATTCCAAATGCTGGGTTGTTTTATCCACTGCCGAAAACCGCGTAAGCTGGTGAAAATTCCGTTGAAGTTCAGGGATCGGCGCCGAGCAAGCTTGTACTGTCTCTCTCCCTGCCCAAGTATTCCCGCGCGGTGGCAAGCCTTCGCAATCCCAGCACCGCCGCGACAGACGAAATTTTGAGGTAAATTGGGCAGCAGATCGCTGTCGCGGGAAGTGCTGCATTGACTGGACGTTTGCGTGCATGTTCCGCTGAGTGCGACAGGCACCGGCTTTGCCCCTCACCCAGAACCTGCCCCTCACCCCGACCCTCTCCCCGCGCGCGGGGAGAGGGAGAAGAGCGCAAGCCGCGATGGCGGGTCTTGGCCGGCCGTTGCCGGTTGCGCGGCTAAGGGAAAGAGGCGCGTATTCCCTCTCCCCGTCCTTACGGGGAGAGGGTTAGGGTGAGGGGCAGCATCCGCACGACAGCAGAGCCAGAACGCCATTGATGCGGCTGCATTGCGCGCGGCAAGGCGGCTGCACGCGGGCTTGCCGGCGGCAACGGCGCTGCGTCGCGGCCGATGCCGCGGAGCGGCAGGCCACGATGACATGAGTGGACAGCTACAGGTCTTCCACGTCCCCACCCGTCCCCGCCACATGCCGCGCGATTTCATTACGGACGTGGTCGGCTTGCTCGGCGACGGCGCGGGTCATGGCGCGGAGGTGGTGGCGGGCGTCGTGGAGCTGGTCGAGCAGCGACAGGATGATGGGCAGGCTCGCGTGCTCCAAACCCATGCGATAATGCTGGTCGCAGGCGAGCGCGACGCGGGATAGGTCAAGGCGATCGAACAGATAGCCCTCGTCGTCGCGATGCGGCGCGGTCAGGCCCTCGTCGATCCAGGTCAGCAGCACGTGGCGTTCCAGAACGATGCGCTGCAACTTCGCTGGCCGGCATTGGCGACGTAAGTGCGAGGCTCAGCGTCGCGTCTGAAGCAGCGCTCCGGCGGCGATGGCGGCGACCATGGCGGCCACGAACGCCAATGTGCCGGGTGCGGCGAGAGCCAGCGCAACGAGCGCGGGGCCGGGACAGAAACCGGCGAGGCCCCAGCCGATGCCGAAGACGGCGGCACCCACGAGCAGTTTGCGATCGACAGGCGCATCCGCTGGCGGCACGTGGAACACCGGGCCGGTAAGCGGAGCGGAGCGCCGGCGCACAAGCCAGAAGCCGGGCGCGGCGACGCCAATCGCGCCGGCCATGACGAAGGCGAGGCTCGGATCCCACGTGCCGGTGACGTCGAGGAAGTCGAGAACCTTTGCCGGATTGGCCATGCCCGAGAGGATTAGGCCGAGGCCAAAGAGAAGACCTGAGATCAAAGCGCCGATCGCGCCCACCATCACGCCCATGGCCAGCCTCCCACGAGGTGGCGGACGACGTAGACCGTGGCGACGGCCGTGGCCATGAAGACCGCGGTGGCCGCGATCGAGCGGCGCGAGAAACGCGCGAGGCCGCAGACGCCGTGTCCGCTGGTGCAGCCGCGCGCCGCAAAGACGCCCGCGCCCACCAGAAGCCCCGCCGTCACAGCGAAGCTCATGCTGCCGGTGACTGTCTGCTGCACCGGGCTACCGGCAAGCCGCTCCCAAACGAAGGGGCTGACGACAAGGGCTGAGACGAATGCCGCCGCTTCAAACGGAGCGCTGCCGCCGTACGGCGGAAATAGGCGCCGCACGATACCGCTGATGCCGGCGATGCGGCCTGTCACGAGCAGAAGCAGAACGGCGGAGCAGCCGATCAAGGCGCCGCCCGCGAGCGAGGCCCACGGCGTGAATTCGGTCGTTCCCATCTGGCGGCATCCTTGTTGCGTGGGCTCATTCGGAAAACCAATACTTCAGCCACAAGTCGCGGTGATTAAGCTTCAACCAGCGGCGCACGGTCGTGGCGCTCATGCGCAGCTCGCGGGCGATCTGCTGCACGGGCTTCGCCCGCTCAGACGTCATGTGGTTGCCGGCCGCCAAGTAGGCGGCGATGGCAGTGCGGTAGCCTGGCGACATCGTTTCGATCCGGCCGGGTCTGATTTCCTGCGGCTAAAAGTTGCCGCCGCGATTGTAGCTTTCGACGAGCTGGTTGTAATCGCGCAGGAGGCGGGGCGGCGAGCCTTCCACCATCCAGCCGCTGCCGGCGTCGAGCATCATCTTGTCGCCCTGGCTGTAAGGAACCTTGTCGCGCACGCGGCGCATCAGCTGCTTGGCGGTGACCAGGAGCGACTTGGCGTCGTTGACAAAGCTCGATCCGATTTTGCTGTCCTTGTTGGCTTCGGCATAGGCTTCCGTCGCCTTGGCGCTGGTCTCGTAGTCGCCTACCGCTTCAGTGAGCTTGGCGAGGTCGGGCTTATCAGCGCTTTGCGTGCGCATAAGGCGCTTGGCCTGCATCATCAGCGACTGGATATGATACTGCTCCTTGCGGCCTTCAGTGCGCTCGATCACGGCCAGCTTCTCGATGGCCTGCTTGTCCTGGATGACGTCGATGCCGTCGCGCAGCTTCTGATCGGCTGCGGCGAACGCGTTCCAGGCCGACACGAGGCGCGGATGCAGGGCTTTGCCCTTGGCCATCTTGTCGTCCTTGTAGTCCTCCTGCTCGTAGTAGTCGTCGGTTTCCTTCAGCAGCGGCTCGAGCGCGACGACGGCTTCCACGTAGGCCGATGCTGCGGCCTCGAGATCCTTGTCATCGGGATCGAGTGCATTGGCTTTTTCGACGCCCGCCTTGCAGTCACCCGTTTCATAGATAGTGTAGGTGCCGTAGATGATACGCTCTTTGCCGGTTGGACCATTCTTGCCGACCCAGCTGAAATAGCGGGCGCGCGATTCATAAGAGCGCTCCGACAGGCGGTTGATGCAGGCGACGTAGGCGTTGATCTTTTCGGTGAGCGACGCGCTCTCGGATGACGGCGCACCGGCAAGACTGACGCCCTGCCCCAGGACGATTGCGATTGCCGATACGAACATGCGAACTGGTGTCATCGCTCTCTCCCGGGATACGGACGTCGACCACAAATATCGCGCACGCGCCAGCGCAAAGGCAAGTCACTGGATCAAACGTTGAACCTGAGATCAGCCCCCAAAACTGGACGTGAACCGTTCAAGGATTCTCGTGTTCGGCAGCGGACATCAGGTGGAAAACGAACTGTTCGAAGGCCGTGATGTAGCTGGCATCATGCAATTCATGGACTTTGGCGATCAGTCCTTCGGCGAACCAGGCGCAGAAGCGCAGCCGGATGTCGAGAATTTCGCCGGTTGCGCGATGTCGGTAAACACCGTGAGCAAGGGCCCGGCTATGATCCGGCTCGTGCACGATCTTGTCGATGCTGTAGGTTTGCAGCGCGAACGTGTCGATCACCAGTTGCAGGCGTCCGCGCAGGTCCTCCTTGCCTACCGCGCTCATGGCGTACGGCACCTGTATGCCGTCAACATTGACGAGATAGAGGATGTCTTCGGCGACAAACGTCAGGAGTTGATCAAGATCCTGCGCTTTCCATGCCTCCAGCGCTTGGAGAAAGGCAGACCTGTCGTCGGCAAGGGGCATGGTTGCATCGGCGCGATCACTCAGTCGTCTCGACAGATATAGCTCAGCGCCCGTGGCGCCACAATCAGAGGCGGAAATGGACACGAGCGAATGACAAAAGGGGACTGCAACGGGGTGGGCGTTTGCCTTTCAAGGTGATAAACTTGGCTTTCGCGGCGGGTCTCGCGTTAGGACAGCGCAGCGCGCATCAGCATGACAGTCAAATCACATGACAACTGCAACAACGTTCGGTTTTCGCGACGTTCCTGAGGAGGAGCGGCAGCGGCTCGTCAACGGCGTTTTCGCCTCCGTCGCAGAACGCTATGACCTGATGAACGATTTGATGTCGGGCGGGCTGCACCGGCTGTGGAAGGACGACTTCGTCTCCATGATCGACACGCCGCGCGACGGCCGCCCGTTCCGGCTGATCGACGTCGCGGGCGGCACGGGCGACGTGGCGATGCGGTTCGTCAAGAGTGCGGGCAGCGGCGCCGATGCCACCATCTGCGACATCAGCCCGGAGATGCTGGCCGTGGGCAAACGCCGCGTCGCCGAAGCCGGGCTTGACGAGCGCATCACCTGCGTCGAAGGCAATGCGGAGACGCTGCCGTTCGCCGACAAGTCGTTCGACGCCTACACGATCGCGTTCGGCATTCGCAATGTGACGCACATCGAGACGGCGCTGGCCGAGGCCATGCGTGTGTTGAAGATCGGCGGGCGGTTGCTGGTGCTGGAGTTCAGTCACGTCGACGTGCCGATGCTGGACAGGCTTTACGACTTCCACTCCTTCGAGGTGATCCCACGGCTAGGCAAGCTCGCGGCCGGCGACGCGGATTCGTATCGCTACCTGGTGGAGAGCATCCGCAAGTTTCCGAAGCAGGACGCATTCGCGGGCATGATCCGCGGCGCCGGCTTCGAACGCGTCAGCTTCCGTAATCTGACCGGCGGCGTAGCGGCGATTCATTCTGGCTGGAAGATTTAGCGGGCCTCTCGTTGTGCCCAACTTACCCCCAGGCGTGGCGCTCTTCACGCGGCGGCTAGAGCGGCGCGGTTTGCTGCAGGGAGCCGATGAAGAACACGGTGCCCATCAGCAGGATCAGTGATGAGCCGGTGAGGCCGGCGGCGCGTTCGAGGCGCCAGCCCCAGGGCGAACCCTCGCCGGCGAAGCGGCTGGCAAGCTCGCGCGAGCCGATGGCCATGCAGGCGAGGATCGACACCATGATGGCCGTCCCCAGCGCCATGGCGAATGTTCCCAAGATGCCGACCCAAAGCACGCCCTGCGTGAGCGTGAGGAAGAGCAGCGTTAGCGCGCCGGTGCATGGGCGGATACCGACGGCGAAGGCGATGGCAAAGGCCTTGGCGAGCGACATTTCGCCGTCGAGCTGACGCGCGTCGGGCGCGTGCGAATGACCGCAGCTGCAGTTGGGGCCGTGAGCATGATCGTGGGCATGGGCATGTGCATGGGCGGGGCCGTGTGCCGGTGCGAGCTTGGCGTCAACCGCCACGGGAGCCGATTGCCACAACAGCCGGATTTGCCGGTACAGCAGCCACGCGCCGACCAAAGCGACGAACGCCCAGCTCAACGTTTCGGACCAGGCTTCCGCCGAGCGCATCGTCATGCTGGTGGCCTTCAAGACGATGGCAAGGATGCCGACGAACGTGATAGCCGACAGCGCCTGGATCAGCGCCGACAGGAATGACAGCATGATGCCGCGGCGCAGCGTGCGCTCGTTGGCAAGGACGTAAGACGAGATGACCGCCTTGCCATGGCCGGGGCCGGCCGCGTGTATGACGCCGTACGCAAAAGCGAGGGCGCAGATCAGCACTGCAGGATAGAGCGACTGGCCGGTGCGCAGGTCGCGAACCGAGGCGCTCATGCTCTGCTTGTACTGCGCCTGCTTGGCGAGCATCCACGCCCAGACGCGGTCTGATGTCGAGGCTTGCTGGGAAACAGGCGTGGGCGTTTCACCGGCTGCCGGGTCTGACTTCTGCTGGGCCTGCGACGGCAGCGTGATGCCGAGAGGAGAGCGCTGCGGAGGCGCGTCTTGCGCAAGTACGGGAGCTGAGAGTGTCAGGATCAGAAGTGCGAACGAAGCTGCACAGCGTGCAAGGCAGTGGAGCAGTGCCGGCATCACGACCTCACGCATTTCACGCGCACAGTGCGGGATAGGACTGAGGTTCCACCTGCTGAGCCGGTTGAGTTCGACAAGGCGTTGGCAAGGTTCTGGGCGGCGGCGTCCTCGCTGAGGGCTGCGTCCATATCGAGCGCGCAATTGGCGGGCGCACCCTCCCCGAGCTTCACCGGCTTATCCTTGGCGAAGTCGAAGGCGATAAAGAAGCTCGGGTCATAGATCGAGAACGCGAAGCCTGGGGTTTCAGCCGCAAGCGGCTCGGCCAACGGCAACGTAAAATTCAAGGTGAGGACGCTATCCTTGTATTCCAACCAAAAATCCTTGGGCTCGGCGAACTTCAATCCGCCGTCGTTCAGCTTGGCGAACGTGAAATAGTCGAACTGCTTGATACCGTCGATATTGACCTTGGCGAGTTCGGTCAGCTCTTCACGGTCGTAGGTGCCATCGCCGTTCTTATCGAGACCCTGGATGGCCATCGCCGTGTACATGTCATCGAACGTCCAGCGTTGCTGCAGGCCGGTGACGTTACCGCCCGCGTACGCGATCGTGGCTTCGACGGCGACCCAGACATGAGGATGCGCCATCGCGGCCTGCGGTGCGGCGAGCGCAGCGGCAACGGCTGCTGCGGCGAGCCGCGTCAGGCGTCGTGTGATCATTGTGGCTCCCCCCCTGCGCTGGTCTATCGGCCGGCGTCACTCGGATGATATTGATCTTCTATAGTCCTTTACGAACGCCGCGTGGCCGTTTCGCGGCGACGCGATAGGCATTTTTTGCTGCTGGCGGCGAGAGTTGCCTCGAGGCGGCCTCGGGAATTTCCGTCCACTACCGCATCGGGCTTGCGCCGATTTGGATGTTATAGTATCCGTATAAATGTTCCAGCGAGTTGTGCGTTTCCAGGATCGATGCGGGGCGAATTGCGCTTCGTGCCCCGCAAACGCGCACCCTCGCCTTCGTCACGGAGATTAAATGCCCCTCCGACTTCATATGCGGCCTGGCTTCATGCGCCGATTGCCAGCGCGCCCCGACGGTGAGCGTAGCGCGCCGACGCTTGCGGCACGGTCTAGGGGCGGGCGCCAACACGTGTTATTCGCACTGCTATTGTCGGCCATCGCTGCGTTGGCCGCCGCAACGCCCGCCAAGGCCGACGTCAAGGTGGTGGCGACGATCAAGCCGATCCACGCGCTCGTCGCCGGCGTCATGGACGGCATCGGCTCGCCGGAGTTGCTCGTGACGGGCTCAGCGTCGCCGCATACCTTTGCGCTGAAGCCATCTGGCGCGCGCGCGCTGAACGAGGCGGCGGTGGTGTTTGGGGTATCGCCCGCCGTCGAACCTTTCACAGTGAAAATCTTTGCGTCGCTGCCTAAGAGCGTCCGGATCGTGACGCTGTCGGAGGCGGCTGGCGTGCAGCATCTAGCAGCGCGCAGCGGGGCGACATTTGAAGCGCACGATCATGCCGACCATGCGAGCCACGAACACGACGCGGCGGAGCACGGCGCGAGCGATGGTCATGTCTGGCTGGATCCGCGGAACGCCAAGGCGATGGTGGACCAGATTGCGCGGGTGCTTGGGGAGACATCGCCTGGTGATGCGGCACGGCTTGGGGCGAACGCGACGCGGGTGAAGGCTGAAATCGATGCCATGGACCAGGAAATCGCGGGGACGCTCGCGCCGGTCAAGACGCGGCCGTATGTGGTTTTCCATGATGCCTACCAGTATTTCGAGCATCACTATGGGCTCTCGCCTGCGGGCGCGATAACGGTCGGGCCGGATATTCAGCCGGGCGCGAAACGTCTGGGGGAGATCCGCCGCAAAATCGGCGATCTTGCCGCCGTCTGCGTTTTCGCCGAACCGCAGTATTCCAGCAGTGTCATGCGCGCCGTGACGGACGGAACAAGTGCGCGGTTCGGCACTCTCGATCCTGAGGGCGCGCTCGTGGAACCTGGCCCAGGTGCCTACGCCGCGCTGATGCGAAATCTCGCAACGAAGTTGCGCGGATGTCTGGAGGGAACGCCAAGCGAAGGCGGCTGAGCAATTTGCGTGGCTAGACGGTCGCGCTCAAATGCTTTGCAGTCTGGCTTCGGCGGTGTGCAGAGCCGTTTCGGCTTGCACGGAGTCGTGACGGGCTGCCGTACCGGCATTGCCAGACAAATTGGCAACCGCGTGCCGCATCAGCGACCTGAGCGCGCTCATGGTCATCCGCGCCAGCTGGACGAAATCGTCGTCCTCGCGTTGCCGGTTCATTTTCTCAGCCAGCTTGGTGGCCGCCGTCGATGCGGCGGCCGAGACTGTCGATTCTGCTCGCTGTCCCCTGTCGTCCGCCGTCGCACCGGTTTGGGCGTCGGTATGTTGCGCCGTGTCTTGCGTTGTGTCCGCCGCCGTCTCGTCCTGGGATGACGCGTGCGCATTGACGGGAGCGATCGCCAAAGCCGGAGGAGCGGCCGCCGGCACGCTTTCTTCCTGCTCGCCGGCGGTTGCGGCGTTGGCGGCGGGCGCCTCAGCGCCGGCTGCGGAAGCGACATTGGGTTGGGTCGATCGGGTTGCTGGCGACGGCGCACTCGTGCCGCCTCCGTCGGTGCCACCGGCGGCGGCGTATTCCTTCACTGCGGCAGCCAGTTCCCGCGCCAGGCTGGCGGCTTGCCGCGCGGTCGACGCGGGATCGCTCGCCATCATCATGCGCAGCATTTGCAGCTGTTTGCGGATGGCGTCGATCTTCTGTTTGGCCGCGTCCCGCCGCTCGGCTGCGATGTCAGGCTTGGACGCTTCGATGCGCTTCAGAATTTCCTTGAGCTGGGTAGCGCGCTCAAGATAGGGCGCGCCGTCATCGTGGCCGTTGCCCAGGAATGGACTTTGCCGGCCGCCCCCTTCTTCGCGGCCTGTGTCGGGCGAAGTACGGGGGGCCAATTGCCGAACCGGCGACAAAGCGGCATTGCGGATGCCCAGTCCTACCAACATGGCCGTCGTCCTCTGCCTGATCGCAGTCACCAGCATCCAACAAAGTACGAAACCCCTAACCGTCCGTTAACGCATCAATTTAGCTCGAATGCGCACGAAAAAGCCGGCGCCTTTCGGGCCGGCTTTAGAATTTCGCAGTGCAAGCTGACTTTTATTCTGCCGAGGCCGACGTGCGGGTCACGAGCGGCTTGCGGCCAATCTTGGTGACGCGCTTGCTGCCGCCGGTGTTGTCGACCAGGTAGCCTTCGTCGTCGTAGTTTTCCTGAACAGCTGCGGCCTTGGGAGCGGGCGTCTTGATCGTCGGCTCATCCTTGGCTTCGACAGCAGGACCTTCGACGACGACCGGCTCTTGGTCGACAGCAGCCGTCTCGGCGACCGGCGTGGGTTCGCTGTTGGCAGACGAGCCATAGTTCTTCGGCATTGCCGAGGCTTTATGGTTCGTGCCTTCGAGACGAGAGATCTCCGTCGACGCAGCGGACGTCTTGAACCGTTCCCACGTCACCGTCACGCGCGTGCCGACAGGAACGCGCGGATACAGATCCAGCACGTCTTCGTTATACATACGGATGCAGCCCTTCGATACGGCCTGACCGATGGTCCAGGGCGCATCGGTGCCGTGGATGCGGTACGTGCTCGAGCCGAGATACAGCGCGCGAACACCCAGCGGGTTCATCGGGTGACCGCCGGGAACCCAGCTTGGAAGCTTCGGATTCTCCCTGAACATTTCCGGCGTCGGCGTCCAAGAAGGATTTTCCTTCTTCATGGTCACCGTCGTCTTGCCCTGCCAGCGGCTCTGCTCGCGCGGTGCGGCGATCGGATAGCTGACGGCAGTGCCGGCCTTTTCGATAAGATAAAGGCGGCGATCGCCAAAGCTGACGATGACTTGGCCGGCGCGATATTGAGGATCAAACGTTACCGTCTGACGGCCGCCACCCCATTCTTCGCCGCCACCCCACAGGAAATCGATGAGATCCTGAGCTTGGGCTTGAGCCGTGAATGAAGCAGTTGCAGCAATGGCGGCAACGCCGGCAATTGCCGACCGGAACAAAGAAACGTTAACGAGCATCGTCAAGCACTCCGCATTAGTGCATCTGTCTTGTATTGGTGACCCCGTCACCCGCACAAGACCCCTCATGTCGCGAGATCGTCGCGAACGCGTCATCGTGATGTGTGATCGGTATAGCCCAGAGGTGTGTCTTGCGGCAGAGCAGCAAGGCCACAGTCGCTGAACGATATGACCCTGTCTTAGTTCCAACGCGCTAACAAGACATCACCAAGCTGTGGATAAGCCGTGTTGCGAAGGCTGAGGAAGTTGTGCGGAAGGCCGAAGATTGGGACGGCCTGGGGGGGTCAACCTTTACCGGAGCGTTGTCGCTAACCCTCAGACGACCAAGCGAGATTCTACTCATTTTCTCAGGCTGTGGAGCGCCGGCAACAGTGGCAGCGCGCGCTTGGACAGGCGGATTTTTCGCAACTGAAGCGGCTCGTGCCGAAGCTTGACGAAGGTCGAAAATGGGATTAAGAACAAACACAGAACATCGACAGGGCATTTCATGGCGAAGCAACCGCCCCTGAGAGCTCCCCCGCTCCGGCTTGCGCCTTGAATTGCTTGATGTTCTTGAGATGCGCGGCGTTTGTTCGCGTTTGTAGGCGCGCGATCGGCAACCCGGTCCGGAACGGCATCCCCCTGCCGTTCCGGAGCCGGAGAGCCTAGTCCATGTCGCGCGGCCAGCCTATAATTGGCGCATGCCGAATTATGCTGAGTTTTCAGAGATCTTTCCGCTGAGCGAGCGGCCCGGAAGAGCCGTGCGCGGCAGAGCTATTCGCGCTTTGCAGGTGGCGGTCGCCTGTCTGTTTCTCATCCTCGCAACAAGCTCATTTGCTGCAGCGCAGCGAACGCAAGATTCTCCCGAGACCGCAACCGGGAACGCATCCAAGACCGCTGCGGCCATAGCGTCGCAGGCCATGATTTCTTCGGCGTCGGTGCTGGCCTCCGAGGCGGGACGAGATGTGCTGCGGGCAGGCGGGTCGGCTGTGGATGCGGCGATCGCGGCTCAGCTGGTCCTGGGGTTGGTCGAACCGCAGTCCTCCGGGCTGGGCGGTGGGGCTTTCATCGTCCACTGGGATGAAGGCCGCAAGGCACTCACCAGCTACGATGGGCGCGAGACGGCGCCGGCGGCGGCAAAGCCGGACCGCTTTTTCAAAGACGGCAAGCCGATGCGGTTCGATAAAGCCGTGCAGTCGGGCCTCAGCGTTGGTGTTCCGGGCGTCGTGCGGCTGATGGAAACCGCGCATAAGGCGCACGGCAAGCTGCCCTGGGCGGACCTGTTCAAGCCGGCGATCAAACTGGCAAAGAACGGGTTTACCGTTACGCCGCGCCTCAGCCTGCTGTTGAAGTGGGTGGGGCCGTCGGTATTCGACGACAATGCGCGGCGCTACTTCTTCCCCGGCGGCCGTTCGGTATCGAGCGGCGACGTCCTGATCAATCCGGACTACGCGGCAACGCTGGAGCGACTAGCGGCAAACGGTGCGCAAGGCTTCTATGATGGGCCGGTCGCCGCCGCGATCGTGGCCGCGTCGGCAAAGGCGCCGAATGCGGCGGGCGACATGACGGCGGCCGATCTCCGCGGCTATGCCGTGAAGGAGAGAGTGCCGGTCTGCATCGGCTATCGGGTCTACAAGGTGTGCGGGATGGGGCCGCCGTCGTCTGGCGGCGTCACAGTCGCGCAGACGCTGGAGCTTATCGAAGGCTTCGACATTGGATCCGGCCCTGGCGCGGCGATGAGCGGCAAAGCGTTGCACCTGATCGCAGAGGCGGAGAAGCTGGCTTACGCGGACCGCGACCGCTATATCGCCGACCCGGATTTCGTCGCCGTGCCCGCGGGGCTGACCGACGACAGCTATCTGTCGCAGCGGCGCGGCCTGATCAATCCCGATGCGGCCATGACGGACGCGCGACCCGGCGAGCCCCCCGGGTGGGAGAAGCACGCGTTCGGCGCCGACGCCACGCTGGAGCGTGCAGGCACGAGCCATCTCTCCGTCATCGACGCAGAGGGCAACGCCGTCTCCATGACGACGACGATCGAGGGGGCGTTCGGTTCAGGACTGTTCGCGGGCGGCTTTCTACTCAACAACCAGCTGACGGACTTCTCGTTCACGCCGTCCGACAAAAGCGGTGCCGCCATCGCCAACCGCGTCGAGGCGGGCAAACGGCCGCGCAGCTCGATGGCGCCGACGATCGTGTTCGGACCCGACGGCAAGATTTTCGCCGTGCTTGGATCACCCGGCGGGCCGAGCATCATTCTCTATGTCGTGAAATCGCTCGTCGCCCTGTTGGACTGGCAGTATGACGCGCAGGCGGCGACGGCCCTGATCAATTTCGGCAGCCAGGGCAAATCGTTTCAGCTCGAGATCGGTTGGCGCGCGATTGGCCCGGCGCTGTCGATGGTGGGCTACGGTCAGAACGTCGATTTCGGGCTGATGAATTCCGGCACGCACATTGTCGTGCGGCGAGACGGCAAGCTGGAGGGCGGTGCCGATCCCCGCCGCGAAGGTGCGGCTTTGGGGTTTTGATCCGCTAGCGATGCGCCGGTGACTTCCTTCCCGTGCGAGGCGGGGGGATTCACAAATATAGGATGTGAGACTTTACGTGACATCGCGAACCATCATCGTTGCTGGCGCCGGCGTATTCGGCTTGTGGCAGGCGTTGTCGCTGGCGAAAGCGGGGCATCGTGTTCGCCTGCTGGAAGCCTCTGTGGAGCCGTTCACCGCCGCGTCGAGCCGGCTGGCGGGCGCAATGTTGCTGCCGGATTGCGAGGGCGAGGCGTCACCCGCAATCGTGCGCGAGCTAGGGCGGCGGGGCGTCGCGCTGTGGCGAGCCGCTTATCCCGGCCTTGTCACGCGGGGCAGCCTGGTGCTGGCGAATGCGCGTGACAAGGGCGAGCTCACGCGATTTGCGCGCATGACGGAGCGGCACACCTTGGTCGAGGGGAATGCGCTGGCGGAGTTGGAGCCGGACATCGCCGGCCGCTTCTCGGCGGGACTACACTATGCTGAGGAGGCGCACATGGAGACGCCGCGGGCGCTGGCGTTCCTGCTCGCTGCGGCGCGCGAGGCCGGTGTCGAGGTCATGCTTGGCACACCCTGGCACGAGGATGACAGCGACGATCTGGTGATCGACTGCCGTGGCATGGGCGCGCGCGAGGCGCTGCCCGATCTGCGCGGCGTGCGTGGCGAGCGCTTTCTGGTGCGGACGCAGGAAGTGCACTTCAGCCGGTCCATTCACCTGCTGCATCCACGCCAAACGCTGTACGTGGTGCCCTGGAGCGACGGCGTGTTTCTGATCGGTGCGACGCTGATCGAGAGCGAAGACACGGGGCCTGTTAGCGTACGCTCGGCGCTGGAGTTGCTTGGGCTTGCCTACGCGCTGCATCCGGCATTCGGCGAGGCGCAGCTGATCGAGTCCGCGGCGGGCCTGCGACCGTCGTTTGCCGACAACGTTCCGCGTGCCGTCGTCAGCCGCCGCGGCACACGGATCGCGGTGAACGGCGCGTGGCGGCACGGCTTCCTGCTGGCACCGGTGATGGCCGAAGCTGTCCTGTCGCATCTCAGCGGCGGAGAGCATGAACTGTTGCGCCGCGCGGTATAACTGCGCGACAGTTTATGTCTCCAATCGCTGCACGTGCGCCTTTGACGGCGGCGCTGACTTTACGTATACGTCAACTTAGATCCATTGCTTTTCAGGGCGGACATCATGCGCGCGCTTCTTGCGGCTGGCCTTATGGCTACGGCGATTATCTCCGGGTGCGGCGACGAAAAAGTTGAGAAGAAAGCTGAAGTCCGGCCAGTTCGCACGATGATCGTCAATCCGGCACCCGTGGACGACGACCGGCAGGCCGTGGGCGAGATCAAGGCGCGGTACGAAAGCGATTTGTCGTTCCGGGTGGCCGGCAAAGTGCAATCACGCACGGTGGACGTTGGCGTCTCGGTCAAGGCCGGCGACGTTCTCGCGACGCTCGACGTACAGGACTACGAGAACCGGCTACGCTCAGCGGAAGCTGATGTAGCATCGGCCGAGGCCTCGCTGACGGAAGCGCAAGGCACGGAGAGCCGCCAGGCCAAGCTTGTCAAGGACGGCTACACCTCGCAATCCAACTACGACTCGGCGCTGCGCGGCTTGAGGGCGGCGGAATCGCGCCTGACATCGTCGAAGGCCAACCTGGACCTGACGCGCGACCAGCTGAACTATACGTCGCTGAAAGCGGACACCAACGGCGTGATCACCGCGGTGGGTGCGGAGGCGGGTCAGGTGGTCAACAGTGGCCAGATGATCGTGCGCCTGGCGCGGCCGGAAGAAAAAGATGCCGTGTTCTCGATTTCGGAGGCGGCCTTCCGTAACGCACCGGCGAAGACACCGGAGGTGAGCGTTTCGGTGCTCTCAAACCCCGGCCTGAAGGCCGATGGCATGGTGCGCGAGGTCTCCCCCGTCGCCGACCCGGTGACGCGCACCTACACCGTCAAGGTCGCGCTGAAGGATCCGCCGGATAACCTGCGGCTGGGCATGAGCGTCGTCGGGCGGCTGAAGCTGGAGACGGCGCCGGTCGTTGTGCTGCCGCTGAGCGCCATCTTCGACAAGGCGGGCCAGCCAGCCGTCTGGCTCTTCGAAAGCGGAACCTCGACCGTGGAACTGAAGCGCGTGGAGCTTTCGCGCTACGAGGCCGATCGCGCCGTGATCGCCAGCGGCTTGGGCAAGGGCGACGTGGTCGTGACGGCGGGCGTCAACCAGCTTGTCGAGGGGCAGGCCGTGCGGCTCATCGAGAGCGCGCAGCAATGAGCAGCTTCAATCTTTCCCGCTGGGCCCTCGATCACAAGAGCTTCGTCGTCTACCTGATGCTCGTGATCGCGATTGCCGGCGCGTTCTCGTACTCGCGGCTGGGCCGCGAGGAAGACCCGCCATTCACGATCAAGGTGATGGTGGTGAAGACGCTGTGGCCTGGCGCGACGACGGCGGAGACGGTGGAGCAGATCACCGACCGCATCGAGAAGAAGCTGGAAGAGACGCCGCACCTCGATTATGTGCGCAGCTATACGAAGCCCGGCGAGTCCGTGGTGTTCGTGACGCTGAAGGATTCCACGCCCGCCAGCGCCGTGCCGGACATCTGGTACCAGGTGCGCAAGAAAGTCGGCGACATCAAGCAGAACCTGCCGTCCAACACGGTTGGGCCGTTCTTCAACGACGAGTTCGGCGATACGTATTCGCTGATCTACGCCTTCACGTCCGACGGGTTCTCGCATCGCGAGCTGCGCGACTACGTGGAGAGCACGCGCGCGGAGCTGCTGCGCACGCCCGATGTCGCCAAGATCGACATGGTGGGCGTGCAGGACGAAAAGATATATCTCGAGTTCTCGACGCAGCAGTTGGCGGGACTGGGCGTCGACCCCAACGCGCTGGCGCAATCTCTACAAACGCAGAACTCCATTCAGGCGAGCGGTGTCGTCAATGCGGGGCCGGAGAAGATCGCGATCCGTGTTTCTGGCGCGTTCACCGACGAGCAGAGCCTGAAGGAGGTGAACTTCCGTGCCAACGGGCGGTTCTTCCGGCTGAGCGACATCGCAACGGTGCGGCGAGCCTACATCGATCCGCCGGCGCCGATGTTTCGCTACAACGGCCAGCCCGCGATCGGGCTGGCGATCTCGATGGTGCCGAACGGTGATGCGTTGGCGCTCGGCACCAACGTTAAAGCGCGCATGGCGCAGCTGACGGACAACCTGCCGATCGGCGTGACCCCGCACTTGGCCGCAGACCAGCCGCACGTGGTGAAGGAAGCCGTCGGCGAGTTCACCAAGACGCTGATGGAGGCGGTGGCCATCGTGCTGGCGGTGAGCTTCCTCAGTCTCGGCTGGCGGCCAGGCATCGTGGTGGCGATCGCCATTCCGCTGGTGCTGGCAATCGTGTTCGTGGTCATGGAGCTGGCCGGCATCAGCCTGCAGCGCATCTCGCTCGGCGCGCTTATCATCGCGCTCGGCCTGCTGGTCGACGACGCGATGATCGCCGTCGAGATGATGATCAAGAAGCTGGAAGAAGGGGCGGACAAGGTCTCGGCGGCGACGTTCGCCTATACGTCGACGGCCTTTCCCATGCTGACGGGCACGCTGGTGACGATCGCCGGCTTCGTTCCCGTGGGCTTCGCCAAGAGCGGGGCGGGCGAGTACTGCTTCACGCTGTTCGCGGTGGTGGGCATTGCGCTGGTGGCGTCGTGGTTCGTGGCCGTGCTGTTCACGCCGCTGACGGGCGTGGCGCTGCTGTCGACCAACATCGCCGCGCACGGCGGGCATGAGCCGACGCGCTTCGCGCGCTGGTTTCATGGCTTCCTTGATCGCGTGCTGCGGGCGAAGTATTTCGTGATCGCGGGCACGGTTGCGCTGTTCGTGCTCTCTCTGGCTGGCATGCGATTGGTGCAGAACCAGTTCTTTCCTGCTTCCGACCGCCCGGAGCTGCTAGTCAATCTAACGCTCCCGCAAGGTGCGTCGCTCAATGCAACCGGCGATACGGTGAAGCGGCTCGAGGCGGTGTTCAAGGACGATCCCGGCATCGACCACTGGACGTTCTATGTCGGCAGCGGAGCGATTCGCTTCTACCTGCCGCTTGACGCGCAGCTGGCGAACGACTTCTTCGCGCAGGCAGTGGTGGTGACGAAGAGCTTCGAGGAGCGGCCGGCCGTGCAGAAGCGGCTGGAGGCGGCGCTGGCGAAGGACTTCGATTCCATCCTGACGCGCGTCAGCGCGCTGGAGCTGGGGCCGCCGGTAGGCTGGCCGCTGAAGTTCCGCATCAGCGGCCCGGATGAGGCCAAGGTGCGCGACGTGTCGCACGAATTCGCGCGGTTGCTCGGTGCCAACGTCAATACGCGCAACATCAACTTCGACTGGAACGAACCCTCGAAGGTGCTGCGCATCAACGTCGACCAGGATCGCGCGCGGCAGCTCGGCATCAGCTCGCAGGCACTGGCCGACAACATCAACTCCATCCTGTCGGGACGCACGATCACGCAGCTGCGCGACGGCATCTATCTGATCGACGTCGTGGCGCGTGCGCTGCCGGAAGAGCGCGCGCAACTGGAGACGTTGCGCAACTTGACGATCGGCAGCTCGAACGGGCGCGGCGTGCCGCTGTCACAGGTGGCGACGATATCGTACGGGCTGGAGCCGCCGCTGATCTGGCGGCGGCAAAGGTTGCCGACGCTGACGGTGCAGGCAGATCTTGTGCCGGGCATCGAAGCGGCAACCGTGGTCAAGGCAATGCATGACCAGATTGCTGCGTTCCAGGCCAAACTGCCGCCGGGCTATGCAGTGACGGCGGGCGGCACGGTGGAGGACAGCGGCAAGGCACAAGGCAGCATCTTTGCCGTGTTCCCGGTGATGCTGTTCCTGATGATCACGATCCTGATGGTGCAGCTGCAGAGTTTCCAGCGGCTGTTCCTGGTGCTGTCGACGGCGCCGCTGGCGATCATCGGCGTGGCGGCCGCGTTGCTGCTGTCGGGCGCGCCGATGGGGTTCGTGGCGATCCTTGGCATCATCTCGCTGACGGGCATGGTGATCCGCAACTCCGTCATCCTGATCGACCAGATCGATACGCAGATCGCCTCGGGCCAGGCACCGTGGGACGCAGTGATCTGGGCAACGGAGCATCGTCTGCGGCCCATCCTGCTGACGGCGTCGGCGGCGATCCTGGGCATGATTCCGATCGCGCCGACGGTGTTCTGGGGGCCGATGGCCTACGCGGTGATGGGCGGGCTGGTGGTGGCGACGCTGCTGACCCTGGTATTCCTGCCGGCGCTGTACGTGGCCTGGTTCCGCATCAAGCCGCCGCAGGACGCGCCACAGCCGCACGCGGCCGGGATGCTGCCGGTGGCGGCGTAGGTGCTGTGGAGGTGTCAGACCTCGGTCTGACACCATGCGCAACGCGGAATGCGATCTAGCTGGGGGCACGGGCGCGGGTCAGGTCAGACCGAGGTCTGACCCTAGGGGGCGGCGTCGGCCCTTGAGATCAGCGCCGCAGTCGTTGCCGCCTTGCTGCGGGCTTCCGCCGTGCAGTCTATCGGGCGCCAGCCGTCAGCGATCGCGGTTTCAGCAGATTTGTAGTTGGCCATGATGGCGCGCGCGTCCGTGTCGGCTTGCCCTTTCGCAAGTGCGACCCAGGTGCGGGCGATGTGCAGGTCGATCTGCGCCTGCTGCAGCACGGAGAGCGTGCCATTGCATTTTTCGCCGGTGATCTTCGCGGAGATTGCTTCGCCGACGTCGGGGACGCGGGTGGGATCATTGGGATCAGGCAGGACGGGCTTGCCGCCCACCATAACGTTGCGGACGCGCTGGAGCATGTCGCGGGCCTCGGCAGTGGCGCGAGCGTCGCAGGCAGCCGGATCGCGATATTTGGTCGAGTAGCTTTGCGTGAGCATGCGCACGAGGCGCTCGGTGAATTGCTTGCCGTCTTCGTTACCGCTGCCGGGGCGTTGGGCGAGTTCGGCTGTGGCCTTGGTCTGGAAGGCATCGAGTTCACCGATCTCGGCGGACGCGAGAACGCCGGCACATTGCTGGCCGATGACCTTGGCGGCGATGGCGCCACCGAGGCTCGGCGTATCGCCGGGCCAGGCCGACGTGGCCGAAGCAGGCATTGCGAGCGGCAGGCAGAGCAGCGCCGTCAGGGCGGCGAGGCTGGCGCGGATACGTATGGGCAAGGTGATTCTCCTCAATTGCACGGACGTCGGCGCGGCATGGGCCGCAGCGTGCGTTGTTGCAAATGAGGGAACGGAGCTCTATGCCGCCGGGAACACGTTTGTGGTGTCAGACCTCGGTCTGACAGCACAGGTTCGAGCGCATGCGTGATTGGTAACAATCCGAGAGGGCGGCGTAACGGGGGCTGACCGAGGTCAGACCCTTGCTCAGAGGAAATGCCCTGCGGCGATCGTCGCGAGCGCGAGGGCGCCGATCCAGATCGCGAGGCTGCGCCAGCGGGACGAGCGGGCGTTTTCGCTGGCGAGGCGGCGGACGGTGTCGTCGTCGAGGCGAACGCCGGAGCGCGACATCTCGGCAAGGGAGGTAACGGCGCGCTCGGCGCCGGTCAGCAGGTTGGGCACTTCGGCAAGAAGCTGGCCGATGGTGTTAGCGCCCTCGCTGGCTTCGCGCAGGCGGCCGGCGGCGCCCAGGTTGTCTTCCATCCAGGCCTTGGCGACGGGCTCGGCGGCGGTCCACAGGTTGAGGCCGGGATCGAGGCTGCGGGCGACGCCCTCGACGATGACCATGCTCTTCTGCAGCAGGATCAGCTCGGGCCGCGTCTCCATGTCGAAGACTTCGGTGTAGGCGAACAGCTGGCCGAGCAGATCGGCCATGGAGATCTCTTCGGCCGTGCGGCCGTGGATCGGCTCGCCGATGGCGCGCAGGGCCTGGGCGAAAACCTCGACGGGATGATGCGGGGGCACGTAGCCGGCCCAGAAGTGCACCCAGGCGGCGCGCTGGTAGTCTCGTGTGATGAGGCCGTGCAGGATCTCGGCGAGGAAGCGACGCTCGCGCGCGCCCAGCCGACCCATGATTCCGAAGTCGACGGCGACGACCTGGCCGGTCCTGTCGACGAACAGATTGCCCTGGTGCATGTCGGCGTGGAAGAAGCCGTCGCGCATCGCGTGCGTGAGGAAAGCGCGCAGCACGGTCTGGCCCAGCGCCTTGAGATCGAAGCCGTGCGCGCGCAGCGCGTTTAGATCGCTAATCGGCGTGCCGTCGATCCACTCGGTGGTGAGCACGCGCTTGGCGGTACGGCGCCAGTCGACGGCGGGCACGCGCAAGCCGGTAATGCGCTCAGGCCGCTCGCGGGCGATGTTTTCGGCCATCTCGGAAATGGCCGCGGCTTCGAGCCGGAGATCCATCTCCAGCTCGGTGGTGCGGGCCAGGTTGTCGACGATTGCGAGCGGCTTCAGGCGGCGCGAGGGCGCGTGGAAGCGTTCCACCAGGCGAGCGG
Source organism: Hyphomicrobiaceae bacterium (assembly GCA_030655135.1). GTDB lineage: Bacteria > Pseudomonadota > Alphaproteobacteria > Rhizobiales > Hyphomicrobiaceae > JAKAXS01. The sequence goes on along the minus strand of JAURWC010000075.1, from coordinate 135,446 downwards.
CGAACTGATAGCTGTCGAGGTCGCGCTTGAAACGCTTCTCCACGTTGGGCCGCAGGATCTTCACCGCCACGGTGCGGCGCTGGCCATCGTTGTCGATCACCTCGGCCTTGTGCACCTGGGCGATGGAGGCGGCAGCGACGGGCGGCCCGAAAGTGACGAAGTGATCTTCGAGCTTGCCGCCCAGCGCCTCTTCCACGGCCCGGCGCGCCTCTCGTTGCGAGAACGGCGGCATGCGATCCTGCAGGTGGCGCAGGTCGGTCGCCAGCTCCGGGCCGATAACGTCGGCGCGGGTGGCCATGAACTGGCCGAGCTTGATGTAGCTGGGGCCGAGAGACGCCAGCGCACGGCTGATGCGCGTGTCGCGCGGCTTGCCCCAGTTGAACGGCGCGGCGATCAGCTTGATGGGAAGCGTGGCGGCAGCGGCAAGGCGCAGCGGCAGCGGAACCTTCTGGCCCTTGGGCACGAACTGGACGCCATGCTGGGCCAGCACGATACCGGCGCGCGCCAGCCGCACAAGATTGACCACTGCATTCGCCATCGTGCTTCAGGTGTCCTTCCGGGCGATTCCGCCAAATAGGGAACGCCGCCGCACAATGACGAAGGATGCGAGCGGGTCAAGCGCAGGAGGGGTTTCGGGTTAGCGGGGGGCATGAGTTGTGCATGCTTCCCAGCAATCGATCCGATGGCTGGCAGGGCCGAGCAAGCGCAATCAGCGATGGTTGAAGCGGGAACGCACTCCAGATTTTGCTGCTCGGGGCCTAGAACGTTATCTTCACGGACGCAGCGCTGCGCGTGGCGGCGCCGTGGAAGACGGCCTCGATGTTGTTACCGGCGGGGTCGAGAAGAAACGCCGCATAATATCCGGGGTGATAGGGCCGGACACCCGGTGCGCCGTTGTCGGTGCCGCCGTTTTGAAGACCTATCTTGTGGAAGGCATCCACCATGGCCCGGTCGGCGGCCTGGAAGGCCAGGTGGTGGCGACCCGTCAGCTGGCCTTGTGCGGCTTCGCTCTCGGCCGTGGAAACGAAAAGCTCGTCAGCCCAGAAGTGGTCCGGGGCCTCGCCCGCCATCGGAATGCCAAGCACATCGAATATGGCCCGATAGAAACTGCGATTGGCCTCGATGTCCGAGACGACAAGTTGAATATGATCAATCAGGCGGCCGCGATAGAGTTCTTGAGTTTCCATGACAAACCTCACCAAATTCTGGTCCACATGAACCGGCGCCGGCCGAGGAGAGTTCCGATCTGACGCACGGCGGCGCGATCAAGCGATGAGACACAAGGGGACAAGCCAATGGCCAAGAATACAATCTGCGTTTGGTACGACAAGGACGCCGAAGCTGCTGCCCGCTTCTATGCCGAAACGTTTCCAGACAGCGCGGTGAGTGCCGTCCACAAGGCGCCTAGCGACTATCCGTCCGGCAAAGAGGGTGACGTGCTGACGGTGGATTTCACTGTCGCCGGCATCCCGTGCATGGGGCTCAATGGCGGTCCCGCGTTCAAGCACAGCGAGGCGTTCTCGTTCCAGATTGCCACAGACAGCCAGGAAGAGACCGACCGCTACTGGAATGCCATCGTCGGCAACGGCGGGCAGGAGAGCGCGTGCGGCTGGTGCAAGGACAAATGGGGGATCAACTGGCAGATCACTCCGCGCGTGCTGACCGAGGCGATGGCAGCTGGTGGCGGAGAAGCGAAGCGGGCGTTTCAAGCGATGATGGGAATGCGCAAGATCGACGTGGCCGCGATCGAGGCGGCAAGGCGCGGTTAGGCCAGCAGGCATCGCTAAGTCTGAGGGATTGCCGGGGTATTGATCGGCGTTCGCGTTTGGTGGCAATCTGCGCAGACCGGCTTACTGCCGCGGGGTGCGGTCTCGCCGCTGCGAACGCTCGCATCACGAGCATTGAAACAGAAGGGACGCATATGATCGGCCATCGCCTTTGCGCCGTCTCTCTAACGGCCATTTCCGCAAGTCTGCTATTATCGCCGCCGGCAGCGGCAGCCAGTTTCGACGGAGGCTGGAGCATGGTCGCGGTGACCACGCGCGGCCACTGCGGAACGATCGACATCGGTCTCGGCGTGCGCCGGGGCCGCTTGTCTTCCACAGGCGGATTTTTTGCCTTTTATCCGATCTCGATACGTGGACACGTTTCGGGCTCCGGGCATGTGCGGATGACAGCCATTGCTGGTCCCCGCACGGCTCACGGAACCGGCCGGTTCGGCCGCGGCCAGGGCAGCGGGACATGGAAGGGGCACGGTCCGTCCGGCGTTTGTTCGGGCGTCTGGCGCGCCAGCCGCACCTGACGCAAAGGTCGGCACGATCGGCGCCGCGTTGCAGCCGTTTGGCTGTTGCGTTGCAACCGAACGTTACTCCGCAGCGGAGGACGCCGGCCCCGCCTCGGCCTGGGCGTCCGTTGCCGCAGGTTCTGCCCGCGCCATCTCCACGCGGCTGATGCGTTCCAGCTGCGTTTGCAGGCTAGCGTAGAGGTGGTGCATGTCGAAGACTGCGCCTTCGAGAAAAGCCACCTGGTCGTTCGCATCCCAGACGCCACCGCCGTCTTCGTGGACCCAGACGTAGTGGCCCGCTGCATGCTGCAGACGGTAGTTGATGTTCCAATTCTGGCGCTGCTGCAGGCCGCGGACGACGGCTTCGTCGACGGCCGCTGAATCATCCGGGTGGATCAGCGAGGCGAATGACCGGCCCTTGTTCTCGAGGATTTCAGCGGCGTCGATGCCGAAGCAGCGCTCGAAGCCCGGCGTCAGCTGCTGCATCGTGAAGTCCTTGTCGGCCTTGCAGCGGTAGAGAAAACCGTTCATGCGCCCGAGGACGCTGTCGAGGAACGGTGTGTCGATATCCAGAGGTGCGCTCATTGCTTTCACTCCGAGATTGCTCGAAGGCGATTGCGGGACGAAACACCAGTTGCTTGCGCGCGTTCGCCGCCCTGCAATCGCTACCCGCTCTACCTGCTGCTCGCGCGTGCTGCGGAAAGCCGCTTCCTGCTCGCGAACCGCTATAGCTGCTCGTGCCCAAAAGAAAACCCGCCGGTTGAGGCGGGTCTAAGATTGGGAAGAAGTCTCCAGATGACACTACCAATCGCGCTGTCGATGTCGAGCGCGGAAGTTAGGCAATCGCTGCCTCATGCGCCATCACAAGCAGCTACTTCTTGCGGAACTGATCGAGGCTGACGATGGTGGCGCCGCTCTGCGGCTTTTCGCCGTCGGCAGACGCCGTCTCGCTTTCCTTTTCCGGAGCAGGCTGATCGCCCGCCGGTTTGATCGGCACCGGCGCGGACGACTTGCCCTCGCGCTGCGGCAGCGGTGAGGTTGCCTTGTCGCTCTCGGCGCGCGGCTTCTTGGGCGTGCGCGGTTTGCGCGGGCCGGAGCTGCGGGTGGCGGTGACGCGGGTCTCGACGTCGCGATTGCCTGAGACCAGCGCGTCCGGGTCAGTTCCCGTCTCTGGATCGTCGAACTGGAGGCCGTAGCGCACGGACGGATCGAAGAAGACCTTGATGGCCTCGAACGGCACGACCAGGCGCTCCGGAATGCCGTCGAACGTCAGCTTCACTTCGAAGCGCTCGTCATGGATGACGAGATCCCAGAAGCGATGCTGCAGAACGATCGTCATCTCGCGCGGGTATTTCTCGCGCAGGCGCTTCGACAGGGACGAGCCAGGATGCTCGGTGTCGAAGGAGATATAGAAATGATGATCGCCCGGCAGGCCAGTCTTGGCGATGCGGGTGAGGACGGTGCGCACGACGCCACGCATAGCGTCTTGCGTCAGTGCTTCGTAGTCGATGGTTGGCTCGGACGTCATCCGCTCTATTTCGCTGGTGGGCCCCGTTCAAAGTTCTCTCGCCAGCCCACCGGCACGGGCCAAGGATGAGTGGAGGGCTTCTGTTGCCCGGTGCCCTCCGTACCGCGCCTTACCCGGCTAAGGGTAAGGACTTCAAGTTCAGGCTTTTGGCACCGCGTTAAGCAGCGACAGCAGCCTCAGCATAGTTGTCATTGGCAACTATTCTGAATGACCCGATGACGGTGGTATCATGCCGAGCAAAAGCTAAATCCTTTACACCTTCGTCGATCCTAGTTCGCCCCCATATTTACTACGCCTTGCGACTTCCCTTCGGGGAGCCTGCCGCAAGGCGCGGCAAGAGATGGTGGAGGCGCCGGGTACTGCCCCCGGGTCCGAGCGGCTTATTACGATCGCGTTTATCGCCATAGCCGGACGAATCCGGCAGGTTTAATATAGGGATGATTGGGCTGGTGCAAAAGATTTCCTTGCACCTAGGATGGGCCAGGGCGCGGAAATGCCACTGGGACGAGCGCCAGGGTCACAGCTGGACGGCCCGTGCCATCCCGGAACCAGCGTCACTGCTGCCCGCGGGAGGCGCCGCCGTGCGCAGGCGCTGCGGATCGTAGAACGGCATCTGGACAACATGAGCCGCCATGAGGGCCCCGCCACCCGCTTGGATCTCGACGCGGGTGCCGATGGCCGTGTGCGAGGGAGCGATCTGCGCCATGGCGAGCGACTTCATGAGATGCCGGCTGTAGACGGCGCTGGTCACACGCCCGATCTCAACGCCGTCCCGCAGGACCGGGGCACCGGGCGGCATTGCCGCGTTGGATGCGACATCGAAGCCGGCAATCAGTGAGCGCGGATTGTCGCGGCACGCGGCCGAGGCGGCTCGGCCGCGGAAGGCCGGCTTGTCGAGATCGACGGTCCAACCGGCTCCGACCTCCCACGGCGTGGTGCCGAGCTGAGCCATGTCGTACGGAAAGAACAAGAGGCCTGCCTCAATGCGCGCAATTTCCAGGCAGCGCCACGACACGGGGATGACACCAGCCGGGCGTCCAGCCGCCAAGATGCCGTCCCAGACGGCGCCAGCATCGGCCGCGGCGCAGAAGATTTCAAATCCTGTTTCACCGAAGAAGCCGCCGCGCACCAGCGAGACTTTTGCCCCAAACAGCGTCGCGCCGCGGTGAACGCCGAGCGGCACATCACCGAGGTCGAGCGCCAGTAGCGGCGCCAATACGGCCGGCGATACTGGACCTTGCAGGGACAGGACGTGCACATCGTCGTCGGGCGTAACGTCGACACTGAACTGGCCGGCGAATTCGGCCAGGACCGTCTGCAACTGGCCTTCGCCATGCGACAGGCGAAAACGGCCGGGACCATCGCAATACACCAGGACATCATCGATCAGGGCGCCATCGTCGTCGACGATATTGGAGCAGTGCGTATCGCCGGCGCGCAGCCGGGTGATGTCGGTCGTCAGGATATGGTTGAGGCAAGCGGCGGCCCTGGGGCCGGCGACGTGCACGATGTTGTGAGAAGAGATATCGATCAGACCGGCGCGGTAGCGAACGGCCGCTATCTCATCGTAGGGGTCAGTGTCGTAGCGCTCGGCGACGGCGACGCCGTTCCAGCTGCGGTCGAGCCTGGCTCCCAGTGCGCGATGGCGGCTGTTGAGGACAGATTGACGCCGCATAAGGGCTTTCGCAGAACAAGACGTTGACGGGGCCGCGGAAGCCGTCCTCATTCCGGCGAGGCTTGAGCGGAGGAAACCGAGGATGCCACTGTCGCAGACGCCCGAGGCCGAGGCTACGGCAAATCAAAGCCCGGCGACGATCGGCACATTGTTTTCCGGTGCGCCACGCTATCGCGCGGTAACGCCGTGGGGACCGATCGAGGCGTCGGCGATGACGTTCGTGGCAGCGTTTGGACCGTCGATGTTGGCGATCCCCGTGGTCGTTCTGCTTGGGACGATGGGGCTGGCGGGCGAGATCAAGCAGATGAGCCTGGCGTCGCCCGTCGTGCTTGGTGTGATGATGGCGACGCAGTTGCTATCCATCGTGCTGCTGTGGGCGCTGGCAGGGCGAGCCAATATGCGGCCCGACACTTTGCAGTTCCGTCTGCCGCCGCTCAGCATCCCGGGATGCATTGTCGCGGGCCTGCTGATTGTGGTGCTGACGGGACTGCTGGAATGGGGGATGCACCACGTCGTGGGCTTCGACCCGTTCAAAGAAACAAACGTGCTGTCGGAGGGGCTGCGCTCGCAATACTGGTGGGGCACGCTGCTGGTGGCCGTGGTGCTGGCGCCGATTTGGGAAGAGCTGGCGTTTCGCGGGTTCTGGCTGACGGCTCTGGCCAAGACGCGGTTGGGCATCGTCGGTGGAGGGCTGATGACGAACGTCGTGTGGACGTTGATGCACCTGCAGTATTCGCCGGCCGGCATGGCCAGCGTGTTTCTTGCGGGCCTGCTGCTGACGTGGATCATGTGGCGCACGTCATCGATCCGCGCCTGTATCGTAGCGCATGCCATCGTCAACGGGGTGTCGGTGGCATTCCTGGCGGCCATGGCGCCCGCGACATGACCGGAACCGGCGAAGGCAAGCGATCGGGCCGGGCGATGCACGACGCCGGGCAACGCGTGCAAAGCCTTGCGTTGCACGATGTGATGTCGGGACCGCCGCGCCATCGCGCTGTCACGGCGTGGGGGCCGGCAAGCGCTTTATTGGCGCTAGTGGCCATGGCCCTGGTGATCATTGCGCTGCAGGTTCTGGTTTTCTGGCTCGCGACCAAGTTGCTTGGGGTAGAGGAGTTCAACGCGCAGATCGTGGGCACGGGGCTAGAGGCGCCGCTGATGCTGATATCGACGATGCTGACGCAGGTGCCGTTGATCGCGATGGTTTGGCTGGCGGCGAACCGCGGCGGCTTGCGTGCCGAGACGCTGCAGTTCGCGCAGCCGCCACTGGGCTGGGGCGCGTCTATCTTGGCGGGCCTGGGGCTGGCTGCCGTGCTGGCGGGTCTGCTGGCAGTGATGCATCTGCTCGTGCCGGGGTACAGTGTGCTGCAGGACACGCGCTCGTTCGTCAGCGGGCTGCAGTCGCCGCTGTGGTGGGGAACGGTGCTTGCCATTGGGGTCCTGGCGCCGATCTCGGAGGAACTGGCGTTTCGCGGCTATCTGCTGACGGCGCTGGCCAAGAGCCGGCTCGGCATCATCGGCGCCGGCCTGGTGGCCAACGTGCTGTGGGCGGCGCCGCATTTCCAGTATTCGGCAGCGGGGCTAGTTACGGTGTTCAGCGGCGGTTTGCTGTTGACGTGGCTGGTGTGGCGTACGGGCTCGATCCGGGCTGCAATCGTCGCGCACATGGTGGCCAATTGCGTGCTGCTGGCGTATTTGGCCAGCGTCGCACCCGCCTGAGCTAACCGAGATCGAACCTACTTTTTGCGCTTCGCGGCTTTCCCAGATTTTGACTTGCTGGGCTTTGATTCAACGTTGGCTTCTGACTTTTCACCGAGCGCAAAGCGACTTGCGAACTCTTTCCATTCTCGCACAGAAAGACCACTCGTCTCCTGTTCTACATCTAGTCCAGACAGGAGCTGCTTAACTAGCTCAACCTCTATCTTAGAAAGAGTTTGGGCGCCTTGCCGATAGTCGACGAAGGCCTCATAAGAAAAGGGCACCCACTCTGCAACGACATCCGCAATCGCCTTCGCGTACTCCTGTATCTCGTACTGAGCGTGACTGTCCGCTCTGAGCGAGATGAAGTGAAAGAGGTTGTGAAGGTCGGTTTTCCAGTACCACTGCGTATAATAATTTGTCGGCAGCACCATTCGCGCCAGCTCTCGGGCGAGCCCTTCGCGCTTTTCATCAATAATTTTGTCATCCGCCGTTCGATTCAGAAGCCGCTTATAATCGCGGTACGCTTTCTCAGACAAATTTTTGATCGTACTGAGATGGTCGAGGGCTTCGCTTTCTTCAAGGACAGTTTCCCGGCCTTGTTTATTGACTTTGCTCTGCGCAGCAGTAGCCCGCAGCCCCTTTGATCCAATTCCGGCAGTTCCAAACAGATCGTTCTGACCTTTGGAGCGAGCATCGGCTAACGCCGCTGCGATTTTTTGCTCCTTCAAAGCCAAGTTTAAATAGGACTCATCCGGCAAGTAGAATTCTTTGTCCAAAAGCGAGTAACGCGCGCTGTACTCATTGATATTTGCAGTGCGGTGACGAACCCACTGGCGAGCGACAAAAATGGGAAGTTTTACGTGCAGTTTGATTTCGCACATTTCAAATGGCGTGCTATGCCGATGCTTCATCAAGTACCTGATGAGCCCGCGGTCCTCAGTGGTTTTTTTGGTCCCTTTGCCATAGGAGACACGCGCCGCCTGAACGACAGCGGCATCTGATCCCATGAGATCGACAACGCGAACGAAACCGTGATCAAGGACTTTGATCTCCCGGTTAACGAGCTGCTCGATCGACGTCGGGCCTTGCGCCTCAGTCGAGCGTTGGACCTTCAATTGCATCAGGTTAATCCTAGCTGCTTGGTGTCGATCGTTCGATCACGCGCGGTTTACTAAACATCTTTGTTTGTAAGTGAGTCCAGTAGACTAACTTCATCTTTTTCCACAGATTGCTTCTCATACGCGTAAGATTTGTGCTCACCCACCAACATGTAGCAGTTTGCAGTCCCGGTAGCGTGTCAAGAAAACCACGTGTCGCCAAGATTGCTGCTATGACAAGGGCTCGTCTTGGGGGAGACAGTGTGCGTATTGATTTTGGAATTTTAGGCGCCGCCGGCAAAGCGTGTGTGGTGGCAGTCGCCGTTGTGTTTGCGGCCGTGGTGGCCCCGTGGGCGTTCGCCTTCACAGAGGGAGAGCCGGGCGGCGTTCAGGCTCGCGTGGAAAGCGCTGAGGTCGTCGTCGTGCGCAGCGTGGCCGACGATGGGGCCGTGAAGGAGCGGCCGATCATTGCCGGATCGGGGACGGCGTTCCGCGATTGCAAGGACCAGGATCTGTGTCCGCAAATGCTGGTGGTGCCGTCGTCGGAGCGCGGCATTGAACTCGGCACGATCGAGACGGTGGAAGAGCGCAAGGCCGCCGAGAAGGTGCGCCGCGTCACGCTGCAGACGTTCGCCATCGGCAAGTACGAGGTGTCCGTCGGCGAGTACGAGCGCTGCGTTGCGGCCGGCGCTTGCCGTGAACCTGAGTGGCGTGAGGCTGGCGGGCAATTCAATATCGAGACGGGGCGCAACAATTACTACAAGCGGCTCGGCGGCAACGTGACGGGCAAGACCTTTCCCATCGTCGGCGTCAGCTGGGATGATGCGGTCGCCTACGCCCTCTGGTTGGGCAAGACGACGGGGCAGGCCTATCGCCTGCCGAGCGATGCGGAGTGGGAGTACGCGGCGCGCGCCGGCACGCGCACAACCTATTGGTGGGGAAATCCGGAGAAGCCTGGCGATAAGGTGATGGCGGCGTGCCGCGGCTGCGGCAGCGAGTGGGACGGCGTCAACAACGCACCGGTGACGAGTTTTGCCGCAAACGCGTGGGGCCTGCACAACGTGCACGGCAACGTCTGGGAATGGACGGCAGATTACTATTGCGACGACTTCCGCTCGGGGCGCGAAGACGGCGGCGCGCGCGACAAGGACGACTGCGCCGTCCGCGACGCGCCGGAGCTGCACGTGCTGCGCGGCGGGTCGAGCTTCTACGAAGCGCGCTTCATGAAGAGTTCGACGCGCCTGCGCCAAGACCACGACTTCCGCAATTTCAGCGTGGGGTTCAGGGTGGCGAGGACGCTGGTACCTTCGACGCGATGACGACGCGGTCCCCTCTCCCCGTCCTTACGGGGAGAGGGTTAGGGGAGGGGCAGCATCCGCGCGAGCGTGCGTTATGGTGCACGAAGAATGGCAGCTTTGTCGGGCGACGAGCAAGAGCCTGCCCCTCACCCCGACCCTCTCCCCGCGCGCGGGGAGAGGGAGAAGTGCGGACCTCCGCAATAGGAAGCGGCTTTACGCCAGCCGCAGCAGCACGTGTTTCTTTTTGCCCATCGAGAGCTTGATCACGCCGTCGGACGTGATGTCGGCGCGGGTGAGGCGGGCTTTCTCGTCAGCCACTGCCGCGTCGTTGACTTTTAGGCCGCCGCCCTGGATCTGACGGCGGGCTTCGCCGTTGGATTTTACCAGCCCAGCGAGCACGAACGCCTGCAGCACGCCGACGCCTGCGTCCAACTCGGCGCCGGGGATCGACACGGTCGGCAGGTCTTCCGCCAAGGCGCCTTGCTCGAACGTCTTGCGCGCGGTTTCGGCGGCGGCTTCGGCTTTGTCGCGGCCGTGGATGAGGGCGGTCGCTTCCGTCGCCAAAGCCTTCTTGGCTTCGTTGATCTCGGCGCCTTGCAGGGCCGCCAGTTTTTCGACCTCGGTCATCGACAGAAAGGTGAAGAGCTTCAGGAAGCGCGCGACGTCGGCGTCTTCCGTGTTGCGCCAGAACTGCCAGTAGTCGTAGGCCGACAGCTTGTAGCCGTCCTCGCCGTCGTCATTGAGCCAGACCGCGCCGGCAGCGGTTTTGCCCATCTTGGCGCCGGACGCCGTCGTCAGCAGCGGACACGTCAGCGCGTGCAGCTGCGGCGTGCCCATGCGGCGGCCGAGATCGATGCCGGTGACGATGTTGCCCCACTGGTCGGAGCCGCCCATCTGCAAATTGCAGCCGATGCGCCGCGACAGCTCCACATAGTCGTAGGCCTGCAGCAGCATGTAGTTGAACTCGATGAACGACAGTTCCTGCTCGCGATCGAGCCGCATCTTGGCTGAGTCCATCGACAGCATGCGATTGACCGAGAAGTGCCGGCCGACGTCGCGCAGGAAGTCGATGTAGTTGAGCGGAGCCAGCCAATCGGCGTTGTCGACCATCACGGCTTGCCCAGCGCCGTCGCCGAACGTCAGGAACTTTTCGAACACCTGCTTGATGCCCTGCTTGTTCTCGCCGATCTTTTCCAGCGTCAGAATGCGCCGCGTCTCGTCGCGGCCCGACGGGTCGCCCACGCGCGTCGTGCCGCCGCCCATCAGGGCGACCGGCTTGCCCGCGCCGGTTTTCTGCAGCCACCTCAACATCATGATCGACAGCAAATGGCCGATATGTAGCGACGGCGCCGTGCAGTCATACCCCACATACGCCACGATCTTGCCTTCGGCCGCCAAGGTATCTATGGCAGCAAGATCAGAGGTTTGGTGGACGTAACCGCGCTCGCTTAAGGTGCGCAAAAAATCGCTTTTGATCGTCGTCATGCCGGGATTGCTTTGTTAACTGGCTGCTCATTCAATAGCCGGCTCAGGGGCCGGCCCGTCGGGATACCCCCCATAACAGGAAAGTTCAAGGTGAGCCCGATGATGCGCGCGATTGGCATGATGAGCGGCACCTCGATGGACGGCATCGATATCGCGCTGATCGAGACCGACGGCGAGGCCCACGTGACGCGCCGCTTCGCGGGAAGCCGGCAGTATACCGCAGGCGAACGCGAGGGGCTGGCTGCGGCGATGGTAGAGGCCTCGCGCATGTTGGATCGCACCGAGCGCCCGGGGACGCTGGGCCGTATCGAGCGCCAGCTGACGGAACTGCACGCGCAGCTGGTGAAGGATTTCCTGGCTAAGAATGGTGTCGATGCCGCGAGCGTGGATGTCATCGGCTTTCATGGACAGACGGTGCTGCATCGCGCCGAAGAGAAGCTGACCGTGCAGCTGGGTGACGGCACGCTGCTGGCCCGGCTCACCGGCGTGCCGGTGGTGTACGACATGCGGGCGGCCGACATTGCCGCCGGCGGCCAGGGCGCACCGCTGGCACCGGCGTATCACCGGGCGTTCGCCGCCAAGTTGACCGAGCGGCCGGTGGCCATTCTCAACATCGGCGGCGTGGCAAACGTGACCTGGATTGGCGACGGGATCGGCGAGGGCGAGGACATTCTCGCGTTCGATACCGGGCCCGGCAACGCGCTGATGGACGACTGGGTTTCGCGTCAGTCGAACGAACCTTACGATCGCGACGGCGCGCTGGCGCGGACCGGCAACGTCGATATCGATCGGCTGTCGGTCTACCTCAAGCATCCGTATCTGCAGCAGGCGGCGCCGAAGTCGCTCGACCGCTACGACTTCACACTACGGCCACTGGACGGACTGGCCACGGCAGACGGCGCGGCGACGCTGGCGCAGGTGACTGTCGTGTCGGTGGTGCGCAGCGTTTCGCTGATGCCGGAGCCGCCGAAGGTTTGGGTGATCTGTGGGGGCGGGCGGCACAACGGCTTCGTGATGGAGTTGCTGCGGCGCCACCTGGACGTGCCGGTGCTTTCGGCAGAGGACATCGGCCTCAACGGCGACAGCATCGAGGCCGAAGCGTGGGCCTACCTGGCGGTGCGATCGCTCAAGGGGCTGCCGATTACGTTTCCGGGGACGACGGGCGTCGCTGCGCCGATGACGGGCGGGGTGTTAGCGCGGCCAAGTTAGTGGCGCGGCAGCCTGGATCCTCAGGTCCACCAGGTAATCCAGCAGGAGCGGTCGTCGACCTTGGCTTCGAAACCGTTGCCCAGGCACGACGTGAGGCTTGAAAGGAAGGCCGTAACCGCAGCCGATAAGCCGAGCCCGCCGGTGGTGTAAGCTGCTGCGATCGCAACGAGCAACCCAGCGCCGACAGCCTGATTGATGCAGTTTCGGATTTTCTGTTCGTCGGGGCCGCTGACCGTCAACGTCAGATGATGCCGCAGCTTCTTCATCTCCACATGTGGCCAGGGGTCGAACTTGGTGTTTCCGGTCGGTTGGAAGCTGTCGTCATAGATGGCAAGATCAGTGGAAACGATGGCCGCCGCCGCAGCCAAAGGCGCAACGCCTTTCTGCATGTGACTCGCGACGACACTTCCTGTTGCCGAGGTGGCTGATAAGGCCTTGCCAAAGTGCTTTGCTTCGACAAACCCCTGTTCTGCATGCACGCGAACGCCCTTGAACCATTCTGGCACTTCGATCAACCGGCTCGCGCTGACCGGCAGGACTACGTTCAACACGGTGCCTGATGGTGCATCGGCAATGAAGTCGATATCCCACATGCCGTCCGCCGGCGGCACGACATAATATCGAGGTGCCAGTTGCGGTGCCGACCACCCGCTCGACGAAACCTGACCATGCGCTACGAGAAACGTCATCGGGTGAAAAGGGGCCCCGACATTGTGCATGTCAACGGTATCAACCTGCATGATCAAAGACATCTTACTCTCCACAAACAAACATAAAAATCAGCATGGAGATAGTTGGCGCGAAGCCCGGGCAGCTGGCAATACCTTCAGAAAAAAGCGTCGCTCATTCGATACGCGATGGGACAGGCGATACGCGCCTACACGGCATTGTCGAGCTTGTGGTTAGCTCCTGCCGCTGCAGGGGAGCCCGATCATGATAACAAAACGCTATCGCACGCTTGTCCTGTTGTTTGCGGCGCTGTCATTCATGTCGTTTGCAACGCAAACGCAGGCGGCGCCTGATACGCGCATCAAGACGCGATCAGGCGTCGTTGCCGGCGTGGCGACGGACGGCGTTGCATCCTTCAAGGGCATTCCATATGCAGCGCCACCCGTCGGCGACTTGCGTTGGGTGGAACCGAAGGCGGTGAAGGCCTGGGCTGGCGACAAGCGCGCCGACACGTATGGCGACGCTTGCATCCAGAAGCCGGGACTGTCGGCTGAGAACGGCGGCGATCCGGGCCGGCTCAGCGAGGATTGCCTCACCCTCAACGTCTGGACGCCGAAGACGGGGGCGAAGGCGAAGCTGCCCGTCATCGTGTGGATTCATGGCGGCGCGTTCGTGTTCGGCGCGGGTGGCATGCCGATCTACGACGGCACGCCGATGGCCAAGAAGGGCGCGGTCTTCGTCAGCATCAATTACCGCCTTGGGCCGCTGGGGTTCTTCGCGCATCCCGCACTCGACAAGGCACGGCCAAAGGGGCCGAGCAACTTCGGGCTGCTCGACCAAATCGCGGCGCTGAAGTGGGTGCAGGCCAATATCGCAGCATTCGGCGGCGATGCCGGCAACGTTACAATCATGGGGCAGTCGGCGGGCGGGAAGAGCGTGCTGGCGCTGTACTCATCGCCGCTGGCGCGCGGGTTGTTCAACCGCGGCGTGGCGATGAGCGTCTACATTCTGCCCGACGTAAAGCCGGACAAAGCGCGCCTTGTGGGTGCCGCCGTGGCGAAGGGCGTGGGGCTTGACGGAGCGAACGCGTCGCTGGCCGACCTGCGGCGCGTGCCAGCGGAAAAGTTTGGCGACATCGCCGACAAGGAAGCCGGGCTGGGGCCGGTCGGGATTGTCGGCGACGAGGTGTTGCCGGTGTCGATCGTCGACACGTTTGCGGCGGGGCGTGAGCAGAAGCTGCCGCTGATCATCGGCAATACCAGCGACGATGTGAGCGTGCTTGCCGGGTTCGGGCTCGAGCCTGCGGCGATCGTCAAAAAGCTGGGCGTTGCGGGTTTTGCGCTTGGCGCGCTGTATCCCGGCGTCAGCGGCGACGAGATGGCGCGGCAGGCGCTGCGCGACATCGTCTTCACGATGAACACGCGATGGACGGCGGATCGGCACGCCAAGCGGGCGCCGACGTGGCGCTACTATTTCGACTATGTGCCGGAGAAGACGCGAGACAAACATCCCAACGGGGTCGGCCACGGTGCAGACATTCCGTTCTTTCTCGACACGGCGGACATCTATGAGGGAACGGCGCGGGATCTCACCGAGACGGATCGCGCGATGGCGCGGCAGGCGTCGGACCTGCTGTTTGCGTTCGCGCGAGACGGGGAGCCGGCGGCGAAAGGCGTACCTACGTGGCAGAGCGATCGCGTCTTGCGCGACCGGACGATGATCTTCGGCCCTGAGAAAATCGAACAGCGGCGGAACTTCATGAAGGTGCGGCTCGACGTGCTGAAAGGCGCAACGCGCATCGTCGACACGTTGTTCGTGCGGAACTGATGCCAGATCAGGCTTCGCGGGTGGCTTCGAAGAGGAACCAGGTGCGGCGCTCGGTTTCGTCGATGTAGTTTTCCAGCAGGCTGGCGGAGGCGACATCCTCGTGATCGTCGCACAGCTTGTGAGCGTCGCGCATGGCTTGCGCGACCTTCTTGTTGTCTTCCATAAGTTCGAGCAGCATGTCGCGCGGCGCGACGAAGTCCTCATTGTTGTCCTTCACCGACTGCAACTCGGCAATCTGGCCGATGGAGTGGAGCGTCCGGCCGCCGATCTTGCGGATGCGTTCGGCCAGCGGATCGGTCGTCGCGAAAATTTGCGTGGCCTGCTCGTCGAGCATCAGATGATAGTCCCTGAAGTGCGGGCCGCTGATGTTCCAGTGAAAGTTCTTGGTCTTCAGGTAGAGGGCGAAGGCGTCGGCCAGCAGCCCATTCAGCGCCTGGGAAACGGCGCGCGTGGAGTCATTCGGCAAGTCGGTCGGCGTCGCCAAGGGACGCGGAGCTTGTTTCGCTGTGTCTTTTGCCATGGAGTGCCTCACGAGGTTTCGCCCCGCAGGGCGCAAGGCTGCCTAGAACGCATCAAGAGGCATTTTGTGCCGCGGGGCCCCGTGAAATCTAGCCCTGGCGGCCGGGCATGAGACGCTTTAGAGCGGCAAAGCGGCCCGAGACAGGTTCATCGCCGGCAATGGCGGAGATGAGATCGGCTGCGCCGCGCACCACACGCCGGTTGGTCCAGTAGCCCGTGTGCGCCCGGTAGGTAAAAGCGGTCGACACCTTAGGCACGAGGCTGCTGATGCCGCGCTGCCACCAGCCTTCGGATGCCACCTCGATGTCGCTCAGGAGCGGCTCTTTGGCATAGGCGGCGTTGAGCGGTTTCAGCGGGTAGCCGAGCAAATCGTTGCGGCTATAGTAGTTGTTCCATCTCACCTGACTGAGGGTCGCGGCATTCAGCGCGGCGCCGGGGAAGGCCGCCTTGTCCGATGGCGTGCGCGCGGCCGTGATCGGCATGATGCGATCGGGTCCGAAGGTGAACGTGAACAGCGGCATGTTCGAGCCCATCATCACTAAGCCAGCTGCCGTATCCAGGCGGCGGAAGGGTGAGCCACCCTTGAGGTAGTTGGCGAACGCCTGCTCCTGCTCGTCAGCGCGGGCGATGCGCGCCTCGTCCCAGTTCTTGATGGTGTTCACGTCCCAGATAAATGACGAGACGATGTGACAGCCGAGCGAATGGCCGATGAAGATCAGCGGGCGATCGGGCGGACCCTGGGCGTCGAGTTTTTCCAGCGCGGCGCGCACGTCGGACTGGATCTCATAGTAGGCCGAGTTCTTGTAGCTCTTCGTTTTCTGGTACGCGGCGGCATCGCCCAGGCCCTGCACCACGAGACGGCGGAAGCGGCCGTCGCGGAACAGCTGCTGACCGGCGGCTTCGTCGAGATACTGCTTCTGACGCTTGCGCACGCGCTCGGCCCAGAACACCGGTTCGAACGTGACGAGTTCGCGCAGGTGCAGCGGCAGGCGGGCGATGATCGCGTCGCGCATGGCTTTCTCGTAGCCGGGCTCCAGCGTGTGGATGCCATGAACAAAGACGACGGCAACGGGCTGGGGCAAGGTGGCTCCGGGCGTGAGACTTGCGCAACGAACGAGGCCTAAACCTTATTTCGCCCCTCCTCCTCAGCATAGCCCCTGGAAGACACAACGGCCTGCGGATAGGCAAGAGCTGCAGAAATTCTTGTGTCCATTGCGAAAATGCTAGGAGACGCATTCCCATCCGAAGTCGTCATCCCGGCGAAGGCCGGGATCCACGCCAGTTTCCGATTGTTCGACGTTGCAGGACCTCGTGCAACAACCGAAACTCGCTAGGACCGCTGGGAGCGCAGAATAGAGAAAGACCTGATCCCGATGAAAGTGCCTTGCGTTTACATTCTCGCGAGCCAGCCGGATGGTGTCCTCTACATCGGCGTTACCAGCAATTTATCCGCGCGGATGAACGAGCACATTCAGGAGCTCCGTCCTGGGTTCAGCAAGCGCTACGGACTGAAGTTGCTCGTCTACTACGAACTACATGAAACCCTGCCGGGTGCGATAGCGCGAGAGAAGCAGCTTAAGGAGTGGCGTCGTGCTTGGAAAGTCCGCCTGATTGCAGCATTCAACCCGGAGTGGCGACAGCTATTCGATGTAGCAACGGGCGAGATCACATTTGCCCCAGCGGACGTTGCTCGGGAGCGGTTCTAGATCGGATGTGGAGACGAGATCCTGCGAGCGTCGATTGCGTTGACGCTGGCGTGGATCCCGGCCTTCGCCGGGATGACGGACCAGTGGCGAGTGTCTCGGCCCCTCTTGAGCCCAATCCAATTCGCCTCTAACCCCCTACTCGTCATCCCCGCCATCATCATCGGCCACGCCCTGGCTGGCTTCTTCCTTCTCGCGTGCGCGCTCGCGTTCGCGCGCCTGCTCGCGCTCTTTTTCGCGTTCCTTGGCCTTCTCGCGGTCCTTGGCGGCGTTGGCCAAGCGCATGTCGAGGTAGCCGCCGACCAGCTTGTCCAGGTCGTCGATCTTGTTTTCGAAGAAGTGGTTGGCGCCGGGGATGACCTCGTGGTCGATCTTGATGCCGCGCTGCGTCTTCAGTTTCGCCGTCAGTTCAGCGACGGAGGCGGTGGGGACGACGCGGTCCTTGTCGCCGTTGACCATCAGGCCGGACGAGGGGCACGGGGCGAGGAACGAGAAGTCGTAGAGGTTGGACGGCGGGGCGACGCAGATGAAGCCGTCCACTTCCGGGCGGCGCATGAGCAGCTGCATGGCAATCCAGGTGCCGAACGAGACGCCGGCAATCCAGCAGAACTTCGCGTCCGGCTTCACCAGCTGCAACCAGTCGAGTGCGCTGGCTGCGTCGGCGAGTTCGCCGGGGCCGCCGTCCCAGAAGCCCTGGCTGCGGCCAACGCCGCGGAAGTTGAAGCGGAGGACGGAAAAACCGCGCTGCACGAACGTGTAATACAGGCTGTAGACCACCTGATTGTTCATGGTGCCGCCGAATTGCGGATGCGGATGCAGGATCAGAGCAATGGGGCTGTCGGACGCCGCTTCGTGGTGATACCGGGCTTCGATACGGCCGCCAGGCCCATTGATAATCAGTTCGGGCATTTTTGGTCTTTCATTTTCAATTTCGGGTGAATTCGGCGGGCAAAAATTCCGCTGGTGTGTCAGGCGCTTAATGCGCGGTTGCGCGGCAAAAGCACGGCATACTTGACTTGCGAGCTAGGAATTTTCATATTCACTTTAGAACGGTTCGAAAGAAGTCCTGATCCCCGTTCTTAGCGCGGCTGATGATGGCCGCGCTTCATAACACGAGACGGGTGGCCGAACGCAAGCGTTGCGAACAGGCCGCGTGGATCAAAGTCAAGGTGTGTTGCGCCGTGGAACTGAATACTCGTAGCCGATACGCCGTCATGGCGATGACCGATCTCGCCAAGTTCGGCGGGAACGACGCGATGCCGCTGTCGGCGATCGCGGAGCGGCAGCAGATCTCGCTGGCGTACCTGGAACAGATCTTTCAGCGGCTGCGCCGCGCGGATCTGGTGGAAAGCGTGCGCGGGCGTTCGGGCGGCTATCGCCTGATGAAGCCGGCTGCCGACATCACCATCGCGCAGATCTTGCTAGCGGTGGAAGAGGAAACGCGCATGACGCGCTGCCAGGAAGACAGCCCCGGCTGCCTGGGCGAAAAACGCTGCCTGACGCACGGACTGTGGCACGCGCTTGGCGGGCATATCGCGGCATTTCTGGCGAACGTGTCGCTGCAGGAGACACTGGACGGCATTCCGCCGTCGAAACTGGCGCGCGGTGTTGCCACCAGCGTGCAGGTGGCGGCAGAGTAATGACCTCCACGCGGACATATCTGGATTACAACGCGTCGGCTCCGCTGCGGACGGAAGCGCGCGCGGCGATGATCGCGGCGCTGGATGCGGGCGGCAATCCGTCCTCCGTGCATGCGGAAGGCCGCAAGGCGCGGGCGATCGTGGATCTGGCACGCGAGCAGGTTGCGGCGCTGGTTGGCGCCAAGCCGAGCGAGGTGGTGTTCACCAGCGGCGCGACGGAAGCCAACGCATCCGTGTTCGCCGAACGGTGGGACACGATGTTCGTGCCGGGCATCGAGCATGCTTCGGTGCTGGCACCGGCGGCGGCGAACGGCGGCCGCGTGATCGACATTCCGGCGCATGCCAATGGCGTCGTGGCGGCCGAGGAGATTGCAGAGCGCGTGCTGCGCGGCGACGGCTTTGGCCGCGCGATGGCGGCGCTGCAGCTTGCGAATAACGAGACGGGCGTGATCCAACCAGTGGCCGAGACCGCGGCATTTGCGCGGGCGCATGACATCTTCATGCACTGCGACGCGGTGCAGGCGGCGGGACGCATCGCGATCGATATCGCGGAGCTGGGCGTAGATACGCTGAGCCTGTCGTCGCACAAGATCGGCGGGCCGAAGGGTGCCGGTGCGCTGATCATTCGTGATGGCGTGCAGCTGCCGGTATACATGGCGGGCGGCGGGCAGGAACGGCGGCGGCGCGGCGGCACGGAGAACGTGGCGGCGATCGCCGGATTCGGAGCGGCGGCTGAACTGGCTGCGCGCGACGTGGCGCGGGCGGCGCAGATCAAGGTTCTGCGCGACGTGCTGGAGACGGCCGTTCTGGAATTGACGCCCGAGGCAATCATTCTCGGCGCGGAAGCTGCGCGACTGGCGAACACGTCGTGCATCGCCTGGCCTGGCAAGCTGGCGGAGACGCTGGTGATCCGGCTCGACCTGGCAGGTATTGCGGTCAGCGCGGGTTCTGCCTGCTCGTCCGGCAAGGTGGGGCAGAGCCACGTGCTCGCAGCGATCGGGCTGATGCCGGAGATCGCCGGCAGCGCCGTTCGCATCAGTCTTGGGCCGGAGACGACGGCACGCGACTGCGACGCATTCCTCGACGCTTGGCGCGCAATGCGCGGTCCGCGCGAGGCCTCACCACAGAAGTTTACCGCAGCAGGTTCCGGCGGACCGCTGCACGTTTCATCGGGAGTTCACTGAGATGGCGGCTGTTCAAGAGACGATCGATCAAGTCCGCAAGATCGACGTCGATCAATACAAGTACGGCTTCGAGACGGACATCGAGAGCGTCAAGGCTCCGAGGGGCCTCGACGAAAGCACCGTGCGTTACATCTCGGCGCGCAAGGGCGAGCCCGAGTGGATGCTGGAGTGGCGGCTGGACAGCTATCAACGCTGGCGCACCATGAAGGAGCCGACGTGGGCGAAGGTGCATTATCCCAAGATCGACTTCGAGAACCTCTATTACTACTCGGCGCCAAAGAGCACCGAAGGTCCCAAGAGCCTCGAAGACGTCGATCCGGAGCTGCTGGCGACGTACGCCAAGCTCGGCATTCCGCTGAAGGAGCAGGAAATCCTGGCCGGCGTGCAGGGCGCGCGTGTGGCGGTGGATGCGGTGTTCGACAGCGTCTCAGTGGTAACGACGTTCAAGAAGGAGCTGGCGAAAGCCGGCGTGATCTTCTGCTCGATCTCCGAAGCGTTGCGTGAGCATCCAGAGCTGGTGCGCAAGTACCTCGGCACGGTCGTGCCGCAGTCCGACAACTTCTATGCGGCGCTGAACTCGGCGGTGTTTTCCGACGGCTCGTTCGTCTACATCCCGCCCGGCGTGCGCTGCCCGATGGAGCTGTCGACCTACTTCCGCATCAACGAGAAGAACACCGGGCAGTTCGAGCGCACGCTCATCATTGCCGACAAGGGTTCGTACGTTTCCTACCTGGAAGGCTGCACGGCGCCGACGCGCGACGAAAACCAGCTGCATGCAGCCGTGGTGGAACTGGTCGCGCTCGATGATGCCGAGATCAAGTACTCCACGGTGCAGAACTGGTATCCGGGCGACAAGAACGGCAAGGGCGGCATCTATAACTTCGTGACCAAGCGCGGTGACTGCCGCGGCCATAACTCGAAGATCTCGTGGACGCAGGTGGAAACCGGCTCGGCGATCACGTGGAAGTATCCCAGCTGCATCCTGCGCGGCGACAACTCGCGCGGCGAGTTCTATTCGATCGCGGTGTCGAACGGCTATCAGCAGGTCGACAGCGGCACGAAGATGATCCACCTCGGCAAGAACACGTCGAGCCGCATCATCTCCAAGGGCATCGCGGCAGGCTATTCGCAGAACACCTATCGCGGGCTCGTCTCGGCGCACAAGAAGGCGACCGGCGCGCGCAACTTCACCAACTGCGATTCGCTGCTGATCGGCGACAAGTGCGGCGCGCACACCGTGCCGTACATCGAAGCCAAGAACATGACGGCGCACTTCGAGCACGAGGCGACGACGTCGAAGATTTCCGACGACATGCTGTTCTACTGCCAGCAGCGCGGACTTTCGGCGGAAGAGGCGATCGCCGTCGTCGTGAACGGCTTCGTGCGCGATGTGCTGCAGCAGCTGCCGATGGAGTTCATGGCCGAGACGCAAAAGCTGATCGGCATCTCGCTCGAAGGGAGCGTGGGTTAGCGTTCCCTATCCCCGTCCTGCACGGGGAGAGGGTTAGGGTGAGGGGCAGAGGCTGGCGCTGCGGTTCGTAGCTGCCCCTCAGCCCGACCCTCTCCCCATAAGAATGGGGAGAGGGAGAAGACATTCGGCCAAGGCCAAAACGAACAACGAGATGTGAGTCAAACAAGATGCTTGAGATCAAGAACCTGCATGTGAAGATCGAGGACGAGGAGCGGCAGATCCTCAAGGGGCTGTCGTTGACGGTGCCCAAGGGTGAAGTGCACGCGATCATGGGGCCCAACGGCTCGGGCAAGTCGACGTTGGCGTACGTGCTTGCCGGGCGGCCGGGCTACGAGGTGACCGAGGGCGACATCCTGTGGAACGGCGAGAGCCTGCTGGAGATGGAGCCCGACGAGCGCGCCGCAAAGGGCGTGTTCCTGGCGTTCCAATATCCGATGGAAATTCCCGGCGTGGCTGGGCTGACGTTCCTGCGGACGGCGGCGAATGCCGTGCGCAAGAAGCGCGGCGAGGCCGAGCTGACGACGCCGGAGTTCATGAAGGTGGTGCGCGAGAAGGCCGCCAAGCTGAACATCGACACCGAAATGCTGAAGCGGCCGGTCAACGTCGGCTTCTCGGGCGGCGAAAAAAAGCGTTCGGAAATCCTGCAGATGGCGATGCTGGAGCCGACACTGTGCGTACTCGACGAGACCGACTCCGGCCTCGACATCGACGCGCTGCGCATCGTGGCGGACGGCGTGAACGCACTGCGCGGGCCGGATCGCGCCATGCTCGTCATCACGCATTACCAGCGGCTGCTGAACTACATCGTGCCGGACAAGGTGCACGTGCTGTCGGGCGGCCAGATCCGCAAGTCGGGTGACAAGAGCCTGGCGCTGGAGCTGGAGAAGTCCGGTTACAAGGAATACGAGGGCGAGGCGGCCTGACATGAACGTTGCTGTCATCAAGACGAAGGCCGAACAGGCCATTCCCGAGCTGTTCGAGAAGGTGGCCGATACGCTGCCAGGCGGCGCCAAGGCCGCGCCCGCGCGGCGCGAGGCCATGAGCCGTTTCGCGGCGATCGGCCTGCCGCATCGGCGCATTGAAGAGTGGAAGTACACCGACCTGCGCACCAGCCTGAAAGATGCGCTGGCGCCGGCTACCGAAGCGGGACTTTCGGCCGAAGCGCTGACGGCGGCCCTGGGTCCGCTGGCGGCCGTTGCGGGTGATCGCATCGTGTTCGTCAACGGTATTTATAGCGCGGTGCTGTCGACGAAGTTCGATTCCAGCGGGTTGCTCAACGTGGCGCCGCTGAGCGAGGCGCTGGCCAGCGGTTTGGCGAACCTTGGCGCCATCGGCGCGGATGAGGGCCAGAACGCGGTGCTGGCGTTGAATGCGGCGTTCGTTACGGACGGCGCGGTTATCAGCGTCGCCGATGGCGCGGAGATCGATACGCCACTGCTGATCGTCAATGTGCGCGCCGGCAAGACTGCTCAATCCACGGCGACGCGCAACATCATCAACGTCGGCACCAAGGCCAAGGCGACGATCATCGAGATGTTCGTGGTCGCGGCCGGCGCAACGGCAAACGCGCAGGCCAACAGCGCCACGGAAATAAAGGCCGGTGATGGGGCGGAAGTCGTGCACGTGAAGTGTGTGTCGGACGCCGGCGAGGTCAGCCATCTTTCCAACTGGCTCGTTGGCCTCGGCACCGGCACCGTCTATCGCGGCTTCCAGTTCACGTCAGGCACGCGGGTGACGCGCAACGGCATCAACGTGACGTATGGCGGCGAGAACGCTAAGCTCGACATGTCGGGCGCGTTCTTGGCGCGCGGCAGCGAGCATATCGACACGACGCTGGTCGTCGATCATGCGGTGCCCAAGTGCGAGAGCCGCGAGCTGTTCAAGGGTGTGCTGGCCAACCACTCGCGCGGTATTTTCCAGGGCAAGATCATCGTGCGGCCGGACGCGCAGAAGACCGACGGCAAGCAGATGGCTCAGGCCCTCATGCTGTCGCCGGATGCCGAGTTCGACTCGAAGCCTGAGCTGGAGATCTATGCCGACGATGTCGTCTGCGGACACGGCTCCACCGTGGCGGAGATCGACGAGGATCTGATGTTCTATTGCCAGTCGCGCGGCATTCCGCCGGGTACGGCGCGGGCGCTTCTGGTGCAATCGTTCATCGGCGAAGCCCTGGAAAAGATTGAGATCGAGACACTGCGTGACGCTTTGACGAGCACGACCTTGGATTGGCTCGACGAGACGAAGGCCTGATTGTCCCCTCTCCCAAAAATAATGGCGAGAGGCAGAAGAGGCAGGGCGGCCTTCCCACCACGGTCATCCCCGGACTTGTTCCGGGGATCCCGGATGCTGCGAGGTGGACAATCACTGGTGGGTTTACACCCAGCCGAATGCGGGATCCTCCGGACAAGCCCGAGGATAACAGGTTGAGAAGGCGAAGGGCATGACGGTAGCAGCACGTAGCATCAGTGACCTAGGTGGCGCCGGCGGTTTCGACGTGCAGCGCATCCGTGCCGACTTTCCGATCTTGTTCCGGGACGTCTACGGCAAGCCGCTGGTCTATCTCGACAACGGCGCTTCGGCACAAAAGCCGCAGCCCGTGATCGAGGCAATGGATCACGCCTTACGGTTCGAATACGCCAACGTGCATCGCGGGCTGCACTACCTATCGAACACTGCCACGGGCAACTTCGAAGCCGCGCGTGAAACGGTTCGCCGCTTCCTCAATGCCAATTCCACCGATGAGATCATCTTCACGCGCAACGCGACCGGCGCTATCAATCTCGTAGCATCGTCGTTCGGCGCGCTGAAGATCGGCGAGGGCGACGAGATCGTGCTTTCGATTATGGAGCACCATTCCAACATCGTGCCCTGGCATTTTCACCGGGAACGTAAAGGTGCTGTGCTCAAGTGGGCGCCAATATCCGACACCGGCGAATTCTTGCTCGACGAGTTCGAGAAGCTTCTGACGGAACGCACCAAGATCGTCGCCCTCACGCACATGTCGAATGTGCTGGGAACCGTGGTGCCGATCAAGGAGGTGATCCGTATCGCGCACGCGCGCGGCATTCCCGTGCTCGTCGACGGAAGCCAGGCGGCCGTGCACCTGCCCGTCGATGTCCAGGATCTGGATGCGGACTTCTACGTGTTCACCGGCCACAAGACATATGGGCCCACGGGCATCGGCGTGTTGTATGCCAAGCGCGGGCATTTGGATGCTATGCCGCCCTACGAGGGCGGCGGCGAGATGATCGAAACCGTCGAGAAAGACCGCATCACGTACGCCAAGACACCCCACAAGTTCGAAGCGGGCACGCCGGCGATCGTCGAGGCCATTGGGCTGGACGCTGCGCTTACCTATATGATGCAGGTGGGCCGGGAGAATATCGCGGCGCACGAAGCGGAAATCGGGGCCTACGCCCAGACGCGGCTCGGAGAACTGGATTGGCTGAAACTGTACGGCACGGCGCCCGGCAAGGGCGCGATCTGCTCGTTCACGGTGGATGGCCTGCATCCGCACGACGTGTCGACGATCATCGACCGGGCCGGTGTGGCGGTGCGGGCCGGGCATCACTGCGCGCAGCCGCTAATGCAGAGGCTGGGCGTCACGGCGACCTGCCGCGCCTCGTTCGCGATGTATAGTACCAAGGCGGAAGTCGACGCCCTTATTGCGGCCCTGGTGCGGGCCAAGGAGTTCTTCGCGTGATGGAAACGACCAAGACGGCTGAGCGCGACGGGCCTGCGGACGATCGGGTGCGCGAGGTCCAGCGGCCAATGGCACCGGACGTGACGTCCGAGGCGGCGGCGACGCCGCCCGAACTGGCGTCGAACCCCGCCAATGATGAAGCGGCGAAGCCGTCGCTGGCGCAGGATCTGGCCAATGTCGGCATGCCGCAGTCAGGCCCGACGATCGAGCCGGTGGTGAGTGCTTCGGCAACGGCCTTGCCGCCTGAGGAGATCGACCGGCTGACGACGGAGATTATCGCGGCGCTGAAGACGGTCTACGATCCAGAGATTCCGTCGGATATTTACGAGCTCGGCCTGATCTACAAAATCGACATCGACGACGATCGTAACGTGGCCGTCCAGATGACGTTGACGGCGCCGGGTTGTCCGGTGGCCGGCGAAATGCCGATCTGGGTGGAGAATGCCGTGAACTCCGTGCCCGGCGTCGCCAGTACAGCCGTTGCGCTAACATTCGATCCGCCGTGGGACCAAAGCCGCATGTCGGACGAGGCCCGTCTTGTGCTGAACATGTTCTAAGGTGACTACTGTACTCGACTTTTCGTACTGGTAAGTTACGCGTGCTGGTAGACGACTAAACGAGAACTCCACGCATCCCCCTCCCGTCCATGGGGAGGGACTTAGTTAAGATGGCTGCCCGCTTAATCAAACGATCGAGCGATAGAGAAAGAGACGACCCATGCCGAGCCTGCGCATTGCACCCAAGGTGATGACCCTGACGGACGCTGCTGCCAGCCGCGTCAAGGCACTGATGGCGTCCAAGGGGCCGGACGTGAAGGGTCTCAAGATCGGGATCAAGAAGGGCGGCTGCGCCGGCATGGAATACACCATGGCCTGGGCGGAAAAGGTGGATCCGCGTGACGAGGTCATCGAGCACGAGGGCGCGATCGTGCTGATCGAGCCGTCGGCGCTGATGTACCTGCTCGGCACGGAGATGGACTATAAGACCGACAAGCTCGCCTCGCAGTTCGTATTCAACAACCCGAACCAGAAGAGCGCCTGCGGCTGCGGCGAAAGCGTAAACCTGGAGCCGGCGAACGCCGCCATCGGTAACGGGCACTAGCTGCCAGGCTGGCTTTCTGAAGCCGCAAGTTTCGCTGCGCGTGGGCCGGATGTCGTCATTGCTGCCGTCGTGAACGTGCTGGAAAAAACACCGTTACGGAATAGGCGTCAGACCCATGGGTCTGACCCTTGTTGAGCGGCATCGGCTTAGCTTGATGCGTCTCTCGACCAGGCTCGCTTCACCAAATGCAACCGGCAGGAGGTCACCATTTTTAATGCGGCCAACGATGTGACTGATCCCGGTTGGGTCGACGACGTTTTGAGTTTCTGGTTTGGGCTCACGCCGGAAGCTTGGTTCGAAAAGTCCGACGCGATCGATCGTGAATGCGCGACGCGGTTTCGTGATGTTCATGACATGCTGATGGCGACCGATGCCGCTGATCAAGTTGTGTCTGCCCGGCAGGCGCTGGCTGCGGTAATCGTGCTTGATCAATTCTCGCGCAACATCTATCGCGGCACACCCCAGGCGTTTGCCAGCGATCGGCTGGCGAAGGACATCGCCACACGAGCGATCCGCCTCGGATACGACGCCACGCTGAGCAAGCACGAGCGCATGTTTCTCTACCTGCCGTTCGAGCATAGCGAAGATCTGGATGATCAAGCGCAATCGGTGGCGCTGTTCGGCAGCCTCGATGACGACTACTACCTGAGTTTCGCTGTAGCCCATCGCGATATCATTGCCCGCTTTGGGCGGTTTCCGCATCGCAATGCCATCCTCGGCCGCGCCTCGACGCCGGAGGAAGCGGCGTTCCTCGCCGAGCCCGGCAGCAGCTTCTGATTTGTTCAACGCCGCCGAGAGCGGCATCCCCGGGACGAGCCCGGGGATGACCGCGTTGTGATGACGGCACCAAGCCGGTTTCTATGAGGGCGCTGCTGACGAATTGGTGCGTCTCGCGCCCATTTGGCTCGCGCAGGACAGGGCTTGATCGCCGCGCCAGGGGGGATAGCCTGCGGCGGCCGGGGTGTTGAGGCGTCAAACGGACGGCGCAGCCGGGCTGGAGGGAACCATGCGATTTCGTCTCACGAGATTTCTGCCGGGCGAGACCGTTGCCTTGGCCGCGGCGATGTTTGCCTCGGTGGGTGCTTCGCTGGCCATAGGCCAAGAGATTCCGCGGCCACCAGAGGAGTCGCCGCCAGCCGTCGAGGTGCCCACGCCCGCGCCGATGAGCGAGACGGTGAAGGCGATGCTTGCCAAGGAACTCGGTGTGCCTGTGGAGCGGCTGACGGACGAGACCGATCTTGTTGCCGACCTGAAGCTCGATCAGGGCGTCGTGTTCTATGCCGTTCAGACCGTGATCGATGCGTACGGATCGGCAAAGCCCGCTCGTGAGCTGACGCGCGTCGGTGAGATCGTGGCGGCAGCGCTGCCTACGGGCGCGCCGTACATCAAAAAGCGCGCGTTTCGATCGGCGGCGGCGCCAGCTACGTCGTACGTCCAATCCGTCTATTACGTGACGGACCGTAAGGCGACGGGTGATCCGAAGCCGGAACTGGCCTTTGGCGGCGAGCGGGCTGCAGAAGGCGCGCTGAGCTATGGCCGCGCCGATGTCAACATTCCCTACTCGCATAAATCCGGGCAGCTAGAGACGCCGTGGCTGAAGCTGGAAAAACTGCGCGATGCGGCCAAACACATCTTCATCCTCCGGCTCGACGGGCGAGACGAAGCGACGTTCTTTTCCGATGTCGCGGGCACGACGGGAGACGGCGACGTGCTCGTCTATGTGCACGGCTTCAACGTGCGATTCGAGGATGCGCTGGTGCGCGCGGCGCAGATCTCGTTCGACTTCGGCTTCAAGGGCGCGCCGATCGTATTTTCGTGGCCATCGTGGGGATCGCTGACGGCGTACAATTCGGATTCCGAGAACGTGTTCTGGAGCGCGAAGCACATCGAGACGTTCCTGAAGACGCTGACGGAGAAGACGAAGGCCCGCCGGGTTCACCTCGTCGCGCATTCGATGGGCAGCAAGGGATTGCTGACGGCGCTGCGCTACATGTCGTACCGGGGAGGCACCAAGCCGCTGTTCTCCAGCGTGATCCTATGTGCGCCGGACTTCGATGCGACGCTGTTTCGCGAGCAGGTTGCCGCAGAAGTTCGGCCGCTGGCGAAGCAATGGGTCGTCTATTCGTCGAACAAGGACATCGCGTTGACGGCATCGCAAGAGCTGAACTCGGCGCCGCGGCTTGGCAAGCCGGTGACCTACGCCGAGGGTTACGAGATCATCGACGCCTCCGAGCTTGAAGTGACGCCGTGGAGCGTGCCGGAGGCGCACTCGTACTACGCAACGAAACAGGTTGTACTGGATGACATGGTGAAGGTGTTGTCCGGCCTTCGCGCCGATGCGCGCGGGCTGAAGGCACTGACCGAGCAAGGCGGCACGGCCTGGACATTTGCTGCGGTGCCTGCGCTGCCGCCTTGACCGGGGTTTCGGTCAAGACGAGCGACGCTAGTCGATGATGCGCAGGAAGCGGAGCACCCTGGCACCGAGGCGGCCAAACCAGCCGAGCTCTTCATCTTCGTCGACGACGACGATCTCGAACTGACGTTGTTTCTGCCCCGTGATCTTTGCGAGGCGCACATCTACGCGATCCATAACAAGCCCCACGAGCATCTCCATCGGTGATGTTCGCAAGGTAGGACGGGCCGCGCGCGGCTTCATTTGGCGGATCCGACAGCGGGCCAAATGGGCATCGCTATGGTAAACGACCCCGAACCACGACGTTGACGGCCCCGAAACGCATCGCGCGCCGAAGGCCTGGGCCCGCAGCGCGCGATTTTGGAACGGCTAGTGACCGTTCAAGAAGCGGTGGACAGTGGGCCCACAGGGAGCCCTCCGTAAAAGATCAGCCCGTGTACTTCTTCCAGGTAACCGTAACCTTGGTGCCGACAGGGATGCGTGGATAGAGATCGACCACGTCTTCACTGTACATGCGGATGCAGCCCTTGGAGGCTGCCGTGCCAATGGTCCACGGCGCGTCGGTGCCATGGATGCGGTACATGCTGGCCCCGAGGTAGAGCGCGCGCGGGCCAAGCGGATTCTGCGGATGACCGCCGGGCACGTATGCCGGCAGCTTGGGGTTCTCACGCCGCATCTCAGCCGTTGGCGTCCAGCCGGGGTTGATGCGCTTGGAGGAAACCGAGGAAACGCCCGACCAGCGGCTCTGCTCGCGCGGGACCGCGATGGGGTAGCTGATGGCTTCGCCCTTGGCATGGACCCAATAGAGCTTGCGATCGCCGAAGCTGACGATGATCTGGCGCGGCGCGACGCTCGGCGAGAAGGAGATGACTTCACGCGAGCCGCCACCCCACAAGAAGGAGAAGAAATCCTGGGCCGAAGCGGTGGCCGGAAGCAGCGTCATCGCTGCGAGTGCGATGGCGGCCGAGAATGCGGAGCGGCCGATAGCGGTGTGACGGATCATGGCGTTCAATCCCTGCGACGATGAAGAGGCCAACGGACCTCAGACCTGTGCGACTTGTGTTCGGCCTCAATCGTCAACATTTGCTGAACGAGGGAGGTCTTTGGAGGCCGATCGTCTGGGGTGCAGGGTGCCGCTTCGACAACGGGGGTGCAAGACCTTGAGGCGCGATCGCGACCTATCAGGCCCGACCTGGGCCGCTTTCCGCTGGCGCCATGGCCGTTCTGCCACACTGCCGGCTGTCGAGTCGTAGGCAAATTGTTCTGGGGCTCCCTCATTGCGGCCTCACTTTTGCCCCGCCTGCCCGATTGATTTCAAATCGTCGTTCAGTGGGGGCAATCGATGATCACGATTTCTGTGGGCACCGTCATGCGCGGGAATCTCGTGACGTCGGGCAGCGTCCGGCTGGACGGCCGGTTCGACGGCCGCTTGATCTGTTCACGGCTGGAGGTGAGCAGTGACGGCTATGCCAATGGATATGTGTCCGCGCGTGAAATCGTGATAGCGGGTCAGATCGTGGGCCGCGTCGAGGCGCGATCGGTGACGTTGTCGGATGGCGCGTTTGTCGAAGGCGACGTGCGCTATGCCAGCATCGTGCTGGAGTCGGGAGCGACCATGACGGGCAAGGCCGTGCGCGCCGAGGCAGACTTCACTCCCCCCGATCTGCTTGCACTGGAAGCCGATCTTGATGTCGCGACCGCACAGCTCGACGACATGGAACGCACGGCGCGAGATGCGATGGCCGAACGCGCTACAGCGGAATATCCGCAGTACGAAAAGGTGCGCAGGACACTCGTCGCGGCGCGCTGAGCGGAACGCGATGTGGGTGGCGGCATCGCCCGTGCGGCCGCATGACAATCGCAAGAACTGGTTCATTGGCGTGATCGCGTTGCCGGACGTGGCTGAGGCGGCCCGCGCCCTCGGTCTGCGCGACGTTGCCTTCGAGACGACACGCGCGGGCGGGCCGGGCGGTCAGCATCAGAACACGACGGAGAGTGCGGTGCCTGCCGTGCACCGGCCGGCGGGGCTTCAGCGTGGTGGCGCGCGAGGAGCGGTCGCAGCATCGCAACAAGGCGATCGTGCTGGAGCGGCTGGCGGCGCTGCTGAAGTTAGCGCAGAGCCTGGCCGAGCTGACCAAGCGTCACACCATCCAGGAAAACCACGACCGCGTCGAACGCGGCCGCCCGATCCGCCGGTTCAAGGGCTAACGGTTTGTGGCGGTGTAATTGGTCTTGTCCTACGCCGCGGGGTTAGTTTAGGGGTTTAGACATGCCTGTTTACTAAAATGGACAATTCATGACTTCAGTTCGATTGCCGTCACGCTACGAAGACTTGGATGTAGCGTTCAGGGGAGACTTAAGGCCAAATTCAGCACTGCTTGCTGAGGTTCAGCAAGCATTTCGGTCGATGGCTGTCAGCGGCGGCATTCGCTTCTTGCCTATATACGGCAAAAGCGGAAGCGGTAAATCGTCTGCTGCATTTGAGTTAGGAACACATCTTCCAGAGGTTAAGGTCTTCTCACTAAATAGAGACTCCATTGAATCTCGAGAGCTTCTGATTCACGAAATCAAAGCGCAGGCGCTGCAGTTCTCGGGATCTCCGCTGATAGCTGTCATAGATCAATTTGAAGAGGTCGCCGCTCAACAGAGCCGGATCCCAAAGGAATTTGTCGAGAGTCTGGCTCTTCTCGATCGTAACGAACTCAGGTCAACGCCGATATTGTTTATCTGGTTGACAACTGATCGATCCTTTCAATCAGACCTCGTCAATGCGACGACGCGAAATAGACGAATTTTAGCTTCGCCAAGCTTTGAGATCCTATCAGCTGCTTGAACCTGAACTGGCGCAGATTAGCAAGACCGCTACGTCAATCGGAGATGCGATCGAGCAAGTAGGCAACAAAGTATCGGGCAATGATCCTACTCTTCAAGATCTATCAAAGTACCAGGTAATGATGCTTTGGCCAGTCACAGACTCGACTCGGATTTCCAGAATCCAGCAGTTCACTGACAGCCGACAAGGTTATAAGCTGAATTGGTCTGCTTGGTTCCAAAGCTTGAACGCAGACGAACAACGCGCTACCGAACTGAGAGAACTCAATAGGGCGAGGTTGTACTTCGATGTCAGGCTTATCCCGATAGCAGCAGCAGATCTTCAAGCTATTTATAAACCGAATGAAAAAGACGTAATTTCTAGAACTGCCTTGGATCGTTTTAGCAAAACGCACTTCTATTCTATTGCGACGGGATCTTGGAACCCTGACAATTATGCACCCCTGCGAGAAAGAGAATCGCAGCGAGCTGATGCTGCTCGCACGTGGTACGAGACCGTAACGGGTGAACCCACTTTAATCGGCAAGAGCATTGCGAAGGCACTGACTGGTCTGGGAATGAAGGCGCACTATGAGGCGAAACTGCGCAGTCCTCATGGAACCTTGCGCGCTGATGTGTTGGCCGACCGTGGAGGCGGGCCAAGGTCGGAAGTTATCGTCGAACTTAAGGCATTCGCCCCGGAGAACACACGTCCATCCAGCATCTCAGAGGCTGTAAGAGCGACGCTTCGAAAGCATGCCTTATTTGCTGGCTTCTTACGGAGGTAAGCGGCCTAAGGGAGAGAGTTAAGGTGACGTCACGGATAGAGCTGGAACGAGTGTTCCACCCAGCGGTAGCCGCCGGTGGGGCGGCGTTCGACGTAGCCGATGGAGGGGAACGGCATGTGATAGCCGATGACGGGCCAGCGCTCCGTGGCTGCCATCTCGTAGATGGTCTTACGCGTGGCTACGGCCTGCTCCTTGTCGATATCGAAGACGCAATGCCAGTCCGGGCGAGCGAGCGAAGCGACGTGGTGATGCGCGCAGTCGCCCCAGAACAGCATCTGCTTGCCTTCGCTCTCGATGACGAAGGCGAGGTGGCCGGGCGTGTGGCCGTGGGCGGCCAACGAGCGTATGCCGGGCACGACATCGTCGCCGGGTTTGATCATCGTGAACTTTTCCGCGACAGGCAGTGCGTTGGCGCGGAAGACAGCCGCGAGCGATTCGAGTTCGCCCGTGTGCTTGTTCGCCGGAGCCCAATAATCGTACTCGGCACCGCAGATCACGTAGCGGGCGTTGGGACACAGCGGCTTGCCGTTCTCCATGATGCCGGCGACGTGGTCGGGATGGCCGTGGCTGAGAACGACGACGTCGATGTCTTCGGACTTGAAACCCGCGGGACCGAGCTGGTCAACGAGCCAGCCGCCGTTGGGGCGCGGAACGAATCCGGTGGCGCCGTTGCCGGTGTCGAACAGCACCAAGTGCTTGCCGGTATTGATGACGGTTGGCGAAAAGCCCGGCTGATAGCGCGTCTCGGGGACGAGATTGGTACGCATGAGGGCACGGACGTCTGCCTCTTCCGCATTCTTGCCGATGATGGGGTATGGGCCGTCGATAAAGGCCTCCGAGTCCATGATCGTGGTGATTTCGAAGGCACCCAGCTTGTAGCGCCAGTGCTTGGCCAGTGAAACGCCGAGCAGCGGCGCCCGAGCTGCGGCCGGGTTCGCGAGCGAACCTGCCGCAAGCGTTGCGGCAGCGGCGCCGCCGAGGGCGAGCAGATTGCGGCGATTCAATTGCATCTTGGACGGTGTCATGCTGTCGGCTATCCATTCGTTGTGAACGACGAAGGGAGGCTAGCGGGCATGACTGCAGACGGCTTGTACGAACGTGCTGTGCCGGGCACTGCCGTGCCGCGGTCGCTTTGGTACGTGGGCCAAGGCATCTCTGCATTCGCCGGACCGTTGCAGCAGAACGTGGGGCATCAGCACAGCGTGCCGGTGCTGCTGGTCGGGCTGTATGACACGTTCAAATTGCGGATCGCCAACGAGCCGTGGACGCAGTGCCGTCTCGCGCTCGTGCCGGCCGGCGTGCGCTACGCCTTCGACATGGCGGGCGATCCGCTAGCGGTCGTGTATTTGGAGCCGAGCATCGCTGGGGCAGATGCGTTGGCTCCGTTGGTTGGCGGTGGCCGCGAGCTCGGCGGGGCGCTTGTCAGCGCCGCGCGCGATACGCATGGACTGCGCGCGTTGTTCGAGGACCAGGACAGTGCGTCTTGGGCGGGCGAGGCGCTGGCGGACCTGTTGCGTTTTTCTTCGCCGCGCGCGTGGCGGGATCTCGACCCGCGCATCGCGCGCGTCGTGCGGCAGTTACAGGTGAACGAAGGTGAGCAGGTGGCAGTCGCGGACGCGGCAGCCTCGGTCGGGTTGTCGGCGTCTAGGTTCCAGCACCTGTTTGCTGCAGACGTCGGCGTGCCTTACCGGCGCTACCGCGCGTGGCAACGGATGCTGGCGGCCATTCGAGAAATCGTGGCTGGCTCGAACTTCACGGCCGCGGCGCACGCTGCGGGATATGCCGACCAGGCGCATTTCGCACACGATTTCCGGCGCATGTTCGGCGCGTCGGCGTCACCCAGCATGGTCAACCTGCGCGGTTGATGGAACTGCCGCGCGCACGCGCACGTAAATGTAGGCGGGTTTAAGCGGAGGCTGCAATGATGAAGCCCTACAAGCCGGACGGCTATACCAGTGCTGCGCCATATCTCATCGTTTCCGGCGCGGCCGCGTCGATTGCGTTTCTCGTTCGCGTATTCGATGCCAAAGAATTGCGGCGCATGGCGCGCCCGGACGGCACGATCATGCACGCAGAGGTGCGGATTGACGATACCGTGATCATGATTGCCGACGGCGTCGAAGGCTGGCCGCCGGTTGCGGCGCACGTGCACGTTTATGTCGCTGACGTGGACGCCACATACCGGCGCGGGCTGGAGGCGGGGGCGACTTCAGTGCAGGAGCCCTCAAAGAAAGGTGACGAAGACAAGCGCGGCGGCATCAAGGATGCCGGCGGCACGAGCTGGTGGATCGCAACGAAGGTCGAGTGAGCCGGGGCTCTCGCACGCCTCAGTCCTCGGTGTCGAATTCTTTGCAGTCTGAAGCTTCGACGGCACGAAGCATGAAGACGCGATCTTCCGGATTGGACGTCTTCAATGTCTTGTATTCCGCCTCATCGCCGGACTCTGCGTCGGCGCGAACGTCCTGAA
Organism: Hyphomicrobiaceae bacterium; assembly: GCA_030655135.1. GTDB lineage: Bacteria > Pseudomonadota > Alphaproteobacteria > Rhizobiales > Hyphomicrobiaceae > JAKAXS01. Next base: position 100,876 of record JAURWC010000075.1, on the reverse strand, counting down.
GCGGGCTCACTTGCACGCCGCCGTCGGCCGGCTTGACCGTGAGTTGCCCGGCGTCCTGATCGAGCGAGCAGGTGAGGCTGCCGCCCATGTCCTTGCAGATGCCGACGGCGTAGAAATTGCGCTTGTCCTCGCGGAAGCCGAAGCGCAGTTCGACGCTGAAGTTGTAGCCGTCATCCATGCTGCGCGGCTTGAGCTTCACCTTTACGGCGGACACGGTCTGGCCGGGGTGCGCCGCGACATGGGGCGCGTCGTAGGTGCGCGCAAAACAGCCCAGCGGGGTCTGCGCCAGTGCGGCTACGGGAAGGAGGAGGAAAGCTGTGAAGACGGTCATACGGAGCAGGTCGGGGCTGCGGAGCATGTGTCGACATCTTTGGGTTTTGAGCAGCGTCACCATGGTTTCTTCCGCAGCTAACGCACTGCGACCAGCGTCAGCGCTTCTTGGTATTGGGCTCAGTCGACTCGGACGACGACCAGCCGTCGATGGCCGAGCCGCTTCCCTGCTTTTTCTCCTGGCCACCTTTACCTGACACGGCACCGCTGCTGGATGCGCGGGTGCGCTTTTCAGCGGGCACCGCGGGCTTGTTGTCGCTGTCACGTTCGGTAATCTTCGGGTTGGAACTCGTCATTTGGAAGATGTCGCGGAAGATACCCGGCGCAACGAGTGACAGCGGATTGACGATCACCTCAGGGTTCTTGTTTGAGCCTTGCAACGCGAACGTGATGCCGAGCACGCCTTCGCAGTTCGCGCCGGCAACGATCTGGCCGAAAATCGGTAAATCGCAGATGGCCGCGTTGATGCCCTGCAAGGGAATGTAGGTGCCGCCCAGGTCGACGCGGTTCATCTTGTAATCAATCTTGCCGTAAAGGGTCATCCCCATCACGGGGCCACGCAGATATGCGGTCTTCAGAATGAATTGCCCGTGACCGACGGAGAACGGCACGCGCATGCGATCGAAATCGATGACCTCGCGCTGTATGCGCTGCTGGCCTTGGCCGCTGGACGCCAGCTCATTGAATACGGGCTCACCAAGCACCTGGAAGTTTTCGACGGCGAGTATGCCCGTCTTTTCAGCCGGACCGGAGCCGTCGAGATCGACCTCCATGCGCAAGTTGCCGTTTTGCGCGTTTGGATAGAAGCCGACGACCTTGAACATGCGACCCGCATCATTGCTTTCGGCAAACAATTTACGGCCGTCGTTGGCCGACGTGATGACGGCCTTGAAGGATTTGTTCCCTTCGAGTTCGCCGCGGGCATCAAGCGCAACGATCTTGTCCTTGCGCGTAGACATCTTCAGTTTGAAATTCTTCAGTGAGCTTTCCTGGTACCCCAGGACGGTACCGATCTCGGCTTCGACATCGGCACCATTGGCGGGACGAAGCGGTTTGATCTTCGATGCGGCATTTCCGAGATTGAAGAGAGAGTCGAAGAAGCTCTTGCCGTCGTAGGTGGAGCCCTTGGCCTTCAGCAGCCAAACCTTGTCCTTGGGGTTCTGCTTGCCGGTAAGCTCGAGGCGCGAGACCAGCCCAAGTGAAAACCGCGGAAACGAGAAATCGCGCATTTCATTGTCGGGATCGAGGATGGCTTGTCCTTCGATCGCCACGTCGTCGCCGACGACCTTGATGTTCTGCAGTTCGATGCGCCCATCCGGCCGCGTCTTGCCGACATCCACGTCCAGCGTACAGGCGCGGTCGGCCGGCTTGGTCCAGGCCACTTCCTCAATGGTCATTTCAGCGGCCGTCAGATCAGCTTTGAGATGAATTGCGTTTTCGCCTTGCGGCTGACGCAGGATCGTCACTTCTACAGGCACATCGCCCTGCACCATGTGATTGAGATCGAGACCGAGCTGCGTGCGGTCCGAATTGTCGAGCCGCGCGGTGATCTTCACCGGCGACTGCATGCCATCCGGCACGTTCAGCACGTGCTGCCATTGCACCTTGGCGACCACGCCGTTGATGATCAGCTCGCCCTTGGCTTCCGCGGCTGTCTCCGTGACGTCGAGATTGATGGTGCCGCTCTGCAGCTCGACCTTGCCGGTCTTCGGCTTCGCCTTGACGTCGGAGACGCGAACCTTCGCGGTGACCTTGATGTCGTCCTTTTGCACCGTCTCGATGAGCGGCAGCTTGACGCCGAACTGGCCGTCGATCTTGCCGTCCACGTTGTCGACCGGCAGCTCGACGCCGGTCATCGGCCCGTTGGGAACCTTGCCGGCAAGATCGAGCGCGGCCGCCAGCGGGGATGTCGCGCGGAACGTCAGGTCACCCATCGGCATCGTGCTGCCGAGGTCGACAGCGCTGAATTTCGCGTTCTTGACCTGCACCGCGCCTTTGGGGCCGGATGGCAGCTCGGCATCGGGGATATTGATCTCCAGGCTGGCGTTCTCACCGCGGATCAGCGCGCGCGAGGCGGTCATCGGTGCGGCGCCGTCGAGCACCTTGGCCTTGAGCTGAGAGGCCTCCAGGGCATACGTCATGCGCTGCGTGGTGCCTGGCTCGACAGCATCGGTCGCGGAGAGAAAATCACCGCTGACGAACTTGATCGTGCCGCTGCGGACATCGCCGGAGAGGTTCGTGCCGACCCACTGGCGGGCACCGGCTGCGAAGGCCGACGGCCACAGCGTCTTGACGGTGTCAAGTTTGAGATCGGCAATCGTACCGTTGATGAGCGTGTTGGAGCCGGCCGCGCCAGACGTGATCTCGCCCTGCGCGGAGACTTCGCCGCCACCGGCCTGCAACAGCGCCTGTTCGATTTCGATGCGGCCCGTCTTGGGAATGACGCGGCCCTTTGCGAGCAGCGCATCGACGTTGATGGGGGCGACGCCCAGGTCTTCGGCAGCAAGTACACCCTCCTTCGAGGAGATGGCGTACTGCCATTCGGTGTCGCCAGTTGCCGCATCGCCCGTCTGCTTGGCGTTCCCGACGATGGTCAGGTGGCTCTGTCCCCACTTCAAAGTGGACGGTAGCACGGTGAGTTGGCGCGACGCGCCGTCGAATGCCAGTCCGATCGACCCATTCTCGATCGCCAGCGGCTGTGCCACGTCCGGCAGCTTGATGTTGCCTTCGCCGAATGCCAGATCAAGCTTGGCTTCCGCCACATCGCCGTTGGCTTTGAGATCGATCGAACCGTGACCGGCCACCTTCATGTCCAGCGTATTCAGCAGACTGAGGCGCGGCACGACTTTGCCAAGCGTGGGCGGCAGGAAGTCCGCCACCTCAACCTTGAGTTTCACGGCACTGTCAGATCGCGCTTCTTCCGTTCGGAATCCGAATGACCATTCACCCGCTCCGCTATCGATGCGTCCTGTGCCGGAGATGGAACTTCCCGTCTTCTTACGATCAAGATCGATTACGAAGCTCGGCACGCGCCACTCGCTTGTCTGCCCGGCAAATACCAGGACGACGCTGGCATCCTGAAGGCCGATCTCCTTGAGTTTGTAGGACGCGCTCAGGCCGCGTTGCGCGCGGTCGTTGAGTTCCACGAGCTTGCGCGCCAGATCGATGCGTTCGCTGGCCTGCGCTGGCGTCGTCTTGGCGATGACGGAGGCATTCGGCCGCTGGGCGGGCACGGGAGCCGGCGGAATGATGTTGCGGTCAGCACCTTCCTCGCCGGAGAAAGAAAGGGCGAGGCCGCCTTCGTCCGAATAGAACAGGAAGACACGCGGCTCGATCAGGAAGACGCGCTTGGGCGTTATGCGCAGCTTGAACAGATCGGTCGTGCTGATGGCCGCGGACGCCAGAGGCGCCGAGGCGACGAGGTCACCATCCGGCTCGAGCAGTTCCAGTTTCTTCAAGCGGAACTCGATACCGTTGTCGCCGAGGACGACCAGGGCATCCTCGATGCGCGCGGTGATGCCCTCAAGGTCGGCCGAGATGCCGCTCTCGATCGAGGCGACGAGAGGCTTTAGCGAGATCGGCCCCTGTGACAGCCTGAAATAAAGACCGCCTATGATGATGCCAGCCAGGACCAACACCGGCGCGAGTGTCCAGCCGCCGATGATCAACGATTTCGCGAGGCGCGATCTTTGCGGCGCTCGCTTGCGACGCTTCTGGCCCGGGCGGCGTGTGGCCGGCACAGTGGTTGCAGACGCTGACCCTGGGCGCGCTGTGGCGGACCTACCCGATGTTCGATGCGTCCGCTCCACTAGGCCCCTTCTCACCGGTGTGATGCTGTATCTGAACGTCTATGGTTCGGCCGAAGAATATGGCGCGTCAGCTTGGCCACGCCCACGACGCGGCCGTTCGATGCCCTGAGCCAAACCTAGATCAAAAAGAGATGCCAAACCCGCACGCGGGCGCATCCCTTGCGCTTTTCAGAATCCCCTGCTTCCCAGGGCGATGTGGGTGTTGAAAAGCGACGAAAGAAAGGCACATTGTCGCCAGCCGCTGCATGGCCGCAGATATCGCAGCATAAGCCCGAATAGGCCAGTGACGGCGAAACATTAGGAGCGGCAAGTATGGATACGGTGAAAGCCGGTGAACCAGCACCAGACTTCGCTTTGGCGGAAGACGGGGGAGCGGAAGGAGCAACCCTTTCCAGGCTGCGCGGGCGGGCAGTCGTTGTGTATTTCTACCCCAAAGACAATACGCCAGGTTGTACTGCCGAGGCACGAGACTTTTCGTGCGTGATGGACGAGTTCGACAAAGCCGAGGTCCATGTCATCGGCATTTCGCCGGACACCGTGCGCAGTCACGTCAAATTTCGCGACAAGCATGAGCTGAAGGTGCGGCTCGCCTCGGACGAAGACACCACGATCGCCAGGGCATACGGCGTATGGGTGCAAAAACAGATGTATGGGCGCACCTTCATGGGCGTTGAGCGCGCCACCTTCTTGATCGATCGGGAAGGACGCGTAGCCCGCATCTGGCGCAATGTACGCGTGCCGGGCCACGTCGATGACGTTCTAGCCGCAGTGCGATCGTTACAGTGATCGCCGAAATAGCCTGGGCAATCGTGATCACATGCGATGACACTTGCCGGGGAAACGTGCTAGTTACGCCCTGAACCTGCCGGATTTGGATACGAGTGCAGTGTACGATCTGGCACTGCGGGAGGCCGCAGGGCGTGAGGAAGCCGAAGGTATTCCAGTCAACTTCTTACGTGGAGGCGCATGAATGCTCCCGTCGCTCAAGAAAAATGAAAGCTCAGTGGGTGGCCCGTCGCCGGTCTCCAACCTCGGCGCACGCCCAGCATCGCAGGGTATTCGTCCCGGTGAACGCAGCGCTCCGTCGGTCATCGGCGCCGACCTGCTGATTACCGGCAATCTCATTTCGCGTGGCGAAGTGCAGATCGACGGCGAAATCCAGGGCGACGTGCACGCCACCAACCTGGTCGTGGGCGATACCGCGCGCATTACCGGCGGCATCGTTGCCGATGAAGTGGTGGTGCGTGGGCACGTCATGGGCTCGGTACGTGGCAAACGCGTGCTGCTGCAGAATTCCAGCCATGTCGAAGGCGACGTCTACCATCAGACGCTAGCCATCGAGCAGGGTGCCTTCTTTGAAGGCAAGTCACGGCGTTCTGAAGACCCCACCGCCGGCATGGGCCGCTTCGAGGCGCCGCCCGAGACGCCGCCAGCTGCTTGAGCCAGGCTCCAACGTGGATCGAGACGAATGGCTGCCCTTCGGGGCGGCCATTTTTGTTTGGCGGGTACATGAAGGTGGCTGTGCGGAAGACGATCGCGTTGGGGTCAGACCGAGGTCTGACCCCGTTCAACGTGATCAGGCGCTGGCACTGAGAAGGTGGCGGTCGCTGGACTGAGCGTCGGACTGCCAGGGGGCGATTTTCAGGCGGTGGCCGTCCAGGCCGGAGAAGGTGCGCGAGCGGCAGGTCAAGACGATCAGCTGGTGGTGGCGCGCCGCCGTGATGAAAGCCATGAACATACGCAAAATGCGTTCGTCGTCAGAATAGACGAGCGCATCGTCGAGAATGACGGGAACGGCGCTGCCCGTGTCGGCCATCAGGCGGCCGAAGGCGAGGCGCACCATGACGGCCAGCTGCTCCTGCGTGCCCTCGCTCAATGCGGCGATTGTCTCGCGGTCGTTGGCCCGGCGCAGGCTGGCGGGCGCGAAGTTCTCCGCCACCGTGATATCGGCACCGGGGAAGACGAGATCGACGTACGGTGCCAGGCGTTCGCTGATCGGCCGGAGGTACTGGTCTTGCGACCGCATCTCTTCGGCACGCAATTCGCTATCGAGCAGTTGCAACGCTGCGACGTCGTCCTCCATCCGATCGAGGCGCTGAGTGGCAGCCTCGAGTGCGCCCTGAAGCTCGGCCACGCGCGCTTCGACTTCGTCGTTGCGATCGGCGCGCAGTTCGCCTTCGAGGCTGGCAACGCTGCGGCGCAGCTCTTCGCGCTGGCGGTTCTCAGCGGTGACCGCCTCAGCCGCGCGCTGCGCGCTGGTTTCGAGGGCCTGGAGCTGATCGGGGTCGGGCGCCTGTTCGCGCCATGCGGTATGCTCGCGCACTGCGGCGTGGAGCGCCCGTTCGCAGACGTTCGTGGCATCCTGTAGTTCCAAGGCAAGCGCCGGCCGGGCCGCGGGGGCGGGCAACTTGTCCTCGAGTTCGTCGAGACGCTTTGCCCTGTCGGCCGAGGTTGCGGCATGCCGGACCGATGCCTCCCGTTCGACGGCGAGCTTACGCTGAGCCGCCTCGTCTGCGGCTTCCGCCTTGATCAGGTCTTGTCTGATTGCGTCGATGTCGCGTTCGATATCGGCACGCGACCGGATGGCATCGTCACCGTTTCCAGACGCGGTAGCAGCTAGCGCATCGATGTCAGTTTTGAGCTTGGCCAGCCCGCCTGCGGGTAGCAAGGCGCCAAGGCGCGCGCGCGCTTCGGCAATCTCCTGCTCCAATTGCTGGCGATGCGTCAGCTGACGCTCGGCGTCGGCGAGGCTGGCGACACCGGCATCAGCGAACAAGCGCGCGAGTGCGGCGCGGTGACGGGCGAGCGTATCCTGCGCCGTCGTGGCATCGTCGGACACGCCGGGCGCGATCTCGATCGTACCGACGCCGGCGATTTCCAGCACGAGCGTGCGATCAACCAGATGCGCCCCGCCGGCAAGCGAAGTGCCGTTCTGCGTGATGCGGCCCTCGGCGCCGGGGGCATACGCGATCGTCAGACGCGGTGCGGCGGCGGCCAGCCGGTCTTCCAGCCGGCGCACGGCGTCGTCTTCAGTTCGAATGGTGCGCAGCAGATCCGGCGTGACGCGCAGGACATCGAGCTTCGACTTCAATTCAAGACCGGCACGTATGGCCTCGTCGGCAGCGGCGAGTGTTTGATTGAGACCGGACAGGCGCTGCTGCGCCTCCTGCTTGCGCTCGGCTTCACGGGCCGCTTTCAACTCGCAATCTGCTTGGACCAAAGCATTGCGGGCGATGTTGCGCGCGTCGCGGGCTTCGGTAACGCGCGCCTCGACGTCGGCGAGTGAGGTGGCAAGGTCGCGCGATAAATCCTGGTCGAGTATTGCTTCAGCAGTGAGCGCGGCAAGGCGCTTGAGGTCGGCTTCAAAAATTTCACGCTTGGAGCGGGCCAGGGCAAGACGGCTTTCGGCGCCGGACACGGCATCGGCCGCCGCACGCTGTTTCTGCAAGGCATCGCGAGCCGTTGCCGCCGCGGTGGCGGCTTTGGCAGACGCATCAGCACGAGCGGCGATGCGCCCGGGATCGCAGAGTTCAGTCTCCTGCGTCTTCAACTCAGACAGCCGGTCGAGCCGGACCAGCGCGGCGTCGCGGCGCGCGACCGCAAGGGCCAAGTCGGATTCGAGGCGCAACTTGGCCTTGATGGCGATATCGTAATCGCCGCGCGGACGCGGGGGTTTATGGCCGGTTAGATAAGCATCGAGTTCGGCCCGGACGGCAACGCGCACGTGGCGTGCCTCACTGCCGCCGGCCGTGGCCGCGATCTCTGCGGAGATGACGCGTTTCAATCCGATCGCGGCATCTTCGCTGGGAGGCAATGGGGTCAGCGCGCCCTTCTGGCTGGCCCAAAGCAGGCTCAACGCTGGCCGACCGCCCTTCTGGGTCAGTAACGCCGTAAGGTTCTCCTCAGCGTCCGTACCGCGCGAGACCTGGCCTGTCGTAAGGTTGCGTAGCTCAGCCATGCGGCCGGTGAGATACTGCTTACGCAGCCGCCACGTCTCACCGCCAACGACGAAATCGACCTCGACGAGTGGCGCGCCCCCGCTGTAAGGCCGCATTGCTTCCACGTCGCGGTGGGCGGTCTTGTGCGACTGCTCGAAGGCCATGCGCAATGCGGCAAAGATGGTGGACTTGCCGGCCTCGTTCTCACCGGCGAGCACGTTCAGCCCGTCACCCAGGCCTTCGACGGCGACTGCCCTGGAAAAGCAGCCAACTTCCGCGAGGCGGACGGCAAGGATCTTCATGCTGCGCCTCCGGCGGTGTTGGATGCGATATGAGCGAGCTTCAACAGGGCTTGGGCGGCAACACGAGAATGTCGGACGTCGTCGTTGCCGGCTTGGCTCGAAAGCCGTTCGGCGACGGTGCGAAGTGCGCCAGTACCGAACAACGCAAGGTCTGACATCTCATGGAGCGCGGCAAACTGGGTGATATCGGCGTTCAAATGAAACAGCGATGGCTCCAGGTCGCTGAGCAGCCGGCCGACCGCGAGGTGAGCAGCAAGATGCGCGCGCCCGGTGATGGCGACGTGCATCAGATGGCGCTGCGCATCGGGACCGAGGCTCGTGACCTCGTCTACGAGGCTCCGCAGATCTTCAGCTGCGGTGACGTTTAACGCACGCTTGCCCCACGTGTACGTCGCGGTGCGGACCGTTTCGACACGCGGCACTGCCGTCGGGCCATCGAGCGTGACCGCCAGCACATGGCCAGGTTCGTTATCGGGAAAGCTGTCTGGCTCAGGCGTGCCGGAATACCAGACGCGTTCGCCAATGCGCTTCGTGCCATGCCAATCGCCCAGCGCGAGAAACGAGAGCCCTGCCGTGCGCGGGCGCGTTGGATCAATCGGCACGGCGGCGTCGCCTTCGCTGCCAAAGCCGGTGACAGAGCCGTGCGCCAAGCCGATGCGCATGCTGCCTTCGGGCGAAGGCGTGTGATCCATCCAGGCCGTCGGATCGGACACGCAAGACTTCGCCTTGAGGGGTGCGGGCAAGAGCACGACACCGCGTGCAATCTCTGTCGCCATAGCGTCGAGGTGAAGCACGACGTTCGCGGGTGGTGCGGCGCCACGCACGTCATCCCAAACGCTGCTGGCGCGCGCGGGATCGTGATTGCCGGATATGAGGTGCCACGTGATGTCGCGATGGCTGGCGAGGCGCTGGACAAGCTGGCGGACGAGGAGCGACGATCCCGTCTCGAAATCGAAGATGTCGCCGGCTGCAAGCACGTGGGCCGCGCCGCGCTGACGCGCGACAGCGGCAATCTTGTCAATGGCTTCAAGCCGGGCCTGGCGCAGCACGCCGGGCTTGTCGCCCGCGAACTCGCCGAACGGCTTGCCGATCTGCCAATCGGCCGTATGGATGAAGGTAAAGCTCATGATTCGGAATCATGTTCTAGCTTTGTTCCTTTCGCAAGCGGCGAATATGCCTCTGTGGACAAGTCACAAGAGTTAATCTCATCTTCTCTGCGTAAGTGACTGTTATTGAATCGGAACATCGTATTCGTGAACATGACATCTTTACCAGGAACAAATTGCGATTCCGGAACAAACGGAGTCGAAATTATCGTTGTGGGCGCTGGAGTTGTAGGTCTCTCCGTCGCACGGCGTCTTAAGTTGCTGGGACATGACGTTTTGGTCGTGGAGCGGCATCAGCGCGCCGGCATGGAGGTCTCGTCGCGCAACAGCGAGGTGATCCATGCGGGATTGTATTATCCGGCAGGCAGCCTGCGAGCCCGGCTGTGCGTGGAGGGGCGGCGGCAATTGCTGGCGTACTGCGAAGACGCCCGCGTTAGGGTGCGCAAGACGGGCAAGCTGATCGTTGCGACAGCGGACGAGGAGCGGGCGGCGCTCGATGCGATCGAGGCCGGTTCGCAGCGCAACGGCGCAGAACCGCTTCGGCGACTATCACGCGAGGACGCGCGATTGCTGGAGCCCGACGTGGCGTGTGTTGCGGCGCTCCTGTCTCCTGGCACAGCCGTGATCGATACGCACGCATTGTTGATGGCGCTCGAAGCCGACGTCAGCAATGCCGGCGGCATCATCGCGTTCAACACGGACGTCACCGCGATCTCGCGTGATGCGAACGGCGGGTTCGTGGTCGAAGCGAAAAGCGCGGATGGAAGCGTGGCGGCCATCACGTCGCGCGCTGTGGTGATCGCCGCAGGCCTTGGGGCCACGCAGATCGGCGGATTGCTTACGTATAGCGATGGTTATCGTGTGCCGCGAATGTACCCGGCCAAGGGACACTACTTTTCGCTGACGGGAAAGGCGCCATTTTCGCATCTGATCTATCCGGTGCCGCATGGCGCCTGGCTCGGTGTTCATCTCACGCTGGACGTCGCGGGACGGGCGCGGTTGGGGCCCGACATCGAATGGCGCGATGACATCACGTACGGCTTCGACGATGCGGACGGCGCACGGCGCGCGCGTTTCGAGCGCGAGGTGCGGCGGTACTGGCCCGGCCTGCCGGATGGCGCATTGCAGCCGGGTTCGACAGGCGTGCGGCCGAAGATCTATGCGCAGGGTGAGCCGGCGGCCGACTTCGCGATCCACGGTGCTCGCGAGCATGGCGTGGAAGGCTTGGTTGCGCTGTATGGGATCGAGAGCCCGGGGCTGACGTCGTGCCTTGCGATCGGCGACTATGTTGCCGCATTGCTGCGAGGCAGCGACGCCGGCGGTCAATAGCGGTTAAGGAGCCCTGTCGCGCGCGGCATCGACGCTCCAAGCACCGCCCCCAGCGAATACAAGATAGAGGAAAATGAAACAGAACAGGATGGCCGCATCGCCGCCATTAAGGACCGGGTATGTGCTCTGCGGAGCATGCGCGATCCAGTAGGCGAACGCCATCTGGCCCGACAGAATGAATGCAACCGGCCGTGTAAACAGCCCGATGAGAAGCAGGCCGCCGCCGACAATCTCCATGACGCCGGCCACCCATGCGAGCGAAAGCATTTCCGGCACCATCTTCGGCGTTGGGAAGCCCAGGATTTTCTGAGTCCCGTGTTCGATAAACAGGACCGCGGCGACAATACGCAAAACGCTGAGGATGCGCGGCTCCCAGAGCGAGAGCGTCGACTTGAGATCCATAAATGCCTCCCCGAATAGCTGATCAGCAAAGCAGGAAGGTACAGCGCATTTTGCGCGACGTGCACCTCAATATTTACTCCAAGCGTTGACTTTAATTCCGGTTGCCGGTGTCGAGGCGCTGTTCCAGGAAAGCGGAGTAGCGGGACATGCCGAAGCAGAACAGCCAGAACACGAGACCGGCGAAGAAGTAGCCGGTGGTGGCGGTGGAGTGCGCATACCATTTCGGGTCCGACTGCACGGACTGCTGCACGATGCCCAGCAGATCGAACAGGCCGATGATCAAGACGAGGCTGGTGTCCTTGAAGAGGGCGATGAAGGAATTGACGATACCGGGGATGGTCAGCTTCAGGGCCTGGGGCAAAATGATGAAGCCCATCTTCTGCGCATACGACAGGCCAAGCGCGTCGGCCGCTTCATACTGGCCGCGCGGGATCGACTGCAGGCCGCCGCGGATTGTTTCCGCGAGGTAGGCGGCGGAGAACAGCGCGACGCCGACCAGAGCGCGCAACAGCTTGTCGATGGTGATGTCGCTTGGCAAGAACAGCGGCAACATCACTGAGGCCATAAAGAGAACTGTGATGAGCGGCACGCCGCGCACGATCTCGATGAAGCCGATGGAGGCGTAGCGGATAACCGGAAGCTCCGAGCGGCGGCCGAGCGCCAGCAGGATGCCGAGCGGGAACGATGCGGCGATACCGACGCAAGCGACGACAAGCGTGACGAGCAGGCCGCCCCACAGCTCGGTGGGAACGCCTACAAGACCGAGCATGCCGCCGCGCAGCAGCACGTAGGCGATGACGGGAAAGGCGATCAGCAGATAGAGCGAAAGCCAAAGCTTGCCGGGGATGCGCGGGATCATCAGCGGCACGAGAGCGGCGAGGGCCAAGCCATACGTGAGATTGACGCGCCAGCGTTCGGCATCGGGATAGCGGCCGTACATGAACAGACCCATCTTGTGCCAGATGAAAGGCCAGCAGGCGCCCGTGCCGTCGACTTTGCAGGCCGTGCCGTCGCTGCCTGTGAAGACGGCGCTGAAGATCGCCCAGTCAAGGAAGGCTGTGAGAATCCAAGCAGCGAGCGCCGCGCCGAGCAGCGTCAGCGCGGTATTGCTCCACGTCGAGAACAGGTTGTCGCGCGTCCAACGCAGGGGATCGGCAGCAAAAGTTTTCGGCTTTGCACGCATCGCCGTCATCGCTCCACGATCGCCATGCGAGCGTTAAACCAGTTCATGAACATCGACGTGAGCAGGCTGATGGCGAGATAAACCGCCATCGTGATGAGCACGACCTCGACGGCCTGGCCGGTCTGGTTGAGGACGGTGCCGGCGAAAACGGAGACGAGATCGGGGTAACCGATGGCGACGGCGAGGGCCGAGTTTTTGGTGAGGTTGAGATACTGGTTTGTCAGCGGCGGAATGATGAGCCGCAGCGCCTGCGGAATGACGACGAGGCGCAAGGCCTGCGCGTTGGACAGGCCGATTGCGCTGGCAGCTTCCTTCTGGCCACGCGGCACGCCCTCAATGCCGCTGCGCACGATCTCAGCGATGAACGAGGCGGTGTAGAAGGCCAGTCCGGCGAGCAGTGCGAGGAACTCAGGGAGGATCGTGAGGCCTCCGTCGAAATTGAAACGGCCGAGCGTTGGCTGCTCGAAATGCAGCGGGGCGCCCAGCAGCAGGAAAACGAGCAGTGGTGGGCCGACGACCAAGCCGAGGCTGGACCAGAACAGGGGAAAGCGCTGACCCGTCTGCTCCTGGCGTTGGCGGGCCCAGATGTTGAGCCAGACCGTCAGGGCGATGCCGGTCAGCGCCGCGATGGCGATGAGCCAACCGCCCTGATCAAGGAGCGGTAGCGGCGTGTGCAGCCCGCGCGTATCGAAGTAGGCCACGCCGGCGATCGGCTTGGCGTCGTGCGGCATCGGCAGCGCGCGCAATACGGCGACGTACCAGATGAACAGCTGCAACAGCAGCGGCACGTTGCGCACGACCTCGACGTACAGCAGCGACAGCTTGGCGATGAGCCAGTTCGAGGACAACCGCCCGAGCCCTATGACGAAGCCGAGCAGTGTTGCGAGCACGATGCCGAGGGCCGCCACCAGCAGCGTGTTGCCGAGGCCGACGAAGAAGGCGGCGGCGTAGCTGGAGGTGCTCTTGTACGGGATCATCGACTGCGAGATATCGAAGCCTGCGGTGCGCGACAGGAAATCGAAGCCTGACGCGATGTTCTGCCGCCGCAAGTTCGCGGCGGTGTTGGTGACGATCTCATAGGCGAGGAACGCCAATGCCAGCACCAGCAGGACTTGGAAAATGATGCCGCGGATCTTGGGATCGTAAAGCGGATCGAGCCAGCTGCTGGGCTGCAGCGGCTGCGGGTTACGCTGCATCATGCCGATCCTCCGGATGAGCGCAGTGAGCGCGTGCCGAGAATGTCGTACAAGCCGTCGCTTTCAGAGCCCAGCGGCGTTGACGCGGCTGCGAATTCCATCTCGCGCCTTGCATTGCCGCCACCGTCTTCCCGGCGAATTCCGGCATCTACGCCAGCGTTTATTGGCGCCACGCGAACGGACCTTGTTGCTTGCGTGACGCGAGATTCTGGCAGCGCCGGGATCGCGGAGACTTGCGTGAATCCCGGCCTGCGCCGGGATGACGAGGAAGGGAGGATGCGGTGCGGCCAAAACTCCGGCGCGACGCTCGAGGCGTTCCGAGCATTGTCGGAAACGTTCGACGTAAGCCCCTCCCCTCGATGGGGAGGGGTTGGGGTGGGGTGAAGAGCTTGGAGGATGGTTCCAGTTTCGGTTGTGCGTTTGCCGCGCGAAGTGGTTCTGCTCCTCAACGCCGCGATTTTGCCGCGCCAACTACTCCTGGATCTCTCCCCCACCCCTAACCCCTCTCCGCCAGGGGGAGGGGAACCCGTTGAGCTAACGGCGGCGTGCGTCGTTCCAGTTGTGGGATTCTGGGTTGCCTCGACGTTGTCATCCTCGGGCTTGTCCCGAGGATCCAGCCATCCGTTGGTGCGACGGTCAGCTGTTGATGCGGCAGATGTGACTTGAGCGTATCGTAGCTGCTGCGCGCGGGAACCTCGGGACGAGCCTAACGATGACGGTGCGGGGAGACATTGCCGAGCGTTCGGGAGATTGACCGGTGTTGCGCGCAACAACACCAGGCGCTCCACTCCTGCGAATATTCCGTCAGCGCGTGCCATGGGGTCAGACCCATGGGTCTGACCCCGAAACGGGCGGTATGAAGGAGGCACACAACGGCCGCGCGTCATCACAAGCTGATCACCACACGCCTCGAGGCTGCCATCCTTGGGCTTATCCCGAGGATCCAGCCATCCGTTTATGCGACGGTCAGCTGTTGATGCGGCAGATGTAACTTGAGCGTATCGTAGCTGCTGCGCGCGGGAACCTCGGGACGAGCCCGAGGATGACCGTGTGGGGCGGAGAGTGAGGGCAAGTGAAATCGGTGGAGACTGCATCATCACCCCTCAGCGGATCGGGGGCGCGTATTGCAGGCCGCCGTCTTTCCAGAGCGCGTTCTTGCCGCGCGGAATGGCGAGACGGGATCCGGTGCCGAGATTGCGCTCGAAGGCTTCGCCGTAGTTGCCCACGGCCTTGATGACCCGGACGGCCCAGTCGTTTGCAAGGCCGATGCCCTTGCCGAACTCGCCTTCAAGACCCAGCAGGCGTCGGATCTCCGGGTTAGGAGAGGTGGCAATCATCTCGTCGGCGTTCTTTTGCGTGACGCCGAGTTCCTCGGCGTTGAGCATGGCGAACAGCACCCAGCGCGCGATGCTTTCCCATTGCTGGTCGCCCTGGCGTACGACGGGGCCCAGCGGTTCTTTTGAAATCAGCTCGGGTAGGATCTCGTGCTCATCGACGTTCTGCAGGCGCAGGCGTTCGGAGATAAGCTGCGAGCTGTCGGTCGTCATCGCGTCGCAACGGCCGGAGTTATAGGCGGCGAGCACTTCGACCAATCGTTCGAACACGACAGGCTTGTAGGTGATGCCGTTGGTGGCGAAATAATCGGCCAGGACGAGTTCGTTCGTGGTGCCGGTCTGCGTGCAGATGCTGGCGCCGGCCAGATCCTTGACTGATTTCAGACCGAGCGACTTGCGCGTCATGAAGGCGGAGCCGTCGTAGTAGATGACGCCGACAAACGCGAGCCCGAGGGACGTGTCGCGGCTCATCGTCCACGTGGTATTGCGCGAAAGCAGGTCGACCTCGCCCGACTGCAGCGCGGTGAAGCGTTCCTTGGCGTTAAGCGGCAGGTATTTCACCTTTGCCGTGTCGTTGAGAACGGCGGCAGCGACGGCGCGGCAGAAGTCGGCATCAATGCCGGTCCAGCCGCCCTTGTCGTCGGGCGCGCTGAAGCCGGCGAGGCCGGTGTTGACGCCGCAGTTGAGCACGCCGCGCTTGATGACGGCATCGAGCGTGCGTGAGGCGGGTGGTGTCTGGGCCGAGGCGGCTGCGGGGATGAGGCACGCGAGAGCGGCGAGAAGGACCGTCCGAATGCAACACATGACGCTCGCGATACGCGGTCCCTTCTCCCAGCGCGCGGGGAGAAGGTCGGGATAAAGGGCAGAACCTCGCTCGGCCGTGACTCGGAGGCCGCCAATCGTCCCTATGTTGCCCCTCACCCAGAACCTGCCCCTCACCCCAACCCTCTCCCCGTAAGTACGGGGAGAGGGAGGGCGCTCGTTTAATATCGGAGACGGCATGGGTGTGACGGCGCAACCCTCTCGACCGGATTCCCCTCCCCTCGATGGGGAGGGGTCAGGGGTGGGGTGAGGAACTTGGAGAACGTTTCGCCGAGGCTGAGACCGGTTGAGGAGCTGCGTTGCCAATTCCGGCGGCCGATCCTTCTGGCTCTTCCCCTCACGCCCGGCCCCTCGCCGCCAGGGGGAGGGGAGACGTGCGTGCAAGCGCTTGCTTACCCAGAACATGCTCCTCTCCCCGTAAATATTGGGAAAGTGAGAGCGTCGGCGAACTTGCTGGTGTTCCACAGGAGACGGCATGCGGCATCGCCTCAATGGTTCAGGATTTGCGAGAGGAACGCTTTGGTTCGCTCTTGCTTGGGGGCGGTGAAGAACTCGGAGGGCGGCGCGTCCTCCACGACTTCGCCGGCGTCCATGAAAAGAACGCGGTCGGCGACTGCTTTGGCGAAGCCCATCTCGTGCGTGACGACGAGCATCGTCATGCCGCCCTTGACCAGCTCCGTCATAACGTCGAGCACTTCCTTGACCATCTCGGGATCGAGCGCGGACGTCGGCTCGTCGAACAACATGATGCGCGGGTTCATGGCAAGTGCGCGGGCGATGGCGACGCGCTGCTGCTGGCCCCCCGACAGCTGGCCGGGATACTTGCGCGCCTGCTCGGCAATCTTGACGCGGGCGAGCAGCTGCAGCGCCGCCGCCTCAGCTTCGGCGCGCGGCATGCGGCGCACCCAGTGCGGTGCAAGGATGAGATTGTCGAGCACGGTAAGGTGGGGGAACAGGTTGAAGCTCTGGAACACCATGCCCACTTCCGAGCGGATCTTGGCGAGCTGGCGCAAATCGGCCGTGAGCGCTTCGCCCTCGACGGTGATGTGGCCCGAGTCAAACTTCTCCAGGCCGTTGACGCAGCGAATGAGGGTGGACTTGCCGGAACCAGACGGGCCGCAGATCACAATCTTCTCACCGCGGCGAACTGTCAGCGAAATGCCCCTCAGCACGTGAAAATCGCCATACCATTTGTGCAGGCCGCTTATTTCCAGCGCGCCAGATCCTGTTTGGCCAGCGGCGGCGTCGTTTGCAGTCTTGGCTTCGGCCATGGAGTGCCCTGCGTTGGCGGCGATCATTCCAGCCTAGCGAAGACTGCGGCCGAGGAATACCAGCTCTTTGTCGCCGATCGACGCAGAACCGGCCTCAGTGAAGCCGTTGGCGGCGTAGAAGCCGAGGTTGCGTGCCCCGCGGGAACTGATGGCGTGAATGCCGGCCGCACCAGCAGCCGATGCATGCGCGGCGAGGGCCTCGATTAAAAGACGGCCGATACCGCGGCCACGAGCGGCTTGCGCCAGGTTGACATGCAGCTGGGCGGGAAAGGCTGGCGTCAAATCGGCGAAATGAGCGAAGTGGGGTTGGTCGGCGAAGCGGGGGTCGCGCGCGGGATCTTGCAAGCTGCCGCAGATGTAGCCCACGGCTTGGCCATCGACATCGATCGCCACAAAGCAGCAATCCGGGAAGTGCTGCAGATAACGGCCAAGCCATCGCTCGCGAAAAGCGAGGCGCGCGGCGTCATCTGCAAACGTCTTCGTGTGGCTCGATGAAAAGAAGACCGCGTCGAGCGCCGCTCGAACGGACGCATCCGTGGCGACGGCGGCATAGGGCACAACTCTGCCGGGTGTGGTCTGGGGTTGGCTCATGACCGCGTTATCTCACGCAGCAGAACGGTGGCTCAACGAAAAAGGACCGGCGCAATGGCCGGCCCTTTGTCAAACACTCAGGACTTAATAGTCCGAGATGCACTGATCGTAGCGGTTCCACCAATACGAGCTGCCGGTGCGGACTGCCTTGCGGCGCAGCCAGCTGCAATCGCCGGAGCTGCTGTAGTAGCCGTCATAGTAGGAAGCGCCGTAGTAGGGATAATACCCGTAGCCACCGCCATAGATGCGCCGGCTGTGATGGTGATGACGATGACCTTTGCCACCACTCCAGTTGCGGCCGCTACCGCCGCTCCAGTTTCTTCCCGATCCGCCGCGGTTGAACGATTGCCCGCGCCCGATGCTGTCACGGTTGAATGAGCGTGTTCCTCCGCCGCCGTAGGCGCGCATGCCGCCACCGCCCCCGCCGAACGATCGGTTGCCGCCGCCGCCACCGAAGGCGCGGCCTCCGCCGCCGCCGCGCATCCCGAAGCCACCACCACCACCGCCGCCGCCACGCATGGCACCGCCACCACCACCTCTTCCGCCTTCACGCGCGAGAATGAGATTGTCGGTGGAGGCGTTAGCGCCAAGCGGCTGCGTGATGGGCGCAGCACTGACAGACGTGAGAGCGGCAGGACTGAAAGCCAGTCCGGCTGCGAGCGCGCCCGCGATAGCAAAGTTTCTCAACATTGACTTGTTACTCCTGCGATGCCGTACACCCCCGGCGTACTTGTTGGTTGTTATTTAGGGAGAAGGCCTCACTCTTGTAAGACGGAGCGCCTCTGGGAATTAAACGCGCGAGACTGCAAAAACCGTCGACACTGCAAAGAATTTTTTCAGGATGGCGTTTGTTGCGCCAACAGGCCACTGGCAGCAATGCCATTGAATACGGCTGCACGGCGATCGCGGCCAACAAGATGCCGAATACACGCATCAGCACACGTTGCGCCGTGATGCCGATGACGCGGGAAAGCCGGTGGGCGCCGAGAAGCAGCGCGAGGGTTACCGCCATGACTGCGGCCAGCGCCAACAGAACTGCGGTGAGTTGCAGCGCGTCGTTGCGCGTTTGAGCCGCCAGAAGGATCGCGGCACTCATGGCACCGGGCCCGGCGAGTAGCGGCGTTGCCAACGGAAACACGGCGAGGTCGTCCTTCGTTTGCGCTTCGGCGCCTTCGGGCGGGGTCAGCTTGAACATGCTGGTCGGTTTGGCGAACACCATCTCGAGCCCAAGCACCAGCAGGATAATGCCGCCTGCCGTTTGCAACGCGGCGATGGTGACGCCCAGCTGATGCAGCAGCGGACCGCCGAGCAATGCCGAGCCGGCAAGGATCGCGCTGGCGATCAAGGTTGCAGTAACGGCCAGCCGCCGGCGCTCGTCGTTGGTCGCGTTCGGTGTTAATGCCGCAAACAGCACGGCTGCCTCGATCGGCCCGATCGTTGCGAAGAATGTGGTGAAGCTCGATAGCGCCGTGCCGAACATTTTCCGTCCAATCGTTGAGCAATTCGCGCACGAGATCGCAGCAGGCTGTTTAGCGGAGAAGCAGGTGCGGCCGCTAGCGGACGGCAGCTGGTAGCAATCATCTCAGGCGGCTGCTAACGCATTGAAGTAGGGTGTAAATTCTTCTTTCCAGGAAACGAATCACACGTATCATCGATTGCATCTGCGGGGTTCTGGCGAGAACTGGAGATCCGTAATGAGCGATCGATCGTTTAAAGACATGATGTCGGGCTACAGCCTGACAACAGCGGAGATCTTGTATCGCATGCCGGATCATCCCGCTCTGCTGCAAAGCTTTATCTGGCAGGACTACGATCAGCATCCGCGGTTTCCAAAGCTGCAGGGCTTCCTGGAGTTTTGGACACGCGAGCTTGAAGGCAAACTGTTCAAGGTTCTCGTGGCGAATACCAAGCTGATCCGGCCTGCGGAGTTAAGGCTCGTCGGTGCGGAGCTGAAACTGCATTAGCGGCGCCGGCTAACGGCATTGTTAGGCGACGACAGCAGTGCGGCGTGCGAAACTGGGCTTGATGGAGAGCCCAATGCGATTGTTATTTTCCCTGCTGGTCTTGATCGTTTTTGCATCTGGCGCGGCTTCGGCACAGACGCCGGGCGTGGTCTACAAGAGCCCCACATGCGGCTGCTGCGAAAAGTGGGTGAACCACATGCAGCAAGCGGGCTTTTCCCTTTCCCCCAAAGATATGGGTACGTCTCAACTCATGCGGCAGAAGCTGAAGCTTGGTATCACGGCGCCACAAGCCTCGTGTCATACCGCCGAGATCGGCGGCTACGTCATCGAAGGGCACGTGCCGGCTGATGATGTTAGGCGCCTTCTGGCCGAGAGGCCGGACGCGGTCGGCCTTGCCCTTCCGGACATGCCGTCTGGATCACCCGGCATGGAAGCGGGTGATGTGAAAGAACCGTTCGACGTATTGCTCGTCAAGAGGGATGGCAGCACCGAGGTGTTCGCTAAGCACGGACGCCCCTGACGGACCGGCCGCGCGCCATCCCGGCCTGCAGCGAACACGCGCTAGACTGCAACCTGCGTGCCGACTTCCACCACACGGTCAGTCGGTATCTTGAAGTACGTCGTGGCATCCTGAGCGGATCGCGCGAGCATGATGAACAGATGCTCCTGCCAACGCGGCATTTCCGACTTCGACGTGACACGCAGCGAGCGGCGCGAAAGGAAGAAGGACGTTGCGCCGATGTCCAACTTCAGATCCTTGCGCTTTAAGACTTCAATGATTTTCGGAATCGACGGCGTTTCCATGAAGCCGTAGCGGGCGATCACCTTGATGAAGGTGTCGTTGGTACGATCGACACTCACACGCGCGTGCCGGGCGACGCGCGGGGTATCCTCCGTGCGGATCGACAAGACGATGTTGCGCTCGTGCAGGACGCGGTTGTGCTTGAGATTATGCATCAGCGACGTGGGCGCGAAGTCCAGATCGGCGGTGAAAAATACAGCCGTGCCCGGCACGCGATGCGGCGGCTTGGTTTCCAGTTTGCGAACAAGCCAGTCCAGCTCAGCCTCGTTCTTGCGCGTGTAGCGCGATAGAATGCCGGCGCCGCGCACCCAAGTTGCCATGATCACGGCGAGGATGGCCGCTAGCGTCAACGGCAGCCAGCCGCCTTCAAGCACCTTGATCATGTTCGCTGCAAAGAACACCTGCTCGATGAGCAGCATCGGCAGGATCAAGGCTAGGGTCTTCCAGAGGGGCCAGCGCCACAGCTTCCAGACCACGAAGAACATCAGCATCGACGAGATCACCATGTCAGCAGTGACGGCGACGCCGTAGGCGGCCGCAAGGTTGCTGGACGACTTGAAGATCGCAACGACGAAAAGCACGCCCGCCAGCAGCAGCCAATTGACCCGGGGCAGGTAGATCTGTCCGGCCATGCTTTCGGATGTGTGGCGGATCTCGAGGCGCGGCAGCAGCCCGAGCTGGATGGCCTGGCGGGTCAGCGAGAAGGCGCCGGTGATGACGGCCTGGCCGGCGATGACGGTGGCGCACGTGGCCAGCAGCACCATGGGGATCAACGCCCATTCTGGGTACAGGCTATAAAACGGGTTTGCCAGCGCCTTGGGGTTGGACAGCACCAGAGCGCCCTGGCCGAAATAGTTCAGGACCAGAGCCGGAAAGACGAACGTGAACCAGGCGAACTGGATCGGCCGGCGGCCGAAATGACCTAGATCGACGTAAAGGGCCTCGGCGCCGGTTACGGCGAGGAAGACGAGACCCAAGACCATGAAGCCGACCAAGCCGTTCGAAATCAAAAATGAGATGCCGTAAGTGGGGCTGAGTGCGGCAAAGACGAGCGGCTCGTCCAGGATGTGGATCAGACCACCTATCGCAAGACAGCTGAACCAAACGGCCATGATTGGCCCGAAGAAACGGGCGACGGTCGCTGTTCCGTGAGACTGCACGGCAAACAAGCCAATCAAGATGCATATCGAGATTGGCAGCACGAAGCGATGCAGCTCCGGCGATACAAGCGTCAGCCCCTCGACCGCCGACAGTACTGAGATGGCCGGAGCGATGACTGCGTCACCATAGAAGAACGATGCGCCGATAATGCCGAGCGCGAAAATTACCGGTCCGCTGCGCTTGGCGACTGAGAGGCCCAGGGCCTGAAGCGCGAACGTGCCGCCTTCGCCGTTGTTGTCCGCGCGCAGCAGTACGACGACGTACTTCAGCGTGACGATTAGAAGGAGCGACCACAGGATAAGGGACAGCACACCAAGGACAGAGTTGGGCGAGACGATGCCCTGGGCATCCTTGGTGGCGTTGATGGCCTCGCGAAAAGCGTAGAGCGGGCTCGTGCCGATATCGCCGCAGACGACACCGATGGCACCGACAGCCAGCGCTACGAGTTTCTTATGTGTGTGGGCGGAGTCAGCGTCCGGACCTTGGTCCGCAACGTTCGTTTGTGCCAAGGGGCACCTCTTGATGTTCCGGCGCTGCAGCGCAGCAAAGTTGCGGGCTTATACGCTCAACCTCGCCAGCGAGAAAGCCATTTGCTCGACACCGGCTTTGTTCGCTTGACCCTGACTGCCTAACTCATGATCCATAAACAGCTCAGGCCGCCAGCCGGTGGCGACCCGTCCCCGGAAACGCTTGACTGTATCAGATTCGGTCCAGGCCAATTGTCGCAGCTGCTTTAACCGTACTTGGCGATAAAGCCCGCAACGTGTGGGGTTACTCCAACTCGGGAGGCGGTGCAATTTGGCCAATAGCCGGGTTATTCACACGGTTGCGACGCGGTTCCGGCCAAGGCTCTTGGCTTGATACAGAAGTCTGTCGGCGCGATTGACGAGGTCGCCGGCCCGTTCACCGTCGCGCAACTGAGCGACGCCTAGGGATGCGGTGACCCGAAGGCGCCCGGCCATCGCGATTGCAAAACTCTCCACTTCGATTTGCGACCGCAGCCGTTCCGCCAAAATCGACGCTGGGAGACTTGCGGTATCAGGAAGTACGATAGCAAATTCCTCGCCGCCGAAGCGTGCAACAGTTTCACGATCACGGGCGAACCGAGTGAGGATTTTGGCGAAAGCCTGGAGTACGGCATCGCCGGCTTGATGCCCGTATCTGTCGTTGATCGATTTAAAGCGATCGATGTCGACCATCACGACCGAGAGCGGCTCTAGGTTGTCCGCGGCCGTTTTGACTGCGTCCTCCAACGCCTGATCGAAAGCGCGCCGGTTCCCGATTTTGGTCAGGGAATCGCGCAATCCCTGCTCTTGCGCCCGTTCCAAGCTGACGTGCAGCACTTCGAGCTGAGCTCGCGAGGCTTCAAGCTTGCGGGCCATTCCGTACGTTTCGAGGCGCATGCGGTGATTATCGGCTGCAAGCATCGATGCGATCGCGCGCAATTGCTCCGGCGTCCTTACAGTCGAGATCCGCTCCTGCATCGCACCCAGGGTTTCCGCGTAGCTTTCGTGGCTGTCGACGCTCGAGGCAGCGAGTGCGGCCATTTTGGACGCTTCGTGATCGAGGCGAGCCCCTGCCTTCGCCAGCGTGCCCGCCGAAAGCCCCTCGGCATGATGCCGGGTGAATGGCGTTCGCAGGTCGAAGGTAGGCAGCGCGATCGCAGCGGCAGCGGTGCCAAAGACCGCCAGCCCCAGAAACATCGACAGCATGAGCAGGGAGCCGGCGTGCGGCCTCTCCACATCCTCCGCTGCGTGAAAGATCCTGGCCTCCCACCACATGGCAGGTTCCCAGGCTATGATTGCGATCAAGAGCCCAACTGCCAATGGGGCAGCGAGGGTCCAAACTGGAATTGGCTTTTTCAGGATCTGAGTGAAGCGCATGGATGAGAGTCGGTCGCCGGTCGGATGCTCGCCATCAGCGTGGGTTAATTGAATTAAACTGCAGTTATTGCGATGGCGGAATATCTGCCTAAGCTGCGACTAAGTTAACATTGGGCGTACGCGTTGTGTTTGCCGAGTACCAGACGGCGCGCCGTTCTTGAACAGCCATCGGCAGTCTGCCAGTCAGGGCGGTGTATCAGCAGACGTGACGGACATCTGTGCGTGCAGTGGGGCCAGACCCAAGGGGCCCGACCCCACAATTGTGAGCGCTTTCGTGGCTTAAGCCACCTCCTCCATCGCCTCGAGTTCGTCGATCATGCCTTCGATGACGGCGAGGCCCTTGCCCCAGAACATCGGGTCGCGGGCGTCGAGGTCGAAGGGCTTCAGGAGGTCGGTGTAGTCCTTCGAGCCGCCGGCTTTCAGCAGGTCGAAGTATTTGCCGACGAAGCCGGGATGGGCGTCCTGGTAGAGGCCGTAAAGCGAGTTCACCAGGCAGTCGCCGAAGGCGTAGGCGTAGACGTAGAACGGCGAGTTGATGAAGTGCGGGATGTAGGTCCAGAACACTTCGTAGCCGGGCTTCAGCTCGATCGCGGGGCCGAGGCTTTCTTTCTGCACCTCCATCCAGAAGGCGCCGAGGTCGTCGCTGGACAGCTCGCCCTTGCGGCGGCCTTCGTGCACCTTGCGCTCGAACGAGTAGAACGCGATCTGCCGGACGACGGTGTTAAGCATGTCCTCCACCTTGCCAGCGATCATGGCCTTGCGCTCTTTGCGGTCGTGCGTGTCGGCGAGCAGCGCCTTGAACGTCAACATCTCGCCGAAAACAGAGGCCGTCTCGGCGACCGTCAGCGGTGTCGACGACAGCAGCGGGCCCTGGTCGCGGGCGAGCCACTGGTGCACGCCGTGCCCGAGTTCGTGCGCCAGCGTCATCACATCGCGCGGTTTGCCGAGGTAGTTCATCAGCACGTACGGGTGAACCGAGGGCACGGTGGAGGCGGAGAATGCCCCCTGTGCCTTGCCCTCGCGCACACCCGCGTCGATCCAGCGCTTGTCGAAAAACTGCTTGGCGATGGTGGCCATCTCGGGCGCGAAGGCGCCGTAGGCGTCAAGGACGATGCGCTCGGCCTCCGGCCAGGTGATGACGCGCTCCGGCTTGTCGGGCAAGGGCGCGTTGCGATCCCAATACGACATGCGGTTCATGCCGAGCCACTTCGCTTTCATGGCGTAGTAGCGGTGCGAGAGGCGCGGATAAGCGGCACGAACAGCATCCACGAGCGCGTCGACGACCGGGCCTTCCACACGGTTGGAGAGATGGCGGCCATCGGCCACATCTTTGAAGCCGCGCCAGCGGTCGGAAATCTCCTTGTCCTTGGCCAGCGTGTTGGTGATGAGCGTGAACAGTCGGATGTTGTCCTGGAACACGCTCGACAGCGCCTCGGCGGCGGCGCGGCGCTTGGGCTCCTTGGGATCGGACAGCAGGTTGAGCGTAGGCTCCAGCGTGAGTTCCTCTTTTTCTCCCGCCACGTTGAAGCGCAGGCCGGTCATCGTCTCGCCGAACAGGCGGCCCCAGGCCTGGCGGCCGGTCTGGCTCTTTTCGTGAAACAGCGTCTCGATCTTTTCTTCGAGCTGGTAGGGCTTCTCCTTGCGCAGGGCATCGAACCAGGCGTCGTAGCGCGCCAGCTCCTTGTTCTTGAGGGCCTTGGCGAGGTCGTCATTCTCGATCTGGTTCAGTTCCAGGTCGAAGAAGATCAGGCCGGAGGAGATGTCGGTCAGCTTCTCGGAGATGTTGCCGTAGAATTTCACCCGCTCTGGGTCGCTCTGATTTGCCGCGTACAGCAGACCGGCGTAGGAGCCGAGCTTGCCGAGCAGGTCGGAAAGCTCTTCGTACTCGCGGATGGCGTGCATGAGCTTGGCGCCATCGCTGCCCAGGGCAACGACCTTGCCCTGGTAGTCGGCCTTGAACTTGGTTGCGAGCTTGGCCGCGTTCTCCAGATCGCGCGTCACCTCAGGGCTTGTCGGGCTCGTGTACAGGTCGCCGAGATTCCATTCCGGCAGCGTGCCGACATCGGGGGCGCCTGCATCTTTGCTCTTTTTGGCGGAAGATGTGCGATCGGTCGGGGCGGCGAAAAGCGGGGCGCGCGACAGCGTCATAAGGGCTCCAGGACTGACGAGAAAGGATTGGGCGGAATGTTAGCCTTATCGACCGGCATTTCAACCCGCGGGTGTCAGGTTCTCCAGGTCGAGGACCCGTGCCATGGGGGCAGACCCATGGGTCTGATCCCAAATACGGACGTTTGATAAGCCACCCGCTGACAGCCGCACGCCACCGCAAGCTGAGCGCACGTCTCTCCAGGTCATCCTCAAGCGCGAGCACGGCTAGGGGCGTGGCAACGGCTATGGCGTCGGAGTGAGATACTTCAACGCGGCCGTCGATGCCGCACCGCCGAGAACGCAGGGCAACCCGACTTCGACGTGGCCGGTGGCGCCGGCGGCGATACAGCCCAGCGCCAGCGCCGTTTGTCCGGCGGTGCCCCACCAGGCCATGTCACGGCCGGACTGCGGGCCTTTCGCCTTAAGTTCCTCAATAGACGCCAACGCGTTCTTGCGCAGGCGCTGCGTCTCAAAGGTCTCGGCGGCGTCGATGACCTCGGAGACTTCGACGCGGATTTCCTTCGGTTGGCGGTTCACCTCGGCCTTGAGGATGTCCATCAGGTCCTTGTCGCGGGAGGCATTGGTGGCGAGCGTCCACTTCGCCATGGAGGCGATGGTGAGCTTCTCCAGATCGTTCTTGTTCTTGGCCCAGGCGAGGGTCGAGACGATGCGGCGGACCGGTTCGGGACTGCCGGAGGCGAAGTAGTAGCCCCAGTGGGCATCGAGAACGAAGGACGAGCCTTCGAGCGGCAAGTCGGCGAGGACTTTTCCGTCGCCGTAGAGGTATTTGCGGATGAGACCGTTGCGTGCGGGCATGCGCTCGATAAAGCGCTCCATCACGGATTTCCAGTTGGCCAAACCCGAGAAGGCGATGGCCTTGATCAGCACGACCTGGTCTTCCGGCGGCATGGGGAACATCTCGGTGATGAGGCGTTCCGTTTTGTCCGGATTCGACCCTAGCACGCCAGCGATGAAGCCGACGTGGACGCCGGCCATATCGAGATCGCGGAACAGACCGAGATTGCCCATGGCGCGCACGATCTGCGGCAGCTTCTCGGGCTGCGGATTAGATCGGTAGTCGTTGATGAACTTCAGCACGTCCTCGGGCTTGGCGAATTCCTGTTCGGCCCCGGCCCGCTTCTGCTTGTGGATGAGGTTGGCGGCGCGGCCTTTGTCGCGCAGCTCGGCAGCCTGCGCTGCGCCTGGCCACTGGCACGCAAGTATCGCGGCGGCGCAAATCAATGATGTTGCGATCAACCGCATCAGCGGCATTTCCCCATACGCACGAACGACATAAACGATGTGTGGCCCGGCGTGTCTCCCGGCCCGGCAAAGCGCGAAAAGGGCGCTTTTGCCATGGCGGATTTGTGACGTTCGGCTTGTACCGGCCGCGTGATCGCAAATTTCCGGCGGTTGCCGGGTGGCTTTTGCAAGCAGCCGGTCAACCCGGTGTCAGACCGAGGTCTGACACCATGAGCCGTAATTAGCCGTGGGTCAGACCTCGGTCTGACCATGGCGCCGCCCGTTTGGCTTGACGCAGTCGCCTCGGGAGCCAATGTTCCGGCCATGTCCCCTGAAGAGCCGACATCCACCACAGACACGCCGTCTGCGCCTGCTCCGTGCGGGCCGCAGATCATCTCTGGCTACCTGAAGCACCTGGGCTCGGGGCCGGGCGTTTACCGTATGCTCGACGGCACGGGCACCGTCATCTACGTCGGCAAGGCGCGGAACCTGAAGGCGCGGGTGGGTAACTACGTGCGGCTAGGCGGGCATACGAACCGCATCGCGCGCATGATCTCGGCAACCGCGTCGATGGAATTCGTCACGGTGCGCACCGAGGCCGAGGCGCTGCTTTTAGAAGCCAATTTGATCAAGCGCTTCCGGCCGCGTTTCAACGTGCTGCTGCGCGACGACAAGTCGTTTCCTTATATTCTCATTGCCCGCGACCAAGCGGCGCCGCAGATCATGAAGCATCGCGGCGCGCGCAACCGCAAAGGCGACTACTTCGGACCGTTCGCATCGGCCGGTGCCGTGGGGCGGACGATCAACATGCTGCAACGGGCGTTTCTGCTGCGATCGTGCTCGGACAGCGTCTACGAAAGCCGGACGCGGCCCTGCCTGCTGCATCAGATCAAGCGCTGCTCGGCGCCGTGCACGGGTGAAATCGGATTGGATGAGTACAGTCAGCTGGTGGACGAGGCGGTGCGCTTTCTGTCCGGCGAGAGCCAGAGCGTGCGGCAGCTGTACCAGCGGCTGATGGAGGATGCCGCAGGCGAGATGGAATACGAGCGGGCCGCAAAATATCGCAACCGTCTGTGGGCGCTGGCGCACGTGACCGCGGACCAGGCGATCAACCCGGACGGGATCGAGGAGGCGGATATTTTCGCCGCGCACCAGGAGGGCGGGCAGACGTGCGTGCAGGTTTTCTTTTTTCGCACAGGACAGAACTGGGGCAATCGCGCGTACTACCCGAAGGCGGATCGCTCGCTGCCGGTGGAAGACATCCTCGATAGCTTCGTGGCGCAGTTCTACGATGACAAGCCGGTTCCCCGGCTGATCCTGCTGTCGCACGAAATCGCAAATCGCGAGCTACTGGCCGAGGCGCTGTGCATCAAGGCAAACCGCAAGGTGGAAATCCGCGTGCCGCAGCGGGGTACGAAATCCGGCCTCGTCGATCATGCGGTGGCGAACGCACGCGAGGCACTGGGGCGCAAGCTGGCGGAGACGGCATCGCAGCGGCATCTACTGGAAGCGCTGGCGGAACGTTTCAACCTCGCGGACGTCCCGCGGCGCATCGAGGTCTACGACAATAGCCACATCATGGGCACGAACGCGGTGGGCGGCATGATCGTTGCCGGGCCCGAAGGTTTCGTAAAGGCGGCGTACCGGAAGTTCAACATCAAATCGCAGGCGATCACGCCGGGCGACGATTTCGCGATGATGCGCGAGGTGCTGACGCGGCGCTTCAAGCGACTGGTGGAGACGGGCGCCGACGCGGCTGAGGGCGAAGATGCGGCGGGCGCGGCGACGGCGCCGGACGCGCCCATTCCCGAAGACGAGCGGCCGGACGTGTTTCCGGACAAGCCCGACCTGGTGCTGGTCGACGGCGGCTTGGGCCAGCTCAACGTGGCGTGCGAGGTGTTCGCGGACCTGGGCGTGCGTGACGTTGCGCTGATCGGCGTCGCCAAGGGGCCGGATCGCGATGCCGGCCGCGAGCACTTCCACCGCCCGGGCGAGGCCAAATCCATCATGCTGGAGCCGCGCGATCCAGTGCTCTACTTCGTGCAGCGGCTGCGCGACGAGGCGCATCGGTTCGCCATCGGCACGCATCGCGCCAAGCGGTCAAAGGCGATCAGCGCCAACCCGCTGGACGACATCGCTGGCATCGGGCAGACGCGGCGGCGGGCACTGATGAACCACTTCGGCTCGGCCAAGGCCGTCTCGCGAGCCGGTATCGAAGACCTCAAGGCGGTCAACGGCATTTCTGCTGAGATGGCGCAGAAGATCTACGACTTTTTCCACGACCGGCGAGGCTGACGCGCCTCAATTTGCACCGGCGTCGTGTTCCAAGCGGAACCGACAGCGCTGGACACGGCAGGTAGCTCTTCCCTGCGCGGAGCATTGGGCTACTGGCGCGGATCTTTCGTGGAGAGCGCCATATGAGACTTACTGCCGTTACCGATCTTTTTATCGCCCCGCTGTTTCGCACCGACGATCAGGGACGCCGCGTGTTCGTACCGTCCACCATGAGCGCCGAGCGCTTCCTGCTGCCTGATGCGCAGACGGAAACGCGGCTGAGGGCGCGGATGGCGACACTCGTTGCCGTATCACTCGCCATCTCGCTACTGCTCATCGGCGGCGCCGTTGCGGTGTTCGGCCCGGCACGGATGTGGACTGGCGGCGTCTGGCTTGGCATGGCCGCGGCATTCGCGCTTCACATGGCCATCAACATCCGGCTCGGTAAGGGCCTGGCCAAAGGTCTCGACAAAACAGCGGCAAAGCCAGTCGGCTTCCTGCGGGGTATGGCCGACCAAGCTGCCGTCATGCCACGCTGGCTCTGCTGGCTTGAGATCATCGTGGCCCCATTGATGCTGGCCGGTGGCATCATCAACATGCGAGATGCCGTGACGACGTACGACCTGGCAATGTCAATTTTTGCCATCCCGCTTGGCGGCCTGATGTTGGCGCTTGGGTTGGCTGGGCTGCTCTACCGGAAGTAACAACAATGCCGGCGCCGCGCGCCTAAATCTCAAGCGAATGGTTACGTTTGCAACGCCGCGCGCGGTCTTCTGGGATGCCCCCATTGACGGGGGCATCCGCGGATGGTGTACCCTAGCGGCATGGATCAATACGCGCCCCGCTCGCGCCAGTTGCTGATGAGCCTGCCGAACGTACTGACGTACGCTCGGATTTTGGCCGTTCCCGCGCTCGTGGCGTGCCTGCTGTTTCTCAAGGGCGACACCGCACGCTGGGCCGCCTTCGCGCTGTTTACGGCGGCCGCGCTGACCGACTGGCTGGATGGCTATCTGGCGCGGGCATGGGAACAGCAGTCGACGCTGGGCGGCATGCTCGACCCGATCGCCGATAAGCTGATCGTCGGCGCGGCACTGATGATGCTGGTTTACGATAACACCATCAACGGCATGTCGATCTGGGCGGCGATCGTGATCTTGTGCCGCGAGATCCTCGTGTCCGGCCTGCGCGAATTCTTGGCGGAGCTAAACGTCAAGGTTCGCGTGACGCAAATGGCGAAGTGGAAGACCACGGTGCAAATGGTGGCGCTGGCGTTCCTACTTGCTGGGCCGGCCGCCGAAAAGATTTATCACGGTGTGACGATGGCAGGGCTCGGCCTGCTCTGGATGGCGGCGCTGCTGACGCTGTTGACGGGCTATGACTATCTCAAGGCGGCCGTGCGCCACGCCATAAACCACTGATCAACGAAGCATGTCCGCAAGCGGGCATATGTGAATGATGGGGCCGTCATGGATCGGGCTGTGAAGCTGAAATATTTCGCCTGGGTGCGTGAGAAGGTTGGCCGCGCCGAGGAAGACGTGACGCTGCCGGCATCCATTGCGACCGTAGCGGATCTGATCATTTGGCAACGATCGCGCGGGCCGGAATATGCCGACGCATTTGCAGCGGGCCAGCGCGTTGTCCGCGCGGCGATCGACCAAACCCACGTAAAGCCGGAAGCCAGCGTAATGTCCGCGCGCGAAATCGCGTTCTTCCCGCCCGTCACGGGGGGGTGAGGTGAGCGTTCGCGTCCAGGCCGAAGACTTCGACATCAGCGTCGAGATTGCGCGCCTGACCCAGGGCCGGAGCGATGTCGGGGCGATCGTGACGTTTACGGGAACTGTCCGCGGCTCCGGCGGGGGGCAGGCCATCGACGCCATCACCCTGGAGCACTACCCCGGCATGACGGAAGCGGAGTTGGAGCGGATCGAGGCTCGGGCGCATCAGCGCTGGCCGCTTCAGGCATCTAGCATCATTCACCGCATCGGGCGGCTGGCGCCGGGGGAGAATATCGTTCTGGTGGTCACGGTCTCCGCCCATCGCCAGGCGGCTTTCGAGGCGGCAGAATTCCTGATGGACTACCTCAAGACCGAGGCGCCGTTCTGGAAAAAGGAAGACATCGCAGGCGGATCGGCACATTGGGTGGATGCGCGCGCGGCGGACAACGCGGCGCGCGACCGGTGGACAGGCAAAGCCAAAGGTGAGCCAGGTTAAGTTGCTGTTGCTCTTCTCGAAGGTACTGACGGACTCTTGACGCAGCGCGCGAACACAACGAAACCTTTTGAATGACGGTTTCAACAAATCTTAACCATCATAGCAGCATAACATTGTCTGATGGCGTCCCGGAAAACGCCATCATTACGAATCAGTGTGTCCTACGTCCCACTCGAGTGGAACCGTTTTGCGTAGACGGGGGTCGAACGTCATGGTTCTAGGGCTTTCACGGCAAGCTTGGCCGATCAGCGGCCTGCTGTTTGCCGTAACCCTATTGGCTTCGCCGGCTTTAGCCGAGCAGAAGGACACCGCGACCGCAAAGGCGGGCGCCACCACCTCTATT
The DNA here is from genome assembly GCA_030655135.1 of Hyphomicrobiaceae bacterium. Taxonomy (GTDB): domain Bacteria; phylum Pseudomonadota; class Alphaproteobacteria; order Rhizobiales; family Hyphomicrobiaceae; genus JAKAXS01. Next base: position 69,235 of record JAURWC010000075.1, on the reverse strand, counting down.
TCAGCCGACGCGGGACCTGCCGTTCCTCACGTTGCCGACGCGACGCCTGGTGCCGTCGAAAAGTCCACCACAGATACCGCCGCGGGCAAAGTTCAGCGCACGCGCTTTCTCGTCGGGCTTGAGCGTTCGACGAAATTCACCGTTCGCGCTCTGACAAATCCCAACCGCGTCATTGTCGACGTCGAAGACACCAAGCTCCAGTTGCCGGGCGACCTCGGCGGCAAGAATGTGGGCGTCATCAGTAGTTTCCGCGCCGGCATTTCCGGACCGAACCAGTCGCGCATCATCATCGACGTGACGGAACCCGTCTACATCGAGAGCTCCAAGATGGAAAAGGCTCCCGATGGCAAGGGGCATCGCTTGGCCTTGAGCATCGTGACCGCCGAGGGCCCGAAGAAGGCCATGAAGGCGCCGTTCGCACTGGGAGCTGCAGGATTGGGCCCTGTCGGATTGCAGCCGCCGATGCCTGTGCCGGCCGTGCGGCCCGAGGTTTCTGCCGCGAAGGCATTCAAGCCGATCATCGTCATCGACCCCGGCCATGGCGGCCATGACAGCGGTGCCATGAAGCACGGCACCGTCGAGAAGGATGTCGTCCTGGCATTTTCCAAAGTGCTGCGCGAAAAGTTGGAAGCGACCGGCCGCTACAAAGTGATGATGACGCGTGACGCCGACGTGTTCGTGGAACTCGGCGATCGCGTGAAGTACGGCGAGAAGCACAACGCCAGCCTGTTCATCGCCGTTCACGCCGATTACGCGACCACCAAAGCCAGCGGCGCCACCATCTATTCGCTGCGCGAGTCGGTCGCCAAGGGGCTGAAGCGATCGGCCAAAGGCGACATGACCGACAACGCCTTGTCTGGCACTGAGCTGAAATCGGTGAAGGAAAGCGCCGCATCGGACTTCGACATGGGCGCGATCAAGGGCATCCTGTCAGATCTCGCCGGACGCGAAGTGGAAGCGACGCAGGAGCGCACCACATTGTTCTCGCGCTCGGTCGTAGAATACATGGGCAGCTCGACGAACATGCGCAACGACCCCGATCAGCAGGCTGCGTTCCGCGTGTTGAAGACGGCGCAATTCCCATCCGTACTGATCGAGTTGGGCTACGTGACGAACAGCAAAGACGCCGGCAACCTCAATTCCAACGAGTGGCGCGGCAAGGTGGCGGACTCGATCATGACGGCCGTCGACAACTACTTCTCACAACAGATCGCCCGCCTGCCGATGTGATCGGTGCCCGGGGCGATCGACGGCCGACGATCGAACGTAATCTGCCCAACAAAAAAGCCGGTCCTTGGGACCGGCTTTGTCGTTTGTGGCCGGCTGCCGGGTCGCACGCCCTGCCGGCAGAAGGTCAGTTAAGCCCTACTTGGAGGATGAGAAGGGTTGAGTCGCCAGAGCAGAACCAAAAGCCATTGCGGATTGAGCCGAAGCGAAAGTGCGGAGGCGCTGCTCGATGGCAGGGGAGCAGTTACGAATACATGACGAAGGTGCTTCAGCATGTGGCACTCCATCTTCTGTGGGAGCTGTGTCCGAAGGCCCCGCAGGGCAAACCCAAAGTTCCGCATCGCGACGCAAGTCTGCCTGTTCCGGGATGGAGCCGGCGAAAAGAGACGATGCTGTTCCTTGGAGTTTCGACGCAGCCGTCCTGGACGGGCGGCGGAAAGGGTGATGCGTGGCAGCCTGACGTTCCCTCGGGTGGCCCCATCCAGTGCCACCACACGTCCTGCTGGCCGAAGTTGCCAGTTTTAGTTGAAACCTGGCTCAGAGTAGTCAAGGAAGATCCTTGTTGCTCTGACGCATGCACCATAGCTGACCCTGAAAGTGCAGGGCCGGCTAACGGCGTGATCTAAACCTCGCCGCTGCAAGGATTCTACGCGATTCGAAGCGCTGCGCGTGTGACAGACATGCTGCAGTGGGGCTGATTCTATCGCGTGCGGCCTGGATGCCTTGTCAACTGCTGATCTCGCGGAAGTCCGCATCTATTTCGCAGGTCACGCCCAGGGGATCGTACTGCACCGTGGTTTCACTGCCCAGTTCGAATGCCAGCGAGCGCTCGATAAGCCGCGTGCCGAAGCCCTTGCGCTCTGGAGTGGCGACGGGCGGGCCGCCGCGCTCCATCCATTTGACGCGCAAGCGCCGGCCTTCCGGCACGGGCTCAAGCTGCCACGTGAGATGGACGTTGCCGCCCGGCACGGAGAACGCACCGTACTTGACAGCGTTAGTGGCTAGTTCGTGCAAGGCCATGGCAAAGGCGAGCGCCGCTGCCGGCTTCAATCTGACGCTTGGGCCGCTCGTGACGAGGCGGCCGGCTCCGGGATCATGCGGCTCAAGCACGATGGCAACGAGCTGCTTCAGATCTGCACCTTCCCACAGCTCGTTCGTCAGGAGGTTATGGGCATTCGACAGTGCCAGCAGGCGCTCCTCAAAGGCTTCCAAATTGTCCTTGGTGACCGCGGACGCGCGGAATGTCTGAGACGCGATCGACTGCACGCTTGCCAGTGTGTTCTTCACGCGGTGATTGAGTTCGTTGATCAGCAGCGTCCGGCGGGCCATGTCGCGTTTCTCGCCATGGATGTCGGCGACGACGACCAGGGCGCCCGTCACATGGTCTTCGTCGCCGAAGATCGGCGTGGCGCTCATGCGGACCCACCTGTCGCTGCCTTCCGCGTGGTGGCACAACAGTTCGACATCGCGCGCCACGAAGCCGCGCAGTGCTTGCCGCAAGGGGTGCATAGCCGCGGGCAGTATCATGCCCTCCGACGTGTGCGCCGTGCACGAACGGTCAAAGATGTTGCGCCCCGCCGGCGTGGCCACGTCTTTGGATGGCAACAGACTGGCGAAGACGTCGTTCTCCAGCAGGATGGCGCCGTCGCGGTTGGTCAGCGCTGCGCCGACGGGCAAGTGTTCGAATAGGGTGCGGAATTGTTGTTCGCTTTTGCTTAGTGCTTCTTCGTGCCGCTTCAACTCCGAAATGTCGCTTACAAAGGTAAAAACGCCGCGCAACTGGCCGCCTTCGTAGTGCGGCACATATTCGGCCTTGAGGTGCTTTGGTTCGCCGTTTGGCGTCGGCACGCATGACTCGTAGGAAATGCGCTCGCCGCGCAAGGCGCGCTTGAGATAGGGCGACACCACCTCGTACGCCTCTGGAGCCAGGATGTCCTTGAGGGCGCGGCCTTCCAGGGATTCAGGATCGAGCCCGAACCAACGATCGTAGGCGGCGTTGGCGAACTGATAGCGCTCTTCGGTATCGACGAACGCGACGAGCGAGGGAATGACGTCAGTGATGACGCGATACTTCTGCTCGCTTTCACGCAGCGTGGCCTCGCTGCGCATGCGCTGGATCTCAGCGGCGGCGCGGCCGGCAAAAATCTCAACGATGTCGACTGGCCGCAAGCTTTCGTCCATCGGGCTGTCGTGGAGAACGCCGATGATGCCGATGACCGTACCATTCGCGGCGCGCAGCGGCGTGCCGATGTAGCTATCGACGCGATTGTGCTTAAGAACCGCTGAGTGCGGGTAGAGTTCGCCAACTCCAGACGCGATGAACAGCGTATTGCCCTGGACGACATCAGCGCATGGGGTCGCATGTGGAATGAAATCGCCATACGTTCCAGGCTTGCCGTCGATATACGCGGCAAGGGTACGCAAGACGCGCGGGTCTTCTTCAGTAATCTCGGCTACGTAAACTTGCCTGGCGCCCAGCGTTTCGCTGATGGCCTTGACCAATGCCGCAAAGAAGGCAGGTCCGGGGACGCGCGAGCATTGCAGTAGCGAGGCTTGCGCCACCTCCAAGCGTTTGCGTTGGGTGATCTCGGTTTCGACGACGACGCTACCAAGGATCTCGCCGTTCTGGCCGCGCAACGGCGCAGCGTTGAGAATAATATGGCGAACAGTGCCGTCCACCAGCCGCGCTTCGTATTCCTCGTCGCGCACCTCTTCTCCCTTGCCGGCGCGCTGCAGCGGCAGTTCGTGGGCCGGGACGTCACGTCCGTTGCGCAAGAGGCGATAGGACTTCCCCGCTTCCGGATTGGTTCGATTGAACGAATGGTTGACTTGAAGCGGCACTTTGTAGCGGCGGGCCGCCTCGGAGTTTCCGATGATCATCCCGGCCTCCGGATCCTCGCTGACCATGGCGACCAGCGGCAAGGCTTCGAAAAGCGTGGCGACCTGCTCGCTCAGCCTAAGCGTTCCGGCCCTCGGTTGCGTGACGGTGACAATGAACTCGAGCGGCTGTTGCTGCGCGTCGCGCCGTAGCTCAATCGAAGCGTTGACAGCGTTGCCGTACGGATCAACTCCGGAAATCTGGCTCGCGCCCTGCTGTAATGCCAGCGCAGTGCCCATGGCGATCGACGGCTGACTGGCAGTTGCCCAAAGAGATTGAAATGACGTACCGACGACGTTGCGGCCGGCGAATAGCGGATGTTCGGCTTCGCTGACCCAAATCACATCGCCTTCGAGGTTGAGCACACAAGTAGCCGTAGAAACGCCGGCAGCAAACGGCAGCGTCCCAACTTGGGTGAGGCGTGGACTGCCGATCGTCAAGCTGTCCCCCTCTGGCTGGTGGCCTCGCCTATCGCAGCAGCGAGTTGCTGCATCTTGAATGGCTTCTGTAGAACGGCGCGGTTACCAAGATACGATGGAATGCCAGGGGCGCCGTAGCCGGTCGCGAAGACGAAAGGCACACCTTTCTCAATAAGCAAATCAGCGATGGGAAACGACGCGCTGCCGTTCAAGTTGACGTCGAGGACGGCTATGTCGAATTGTTCGTCGCGCGCAACATCGAGCGCCTTTGCGAGACGCGGAATTGGGCCGATGACCTGGTAGCCCAATTCGCTCAGCATGCTCTCGATGAGCAGCGCCACCACGCCTTCATCCTCAACCAGAAAGGCCCGCTTCATTACGATCCTGTCGTTTGCATGGGTAAACTTGGTAACCAAGACGGGTGTTGGCGTGCTTTAGGCCCAAAGACAAGCACGGCTAGCGGCTTTGTGTGCGGTTTCCTTTGTAGCGTGCTTGAGGCATAAGCGCGCCATAGACCTTCATTCAGATCCACCGGTATGACCTCTAAAGATCGCGAAATCGCAAGTGGTGCCCCCACACTGGCCATCATCGGCCGGCCGAACGTGGGGAAATCTACGTTGTTCAATCGCTTAACGCAGACGCGCGATGCACTTGTCTCGGATCTGCCGGGGCTGACGCGCGACCGTCGCGAGGGCAGGGCGCAGCTTGGTTCTCATACCGTTAAGGTTGTCGACACCGCCGGACTTGAGGAAGCCGAGAGCGGGAGCATCGCCGACCGGATGCGGCGGCAGAGCGAGTCGGCGATCGTCACCTGCGATCTGGTACTGTTCGTGATCGACGCCAAAGCTGGCGTGACGCCAGCCGACAAGGCCTTCGCCAAGGTGGCGCGGAGCTCCGGCAAGCCGGTCGTTCTCGTTGCCAACAAGAGCGAAGGCCGGGCGGGCCGCGACGGCTTCTACGAAGCCTACGAGCTTGGCTTTGGTGAACCGGTGCCGATCTCGGCCGAGCACGGCGAAGGATTGGGTGACCTTGCGGTCGACATTCTCAACGCGCTCGGGCTGGATAATGATCTTTACGGTGCGAGCGCTGACGGGAAAGCCATTGAGAAGGCCGAGCGGCCAATTCGTATCGCTATTGTCGGGCGGCCCAACGCCGGCAAGTCGACGCTCGTCAATTCGATCCTGGGTGAGGATCGCATGATCACGGGCCCGGAGCCGGGCCTGACACGCGATTCCGTTTCGACCGATTTCGTCTGGGGCAACCGAGAGGTGCGGCTCTTCGATACCGCTGGCCTGCGCAAGCGTGCGCGCATCTCGGAGCTGGCGGAGAAGCTGTCGGCGAGCGACGCGATCAAGGCAATCCGCTTTGCCGAAGTTGTCGTGCTGTTGATCGATGCGGAGCGGCCGCTTGAACACCAGGATTTGACGATCGGCGATCTCGTGACGCAGGAAGGCCGTTCCTTCGTTATTGCCATCAACAAGTGGGATTTGATCGAAGACAAGCAGAAGATGCTGCGCACCATCAAGGAGCGCGTGGGCAACAGTCTGGCTCAGGTGCCGGACGTGCCCGTGGTGCCGCTTTCGGCGCTGAGCGAACGCGGCATCGACAAGCTGCGGGATGCGGTGTTCAAAGCCTGGACGATCTGGAACTCGCGCGTGCCGACGCCGCAGCTGAACCGATGGCTGATCGAAGCAACGTCGCGGCATGCGCCGCCCGCGGCGTCTGGGCGGCCAATCCGGCTGCGGTTCATCACGCAGCCCTCGACGCGGCCGCCGACGTTCGTGGCGTTCTGCTCCAAGCCGGACGACTTGCCGCAATCCTACATTCGCTACCTAGTGAACAGCCTGCGGCAGGCGTTCGACCTGCCGGGCGTGCCGGTGCGCTTCAACCTGCGCAAGGGCAACAATCCGTACGACAAAAAGCGGCCGAAACGGGGCTGATAAGGCGCTGACTTGGACTGGCGCGAGCGATTTGAAAAGGTTAGTTTGCCAGCGGATCTGGGCGGGGCAAAAGCCTGCTTTGAAGCAATAAGAAGGATCGAACGATGTCACGAGGTTTTGCCGTCATGGGCGCAAGGCGCCTCTCCACCGCAGCCTTGGCGCTCGGCGCCGTTTTGCTTGGCTCCACTGCCGCAATGGCCGCAAGCGCCAAAGTCGAGCGCTTCTGCAAGAACGATTATCTGCAGTTCTGTCCGTCTTACGAAGTCGGCTCGGCCGGGCTGCGCAGCTGCATGCGTCAGGCTGGCCGGCGACTGTCGCCGCGCTGCATTGATGCGCTGCGCGACAGCGGCGAAATTCCGCGCAACCGTCGCAAGTAAACGCACGGTTGATCGCACTCACGTCATTGCACAACGCCATCCCTGGGACCCGTCCCGGGGATTTCGTTTTGTAGCGGTGCCGATGATGGGGCCAAGAAGCGCAGTGGGCGGGAGCTGAGTGGCGAACCCGAAGATGCCAAACTGCTCACCGCCCACACGGGCGTCACCCATTAAGAATGGCGCCGCTCCGGACCGCGGTAGATAAGGGACATCGCACACGCAATCAAGAGGCGAGAGCGAATTTCGTGCTCTGCCCAGTAAGCGTGTGGCTCAACTGTTTCCGCGCGCGCGTCCTTAAAGAACGCTTCACACTTCGTCAGAGCGGCCGATGCGATGCAGGCCGTGGGCGGATCTAACTCTCTGCCCAGCTCGCTAGGCGGTGGAGAAAGGCCATGCACTGGTCGAGCTCACTGGCCGCAATCCACTCGTTCGCGGTGTGGGCCTGGGCAATGTCTCCTGGTCCGCAGACGACTGATGGGGCGCCTGCTGCCTGGAAGAGGCCAGCTTCGGTTGCGTACGATACGGCGAACGTTTCGTTCTGATTGGTGAGTTGCAGCGCAAGTCCGACCACATCGGCGCTGGCATCGGCCAGGAAAGGCGGGACGTTGTTGGCTTGCGTAATGGTGATCGACGCTTCGGGCGCGACACGTTGCATGTCCGGCAGGCACTGCGTCTCAGCGAAGGCGCGCAAGCGGCGCTCAATCTGGGAGGTGTCAAGGCCGGGCATGGCGCGGACATCGAACTGAAAGCGGCAAGAGACGGGCACGATATTGGTGGCGTTGCCTCCGTCGATGAGCGTGACCTGCAGTGTAGGATAGGGCGGGTCGAACCGAGAATCCGGCGGCCAGCGCTTCAGCTCGTCCTCGATGCGTTGCAGTTCTCCGATGAGCGACGCCGCTGTGGCGATAGCGTTGACGCCGAGGTGGGCCATGCTGGAATGCGCTGCGCGGCCGTTGATCTCAACCAGCCAGCGCACGGGGCCCTTGTGCGCATCGACCACGCGCATCGACGTCGGCTCGCCGACGATGGCCATGCGGGGACGCGGCAGGCGCTCACCGAACTCGGCCAGCATGGGGCGCACGCCGGTGCAGCCGACCTCCTCGTCATACGAGAACGCGATGTGCAGCGGAGTCTTGAGCGATCGCGATTTGAAGTCCGGCACGGCAGCCAGCACGCAGGCGAGGAAGCCCTTCATGTCCGACGTGCCGCGGCCGTAGTACTTGCCGTCGCGCTCGACCATCGTGAAGGGATCCGTGTCCCAGGTCTGGCCCGTGACGGGCACGACGTCGGTGTGGCCTGACAGCGCGACGCCTGCAACGTCCTGCGGGCCGATCGTCGCGAACAGGCTGGCCTTGGCGCCGTCGTTCGTCGGCACCAGCGTTGGCGCAACGCCGTGCTGGATCAGGTAGTCCTCAACGAAACGAATGAGCGGGATGTTGGTCTTGTGGCTGGTGGTATCGAACGCCACCAGGCGTGCCATCAGCTCAGCCGGCGAATAGCGGGGGCCTTTCATTCCGGCAGCGCGTGCCATTGGGTCAGGCTCATGGGTCTGACCCTGAAATGCGACGACGCAGTGCGGTCCGAGTTCAATTGACGCTCCTCACCGTGTAGGGGCTGTCGAGCGAGAAGGCCGGAATCTTGACGTCGAACAGCTGGCCGTCGGAACCGGCCATCTGGTAGCTGCCCATCATGATGCCGGACGGCGTCGGCAATGGGCAGCCGGACGTGTAACTGAACGACTGGCCCGGCGCGAGCTTAGGCGTTTCGCCGACAACGCCGGGCCCGCGCACTTCCTGGCGCTGGCCCTGGGCGTCGGTGATGTGCCAGACGCGCGAGCGCAACTGCACCGTTTCGGCACCCACGTTGGTGATCTCCACCGTGTAGGTCCAGAAGAAATGGGCCTCGTCCGGGTCGGACTGCTCGTCGGAGAAATCCGGCAGAACGCGCACGCGCACCCCGTGGGTTACGGCTTCATAGGGTGTGTCGAAACTCAACGGCCGCTCCTCCTGGCACGCGCAATGCAACCGAATGCTTCTCTAGCGCGAAATAGTAGGCGCAGATGCTGCCCGGTCAACATCTTCGCCTCAGACTTTGGCTAATGCGCGGTCGAGGTCGGCTTGCAGATCCACTGCGGCTTCAAGCCCCACGGACAGGCGGATCAGGCCGTCATTGATGCCCAGTTCCAGCCGCTGCTCCTGCGTCAGGCGGAAGTGGGTGGTGGTCGTGGGGTGCGTCACCAGGCTCTTGGCGTCGCCAAGGTTGTTGGAGATGCGGATGAGCTGCAGCGCATTCTGGACGCGGAATGCCGCTTCCTTGCCGCCTACCACCTCGAACGCGATCATCTGGCCGCCGCCAGTCATCTGCTTTTTGGCCAACGCGGCCTGGGGATGGTCCGGACGGCCGCAATAGACCACGCGCTGCACGTTCTTATGGCCGGCGAGATAGTCCGCCAGCGTGGCAGCCGTGGCCGACTGTGCCTTGATGCGCAGCGGCATGGTCTCGAGGCTCTTGAGCATGACCCACGCGTTGAACGGGCTGAGCGAGGGGCCGGTCTGACGGAAGAAATCTTGCAGGTGCTTGGTCAGGAACTCGCTGTCGCACAGCACGACGCCGCCGAGGCAGCGGCCTTGGCCGTCGATGTGCTTGGTGGCTGAATAGACGACGACGTCGGCGCCGTGCTGCAGCGGGCGCTGGAGCATCGGCGTGGCGAAGACGTTGTCGACGACGACCTTGGCGCCGATCTCCTTGGCAATCTTGGACACGCCAGCGATGTCGACAAGGTCGAGCGTGGGATTGGCGGGCGTTTCGAAGAAGAAGCACTTGGTGTTGGGCTGGATCGCGTCACGCCAGGCGTCGAGGTCGCGGCCGTCCACCAGCGTCGCCTTGATGCCGAAGCGCGGGCACAGCGTTTCCACAACGTAACGGCACGAGCCGAACATGGCGCGGGCGGCGATGATGTGATCGCCGGCGCTGAGATAGGACAGGAGCGCGGCGGTCACGGCGGCCATGCCGGTCGACGTGGCGCGGGCTTCCTGGGCACCTTCGAACAGGCGCATGCGGTCTTCGAACATGGAAACGGTAGGATTGGCGAAGCGGCTGTACTGGAAGCCGGGGTCTTCGTTCTTGAAGCGGGCCTCGGCCTGCTCGGAGCTGTCGTAGACGAACCCCTGCGTCAGGAAGATCGCTTCCGACGTTTCGCCGAAGTTGGAGCGCAGGATACCGCCCTGCACCAGCTGCGTTTCTGGCTGCCAGTCTACGGGATTGCCGGGCGTCCACCCCGTTTTGTTGGTCTTGGTCATCGCGCTCTCCTCGAGCCGGGCGTGCGCCCGGGCAACAAAAAACCCGGCCATTCCTCGCGCCGCTCAAGGAACCGGGCGCTCAGGAAAACCGGGTGCGCTCGGCCATTTTTAGCGACTTGTTTAACGTGGCTGCAAGCCGGCCGGCCAAATCACCACGAGTTCCGAGGACGGACGTAGCGGATGTAGGGTTGCGGCGTCAAGGGGCGGGATCCGTGCGGCGATTGCGCATTGCTATCGTGCGTTTCGGCGCGGGAAAACGGTATCGCCCCGTTCTCAAGGCTGGCAGCGGCATGTGCACATGCTAGAACCCGCATTGAATAAGCACGTAAAGGGAGATAGCGGGTTGGTGAGCGCCAAAAAGAAGCCGGCTGAGGCTGCGCAATCGACCGTGCCGGGCATCCTGCCGGCGCAGGCGATCCGGGCGTTGATCGCCGCCGACGTGCTGCATCTGGCCGAGCCGATCCTGGCCGGGCAGCTGCAGCCGGCGAGCCTGGACCTGCGGCTCGGGCCCGTCGCTTATCGCGTGCGCGCAAGCTTTCTGCCAGCCGCCAACGAGCGCGTGCAGGCGAAGCTCGACGATCTGCAGTTGCACACGATTTCGCTGTCGCAAGGCGCGGTGCTGGAAACCGGGTGCGTCTATATCGTACCACTTCTGGAATCGTTGGCATTGCCCGAGAGCATCGAGGCGGCAACGAACCCGAAAAGTTCAACGGGCCGGCTCGACGTGTTCACGCGCGTGATTGCCGATGGCGTCGGCGCGTTCGACAAGATCCCGGCGGGCTATCGCGGGCCGCTTTATGCGGAGATCTGCCCGCAGACGTTCCCGATCGTCGTGCGCAAGGGGTCGCGCCTGTCGCAGATCCGCTTCCGACAGGGCGCGGCATCCGACAGTGACGCGGCACTTGCAGATCTGCAGCGGCGCGAGCAGCTGGTCGCCACGGAGACGGCGGACATTGCCCAGGGCATCGCGCTGTCGGTGGATCTCATCGGCGGCAAGGACGGGCTGGTTGGCTATCGCGCCAAGCGGCACACAGGGCTGGTGGACGTTGATGCGCCGGGGTCGTGCGCCATCGCGGAGTATTGGGAACCGATCCACGCGCACGGCTCGAAGCGGCTGATCCTCGATCCGGACCAGTTCTACATCCTGGCGTCGAAGGAAGCCGTGCACGTGCCGCCGACGCATGCAGCCGAGATGGTGCCGTTCAATCCGCTGGTCGGCGAATTCCGCGTACACTATGCGGGGTTCTTCGATCCAGGGTTTGGGCATGCGGCAGCCGGCGGAACGGGATCGAAGGCGGTGCTGGAAGTGCGCTCACACAAGGTGCCGTTCCTGCTGGAGGACGGGCAGACGATCGGCCGCCTCATCTACGAGCGCATGACGGAGCTGCCGGAAATGCTCTACGGCCGTGACCTCAAATCGAACTATCAGGCGCAAGGCCTGAAGCTGTCGAAGCATTTCAAATAGACGGCGCACGTGTAGGTATAGCAGGGTCAGGATGCCCTGCCAGATAGCCGAAAGCCGCCTATTTCCCGCGTTTTGCAACCGTCTCGGCCGACGTCAGGATGGCCTTCATCAGGCCGGGGAAGCGCTTGCCGAGTTCGTCGCAGCGCGGGCTGTTGACCACCTCGACGCCGCGGCGCTCCGAGCGAATGAGGCCGGCTTCGCGCAGGATCTGGTAGTGATGCGAGACGCTGGACTTGGCCATGTTCTGCGGCGCGGCAGACTGGCAGTTCAACGGGCAGCCTTCGGCCGTCAGCCGGCGCACGATTTCAAGGCGCACGGGATCGGAGAGGGCGTAAAGTATGCCTTCCAACGTGACGTCGGCCATGGCGGGGTGAACAAAGGGCCTTTGCATGCGACAAATATGAGCGAGGAGCGGCTGTAATTCAATAGTTCGATAGACTTGAACTATCGCATCTCTTGCCTATTTCACGCTTGTCGCCGCCGAACAGACCCGTTCGAGGCGGCGGATTTGAACCCAAGATTGAGAGTGCGACGGCAAGGTACGCGCGATAAGCACGATCCACCCGCCGCACCCCGACCCACAACAGGAGACTTCCATGTCTAAGCCCCTCGAAGGCAAAGTTGCGCTCGTGACCGGCGGCAGCCGCGGCATCGGCCGCGCAATCGCGGAGAAACTGGCCGCGGACGGTGCAACGGTCGCCGTGCACTTTGGCCGTAACGGCAAGTCTGCCGAAGACGTCGTTGCCGGCATCCAGAAGGCAGGCGGTAAAGCGTTTGCGGTCGGTGCCGATCTGACGGCGAAGGACGCCGCCACGAAATTGTTCAGTGAGTTCGACGCCGGGGCCAAGAAAAACGGCGGTTCTGGCAAGCTCGACGTTCTCGTCAACAACGCTGGCGTCGCGCCGCTGGTCGGCTTCGCGGAAACGACCGAGGCCCAGTTCGACGAACTGATCGCGGTCAACGTGCGCGCGCCGTTTTTCATCGCTCAGGAGGCCGTGAAGCGCCTCAGCGACGGCGGCCGGATTATCAACCTGTCGAGCGTCGTGGCGCGCTTGCCGGCGAAGGGCCTTGCCGCGTATTCCTTGACCAAGCCGGCGATCGACAGCCTGACGAAGTCGCTCGCGTTCGATCTGGGTGGCCGCAACATCAACGTGAATGCGGTGGCGCCCGGCGTGATCCAGACCGACATGACGGCGGCCTTCACGGGATCCGAGGAAGCCGACGCGGGGGTGATGTCGGGCCAGGCGCTGAAGCGCATCGGCCAGGCCGACGACATCGCTGACGTGGTGGTGTTCCTCGCCGGCCCCGGCGCGCGCTGGATCACCGGCCAGACGATTGAAGTTTCGGGCGGCACGACCGTTACATTGTAGGTGGTGCGCGGGGTCAGACCTCGGTCTGACCCACGTTGTTTCGCGACGTAGCTGTAGATTAGTAAATCAGGTCAGACCGAGGTCTGACCCTGCCCGATCAAAAAATGCGGTCAGACCTCGGTCTGACCTTCTTGTTCAGCGCTGGCCGATCAACGCGAGCCACTCGTCTTCGGTCAACACGGTGACGCCGGCGTCGCGGGCTTTGGTGAGTTTGGAGCCGGCGTCGGCGCCGGCGACGAGGTAGTCGGTCTTGCCGGAGACAGAGCCGGAGACCTTGGCGCCCAGGCGCTCGGCGGTGGCCTTGGCTTCGTTGCGCGAGAATTTCTCCAACGTGCCCGTGAAAACCACCGTCTTGCCGGTGACGGGGGATGACGTCGTCGCCACGCGTTCGAAAGCCGTGACGCTGACATGGCTCAGAAGTTCGCGCACGATCTCGGTATTGTGCGGTTCCTTGAAGAACTCAACAAGCGCATCGACGACCGTTTCGCCAATGCCGTCGATGTCGTCGATATCGCGATAGGCATCGCTGTCCTTGGTGCCCGCAGACACGGCGGCCATGACGGCGGCGTGGAATGCGTCCCACGTTAAATAGTGCTTCGCCAGATCCTTCGACGTGCCTTCGCCGACGTGGCGGATGCCGAGCGCGAAGAGGAAACGCTGCAGGCCAATGGTGCGGCGCGCGTCGATGGCGGCGAACAGCTTTTCGATCGACTTGCGGCCGTAGCCCTTCTGCTCTTCAAGGCGGGGGAAGTCGACGCCGTTGCGCGCCTGCAAGGTGAAGATGTCGGCCGGCGTTTGTATCCGCTTGTCGGCATAGAACTGCTCGATCTTTTCCTCGCCCAGGCCCTCGATGTCAAAGGCGAGGCGCGAGACGAAGTGCTTCAGGCGCTCCTTGGCCTGCGCCGGGCAGATGAGGCCGCCGGTGCAGCGGCGCACGACGCCGCCGCTGACCTCATCGCTGTCGGCCTCGCGCACGGCGTGGCTGCCGCAGATCGGGCACAGCTTGGGAAACTCGTAGGCTGTCGCTTGCTTGGGACGTTTGTCGAGCACAGGACCGACGACCTGCGGAATGACGTCGCCCGCACGCTGGACGATGACAAAGTCCCCGATGCGAAGATCTTTCCGTCGAATCTCGTCCTCATTATGTAACGTGGCGTTGGTGACGACCACGCCTCCGACGTTGACTGGCTCCAACCGCGCGACGGGCGTCAGCGAGCCGGTACGGCCAACCTGGATCTCGATGCCGCGCAGAACGGTGGTGGCCTGCTCGGCGGCGAACTTGTGGGCGGTGGCCCAGCGTGGCGAGCGCGAGACGAAGCCGAGGCGATCCTGCAGGTCGAGGCGGTTCACCTTGTAGACGACGCCGTCGATGTCGTAGCCGAGATTGGAGCGCTTCTCGCCGATGCCGTGGTAGTAGGCGATCATCGCTTCGGCCGACGTGACGGTTTCCATCAGCGGGTTGACAGGCAGGCCCCAGCGGCTGAAGGCAGCGACGATACCGGCTTGCGTATCGGCCGGGAGCTTGCTCACTTCGCCCCAGGTGTAGGCGAAGAACTGCAGCGGGCGCGACGCCGTGATGCTGGCGTCCAACTGGCGCAGCGAGCCGGCGGCGGCGTTGCGCGGGTTGGCGAACACCTTGGCTCCGGCCGCTGCCTGCGTTTCGTTGAGCTTCGCGAAATCGGCGTGGCGGTAGTAGATCTCACCGCGCACCTCCATGACCGGTGGAACGTCATTGCCCTTCAGCTGGTGCGGGATGGATTTGATCGTGGCGACGTTGCGCGTGACGTTCTCGCCTTCGGCGCCGTCGCCGCGCGTGGCCGCCTCGATGAACCAGCCGTTCTCGTAGCGCAGCGCGATGGAGAGACCGTCGATCTTCGGTTCGGCAGTGAAGGCCAGGTCGTCGTCTGCGCCAAGGCCCAGGAAGCGGCGGACGCGGGCCACGAAGTCGGTCACATCCTCGTCGCTGAAGGCGTTGCCAAGCGACAGCATGGGCACGCGGTGCGTGACCTTGCCGAAAGCGGCAACTGGTGCTGCGCCGACGCGATCCGCAGGGCTCTCAGCGAGTTTTAGGTCTGGGAACCGCGCTTCAAGCGCCTCGTTGCGGCGGCGCAGGGCGTCGTACTCCGCGTCGGCGATTTCAGGCGCGTCGTTCTGGTAATAGAGCGCATCGTGGCGTCCGATTTCGGCAGCAAGACGCTTGAGTTCGACCTTGGCGGCGGCCTTGGACAACATCTCGACAGGGAGATGCGATGGCCCGCCGGCCGTCGCAGGCTTAGCCTGTTTCGCAGTCGTCTTTGATGAGGGCGTCTTCTTGGCTGTCATAGCTGGCCCGGAGCGGCGAGCGGCTCAGCCGGCGGTCGGGCCGCCGAGGGAGAACTTCGGCACGGACTTCCAGGCCTTGGTCATCCAGCTGTCGCCGTCGGCGTTGGGCGACAGGCCGTTGGACTGAACCAGCGCGTAAGCGTCCTTGTACCACTTGGACTGAGGGAAGTTGTGGCCGAGAACGGCGGCGGCCGTCTGCGCTTCGTTGTTGATGCCGAGCGTGAGATAGCTCTCTGTCAGGCGGTAGAGCGCTTCCTCGACGTGCCGGGTCGTCTGATATTCCGACACGACCGTCTTGAAGCGATTGATGGCGGCGACGTAGTTCTTCTTGCCGAGGTAGTAGCGGCCAACTTCCATTTCCGCAGCGGCGAGATTGTCCTCGGCGATGCGGATGCGGTTGTCGGCGTCCTTGGCGTATTGGCTGTCGGGATAACGCTGCTTGAGGATCTTTAGCTGCTCGAGCGCCTTACGCGTCGGCGCCTGGTCGCGGTTCGGCGTCTTGATGTCGTCGAAATAGGCCGAGGCGATGATGTGGTGGGCCAGCGGCGCGTCCTTGGTGCCGGGATGCATGGTGGTGTAGCGTTCAGCCGAGGCAATCGCCTCCGGCATCTTGCCCGCCTTGTAGTAGGCGAATGCCGCCAGGACAACGGCGCGACGCGCTTCCTGGGCGTACGGATGTGAGCGATCCAGGTCTTCGAATTTCTTGGCCGCGTCTTCGAACTTGCCCTTCGACATGAGAGCGTCGGCGTCGGCATACATTTTCTCGGGCGAGTCGGTGCTGAGCATACTCTGCATGTCGCTGCTCGAGCCGCCGCACGCGGCGAGGACGACGGTAATGCCAAGCATGGTCGCGGCCGCGAGACCCTTCACACATCCAGCAATCGTATTCTGGCCGCCCATCCCTGCCCCGGTTCCGTGGATTGCGCGATCCCCCGCGCTCCTGCCCGTTATTCTAGCACATTGCCAGCCTGTTCGTCCTAGCACACGAGTCGCGCACGGGGGTACTGGCAAGTGCTCCAAGACGACGGGTTTCAACGTTAAACGGCGTAGTCCGCGAATGTGTCTGATATGCGGCCAAGGGCTAACCTGGGACTGCTAAACCCTTGATCTGTGGCGCATTGCACACGGCGCCACCGACACCGCGGACTATCGTAAACAGATCGGCCCGCTTGCTGTCTAGAGGAGCGTTCGCACCGACCCGGCTCTAAGCAAACGAGCGCCTTGCGGCGCCCGTTCGTGTCAAGACTGGACTTGTCGTCTAGGCAGACCGGGAGATTGGTTATTCTGCAGCGGCGGCAGCAGCCATTTCGAGAGACGGCGGCGTGATGGCGCGGACGCGGGGAGCCTGAGCGATGGTCCAGGCCGTGGGGTCAGCCAGGAGCGCCTTGAGCACCAGCGAGTTCAGACGGTGGCCGCCGCGAACCGAGCGGAAAGCACCGAGAATGGGGTGGCCGGCGAGCGACAGATCGCCTACGGCATCGAGCATCTTGTGACGGACGAACTCGAAGGGATCGCGCAGGCCTTCGCGGTTCATGACGCGGCCTTCGCCGATGGCGACGGTGTTGGTGAGGTTGGCGCCAAGGGCCAGACCGGCCTTCCAGAGGCGCTCTACGTCGGACATGAAGCCAAACGTGCGGGCGTGGGCCAGTTCGTTGCGGAAGATGCCTGGGCTCATCTCGTAGGAGAGGCGCTGGCGGCCGATAACCGGAGCGTCGAAATCAATCTCGACGTCGAGATGGAAGCCCGAATTGTGCGGAGCCAGTTCGCCCCAGCAATCGCCCTCACGGACGACGACGGACTTGAGAACCTTGATATATTTGCGGGGGGCGCGGAGCTCTTTGAGGCCAACTTCGTCGATTGCTTCCACGAAGGCAGCCGAGCTGCCATCCATGATTGGAACTTCTTTGCTGTCGATCTCGATCAAGCAGTTGTCGACCGAGAGACCGCGGAGGGCTGCGAGAAGGTGCTCAACGGTGCCGACCGTGACGCCGTTCTCATCGCCGATGACCGTGCAGAGCGTGAGGTTCTTGACGTTTTCGTGGGTGGCGGCGATCTCAGCGACCTGACGCCCACTTTTCATGACGCAAAAGCGAAGACCCGTGTCTGCTTCTGCGGGATGAAGAACCAAGGTCACCGGCGCACCACTGTGCACCCCCGTGCCCTTCAGTTCGATTTCGCGAGCGATTGTCGTCTGCCTCGCGCCGATAAATCGGTTAGACATTCTGCGCCGTCCCTCGTTCCAATCAGGCGGGCCACGTTCCCCGTACGTCTTGTGGCCTGCCCACCCCCGGAAAGTCTTTACGTCTTACGCGATTGTCCCGAACCCACCCTTATTCTCAACCGAGCTCTCAACCGACCCTATCTCCGTGCCGTGGCACATATTTCCGGGCGAGAGGACTCGTTTACGATGAGGAACGGTAACCGCCATCCCGTGTTGGGACAAATCACGCTTCCTTACATTGTGTTACGGAGACTGTGACGTAGGCTGATCTTATGCAAGCGCGCCGAGCGCTATTTGCGCTCGCGGCTAATGAACACGGGCAATTCAGCGTCTTCGACAGCGGTTGCACGGTCATGAATCGAGGTGTCGTTGGAGCCGCGATCATAGCGCGAAAGGTGGTCCGGCAGGTCGTGGTCGTAACCTGTGCCGTCGTCGCTTAGCTGAGTCGAATCATTCTTGCCGCGCCCGGTCAGACGCTCGAATAGGCTACGACGCCGACTCGGCTGTTCAGGTTCGTGCGCAGGCCCACTCTGGTTGTATCCGCCGCTCGACTTGGCGTGATACTCGCGCTGCGCCATCGGCGGAAAATCGGACACGTCGGGCATGCGGCGGCCTTCGCGGCCGCGGCGCACGTCAACAGGTGGCGCGGGAATGAAGGGTGCTGCCGCGCCACGCTCCTGGCGTTGGCCCGGCTGACGCCAGCCGGCACCGGGCGCCGTCGGCGTCAAATGCGACGGCAGTCCCTCTTCGATCGTGACGTTTCCGGACGGCTGGCCTGGCCCCGAGGTGTAGGCGGGGCCAGACGAATAGCCTGGCGCCTGGCTCGACGGGGCGGACTGCGAAGACCGCATGTCGGCGCGACGCACAGGAGCCTGCGGACCGGGCGGGTAGGGCGCGGCACCCACATCCTCGTCGCCGAACTGCAGAGCCTCCGAAAGGCGACGCTGCATGTCGTTGCCCGCAGGCTCGCGGCCGCCGGCGGACTGCGGGGTATGCTGGGTCATCGGCTGCGGAGGCCGGTTGTCGCGCGGCTCGATGCGGACGCCAGCGGACTGGTCATAGGAGGGGCTGGCGTTTTGTGCGGCCGGCACGATGCGCGCCATGCCGGAAGCCACGATCGAGACGCGGACGCGGTCGCCGAGGCTCTCGTCGAACGTGGCGCCGACGATGATATTGGCCTCGCTGTCGACTTCCTCGCGCACGCGGCTGGCGGCCTCGTCGACCTCGAACAGGGTCATGTTGGTGCCGCCGGTGATGGACAGCAGCAGGCCCTTGGCGCCCTGAAGGCAGACATCGTCGAGCAGCGGATTAGAGATCGCCTCCTCGGCGGCTTCGATAGCGCGGCGCTCGCCCGAGGCTTCGCCCGTGCCCATCATGGCTGTGCCCATGCCGCTCATGACGGTGCGGACATCGGCGAAGTCGAGGTTGATCAGGCCTTCCTTGATGATCAGGTCAACGATGCAGGCTACGCCCGAGTAGAGCACCTGGTCGGCCAGAACGAAGGCTTCCGCGAAGGTCGTCTTGTTGTTGGCGATGCGGAACAGGTTCTGGTTGGGGATGACGATGAGGGTGTCGACGTACTTGCGCAGTTCCTCGATACCGGCTTCGGCGATGCGCAGGCGGCGGGCGCCTTCGAACTGGAACGGCTTTGTGACAACGCCGACCGTGAGGATTCCCTGTTCCTTGGCAGCGCGCGCAATCACGGCTGCAGCGCCCGTGCCTGTGCCACCACCCATGCCGGCGGCGATGAACACCATGTGCGAGCCCGCGACCTGCTTGCGCAATTCTTCCATGGCTTCTTCGGCGGCGGCTTCACCGATCTCGGGGCGCGAGCCGGCGCCCAGGCCTTCCGTCAGGTTGGTGCCGAGCTGAATGCGGGATTCGGCGCTGGAGGCGATCAGTGCCTGCGCATCGGTGTTGGCGACGACGAAGTCGACCCCATCCAAGCCGGCCGCGATCATGTTGTTGATGGCGTTGCAGCCGGCGCCGCCGACGCCGATGACGGTCAACCGGGGCTTCAAGTCGGCGAGCTTGCCTGAGGTCTCAGTGATGCTCATGTCTTCCCCGCACGACCCGGCGCACGTGCTGCCGGAGCTGCTTTCCAAGTTCAGAAACCACTCTTCAGCCACTGGCTGACGCGGCCCAGATAACTCTGTGCGGTTACATCCCGCTCTTCGAACGCCCCACCTTCGCTGCCACGTGCGGCCCCGGCGGCGATGAGGCCAATGACCGTGGCGAAGGCCGGATTGCCAAAGCCAGGGGGTAGCGCCAGCAACGCCAGCGGTCGTGACACACGCGCCTTGCGGCCGGTAATGACACTCGCGTACTCGGCCATCCCGACCAGCTCAGACCCTCCGCCGGTCAGAACTACGCAGTCACCGGCGTATGCGGCAAAGCCGCCGCGCTCGATGCGCTCGCCGACCAGCGCCAGCATGGAGTTGACGCGCGGCCGGATGATCTCGGCCAACTGAGCCTTCGTCGTCCGGTACGTACCGCCCTCCTCTTCGCCAGCCAGCGAGTAGGAAATCAGCTCGTGCTCGTCGGATTGAGCTCCAACCAAAGTGCCATAAAGCGCCTTGATTCGCTCGGCCTCGGCAAGCGGAGTGTTCAATGCGCGGGCGATATCGAAGCTGATGTGGTTTCCACCCACCGGAACGGCGTCCGTGTAGACGAACTGGCCTTCGGCGAAAATCGACAAGGTTGTAGTGCCGCCGCCAACGTCGATGACAGTGACGCCGAGACGGCGATCTTCGTCGCTGGTGACGGACAGGGCGCTGGCGTAGGGGGCGGCAACGAGGCCGGCGACCGACAGATAGCAGCGCTCGACGACGTGGATCAGGTTGCGGATGGGCGCATCGTCGGCGGTTACGGCATGCAGGTCGACCGCCAGTTCATTGGCCACCATGCCGCGCGGATCGCCGAGGCCGGGCGTGCCGTCGAGCCGGAAGCCGACATGGTTCATGTGGATGAGCGTGCGGGCCTGCTGTTCGGCGTGGCGGCGGCCCGCCGTCAGCATCTTGGTTACGTCCTGGCTGGTGACGACCGCACCTTCGATGCGCGCCTTGGCCGTGAAATTACGCGAGCGCATGCGGCCACAGGCAGCGGAGACATAGATCTCTTCCAGTTCGACGCCGGCCATGCGTTCGGCATCGGCGATAGTGGCGCGAACGGCGTGCTCGGCCTCGTCGAGATCAACGATAACGCCGGCCTTTACGCCGCGCGAGGCCTTGTGGCCAACGCCCAGCACACGGGCCTGATCAAAGGGCGAGCCGCCGCGGGAGGACTTCGGCAGGGCCACGATCAGGCAAACGATCTTGGAGGTGCCGATGTCGAGCAGGCCGGCAATGCGGCTGCCGCGTATCTGTCCCCATTCTTTCTGCAGCATGGCGCTTCCTCCCTCAGCTCTTGGCTTGAGGTTCGGGGAGCGCGGCGGCCGGACTGGCGTCTGGAGCAGCGTTCTTGCGAACGGTGATCTTATTGACGGCGCGCAGATCGACAGTAAAGCCGCCGCCGGTTGTCAGTGCGCGTACCGAGCGGTCGCTGTCGTACATGGCAAGGGCCTGGGCCTCGCGGTCGGGCGGCAGGATCAGCGTCATGTTGTGATTGAGCTTCAGGGTCCAGCGGCGCTCGGCCACGCGCTCGGCTTCCTGCAGGGACTTGGCAACGTCCGGATAGCGGGCCAGGATCGCCATCAAGGCCGGCGCATCCTTGGCGGCGCCCTCTCCCGCGACGCGCATGAGACCTGCGCTGCTGCCGGTCTTCACCGAGGCCAGGACGCGGCCGCTCTGATCGATCAGGAAATCCTTCGGCCCACGGCGCCAGACGGCCCAGGGCTTGCGTTCGGTAATCCGAACATTGAGTCCGCCTGGATACACGCGAACCAGTTCGGCCTTTTCGACCCAGGGCAGCTCTTCGACGCGCAGCTTCGCAGCAGCAGCGTCGAACGTGGCATAAGAGCGGGTGCCTGCCAGGCCCAGCGCCTCGAAGACGTCGGCATCGGGCGTATACTTCTGGCCCGTGATCGCGACCTGGTCGAGGCCGAAACCGACGGCCGCGACCGCCGTCTCGACGCTCGGCAAAATCGGATCGGAGGCGCGCGTGTGGCGCCCGCCGTCGGTCATGACCGTGTAGACGAGTGCGCCGGACAGGGCCGCGCCGGCAACGACGAGGGCGCGAAGGCGCGGACCTTTAAAGCGAGAGCGGAGGGGCAGAGACGCGCGAGACGGCCTGGTTTCAGCGGTCGAGGTAGCAGACACGCGATTTGTGGCGGGGGCGACCGGAGCGCCCTGCCAAAATTGCGAATCATGCCCTACCTGTTGCAACTCGCATCCTCAACGATCCAACGGACGAGTTCGCCAAATGACGCCCCCGCATGCTGCGCCAGCTCTGGAACCAACGAGGTTCCCGTCATTCCCGGCTGCGTGTTGACCTCCAAGCAGATCAACTCCCCGGTACCTTCGGGGCGCATAACTGGATCATCGAAGCGGAAGTCCGCTCGCGACACACCACGACAGCCCAGCGCCTCATGCGCCGCCAAAGTGTATTTCCGGACCGAATCGTAAATATCTCGTGAAATCTTGGCCGGCAGCTCATGGCGAGAGCCTCCCGGCGCGTACTTTGCGGCGAAGTCGTAGAAGGCCAGGCCCTCCTTTGGCACAATCTCGATGACCTCGGTTACGAAGCCGCCGATGACGGCGCACGTCAGCTCCCGGCCAGCGACGTAGCGCTCGACCATCACCTCGTCCGTATGCGCGCCGCCATCTGCGATCTGCTGTGGCGGGCGATTGGCGCCTGGGCCGACGATGATGACGCCGACGCTGGAACCTTCCGAAACCGGTTTCACGACGTAGGGCGGAGCCAGCACGTGGGCCGCGGTCGCCTCGCCTCGAGTCACGATCATGGCTTCGGCCACCGGCACCTTGCCGACGGATGCCATGACGGCCTTGGCGCGTTCTTTATGCATGGCGAGTGCGGAGGCGAGCACGCCGGAGTGGGTATAGGGCAGCTGCAGGCATTCGAGGATGCCTTGTATGCACCCATCTTCGCCGAACTGACCATGAAGTGCATTAAAGCAGACGTCGGGCTTGAGCGCCGAGAGGCTGGCGGCGACGTCACGATCCACGTCAACGCGGGTGACACGATAGCCTTCGCCCTCCAGTGCGTCGGCGACGGCCGTGCCGGAACGCAAGCTGATCTCGCGCTCCGCGGACCACCCGCCCATCAGTACGGCTACATGGTCATACGTTCGCGCCGGTGCCTTGATCATTCCACTCGCCATATGCTGGGGGACTCGGCCGCATGGCCGCGCTCGCGCGGGGAACAAAGGCGCAAGCCTGATCGTTAGTCAACGTCTGCAGTGTGAAGCAATGTTTCGCAGACCGACGACTATTCCGCTAAATTGAGGAGATCGCCATGCTCTTTCGCCGCCGCTCTGTTGACGGGGAAGACGCGCGCCAAGGCGATGGGCGCGAGTTGAATCTGCGCGTTCTCGTGATTTCCACGCTCGCTGCAGCCGCAATTCTCGCCGTGGTGTTCTTTGGATTCGGATTTGGCGACAGCATGTTCTCGACACCAGGCCCCGTAAATCCCGAGGTAGCCGTTCCGCCGCCGGCTAACAAGTAATCAGCTGGCGACGGCTTTGGGCTAGCCGCCGAGCGGCACCAACTCCGCGGCTCGTGTTGCTAGCCGCCGACGCGGCTCCAAATGGTCGATTTGCAGAAGACGCCCATGGAGCAGCCGGAGAGCGATAGCGAACTGCGGCTGCTTACGGTGATTGTGCCGGAGTAAGTTTTGCCGTCGGCACGATTGTAGAGACTGCCGGCCCATTTGTTCGCCCCGGTTTTTTTAGCCGACATAATGACCATGCCGACGACAGGACGGCTGCGCTTGGCGGCACTTGGGTTCTTGTCATCAGTCTTCTGGCCGTCCGTGACCTTCACGATGCGGGCGCAGAGGCGGGAGCCGCAAGCGTACATCTTCACATGACTGCCGTTCTCCGGATGGCGCCAGGTGCCAAAGGCGTCTTCAGCCTTCTGTGCGGCGGCGCCCCCCGCCATACTGATCAGTGCGAGGCTGGCAAATGCCGCCATCATCATCGTTCTCATTCGGTTTCTCCCTGCTAAATCCGATTGGCTGACGCCCTTCGACGTGACGTCTAGACATCGAGTGTTGGGCAACATCTCCTTTACGTCAACTAGGCAGCAGTGCAGCGCACGCGCTGTCTGTGACGGCATTGCGGCGCTGGCCGGCAGCAGCGCACTTGCGGATCGCGTCGCGAAACCCACATCATCAGCTGGCCAAACAGAACCGGATTGCGCGCGCATGACTTATGCTCCCAACGGTGTTCCGCTTTTCCATGAAGTTCGCTAGTATTTACAGATGGTTTGGTCATCGATAGCGGATACAGCGGGCGGCGGGACGATGGGAACGCTGCGCGCCCTTATGCAGCGCGCCTTTTCGCGCCTGTGGAGCCTGCTGCCGGCGCGGCGCGGTGGCGTCGCTAGCCCAGCATTCATGAGTTCATTCGTGGCGCTTGCCGCCAAGATGGCGAAGGCAGACGGAGTCGCTGTCGCGGCCGAGGCAGAGGCGTTCGAGAAATTTCTCGACGCCACATGCAGCGAAACGCTGGCGATGCGCCGCATCTATGATCTGGCGAAGCAGGATACCGCCGGCTACGAACTTTATGCCAAGCACATCGGCTATATGCTTCGCCATGAGCCTGCCACGCGACGCGCAGTGCTAGAATGTCTGATGTACGTTGCCTGCTCCGACGGCATTTTGCATCCAAAGGAAGACGAGTTTCTGCGGGTCGTGGCAGACGCATTCAGCATTCCGAAGGTCGAGTTCAAACGGATACGCTGCCAATTCGTGCGGGACTTCGAATGCCCATTCGAAGTGCTGGGGTTGCCCGACACGGCCTCGCTCAGCGACGTCAAGGCGCGCTATCGCAAGCTTGCGCAGACGTATCACCCCGACCGGTTGATGGGTCAAGGCGCGCCGATGGCAGCACAGAACGCAGCTGCGGCCAAACTGGCGCAGATCAATACGGCCTACGAGCAGATCGAGAAGGAGCTGCGCGCGGCATGAGCGACGTGATTTCCGTCATCGACAGGCCAGACAGCAAGCTCGTCGCCGATGTGTCTCCCTCCCCAAACATAGAGCCGCGCCAGCGCGGACTGACGCCAACGATCATCATCGCGCACTATACTGGCTTGCCGTGCGTCGAAAAATCTATCGAGGTCTTGTCGCGGCCGGACTGCAAGGTGTCGTGCCACTACGTGGTCGGCGAAGACGGCCGCATCACGCAAATGGTTGCCGAAAACATGCGCGCGTGGCACGCGGGCGTCTCCTCATGGCACGGCGAGACGGACATCAACTCCGCATCGATCGGCATCGAGATCCAGAACCCCGGGCACAATGGCGGCTATCCGGATTTTCCAGCCATGCAGATGCGTGCCGTGACAGCGCTGTGCAAGGACATTATCGCGCGCCACGGCATCGCGGCGGAGCGTGTGCTGGCGCATTCGGACGTGGCGCCGGGGCGCAAGATTGATCCGGGCGAAAAGTTCGACTGGCCGGGGTTGCATCGCGCCGGCGTGGGGCACTGGGTCGAGCCCATGCCGGTCAATCCCGAGGATCGTGGGTTTTCCGGCCGCAAGCAGGGGCCGGAAGTGCTGGAAGCGCAGGTGTTGCTGGCACGCTACGGCTACGGCATCGATCCGACCGGCATCTATAGCGAGCGCATGAAGACCGTGCTCAGCGCGTTTCAGCTGCACTTCCGCCCGGCGCGCGTGGATGGCCGGCTGGACCTCTCGACATTCGCCACGCTGAAGCGACTGGTCGATACGTTGCCGGACGTGGCGGTGGGGTAGCAGTGCCGCGCAGTCAATCCTCGTCGCCGGGGAAGACGACCATGAAGTCGATGTGGACGCGGATGAGGCGGCCGGAAGCATCGAAGCCGCCGACGACGGGGTAGAAGCCGTCGCCCCAGCCGGAATGTATGATGACGATGTTCTCGCCGTTCTTGGCCAGTGGTAGGGTGATGTTGGCCAAGCCCTCGCGAAGGTGAGATGGGTTGTCCATCAGGTTAAACCAGCTGTCCGGCCTGTCGTTCTCGAACAGGCCTTCGTACCAGGTGGCCTCGTCTGGCATGCTGGAGACGAGGGCGCCGGCGTCAACGAAGCAGGCTGTGCCGGCGTCGACCGGAAAGCCGTGATAGTCGCCGTCTTCTCCAATCTCAGGATCGGCATTCCCGGCGTCGTGCAACGGCGTGATAATGCGGCGGGTGACTTCGCTGGCGGTGTCGTCGATAAGCAGCGTGGCGTAGGCTTCGCGCACATGCGAGCCGTCCGACTTGTCGCTGACATCGGCCAGCGTGACCTTGACCGTGTAGTCGCCAGGTGGAATGGCTACGGCAGGATTGCCGGTTTTCTGCATGGCCGCGAAAGGATCGCAGGCGACGAGCTGACCTGTGGGCATGCGCAGCTTGCCGCAGTCGTAAACCGACAGAACGTAATTCTCGATTTTGGCGGGACCTGGGGTTAGCGCACCCCAGTACGGTTCGTTTGGATAAGACAATGTGCGTTTGCCCCTGCTCGTCGCAAGAGGACTAGCTATCGCGATTGACGCCACGCGACAAGCAAGTGGACGAACGAAGAGGAAAGCATGTTACCCAGCAACCTTTTGCGCTGCTCGACGTTGTATGAGAGTGAGCTCAACATTGAGTATGGCGCAAGGCCATGCTTTAAGGAGGAAATATGCGTATTCTAGCTGGCGCCGCCCTGGCGTTGACTACCTTGATTGGCGTTAGTGCGTTCTCGGCACCGGCAGCAGAGGCTCGTGATCGCGACCGTGCGCACCACGGCGACCGCCATCACGGCCACGGTGATCGCCATCGTAGCCGCAAGGGCGGTCTGCGGATCGGCATCGGTGACGACGGAATCTATATCAGCAAGCGCAAGCGTCACCGTCATCACCATCATCACCGTCGTCACCATCATTAATCGCGACGGTTTTTCTACGAAAAAGGCGCCCATTGGGGCGCCTTTTTTGTTTGTAAGCGGATGCTTTGCGTTGAGACCGCTTATGGGCGGTTGCTCCAGACAGGCTTGTCGCCGGTCTTGCGCTTCAGACCCTGATAGCCGCCCGGCTTGCCGCCGTTGTGACCGCGGTTTTCGCCGGCGTCACGGCGTGGGGCGAAATCCTTGCGAGGCTTGGATTCTGCACCGCCCGGCTTGCGTTCGCCACGCGGCTTGAAGCCGTCGGCGTTCGGCTTGCGGTCGTTGCTGCGGTCGACGCGGGGAGTGAAGTCGCCACGAGCTTTTACGCCGTCGCTGTGCGACTTGCGGTCTGAGCCGCGATCGGGACGGTCACCGCGGGCGGCAAAGTCACCGCGCGGCTTGAAGCCATCACCACCTGGCTTGCGGTCACCGCGAGGAGCGGCACTGCGATCGCCACGCGGCTTGAATCCATCGCCGCCCGGCTTGCGGTCACCGCGGGGAGCCGAGCTGCGATCGCCACGCGGGGCGAAGTCTTTACGCGGTCCGCGGTCGCCGCGATCGGCACGATCGCCGCGGGGGCCACGGCCGGCACCGCCTTCACGTATGTCGTATTCGGCGGTGCGTTCCGGGCGATACGGCGCGCGGGGCACCTCGCCGAATGGTGCGTCGTTGCTGGACGGGCGGGGTGCTGCACCGTGGTCGCGGCGCGGCGCGCGGGCATCGCGACTAGCGCGATCGGCCCGATCCCCTCGTGGAGCGAAGTCGGAACGGGAACCGCGTTCGCCACGCTCGCCCTGGCCACGATCACCCTGGCCACGGTGCGGCTTGCGGTCACCGCGGGGCTTGAAGCTGACTGACGTGCGTGCGCCTTCGGGACGGCCGCGCGGGGCGCCCGTCGCGTCGAGCGGCACGGCGTCGCCCGAGATGCGGTTCTCATGCGGCAGCGACTGACGCGTCAGGCGTTCGATATCGCGCAGCTGGCCGCGCTCGTCAGGATCGCACAGCGAGATCGCGATGCCTTCCGCGCCAGCACGGGCCGTCCGGCCGATGCGATGGACGTAGGCTTCCGGCACGTCGGGCAGTTCGAAGTTGATGACGTGCGAGACCTGATCGATGTCGATGCCGCGGGCGGCGATGTCGGTTGCGACAAGAACGCGAATCTTCGACTTGCGAAACAGGTCAAGGGCCTTCTCGCGCTGGCCCTGGCTCTTGTTGCCGTGGATCGCGGCAACCGAAATGCTGGCCGCTTCGAGATGTTCGGCGACCTTGTCAGCGCCGCGCTTGGTGCGCGTGAAAACAAGAGCGCGCGTCAGATCTGCGTTCGCCAGCAACTCAACCAGCACCGCGCGCTTCTTGTGGCGCTCGACGTGGATGACGCGCTGAGCCACACGCTCGG
Organism: Hyphomicrobiaceae bacterium; assembly: GCA_030655135.1. GTDB lineage: Bacteria > Pseudomonadota > Alphaproteobacteria > Rhizobiales > Hyphomicrobiaceae > JAKAXS01. Next base: position 41,322 of record JAURWC010000075.1, on the reverse strand, counting down.
CCGTAGTGGCCTGGGGTGCGACTGAGACCTTGACGGGGTTGACCAGGAGTTCGCCGGCGAGCTTGCCGATTTCGCCCGGCATGGTCGCCGAGAAGAACAGGTTCTGGCGCTTGCCGGTCATCTGGGCGACGACCTTGCGGATAGGCTGCAGGAAGCCGAGGTCCAACATCTGGTCGGCTTCGTCGAGAACGAAGATCTCGGTGCCGGTCAACACCATGTTGCGCTCACCGACATGGTCGAGCAGGCGGCCGGGGGTGGCGACGAGAACGTCGACACCGCGCGAGACGGCCTGGATCTGGGGACGATGGCCGACGCCGCCGTAGACGGTGGCGACGGTGACGCCCATGTGGCGGCCGTAGGTGCGGAAGCTCTCGGCGATCTGGCTAGCCAGCTCACGCGTGGGGCTGAGCACGAGGACGCGGCAGCCGCGGCGCGGGGCCGGCTTCTTGTCGAGCGCCAAGCGATGCAGGATCGGCAGGGCGAACGCGGCGGTCTTGCCGGTGCCCGTCTGGGCGATGCCGAGCAGATCGGAGCCGGCCATCACGGCCGGGATGGCCTGGGCCTGGATCGGCGTCGGCGTCGTGTAGCCCTCAGCCTCGAGCGACTGCATGAGGCGTGCGTCGAGGCCGAGTTCGGAAAAGGTTGTCAAAGGATGTCTTTCTCAAAGATGTGCGTGCAGGCATAAGGCGGCGCGCGGCCTGGCCTTCCTGCAGAAGCGGTTCTGTTGTGGGGTGCCCCGCGTGGCTTGGGCAGCCGGATCGGTCGTTTCGGGATCGCTCAACAAGGGGGGACGAAAGAGGCGGCCGGAGTGAACCTTGGCCTAGACAAGTCCCTTCACGCGGTAGGAGCGCCGGAAATCGCCGGTTACAGGCGATGGGCGGCTTGTCTCATGTGTTCGGGAAAAGGTCAATGGAATTCAATGGCGTCAAAACGACCGTCTTGAATTGATTCCGTCGCCGGATGATATTTGCCGCGATTGGCCGACTGTCGAATCCGAAGCGGCGATGCTATCTTTGTTGGATGGATTGGCGAATGTCAGTTGACACACTTGGATACGTCAAACGGCTGGAAGCCGGCGGGTTCAAGCGTGAGCAGGCAGAGGCGCAGGCTGAGGCCTTGAGAGACGAAGTCATTCCACAGCTGTCTACAAAGATCGATCTGGACCGTCATGGTCAACGGCTTGAGAGTCGGATTGACCATCTTGAGGCAAAAATCGAGTCTGCGCTTTGGAAGCACAGCTTTGCTGTGATCTTGGCAGTCGTCGCCGTCGGCGGATTTTTGCTGCGGTTCAATAACTGACACTCACTCGGCTGGGAACGGCGCGGCCCCACCGGGCAATTCGCTGCGGCGCCGGGCAACGCGGGCGCGGCGTTTGCGCAGCCAGATGACGACGCCTGTCACCGAGAGCGCGGCGACGACAAGGCCAATCACAGAAACGATAATGCGCCCCGGCAGGCCAAGGATGCGGCCGGAGTGCAGGGGGAACTGGGCCTGCACGAAGATGTCGGCCGCCGTGCCCGTCCACGGTTGCCAGTCGCCGATGTTGCGGCCGTCCCGCCCGTCGAAATACAGGATCGGCGGCCCCACGCCGGCCGCGCCGTGGTCATCGCCCGGCTTGAAGAAGCGCACGTCGTACATGCCGAAGTCGGAACGATAGCGCACGGCGCCCAGCGGCTCCGTCCAACCCCGGCGGCGCGCTTCCGCCGATGCGATCTCCGTCATCGCCTCGAAGGACACGCCTGGTTCGATGGGCTTGTCCTTTGGCGCGCGGGTCCGCTGCTCGAACGGCGTCGGCGTCACCTGCGAGATCGTCGACATCATCGGCAGAAAGATCTCGCGGTAAAGGTTCAGCGAGAAGCCGGTGAAGGCAATCATGAAGAGCAGGCCCCAGGTCCAGAGACCGAAGGCGCGATGGATATCGAAATTGATGCGGTAGGCGCTGCCTGCCGTCTTGATCTGCCAGGCCGGCTTCCAGCGCGACCACCATCCTTTCGAAAGCTGGCGGCGGATGGGCTCGGGTTGCGTGCTGTTCACACGATGCTTTGGCGGCAGGGTGAGATAGAAGCCGACGAAACAATCCAGCGTCCATAAAATGGCGACGCCGCCCATGAGCCAGAGGCCCCATTCGTCGATGCCCCACATCTCGGGAATGTGCAGCGAGTAATGCAGCTTGTAAAGAAACGAGACGAACGTCTCGCGGGTGATGGGCCAGACTTGGCCCCATTCGCGACGCCCGAGTTCCTCGCCGCTGACCGGGTCGACGAACACCTCGTTGTAGCCGAGTTCGAATGGCTTGGCGGTTGCAAGATCGATGCGCCCCTCGACATAGAGCGACAGGGCGTGGCCCGGGTCCGGCACCATTGTGACGTATGTCACGCGGGCACGGAGATCACGGGCCTCGAACTCGCGGGCGAGTTGCAGGCTGGGCTTGGCGTCGCCCTGCGCGGTGGCTGTCGTCAGATGCGGGTTCAGTATCTCGTCGAGTTCGTGATCCCACGAGATGACGGCACCCGTGATGCCGGACACAAAGAGAAAGGCCGCGATCGCAAGACCGACCCAACGATGCGCAATCGTAAACGCGAAGCGCACTGCACTTCTCCTCAAGCGTCTCAAGGTTGCCGACGCGGACGCTAGCAACTTGATCGCACCAGCGCGGTGCGACGAATTGTCGATTATAACAATCAGCATTGTAGCAGTTCAGCAACAAGACGCCTGCGTTGCGATTTCTTCTATCCTTTTATCGTCGACAATAAAACAGCGAGCATGCCAGCGTTGAGTATGCGTAGGGGTGTAACCCGTCGCGTATCAAATGACGGGGAGTTGTCATGCTGCGGAAGACTATGACGCTGCGAGCCATCGCAGTGACGGCCGGCTTGATGGGATCGGCTGAGTTCGTGAATGCGCAACAGGCGGAAGCAGACACGGCGCCGCCGTCATCGAGTGCCGCTACCAATCTTCCACCGCTCGAAGTGACGTCGAAAAAAGCGAAGAAGAAGGTCACGAAGGCCAAGCCCGCGCCGAAGGCGCCGCCGCCAGCAGCTGTGACGCAGGCACCGGTCGACGTCGAGCCGGCCAATGTCGCACCAGCATTTCCGGCGACTGGCGTAAGCGGGCCCAGCACGCCCGGCACGCAGCAGATCAACGTGACGTCGCAGGATCTGGCGCGAAACAATCCGACGGACATCAGCGACGTGTTCAAGGGCGAGCCCGGCGTTCAGGTCGGCAGCTCGCTACCCGCCTCGCAGAAGGTCTATGTGCATGGCATCGAGGAGACGAACCTTGCCGTGACGATCGACGGCGCGCTGCAGAACAACAAGGTGTTTCATCACAACGGCACCAACTTCATCGATCCCAATCTTCTGAAAGCCGTCCGCGTTGATGCGGGCGTGGCACCGGCCGATGCCGGGTTCGGGGCGCTTGCCGGCTCGATCGCCTACGAGACGAAAGATGTTGGTGACTTCCTGACCCGCGATGGTATCGGCGGGTTCAACAAAGCGACGTTCAACACCAACGGAAACGTGTTCACCAATGCCGTGACCGGCTACGGCATGCACAACGGTTTCGAGGTACTCGGCACCTTCAACTTCGGCGAGGGCGGCAATTTCGAGGACCGGGACGGAGACGAAGTTGGCGGAACATCAACGAGCTTGCTCAGCGGGCTCGGCAAGATCGCCTATCAGGCCCCGCGCGGCGATCGCTTCGAGGTGAGCCACGAGCGCTTCAACGATGAGGCATTGCGGCCCTTCCGGGCGAACGCCAGCGTAATCGTCACTCCTAGGCCGCGGCCCTGGGAGCCGCGCTTCCGCGACTACGAACTCAATCGGCAGAGCACTGTCTTCAGCTACAGCGACGCAACACCGACGGCGCTCTGGGATCCGAAAATCGTACTTGCGTACGGCAAGACGGACGTTACCACTCCCATCTTCCTGCGAACGGAGACATACGACGCCACGGGCGAGACAGACCGGATCAACGGCAAGATCGAGAACACGTTCAGGCTCGGCATCGGCAGCCTTGTTGCCGGCTTCGATTTCAACAGAAGCCAGGCCAGCCTTGCCGATAGATATGATCCCGGCGAAGAGGAGAGCGCGGTTGCGGGCGCCTATGCGCAAGCCCGTTTGGAGCCTGTCCGCGGCACGCGCGTGTCGTTCGGCGGCCGTGGCGATCACCAGCGCTTCGAAGGCGTGAACGGCCAGTCGTGGAGCGATGGCGGCTTCAGCGGCAACGTTTCTGGTGAACAGGATCTTTACGGCGACCTTCTGACCGCAAAGGCCGGGTACTCACATGTCTGGGCGGGCGTGCCGCTTGCCGAGAACTTCATCATCAATCCTGGCTGGAACTACTTGGACGGGCCGGAGTCCGTTACGGCCGACAACGTTACCGCTGGACTGAGATCGCGCTTCGGCGGGTTCACTATCGAGGGCACCCTTTTCCGGACGGAGATCGACGACGCACGTGTTGCCGCCTACGGCGCGCTGCTAGCAACCCGCGCTCGCGACATCGAGAGCGAGGGCTACGAGATCGGCGCCGGGTACGATTGGAGTTCAGGATTTATCCGTGCCAAGTACGCGCATATCGACGTCACGATTGATGGTTTGGCCGCCGATTCCGATACAGGCAATTACGTGGCCACGCCGGTTGGCGACATCATCACGATTACGGCGGCGCACCGTTTCGAACGGATTGGCTTGACGGTCGGTGGCGATATCGAGATTGCGACGGAATATGATCGCGTCGCTCCGTCGGCGGTAACCGGCGAAAACTCACCGCCCTATCCTGCCTATGAGATCGTCAACTTGTTTGCCGAATACCATCCGCAGGATTGGACGCACGACCTCACGTTCCGCCTCGATGTCCGCAACCTGTTTGACCAACTCTATTCGAGCCGCGCAACCTACGGCAACGAGTTCGGAAACGTGACGCCACTCTACGAGCCGGGCCGGGCTTTCCTGCTCAGTACGAAAGCAAGTTTCTGAAACTGCACGACCAACACGGATGAAGGTCAACGGAGCGGAACGCACCGTTGACAGGTGTCGTCAATCGTCGTCGTAGTCGCGAGACGGGCCGATGTAGACCGAAGCTCCGCTGTATGCCCGGTCGTCATAGTAACCGTCGTCAGAGGCGTAACCGCCGCGCCAACCGTAGCTGTCATCGTTGGCGCCGTGACGGCGAAGCTGCTCGCGGTCTTGCCGGTTTAAATGATAGCCTGACCTATCTTTCGCGCGCGCGTTCTCGACCTCACCGATCGAATTGGCTTGTGCTGCCACCGGGGTCAAGGCGAAGGCCATTAGGCTCGCCACTGTAAGGGTACGCATGCTCATTACGGATCTCCTCGTGCTATTTGTTTAAAGGCGTTGTTGTTTGAACGCGTGCCGACGGCGCGCGTTCCCGGCACCTTCGGCATGCCAGCGTTTACCTTTAGCCCCTGGGGTTGCGGGCGCTGCTTGACCGGCACCGCCCGACGACATACTCACGTCGTACCAGCCGGCCGGACGGCCGCTGCCGGATGTCTCGCGTTGTGGCGATCAGCACCCGGTGGAGGAAAGTCCGGGCTCCATGGAAGCAAGGTGGCGGCTAACGGCCGCCGGGGGCGACCCCAGGGAAAGTGCCACAGAAAACAAACCGCCTTCGGTTCGCCGGAGGTAAGGGTGAAACGGTGCGGTAAGAGCGCACCGCGTGTCTGGCAACAGACGCGGCAGGGCAAACCCCACCTGGAGCAAGACCAAATAGGGGCGGCCGGACGTGCGTTGGCGACAACGTGACGTCAGGCGAGTTTTCAAGCCAGCCGCCCGGGTTGGTTGCTAGAGGCGCCCAGCGATGGGCGTCCCAGACGAATGGCCGTCGCGGAGGGAAACCTCCTGACAGAACCCGGCTTACAGGCCGGCTGGTATTGTTCTATTGCGCCGGCGACTCCCTGTGGGGAGCCGGCCGCCGGCGCGGCTGTTCAGCGGAAGCGGCTGAGCAGCTTCGGGCGGCCGCCGACGAGCCACAGAAAGACGACAGCGCCGAGTGTAGCGACGCTGAGCGTTGCAAGGTTGAAGCCCCGCGGATAGCTGAAGCCCAGGATCGTATCGATAACGAAGCTGCCGAGCACAGCGCCAATCACGCCGACGAGGAGGTTGGTGAGCAGGCCATGTTCACGGCCGGTGATCTGTTCGGCAATCCAGCCGGCGATCAGTCCGACGAAAATCCAGGCAAAGATACTCATAGTGTGACCCCAATGGTGACGTTGTTGGCGTGGTTGCATTCGACTGAAATGGCAACGGCGGATCGCGGATGTCAGTTCCCAGAGAACGAGTGATTCGCGATATAAAATTGCGCTGACACGCGCCAGCACTGCTTTGCAACTGAGCAGCGACAGCGCTAGCGAACTGAGAATCGTTGCAACGGCGTGAGAACATGCGGTCGCAAGCCTCGCATTTGACTCACGGATTTCCGATCATCTTGCAGCGCAATATTTTTATACTTTGAATTATTTGCGAACAACAGTTGATCTGAGGTTTCATCAAGTGTTCGTCGGTGTTATTGTAGTTTTCGCAGTGCCGCGTATCGCCTGCTAACCGCCCCAAACCCACAAAATCTGCCCAAGGAGCCTCCTAATGGACCTTCAGGACCACCGCATGGCCTGTTTACGAATGGCGTTCGAGTTGCAAGGCAAACACGAACATATTCTCAAAGCCGCAAATGATTTTCACGCCTTCGTAACAACCGGCGAACTGCCCGCCCCAGCCCCTATGGCACTCGTTGCAGCAGCTCCGGAAGCGATCGCACCCGAAACAGCTGATGATGCGATTGCACACTGCGGCACTGCGCTGGAAATGCCGGAAAGCGGTGATCTTGCCGACGCCGAACTTCCTGCTGCTGAAGCAGCACCCGCTGAGGCGCCGGCGCAAGAAGCCGCCGCTACGCCGGACGAAACACCACCCACTGCTCATGCTGACGGCGCTGTGGCCGACGAAACGCCGCCGACCGCTCACGAGGAAGGCGCCGTTACGGATGAAACGCCCGCCACCGAAATGGCGCTCGCCGAAACGGCCGTAGAAGACGCACCTGCTGTCGAAGCCGCCGCTGAGGAAGCACCTGCTGCCGAAGCTGCTGCTGAGGAAGCACCTGCTGCCGAAGCCGCTGCTGAGGAACCACCTGCTGCCGAAGCCGCCGCTGAGGAAGCACCCGCTGTCGAAGCCGCTGCCGAGGAAGCACCCGCTGTCGAAGCCGCTGCCGAGGAAGCACCCGCTGTCGAAGCCGCTGCCGAGGAGGCACCCGCTGTCGAAGCCGCTGCCGAGGAGGCACCCGCTGCCGAAGCTGCTGCTGAGGAAGCACCTGCTGCCGAAGCCGCCGCTGAAGAGGCACCTGCTGCCGAAGCCGCCGCCGAGGAAGCACCTGCTGTAGAAGCACCTGCTGTAGAAGCTGCTGCTGCAGAAGCTGCTGCAGCAGAAGCTGCTGAAGAAGCACCCGCTGCCGGGGCCGCCGCTGAGGAAGCACCTGCTGCCGAAGCCGCCGCCGACGAAGCACCTGCTGCCGAAGCTGCTGCCGAGGAAGCACCTGCTGCAGAAGCTGCTGCTGAGCAAGCACCCGCTGCCGAAGAAGCGCCTGCTGCCGAAGCCGCCGCCGACGAAGCACCCGCTGCCGACATGCCGCCGATGCCGATCACAAGCGCCGCTGCTGAGGTTCCTGCTGCTCCGGCCGAGTGATCGGGTTTAAGGCGCACGAAGTGAGGCCAGGGCTGAAGCCCTGGCCTTTTTGTTTCAGCCACCGCTCACGCTGGCGTCGCCGGTGATGAGCCATCGCGGGTTGAACCAGCGGTCGGCTTCGCCGTCGTAGGGCAGGCGGTTGATGTCCCAATGGCGGATGTACTTGGCGTAGACGTCCCAGACCGGCGGGCCGCCGCCGATGAAGACGACGCGGCTGGCGTAGCGGGCCAACGTCGCTTCCGGATCCATAGACGAGCGCAGGATCACCAGCGTCATCTGCGAGGCAAAGGGTTCGGGCACGGCGTTGATCGTCGTGGGGCCTGCCATCAGGACGTGGCCGCGGGTCTTTTCGAAGAAGTTTGCAACATCGGCGACGAACTCAGGGCGGCGGTCGCCCTCCCAGGGCAGGTGGCCGTTGAGGCCAAGCTGGCCGGACTGGCCGATAGCGCACATGGAGCGGACGTCAGGCATCGCGTGTGTTTCCTGCGGTGAAGGCTGTTGTGCTCACGTATGCGTCAGTTTACCCGCGCCGGAAAGTCTCCCCCGTAACTCGATGCCTGATTTCCATTGGACGTGGTGGCGGCCGCTTGCGGGGAGCAACGGACGGCTTCTCCGGCATGTGTTGTGTGCTTGGGCCGCCACTTGCCCACAGGCGGGCACAGAATCCCGCGTTCAGCCGTTAAGATTCCATTGACGCCCATAAAGAACCATGAGATCCCATAGATGCCCGACCGCACCGGGCACGGGGACGTGGCTGAGGCGCCGACGATCTCGAGAGAGGGCCGAGGTCGATGGCGACCGCCACGGACCTGCCCGGCGCGGACGGACAAAATTCCCCTCCCCTGGAGTGGGTTTGACAGGGTTCTGGTTCAGTCGAGTTCAGGCGTCGGAGGCGAAATTTTCGCGCAAGGATGGACCGCTTTGTCTCGACATATACGAACAAGATCGACGCCAAAGGCCGCGTCTCCGTCCCAGCGCCATTCCGCGCCGTCTTGGAGCGCGATGGATATGCCGGCGGCATCTACTGCTACCCCTCGCTCGATGCTCCGGCACTCGATGCAGGCGGGGAGAGACTTGCGAAAAAAATCGACGGGCTTCTCGCGGGCCTGCCGGACTATTCAGATGAGCGGGACGAACTCTCTGTCGCGCTCTACGGCGACGTCCAGGTTCTCTCGATCGACGGGGACGGACGTATCGTCCTTCCTGAAGGCCTTCGCCGCCACGCCGATCTTCAAGGCGCGGTCACTTTTGTCGGCCTTGGCGACAAGTTTCAGATGTGGGAGCCCGGACGCTTCGAGGAGCGTCGCGGGGCTGCTCGCGCTAAGGTTCAAGACCACCGGAAATTGTTTGCAGCGGGGAGCGGCCGTCCCGGTGGGGACGGCGACGAGGGAGCACGGGAATGACGCGGTCACGGAGAACGGGAGAGGGGCCCGTTCACCAAGCCACAGGCAGGCCGCACATTCCCGTGCTCGTCTCGGAAGTTCTCGGCGCTTTATTTCCTGAGCCGCCGACGCCCGGCACGACACAGACCATCATCGACGGCACATTCGGCGCGGGCGGCTACACCCGCGCCATTCTTGCGTTGCCGGACGTCAACGTGGTTGCGATCGATCGCGACCCGACGGCGATCGAGGCCGGGCAGTCTGTCGTTGAAGAATTCGCTCCGCGTCTGAAACTCCTGCCGGGTGTGTTCGGCGATCTCGACGAGATGGCGCGCGAAGCGGGTTACGACGCCGTCGACGGCGTGGTGCTGGATATCGGCGTTTCGTCGATGCAGCTGGACCAGGCCGAGCGCGGATTTTCCTTCCAGACCGACGGGCCGCTGGACATGCGGATGTCTCGCGAGGGACCTTCGGCAGCGGACGTCGTCAATACGACGGAGGAAGAAGACCTCGCCAACATTCTTTACGAACTCGGCGAGGAGCGAAAATCCCGCGCCGTGGCGCGCGCAATCGTCAAGCGGCGCGAGGAAAAACCGTTCGAGCGCACGGGCGATCTGGTGAGCGTGGTGAGCCGCGCTGTCGGCGGGCGCAAGGACGACGGACGCAACCCCGCGACGCGGACGTTCCAAGCGCTGCGCATTCACGTGAACGATGAGCTTGGCGAGCTAACCCGCGGATTGGAAGCGGCAGAGCGGATCCTGAAGCCGGGCGGCCGGCTGGTAGTCGTGACGTTCCACTCGCTGGAAGACCGCATCGTCAAACGCTTCTTCGCCGAGCGCTCCGGCAAGATGGAGGGCACGTCGCGGCACCTGCCACAAACGAATCGTAGCGCACCGGCAGAAAGTTTCCGAATTCTTAACCTTCGCCCGTTAACACCTGAGAAGGGTGAATTGGATGTCAACCCGCGTGCGAGATCGGCGCGGCTGAGATCAGGGGTGCGGACGCAAGCCCCGTCTTGGCTGAGAGACTGAGTTAGCAAACGGTAACTTAGGCACTCTTTCACCTTAGTTTTTTGTGTACGGGTGTGCCCATGCGTTTCATCACTTCGACCTCCGTTTTCCTGGCCCTGGCGAGTGCGTTCCTGCTTTACGGCCTCAACTACGACACCCGCCAACTGGAGGCGCGCGTGCAGCAAGAAGAGCTCGCGGTTGCACAAGCGCGCAGCGACATCGCGGTCCTGAAGGCGGAGCGGGCGCACCTGACGCGGCCCGAGCGCATCGAGCCGTTGGCGCGCGCTCAAGGTCTGGCCGCGGCCACCGACAAGCAGTTTGCGCGCGATATCCCGATCGTCGTCGGTGCCGTGAACAACTAGGCAGGCGGAAGCTGAGATGCGCCGAACTGCCACAAAGCCCAGAGCCACTGCCAGCGTTGACGAAGTCAGCCTAAGGCTGCGCGCAATCGCGGTTACGGGTGCGGTCGGCCTGGCGTTTCTTGCGGTCGGTGGTCAGCTTGTGCGGCTCGCTGCCGTGAACAGCGGCGTAACCCTGCAGTCGAACATCAGCGAAACCGTAGCGCATAGCTTTTCGCGACCCGACCTTGTGGATCGCAACGGCCGGCTGTTTGCGACGGATGTGGAGAACCCCTCCCTGTTCGCCGATCCCGGCGTCATCATCGACCGCGACGAGGTCGTCGAGAAGCTGACGCAGGTGCTGCCTGGCCTCAACGCACGCGAGTTGCGCCGAGATCTGTCGGACCGCAGCAAGCGGTTCGTGTGGATCAAGCGGCAGATCGCCCCCAACCTGGCACAGAAGGTTCACGACCTGGGTTTGCCCGGCGTGTCGTTCCGCACGGAACTGAAGCGCGCCTATCCGCTGAGCCGGCTTGCCGGGCATGTGCTTGGCGCCGTGAACGTCGACAACAAGGGCGTCTCGGGAATGGAGCGCTATCTCGACGACAGCGGGTCCGTCGAGGCGGTGCATGGCGCGACGCTGTCAGAGCGTGCGCCGGTGCGGCTGTCGATCGACATCGGCGTGCAACACAGCCTGACCGAAGAGCTGCAGGACGCGACCAAGCGCTACAAGGCGGAAGCGGCAACCGGCGTCGTGATGGACGTGACGACCGGCGAGGTGCTGGCGTCAGCGTCATTGCCGGAGCCTGATCCGAGATCAGGCAGCGCGGCCGACACGCAGCAAACCGACCGTATTACGGGCGGCACGTACGAACTCGGCTCGATCTTCAAAATGCTGACTGTCGCTGAATCGCTCGACGAGGGCGTTTCGACGCTCGACACGATCTATGACGTACGCCAGCCGATGGTGGAGGGCCGCTTCACGATCAAGGACCTGCATCCGATGGGCCGGCCGGCATCGGTGCGCGATATTTTCCTGCATTCGTCAAACGTCGGTGCAGCGATGATCGCGTTGAAGTCGGGCGGCGACAAGCAGAAGGCGTTTCTGACGAAGCTCGGGCTACTGGATCAAGGCCGCACGGAAGCTGGCCCCATCGCCCAGCCGCAGGTGCCGAAGCGGTGGGAGCGCATCGAGCAGATTACCATCGCCTACGGCCACGGCGTCGCCGTTGCTCCCCTACAGTTCGCGGCGGCGGCGGCGGCACTTGTCAACGGCGGCGAACTGGTGAAGCCGACGTTCCTGCGCGGACGTAGCGAGGCCAAGAAAACGCGCGTAATCAGCGCGGACACGAGCCGGCAGATCAACGAGCTGATGCGGCTCAACGTGACGGACCCGGCCGGCACGGGCAAGCGCGCGGAGGTTCCGGGTTATCGCGTCGGCGGCAAGACTGGCACGGCCGAGATGGCCGGCGTCGGCGGCTACGAGAAGAAGTCGGTCATCTCGTCGTTCGTGGCGGCGTTCCCGATGGAGAAGCCGCAGTACGTCGTGATGGTGATGCTGTTCAAGCCGCAGGCGACGGACGAAACCAAGAACGAGATCACCGCCGGCCACAACGCTGCGCCGACGGCCGGCCGCATCATCGCGCGGGTGGCTCCGTTGCTTGGGGTGATGCCGGAGCCGGTGCAGGCGGCTGCGACGGGCGTACCGGGGCAGGCGAACTAGTCTATTCGGTTTGGGTAAGGCTGAGCCGACCGCCCGGCATCAGGTGCCGTCCTGGGATCTCGATGTGAAGCCTCCTCTTCCAACGTCATTCCGGCGCAGGCCGGGATGACGACGTTGGGTGGGATCGTAGCGCGCTTCCTTCGGCTGACGGGCCGGTTCGTTTATGCGGCCACGTTGACCTTGTAGGGCTTGTGAAAACGCCTCTTACAAGGCTATGCCAGCGGCATGAAACTTTCCAAACTTCTTGGCCCGGAGGTCGAGGCGCCCGCGGATGCGGCGGAGGTCGAGATCGGCTCGATTACGCCGGATAGCCGGGCCGTGCTGCCCGGCGCGTTGTTCGTTGCGCTCGCGGGTGCCAAGGCGGACGGCGGGCGGTTCGTAGCCGACGCGGTCGCCAAGGGTGCCGTCGCGGTGCTGGCGGCAAAGGAGGCGGTGCTGCCAGACGTCGGCGTGCCGGTCATGCGCTCTGCCGAACCACGCCGCACGCTGGCGCTGATGGCGGCGCGGTTCTACGGCGCGCAGCCGGAGATCGCGGTGGCCGTAACGGGCACGAGCGGCAAGACGTCGGTGGCGGAGTTCACGCGGCAGATCTTCGCGCATCTCGGGCGGCAGGCCGCGTCCGTGGGGACGATCGGGATCGTGAAGCCGGACGGTGGCGTCTACGGCTCGCTGACGACGCCCGATCCCGTCACGCTGCACAAGACGCTGGCGGAGCTGGCGCACGAAGGCGTGACGCATCTGGCGTTTGAAGCCTCGTCGCATGGGTTGGATCAGCACCGGCTGGATGGCGTCAAGCTGACGGCGGCGGGGTTCACGAACCTTGGACGCGATCACCTGGATTATCATCCGGACATCGATCACTACCTCAATGCCAAGCTGCGGCTGTTCCGAGAGCTGCTGCAGCCGGGTCAGACGGCGGTGATCAATGTCGACGATAGCTACGCGGCGCCGGTCATCGCGGCGGCGCGGGACCGCGGGTTGGCGATAGCCAGCGTCGGGCGCGAAGGCGAAGCGTTGCGGCTGACCGACGTAAAGCTCGACGGCTTTGCGCAACGCCTGACGATCGCGCACGACGGCAACAACTACCACGTGCGGCTGCCGCTGTTGGGCACGTACCAGGCGTCGAACGCGCTGGTGGCGGCGGGCCTAGCGATTGCTGCTGGCGAGGATGCGACACGCGTAATCCCGGCGCTGGAGCACATTGCGGGCGTCAAGGGACGGCTTGATATCGTTGGGGAGGCCCGCGGCGGTCTGGCGGCCGTCGACTACGCGCACAAGCCGGAGGCGCTGGCAGCCGTGCTCGACGCGCTGCGGCCGTTCGCGCGCGGCAAGCTGATCTGCGTGTTCGGGTGTGGCGGAGATCGCGACCGGGGCAAGCGGCCGATCATGGGGCAGATCGCGGTGGACAAGGCGGACGTGGTGATCGTGACGGACGACAACCCGCGGACGGAGCAGCCTGCTGCGATCCGCGCGGAGATTTTGGCCGCAGCACCCAGCGCCATCGAGATCGGCGACCGCGCTGAGGCCATTACGGCGGCCGTGAAGATGCTCAGCGAGGGCGATGTGGTGGTCGTGGCGGGCAAGGGCCATGAAACGGGCCAGATCGTTGGCGACAGGGTGCTGCCGTTTTCCGATCACGAGGCGCTCGCGGCGGCGCTGGATCAGGTTCGCTAAGACATGACGGACGCCCTGTGGACTTTCGACGATCTGGCGGCTGCGGCCGGCGGCACCGCGGATGGCAATCCAAGCAAATTGATCACCGGGTTCTCGCTCGACTCGCGCGGCCTCTCGCTGGGCGAGGTGTTCGTGGCGCTGAAAGACCAGCGCGACGGGCATGAGTTCGTGACATCAGCGTTCGCCAATAGCGCAGCTGCAGCCCTCGTTTCGCGTGACTACGCGCGCCAGAGCGGCGACGGCGCGCTGATCCGCGTCGACGATACGTTGCGCGGGTTGGAGAACATCGGCCGGGCGGCGCGCGCACGCCTTGCCCCGGATGCACGCGTCATTGCCGTCACCGGCAGCGCAGGCAAAACCGGCACGAAGGAGATGCTGCGAAGCTGTCTGGGCCGCCTTGGCCGGACGCACGCGGCCGACAAGTCGTTCAACAACCACTGGGGCGTGCCGCTGACGCTGGCGCGGATGCCGGCCACCACACGCTACGGCGTGTTCGAGATTGGCATGAACCATCCGGGCGAGATCACGCCGTTGTCGCAAATGGTGCAACCGCACGTGGCGATCATCACGACGGTGGAGGCCGTGCACCTGGAGCAATTTGCTTCGGTGGCCGAAATCGCCGAGGCGAAGGCGGAGATTTTTGCCGGCATCGTGCCGGGCGGGGTCGCCGTGCTCAACCGCGACAACCCGCACTACGAGCTGCTGGCGCAGCGCGCGGGCGAGCGGGGCGTGCGCGTCGTGTCGTTCGGCCACCATGCGGAGGCGGACGTGCGCTGCGTGGATGTTGTCCTTGGTGCCGACATGTCGAAAGTAACCGCCCGGCTCGCGGGGCGCGATATCGTCTATGACGTCGCCGTACCGGGAGCGCACATCGTACAGAACTCGCTGGCCGTGCTGGCCGCAATGCATGAAGCTGGTGCAGACGCTGGAAAAGCGATCGCGGCGTTGGCGGAGATGCAGGCGCCGGCGGGGCGGGGCACGCGGACGCAACTGGCGGCGCCGGGCGGCGCCATTTTGCTGATCGACGAGAGCTATAATGCCAATCCCGCGTCAATGCGGGCGGCGTTGTCCGTACTCGGCACGGTGCCGCGAGCCCAGTATTCTCGGCGGATTGCGGTGCTTGGCGACATGCTGGAGCTTGGTGTCGAAGCCGCGGCCTTGCATGCGGGCTTGAAGGAAGCGGTTGACGCGGCCGGGGCCGATCTGGTCTTTGCCTGTGGACCGCAAATGTTGCATCTGTTCGCGGCCCTGCCAGATGGCCGGCAAGGGGCATGGGCGGTGCAGTCATCGGGCATCGCGGATGCGTTGCTGGACACTGTCGCGGCGGGGGATGCCGTGATGATCAAGGGGTCGAACGGGTCGCGCATGGCGCCGCTGGTGGCAGCCATGAAGGCGAAGTTCGCAGGGTAAGATGTGGTGGTGCGCACCCGCGCGCGCCATGAAGACCGGGGAAACACGCAATGCTTTACTGGCTGGTAGATTTCTCCGACCAGATCGGCGCGCTCAACGTCTTCCGCTACATCACCTTCCGCACTGGGGGAGCAATCTTCACCGCGCTGGTGTTCGTGCTGCTGTTCGGACCCGGCATCATCGATACGCTGCGGGTGAAGCAGGGCAAGGGTCAGCCAATCCGCGACGATGGGCCGAAGTCGCACCTGTCGAAGGTGGGCACGCCGACGATGGGCGGTCTCATCATTCTATCTTCGGTGGCGGTGGCGTCGCTGCTGTGGGCGGACCTGACGAACGCCTACGTTTGGATCGTGCTGCTGGTGATGCTCAGCTACGGCGCGATCGGCTTCTACGATGACCTTTTGAAGGTGACCAAGCGCACCTCGGCAGGCTTTGCCGGCCGCCTGCGGCTGAGCCTAGAAATTCTGGTCGCCGCCATTGCGGGTTACTGCATCATGCAGCTGGGGCCAGACGGGCTTTCCGACGTGCTGACGGTGCCGTTTTTCAAGAACGTGGTGCTGCCGCTGGGCTTCGGCTTCGTGCTCATGGCTGCCTTCGTCATCGTTGGCGCCGGCAATGCCGTCAATCTCACGGACGGGCTGGACGGGCTCGCCATCGTGCCGGTGATGATCGCGGCAGCGACTTTCGGGCTCATCGCCTACCTGATCGGCAACGTGAAGTTCGCGGGCTACCTGCAGATCCACTACGTCGCGGGCACCGGCGAATTGGCCGTGATCTGTGGCGCGCTGATTGGCGCCGGCCTGGGCTTCCTGTGGTTCAACGCGCCGCCTGCCATGATCTTCATGGGCGATACCGGTTCGCTGGCGCTCGGCGGCGCGCTCGGCGCCATCGCGGTGGCGACGAAGCATGAGATCGTGCTGGCGATCGTGGGTGGGCTGTTCGTGCTGGAGACGGCGTCGGTGATCATCCAGGTGGCGTCCTTCAAGATGACAGGCAAGCGCGTGTTCCGCATGGCGCCACTGCATCATCACTACGAACAGAAGGGGTGGAAGGAGAGCACCGTGGTGGTGCGCTTCTGGATCATCTCCGTCATCCTGGCGCTGATCGGCCTGGCCTCGCTGAAGCTGCGCTGAGTGCACAGGATGCTCTGTAGGCAAGGCGCGATGACATTTGGTTCGGCAGCGGTCACAGCCATTCTTGTGGCGGGTATGATAGCCATCCCCGCTGCGGCGGAGGTTCGCTTCGGCAAGAATGTGCGGATCGGCGGACATGACGTGTCCAACCAGACCTTCAACAAGAAGCGCCGGGGAGAGTTTCACATCCATCGCACGGCACCGCGTCATCCTGGCTGCCGGTGGCGCAAGAACGGCGACGGGTCGCGGACAAAGGTGTGTCACCTCAAGCGCAAGGGCTCATAGCAAACGGATCTGGCGCGCGGATTTGGCATCCGACAGCGCCAAGGGCTTGCACAGGCTGTTGAAGTAGCGGATTGATCACACCGCAATCCCACCAGCGTTGAGATAGATTCCTGAGATGATTCGCGTCACGACCTTTGCCGGCCAGACGGTGGCCGTTTTTGGCCTCGGTGGATCGGGGCTAGCGACCGCGCGCGCCTTGATGGCGGGCGGCGCGACCGTTGTGGCCTGGGACGACGGCGAGGCCGGGCGCAGGGCCGCGACGGAGGCCGGGCTGCCTGTAGGCGATCTCCGCGAGATGGACTGGAGCCAGTTCGCCGCGCTGGTGCTGGCCCCTGGCGTGCCGCTGACGCATCCGGAACCGCACTGGACGGTGGTGAAGGCGAAAGCCGCGGGCGTCGAGGTGATCGGCGACGTGGAGCTGTTCTGCCGTGAGCGGGCGAAAGCGGTGCCCGGCATCGGTCTGGCGTGCCCGCTGATCGCCATCACCGGCACCAACGGCAAATCGACGACGACGGCGCTGATCACGCACATCCTGAAGACGGCAGGCTTCGACGTGCAGATGGGCGGCAATATCGGCACGCCCATTTTGGAGCTGGAGCCGCCGGTGGTGCGCGAGACGATCGGCGAGCGGCGGTTTCACGTCATCGAGGTCTCGACGTTCCAGATCGACCTGGCGCCGAGCCTGAAGCCGACATTCGGCGTGCTCCTGAACCTGACGCCGGATCACATCGACCGGCATGGGACATTCGCCAACTATGCGGCGATCAAGGAGCGCATGATTGCAGCCTCGCACTTCGCCATCATCGGCGTCGATGACGAGACCTGCCGGCATATCTATGGACGCGAAGCGATCCGCCGCGGCGGCGATGCGAACGACCAGATCCCCACGGGCATCTCGGGCGTGAAATCCGTCGACCCGGGTATCGGCGTCGTGGGCACGCAGGTGGGCACATCGCGCAATCGCGAGTTCCGTTCGTTGGTGGGGCTCGCCGGCGTCGGCGCGCTGCGCGGAGCGCACAACGCGCAGAACGTGGCAGCGGCGCTGGCCGCGACCATGCCGATGCTGAGCATGCGCGCATTCTCCGAGGATGCGGCGAACGCCAACGCCAATCTCGAAGCGCTGCTGCTGAAGGCCATCACGACGTTTCCGGGCCTGCCGCACCGCATGGAGGAAATTGGCCGCGTCGGACGCGTGTTGTTCATCAACGACAGCAAGGCGACAAACGCGGACTCGACGGAGAAAGCGCTGAGCGCCTTCGATCGCGACATCTACTGGATCGTGGGTGGCAAGGCGAAAGAGGGCGGCATCGCGGCGCTGGCGCCGTACTTCCCGCGCGTGGCCAGGGCCTACCTGATCGGCGAAGCCAAGCACGATTTCGCCGCCACGCTCAAAGACAAGGTCGAGATCAGCTGCTGCGGCACGCTGGAAAATGCCGTGGCCGCAGCCGCGAAAGATGCGGCCGTCAGCTCCGGCGCGGAGCCGGTGGTCCTGCTGTCGCCGGCGTGCGCCTCCTACGACCAGTTCAAAAACTTCGAGGAGCGCGGCAATACGTTCCGCAACGCCGTCGCGGCGCTGGATGGCGTGGTGCTGAAGGGGGCGGCGGGATGAGGATTTCGCGTGCCGACCGCAGCCGGCTGACCGAGTGGTGGTTCACGGTGGACCATGTGCTGCTCGCCGCCATCCTGGCTATCGTCGCCGCGGGCTTCATCCTCTCGCTCGCCGCAAGCCCGGCCGTCGCGATCAAAAAGGGCTTCGACGCCTACTACTTCGTCGAGCGGCACGTGTTCTTTACCGGCTTCGGCCTGCTGATCATGGTCGCCGTATCGTTGCTTTCGCCGGCGGGCGTGCGCCGGTTGGCGTTGACGCTGGTGTTTGTGTCGTTTGCAATGCTGGTCGTGGTTCACTTCAATGGCATCGAAATCAACGGCGCGAAACGCTGGCTTTCAATCTGGGGGCACTCGTTCCAACCATCGGAAATCGCCAAACCTGGCTTTGCCGTGATTGCGGCCTGGCTGTTTGCCGAGGCGCAATCGCGTCCTGACATGCCCGCGTTTCCGCTTGCCATCGCCCTGCTCGGCGCGTTTGCGACACTGCTGATCATGCAGCCGGACGTGGGGCAGACCCTGCTGATCGTCGCGGTCTGGTCGACGTTGTACTTCGCTTCGGGCCGGGCTATTGCGGGGGCCGGCGTGATCGGCGGCATCGCGCTGGCTGGGGGCATCGCGGCCTACTTCATGCTTCCCCACGTGCAAGCGCGTGTCGACCGCTGGATCCTGAACCCCATGCCGGGCGATCGCAGCCAGATGGATCGTGCCATCCAGAGCTTTACGGAAGGCGGCTTCCTGGGCCGTGGTCCTGGGGAAGGCACGATCAAGACCGTGCTGCCTGACGCCCATACCGATTTCATTTTCGCGGTGGTGGCGGAAGAGTATGGCGCCGTAGCGTGCCTGGCGCTGCTGTCGCTGTTCGCTTTCGTGGTGCTGCGGGCGCTGGTTCAGGCCACGCGTGAGCCGGACGCGGCGACCCGCCTTGCCATCATCGGCCTCGGCCTGCTGTTCGGGCTGCAGGCGCTGATCAACATGGGCGTCAACGTCGGGCTGCTACCGGCTAAGGGCATGACATTGCCGTTCATTTCCGCTGGCGGATCGTCGACGCTGGCTGTTTCCGTCACTCTGGGTATGTTGCTGGCGCTGACGCGGCGGCGCCCCGACCAACAGCGCGCGAAAAAGCCGCGATTGGTGCCGACCATCGGCGCCACGTGACACAACATGAGCGATCCTACGTGAGCATCCCCCAAACTTCTGTTGCAACGCGCACCGTCATGCTGGCGGCCGGCGGTACCGGCGGGCATCTGTTTCCCGCGTACGCGCTGGCGGAAGAGTTGCAGCGGCGCGGCGTAACCGTCGACCTGGTGACCGACTTGCGCGGCGATCGCTATGGCAGCGACTTTCCCGCGCGCGAGGTGCATCGCGTGCCATCGGCGACGCTGGCGGCGAAGACGCCATTGGCTGCCGCCAAAACGACCTGGACACTGTCGCGCGGCCTGGCACACGCCGTCACTGTGATGCGGCGGGTGCGGCCGGCGGCGGTCATCGGCTTTGGCGGCTACCCGACGTTTCCGCCGTTGCTGGCAGCCAAGCTGTGCAAGATCCCGACGGCGCTGCACGAGCAGAACGCCGTGCTGGGCCGGGCCAACCGCATGCTGGCCAAGCGCGTCAACGTGATCGCGACGTCGTTCGAGCGCACGAGTTTGCTGAACGGCGGCATGGTGGCCAAGGCGCGGTATACGGGCAACCCCGTGCGCGACATCGTCATCGCGGCAGCGAGGCATCCTTATAACGTACCGAGGCCGGGTGGCCGGTTCGAGCTGCTGGTGTTCGGTGGCAGCCAGGGCGCGCGGTTTTTTGCAGACGGCGTTCCACCGGCCATCGTGTCGCTCGCCAGCGATGTGCGCGAGCGCATTCATGTGACGCAGCAAGCGCGCGACGAAGACCTGACGCGCGTGCGCGAAGCCTATGGTTCGGCTGGCATTTCAGCGACTGTCGAGCCGTTCTTCACGGATCTGCCGCAGCGCATGGCGCAATCGCATCTCGTCATCGGGCGTGCCGGGGCCTCGACCGTGGCTGAATTAACTGTGATCGGGCGGCCGTCTATCCTGGTGCCGCTGCCCCACGCGCTTGACAACGACCAGCTGCAGAATGCAACACGGCTGGCTGAAGCAGGCGGGGGCTGGGCCATCGCGCAACGCGATCTGACGCCGGAGCGCTTGAAGGGCGAAATTGAACGGTTGGCGCGCGACCAGGCGGCTCTGGAAGTCGCCGCGCAGTGTGCCAAGTCACAGGGCCGCCCTGATGCCGTCATCCGGCTGGCGGACCTTGTCGAGGACCTGATGTCGCGCGGCGGTTAAGGTGAACCGTCACGTGTAATGTGGGGGTTTCCGAGGGGAAGCCGAGAACGGGAATTCGAACCATGCAGATGCCGCTCGATATCGGCACGTTCCACATCATCGGCATCGGCGGCATCGGCATGAGTGCCATTGCCGAGATCCTGCTGGCGAAGGGATATCGCGTCCAAGGCAGCGATAACAAGGACAGCGCCAACGTCAAACGGCTGCGGGCCAAGGGTGTGCCGGTGCATATCGGCGCCGATGCAGCGCATCTCGACGGTGCCGACTTCGTCGTGATCTCGACAGCCGTGAAGAGCGGCAACGTCGAGCTCGAGGCCGCGCGCGCAAAAGGCCTGCCGATCATTCGCCGTGCGGAGATGCTGGCGGAGCTGATGCGTTTGTGTTCATCGATTTCGGTGACGGGCACGCACGGCAAAACAACGACGACGTCGATGATCAGCCAGATCTTCGAGCATGCGCTGCTGGACCCCACGGTGATCACCGGCGGCATCATCAATGCCTGGGGATCGAACGCGCGCCTCGGCAAGGGGCGCTGGATGATCGTGGAGGCCGACGAGAGCGACGGCACGTTCGTGAAGCTGCCGACCGAGATCGGCGTCGTGACGAACATCGATCCGGAACATCTCGATTATTTCGGCACGGTTCAGGCGATGCATCGTGAGTACGAGGCATTCTATCGCAACATTCCATTCTATGGCCTGGCCGTCACGTGCATCGACCACAAGGTGGTGCGGGAGATGGTGGAGCGGCTAGGCTTGCGGCGCGATGGGCGCCGCTTGCTGACGTATGGCACGTCGAGCGATGCAGACCTGATCCTGCAGGGCATCGCGGCCGAGGGCAACTCAATCACGTTCGATGCCAAGCTGGGCGACCACGTGAAGGGCGGCGCGCGCAAATTGAGCCGGTGGACGGTGCCGATGCCTGGGCACCACAACGCGCTGAACGCGCTGGCTGCGATCGCGGTGGCAGCGGAGGCCGGTATTCCCGACGAGGTGATCCGCGCGGGGCTGGCCAGCTTCTCCGGCGTAAAGCGGCGATTCCAGCTGACGGGCCAGTGGAACGGCGTATCGATCTACGACGACTATGCGCATCATCCCGCTGAGATCGCGGCCGTGCTTGGCGCGGCGCGCGCGGGAACCAAGGGCCGTGTGTTCGCCGTGGTAGAGCCGCATCGCTACACGCGCGTGCGCGACCTGTTCGCCGACTTTGCCGCGTGCTTCAAGGATGCCGATCACGTGCTGGTGTCGCCGATGTATTCGGCGGGTGAAGCACCGATCGACGGCATCAGCCCCGACAGCCTGGCGGATGGCATTCGCAAGACGGGGCACGCCTCTGTCGCGGTGCTTGCCGACGCGCTCGACGTGGGACCGGCAATATTGCAGCAGGCAACTGCCGGCGATGTCGTGATTTATCTTGGTGCGGGCAACTCGACCGAATGGGCCTACGCGCTGCCGGAGTGGCTGGCGGCGTCCGAGCCCAAGCGTGCCGGAGCGGCGCGGTGAGCTTTGCAGACATCACACCCGATCTACGTGCGGCATTGCCCGAGCTGCGCGGGCGGCTGACGCCGAACGCCATGATGGCCGACATCACATGGTTCCGCGTTGGCGGGCCGGCGCAGGTGCTGTTCTCGCCTGCCGATGAGGCAGACCTTGCCTATTTTCTCAAGGGTATCGCGCCGGACTTGCCGGTGTTCGTCGTGGGGCTAGGGTCGAACCTGCTCGTGCGCGACGGCGGCGTGCCGGGTGTCGTGATCCGGCTGGGCCGCGGCTTCAGCGAGATCAAGGCGGAGACGGGCCATCGCGTTCGCGCGGGCACCGTGGTCCCCGACGTAAAGGTGGCGCGGGCCGCAGCTGACGCGGGCGTCGCCGGGCTGGCATTCTATCGCGGCATTCCCGGATCGATCGGCGGCGCGCTGCGCATGAACGCCGGTGCGCACGGACGCGAGACGAAGGACGTTCTCGTCGAGGCGCGCGCGGTGGACCGGCAGGGCAACATCCACGTGCTGTCGCTGGCCGACATGGGATTCACTTATCGTCATGCGGGTGTGCCGGCGGACTGGATCTTCACGCAGGCGACATTCCAGGGCGAGCCTGGAACGACCGCCGACATTCTCAAGGCGATGGACGAGGTGGCGGAGTACCGCGAGGCCAACCAGCCGATCAAGGAGCGTACCGGCGGCTCCACGTTCAAGAACCCGCCCGGGCATTCGGCTTGGAAGCTGGTTGATGCTGCCGGCTGCCGTGGCTTGCGCGTGGGCGGTGCCACGGTTTCGGAAATGCACTGCAACTTCCTGATCAACGACCAGAACGCCAGCGGCGAAGACGTCGAGCAGTTGGGCGAGACCGTTCGCGCGCGCGTGAAAGCCAGCTCCGGCGTGACGTTGGAGTGGGAGATCATTCGCCTGGGCCAGCCTCGCGACGGCCGCCCCGCGGGCGAAGCTTTGGCTCTGCCGGCGGACGTGGCGGTTTAGGGAACTGGGTATGCCGCCATTGGGTCAGACCTCGGTCTGACCTTTGCTCTACGTCAACGGGTTCGGCTCCCTTTGTTCAGCAAGAGGTCTGACCGAGGTCAGACCTCTGAACTGGGCATGGCCGTCGCTGGTGCCGAAGAATGTTGGGTCGCGCAGCCCGTGTCAGTGGAGCGCGATCAGGGGGATGGCCAGGAGGGCCACGGCGATGCCGACGCCTTGCCGGCGGGAGACGCGCTCGCTCAAGATCAGCCAGGCACATAGAACGGTGATGCCGGGGTAGAGCGACGACAGGAAAGTCGCCTCGTCCATCCTTGTGTATCGCGTCGCGAAAACGAACAGGATGTTGGCAATCGCATCCAGGACGCCGGCTGCCAGCATGTAGCGAACGCTGGTGGAGCTGACGCTAGAGAAATCGGCCCTGGAGCGCAGCGCAATGCCGGTGAAAACAAACAGCGCAACGAAGCGGCCGGCGATCAACGGCCAGAAGATGCCGTCAGCGGTCGCGTGCTTGCTGCAATAAAGATAGGCGGTGAACGCCAATCCGGCACCGAAGGCCAGGCCGAGTCCTTTGGTTTCGCCGTCCGACGTGGTCATCAGCCAGATCGCTACGGCCGCCAGCGCAAAGCCGCCGATCTGGACAGGGGCCGGCAGTCCGTCGTGCCAGATGGCGAGCAATGTGACGAGCGTGCTCGAGACGATGGCCGCCACGGGGGCATTGATGCCCATTTTGCCGATCGCCAGCGCGCTATACAGGCAGTAATTGCCTAACCCTACGCCCAGCCCGGCTCCCACGCCCCATGCGAGCGCCGAGCTTGAGGGTAACGGCTCGTCCACCATCAGCAGCATGGCGATCAGGCACAGCAGGCCAGCGGCCTGCGAGACAGCGACCACGAGAGCAGCGTTGGCGCCTTTGACGCCCAAGCCGCCACTGAAATCGGCGCCGCCCCAAGACACCGCCGAGGCGAGTGCCAAGGTTGCGCCCAGTGCGCTACCGGAGATCAGACTTATATCCACAGTGACATCCTTCGGCTCGCCTAACCCTGACGTCAGGCCGAACACGGCACATGCGGTGTGTACGATTAAATGCGCGCGAAGGGCTAGGTCAGAAATCTTTGCTGCTTGGCGGTACATGTTGCGCACCTCGCTACCTCTCGGACGCGCTGCGCTTGACCCAACCTCCGTGACGTGGCCCTGTTTGCGCGATGAGCGAGGCGTGGCAATTCTGGATCGATCGGGGCGGGACGTTCACCGATATCGTGGCGCGTGATCCCGACGGACGGCTGCACGCGCGCAAGCTGCTGTCGGAGAACCCCGCCTATGATGACGCCGCCATCGAGGGTATCCGGCGCTTTCTCGGTGTGAACGATGGCTGTGCGATCCCGGCCGAGCGCATCGGCGCGGTGAAGATGGGGACCACGGTCGCCACGAACGCGCTGCTGGAGCGCAAGGGCGAGCCGACGCTGCTGGTGATCACGCGCGGGCTGGGCGATCAGTTGGAAATCGGCACGCAGGCGCGGCCAGATATTTTCGCCAAACAGATCATCAAGCCGGAAATGTTGTATTGCCGCGTGGTCGAGGCCGACGAGCGCGTACGTGCCGACGGAACTGTCGAGCGGCCGCTGGATCTGGCAAAGCTGGAAGCAGACCTGCGCCGGGCCAAGGCCGACGGGCTGACGGCGGTCGCGATCGTGTTCATGCATGCGTATGCTTTTCCCGAGCACGAGCAGCAGGCGGCTGCGCTGGCGCGCGAGAACGGCTTTGCGCAGGTGTCCGTCAGCCACCAAGTGTCGCCGCTGATCAAGCTGGTGAGCCGTGGCGACACGACGGTTGCGGACGCGTATCTCTCGCCGGTGCTGCGGCGCTATGTGGATCGCGTGACGGCGGCATTGTCGGCGGGCACGGCAGGGCCAGCGCTGTCGTTCGGGGAGCCACCGCTTTCAGATCTGCTAAGGCCCTATGCGGAGAAGGCGGCGAAAGCGCTGTCGGCGCGCGACGACGATTCCCGGAATCCACAGCTGCTGTTCATGGCGTCGTCCGGCGGGCTGAAGTCGGGGCACATGTTCCAAGGCCGGGACGCGATCCTATCGGGGCCGGCGGGCGGCATCGTCGGCATGGCGGAGACGGCAAAGCTTGCCGGCTTCGATCGCGTCATCGGCTTCGACATGGGCGGCACGTCGACGGACGTTTCGCATTTCGCCGGCGCATACGAGCGCACGCTGGAAACGCAGGTTGCGGGCGTACGGCTGACCGTGCCGATGCTGCTGATCCACACGGTGGCGGCGGGCGGCGGCTCGGTGCTATCGTTTGACGGCACGCGGCTGCGGGCGGGGCCGGAGAGCGCGGGCTCCAATCCAGGGCCGAAGAGCTACCGCCGCGGGGGGCCGCTGACGGTAACCGATGCCAACCTGATGCTCGGCAAGCTGTCGCCAGAACTCTTCCCCGCGATTTTCGGGTCCGACGGAAACGAGCCGCTCGACGTGGCCGCCGTTCAGGCCGCATTCGCGGAGCTTGCCGCGCAGATCGGCGACGGGCGTTCGGCCGAGGATGTTGCGGACGGCTGCATCCGCATCGCTGTCGAGAACATGGCCAACGCCATCAAGAAGATCTCCGTCGAGCGCGGCTACGACGTGACGCGCTACGCGCTGCAGTGCTTCGGCTCGGCAGGCGGGCAGCATGCGTGCCTCATCGCCGACACGCTGGGTATGGAGACCGTGCTGATCCATCCGCTGTCGGGGTTGCTGTCTGCGTACGGCATGGGGCTGGCGCCGATGCGCGCGAGCCGTGAGCAATCGTTGGAACTGCCGCTCGACAGTGCCGGCCTGCGCGAGATCGAGAACCGCGCCTGGCAGATGGGGAACGACGCGACGGAGGAACTGCTGGACCAGGGCGTCGAGCACGACGACATCGCGATCACGACCTGGCTGCATCTACGCTACGAGGGCAGCGACACCGCGGTGCCGGTGCTGCACTCCGAGCTCGACTTCATGACGCGCGACTTCGCGGCAGCACACCAGCGCCGCTTCGGCTTCATCTCGCCGGAGAAGCGTATTCTGGCCGCGACTCTGGAGGTGGAGGCGTCGGGTGGCGGCAGCGCTGCAGACGAGCATTTTTCTGACACGACGGAGCTAAGGGGCCATGGGTCTGACCCCATCCACAGGCGCTTCTATTCTCGGGGGGCCTGGCACGAAGGGCGCGTGTGCTTGCGCAAAGATCTCGTAGAGGGTGACTCAGTGGCCGGGCCGGCGCTGGTGATCGAGCCGCATCAGACGGTGGTGGTGGAGGATGGCTGGTCGCTGGAGGTGTCGCCGCGCAACGATCTGGTGCTGAGGCGCAGCGTGCCGCGGGAACGGGAGCACGTCACTGCCAAAGCCGATCCGGTGCTGCTGGAAGTGTTCAGCAACCTGTTCATGGCGGTGGCCGAGCAGATGGGCGAAGCGCTGCGGCTGACAGCGCAGTCGGTCAATATCAAAGAGCGGCTGGATTTCTCGTGTGCGCTGTTCGACGCCAACGGCGCGCTCGTTGCCAATGCGCCGCATGTGCCGGTGCACCTGGGCTCCATGGACGCGTCGGTGGCGGCAATCATGCAGGCTCGCGGTGGCGCGATGAAGCCGGGCGATGTCTATATGCTGAACGCGCCGTACAATGGCGGCACGCATCTGCCAGACATCACCGTGGTGACGCCGGTGTTCCGTGACGGCTCCAACGAGATCCTGTTCTTTGTCGCCAGCCGGGGGCATCACGCCGATATTGGCGGCATCGCTCCGGGATCAATGAGCCCGCGCGCCACGACGATCGATGAAGAAGGCGTGCTGATCGACAATTTTGTGCTGGTAGAGAACGGCCGGTTCCGAGAGGCGGAGACGCTGGCGTTGCTGACGGCAGCACGATACCCGGCGCGCAATCCGCAACAGAACATCGCAGACCTTAAGGCGCAGGTGGCGGCCAACGCGCGGGGTGCGGCTGAACTCAACAAGATGATCGCTCAGTTCGGGCTTGATGTGGTGCGGGCGTACATGGGCCATGTGCAGGACAACGCAGAGGAAAGCGTGCGCCGGCTGATCGCGCGGCTGAGCGACGGGCACTTCCGCGTCGAGACGGACGGAGGCTGGGCCGTAGAGGTATCGATTGCGGTGGATCGCGATGCGCGCTCGGCGACGATCGACTTTACCGGAACCAGCCCGCAGCAGCCAACGAACTTCAACGCACCGGAGCCCGTGACGCGCGCTGCCGTGCTGTACGTTTTCCGCGTGATGGTGGACGAACCGATCCCACTGAATGCGGGGTGCCTGCGGCCGCTAACGATCGTCGTGCCTGACGGATCACTGCTGAAGCCGGAATATCCCGCGGCCGTCGTTGCCGGCAACGTCGAGGTGAGCCAGGTCGTTACCAACGCGCTGTTTGCGGCTCTAGGCGCGCTCAGTTCGTCGCAAGGCACGATGAACAACCTGACGTTCGGCAACGGCCGCGTGCAGTACTACGAGACGATCTGCTCTGGCTCGCCAGCCGGGCCCGGCTTCGATGGCGCGGCGGCCGTACAGGTGCACATGACCAACACGCGGCTGACCGATCCGGAAGTGCTGGAGCTGCGCTATCCCGTCGTGCTGGACGAATTTTCCATCCGGCGGGGCTCCGGCGGCAAGGGGCGGTGGGCGAGCGGCGACGGCACGCGACGCGTGCTCCGGTTCCTCGAACCCCTGGAAACGGCCATTCTGTCGGGCTACCGCGAGGTCGCTCCGTTCGGGCTGGCGGGGGGTAAGCCGGGACAGCGCGGCCGAAACCTGGTGCGTCGCGCGTCCGGAGGCGATGAAACTTTGCCGGGCAGTGCTCAGTTAACTGTAGGTGCCGGAGACGCCCTGATCATCGAAACGCCAACCGGTGGTGGCTACGGCGCAGCACATCATTGATAGCGGGCGGCATGCCTTGCGCTTTCACGCGCGCCGTGACTGAATAAAGTTGCCTAGCCAGGACGTGCCGATGCGACTTTCGCTACTTACTATTGCTGCACTGGCCTGCATCGCCGCAGAAGCCGGTTGGGAGGCGCGCGCGCAGGCAGCCGACGTTTCGGCGCGGGAGCTGACGGCGGCGCTGTATAAGGCGACGGCCGCCGAACCGCTGGATTATTCCAACAAGAACCTCAGCTATCTGGATCTGTCCGGCATCGACTTCAAAGGCGCGCGCTTGACGCATGCCGACCTGTTCGGCGTCGACATGACCGGATCGAACCTCAAGGGCGTCAACCTTGTCGGTGCGCGGCTCGACCGTACGACGATTATCCGGGCTGATTTTTCCGGGGCCAACCTCTCGGGCGCGACAATGCTGGTGCCGGCCGCGTTCCTGACGCTGAGCAATGCCACGCACGAGGCACCGCGGTTTACCGGTGCTACACTGACGCGCTTTCGCGTCAACGGCGAATATTGGCGTGTAGACTTCCGCGGCGCCGATCTGTCAGATGCCGACTTCAGCCCGCATTCGAAGCGTTTTGGCGACACCACGATATCGGTGACGAGACGGACGGCGTTCCGTTCATGCGACTTTTCCGGCGCGAAAATGGTTCGCGCCAACCTTAGCCGGGTGCTGGTGCATTTTTCAGTTCTTGCCGGTGCGGACTTGAGCGGCGCAGATCTGCGGGAAGCCGATTTCTCGAAGGCGGATCTTTCGGGTGCCGACCTGACGGGCGCTAACGTTACCCGTACGAACTTCGATGGTGCGGATCTTCGCGGCATCCGGGGCTTCGACCAGGCAATCGGTGTCGACCAGGCTGTCAACCTCGACAAGGCCGTGCGCCAATAACAACGGCCAGCTCCGGGGGCTGGCCGTTGGCCGTTTGCGTACTTGTGCCGTGCTTCTATCCGGAAGCACCCTAGGAGGAGGAAGTTGCCGCTATCAGGCGCGGCGATCGCACCAGCGGAACATGTCTTTCAACACGCGGCCGGTGTGATGGACGACGCGGGTCATGGTGTGATCCATGCCGCGGAACACATCGCGGAAGCAATCATCGTGGCGAGAGCCGGCTTGTGCAGGGACGGCGAGCGCCAGGGTTGCAGCAACAGCGAACAAAATCTTATGTGTTGAGTGTTTCGACATAGGAGACTCCGAAACGTTCAAAGCAAACCCGCTATTGGGAATAGACATTGAACGCTCGAATTCTTTGGCTGTCTCGTTTACCCCCTAGTATTGGTTATTTTTTGTTGGCCGCAGCTGCGTTCAGTGCGAGAAAGCCGCCCAATTCCTGCGGCTACTGCCGCGACTCGCCGGGGGCTGCCATGAGTGACGCTGACATACTCGCCGGACGCCTCGACACCGTCGAGATGCGCATCGCGTTCCAAGAGCAGACGATCGACGAACTGCACCGGACCATTGCCGATCAGTGGCGCGTGATCGATGGGCTGACGCGCAAACTCGCTTTGCTGGAGGAGCACGCCCGTTCGGGCGGCGGAAACATCGCCGACCCGCGCAACGAGCCTCCACCGCCACACTATTGAAGCGCGGCGCAATCGGCAAAAAGTGCAATGCCGCCGGGCTTGCCCGCATACGGGCGATGAAGCACCCTAGCCGCAACAACAAATTCCGGAGGAACAACGATGGCTAGCCCCACCTTGCGGCAGATCACGGGCATGAGCCCCAACCCGTCAGCGATTTCCGACAGCGCACTGATCCTGATCGATTGCCAGCAGACCTATCGCGAAGGGGTGATGCAGCTGACGGGCGTGGAACCCGCGCTGCGGGAAGCCGCCGATCTTCTCGCGCGGTTCCGCGCGGCCGGGCGGCCGGTGATCCACATCATGCACGAAGCAGGCCCGGGCACGCCGTACGACACCGCCGCACCGATCGGGCAGATTGCCGACGTGGTGGCTCCGAAGCCGGGCGAGGTCGTCATCACCAAAAACTATCCCAGCTCTTTCGAGAAGACGGCGCTGAAGGAAGAGCTCGACAAGCTTGGCGTGAAGAACCTGGTGCTGACAGGGTTCATGACGCACGTGTGCGTGAACTCAACGGCGCGGGCGGCTTTCAACCACGGCTATGCCAATACGGTGGTGGCGAATGCGACGGCGACGCGGACGCTGGCCAACCCCACCGGCGGCGAAGTGCCGGCGGAAGTACTGCACAACGCCAGTCTGACGGCGCTGTCGGATATCTTCGCGGTGGTGGTGCCGAGCGGGAAGGACATTCCGAACTAGCCGGCGTCGAAGTTCGGGGTCAGACCTCAGGTCTGACCCCATGGCACGCGAAATCCGCATTTGCATCTGGCGCGAGGCCGGCTTCAAAGCCCCTCATTCATGCGGCGGATGCGGGCGGCCAGCACGCTCATGACTTCAAGCGCAAAGTCGGGGCTCTGGCGCACCATGAACAGGAAGGCGTTGCGGTCGATGGGCGCAACCTCGGCCTCCTCGACGACGGCGGCCGTGGCGCTGCGCGGCGCACCGTCGATCAGGGCCATTTCGCCGAACAGGCCGCCGGGGCCGATCGTCTCCAGCACGACGCCGCTGGCCATGATGTTCACGCGGCCCGATCGCACGACATACATGACGCTGGCATCGTCCTCCGTCACGAAGATCTTGTCGCCGGCAGCGAAGCGCTGAAGCGCCACGCCGTTGCGAGCCAGCAGGCTGAAATCGAAGGCCGTTGTCTGCGACATGGTTGGCCACCTTCTTGCCGTTGCGGCATTCTCGCCAGCGCGCACGCTGCGTCAATGCTATAGCGGGATGGCGTTAACGGCACGGGGCAATTGGGGCGCATGCTCAGCAGCTATTGGTACGACCGGGCGAACCTGGATCGCTATTGCGAGCGGGGCGGGGATCAGTCGTTCTGGGGGGAACCGCTCAACGCCACCTCAAACGGGGCGTTCGTGCTGGCGGGGCTGGTGGCGCTGTACCTGATCTGGCGGCGGCCGGCGGGCTCGCACAAGGCGATGCCGGCGCTGCTGGCGCTGATCGTTATCAGCATCGGGATCGGCAGCTTTCTGTTCCACACCTATGCGCAACGCTGGGCGATTTACGCCGACACGGTGCCCATCGGCATCTTCATGGTGACGTACCTGGGATACGCGCTGCGGCAGTTCATTGGCCTGAATTGGATTTTCGTGCTGGCTGGCATGGGCGGATTCTTCGTCGCCTTGCGCTACGCCAAGACGATCCAGTGCCGACCCGGGCTGCTGGGGATCGCAGAGCACGGCCTGTGCATGAACGGCACGATGCAATATTCGCCGGCGCTGGTCGCGCTCGTGCTGATCGGGCTGATCCTGGCAGCGATGCGGCATCCGGCATGGAAGTACCTGCTGGCGGCCAGCGCGCTGTTCGCGCTGTCGATGACGGCACGCACGATCGATCTGGAGACGTGCGACATGCTGCGGATCGCCGGCTACCGGCCGGGCACGCACTTCCTATGGCACACGTTCAACGGCGTGATGCTGCTCGTGTTGCTGATAGCCGCAATGCGGCACGGCTCGCGGCGGAGCACCTGAGCGGGAGCCGTTGCGTTGCGCCGGCTTTCTCCGCATAAAGGCGCCGCCCTGGCTGCCGCGGACGTGGTGGAACCGGTAGACACACAGGACTTAAAATCCTGAGTTCGAAAGAACGTGTGGGTTCGAGTCCCACCGTCCGCACCAGGCACAACGGACGCGTTGATCAGGCGGCAGCGATGCTGCTGGCAGGCGGGCGGAATTTTGCACGGACCAGACCGGCTACCATCGCGTTCCAGGCAGGTGCTAGATAGCACGGCCAATCATTCTGGTGCACGTCCGGG
The DNA here is from genome assembly GCA_030655135.1 of Hyphomicrobiaceae bacterium. GTDB lineage: Bacteria > Pseudomonadota > Alphaproteobacteria > Rhizobiales > Hyphomicrobiaceae > JAKAXS01. The sequence goes on along the minus strand of JAURWC010000075.1, from coordinate 9,556 downwards.
GGCTCGCCCTCGCCGGTTTCCCAGGCGCCGTGCCATGGGCTTTGCCGCGTGACGATCACGGCCGATTTGCCAAATTGATCGGCTGTAATATCGACGATGATGCCGCAGACGCTGAGCCAAATGTGGATTGCTCCGTCGGTGCGGCGGCCGCTGACGAGCTGGGCTCGAAGCTGGTAGGCCTCGTTGAGATATCTGCCGATGAGGTCAGATGTTGCCCCGCAGGCGCCTCTTGGGAAGCCATTGAACATGATATCTGAGTTGGCAGTGGAGTACGCCTCCAGGACGTTCCTGGCGGAGTGCGCCACCAGGGCCAAATTCAACGTGTTTGCTTGCATGGTGCTCCCTGGAGTTCGTAGGACCGTGTATCAGCCGCACGGCGGATTTTACAGGCAATAGTTTTGGACCTCCCGCCGTACCTTGAGTTTACCAAGCCACACCGCCAAATCGCCGCGTGCGCGGATTGGCGGCCGCTTGATGCGGCACAAATTCTGGTAAAGGCGTGTTAGAAGGCGCTCGTTGCAACTTTTACTGGAGACTTCGAATTGGCTGGAATGAGAGACTTTAAGGACCACACGTTGAAGGAGCGTCTTGGGAACGCGGCGCAGGCAAAGGCCAAGCTGCTGGAACGCGTCAAGGCGATGCCGAGTGCCAGCGATCCGGTGATGATGGAGAAGCGTGCCGCGCGCGAAGAGATCGCCGCAGCCAGGCTCGTGCGCGCGGCGGCCAAAGAGCAGGCGGCGAAAGAGCGCCAAGCGAAGGAAGAGGCCGACCGATTGGAGCAAGCTGCGCGCGCCGAAGAAGAAGCCAGGATCGTTGCCGACCTCGAAGTCGCGCGGCTGGCCGAGAAGAAGGCCGAACGTGATGCGCGTTACGCCGCACGCAAGAGGAAGCAGTAATGCTTGCTGCCACGTGGATCTGATGCGGTGATAGGGTTTCTATCCCGTCGCCCCATCGGCCCACGCCGGATGGAGAACTGAGCCTCCCACGCAATGAAAACAATTAACCCCGTCGCCACGCGGGGTTATTTCGCTGCGCCCAGCGTCGCGCGCGCGAACAATTCTGTCCGGCGCGCCAGTTGGTCTCGACTCACAGTGGAGACTGGGAACACATCCGCCGGGGGGTGGTTGAACGGAGAGCGCGCGCATTGCGCAGGACGCGCTTTGTACCTTTCAATCAAGCTCCAGGAATTGACATCATGAAGTTCAAAACACGCGACGGAACGCATCTATTTTATGAGGACACCGGCACTGGCAAGCCTTTGGTCCTCATCCACGGCTGGCCGCTGAGTTCGGCGATGTGGGAATACCAGCTGAACGAGTTGCCGGAACGCGGTATTCGCTGCATCGCGTATGACCGGCGCGGCTTCGGTAAGTCTGATCATCCCGCTGTAGGTTTCGACTACGACACGCTGGCGAGCGACCTCAATGACCTGCTGGAACATCTCGACCTGCACGACGTGACGCTGGCAGGCTTCTCGATGGGCGGAGGCGAGGTGGTGCGCTATCTCAGCACATATGGCAGCGATCGCGTGACGCGCATCGCGCTAATCGCCGCGGTGACGCCGTTCATGCTGAAGACCTCCGACAACCCGGACGGCGTCGACAAGAGCGTGTTCGATGACATCGAGGCTGGCTTGCGCGTCGACCGGCCGAATTTCCTGACGGACTTCACCAAGACGTTCTTCGGCTTCGGCTGGATCTCTTCGCCGATCAGCGATGCGATGCTGGCGTCGAACGTCGAACTCGCCATGCACGCCTCCTCGCGCGCGACGCTTGGCTGCGCCAAAGCATTTTCGCAGACGGACTTCCGCAACGACTTGAAGGCGATTTCGGTGCCGGCATTGATCATCCACGGCGATGCCGACAAGACGGTGCCGTTCGAGGCGTCAGGTCAGCGCACGGCAAAGGCAATCGCTGGATCCAAGCTCGTCGTCTACAGCGGTGCGCCGCACGGCCTGCACTATACGGAGCGCGCAAGGCTCAATGCCGACCTGGAATCCTGGGTGGCAGCAGGCGTCAGCGGCGTGCGGTCGGCAGCGGAATAAGCACCCGCATCGATCGGCAATTGTTCGACAATGAAGGAGGGTGGATCACCCCGCGTGATCCACCCTCTCCGTTGGTCGCCGCGAGAGAACCCGCGCCGACGAAAGCCGCATTGAGAGTCAGTTGAGCTTACTTGTTGCGCAGTGGCAGAGAGGCGAGGGCCTTACCGCAGTCAGGCGAAACCTTCGCGGCGTTGTCGCGCAGGCATTTCATTCCAGCTCCGCGCTCTTCGCCGGCATCCTTGCACAGCGTGTCGCGGTCGGCCTTGCAAGCAGCCTTCACGGCTTCGCGGGCGGCTTTTTGCGCGTCCATCGCCGTTTTGCAGCCGGCTGAAACCTTGGCTTCGTTCTCGCGCAGGCACTTGAACTTGCCGCGACCTTCGGCGGTGTCCTTGCACAGCGTATCGATGTCGGTCTTGCAGGCGACCATCGTGGGATTGGTGGAGGCCTGCTCGTTGGTGGCTTCCTGGGCGTAGGCGGTCTGCGCACACAGCATCAGGACCCCGGCGAGGCTCAAGATCAATTTCGATTTCATGGCGGTTGCCCTCATTTGGCTTGCGTTGATGCAGCCTGAACGGGGCGAGCCGCGCGAAACCGTCGCGGAATTTTCCGGACGTGGACGCGAAACGGCGATAGCGCGATGCGCTCAAACGACCAGCACCTTGAACCGATTCAGATTTTCGTCCGGCTGGAAATTTCTCTCACCGTCATCCCGGCGAGGGCCGGGATCGATGCAAGCATCCGCTTGCGCCAACGTGGAAGGATCTCGTGACGCCATGTCTCACGAGACCAAGCAGCGTAATGTGTGAGGAAGCTGGCGTGGATCCCGACCTGCGTCGGGATGACGGATGTGGGGATGTTGCGTTGGGCGGCCTGGTACGAGGGAGGAAGGAACGCCGCTCCCAGGCTTAAACCGCTTTGCCAGCGGGGATGGCGAGGACTTCGCCCTTGGAAAGGGTGAGGGCGAGTTCGCCGCGCTTCAGGCGCAGGGCGTCTTCGCCGAACAGCTGGCGGCGCCAACCCTTCATGGCTGGAACGTCTGGCTCGGCTTCGACTGCAATGGCTTCCAGGTCGCTGCTGTCGGCGATCAGGCGCGGCGCGACGCGGTGGCGGGCAGCGGCCGCCTTTAGCAATACTTTCAACAGCTCCAGCGTGGCGGTGGCCTCGGCCGACAGCGGCTGGCCCTGCGGCAGGGGCGGCAGCAGCTTGAAGTCGCGGGCAAGGCCGCGCTTGACGGCTTCGATGATTTCCTTGGCGCGGGCAGAGCGCGAGAAGCCGTCGCTCAGCGTGCGCAATTCGCCCAACTGTTCGGCGCTGGTGGGTGCCTGGTTGGCGATATCGTAGAGCGCTTCGTCGCGAAGAATACGGCCGCGCGGCACGTCCTGGGCTTGCGCCAGGCGGTCGCGCCAGGCGGCCAGCTCCATCAGCACGGCGAGAGCCTTACGGTTTTTTACACGCAGCTTTAGGCGGCGCCAGGCGTCGTCCGGTTCGGACTCGTAGGTCTTGGTGTTGGTGAGTTCGTCCATCTCCTCGCTCAGCCAGGAGGAGCGGCCGGTCACTTCCAGTTCCGTCTTGAGATGGAGGTAGATGTCGCGCAGATGCGTGACGTCGCCGAGCGCGTAGATCAGCTGTTTTTCAGACAGCGGGCGGCGGCTCCAGTCGGTAAAGCGGGACGACTTGTCGAGATCCTTGCCGGTGACCTTTTTCACGAGGTTCACGTAGCTGACGCTCTCACCGAAGCCGCACACCATGGCGGCGACTTGCGTATCGAAAACCGGCGAGGGGATGAGTCCGGCCTCGGAGTAGACGATTTCGATATCCTGGCGGGCGGCGTGAAACACCTTCATGACGCGCTTGTCGGCCATCAGCTCGAAAAACGGCGCCAGGTCCAAATCGGGGGCAAGCGGATCCACGATCAGCTCGACGCCGGGGCCGGCGAGCTGAATGAGGCACAGCTCGGGCCAAAAGGTCTGTTCGCGCAAAAACTCAGTGTCGACCGTCACATAGGGATGGACGGAGAGTTCGCGGACGGCCTGTGCCAGCTGATCGGTGGTGGTAATGACACGCATTTGTGGGCGATATAGCTGACTCATCCGTCCTTGTCGCGCCTAACGACACATCACCCACGCACATGGTAACCAGGGCCGGACTTGACACCCGGCGGCACCCATGTGCTTGTCCGCCGGTCCTACCGACTTAACCCTGATCAGTGACCGAAAATGGCCGACGCTAAAGCGCAAAAAGACGAGACAAAACCGCAGCATGACCAGGCCAGGCCTGGGGGCTTGCACCGCTATCGTTCGCATACCTGCGGGGCGCTGCGCGCCAGCGACGTGGGCAGCACGGTGCGGCTGTCGGGCTGGGTACACCGCGTGCGTGACCACGGCGGGCTGCTGTTCATCGATCTGCGCGATCATTACGGGCTGACCCAGGTGGTGGCCGACCCAGACAGCCCGGCCTTCAAGACGGCGGAACGCGTGCGCTCGGAGTGGGTGATCCGCATCGACGGGATTGTGCGTGAGCGGCCTGAGGGCACGGTCAACAAGGAGCTGTCAACGGGCGAGGTTGAACTATTCGCCAGCGAGATCGAGGTGCTGTCGGCGGCGAAAGAGTTGCCGATCCCCGTTTTCGGCGAACCGGACTACCCGGAAGACCTGCGGCTGCAGTATCGCTTCCTGGATCTGCGGCGCGAGACGCTGCACGCCAACATCATGAAGCGGCTGGCCATCACGGCCTCCATTCGCCGGCGCATGGACGAGGCGAAGTTCTTTGAATTCTCGACGCCGATTCTGACGGCCTCGTCGCCGGAAGGTGCGCGCGACTTCCTGGTGCCGTCGCGCATTCATCCCGGCAAGTTCTACGCGCTGCCGCAGGCTCCCCAGCAGTACAAGCAGCTGCTGATGATTTCCGGTTTCGACCGCTACTTCCAGATCGCGCCATGCTTCCGCGACGAAGACCCGCGTGCCGACCGGCTACCGGGCGAGTTCTATCAGCTCGATGTGGAGATGAGTTTCGTCGAGCAGGAAGACGTGTTCACGGCGCTGGAGCCGGTGATCACGGGCGTGTTCGAGGAGTTCGCCGAGGGCAAATCGGTCACCAAGGGCTGGCCGCGCATTCCACATGCCGAAGCGATCGCCAAGTACGGTTCCGACAAGCCAGACTTGCGCAACCCGATCGAGATGCAGGACGTGACCGAGCATTTCCGCGGCTCGGGCTTCAAGATTTTCGCGGGGATGATCGAGAAGGATCCCAAGGTTCGCGTGTGGGCGATCCCTGCAAAGGGTGGCGGGTCGCGCGCGTTCTGCGACCGTATGAACGGCTGGGCGCAGGGTGAAGGTCAGCCGGGTCTGGCATATATCTTCTTCCGCGAGGGAGAAGCCGCTGGGCCGGTGGGCAAAAACCTTGGCCCCGAGCGTTCGGGCGCGGTGCGTGACCAGTTGGGCCTCAAGGAAGGCGATGCCGTGTTCTTCGCCGCCGGCAATCCCGAGAAGTTCTACAAGTTCGCGGGGCTGGCGCGCGATCGCGTCGGCACGGAACTGAAGCTGATCGACGAGAGCGCGTTCAAGCTGGCGTGGATCGTCGACTTCCCGATGTATGAGTGGAACGAGGACGAGAAGAAGATCGACTTCTCGCACAACCCGTTCTCGATGCCGCAGGGCGGGTTGAAGGCGCTTGAGGAAGCGGACAGCGACGAGAAACTGATCGGGCTCAAGGCCTATCAGTACGACATCGTCTGCAACGGCTTCGAGATTGCCTCGGGCGGCATCCGCAATCACGTGCCGGAGGCGATGATCAAGGCATTCGGCATTGCGGGCCTTGGCCCTGAGGTGGTGGAAGCCCGCTTCGGCGGCATGTATCGCGCGTTCCAGTACGGCGCGCCGCCGCACGGTGGCATGGCGGCCGGCATCGACCGCATGGTGATGTTGCTGGTGGGCGCGAAGAACCTGCGCGAGATCTCGCTGTTCCCGATGAACCAGCAGGCCAACGACCTGCTGATGAGCGCGCCAAGTGAAGTTTCGCCAAAGCAGCTGCGGGAGCTGTCGATCCGCGTCATCGCGCCAGAGAAGAAGGCGTAGCGAGAATATGGGCCTCGGTCTGACCTGATCACGCGCGCGAGACGGAAGCATTTAGCCGAGAGCTAGCGGCATGGGGTCTGACCGAGGTCAGACCCCATCGGTGAACGCTTCGAATGGTGGCCCTGCGTAAAGCGGCGCCTCGCTTGAGCGCGCGGTTGATCCGTGCAATGACAGCGCAGCTTCCCAGTCAGAGCGAGGCGCTATGTTTCGGGGCGTTACAATATTCGCTGCTATGTGTTGCCTCGCCGGCATCGCGCTCGCAGACCCAAAAGCTCCGGAGGGTGCGGAGCAATGGAACAGTGCGGAAATCGCCTGGCGCACGCCGGCTGACGGCCTCGCCGAAGCCAAGCGCGAAGGCAAGGTTGCACTGGTCGTGGTGCACACGACGTGGTGTCCCGTTTGCCAAAGCTACCGGAAGATGTTCAAGAACCGTCGCGTCGTGGACGCCTCGCGCAAAGTCGCGATGATCCTGGTCGATGCGGACCTCGACCCGGAGGGCGATCGCGCGTTCGGGCACGAGGCCGGCTCCGTGCCGCGAACGCTCGTCGTCGATGAAAACAAGACGGTTATGATCAAGGACGCCGATCCGGAATATCTCTACTACGTCGATCCGGAAGATCCGGACGAGTTGCTCAAACTCATGAAGGAAGCTGCAGCACTCACGCGAGCGCCGGGGAATTAGGCTGCTTTGGGTCAGACCTCGGTCTGACCTGGTCACGCACATGAAATGGAAAGCGATTTAGCCGAGAACGCGGCATGAGGTCTGACCGAGGTCAGACCCCGAACTAGGGGATCGCCAGCGCCTTATCGTTCTGGGTCTCCCAGAAGTCGACCGTCTCCTCGCGCAGCGTCTGCCGGCAATCGCCGCGGCAATCAATCCAGGTGCCGCCCTTGAGCCGCATCTTGTGGCCCCACTTGCTGCGCTTGACGGGCGCGCTGTAGCAGCCGTTGCCGTAGTCGCTGCAGATCGTGACGGCGCCGCGATCGCGCGCATCGGCGACTTGCGGCAAGGTAATTGCGCCCAGAGCAGCGACAGTAGCGCACAGAGCGAGATGATGCGGTTTCATGGCGGTGCCTCCTGCCTCAGATATGGCGGCAGGATGCGCGCGGCGCAAGCGCGCTAGTGCTAGCGCTACTTGCAGATACGTTTCAGGCCCTCGCGGCCGTGGCGGGCGAGGTCAAGGTGGAAGTGATCCTTGTGATTGGCGTCGTAGTTGGGGCTCAACACGGTCGTGAAGAAGCGGCAGCTGCCCTGGTGGATGTCGCGCAGGAAGGCCTGGTCCTGCGACGACCCATTCCAGTCGCGTTTGACGGACACGCGATGGCCGTTGGACATCGTGAAGCCTGAGACGTCGAGAGCATTGGCGTAGCCGTGCTCGGAGAGCCGGCCGCCGCTGACGTGGTTCATGGGACGGCACGAATAGGAGCCGGCGACGGAGATTTCGACCAGCATGGCGCCGTAGTGATAGCGCGCGGCGGGCTCCACGACCTGCGTCACCCAGCGCTCGACTTGCGGGATCATGGGACAGCGCAGCAGCGCCGGCGGCTTCATGGCGACGCGGCCGTTCATGGCAGCTGCCATCTCGAACGGGCGCGCGGTGCCGCAGACGCTAGGACCGCCCAGCGCGGCATGCGTGCGAATGAAGGATGAGGCGCGAACGGTGCCGGAGGCCATGCAGGCGCTCTCTTCGTCGCCGCGCCAGGGCTCGTACTTTGCCACGAACGATGGCGCGCCGCCGCATCCCCAAAGGAGAATTGCCAACGCCGGCAGAGCCACGAAATTGAGGAAACGCCACTCGATACGCCACATGCTCTACACGGTATGTCGACAAGGCTAATACGCGGTTAATCCTCCTCCCACGGCGGGAACAATGTTGAAGGATGCTGTAGGCGAATTCGCGCCTCGGGCGTGTTCGCGCGGCGGCGGACCAAGATCGTTTTCACGGCATTGGGTATTTCCGCCGCATCTGTCAGGCAATTTTCTTTTTCCACAGCTGAGTGTCGTCGGAGGCATTTAAGGGGTGCACGGAGGGCATGGAGGCGTACACTCAATACATCGAGACGGTGAAGAACGAGAACACATCCCATCTGGTATCGCGTTGGTGCGGTGTGTGTCGGAAGTCTTCTCGTCTCTGTACTTGAAGTGGTAACTAGCCCGACTGTTACAAACACACTATTTTGCGTAGCGTTTGCGTTGGTTGTATTGCGTGGTGTTTGTGATTGAGGGACGTGCCGGCCCCAGTGTCTGATCGCGCCTCTGACGACAGTCCCCCCGTCATTCCGGAGCGCCGCTGATCCTGCTGGGGCTGTGCGCGTGGGCGACAGGATGCACGGCGTCGCGCCGGCATTCGCAACCGCCGGCAAAGAACGCGGCCAGGGCACGCGCCCGTCTGCGAGGGCCTAAGCGGGCAATGGTTCAATTGAGAGTTCGGACCGCTGGCTGGCTACGGCTGTCGGCCCAAAAATTCCAGCACGGCCGCCTTGTAGGTGCGATCGCCGACAGCTTTCATGTGATCGCGGTCAGGGATCACAAATGCCTGTGCGTTGGGGATGAGTGCGGCCAGGTCTGCCGCTGATCCCCCAACGACATCACCGGAACCCACGGCCACCAGCACAGGGCAGGTAATCTTTGCCACGGTCTCGGCCGTGATGGGCTCGCGGGCGGAACGGATGCACGCGGCCAGCGCGCGCAGGTCGGATTTCGTCTGCTCGGCAAAGGCGCGGAAGGTGCGCGCGGTCGGGTTCTTGACGTCGTCGATCGAAGGGGCTTCCAGCGCATGCGCAATCGGCCCGGTGCCGGCCATGCCGCGGACCATATTGATGCCCAGGCCGCCAAAGACCGCCGATGTCACCCGGTGCGGGTGGCGCAGCGTGAGAAAGGCGGTGATACGCGCGCCCATGGAATAACCCATGACGTGGGCGGCCGGAATGTCCAGATGATCGAGCAGGCGGCGGGCGTCTTCCGACATCGCGGGGGCGCCGTAGTCTGCTAGCTCGTAAAGCTTCTCGCTTTCGCCGTGGCCGCGGTTGTCGTAGGCGACCACGCGGTAGCCGGCGTGCACCAGTTCGCGGATCCAGCCCGTGGCGCCCCAGTTGGTGGAGGTGTTGGACGCAAAGCCGTGAATCAAAAGCACGGTAGCGCGTGCGTCTGCCGGCTTCTCGTCGATGTAGGCGATGCGCACGCCATCGCTGTCGAACGTCTTCATCATCAGACGGCAATGCCTCTCTTTGCCGGACCGGGGCTCTACTCTAGCTCACTCTTTCGCCGTCCTTCTTATCGGAAAACCGCTGAACACTTTTCCGGAAGCACTCACTCTTTCGCGGTGCTTCTTATCGGAAAACCGCTGCACACTTTTCCGGAAGCACTCACTCTTTCGCCGTGCTTCTTATCGGAAAACCGCTGCACACTTTTCCGGAAGCACGCACTCTTTTGTCGTGC
>JAURWC010000034.1 GCA_030655135.1 Hyphomicrobiaceae bacterium | reverse complement strand
ACGCCGATTTCCCGATCTTCAAGGGCTGGCAATGCATCAACGACGACGAGCGTCATGACGACCAGCGTTGCGACAGCCCGCGTCTCAGGACGATGCTGCTGACCGGCATTGAAACCAGCCAGCGTGCAGAAATACTGAAAGCTCCTGCAAAGCTGCCGAGCGCCTGCGCGACAGCAAGACCATTCAGCCGTTGATGAAAAAACTCATCTGCCGCTTCCCCACCGAATTCGACCGCGGCAATATCGACAGTCGCTATGGCTGGTACCGCCTGACCCACTCGAATCATCAGGCGCTCATCCGGATCGAATGTGGCAGAACGCTCACTGTCATCAGCGCATGCTGACTACCTTCACTCACGCAACATCCACAGTGCTCCCTTGCGCAGACGGCCGCACAAACAGCATCGCTTGCGGCTGCCCCACCAGCACGCATGGCTTGCCGGTGCGTTTGCAGTGGTCCTGCACGCGCCAGTAGGCGTTGTGGCTGACGCAGCCGGTCTGGCAGATGACGAGGTCGGCGGCGATGAGGCTGGCTTCGAGGCCGGCGGGGTCGTGCTGGTCTTCGCCATCGTGGTGCAGAAAATGGCCGCCGGCCTGTTCGATCAGTTGCTGGGCGGCCGTCGCGGCTGAACCGTCGCTGCCGACGCAGAGCACGGCCTTGGCGTGCAGGTCGGTGTCCTGCATGGCGATGCGGCCGGGCGCGTCGGATGGCAGGTCTGACGTCGTCACCGTTGAGGCTGCTTCCGCCCGCCACTGCGACCGCATGCGGTCACGCATCAATTCGTGGACACGCGCCACCAGCGACTCCACCTTGCGCGCCAGCGCGGCTCGCCTGGGCAGGCCGGGCACGGTGGCTTCGAGGCTCGCGTGGTTTTCCCGCGCCACTGCCAACGCGGTGTCCCGTGTGATCACCGCCGCGCGCAGGCGGATCGCTTCAGCTTCCAGCACGGCGATGCGCCGGGCCTGGGCGGCGATGACGCTGCTGCACCGCGCCTGCACGCTGCCGTATTGCGACAGCAGCGCACGATGCTCGCGCAGAAGTTGGTGAAATTCGCCGGATGCTTGTTCGACAGCGGTCATGTGATGGGCTCCTGGAAACGGCGGCTGGCTGTCGTGTCGGACCTGCCGGCTGGGGTCGCTGCATTGCCGCGTGGGCAACGGATTTGGCGACAGAGATGCCGGCTTCGACGCCAGCTTCGTTCGATTCTAAATGAAAGTAATTCTCATCTGATGGATGTCGACTTGTCTTTACGCAAGTCTTTGTGACTGGCATTCCTGGCGGTCACATCCAAAGACTTCGCACCATGCCAACGCAATTGAAGATGGTGAACACACACTTCGACATTCGTCGCGAGATCTTGAATGGCAATTGGCGGCTGTCCGAACGGTCGTCGCGTGGCGCGATTGCACTCCCGCACGCGGGCAATCGCGAGGACAAGTCAAACTCCACCAACCCATTACCCCGCGACGACAGACACGCGTCCTGCGACGATCCGGCGCCCACACCGCCCGTATGCTCAGCGCCATGAAAGCCAACCTCTACGCGCTCGGCGCCATCGCGATCTGGGCCACACTCGCCGCACTCGGCGTCTCGCTGAACCATGTTCCGCCCTTCCTGCTGACCGGCATCGCCCTCATCATCGGCAGCCTGCTGGCGCTGCCCTTCGTGCTGCGCGACCCGACGCAGTGGAAGATTCCCGCCAGCACGCTGGCGCTGGGCATCTACGGCCTGTTCGGTTACCACTTTCTGCTGTTCATCGCCCTGCGCCATGCGCCGCCGGTCGAGGCGAATCTTGTGAACTACCTCTGGCCGCTGCTCATCGTGGTGCTCGCGCCGCTGGTGCTGCCGGGTCTGGGCCTGCGCCCGGTGCATGTGCTCGCTGCCTTGCTGGGGTTTGCGGGCGCTGCGGTGGCGATCCTGGGCGGACGTGGCGATGCAGGTGGCGCATCAGGTTGGGCATGGGGCTACCTGCCGGCGCTGGCCTCGGCAGTGATCTGGGCGACGTACTCGCTGATGACCAAACGCGTGCGGTCCTTCCCGACGGCCGCAATCGGGCTGTTCGGACTCGTGTCCGGCGTGCTGGCGCTGCTGTGCCATGTGGTGCTCGAGCCTTCCGCCACGCTTTCGGGACGCGACTGGCTGCTGCTCGCGCTGATGGGGCTCGGCCCGCTGGGCGGCGCGTTTTTTCTCTGGGACAAGGCACTGAAGCTCGGCGACGCGCGCCAGATCGGCATCCTGAGCTACCTCACCCCGCTCGGATCGACAGCGCTGCTGATCGTCGTCAGCGGCCGGCCACTGACCTGGAGCGTGGCCATGGCGGCGGCGATGATCATCGGCGCGGCCATCGTGGGAACGCGCACCCGGTAAGCGACAAGGGCCGGCAGGCGTCCAGGAGGTGCAGTGCTTGTCACAACAGATGCCCGACAAGACTCCGCATCGACAGTCCCGGTAGCCTGAACGGCCTGAACGGCCTGAACAGCTTGCACCCGCAGCAGGCCGGACCAGCCTCAGTCCTGCAACAGCGCGGCCGGGTCTTCGCTCGCCAGAATCTCGTCGGCCCAGGGCTTGAGCTTGGCCGCATCCGCGCGCAACACCTGCTGCTTGACGGCCAGGATCTGCGACGGGTGCATCGAAAAACTCCGCAGCCCCAGCCCCAGCAACAGGCGCGTCATGCTGATGTCGCCCGCCATCTCGCCACACACGCTCACGCCCTTGCCCTGCGCGTTGCACTCGGCAATCGTGTCAGCGATCAGCCGCAAGACGGCCGGGTGGCAGGGGTCGTACAGGTGCGACACCGCCTCGTCCGCGCGGTCGATGGCCAGCGTGTACTGGATCAGGTCGTTGGTGCCGATGGACAGGAAATCGAAGTATTTGAGGAACAGCTTGAGCGTCAGCGCGGCCGCCGGAATCTCGATCATCGCGCCCAGCCGCACGTTGCCATAGGCCACGCCGCTGTTGTCCAGCGCCACGCGCGCGCGATCAATCAGCGTCATGGTCTGGCGGATCTCGCTGCCGTGCGCCAGCATCGGCACCAGCAGGTTGACGGGGCCGTGCACGGCGGCGCGCAGGATGGCGCGCAGTTGGGTCAGGAACATCGGCGGGTCGGCCAGGCTCCAGCGGATGGCGCGCAGGCCGAGGGCGGGGTTGAGGTGCGTGTCCTGCGATTTGCCGCCGCGCTCGAGAGGCTTGTCCGAGCCGATGTCGACGGTGCGTATCGTCACCGGCAGGCCGTTCATGCCCTCGATGGCGGCCTTGTAAGCCAGGTACTGCTCTTCCTCGCCGGGCAGGTTGCCACTGCGGCCCATGAAGAGGAACTCGCTGCGGAACAGGCCGACACCCATGGCACCGGCCTTGACCGCGCCGGCGGTGTCGCCCGGCATCTCGATGTTGGCGAGCAGCTCGACACGCTGGTCGTCCAGCGTCAGCGATGGCGTGTTGCGCAGGCGATTCAGGCGCTCGCGTTCGAGCTCGCCCTGGCGCTGCTTGAAGCCGTATTCGGCCAGGATGAGGGGCGACGGGTCGACGAGCAGCACGCCGGCGTCGCCCTCGATGATGTCCCAGGCGTCCTGCTGGATCAGCTGGCTCGCGCTGCGTGCGCCGACCACGGCCGGGATGTCCATGCTGCGCGCCACGATGGCGGTGTGCGAGGTGCGCCCGCCCACATCGGTGACGAAGCCGGCGAACACGCTCTTCTTGAACTGCAGCATGTCGGCCGGCGACAGGTCGTGCGCGATGAGCACCAGCGGCACGTCGATGCCGTCGCCCGCGGTGGGGTCGTCGTTGTCGTCGTCGGTGGCCGCGCGCTTGCGCCGCGGCGGGCTCGGCGCAAGCACGGCCGCCGTGCCCTTCATGCGGTGCAGCAGGCGCTCGACCACCTGCTCGAGGTCGGCCTTGCGCTCGCGCAGGTAGGCGTCCTCCATCTCGTCGAACTGGCGCGCGATGATCTCCAGCTGCGTGGTCAGCGCCCATTCGGCGTTGTAGAGCCGCTCGCTGATCCAGTGCTTCACGCCGCCGGTCAGGGCTTCGTCCTGCAGCAGCATCTGGTGCACCTCGAGCAGCGCGGCGAGCTCGTGCGGTGCGTCGTTCGGGCCCATCTGCGCGACGTTGGCCTGCAGCTTGGTGAGCTCGTCGGCGACCGCGTTGCGCGCGGTGCGCACGCGGTCGATCTCGGTCTCGATCTCTTCGGGCTTGATGAAGTAGTGGGCGACGTCGATGCGGCTCGACACCACCAGCACCGCGCGCCCGATGGCAATGCCACGGGCAACGGGAAGGCCGTGGACTGCGAAGGTCATGGCCTAGCTTGCGAGATGCCGCCGAACCGGCTTTGCCGGGCACCCGGCATCGCCCCCCGCAAGGGGGTTGGCGGTTACACGAAGCGAAGAAGCCTGGGAACGGGCCATTTCATTCGCCTTCGCCGAACTTGTCGTCCATGAGGTGGACGATGGCGTTCATCGCTTCTTCTTCCTGCGGGCCGTTGGTCTCGAGCTCGACGGTGGAGCCCAGCCCGGCGGCCAGCATCATCACGCCCATGATGCTCTTGGCGTTGATGCGGCGGTCGCCGCGCGAGAGCCACACCTCGCAGGGAAAGCTGCCTGCGAGCTTGGTCAGCTTGGCCGATGCGCGTGCATGCAGGCCCAGCTTATTGCTGATGGTCACGGATTTCTTGATCACTGTGCTTTCTCTTCGCCTGGTTCTGGGGAGCCGCGACCGCCACCTGCATGACACCCGCGGTGCCGCCCGCGAGCGCGCGCTGCACCAGTGTCTCCAGCGGTTCGTGCCGGTAGGTGACAGCGCGCAGCAGCATCGGGAGGTTGACCCCCGCCACCAGCCGCGAGCGGACGCCGTCCACCAGTTTCTGCGCCACGTTGCAGGGCGTGGCGCCGAACACGTCGGCCAGCACCAGCACCTGCGAACGGGGCGCGCGCAGCTGCTGGTCGAGCGTGATGCGCGCGGCGGCCAGCGTTTCTTCGGGGGACACGTTGGGCAGCACGTCGAGCGCGACGATGGCCTGCTCGCAATCGGGGAACACATGCAGCGCGCACTGCCGCAGCGCGTGCGCGAACGGGGAGTGGGCGATGATGAGGATGCTGTTCATGCGGGTCGGGGGACGACGCGCCGATTATGCGGGGCCGTCCAGGGGAAATGGATACATGGCTCAACGCGCCAGCCCCTGAAGACGGCCAACGTTCCACGGAACACGGCCGCCAGGGCCGCGGGCGTCGCCATCGAAGCAGGAGCAGCGAGTATGCCGGTGCTCACGGCAGGCGCAAGCCCTCGAAGAAAGTCTTCGAAGCCTCGGCGGAGGAGGGCTTGCCGAGCACGGTGGCCTGGTAGAGCGCGACGGTGCCGTCTTTCTGCGACTGGGCGAACCACAGGATCTGCACGGGCGAGGCGCCCTGGGCCGCCTCGAGCTGCAGCGGCGCGGGCGTGGCAGTGGCGCGCTGCACGGTGGCGGGCCGCTCCAGGACCGGCCGATCCCCCTGCAAGGCAATCTGGCCTCGCGTGGCGGCGCGCCAGGCGCCGAGCCAGGCCTCGGCCTGCGCGGGACCGTTGGCGGACGCATGCGCGATGGCGAAGGTGGCGCCGCCGGCCTCGCAGCCCGTCATGTCGACCCGCACCGATTCAGCACCCAGCGGCAGCGCCCGGTCGGCGCGGTCGGCCTTGCACGGCAGCAGCGCGACCAGGCCGGACTCGGCGATCGGCACTTCGCGCCAGTTGAAGGTGGGGCTGCAGGCAGCCAGCAGGGCTGCCGCGGCCAGCGCGAGCCAGGGGCGGGGGATGGACGACGGCATGGGGGAGCGATTATCGAGCCGCCGGGTTCGCTCGATGGTCACCCGGAGCGCCGCCAGCACGAATCCGGCAGCCGGAACTAAAATCGCGCCGCCCTTGTCTGTGGGATGTCATGAAGAAATACATTGCTGTTGCCTCCGTCGTGATTGCGCTGGCCGCCGGCGTGGGGGTGTACTTCGGCTCCGGCGCCACCGCCGCGCCGGCCTCGACCTTCGTGCTGCTGGACGGTACGCAAAAGAGCACCGCCGACCTGAAGGGCAAGGTCACCCTGGTCAACTTCTGGGCCACGAGCTGCGTGACCTGCGTGGGCGAGATGCCGAAGGTGATCGCCACCTACGACAAGTACAAGGCGCAGGGCTACGACACCCTGGCCGTGGCCATGAGCTACGACCCGCCGAGCTACGTCGTCAACTTCGCCCAGACGCGCAAGCTGCCGTTCAAGGTCGCGATCGACAACACCGGCAGCGTGGCGCAGGCCTGGGGCGACGTGAAGCTCACGCCCACCACCTACCTGGTGAACAAGCGCGGCGAGATCGTGAAGCGCTATGTGGGCGAACCCGATTTCGCCGAGCTGCACAAACTGATCGAGAAGCTGCTGGCCGAGGCCTGATCTCCCGTCTCTCTCGAACAAGAAGGCGCTCCTGAAAGAGCGCCTTTTTTGCTTGTGGCCGACCGAGGGCCTACTGGTTGCGGAAGCTGTCGTGGCAGGCCTTGCAGCTCGCCGCCGTCGGGCCGAACTGGACCTTGAGCGCGTCGAGATTGCCGGCCTTGGCCGCGGTCGCCAGCTTGCCAGTCTCCTCGATCAGCTTCTGCTGGCGCTCCTTGAACTTGGCGTCTTCCTTCCACACGTCGGGCCTGGCCTTGCCGCCCTCGGTGCCGGGGCCGAAGCCCGCCCAAGGCAGCCTGGCCATGTCCGCGACCACCTCGGCGTTGGCTGCGGCGGCCGCCGCGTCGTACGGCACGCGGCCGTTGGCCATGGCGCCGAGGCGCCCGAAGTGCTGGCTCATCACGAACAATGCGCTCTGGCGGTACTTGATCGCGTCTTCGGGCTTGGCGAACTGGGCGGCCGCGGGGAGGGACATCGCGGCGCAGGCGGCTGCGAGCGTGAACGAGGCAAGTCGGGTCATCGTGTGGTCCTTTTTGTGGATGGGGCGCCATCCGGTGCGGCAGCGCGGGCCAGTGTAGGACGGCGCCGCGCGGCCTCTAGCAACAACCCGAAGCAGGTTGGGACCTGGACTTTGCTAATCTGCGCCTTCCGCAGCATCGCGCCCTCCCCCCGGCGCCACCTTCGATGACCGACTCTTCCGTGGCCGCTCCTTTCGGCACGGCCTCCGGCACCGGCGCCCTCACACGGGTCTGGGACCTGCCCACGCGCCTCTTCCACTGGACGCTGGCCGTCGCAGTCCTCGGCATGATCGGCACGGGGCTGGGCGGCGTCATGGAATGGCACTTTCGCATCGGCTACACGGTGCTCGCGCTGCTGATGTTCAGGTTGCTCTGGGGCTTCGTGGGCGGGCGCTGGTCGCGCTTTGCCGCGTTCGTCTATTCGCCGCGCTCGGTCTTCGCGTACTTGCGTGGCCGCGCGCATCCCGATCACCTGGTCGGGCACACGCCGCTGGGCGCGCTGTCGGTGTTCGCGGTGCTGGCGATCCTGGCGCTGCAGGTCGCCACCGGGCTGATGGCGGACGACGAGATTTCGGCGTCCGGGCCGCTCACGCGCTTCGTCTCGGGCGAGGTGGTCAGCCTGGCCACCAGCTGGCATCGGTCGCCGGGCAGGTGGACCGTGATTGCGCTGGTCAGCCTGCATGTGCTGGCCGTGCTCTTTCATGTGCTGGTCAGGCGGCATCGGCTGGTGCGGCCGATGGTGACGGGCGACAAGCAGTTGCCCACCGTGAACGGTGCGGTGAATGGTGCGGCAGACCGCGTCGCGCCGAGCCGCGACGATGCGGCTTCGCGCCTGCTCGCACTGGTGCTGTTCGCGCTCTGCGCGGGCGTGGCTTTCTGGGTTTCTTCCTTGCGCGTATGAGCTTTTCCGTCTCCCGCCCCCTGCCCCTGTCGGCCATGCCGGCCGTCGTGCTGCTCACGCCCGAAGAGGCGCACGAGATCGACGCCACGCGCGCGATCTTTCGCGACTACGCAGGCTCGCTCGGCATCGACCTCGAATTCCAGGACTTCGAAGGCGAACTGGCCAGCCTGCCCGGCGACTACGCCGAACCGCGCGGCACCCTGCTGCTGGCGCTGGTCGATCCCGTGAACGTGAAGGAAGAAGCCGGACGGCAGGCGCCGACGCTGAAACGCGCCGACGGCACTCTGGCCCATGTGGCGGGCTGCTGCGCGCTGCGCCCTCTGGACAACGCCGACTACGCCAACGCCGCGGAGATGAAGCGCCTGTACGTGCGCCCCGGTTTTCGCGGGCTGGGCCTCGGCCGGCAGCTGGCCGAGGCGATCCTGGATGCGGCACGCAGCGCGGGCTACGGCTGCGTGCTGCTCGACACGCTGGACGACATGGAGTCGGCGCGGGCGCTGTACGAAGACCTCGGGTTCGCCGAGGTGCCGCCCTACTATCACAACCCCGTTGCCGGGGCCCACTACCTGAAAGTGGATCTCTAGGCTCAGCCGCGGGCTTGCGACAGCAGCGTCTCGGCGTTGCTGACTTCGAACTTGCCCGGCGCCTCGACGTTGAGCGTCGCGACCTTGCCGTCCTTCACGAGCATCGAGTAGCGGTTGCTGCGCAGGCCCATGCCGCGGCCGGTCAGGTCCAGCGTGAGGCCGGTGGCCTTGGCGAAATCGGCGCTGCCGTCGGCCAGCATGCGCACCTTGGCGCCGGTCTTCTGGTCGCGCGCCCAGGCGCCCATCACGAAGGCGTCGTTGACGCTCACGCACCAGATCTCGTCCACGCCGGCGGCCTTGAAGTCGTCGAAGTGCTGCACGTAGCCGGGCACGTGCTTGGCCGAGCAGGTCGGCGTGAAGGCGCCGGGCAGCGCGAACAGCGCGATGGTCTTGCCGGCCGATGCCTTGGCCACGTCCACGGGGTTCGGGCCGATGCTGCAGCCTTCGCCCTCGACTTCAGAGTATTCCTGCAGGGTGGCCGTGGGAAGGGTGTCGCCGACTTTGATCATGTGAGTGCTCCGGAAAAAGAAAAACGGCCCACATTGTGGGCCGTTTTCGGGTGGGCTGTTGAGAGCCGGATATCCGGTCGGTTTAGACCAGGACAGCCTTCTCGACCAGACGGGTCACGACCCAGTTCTTGGTCTTCGAGATCGGACGGCTTTCCGTGATCTCGATGGTGTCGCCCAGCTTGTACTCGCCCTTTTCGTCATGGGCGTGGTACTTGCTCGTCTTGGCCACGATCTTGCCGTAGAGCTCGTGCTTCACACGGCGCTCGACCAGCACGGTCACGGTCTTGGCACGCTTGTCGCTGACCACCTTGCCGATCAAGGTGCGCTTGAGGGATTTTTTAGCTTCCGTCATGTTCACTCCTTACTTGGCGGCTTGGGCTTCTTGCTCTTTCTGAGCAAGAACGGTCTTCGCGCGCGCGATGTCGCGGCGCGTCACGCGCAGCGTCGAGGTGTTCGACAGCTGTTGCGTGGCTTTCTGCATGCGCAGGCCGAAATGGGCCTTCTGCAGTTCCTTGACTTCGGTTTGCAGCGCTGCGACATCTTTCGTGCGCAGGGTTGCAGCCTTGGTCACCTTGGCCGGAGCCGCGGTTTCTTTTTTCTTACGTGTTGCCATGGATGTTCTCCTCTCAGGCGCCGAGCTGGCGAGCGACGAACGTCGTGCGCAGCGGAAGCTTGGCGGCGGCCAGGCGGAACGCTTCGCGGGCGAGTTCTTCGGGTACGCCGACGATCTCGAACACGATCTTGCCGGGCTGGATTTCGGCGACGTAGTACTCGGGGTTGCCCTTACCGTTACCCATCCGCACTTCAGCGGGCTTGGTAGAGATCGGCTTGTCCGGGAACACGCGGATCCAGATACGGCCACCGCGCTTCACGTGACGCGAAATTGCGCGGCGAGCGGCTTCGATCTGGCGCGCCGTGAGGCGGCCGCGGTCGGTGCATTTGAGACCGAAGTCACCGAACGCAACCGAGTTACCCGTGGTTGCGACGCCGGTGTTGCGGCCCTTTTGTTCCTTGCGGAACTTTCTTCGTGCAGGTTGCAGCATGTCTTGTTACTCCGTGAGGGCCCCAGGCACTTGCGTGCCCGGGAGCGACCGATTACTCGGTCTTGGCACCGTCCGCTGCTGCAGCGGGCGCGGCTTTGCGGACGCGCTTAACGGCGGGTTTCGAGTCTGCACCGGCCGCGCCGGTTGCTTCTGCGGGCTTGTCGCTGCCATCGGCCGGAGCGGTGTTGCCACCGATCGGGCCGCGGCCGCCGGCACGGGGGCCGGGACCACGACGGTCGCCACCCGGACGGTCGCCGGGGCGGCCATCGCGGCGCGGACCGCGCGGACGACGTTCTTCTTCGGGACGCGGCGTTTCGACGGCCGGCAGGTCGTTGCGACCCAGCGTGTCGCCCTTGTAGACCCAGACCTTGACGCCGATGACGCCGTACGTGGTCTTAGCTTCCGAGGTGCCGTAGTCGATGTCGGCGCGCAGGGTGTGAAGCGGCACGCGACCTTCGCGGTACCACTCGGTACGCGCGATTTCGATGCCGTTCAGGCGGCCAGCCGACATGATCTTGATGCCCAGGGCACCCAGACGCATGGCGTTTTGCATGGCGCGCTTCATCGCGCGGCGGAACATGATGCGCTTTTCCAGCTGCTGCGAGATCGAATCGGCGATCAGCTGCGAGTCGATTTCCGGCTTGCGGATTTCTTCGATATTCACGTGCACAGGCACGCCCATGATCTTGGTCAGGGCCGACTTCAGTACTTCGATGTCTTCGCCTTTTTTACCAATGACCACGCCTGGGCGCGAGCTGTAGATCGTGAAGCGCGCGTTCTTGGCTGGACGCTCGATGACGATGCGGCCAACCGAAGCGTTCTTCAGTTTCTTTTTCAGGAACGCACGTGCCTTGAGATCTTCGTTCAGCATTTGGGCAAAGTTACCATTGCCCGCGTACCAACGCGATGCCCAGTTACGGGTTACTGACAGGCGAAAGCCTGTTGGATGAATCTTCTGTCCCATCGTGACCCCTTAGTTGCCGACAGTCACGTAGATGTGACAGGATTGTTTCGAGATACGATCACCCCGGCCCTTAGCGCGTGCAGTGAAGCGCTTGAGGATCGGGCCCTTTTCAACGTAGATCTGCACCACTTTCAGCTCGTCGATGTCAGCGCCATCATTGTGCTCGGCGTTCGCGATGGCGGACTCCAGAACCTTCTTGATGATCGTTGCACCTTTTTTCGGGCTGAACTGGAGAATGTTGAGTGCTGCTTCAACTTTCTTGCCACGGATCAGATCGGCAACCAGGCGACCTTTTTGGTCGGACAGGCGCACACCTTTGAGGATAGCTTTGGTTTCCATTATTTCTTCGCCTTCTTGTCAGCGGCATGGCCCTTGAACGTACGGGTCAGTGCGAATTCGCCGAGCTTGTGACCAACCATGTTCTCGGAAACATACACTGGCACGTGCAGCTTGCCATTGTGAACCGCGATCGTCAGGCCGATGAAATCTGGCGTGATGGTCGAGCGGCGCGACCAGGTTTTTACTGGCTTTTTGTCTTTGTTCGCTTGCGCGGTCTCGACTTTTTTCACCAGGTGGGCGTCAGTGAACGGCCCTTTTTTCAATGAACGTGTCATGTCTTATCCTTATTTCTTGCCGCGGCGCGAGACGATCATGGAAGTCGTACGCTTGTTACGGCGCGTCTTCTTGCCCTTCGTCTGTTGGCCCCAAGGCGACACTGGATGACGACCAGCTGCGGTTTTACCTTCACCACCACCGTGCGGGTGATCGACCGGGTTCATGACCACACCGCGAACGGTAGGACGAACACCGCGCCAGCGCATCGCACCGGCTTTACCGATCTTGCGCAGGCTGTGCTCGGCGTTACCGACTTCGCCTACCGTTGCACGGCATTCGATGTGGACGCGGCGCACTTCACCCGAACGCAGGCGGACCTGGGCGTAGGTGCCTTCGCGGGCCATCAGCACGACGCCGGCGCCGGCGGTACGGGCCATCTGGGCACCCTTACCTGGCAGCATTTCGACGCAATGCATCACGGTACCGACCGGGATGTTACGGATTGGCAGGCAGTTACCCGACTTGATCGGCGCTTCCGAACCGTTCATGACCGAGTCACCGACCGACATGCCCTTGGTGGCGATGATGTACTGACGCTCGCCATCGGCGTAGCACAGCAGCGCGATGTTGGCGGTACGGTTTGGATCGTATTCGATCCGCTCGACCTTCGCAGGGATACCATCTTTTTGACGCTTGAAGTCGATCAGACGGTAGTGCTGCTTGTGACCACCACCGATGTGACGGGTGGTGATGTGACCGTTGTTGTTACGGCCGGCGGTCTTCGATTTCTTTTCAACCAGGGCAGCGAACGGACGACCTTTGTACAGGTCGGGGTTCACCACCTTCACCATGCCGCGACGGCCTGGTGAGGTTGGTTTCATCTTAACGAGTGCCATTATTTAGCCTCCTCGGAGAAGTTGATTTCCTGGCCAGGCTTCAGGCACACGAAAGCGCGCTTGGTGTGGTTGCGACGACCGTTGAAACGGCCCGAACGCTTTGCCTTACCTTCGCGATT
>JAURWC010000033.1 GCA_030655135.1 Hyphomicrobiaceae bacterium | reverse complement strand
CGGTCAGCGACCAGCCGGAGGTCTGGCAGTGGGTGCGCAACATCAGCGATTTCGGGGTCAGTGCGCCGAACTCCTTCATGATCCGCCACCACAGGAGGCGTGCCGCGCGCAGCTTGGCGACTTCCAGATAAAAATTCATGCCGATGCCGAAAAAGAAGGACAGCCGCCCGGCGAAGGCATCGACGCCGAGGCCCGTCTGTAGCGCGGTGCGCACATACTCCATGCCGTCGGCCAGCGTGAACGCCAGCTCCAGCGCCTGCGTCGCCCCGGCTTCCTGGATGTGATAGCCGGAGATCGAGATCGAGTTGAACTTCGGCATGTTGGCCGCCGTGTAGCCGATGATGTCGGCGATGATGCGCATCGACGGCGCGGGCGGATAGATGTAGGTGTTGCGGACCATGAACTCCTTGAGGATGTCGTTCTGGATGGTCCCGGCGAGTTTGTCCTGGCTGACGCCCTGTTCCTCGGCGGCGACGATGTAGCCGGCCAGCACCGGCAGCACGGCGCCGTTCATGGTCATCGACACCGAGACCTTGTCCAGCGGAATGCCGTCGAAGAGAATCTTCATGTCCGCCACCGAGTCGATGGCGACGCCGGCCTTGCCGACATCGCCGACGACGCGCGGATGGTCGGAATCGTAGCCGCGATGGGTGGCCAGGTCGAAGGCCACCGACACGCCCTGCGCCCCGGCGGCGAGCGCCTGGCGGTAGAAGGCGTTCGATTCTTCGGCGGTCGAGAAACCGGCGTATTGACGAATCGTCCAGGGCCGCGCCGCGTACATGGTCGCCTGCGGGCCGCGCAGGAACGGAGCGAAGCCGGGCAAGGTGTCGGTGTATTGCAAGCCGTTCAGATCGGCCGCGGTGTAGAGCGGCTTCACCGTCAGACCCTCGGGCGTCGTCCAGTCCAGCCGGGCCAGGTCGCCGTCTGGCGCGGACTTGGCCGCGGCCTGCTGCCAGGCGTCCAGCGCCGGAATCGTTACTTCAGGGTGCTTGCTCATCGATC
>JAURWC010000063.1 GCA_030655135.1 Hyphomicrobiaceae bacterium | reverse complement strand
GTGCAGGCGATCGACCGGCGCCGGCTGAGCTATGTGGAAAACCTGTTCCGGGCCAACGGACTGCCCCCCGCCACGGCCCGGGCGCGGGCGCAGGTCGTCTATTGGGCGTATCTCGGCTATGCGCTGTCGGAACAGCCGCTTTCAAAGGCCAAACAGGCCGCCGTGATCGACGAATTGCTCGCTATCGCCGCGCGATGATAGGCCGGCTGGCCGTGCCGAACGAATATGCTAAGGGATCAAGCCCGAGCCGGAGACCACCGCATGACCTCCTCGTCCGAACGCCTTGAAGCCACCGTCGATCCCAAATTGCTGGAAATCCTGGTCTGCCCGCTGACCAAGGGCCCGCTGGAGTTCGACGCGGCCAAGCAGGAACTGATCTCGCGTTCGGCCAAACTGGCCTATCCGATCCGCGACGGCATCCCGATCATGCTGCCGGAAGAGGCGCGGAAGATCGATTAGCGCGACCCGTCATTGCGAGCGCAAGCGAAGCAATTTTTTAGCGCGCCACAACCTCAACTGTCATCGTCCACGAAAGCGGACGATCCAGTATTCCAGAGACGATTGAAATTGAATCGATAGGCCGCGGCGTACTGGATCCCCGCCTGCGCGGGAATGACAATGGTGGGGAAGCGGCAGTCCAATGTCGCCGCGAACGGTTGCTCTACAACGCCTCGCCCTTCAACAGCCGCGGCACTTCGCCTGACAATCCCGCGGCCTGGCGGATGAACAGGCTCTTGAGCGGCGGGGCGCGGTCGACCAGGCCGAGGCCGATATCGCGCACCGTGCGCAGCAGCGTCGATTCGTTGGAGAACAGCAGATTGAGCGAATTGGTGGCGAGCCCCATCGCCATGGTGTCGAAGCGGCGCCAACGCTGATAGCGGTCGAGCACGTCGGCTTGCCCGAGATCGATGCCGAGCCGCGCGGCATCGACGATCACTTCGGCGAGTGCGGCCACATCCTTCAGGCCCATGTTGAGCCCCTGGCCCGCGATCGGGTGAATCACATGCGCGGCGTCGCCGACCAGCGCCAGCCGCTCGCCAATGAAGGAGCGCGCAACGAAATAGCCGAGCGGAAACGCGCGCGGCTTGTCGAGCGTCTTGATCTCGCCAAGGTGCAGACCAAAGCGCTGCTCGAGTTCGCCGTGAAATTCCTCTTCGCTCAGCGCAACGATGCGCGCCGCTTCCGCGCGCTTCTCGGTCCACACCAGCGACGAGCGGTTTCCGGTCAGCGGCAGGATCGCGAACGGTCCCGCCGGCAGAAAATGTTCTTCGGCGCGGCCGTGATGATCGCGCTCATGGCCGACGGTGACGACGATGCCGGACTGGTCATAGTCCCAGCCATGGGTGGCGATCCCCGCGCGCTCGCGCAGCCGGGAGCGCGCGCCGTCGGCGGCGACCAAGAGGCTGGCCTCGATCACGCTGCCGTCGGCCAGCGTCACATCGACGCCATCGCTGCGCGACTCGAAACTGGTCACCGCGGTGGCCCTGAGGTCGATGCCCGCGGCCTCGACGCGCGCGACCAGTGCGTCGATCAGATGGCGATTCTCGACCATATGCGCGAACGGTTCGCCCGGCTCGACGTTGCCGGCAAAGGTTAAAAATACCGGCCTTGTGGCGTCTTCCAGCTTGGAATCGGTGACGACCATGTCGAGAATCGGCTGCGCCTGTCCTGCGACCTGATCCCAGACACCGAGTACCTCGAACAGCCGGCGGCAGGCCGCGACGATCGCCGTGGCCCGCGGGTCGCGGCTCGGGCGCGTTGCCAGCGCCGGATCGGCCACGATCACGGGAATATCGGCGCCAAGGCCCTGACGCAGCGCCAAGGCCAGCGCCAAGCCCGCGAACGCCCCGCCGCAGATGACAATGCTTCGCTGTCCCGACATGCTATCTCACTCACTGACGCCCTTGCCCACGGAGTATAGCTGGGCGAAACAGATATGCGAAACAAGGGCTCAGCCCCGTCATTCCGGGGCGTGAGCGTTAGCGAACGAACCCGGAATCTCGAGATTCCGGGTTCACGCGCAGAAGCGTGCCCCGGAATGACTCCCGAAAGCGCTGCCATGTCCAAAGGTGTCATCGACCTGATTTCCATTCTCGATCTCGAGCCGCTCGAGG
>JAURWC010000032.1 GCA_030655135.1 Hyphomicrobiaceae bacterium | reverse complement strand
CAGCCAGCGCATATCGAGCGCGAAAAACTTGATCAGCAAATCGCCGATCACGAACACCGCCACGGAAAAGCCGACGACGGACAGGCCCATCACGACACGATCGATCCATGTGCCGTGCTTCCACGCGGCGAGAACGCCGAGCGGTACGGCGACCACGATGGCGAGAATGATGGTGCACAGCGCGATCGAAATCGATGGCTCGATGCGCTGGCTGATCATCTTCATGACCGGCACATTCGAGATCAGGGATACGCCGAGGTCGCCCTGCAGCAGCTTGCCGATCCAGGTGAAGAACTGGGTGTAGAGCGGCTCGTTCAGCCCGAGCGAGGTTCGGATGCGTTCGAGCTGTTCGGGCGTCGCGTTGTCGCCGGCCAGGATCGCGGCGGGATCGCCCGGCGTCAGCCGCAGCAGCAGGAACACGAACAGCGCCACCACGCCCATCACGGGAATGGCGGCCAACACGCGGCGAAGCAGATATCCGAGCATCGTTGTCCATCAATTATGCGGCAATCGTGTTTTGGTTGCCGCGGATTTAGTTCCCCGCCCGTCGTTTCCAGTTAAGCAAATTCGGTGCCATTAGAGACGTATTCCCCGAAGTGGGTACTCTGTTGCAACGCGTACCTACGTCATCCTGAGGTGCCGTCGCTCAGCGACGGCCTCGATCGAACTCATGTGCGGCCATCCTTCGAGGCTCGCCAAGTCAGCGGCGCAATTGCGCCGCTGAGCTCGCACCGCAGGATGACGGTCTCGCTTGCTGCTGGCAACTCCCTCACTCCAGCGTCGCCAGCAGCCCCGCCATCAGGCGGCCGCGCTCGGCGAGGCTGTCGACTTCGATATGTTCGTTCAGCGTATGGGCATCGGCGCCGCGCACGCCCAATCCGTCGAGCGTCGGGATTCCCATCGCGCCGGTAAAATTGCCGTCGGAGCCGCCGCCTGCGCTGGCATGGGGGAGTTCCTTGCCCATCGCCCTGGCGAGGCCTTGCGCCTTTTCATACAGCGCCATGGTGCCGGCATCGGGCTCCCAGACCGGTCGGGTCACGCCGCGCGTCACTTTAAAGGTAACATCATTGGCGGTGCCGGACAGCGCCAGCATCCGCTCGACGCCGTGGTCGAGATCGGCCTGGCGTTTCGCCATGCTCAGCGCCTCGCCGGTGCAGGTGGTGGCGACGCAGTTGACCCATTGCCCGCCATGCACGATGCCGACCGAGAAGGTGCAATCCGCCGTTGTCATGCCGTCGATCGCGAGAATCTGCCGCGCCATCTCGCGGATGGCCGAGCGGCCCGACGACAGTGTCGCGCCGGCATGGCTCGGCTTGCCGATGGATTCGAGATTGAATCGCGCGATGGCGTAGCGGCCGGTGACGACGCCATTGTCCGGACGGCCCGGCTCCGGCACCAGCACATATTTGTTGCGCGCCGCCTCGGCCTCGATGATGTCGCG
>JAURWC010000030.1 GCA_030655135.1 Hyphomicrobiaceae bacterium | reverse complement strand
TATTCATAATTTTTTTAATAAAATAATCTATTTTTTTCATTTCATCTATATTTTCCCTTTCTGATATATATTTTACAATAAAATCATACAGACCCTCCTTAGTTTGTATATCATTTATATTGTTGTTTATTGTATTGTTATTTTGCGTATTTTTTACAGTAAAATCCATTTGTGGTTCTACGTACACTCCATATTTTTTTTTAATATCTTCCGCATATTTTTTTGCCCTAGTATAATCAATATTTTTATACATACATTGGACTTTTGCATATTTTGGATAATCTTCTGTGCTTATTTTATTGTATCCATCCTCATCTATTTCAAATGTAACATATCCATACTCATTTTTTAACTTAATAAATTCTCCTCTAGATTTCTCTACATCCCATAATACATATCCATGGTCCAACTGTTCTCCCTGTTGTTGTATCAATGAACCGGCGTACCATCTAGATTGTGCATCATCCAGTGATGATGGCTGATGGATATCGCCAAATAAACACATATCATATGATTCAAATTCATTTAGCTTGAAATAACAATCCTTGTCCGGAACGATCTTGCTAATTTTTTTTGAATGTACATGTCCATGATACAATCCAATTTTTTTTATATTTTTATCCACATGTACGTCACATTTCACAACACATTTTGAATATACGGACGTCAGCCCAAATATTAAATTATTATACCTATATAATCCATTCTCAGATAATAGATAAAATGGATTAGTAGTCTTTTTGTTCCTCATTATTGGTTCAATGTATGTCATTTTTTCTGATTCGTAACTATTATAATCATGATTACCCGGACTCATTACGACAGGCGCATAGCTGCACAATTTTGCCAAAAATAATTCGACATAGTTAATTTCTTTTCCATATAACTTATTCTTATGACACAGGTCACCCGTTATACATATTAATAAATTGTTATTTTCATTAATTAATTTGCTGATTTGCC
Organism: Hyphomicrobiaceae bacterium; assembly: GCA_030655135.1. GTDB lineage: Bacteria > Pseudomonadota > Alphaproteobacteria > Rhizobiales > Hyphomicrobiaceae > JAKAXS01. The sequence goes on along the minus strand of JAURWC010000030.1, from coordinate 520 downwards.
CATACAAATTATTTAATATTATATCATACTCTTTTTTTCTATTATTGTCAATCGGTAAATATATATGTATATCACTTATATGTACAATCTTACCGATCGTCTTATTTTGCTGTTCTAATAATGTAATATCCATTTACATTATAAAATAGGCATCCCTTTAAGAAAATATTGAATATTTCATACATAAAAATGTATTGCCATATATACAACAATATTATCGATGTCGGTTTCTGGATATTTAAATTTTGGAAAAGTTATTGATGTGACAACAACTGATATTGAAAAAATTATTATTACTTGTGAAAAAGATATGGATGATGATTCATGTGATGATTCTGATCTAAACAGTAATTCTGATAAATCTGATAGCAACCATGATTTAAATGACGAGTTAAATGATGCCGATTCTGATTTAGATGGCGATCCAAAAAATATAATTAATAATAATTCATATTTAAATTTTGGAAAAGTTACAGGAATATCTACTGATATTGAAAAAATTATTATTACTTGTGAAAAA
>JAURWC010000057.1 GCA_030655135.1 Hyphomicrobiaceae bacterium | reverse complement strand
CGGCGGCATGGCCGCGGTGCAGATCGCCCCGGTGGCGATCCGCGCCAATGTGGCGGCCGGCACGGTGTATCGCTATTTTCCCTCCAAGGCCGACCTGATCTCCGAACTGATCGCCGACGTCTCGCGCGACGAACTCGCCGCGATCCGCCGCGCCGCCGACGCCGCCCCAGGGCCGTCCTCGGCCTTGGCCGCGGCGGTGACCACGGTCGCCGTGCACGTCGTGTCGCATCGCAAATTGTCGTGGGGAATTCTGGCCGAGCCGGTCGAGGTCGACGTGACCGAGTCGCGCCTCGCCAGCCGCCGCGAGATCGCCGGCGAGATCGAACTGCGCATCAGCGCAGCGATCCGAGCCGGGCATTTGCCCGCGCAGGATACGGCGCTGGCAGCGGCGGCGCTGCTCGGTGCTCTGCATGAAGCCTTGGTCGGGCCGATGGCGCCGGACAATCTCGACGACCAGGCCAAATTGCGCGACGCGGTGCAGACTGTGACGCTGCTGGCGTTGCGCGCCGTTGGCGTGATGGACGCCCGCGCCCGCGGCCTCGTGGTGCAGGCGGTGCTGCCGGCGAAAGCGCTGGTCGGAGCGTAGCAAATCGCAGGAACCGCAGCGTGGGCAAAGCGACGAGTCGCGCGTATGCGCGCCCCGTGGCGTGCCCACCATCTTCGTGCCCACCATCTTGGTGAGTGGTGGGGCACGGCGCGAAATGCAGCGGTGTCGTTGCAGCCAGGTATGCAGTGGCGCAACATTTTGCGCGTGTATTGTAATGTGTCTGCGCAGCAACAGCACACTCATCTTCGCTGTGTTCGGTTGAATTCAAGCGAACCGCTTGGCATAAGTATTTTCGGCAAGCGGGCGTGAAAATATCGCGGGGCGAGAATGTCCTTGGCGGCCCCGTCGGCGACAGCGGGGAACCGATGCAATATTTTCGCGCAATAATGCTGGCGGGTGCATTCGCTTTGTGGGGCGGATCGGTCGCCGCTCAGTCAATCTGCGGTGTGAGTTCCGACGGAACCACCGGCCTGTCGGCTAACGGATCGACTGCGGGTGGGGGCGATATGGCCTGCGGCTATGCCGCCAACGCCGGATCCGCCAACGACGGCTCCAACAATGTTGCGGTCGGATTTAATACCAATGCGAGTGGAAGCGGCTCCTTCAACGCAGCGTTTGGCGCTGGAGCAAATGCAAGCGGGAGCAATTCACGCAACACTGCCACCGGCATTAGTTCGAACACCAGCGGAAACGATTCCAGCAACTCGGCCTACGGCAATACTTCGAACGCCTCGGGCTCCCTCAGTCAAAACAATGCCTTTGGATTTTATGCCAATGCGTCGGGCGACTTTTCCAATAACAGCGCCATCGGACGGGACAGCAATGCATCTGGCTTCTTGTCCTACAATATCGTATTGGGAGCATACTCCAGCGCCCGCGGCGATCTCAGCAGCAATAGCGCGACAGGGGTCGCCGCCAACGCCGAAGGCGTGAACTCCCGTAACGTCGCGTCGGGGTCATTTTCCAACTCCAGTGGCGACGGCAGCAGCAACATCGCGACAGGTTACAATGCCATCGCCAGCGGCGTCGGCTCCAACAACAGTGCGATCGGGATCAACTCGAATGCGTCCGGCGATGGAAGCCAGAACATCGCGATCGGCACCGCCTCCAACGCCGGCGGCGCCGGCACGTCGAACACGGCGGTTGGCCGCGACTCCGGTGCCATCGGCGCCAATTCCTCGGCCTTCGGCGCCGGCGCGCGGGCGCTCGGCAGCCAGAGCGCTTCGTTCGGCTTCGGCAGTGTTGCCAATGGCGCCAACAGCATCGCCGCCGGCTCCGGCAACACCGTTACCGGCAACAACAGCGGCGCCTTCGGCACCGGCCAGACGGTGAACGGCAACGGCAGCTTCAGCATCGGCGATCCCAACACCATCAACGGCAACAACAGCTTCGTGTTCGGCGACGGCAACAGCGTCAACAGCGGCAACACCGCCGGCTATGGCAACAACGTCCAGGTCACCGGATCCGGCAATATGGTCGCGGGCAGCGCGAGCGCCGCCGGCTCCTCGGTGTACGGCTCGGGCAACACGGTCAACGCCACCAATACCGTGGTGATGGGCAATACCGGCACCGTGACCGGCGCCAGCGGCATTGCCATCGGCAACGGTGTTTCGGTGGCAGGCAATAACGCCGTCGCGGTCGGCACCGGCAGCAGCGCGAATTACGCGAACTCCACTGCCGTCGGCAATGGCGCGACCGTGACCCGCGCCAACCAGCAGGTGTTCGGCACCGCCAGCAATACTTACACCATGGGCGGCGTCAGTTCGGTGGCAAGCCGGGCGGCGCAGAGCGGGCCGGTGCAAGTGGTGACTTCGGATGCCGGCGGCAATCTCGCGACCAGTTCGCTCGCCGGCCTCGGACTGGCATCGAGCGCCGACGTCGGCGCGATCAATTCCCAGCTCAGCGCGATCAACAATCGTCTGACCGACATCGATGCGCGGACCAACAAGGCCTATTCCGGTGTCGCCATGGCCTTTGCGATGGCGGGCGTGCCGACGCTGCTGCCGGGCGAGACATTTGCCACCAGTATGAACTGGGGCACTTTCCAGGGTGGCAACGGGCTCGCGGTCAACGCCGCAATGCGGGTCGGCAACAGCATGCAGCTCAATGGGGGCGTCGCCTATGGGCCGGAAGGAGGCGTCGCAGGCGGCCGGGTCGGACTGCGGGTCGGGTGGTAGTCCCGCTCGCCCCGCAAGAGACGGGTTTGACGATGCGTAAGCTCATCATCGCAATGGCAATGTTGACAGCAGCAGGCTCCCATCTGTCGGCACAGACTGCGAAGGAAACCCCGCCGTTTGGCGACCGCTGGCAGAGCGTCCCCGTGAAGCCTTCAGCAGCCGCCGCCGAGAAACCGCCGGTGAGCGTCGAGCAGGCGTTCTACCTCATTCGCTCGTCCATACTCACCCTCAACGACGCCAACCGTTCCGGAAATTATTCGGTGCTGAGGGATCTGGCTGCGCCGGATTTTCAAACCAGGAACAGCGCGGCCGATCTGGCAGACAGCTTTGCCGATTTGCGTCGCCGCAAATTTGATCTCTTTGCCGCAGCGCTGATCGCGCCGCAGCTCGCGGCCGCACCCACGCTCGACGCCAAGGGGATGCTACGGCTGACCGGGCATTTCCCGACTCGGCCTCAGCAGATCGATTTCGATTTGTTGTTCCGGAATGTCGATGGGCAATGGCGACTTTTCGGCCTCGCGGTCGCGACTCCTCCTGCCGCTAATGTCCAGGCGCAGCCCGTGGCGCCCGCAAAGATGCCCGCTCCCGCGCGTTGAACGGTGCGGCGGTCTCCTGCGCGTCTTGCTACGGACCTATTCCGCCGCATTTGCGTTTACAGACGCTACTTTCAACCCATCCATGGAGCATTCAATGAGCACGACATCCGGATCGGCCAAATGGCAGGGCGGCATCAAGGACGGCAAGGGCGCGATCTCGACCAAGAGCGGCGCGCTCAGCGATTATCCCTACGGCTTCGCCAGCCGCTTCGAAGGCAAGCCGGGCTCCAATCCTGAAGAGTTGATCGGCGCCGCGCATGCCGCCTGCTTCACCATGGCGTTGTCGCTGATACTGGGCGAAGCCAAACTCACCGCGGAGCAGATGGAAACCAGGGCCGACGTCACCCTGGAAAAGCAGGGCGACGGTTTTGCCATCACCGCGGTGCATCTGACGCTGAATGCGAAGATCCCCGGTGCTGACCAGGCCAAATTCGAGGAGCTGGCGGGCAAGGCGAAAGCCGGCTGCCCGGTGTCAAAGCTGCTGAATGCGAAGATCACGCTGGATGCGACGCTGATGTCGTGAAGGGGGTACGGCTCCTGCTTCGCCTCCCCCGCTTGCGGGGAGGCCGACGCGCGCAGCGCGGCGGGTGGGGGCTCTCTCAGCGGGAGCTGCCGTTGAGGCCGCCCCCACCCCGGCCCTCCCCCGCAAGAGCGGGAGAGGGAGCGCATTTCCGACCCGACGGGCAAAACACTTCTGATTTACAGAAATCGTGTCAAGGCCCGGAAACAAAAATAAATCACTTAACATGTCGGGCAAATCACCTTTAGCAATTCGCCCGTCTCACCCGGCGAGGGGCGTTTCGCGGACGCACGAACGCGCGGTGGGATGCGATGGACGCGACAGCGTCGGGCGCGCAAGGGATCGCAGGGCGGATTGCTCTCCGTGAGCGGTTATCCGGCGCGCAGACGGACGACGCTTTAAAACTGTCTTCGACGAAACTGGCTGGATAGGCGCGAGGTCCGGCGAGAGCTTTGGCGAGGCGGGCGCGGACGGTGAAATCGTGTGGTCCTGACGCCCCAAGGCTGGCGTCAAGCTTTGTGGAGATGCATCCGGTCCAACCGGGTCGAGATGCATCTGCTATCCGCAAGGCGACGGTGGCAACAGAGCATGGCTCACCGGGGAGATCACCTATAAGCCGTAACCCATCGTGCAGGGAAAGCCGGATGATCCGGTTCACCTGTGGTCTACTCGTGCACTCGTTACGTGCACGACCGCGGGTGCGATCGGCGCCCGGCTTTCCCTGCGCCCTTCTTTCTTGAGAAGGGTGAAACGGATGCAAGCCTCGGACGCATCGCGCCGCGAGAATGCGGACGTGTATCTGGAGAGACCGTCATTGCGATGCAGCAGCATTTACCTCTGTCATCGCCCGGCTTGACCGGGCGACCCAGTATTCCAGAGACGCCAGCGATAGAGCCGAGATGCCGCGGCGTACTGGATCGCCCGGTCAAGCCGGGCGACGACAGTCTTGTTGTCGCGAGGCCTTGCTACCGAAATCAAATATCCGCGTCGCCGTCCGGGCCGACCGAGGCGATGCGCAGCATGTTGGTGGTGCCGGGCGTGCCCAGCGGCACGCCGGCCACGATGATGACGCGCTGGCCGGCTCTGGCAAAACCGTCCCGGAACGCGATCGAGCCGGCGCGGCTGACCATGTCATCGAGATCCTGGGCGTCTTCGGCGACCACGCAATGCACGCCCCACACCAGCGACAGCTTGCGCCCGGTCACGAGATTCGGCGTAATCGCGACCACCGGCGGCTTCGGCCGCTCGCGCGCGACCCGCAGCGCGGTCGAGCCCGAACTGGTCCAGCAGATGATCGCGGACAGGTCGAGGGTTTCGGCGATCTGGCGCGCGGCGTCGGCGATGGCGTCGCCGACAGTGGGCTCCGGATCGTTGCGCTGCGCATTGAGCACGCCGCGATAGGTCGGGTCGCGCTCCACTTCCTCGCCGATCCGGTTCATGGTCGAAACCGCTTCGACCGGAAACTTGCCGGCCGCGGACTCGGCCGACAGCATGATGGCGTCGGCGCCTTCATAGACGGCGGTGGCGACGTCGGAGACCTCGGCGCGGGTCGGCACGGGGCTCTGGATCATCGATTCCAGCATTTGCGTTGCGACCACCACCGGCTTGCCGGCGCGCCGCGCCATCCGGGTCATCTGTTTCTGCAGGCTCGGCACCCGCTCCAGCGGCAGTTCGACGCCGAGATCGCCGCGCGCCACCATCAGCGCGTCGGAGGCCTCGATGAT
>JAURWC010000055.1 GCA_030655135.1 Hyphomicrobiaceae bacterium | reverse complement strand
ACCCAGAGCAGCGAGGCGCCGATCATGGTCATGGTCAGCGAGTGCGGAGCCATCAGGTCCTTGCCGTAGCCGGTGCGCTTGCCGATCAGGATCGCGCCGACGAGACCGGCGATGCCGGCGTTGATGTGCACCACGGTGCCGCCGGCAAAGTCGATCGCGCCTTTCTTGAAGATAAAGCCGGCGTCATCCGAGAACGCGGTCTTCGCGGTTTCGAAGGCAGCGGTCGCAGCCGTCTTGGCAGCGCCGTCCGCCGCGGTTTCCACGGCCTTGAGCGCCGCAGAGATCGCGTCCGGTCCAGCCCAATACCAAACCATGTGCGCCATCGGCAGATAGATCAGCGTGACCCAGAGCGGGACGAACAGGGCCACCGCCGCGAACTTCATGCGTTCGGCGAACGCGCCGACGATGAGGGCGGGCGTGATCGCCGCAAAGGTCATCTGGAAGCAGATGTAGATCAGCTCCGTGATGTTGACGTCGGCGGTGAAGGTCGCGACCTGGGCATCGAGAATGGTCTTGCCTTCAGGCGCGATCTTCAGGAAGGCCTTGGAGAAGCCGCCGATGAAGTCCGAACCGCCGGTGAAGGCCAGGCTGTAGCCGTACAGCACCCAGATGATGCAGACGATGCAGACGGTGTAGAACACCTGCGCCAGCACCGAGAGCATGTTCTTGGAGCGGACCAGGCCGCCATAGAACAGCGCGAGGCCCGGGATCGTCATCAACAGCACCAGCACCGTCGATGTCATCATCCAGGCATTGTCGCCCTTGTTGACGGTTGCCTCGGCAAAAGCAGAGGTCGCGGCGAGCAGGCCGACTGCGAAGGCCGCCAATCCCGCGCTATAGGGACGTTTGAACGTCATTTGTTTTACTCCTGAGTGTAAGGTTGAGCGCGAAATCAGAGTGCCGCGGCATCGGCCTCGCCGGTGCGGATGCGAACCGCGTGGTCGAGGTTGATGACGAAGATCTTGCCGTCGCCGATCTGTCCGGTTTTGGCGGCCGTCGTGATGGCGTCGA
>JAURWC010000053.1 GCA_030655135.1 Hyphomicrobiaceae bacterium | reverse complement strand
ATCATCGTGCCGCAGGCGATCGTGGCGCTGGCCGCACCATGGGTCGGGCGCATGGCGCAGCGATGGGGCCGGCGGCCGTTTCTGCTCGCGGGATTTGCCGCGCTGGCGATTCGCGGCCTGCTGTTTGCCGTCGTGACCGATCCTTATGTGCTGGTGGCGGTGCAGATATTCGACGGCATCACCGCGGCGGTGTTCGCCGTCATGATCCCGCTGATCGTGGCCGACGTGGCCTTCGGAAGCGGTCACTTCAGCCTCGCGCAGGGTATCGTCGGCACCGCGACCGGCATCGGCGCCTCGCTCAGCACCGTGCTGGCCGGCTACGCCGCCGACCGTCTCGGAACCAATGTCGCCTTCATGGGGCTCGCCGGCGTTGCCGCGATAGGCCTTTTGATGATCCTGCTGGTGATGCCGGAGACCCGGCGCAGTTTACGCTGATCAGGTAGCGCCCAGGCGTTCATATTGTGCAGGCGCCGGCCGGCATCTCAGATCTCGTTGACGGCCGCGGGCAGGGTGAATCGAAAGGTCGCGCCGCCGGCGGCGTTGCTTTCGGCCCACATCCGGCCGCCATGGGCTTCGATAATCGAGCGGCTGATGGACAGACCCACCCCCATGCCGGTGTCCTTGGTCGTGAAGAAGGTCTGGAACAGGTTGGCCTTGACGTCGTCATGGAATCCCGAGCCGGTATCGGACACCTCGATTTCGATCATGTCGTCCGCCACCTTGGCGTTCCTGACGATGAGATCCCGCCGCGGTGATTGCGCCATCGCTTCCAGCGCATTGCGAAACAGGTTCACCAGTACCTGCTGGATCTGGACCCGATCCGCCAGAACCAGATCGGACTCCGGGTTGAGGTTGAAGCGAAGCTGAACGTTCTGTTCGCGGGCGCCCGCCAGGCCGAGCGCGCCGGCCTCCTCGATCAGCTTGGAGAGACTTTCGACGCGTTTTTCGGATTCGCCGCGCGAAACGAAGTCGCGCAGACGCCGGATGATCTGGCCGGCGCGCAACGCCTGTTCGGCAGCGCGGTCCATCGCGCTTTCGATTTTTGCCGTATTGGAATCGGCGCTGCCGGCCAGCAGCCGGCGTGAGCCCTTCATGTAGTTGCTGATGGCAGCGAGCGGCTGATTGAGCTCATGCGCCAGCGCCGACGCCATCTCGCCCATCGCGCTCAGGCGCGACACGTGGACCAGTTCGGACTGCAGTTCCTGCAGCCGCGCCTGCGTTTGCTGGTGCTCGGTGAGGTCGCGCACGAAACCGGTGAAGTAGGGCGCGCCGCCGGATCGCATTTCGCCGATCGACAGGTGCATCGGAAAGGTCGTTCCATCCCGGCGCTTGCCGGTCACGATCCGGCCGATGCCGATGATGTGCCGCTCGCCGGTGGATTGATAGCGTGCAAGATAGCCGTCGTGGCGCGCCCGGTCCGGTTCGGGCATCAGCTCCTTGACGTTCCTGCCGATGGCCTCGTTCTCGGCATAGCCGAACAGCCGCTCGGCGGCGGTGCTGAAGAATTGCATGATGCCGCGTCCATCGATGACGATCATGGCGTCCGGCACCGTGTCGAGAATGGAGCGCAGGTGGTTTTCCCGGATCCTCAGCGTCTCCTCGAGTTGCTTCTCCCCGTTGATATCGAAAGCAATGCCGCTGATATGCCGTGCGACACCGGCCTCGTCCTTGACCAGCCCGCCGCGCTCGCGAATCCATTGACCGGCTTCAGACGACGTGCCGACCCTGAAGGACACATCGAAATTGCCGCCGAACTCGGTAACCCGCGCGATCTCCCGCAGGATGCGCTCGCGATCGCGAGGGTCGAGCAGCGAAAGAAACAGATCGTAACTGACGGCCGCGTCCAGCGGAATTCCGAAAAGACTTCGCGTCGTCTCGGACCATTCCAGCTCCCGGGTTGCAAGGTTCAGATCCCAGGTTCCGACGCCGAATCCTTCGATTTTGAGCCGGAAATGCTCATTGCGGGCCGGATCGTCCGATGGCGATTGAGTTATGCCCGTCACGCTTCAGTCTTCGCCTTCCATTGATCCGGCTTCGCGCCGCCAGCGTGAACCATATATTTTTCCCGCTGTCTTGCCAAACCGGCGAGCCATGCCGCCCTTGAGCCCAAGGGCGCTCGAGGCCTGCGCCAGGTCGCGACCTTCACCGCCTTAACTGAGCGTAATTGATCTCAATCAAATCGCGCCTGGCGGGATTGTGGTTGTTGGCTTCGTGTCCTCACGAGAGATTCCCCATGAGCCAAGCTCCTGACGCGAAGACCATGACGACAGGTGAAAGAGGCTTGGCGCTGGTGTTCGCGGCGACCGCCTTTCTGTGCATGATAGGCGCCGCCAAGGCGCTCGACACCGCCTTTGCATTTCATGCCTCGCTGAGCGCCGCCGCCAGCCTTGCGGCGGTTTTTGTGATTCTGAACCGGTACTACGACCGCCCCGCGGCGCTGCCGCCGCAGGAGATCAACGGCCGGCCCAACTACAATATGGGCCCGATCAAGTTTGCCGCGGTGGCGTCGGTGTTCTGGGGCATTGCGGGATTTGCCGTCGGGCTGTTGATCGCCTCCCAACTGGCGTGGCCGTCGCTCAATTTCGATCTGCCGTGGACCAGCTTCGGCCGGCTGCGGCCGCTGCATACCTCGGCCGTGATCTTCGCGTTCGGCGGCAACGTGTTGGTCGCGACCTCGTTCTATGTAGTGCAGAAGACCTGCCGGGTCCGTCTCGCCGGCGATCTCGCGCCATGGTTCGTCGTGCTGGGCTATAATTTGTTCATCGTGGTCGCGGGCACCGGCTATCTGCTCGGCGTCACCCAGTCGAAGGAATATGCCGAGCCGGAATGGTATGCCGATCTATGGCTGACGATCGTCTGGGTGACCTATCTGCTGGTGTTCCTGATGACGCTGGTGAAGCGCAAGGAACCGCACATCTTCGTCGCCAACTGGTTCTATCTGGCCTTTATCGTCACCATCGCCGTACTGCATCTCGGCAATAATCCCGCGCTGCCGGTATCGGTGTTCGGTTCCAAATCGTACGTCGCCTGGGCCGGCGTGCAGGATGCCATGTTCCAGTGGTGGTACGGCCACAACGCGGTCGGCTTCTTCCTGACCGCGGGCTTTCTCGCCA
>JAURWC010000052.1 GCA_030655135.1 Hyphomicrobiaceae bacterium | reverse complement strand
CCTCGCGTTCCGGCCTGCCGGTTGGCCTCGGCCAGCCGCGCCTCGCGAATGCGCTCTTGGACCCGCGCCTTTTCCCGATAACGGGCCAGCGCGCCGGCGGCGGCGGAGCTTCCCCGCCCCCACAATCCGACGACATGTCCGGCGACCCGGCCGGTGGCGCCGCCCGCCCAGACCAGCTCGAACGGCGAAAACAGCCGCCAGCGCTCGTCACCCCACAGAATGCTGCGCGCGATCAGCATTCCGGCCATCGCCGTCGTGTTGAGGCCGTGGCGGCCGAAGCCGCTGGTAACCCACAAGCCCCGGCGCAGCTGGCCGATCTGCGGCATGCCGTGCACGGTCTCGCCGACCACGCCGCCCCACGTCTCGGCAATCGCGACCTTGCCGAGTTGCGGGAAGATGGTGTGGATCCGGCGGGCAATGGCGGGCGCGAAACGCTGCGACCGCGCCGCCCAGGTGGTTTCCGGACTGGCCCACATCAAGCGGTCGCCGTCGACGATCCGGAAGTGGTCGATGCCGTCGCTGTCACTCACCGATCCCTGAAACGTCATGGCGTCAGCCAGCCGCTCGCCGAGCGGCTCGGTCACCCCTGCGTAGCGCCAAACCGGCAGCAGCGTTTCCGACAACCGACGCAGCGGCGCGCCGAGATGGACGTTGCCGGCGAGCACGATATGCGATGCGCGCAACCGCGCCGACGGCGTGACGATGCGCTTGCGAATGCCGGAGGGATCGATGCTGACGACCGGCGTATCCTCGAAAATCCGAGCGCCCGCCCGCCGCGCCAGCGCGGCGAGGCCATGAAGATATTTGCGACCGTCGACCTGAAACGCTTTTGGATAATATACGCCGTGGAAATAGTGGTTGGTCTTGAGCTCGGCGCGAACGCGGTCGACCTGCCAGCCCTCGACTTCGGTATCGAAATCCTCGCCGAGCATCTGCAGCCGGCTGATCAAGGCATCGCCGGCCTCGACGTTGGAGACCTCCAGCGCTCCCTCGCTCAGCGCGATCCCCGGCATCTGCGCTTTGCTGGCGTTGGCCCGGACATATTCCGCGCCCTCTTTCGACAGCGACCACAGTTCGCGGGCGTCTTCGAGGCCGATCCGCGCGATCAGGTCGCCGAGGCCAAGTCCGTAACCCGGCATCACCGTGCCGAGTTGATGGCCCGACGCGTTCCAGCCGACATGGCGGCCCTCGAGCACCGCGACGCTGGCGCCGAGCCGTGCCGCCTCCAGCGCCACCGTGAGGCCGGCAAGCCCGGCCCCGACCACGCAGATATCGACATCCAGATCGAACGACAGCCGCGAGCGCGCCGGCGCCGCGGCGGCGTCCGTTCCGTTGGTCGCGCTTGTGAAAGTCTCGTCCATGTCGTTTTCTTAGGGACCGATCAGACGCTTGTCACCTTGTCCCGGGCATGAGCCTGTACATTAATCCGGAATGCCCGAAACGAATCGAGATTGCGTCATGCGCCGTTTGGTGCTGCTGCGTCACGCCAAGACCGAGAACGACGCACCGTCGGGCCGCGATCAGGACCGCCGGCTGGATGACCGTGGCCGGCGCGACGCCGCCGAGATCGGCGGCTGGATCGGCCGGCATCCGCCTTTGCTGGATTCCGTGCTGGTTTCGACAGCGGTCCGAGCAACCCAGACCTGGGAAATCGCCTGGGAAGCGATGAAGGATCTCGTGCCCCAGCCGCAAGTCGAGTTTCTACCGGAACTCTATGCCGCCGATCCGTCGCAACTGCTGGAAGCCGTCCATGCCGCTGTTGCCACCGATCCGAAGGTGCTGATGTTGGTCGGCCACAATCCCGGCATGCATGAACTGGCGCTGATGCTGACCGGCAGCGGCGACGCCGCCGGGCGCAAGGAGCTCGGCGACAACCTGCCGACCTCGGGTCTGGCGATCTTCGACTTCGAGGTCGACGACTGGAGCGACGTGGCATTCCGCCGCGGCCGGCTGGCGAAGTTCGTCAGCCCGAAGCTGTTGAAGCAGACGTCCGGCGACTGAGGCGGACAGCGGTTTTTATGTTAGGCTGATCGCGGACACGGAGGCGCAGATGTTCAAATCCATTCTCGTGCCGATCGACCTCGCCGATACCGATCTGGCGAAACCGGCGATCGCAACGGCGGCGACGCTGTCGCAGACCTGGAGCGGCATGGTGCGCCTGCTCAATGTCATGCCGATGACGCCGGTGATGCTGGCGGAATATGTGC
>JAURWC010000048.1 GCA_030655135.1 Hyphomicrobiaceae bacterium | reverse complement strand
ATGTCTGGAAGGACCTGCCGCGTTACTGGGTGACGCTGCTGCGCTCCTCAGTGATCGGCTGCTGGCTCGGCATCACGCCGGGCGGCGCGATCGCGGCGTCGTTCATGGGCTACAATCTAGCCAAGCGCTTCTCGAAAGATCCCGAGAGCTTCGGCAAGGGCCGCATCGAGGGCGTGTTCGCGCCGGAGACCGCGGCGCATGCTTCAGGCACGGCCGCGCTGCTGCCGATGCTGGCGCTCGGCATTCCCGGCTCCGGCACCGCGGCGATCCTGCTCGGCGGGCTGATGGTCTGGGGTCTCAACCCCGGTCCGCTGTTGTTCGTCGAGCACAAGGATTTCGTCTGGGGGCTGATCGCCTCGATGTATCTCGGCAATGTGGTCGGCCTCGTGCTGGTGCTGACCACGGTGCCGATCTTCGCATCGATCCTGCGAGTGCCGTTCGCGGCGGTGGCGCCGATGATCGTGGTGTCCTGCGCGATCGGCGCCTATGCGATCCAGAACGCGATGTTCGACATCTGGCTGATGCTCGGCTTCGGCGTCGTCGGCTATGTATTCAAGAAGATCGGCATTCCGCTGGCGCCGTTCACACTGGCGCTGGTGCTCGGCAACCGCGCCGAGGATGCGTTCCGGCTGTCGATGATCGGCGCCGGCGGCGACATGAAGGTGTTCTGGTCCAACGGCCTGGTCGGCTTCATCACCACGCTGGCCATTACCCTGCTGTTCTGGCCGATCCTGGACCGCGCCTGGAGCAGCCTCGGACGTCTCTGGCGTCCGGCGCGGGCCTAACTGCCTTGTTATGCATTGACGGGGCGTGCCGTAATCTACGGGAAGCCATTGGCCTATGCGGTGCATGTTTGGCGGTATAGGCTGTCTTTGAGCACAGCGATCCGACAAGGGCGCCTTATTCATTGAGCTTTGGTTTGTTGTGCCACCACTGCTGGACTCGCAACCATATAGCCAGGCAGCAAAACAATCCAATTGCAGGTAACATGATGTGAATCGCGAAGACTGCGACAAAATTCCACGGATCGTTTTCATAAGTGATCAGTCGCCAGGGGTCGAGCTGCTTCTTCCTCGAAACGGAACGAGTATTTGGCCTGTGGCGTACCAGCGGTATAGTTCGGATACCCCAATCCATATGAAGAGCACCATGGCGGCTACGGGAGCCATGTAACCGCAGATCGCTTTTGCGAACTGCCACCAGGCTTGCACAATGGTTCGGTCTGGCATGAGTTCTCACTCGGACTTGGCGGCCTTGCGTTGAATTTTGCCGAGGCAGAGCACAGCGCGCGGATCGGCGGTAATTCTGCGGACGACCAAAGTACACCTTCGCCTTTCTTCGCTGGCTTGGATCAGTAGCTCCGGCATCGGATGCCAGGTCAACTGCCTGAGCTTACTCAAGAAAAGTTAAGCCATGTGGCGTGATATGGGCTGATATGGTTGGCTTCGATTTTCGAATAGTGATATTCGAGCGGCTCGCGAAGCCATAATACCCCCGGGAAGGACGCCCTATGACCCTGCACACTGGTAGGCATTTTCTCCAGATTCCAGGCCCGACCAACGTGCCCGACCGGGTGCTGCGGGCGATGGATATGCCGACCCTGGATCATCGCGGTCCCGAATTCGCCGAACTGGGTTTTGCCGTGCTGGCGGGCTGCCAGCGGGTGTTCCGGACCAAGCAGCCGGTCATCATCTATCCGGCGTCGGGAACCGGCGCCTGGGAGGCGGCCATCGTCAATACGCTGTCGCCCGGCGACAAGGTGCTGATGGCCGAGACCGGACAGTTCGCGGTGCTGTGGCTCGGCATCGCCGAGAAATTCAAGCTCGACGTCGAATTCATGCCCACCGACTGGCGCCGCGGCGCCGACGTCGGCCAGATCGAGGCCAGGCTTGCCGCCGACCGCGAGCACAAGATCAAGGCCGTCTGCGTGGTGCACAACGAGACCTCGACCAGCTGCGTCACCCATCCGTTCGAGGTTCGCAAGGCGCTCAACCGCACCAACCACCCGGCGCTGCTGATGGTCGATACCATCTCGGGCCTCGCCTCGCTGGAATACGAGCATGAC
>JAURWC010000029.1 GCA_030655135.1 Hyphomicrobiaceae bacterium | reverse complement strand
GCCCCGACCGACCTCGACCTGGTGAGCAAGGCCCTGCCCGAGCAGGGCTTCAACGTGCTGTCGGCCAAGTTGGGCTACAAGCCGAAGAACCCGGTCGATCCGGCGACGCTGAGCGCCGAGCAACTGGAAGAGGTCGAGACCTTCCTTGCGGCGATCGACGCCAACGACGATGTGCAGAACGTGTATGCGGGGTTGGCGAGCTGAGGCCTCGCCATCCATCTTTCAGTGGCTGATCATCCAGGGACGCCGGCTCGGCGCACCCTTCACGCCATTGGCGGCGGTCACGGTCGCTCCGCGTTTCGTACTGCAGCAACCGCACCCCGACGGATGCTTCAGCCGCTGGTAGTCCTTCGAACTCTTGGGCTCGTGCCGCGCGCGCTCGTTGGTCTCGATGGCGCTGCGGGTGCTGCCGGCCATCAGCGCCAGGCGCGGCGCGGCCGACATCACGCGCGGCGACGCCGCGGCGCACGCCGGGCAGGCGGCGGGTTCGTCGCGCCGGCTCACGCTGCGCAGCGCATCGAAGCCGCCGCAGTCGCGGCATTCGTAGTCGTAGGTCGGCATCGGCTCAAACGTCCTGCGACAGCGGCATGTCGATGCTGCCGTCGATGAACTTCGTCGGCCCGTTGGCGTTCGGGTTGATGTCGAAGTCGAAGATCTCGGTCGGCAGCCACAGCGTGGCGCAGGAGTTGGGCACGTCGACCACACCGCTGATGTGGCCCTGCACCGGCGCCGGGCCGAGGATCGCATACGCCTGGGCGCCCGAGTAGCCGAACTTCTTCAGGTACTCGATCGCGTTGAGGCAGGCCTGGCGGTAGGCCACGTTCACGTCGAGGTAGTGCTGCTTGCCGCTCTCGTCCACCGAGATGCCTTCGAAGATCAGATAGTCGTTGTATTGCGGCGTGATGGGGCTGGGCTTGAAGATGGGGTTCTTGATGCCGTACTTGGCCATGCCGCCCTTGATGAGCGTCACTTTCATGTGCACCCAGCCCGCCATCTCGATGGCGCCGCAGAAGGTGATCTCGCCGTCGCCCTGGCTGAAGTGAAGGTCGCCCACGCTCAGGCCCGCGCCATCGACGTACACGGGGAAGAACACCTTGGAGCCGCGCGACAGGTCCTTGATGTCGCAATTGCCGCCGTGCTCGCGCGGCGGCACGGTGCGCGCGCCCTCGGCCGCGGCCTTGGCGCGCGCGTCGCCAGTCATCTTGCCCATGTGGGCGGTGCCTGCGAAGGGCGGGTTGGCGAGACCGGGCACGCGATCGGGGTCGGTGGCGATGAGCTTGCCTTCGCGCTCGTTCCACATGTCGAGCATCGGCTTGTCGGGCAGGCAGCCGATGAGGCCCGGGTGGATCAGCCCCGCGAAGTTGACGCGCGGAATGTGGCGCGAGCTGGTGAACATGCCCTTGAAGTCCCAGATCGATTTCTGCGCCTCTGGGAAATGATCGGTAAGGAAGCCGCCGCCGTTCTTCTTCGAGAAGAAGCCGTTGAAGCCCCAGAGGCTGTCCTGCTTGGCGCCGATGTCGAGCAGGTCGACGACCAGCAGGTCGCCGGGCTCCGCGCCCTTCACGCCCACCGGGCCCGAGAGGTAGTGCACCGTGCTCAGGTCGATGTCGCGCACGTCGTCGGCGCTGTCGTTGTTCTTGATGAAGCCGCCGGTCCAGTCGAAGGTCTCGAGGATGAAGTCGTCGCCCGGGTTGACCCAGCAGGCCATCGGGATGTCGGGGTGCCAGCGGTTGTGGATGTTCTCGTTCTCGGTGGGCGATTGGGTCAGGTCGACCTTGATCAGCGTGTCCGTCATTTGCAGTGGCTCCTGGTTGGGTTGTGGTTAAACGGAGAGATAGGCCTTGATGTGATCGACATCGGTCTTGTCGCGCGCGGTCTCGTGCACCAGGCGCCCGCCTTCGATCACGAAGAGCCGGTCGGCTACGTCCATCGCGAAGCTCAGCACCTGCTCGGACACGACGATGGTGATGCCGCGCAGCTTGCGGATCTCGTTGAGCGCCTTGGCGATGTCCTTGATGATCGAAGGCTGGATGCCTTCGGTGGGCTCGTCGAGCAGCAGCACCTTGGGGTCGGTGACCAGCGCGCGTGCGATGGCAAGCTGTTGCTGCTGCCCGCCCGAGAGGTTGCCGCCCTTGCGGCTCTTCATGTCCCACAGCACGGGGAACAGGGCATAGATCTCTTCGGGGATGCGGCGGGTCTTGGAGTTCTCCAGGCCGGTCTGGATGTTCTCTTCCACGGTGAGCGTGGGGAAGATCATCCGGCCCTGCGGCACGTAGGCGATGCCCTTGGCCACGCGCCTGAAGCTCTCGTCGCGCGAGACGTCCTGGCCCGCGACCTCGATGCGCCCGCTCTTGAGCGGCAGGATGCCCATGAGGCTCTTGAACAGCGTGGTCTTGCCCATGCCGTTGCGGCCCATGATGGCGATGGTTTCGTTGGCGTGGCCTTCGAAGGAGAGGCCGTGCAGGGCCTCGCTCTGGCCGTAGGCCACGTGCAGGTCTTCGACCTTCAGCATGATGTTGCTCATTTCAAAGGCTCCGGCGCGTGGTTGATCTGTCTTGCTCCCTCTCCCGCTTGCGGGAGAGGGCTGGGGTGAGGGCTTTGCGCAGTGAAAAAGGTCTGGCGATGACGAAGGCCCATGGCCCTCACCCTAACCCTCTCCCGCAAGCGGGAGAGGGGACAAGACGAGCTCGGCTTCACCCTAGTGCCCCAGGTACACATCGATGACCTTCGGGTCCGCCTGCACCTTCTCCATCGGCCCTTCGGCCAGGATCTTTCCCTGGTGCATCACGGTGACCTTGTGCGCGATCTGCTTGACGAAGGCCATGTCGTGCTCGATGACGATCACCGCGCGGTTCTGGCAGATGCGCTTGAGCAGGTCGGCCGTGAGTTCGCGTTCGCGTGCGCTCATGCCGGCAATGGGCTCGTCGAGCATCAGCAACTCCGGCTCCTGCATCAGCAGCATGCCGATCTCCAGCCACTGCTTCTGGCCGTGGCTCAACAGACCGGCCTCGGTGTCGAGGCGGTCGGCCAGGCCGATCTCCGATGCGATGGCCTGCACCTTGGCCTTCACCTCGTCGTCGCACTTGAACGCCAGTGCGCCGAACACCGAGCGGCCCTTGGGGAAGGACACCTCCAGGTTCTGGAACACGCTGAGGTTCTCGTAGATCGACGGCGTCTGGAACTTGCGCCCGATGCCCAGGCGCACGCGCTTGTGCTCGGCCATCCGGGTGAGCTCGGTGTTCTTGAACTTGATGCTGCCGGCGCTGGCTCGCGTCTTGCCGCAGATCAGGTCGAGCAGCGTGGTCTTGCCCGCGCCGTTGGGGCCGATGATCACGCGCAGCTCGTTGCGGTCGATGTACAGCGTGAGGTCGTCGATGGCCTTGAAGCCGTCGAAGGACACGGTGAGGTCTTCGACCGCGAGCGCGAAGTCTGTGTTGCTCATGAGGTGTTCCGGTTCAGGCGCGCTGGCTGCCGACGCCATCGGGCAACGTCGGTTCAGTCAGCGTGGGTTCGGGTGGCGTGGCGGCGGGAGCGATGGGTGCCGGTGTCGCGGGCGGCTTGACCGCCGCTTCGCGCAACGCCTGCCTCCGCGACTTCCACCACGGGCGGATCTTTTCTTCCCACACGCCCGCCAACCCCATCGGAAAGGCCATGGTCACGCCGATGAACAGGGCTGCCATCAAGAACAGCCACAGGTCCGGGAAGCTCTCCGAGAACAGCGTCTTGCCCGCGTTGACCAGCAGCGCGCCGTACACCGCGCCCACCAGGCTCATGCGGCCGCCGACCGCGCAGAAGATCACCATCTCGATGGACGGCACGATGCCCACGAAGCTCGGCGACATGAAGCCCACCTGCAGCGCGAACATGGCGCCGCCGATGCCCGAGAGCCCGGCCGCCAGGCAGAAGGTGAACACCTTGAAGTTCGACACGTCGTAGCCCGAAAAGCGCACGCGGTCTTCCTTGTCGCGCATGGCCAGCAGCAGCGTGCCCAGCTTGCTGGTCTGCACCCAGCGGCACAGCAGGATGCTCAGCACCAGCAGGCCCACGCACACGTAGTACAGGACGTACTTGGCGCTGTCGGTGCGGGTGTCCCAGCCCAGCAGGGTCTTCAGGTCGGTCATGCCGTTGACGCCGCCGGTGTAGCCCTGCTGGCCGATGATGAGCACGGTGCAGATCAGCGCCACCGCCTGCGTGATGATCGCGAAGTACACGCCGCCCACGCGGCGCTTGAACATCGCAAAGCTCACGAGCCAGGCCAGCGCCATCGGCGCCAGCACCACCAGCGCGAGGCTCAGCGGCAGGCTCTTGAACGGCAGCCACAGCGCGGGCAGCTCGGTGATCTGGTTCCAGTCCATGAAGTCCGGGATGCCGGGCGTCGACTGGATCTTGGTGGTGATCGGGTCGGAGGCCTCGAGCTTCAGGAACATCGCCATCGCATAGCCGCCGATGCCGAAGAACACCCCCTGCCCCAGGCTCAGCACGCCGCCGTAGCCCCACACCATGACGAGCCCCACGGCCACGAAGGCGTAGGTGAGGTACTTGCCCACGAGGTTCAGGCGAAAGATGTCGAGCGACAGCGGCAGCACGACCGCCAGCAGCAGCACCAGCAACAGCAGGCTGCCCAGCTGGTAGCGCTGGACCGAGGCCTTGATGAAATTCATCGGAACGTTCTCCAGGAAGAAATCGGGTTCATCAGCGGCGCACCTTGACCGCGAACAGGCCCTGCGGCCGCATCATCAAGATCAGCACGATCAGCGAGAGCGTCAGCACCTTGGCCATCGAGCCGGTCATGAAGAACTCCGAGATCGACTGCGTCTGCGCGATGCCGAAGGCCGAGACCACGGTGCCGAACAGGCTGGCCGCGCCGCCGAAGGTGACGACCAGGAAGGCGTCGACGATGTAGAGCGAGCCCGAGGTCGGCCCGGTCGAGCCGATGGTGGTGAAGGCCGCGCCCGCCACGCCGGCGATGCCGCAGCCGATGGCGAAGGTCAGGCGGTCGGTCTTCATGGTGTCGATGCCGGTGGCGTTGGCCATGGTGCGGTTGGCCACGGTGGCGCGCACGCGCAGGCCCCAGCGGCTCTTGTGCAGCGCGACGAGCACGCCGCTCGTCACCAGCGCGGTGAGCGCCAGCACGAAGAGGCCGTTGATGGGAATGTCCAGGCCTTCATGCGGCGTCCACGAGCCCATGAGCCACTCGGGCAATGTGGGGCTCACTTCCTTCGGGCCGATGAAGGTGCGAAAGATCTGCTGCAGCCCCAGGCTCACGCCCCAGGTGGCGAGCAGCGTGTCGAGCGGGCGCCTGTAGAGGTGGCGGATCAGCACCCACTCCACGATCCAGCCGGTGATGAAGGCGAAGACGAAGGCCAGCGCGATGGCGATGGGGAAGTAGTACGGCATGAACGCGGGCGCCAGGCTTTCGGTGACGCGCGCGGCCAGGTAGATCGAGTAGGCGCCGATGGTCATGAACTCGCCATGCGCCATGTTGATGACGCCCATCTGGCCGAAGATGATCGCCAGGCCCAGCCCCATCAGCAGCAGCACCGCGAAGAGGCTCAGCCCCGCGAAGCCCTGCATGAGGCCGATGTTCATCATGTCCGACAGAGTCATGGCAAGGTGTTCCGATGTTGGGGTACTGGCTCCTTCCCCCTCTGGGGGAAGGTTGGGATGGGGGCTCGGCGGCGCTTGCAAGCGCAAGGCTTCATCAACCGCCGCTTGCCCCCACCCCCGCCCTCCCCCAGAGGGGGAGGGAGAAATGCACGGCTTACTGGTAGCCCTTCGGAAACGGATCCGGCTTGATCAGCTCGGCCGATTCCGCCACCACCTTGAACGTCCCGTCCAGCTGCCCCTGCCCGATGCGCGCCTTGCTCCACAGGTGATGGTTCGCGTCCAGCTTCACGTAGCCTTCAGGCGCCGTCTTCAGCTCGATGCCCGGCGAACCCGCGACCACCTTGTCCACGTCGAAGCTGCCTGCCTTTTCAACAGCCGCCTTCCACAGCCAAGGCCCGAGATACCCCGCCTGCGTCACGTCGCCGATCACCGCGTCCTTGCCGTACTTGGCCTTGAACGCCGCCACGAACTTCTTGTTGTTCTCGTTGTCCAGCGACTGGAAGTACTTCATCGACGAATAGAAGCCCGCGAAGTTCTCGCCGCCCACGCCGGTCATCTCGTCTTCCGTCACGGCCAGCGTCAGCAGGAACTGCTTGTCGCCGGTGATGCCCGCGGCCTTCAGCTGCTTGTAGAAGGCCACGTTCGAGCCGCCCACCACGGCAGCGAAGATGCAGTCGGGCTTGGCCACCTTGATCTTGTTGATCAGCGAGTTGAAGTTGGTGTGGCCCAGCGGGTAGTACTCCTCGCCCTTGACCGAACCCTTCTGGAAGTTCTCGATGTGCTTGCGCGCGATCTTCATCGAGGTACGCGGCCAGATGTAGTCGGAGCCGACCAGGAAGAAGGTCTTGGCCTTCTTCTCCTTCGCGCCCCAGTCGAGGCCCCAGATGATCTGCTGCGTGGCCTCCTGGCCCGTGTAGATCACGTTCTTGCTCTGCTCCAGGCCTTCGTAGAAGGTCGGGTAGTACAGCAGGCCGTTCTCCTTCTCGAAGACGGGCAGCACGGCCTTGCGCGAGGCGCTGGTCCAGCAGCCGAACACCGCGGCGCAGTGGTCGTTCACGAGCAGCTTCTTCGACTTCTCGGCGAAGGTCGGCCAGTCCGACGCGCCGTCTTCCTTGATGACCTTGATCTTGCGGCCCAGCACGCCGCCCATGGCGTTGATCTGGTCGATGGCCAGCTGCTCGGCCTGGATGGAACCTGTCTCCGAGATGGCCATGGTGCCGGTGGACGAATGCAGCTGGCCCACCGTGACCTCGGTGTCGGTCACCGCGAGCTTGGTGGTGTTGACCTTGGCGGTCGGGAACTGCCCCTGGCCGAAGCTCAGGCCGCTCAGGCCCATCACGGGCAGCGCGGCGGCGCCCTGCAGCAGGCGGCGGCGGCGCAATGCCAGGGCATCGAGAGAAGAAGGATCGGAATCACGCGACATCAGGAAACTCCAGCAGGTTGAAGAACAAGGGTGAATGAAGGGGGGTGAGCCGCGCACCATCGAAGTGCACCGGACGGCGCCTTGAGCACCATGGCTGGCACTTTAGGAATCGGCCGCGCATTCGCGAATACGTCATTCAACGTAGCGGCCCGTGTGCGCCCTGCCCCCAGACTCGCGGGCCAGACAACGAGGTCGATGGCCATCGGATGCATGCAGGGAGCGCTTCTTGCTGTGCAGGTCCCATGTCCCCGCCACCGCGAGAACCCACCATGCAACCCGCCTCCGTCTCTGTCTCCGGGCAGAAGATCTTTCGCATCCGCCGCGACTACAACGCCTGGGTCGCGAACGAGACGCTGGAGGACTACGCGCTGCGCTACACGCCGCGCAGCTTTCGCAAGTGGTCGGAATTCCGCGTGGCCAACGCGGCCTTCGGCGCCACCTCGTTCCTGGCGCTGGAGGCCATCGGCGGGGCCATCGCGCTGAGCTACGGCTTCTCCAACGCGCTGTGGGCCATCCTGGTGGTGGGGCTCATCACCTTCCTCACGGGCCTGCCGATCTCGTACTACGCGGCGCGCCACGGCGTGGACATGGACCTGCTCACGCGCGGCGCGGGCTTCGGCTACCTGGGCTCCACGCTCACCTCGCTGGTCTACGCGAGCTTCACCTTCATCTTCTTCGCGCTGGAGGCGGCCATCCTCGCGCTGGCGCTTCAGATGTACCTGGACTGGCCGCTGTGGCTGCTGTACATGGTGTCGTCGATCGTCATCATTCCGCTGGTGGCGCGCGGCATCACGCTCATCTCGGGCCTGCAGCTGTGGACGCAGCCGATCTGGATCGTGCTGTTCGTCTGCCCCTTCATCGCGGTGCTGGTGAAAAAGCCCGAGCTCTACGCCGACTTCACCGGCCTGGTGGGCCGCACCTCGGACAGCAGCGGCTTCGATCCGCTCATGTTCGGGGCCGCCTCCACGGTGGCCTTCTCGCTGGTGGTGCAGATCGGCGAGCAGGTCGACTACCTGCGCTTCCTGCCCGAGAAAACGGCCGCCAACCGTGGCCGCTGGTGGGCCGCGGTGCTCATCGCAGGGCCGGGCTGGATCGTGCCGGGCATGCTGAAGATGATGGGCGGCGCCTTTCTCGCGTTCCTGGCGCTGCAGCACGAGATACCGGCCAACCACGCGGTCGAGCCCACGCAGATGTACCTCACGGGCTTCTCCTACGTGCTGCGCGACCCGGCCTGGGTGCTGGGCATCACGGTGCTGTTCGTGGTGGTGTCGCAGATGAAGATCAACCTGACCAACGCCTATGCGGGCTCGCTGGCGTGGTCGAACTTCTTCGCGCGGCTCACGCACAGCCACCCGGGGCGCGTGGTGTGGCTGGTGTTCAACGTGGTCATCGCGATATTGCTGATGGCGCTGGGCGTGTTCGCGGCGCTGGAGCACGTGCTGGGCGTGTACAGCAACATCGCCATCGCATGGGTGGGCGCGCTGGTGGCCGACCTGGTCATCAACAAGCCGCTGGGCTGGAGCCCGAAGACCATCGAGTTCAAGCGCGCGCATCTCTACGACATCAACCCCGTCGGGCTGGTCGCGATGCTGGTGGCCGCGGCGCTGGCCATGCTCGCGTACTCGGGCGCGCTGGGGCACTGGGCCAAGGCCTTCTCGCCCTTCATCGCGCTGGCGACGGCCATGGCGGTGTCGCCGCTGCTGGCCTGGCGCACGCGCGGGCGCTACTACCTCGCGCGCACCGACATCGACCGCTGGGCGCCGGGCCAGAGCGTGAAGTGCTCGGTGTGCGACAACAGCTTCGAGTCGGAAGACATGGCGCACTGCCCGGCCTACAGCGCGCCGATCTGCTCGCTGTGCTGCACGCTCGAATCGCGCTGCCACGACCGCTGCAAGACCGACTCGCGCGCGGCCGAGCAGATGAGCGGCTGGCTGCAGGCGATGCTGCCGCCGGCGCTGTCGGCGCGGCTGAACTTCCGCGTGGCGCACTACCTGCTGGTGGCGGCCTCGCTCATCGCGCTGCTGGCCACGGTGGTGGGCGTGGTGTACGCGCAGGAAGCGCTGGCGGGCACCAGCGATGCGGTGATGGCCACGGCCTTCCTGAAGGTGTTCGCGCTGCTTTCTGTGGTGGCCGCGGTGGCCGCGTGGTGGGTGGTGCTGGGCAGCGAGAGCCGGCAGATGGCGCAGGAAGAATCGAACCGCCACAACAACCTGCTGGCGCTGGAGATCGAGGCGCACCGCCGCACCGACGCCGCCCTGCAAACGGCCAAGGAAGCCGCGGAGGCCGCCAACCAGGCCAAGACGCGCTACGTGGCCGGCATGACGCACGAGCTGCGCACGCCGCTCAACAGCATCCTGGGCTACTCGCAGATCCTGTTGAAGGGCGATGCCGCCGCGCCGCCGCGCGAGGCGGTGCAGACCATCCACCGCAGCGGCGAGCACATGCTGGGGCTGATCGACGGGCTACTCGACCTGGCGCGCATCGAGGCCGGCCGGTTGCAGCTGGAGCCGATGCCGCTCGCCCTGCCCGGCTTCCTCGACGAAGTGGTCCGCATGATCCGGCCGCAGGCCGAGGGCAAGGGGCTGGCCTTCGTCTTCACGCACAGCGGTCGCCTGCCGGCCTGGGTGCACGCCGATGCCAAGCGGCTGCGGCAGATCCTCATCAACCTGCTGACCAATGGTGTGCGCTTCACCGAAGCCGGCACTGTCACGCTGCACGTCGACGCCCGGCGCGAGGTGCTGCGCTTCGACGTGGTCGACACGGGCATCGGCGTGGCGCCGCAGGACCATCAGCGCATCTTCCTGCCCTTCGAGCGCGGGGCGGCGGGCCGGCGGCACGGCGAGCCCGGCACCGGCTTGGGCCTGACCATCACCGGCCTGCTGACGTCGCTGATGGGCGGCGAACTCCGCCTGGCCGACACGTCCGCCTGCGGCAGCACCTTCAGCGTGCGCGTGTACCTGCGTGAAGTGGCCGACCCCGGCCCGCAGGCCGAAGCGCAGCGTCCCATCTCCGGTTACTTCGGTCCGCGCCGCACGCTGCTGGTGGTCGACGACCAACCGGTGCAGCGTCAGATGTTGGCCGGCATGCTGTCGCCGCTGGGCTTCGACGTGCACGAGGCGGCCAGCGGCACCGAGTGCCTCGACAGCCTGCGCGAGCACGTGCCGTCGGCGATCCTGCTGGACATCAGCATGGACGACATGGACGGCTGGGAGACGGCAACACGCCTGCGTGCCGCCGGCTTCGACGACGTACCGATCCTGATCGTGTCGGCGAACGTGTTCGAGAACCAGGCCGAGCGGCTGAAGGCGACCGATTGCCAGGCCTTCGTCGGCAAGCCGGTGATCGAATCGGAACTCATCGCGACGCTGGAGCGGCACCTCGGCCTCGAATGGCTGCAGCACGGCCCGGCACCGGCGGCCGCACCCGGCCCGCAGCCGGAGCTGCTGGCCCTGCCTGAAGACGCGCGGCTCGAGTTGATGCGGCTGGTGCAGGTCGGCCATGTGCGCGGCCTGCAGCAGGCGCTCGACCGGCTCGCCGCCACCCGCCCCGACCTGGCTGCCACCTGCACGCATCTGCGCGGCATGGTGGCGCGCTTCGAGCTCGAAAACTTCAAGAACGCGCTGTCCGAGGAAGCCCATGCGCCCCAACCCTGAAACCGACCGGCCGGTGGTGCTGGTGGTCGACGATGCGCCCAGCAGCCTCGGCATGCTGTGCGACACGCTGGAGGCGAGCGGCTACACGGTGCTGGTCGCGGCCGACGGCGAATCGGCGCTGCAACGGCTCGAACTCGTGGTGCCCGACGCGATCCTGCTCGACAACATGATGCCGGGGCTCTCGGGCTTCGAGACCTGCCGTCGCATCAAGGCCAACCCGGCGCTCGCGCACATCCCGGTGCTGTTCATGACCGGCATGTCGGAGACGCAGGACGTGG
>JAURWC010000002.1 GCA_030655135.1 Hyphomicrobiaceae bacterium | reverse complement strand
GGACAGCGGGATGCCGATCACCTCGGCGATCAGGTACGAGGTCTGCACCCACGACACTTCGGATGAGCTCGCCGACAGGCCGGCCTGGATCTCGGCGAGCGAGGCCGAGACGATCTGGATGTCCAGGATCGACATGAACATGCCGAACACCATGATCAGAAACGCGAACAGCCGCCGCGGCGGAATCCGCTCGGACGGCACGGCCGCGGCACTCATCATCGAAGGCGGGGCGGTGGTGGCGTCAGCCATGGTCTAACCGGTCAGGACGGGCGCTACGACCGGACGCGCCGCCCGGTTCGCGGATCATTTCGGATGCAGCATCGGCGAAGCGTCGAGGTCGGCCTCGCTGTCGGCGTCGGCGGCGCCCTCGCGGGTGTCGACGGTGGTGTAGACCGACATTCCCGCGCGCAGCAGGTTCTGCCCGGCCACATCCTTCGGCACCCGGATCCGCACCGGCAGCCGCTGCACGATCTTGGTGAAGTTGCCGGTGGCGTTGTCGGGCGGCAGCAGCGTGAACACCGAGCCCGCCGCCGGCGAGATACTGTCGACGATGCCGGTGAACTTGCGGAAGCCGTAGGCGTCGACCTTGATCGTCACCGGCTGGCCCGGACGGATCCGCTTGAGCTGCGTCTCCTTGAAATTAGCGTCGATGAAAACGCTGTTGAGCGGCACCAGATTGCCGAGGCGCTGCCCGGCCTGGATGAAGTCGCCGGTGTTGACCATCCGGTTGGAGAAGGTGCCGTCCACCGGGGCGCGCACCGCGGTGAAGTCGAGGTCGCGCTGCGCCTTGGCAAGTGACGACTGCAATTCCACGAGCTGGGCGCGGGCCTCGTTCTGCTGCGCCTTGGTCACCTCGACATTGTCGCGTGCGGCGTCGAAGGCGGCTTGCGCCGATTTCACCGAGGCGATGCCCTGGTCGCGGCCGGCTTCCGAGACTTCGAACGTGGCGCGTGAGGCAAATCCCCGTGTGCTCAGCGCCTGCTGGCGCTCGAAATCCAGGCCGGCCCGCTTCAGGGAGGCTTCCGAGGACGCCAGTTGGGCCCTGGACTGCTCGGCGGCGCTTTCCATCGCGGCGACCTGGCGGCCGATGCGCTCGATGGTGGCCTGCTGGGTCGCGATCTTGCTGCGCGCCGCGTCCACCGCGATGCGATAGTCGCCGTCGTCGATCCGGAAGATCACGTCGCCGGTGCGCACCAAGGCGTTGTCCCCGGGCAGGATGGCTGCGATGTGGCCGGACACCCGGGCGCCGAGTGTTGAGTTGTTGGCGCGCACATAGGCGTCGTCGGTGGAGATGTAGAAGCGTCCGACCAGAACGTAATGCACGGCATAGCTCGCAGCGGCGAGCCCAAGCAGGGCGACCACGCCCATCAGCACCAGCTTGCGCTTGGCCGATTTCGGCGCGGCGGCGACGGCCGGCGCGCCGGCCGGCATGTCGGTGACAGGACCAGCAGGCGCTTCGGCGGCGCGGCGCGCAGCCGGCTCTTCCAAAGCAGGGGAACGAGGCTGATCGGCGACGGATGCCTCTTGCGAAAAATCACCGCCCGCCGCGCCCGGCTCGGGACGAAGGATGCGTGCGGCCTGGTCTCTCGCTGCGGCCATCACAGCCTCCCCAACTGCAATGTCGCGACGCAGGCACAGCCGAAAATCGGCAGTTCCGCCTCACCGGACTTTCAAAATAACATTGACCGAACGGTTCGGTCAATGCATATTACTATCGTCTCACCGTACAGTGCGGTTTCTTTTGCCGGCGTCTCCCGCAAGGAAATCTTTCCGGAAAAGCTAAACCAATGGTTGCAGCGAAGCCCACCTCCGTTCAGCTCGTCGGCGACGAGGATTCCTCAAAGCGCCGCCAGATTGTCGACGGCGCGCGCAAGGTCTTCATGGATCTGGGCTTCGACGGCGCCAGCATGGGCGAGATCGCCCGCTGCGCCGGTGTCTCCAAGGGCACGCTGTATGTCTACTTCGCCGACAAGAGCCGGCTGTTCGAAGCCATTGTCGAGGAGGAATCGCTCGAACAGGGCAAGGTGGCGTTCAACTTCGATCCGGAACGGGATGTCACCGCCACGCTGATGGATTTCGGCCAGGCCTATATACAGTTGCTGTGCCGGCCGGGCGGCGGATCGGCGATCCGGACGGTGATGGCGATCGCCGAGCGGATGCCGGAGGTCGGCCGGCGCTTCTACAACAACGTGGTGGCGCTCACGATTGCCAAGCTCGCCGCCTATCTCGAGGCCCATGTGCGATCCGGCGATCTCGACATCGAGGAATGCGAGCTGGCGGCGATGCAGTTCATGCAGATGTGCCAGGCCTCGCTATTCATGCCGTTCGTATTCCAGGCCGCCCCCGCGCCCTCAGCCGAGCGCATCGCGGAAGTGGTCGGCAGCGCGACGCGGATGTTTCTCGCGGCGTACCAGGTGAAGCGGGCCTGCCCCCCGCCCCCTACGCCGCGTTGATCGCCCTTTGGGCCGGCGCGACCACCATTTGCGCGACTTCGGAGGCGGCTGTCGGGCGGCCGAAGTAATAGCCCTGCAGCTCGGTGCATCCTTCCGCGCGCAAGATATCCAGCTGTTCTCTGGTCTCGACGCCTTCGGCCGTCGTCGTCTTGCCGAGGTTGACGGCAAATCGAACCACGGCACGCGCGATCAGGCGCGCTTCCTCGCCGGCACCTGACAACTCGTTGACGAAGCTGCGATCGATCTTGATCTTGTCGACGAAAACTTCTGCAGAAAACTCAGCGACGAGTAACCGGTGCCGAAATCGTCCAGGCCAATTCGCACGCCCAGCCCATTCAATTGGCCGAGCGCCGCGAACACGGCCTGGCTGGCCGCCGCGCGCATTCGCGCGACCCGCTCGCCTTGGCTGACGCTGGTCAGATATGCAAATCGAACACCGGTGGAAACGGCGTCGATTCCGGCACGCCCATATAGAGCAACTTGGTCCCGTACGCCGCGGCGAAGGCCGCCGCCTCGCCCTCGAGCAGGATGTGCCCGGTCGCATCCAGATGCAGCTCCGGCCGCGTGAAGCCGTTGATCGTGAACGCGGGTATAGTCGTTCGATTGACCGCAAGCCCATCGAAGCTCGCGGTGACGTGGCTGAGATCCGCCTGGTTGCCGGCGAGATCGTCGACATGGGCGCCGTGCAGGTCGAGGCCGGTGATTGCAAGCGGCGAGGTTGGCCGATCGCTCCCGGAAACCAGATAGTCGAACACCAACCTGGAGGCATCGCCGAGCAACGCGGTGGCCGCGGCATCGTAGACCGCCGTGCCGCCATCGTTCAGCGACAGCGTCGGCACGCCACCGATCACCTTGACGGCTTCGTCAAACGAAACCGTAAAGGTGATTTCCGTGCCGGGCAGCCCGACACCGCTGGCGGGCGATGCGGTGATGGGACCGACATGGGGCGCGATCGTATCGACATGCAGCGTGCCCGGGGGATTGACGATCGCGCCGGAAAGATCGGCATCGTTGCCGGATGCGTCGCGCAGCGTCGCGCCGTGCGGGTCCACCGCCGTGATGGCGAGGTCGGCGGTGTTCTGCCCGGCCGAGACGGTGTACTGGAACGTCAGCACGTTGCTGCCGCTGCCGGCGGTCAAGATCGCGACGCCACCATCATTGAGAACCAGCGTTGGAACTCCACCAACGACGGTGACGGCTTCGTTGAAGGTCAGGGTGTACACCACGACATCGCCGGCATTCACATCTCCCGTTCCAGCCGTGATCCCAGCGCCCGAGACGACGACCGGAGACGCCAGATGAGGCGCGATGGTATCGACATGTAACGTGCCCGGGGGATTGACGATCGCGCCGGAAAGATCGGCATCGGTGCCGATCGCGCTGCGCAGCGTCGCGCCCTGCGGATCCACCGCCGTGATGGCGAGGTCGGCGACGTTCTCGCCGGGCGCGACGATGTACTGGAACGTCAGCACATTGCTGCCGCTGCCCGCCGTCAAGAACGCAAGGCCGCCATCATTGAGAACCAGCCTTGGCACGCCACCGGTGACGGTGACGGCTTCGTCGAAAGTCAGCGTGAACACCACGACATCGCCGGCATTGACGTCGCCCGTACCGGCCGTGATCCCGGCGCCCGAGGTGACCACCGAGGAAACCTCCGGCCCCGCAAACAGGAAATCATCGGCGTCGAGATCGGCCCTCGTCACGTTCTGCAATGTGACGGTATTGCCGCCACCGAAATCCAGCACGGTATCGGCGCCGACCTGTGTCGCCAGCGCGAGCACGGCGGTGAAATCCTGAACCCCGGCGAACCCCTTCAGATTGATGCGGTCGTCGGTATTGGCGCCGGCAACGAAGCCGGCGATGCTGTCGGCGCCGCCGCCCGGCCGAAACACAAACATATCGTCATCGGCGCCGCCATCGAAGAGGTCGTTGCCGCCGCTCCCGGTGATGCGATCCTTGCCGGCGCCGCCGTTGATGGTCAGCGCGATTTGGCCCGCGGGGAGCGCGGACGCGTTGATAACATCGTCACCGCCATCGCCGTTGATCGTCAGCCGATCATTCGCCGCCTCCTGCCCGGTGATCGATACCTGCGTCGCCAGGCCGTTGACCAGAACGGTCGATCCGCTCAGGCTAACGGTGATCTGATCGGCGCCATTGGTGCCGTTGACGATCACCGCGTCGGCCGCAGCGTCGCCGCCACCACCGCTCGCCTCCAGGTCGATCGCCACCTGCTGGACGTCGGTGCCGGTGAGATCGTTGACCGTGATGGTATCGGCACCGCCCAGCGCGTGAAAGTCGATCCGCTCCACGTCGTTGAGGTCCATGGTGACCGTGGCGACGTTGCGCTGCAACAGCGCCCGACCGCCATTGGCCGTGATATCGATACCTTCGCCAACATTGGAACCGTTGAATTCCAGCGTATCGAAACCGTCCTGGCCTTCGACCGTGTCGCTGCCGCCGCCCGGATTCCAGATGAAGGTATCGTCATCGTCGCCAAGCAGCGCGGTGTCGTCGCCGCCTCCGCCGTTAACGATATCGTTTCCGGTGCCGCCCAGGATGAGGTCGACGCCATTACCCCCGGTGATCGTGTCGTTGCCGCCGCCGCCATCCAGCGTGAGCGTGATGAGCGCGGCAAGGTTACCGCTGGTCGTAATGGTGTCGTCGCCGTCACCGGCGTTGACGACGAGATGCTCGGTCGTGCCGATATCAAGGGAGAACGGCGCGGGGCTGACGCGGTCGAGCCGGACCCTTGTGCCGTTGGCGGTGATGATGAACTGTTCGGCGGCGTTGCCGCCATTGACTTCGGCGGTGTCGGTGTCGGCGCCGCCTTCGAACAGGTCGGTGTCGTCGCCCGGATTCCAGATCATGCGATCGTTGCCGGCGTCGCCGAACAGCTGATCGTCGCCACTGCCACCGCTCAGCGTATCGTTGTCGGCCCCGCCGTGCAGGATATCGGCGCCGGCGCTGCCGGTGATGATGTCGTTGCCGGCGCCGCCATCAATGGTCAGTTGGAGCTGACCGGCCGCGAGGCCGGAGGCGTTAATGACATCGGCGCCACCGAGCCCGTTGATGACAAGGGTGTCGTTGGCGCTTTCATGGCCCGATATCGATATCTGCGCCGTCAGGCCGTTGACCAGGACGGTCGATCCGCTGGATATAACCGTGATCTGATCGACGCCATTGGTGCCGTTGACGATCACCGTGTCAGCCGCAGCGTCGCCGCCGCCGCCGCTGGCTTCCAAATCGATCGCCACCTGCTGCACGTTGGTGCCGGTGAGATCGTTGACCGTGATGGTATCGGCGCCGCCCAGAGCCTTGAACGCTATCCGCTCGACGTCGTTGAGGTCCATGGTGACCGCGGCGACGTCGCGGGTGAACCGTGCACGTCCGCCATTGGCGGAAATGTTGATATTCTCCGCGATATTGGCGCCGTTGAACTGCAGCGTATCGAAACCGTCCTGGCCTTCGACCGTGTCGCTACCGTCACCGGGGTTCCAGACAAAAGTATCATCGTCATCGCCGAGCAGCGCGGTGTCGTTGCCGCGTCCGCCCGCGACGGTATCGTCGCCGGTGCCGCCGAGAATGAGGTCGGCGCCGTCGCCCCCGGTGATGGTGTCGTTGCCCCCGCCGCCATCGAGCGTGAGCGTGATCAGCGCCGCAAGGCCGTTGCTGGCCGTGATGGTGTCATTGCCGCCATTGGCGTTGACGACCAGATGTTCCGTGGTGCCGATGTCGAGGGAAAAGGGCGCCGGATTGACCCGGTCGAACCGCACCCGGCTGCCATTGGCCGTAATGGTGAACTGTTCGTCGCCGTTGCCGGCATTGACTTCGGCGGTGTCGTCGTCGGCGCCGCCCTCGAACAGGTCGGTGTCGTCGCCCGCATTCCAGATCATGCGATCGTTGCCGGCCTCGCCGAACACCTGATCGTCGCCATCGCCACCGGTCAGCGTGTCGTTGCCGTTGCCGCCGAACAGAAAGTCGGCGCCGCCCTTGCCGACCAGCGTATCATTGTCGTCCTGGCCGAAAAGCTGATCGGCGCCGGAGCCACCGCTCAATACGTCGTTGTCGGCGCTCCCGAACAGATTGACCTTCGGCAAGGCGCCGTTGCTCTCATCGAGAGTGATGATGTCGTTGCCGGCAAGTCCAAACGCCTGGATGAGGCTGGTATTGGCGACGGTGGAAGGACCGCCGGAAATGGCAATGGCTCCGCCATTGATCAGAATTTCGCCGGTAGCGTTACGACTCACGGTGATCGGATTATCCGGGGAATCGCCCGTTATGTTCAGAGTTCCGGCGGAAAAACTGGCTGTGACAGCCATGGCCCTTATCTCCCAACGAAGAAATGTTGCGCGGGTCGTGTGGTGATCCCTGCCTAAACCAACGGCGTGCAAACGGAATCATTCGAACGGAGGACGGCTGGCAAACTTTTTGAAGAAATCTGCCCAGCGAATTATCCAGGAGATTTGCAATTTCGGGCGAAGAATCCGGCTCAATGGCTCCGGTAAAACAGGCCTGATCGCAATGGCTGCTTTTTGACGAGACCTCTTTATCGCCGTCGAATGACGGATTAGGCTCGCCTAGGACTGCCAACCCGCACCCGCGAGGTCTGCTCATGAGACATGCATCGGCTTTGACAATCGCCACCGCTGTCGCCGCGATCGCCGTAACCCCGGCGCAGGCCGGCAAGCGCCGGCCGCTCGTTCCGGTGATCCCGTATGAATTCGGCATCGCTTCGCCCGGCAGGGTCGGATGGTTCGAATACCGGTGCAGCGGCGAGCCGGTCTATAATTTCTATCATGGCGCCTATTACCCGCAGGTCCCCGTGGTGCATGACGGCTTCACCTATCGGCAATATTACCGCTACACCGCCGATCGCGCGGTCCCGAAAACCTATGTGTGCGCGCCCATCGAGTAGCGGGCCGCCGGCGCGGCACGCGCCCATCGTCCGGTCGAATGCCGCGCAACAATTGGCCGGACCATGGAACCAGCGATCCCGAAAGGGGTTGTCTACCTGAAATCACGATCAGGGGAATGGTCATGCGCGTCTGGATCCTCGCCGTTTCGGTGCTGGGCATTCTCGCCTCCGCCGATCATGCCACTGCCGGCCCGAGCATGACGACGCGCGCGGCGTCGGTGGCAGCGGATCCCGACCCTGCCGCCTCGACCGAAGAAGCCACCCAGGCAACCGAGGACCGGATCGGCCTCGACAAGCAAAAGCGGCGCGACGTGCAGCGGCGGCTGACCCGTCTCGGATTCGACGTGAAGGCCAGCGGCAGGTTCGACGAAAAGACCCGCGCCGTTATTCTGCGCTGGCAGGCCGCGCGCGATTATCCGGCCACCGGGTTCCTCAACACCCCCCAGCATCAGGCCCTGCTGACCGAGTCTGCGTCGACGGCGCAGGCCAGCATCAGCGAGCGACCAGCTGCCGTCAGCGAACGTACCACCCGGCGTCGCAGCGCTCGCCACCATCGCGGCGGCGGCGGCGGTCCGATCGCCGCGATCGGCGGCGTGGTGGGTGGCGTGGTTGGCGGCGTGTTCGGCCGCCGCTGAGCCGACGCTTGCATCGCGCTCGTTCCTGAACTGACGGGGCGCAATCTGCCGTTCAAGGAAGCCCCTCGATGGGGGAGACGCGCGAAGACGCGACCTTGACCGACGTGCGAGAATTTGGGAGGCCCTGCAGCCCCGATGGGCCGCGCAAGGCGCGGCCCGATCAAGGTAGCGGGCCTGCTACAGCTTGAGCCTGATCGTCCAGCGACGCGACAAATCACTGTCGCAATCGAACTGAACGGCCGTGAGGTTATTCGTGTCGAGCGTACCGCCGGCGATGGTGACGCACTTCCCGGTGTGCACGTTTCTAATCTGGTTGACGCCGCTGCCGGTCACGTCGCTGATCGTCCAGGTCCGCGATGGATGGCTGTCGCAGTCGAACTGAAGCGCCCGCACATTGTTGTCGTGGCTCTCGCCACCGGCGATGGTCAGGCACTTTCCCGTCTTTACGTTCCTGATCTGGTAAACGTTGCCGCCCGCCATCTCGTTCAGCATCCAGCGGCGCGATGGATCCCGGTCGCAATCGAACTGCACGGAGTCTACATTGTTTTCGGTGCTTGTGCCGCCGGCGATCGTCAAACACTTGTTGGTCTTGGCGTTGACGAGCATCACCTGGTTGTTGACCGGGGTGGCGTGGGTCACTGCGCCCGCGGCGCACAGCCCGAGAATGAAAACGCCTGATGCAACCAGGCGCGCGCGGCGACGGAAGATTGTCATGATGTCTCTCCATCCGGGCCAGTGGCGAGATAAATTCCCGACAAGCTGCCCTTTTCGATGGCTACCGCGGTTTCATCCAAGAGGTTGTGAACTAACCCACATGCGATCTAAGGTCACCTGAAGTTGATAAGCCGCCGATCCGCTTGCGGGCGTGACGGCTCTCCTCGATTTGGCAGGCAGCCCACACGGCTTCGTTATTTGACACTTCTTTCGATCTTGTCAAAATCGACAAATGAAGCCACGCGACCGCATTCTCGATGCTGCCATGGCCGTATTTCGCCGGCAGGGTTTTCAGCGCTCGTCGATCGAGCAGGCGGCCGAGGCCGCCGGCCTGACGCGGCAGGCGCTCTACCACCATTTCAAATCCAAGGAAGCCCTTTTCCGCGCCGTCATCGTCCGGGTGCATGAGGATGCCATGGCCGCCGAGGTGGCGGCGGCGAACGCCGCGGAAAAAGCCGGCGGCGGCCTTGCCGATATTCTGATCGCCGGGATATCCGCGCGGCTGCGGCAGTTCATCGCATCGTTCGAAGGCTCGCCCCATATCGAGGAGCTGTTCTCCGAACATCTGCTGCAGGCCCGCGACCTCTACCAGAAATGTGCCGAGCTCTACGCCGCCCAGGGTGCTGCCACGATCGAGCGGGTCTGCCGCAAGCAGCGCCTCGCCCTCGTCGAGGGCATGACGCCGCAAAAGCTGGCGCAATGCCTGGAGATGGCGATCAACGGCGTCAAATCAGCACATCCGGGAATGCAGCCGGCCGACGCCTTCGTCGACGCGCTCACCACCATGGCGCGGATGCTGATCGCCGGCGCCGTCACCCCCTTGCCGAGGCCATCAGCGGCAAAGTCCGCCACGAAGAAGATTGCCCGGAAAAAGCCCGTCCCGAAATAGCCCGTTCGCCAAAAATCTGGAGGTCGCAAATGAGCACGATGACGATCAATGGTCGCCTCGCCCCCCTGCCCGACGATGCCGATGCGCTGCTCGTCGATGTCATCCGCGACGATCTCGCGCTGACCGGCACCAAGCTGGTGTGCGGGGCCGGCGTGTGTGGCGCCTGCACCGTGCTGGTGGACGGTGCGCCGGTCGTGAGCTGCCTGATGCCGGCGCGCGCGGCCGCCAACACCTCGGTGACGACGGTGGAAGGCATCGGCGATGGCGCCCTGCATCCGGTGCAGAAGGCCTTCATGGCGCATGACGCGCTGCAATGCGGGTTCTGCACGCCGGGCTTCGTGGTCGAGGCCGCGGCGTTTTGCGATTCCTGGCGCAAGGACAAGGGAACGGCGACGCCGTCGCGCGAGGAAATCGGCGCGGCATTGTCGGGACATCTGTGCCGCTGCGGCGCCTATGACGGCATCTTCAACGCGGTGGCGGCCGCCTGCGCCGGCCAGTTCGACGGCACCGAATTCGCCCCGCCCCGCGTCGAGGCGCGGGCGAAGGTGACGGGATCGGCCAAATACACCGTCGATATCCGCCATGACGGACAGCAGGAAGGCGTCATCCTGCGCTCGCAGCTCGCACATGCCCGCATCACCGACCTTGATCTGGCAGCAGCGCGCGCGATCGCTGGCGTCAGCGCCGTGGTGTCGCTGCTCGGCGATGACGGCATGGTGCGCTTTGTCGGCGATCCCATCGCCGCCGTCGCGGCAAAGGACCGCAAGACCGCGGTTGCCGCCATCGCCGCCATCAAAATCACCAGCGAACGCCTGCCGTCGGTGATTGGCCTCGACGCCGCGCGAAAACCTGAATCCCCCGTCGTGTTCGAAAAATCCAGCCGCAAGCGCGCCGGCAACGTCTCGGAAGGCACTCCGGCGCCGGCCGCCTGGAACGGCAATGTCCGCGGTCCGTCCGCGGCGTTTTCGCAGAAGGCCAAAAAAGCGAAGAGCTGGATCGCAGCCGCGCGCGAGCAAAAAAATCCGTGGCTGGTCGAGGACACCTTCCGCACCGGCACCCAATCGCATACCAGTCTGGAGCCGCACGCCACTGTCGCGCGCTTCGACGGCGACCGGCTGACCGTGCACGCCTCGACGCAGTCGGTGTTTCACGTCATGGAGCTGATCGCCAAGCGCTACAAACTTTCCCATGACAAGGTGCGCGTCATCGCCGATCACGTCGGCGGCGGCTTCGGTTCCAAGGGCACGCTGGGCATGGAGACCATCGCCGCGATCGACCTGGCGCGCGAAGCCAAGGCGCCGGTCCGGATCGCCTATGACCGGCATGAAGAACTGTCCGTTACCGGCTATCGGCCGGCGGCGGAATTGAAGATCGCGCTGCTGCCGTCCGAACAGGGCGACCTCAAGGCGCTCTCGCTCACTGCCCATGCCGACACCGGAGCGGCGACCAATTCGACACTGGCCGGACTCGCCCGGCTGATCTACCCGGCGGAAGCCAAGGAACTGGCCGATTACGACGTCATCAGCAATCTGCCGCCCGGCGCGCCGTTCCGCGGTCCCGGCGGCCCGCCGATGGCGTTCGCGCTGGAACAGGCGATCGACGAAGCCGCCTTGCGGATGAAGCTCGATCCGATCGCGCTGCGCAAACGCTGGGATCCCAATCCCAACCGCCAGCGGCTCTATGACTGGGCTGCCGGCCTCGATCTGTGGCGCAACCGGAAGACGGCAGTCGCGCAGACCGGCCGCTATCGCCGCGGTGTCGGCGTCGCCGCCGGCTATTGGCTCTATATCTGGCAGCCCGGCGTGAAGATCGAACTCAAGGTCGAGGGCGGGCGGCTGATCGCCAGCACCGCGACCCAGGATATCGGCCAGGGCAGCCGCACCGTGATCGCCAACACCGTCGCACACGAATTCGGGCTGGAGCCGCACGACGTCGAGGTGCGGATCGGCGATTCCGATCTGCCGGTGGGGCCGGGCGCCGGCGGCAGCCGCAGCACGGCTTCCGTAATTCCGCCGACGCTGCTGGCGGTGCGGAAGCTGAAGGACGCAATCGAGCAGAATGCGAAACGCAAGCCCGTCCCCGGTTCCAACGCGCCGTGGCGCGAGATGATCGCGGCATCACCCGATCTCAGCGCCATCAGCGTGCGCCCGGAAGACGCCAAACCGACCGCTCCTGGTATTCGCTCGCCGCTGAAGGATGCGGGCTTCATCGGCATCATCTTCGGCTGGATGATGCGGCGCTTTTCCAACCTCGCGATCGGCGCCGGCGTGCCGAGTTCGGTGCAGGTAATCGAGGTCGAGGTCGATACCTGGCTCGGCCATGTCCGCGTGCTCAACGTCCATACCGGCATCGCCGTCGGCAAGATCGCAGCTCCCGCGCTGGCGCGCAGCCAGGCCACCGGCTCGGTGATCCAGGGGCTCGGCTATGCGCTGTATGAGGCGCGCGAAACCGATCCGCGCAGCGGCGACGTGCTCTCGGCGGGAATGGAGGACTACCGAATTCCCGGGATTGCCGACACGCCCGCGATCTCAGTGCATTTCGACGAAGCCGGGTTTGATCACGTGCTAGGCGGCAGCGTCGGGATCGGCGAGGTGGCGACGGTGCCGACCTCGCCGGCGCTGGCCAATGCCATTCACAACGCCACCGGGATCAGGCTGACCGAAATTCCGATCCGTCCCGACCGTCTGATATCCGCATTGAAAGGGAGGACCGCAGCATGACATCCGCATCGATGACCGCTTCCGCCCCACACGCCGAATTCCGCGCCGCCGGCACCGACCTGTCCGAACGGCGCCGCAGCGGCGTCTCAAAGGGACCCCTGATCGATCTCGCGGTCGCGCCCGACACGATCGGCATCGGCTGGGGCGCGGATGGCGCAGCAACCATTGGCGCCCTCACCAGCATCGCGGCTGTAGCCGCCGACCCGCGCATCGCGGCGGCCTATCCCGGCATTGCGGCTTCCGCATTAGGCCTTGCCACGCCGCAGGTCCGCCATATCGCCACGCTCGGCGGCAACCTGGCGCAGCGCTCGCGCTGCTGGTATTTCCGCGATCCGCATGTCGCCTGCCTCAAGAAGGGCGGCAGCGATTGTCCGGCCCGGTCAGGCAATCACCTCTATCATGTCGCCTTCGATCTCGGGCCCTGCGTAGCGCCGCATCCCTCCACCATGGCGGCGGCGCTGCTCGCCTATGATGCCAGGATCATCACCAGCCAACGGCCGGGAATTTCGATCGGCGAACTTTTGGGAGATGGCTCCAACGGGACATCCGATCATTTGCTCGCGCCGGACGAAACCATCCGCAGCATCGAACTATCAGCGCCGCTGCCGGGCGAGCGCGCGCTCTACAAGCGCGCCATCAGCCGCAGCCATGCCGAATGGCCGCTGGCCGAAGTCTGCGCCCGCGCCGTCGTCTCAAGCGGCACATTCCAGTTCATCCGCATCACCGCCGGCGGCATCGCGCCGGTGCCGCTCCGCCTCGCGGCATGCGAGGCCGCCCTGCAAGGCAAGGCGGCCAGCGCGGCATTGATCGCGGAAGCGGCACGGCAGGCGACGTCAGGCGCCAAGCCGTTGCCGATGACGGGCTACAAGCTCGATCTGCTGCAGGGCGTCGTGCACGATTTGCTGGAACGGCTGGCGGCGTAGGCGGAAGAGGCAAGGACGAAGGGGCCAAGGCAGTTAGCAACCCCTGCAAATATTGAACTTGGGATCCACCTTGCCACGCGTACGTTTCTCGGCGCGCGCGGCGCGGCGCGCTTCGCCGCGAGAGACGGTTGCGGCCCGCCGCGTGATTCTTCCGCGCGGCGCCACCGCGGGCGAAACACGGGTGGAGGTCATTGGCGCCGCGGAGGGCACCGTAGGCACGGAAGTGGCGGGCGGTGGCGGCGGCGGAACCCTGGCCGCGTTGCCGACGCCGCTGGGGTCGTTGACCGAATTATTCAGACCGCCGGCGCTGCCCACGCCTTTGATACCACTGACGCCGGCATCCTGGGCTGGGGATGTCGCGGGCGCCGCCAGGCTGGCTGCCAGGACCAAGGCCAAAAATGCCGATTTGCCGATCATGAATACGCTCCAACGAGTGGGTACTAACGAATCGAGGGGTTTGTCGTTCCGCTTTCGCGTTTCGCGGCGCCGTTGCCCTCGGGATGGTCCCGATTGCGATACCGCCGAAAATTAGCACCATGGCGCAGATCAGGGCAGTGCCGATCGGCTCCCCCAGAAAAATGGCTGAAACCGCCACGCCCACGACGGGCGTCGCCAGCAGACCGAGCGAGGTGGTGACAGCCGGCAGACTGCGGTTGACCATCACGACGGCCCAATGCGCCAGCGCCGTGCCGCATATGCCGCCGTAGAGCAACGCGCCGGCCAGCTCCGGCGTCCAGGCGATCCGCGGCACACCGTCGAACACCAGGGCCAGTGCTGACAGCACGATGGTGGCGAGCAGCGCCTGCCAGAACACCAGTTGAAACGGCGACGATATCCAATGATGCGCGCGCACATACAGGATGTTGGCCGCCCAGAACAGCGCCGCCAGCAGCAGCAGGCCATTGCCGATCAAGGCGCCGCGGTCGCTCCAGTCGAACGCCAGCGGATTGAACATGATGGCGAGGCCAGCCAGGCCCAATCCGACCCCGGCCCATCGCGTTGGCGTCACCTTCTCGCTCAGAAACAGCCAGGCGAAAGGCGCGACCCACAGCGGCGTGGTGTAGCCGAGCACGATCGAGCGCCCGACCGGGACCAGTTGCAGGCCGAACGCCACCAGCACCGCGAAGGCGCCCATGTGGAGGATGGCGACGGTGAGAATGACCGGGACGTCGCCACGCCGCGGCAACTTCAACTGCCCGCGCGCCAGCAGCAATGCCAGCAGCGCCACGGTCGCGATCGCCGAGCGGATCGCGCTGCCCCAGAGCGGCGAGATGCTCTCGACGACGATTTTCGTCACCGCCCAGTTCGAGCCCCACACCGCCACGACCACGGCGAACAACAGCAACGCCGCCTGGCGGGAAAGAACGGGGCTCATCGCGCGGATCCGGTGACCAGGAATCGTCGAGCGCTGATGCTGCCTCGACATCGGGTCGACCATAGGTTCTACTGGCCCATGTAAAAGATCCATTTCGGTTAATTTGATAGAGCCAGTTGATGAGCGAGATTCTTTCCGGCCTGATCGATATCGAGCTGCTGCCGCAAGGCGGCCACAGCCTGACGCGGCAGCTTTACCAGCAGCTGCGCGCGGCCATCCTGAAAGGCGCGCTGCCGCCGGGTCACCGCCTGCCGTCGAGCCGGGATCTGGCGCGGCAGCTCGATGTATCGCGCAATACCGTGTCGCTGGTGGTCGACCAGCTGTCGATGGAAGGCTACCTCGCGATTTCAAGAGGCAGGCGTCCGACCGTCGCGGCGGCGGCCACGACCGCGCTGGTGTCCGGCCGCGTGCCAGCGCAGCGGCCGCGCGCCGGTTTGCGCCTATCGCGCTGGGCGGAGCGGCTGCGCAAATCCGACTGGCCCTTCGTCCATGGCGGGGAACCGCGACCGTTTCTTCCCGGCTTCGCCGATGCGCGCGCGTTTCCGCACGACATCTGGGCACGCTGTCTTCGACGCGCGGCCCGCGACATCAGGGTTGCGGATCCCCAGGCATTGAACCGCAGCGCGCTGCAGGCGGCCCTGCTCCGGCATCTGGTAGAGCATCGCGGTGTCAGGGCAGAAGCGCGACAGATCATCGTCACGCCATCGGCCCAATCGTCGATCGAACTGATCGCCCGCGTTCTGCTCGACCCCGGCGACATCGCCTGGCTCGAAAGCCCGGGCTATGGCGGCGCGCGCGCAGCCCTCGAAGCCGCCGGCGCCGAGCTGCGCGGGGTCAGGCTCGATCGCAGCGGCCTTTCATTCAAGGGCCGGCGTGACCGGCCGCGGTTGATCTTCGTCACCCCCTCGCATCAATATCCGACCGGCCGCCTGATGCCGATCCATCGCCGCCAGGAGCTTCTGGCCTTCGCCGCCGCCGCCGGTGCCGCCATCATCGAGGACGATTACGACAGCGAATTCCATTACGACGGACGACCGGTTGCGGCGCTGCAGGGGCTCGACAGCAGCAACGTCTTTTATGTCGGCACGTTCTCGAAATCGATGTTTTCAGATATCCGCACCGGCTACTGCGTCGTGCCGGAGCATCTGGTGGAGGTGTTCGAGAAGGCGCAGCGTCACAGCGGCCAGATCGCGCCGGCGCCGCTGCAGGATGCGCTGGCCGAGTTCATCGACGGCGGCCATTTCGCCGCGCATATTCGCAAGATGACGCGGATCTATCGCGGACGGCGCGACCGGCTGGTGCAGGCACTCGGTGCCGCCGGCGGCGATGCCTTGAAAATGACGCCGCCGGCGGGCGGCATGCAGCTTCTGGTCGAACTCGACGTCAGGCAGAACGACGTCGCGATCGCAGCGCGTCTGGCCAGGCTGGGCGTGATGACGCGGCCCCTGTCCCAGCTCTTTACCGGCGGGACCGCCGCACAGGGCCTGTTCCTCGGCTTTGCGGCATGGACCGAGCGAGAGATCGACGCCGGCGCCGACATCATCGGCCGTGTGGTGCGAGGCCTAACGACGCCGGGTCGAACGACAGCGCGTACGTCGAGGCACCCGCGCCCTATTCGTCCATGAACTCGTCTTCCTCGTTGACCTTGCTATTGGCCTTGTGCCGGTGCGACACGCTCTTGCGGCCGCCGATCGATCCGGTCACGTAGGCGTCGCGCGAGGCATAGGGGTTGCGCTGCCCGGCGCGGCCGGCGATCTCCTCGCCGGAGACGGCGGCCGGCTGGCAGATGGTGCGCTGGCTCTTGCGACGCATCAGATCGACGTGGATGTGATCGTAGTGATAGATGTTGGAGCCGGGCGCCAGCACGGTGTTGAACTGCTGGCAGGCGGCGGCCTGGATGTCGCGCAAAAATCCCTGCTCTTCCGGCATGCCCTTCCAGCCGTTCTTCACCGTGACGACACGGCCGTCTGCCAGCGTGAAGGAAGCGATATCCAGCGCGTTGCCGAA
>JAURWC010000020.1 GCA_030655135.1 Hyphomicrobiaceae bacterium | reverse complement strand
CTTCGAGCATGTCGCGCACCGGGATGCCTTCGGTGATGCAGATCGCCATGTCGAGGTCGGCCTCGACGGCTTCCCAGATCGCCGCGGCAGCACCCGGCGGCGGCACGTAGATCACCGACACGGTGGCGCCGGTTTGCGATGCTGCTTCCTTGACCGAACCGAAGATCGGAATGCCAAAGATCGATTCGCCGGCCTTCTTCGGGTTCACGCCCGCGACGAAGCAGTTCTTGCCGTTCGCGTATTCCTGGCACTTCTCGGTGTGAAACTGACCGGTCTTGCCGGTGATGCCTTGCGTGATGACTTTGGTGTCTTTGTTGATATAGAACGACATGACTTGTTCCTTAGGCCTTCTTGACTGCTGCGACGACCTTCTGGGCCGCGTCCGCCATGGTGTCGGCGCTGATGATCGGCAGGCCCGAATCGGCCAGCAGCTTCTTGCCTTCGACTTCGTTGGTGCCCTTCATGCGCACGACCAGCGGCACTTGCAGGTTCACGGCCTTGCAGGCCGCGATCACGCCGGTGGCGATGGTGTCGCACTTCATGATGCCGCCGAAGATGTTCACGAGGATGGCTTCCACGTTCTTGTTCTTCAGCATGATCTTGAAGGCTTCCGTGACCTTCTCGGGGGTGGCGCCGCCGCCCACGTCCAGGAAGTTGGCCGGCTCGCCGCCGAACAGCTTGATGGTGTCCATGGTGGCCATCGCCAGGCCGGCACCGTTCACCAGACAGCCGATGTTGCCGTCGAGCGAGATGTAGGCGAGGTCGAACTTCGAGGCTTCGACTTCCGCCGCGTCTTCCTCGTCGAGGTCGCGCAGCGCGACGATGTCGGGGTGGCGAAACAGCGCGTTGCTGTCGAAGTTGAACATGGCGTCGAGCGCCAACACATTGCCCTTGCTGTCACGGTTGAGCGGGTTGATCTCGACCAGCGAGGCGTCCGTCTCCATGTAGCAGGTGTAGAGCTTCTTGAGGATGTCGACCGTTTGCGCGGTCGAATCGGCCGGCATGCCGATGCCGTCGGCGATTTCCTTGGCTTGCGCGTCGGTCAGGCCTTCCTTGGGATCGGCCATGACGGTGATGATCTTCTCGGGCGTGTCGTGCGCGACGGCCTCGATGTCCATGCCACCTTCGCTCGATGCGATGAACGCGACCTTCTGCGTGGCGCGGTCGGTCACGGCCGAGACGTAATACTCTTTCTGGATGTCGGCGCCGTCTTCGATGTAGAGGCGACGCACCTTCTGGCCTTCAGGGCCGGTCTGGTGCGTGACGAGTTGCATGCCGAGAATTTCGCCGGCGATGCGCTTGACGTCTTCGATGGTCTTGGCGACCTTGACGCCGCCACCCTTGCCGCGGCCGCCCGCGTGGATCTGGGCCTTGACCACCCAGACCGGGCCGCCGAGTTTCTGGGCGGCTTCGACCGCCTCCTGAACCGTGTAGGCCGGAATGCCGCGTGGCACCGGCACGCCGAACTTGGCAAGGATTTCCTTGCCCTGGTACTCGTGAATCTTCATGAGGATGTCTCTCGGAAGCGGGGTTGAGGACGGGGTGTGTGCTGTTGTCCGGGGGCCACGGCGCGCCGGGAGGCGGGGGCCTGCGAACAACCGGGGAATGTATCATGGTGCGTTGCACCAACCGCGGGCCTCGCCTGCGGTCAATACGTAGTTTCTCCAGCCTCCACACACGCCATGGTCAAGGTATTCATCGACGGCGAAGCCGGCACCACCGGCCTCCAGATTCGCGAGCGGCTCGCCACGATGCCCGGCATCGAGGTGGTCAGCATCGCGCCCGAACTGCGCAAGGACGCAGGCGCCAAGCGCGAGCTGATGGCCGGCGTCGACCTGGTGGTGCTGTGCCTGCATGACGATGCCGCGATCGAGTCGGTCGCACTGATCGACCAGCTCGACGGCAGGAAGCCCAAGATCATCGACGCGTCAACGGCGCACCGCACCAACCCCGGCTGGGTGTTCGGTTTCCCGGAGTTGGCCGCCGGTCATTGGGAGCTCGTGGCCAATGCCGAGCGCGTGGCGAACCCGGGCTGCTATGCGACCGGCGCCATAGCGATGGTGCGTCCGCTGGTCGACGCGGGCCTGCTGCCGGCTGACTTTGCGATCGCGCTCCCCTCCGTGAGCGGCTATTCGGGCGGCGGCCGCTCCATGATCGAAGCGTACGAAAAAGGCGAAGCGCCGCTGTTCGAAACCTATGCGCTCGGCCTCAAGCACAAGCACATTCCCGAAATCATGAAGTACACCGGCCTGACACGCCGGCCGGTCTTCATTCCGTCAGTCGGCAATTTCAAGCAAGGCATGCTGGTTCAGCTGCCGTTGCACCTGGACGAGTTGCAGGGCAAACCGAAGGCAAGCGACCTGCACGATGCGCTGGCCGCGCACTACGCGCAAAGCAACACACCCGCAAAGTTCGTGAAGGTGCTGCCGCCCACGG
This sequence comes from Hyphomicrobiaceae bacterium, assembly GCA_030655135.1. Taxonomy (GTDB): domain Bacteria; phylum Pseudomonadota; class Alphaproteobacteria; order Rhizobiales; family Hyphomicrobiaceae; genus JAKAXS01. Next base: position 280,160 of record JAURWC010000020.1, on the reverse strand, counting down.
AGGGCGGCAAGATCGATCCGCTCGCGCTCAACGACACCAACGAGCTCGAGATCCGCGTGTTCCCGAACGAAGACCACCGCCACGCGGTCGTCATCGCCCGGCTCGACAACCTCGGCAAGGGCGCCAGCGGCGCCGCGGTGCAGAACCTGCAGTTGATGCTGGGAATCTAGCGGCCGTCAGATGCCGCTCGTGGCCTCACCGTCCTTGTGACGCCAGGCTGCGATCAGGATGCCGATCGCGCAGAAGGCGAACAGCAGCCCCGTCAACGTGCCGCCCAGGAGTCCGACAAGGGATTTCTGCAGCGCCAGCAGCATCGCCACGATCTTGTTGGAATTGCTGGCTGGCGACTCCCAGCCCTGGAAAGAAAAAGCGGCGAGGACGCCGCAGCTGAGCGACACGAAAAGCGCGGCCAGCCACTTCCAGAATTTGTTCATGTGATCTCTCCCTGAAAAAAAACGAGCGCCGATCATAAGGCGCTGCGGATGGCTGCCTTCAGGCCGTGAGCCAGGTGCCCGCGGCGAGCAGCGCCGCCTGAATCCCCATGACGATCCATAGCGGCCTGCGCGAAGGCGCCGCCGCATCCTCGAGTGTTTCGCCGATGCGCTGCGCCAGCAGCGCGCGCAGCGCAGGGTCTTCGGCGCCCGCCTCGACCTGGCCCTGTTTCTCCTGGTTCTGCTGCCACTGCGCGAGCATGTCGGACAGTGGCAATCGCTTGAGCACGAATCCGATGACGGCTCGCACAGCCCGGCCGTCGCCGAGAACCGGCGCGAGCTGCCGGCTGAGCGTATCGACCGAGAGCCAGTCCGGCGTGCGCTGCAGCGCGCCGTGGGCGCGCGGCATGGCTTCGATGCGTCCGGCGACGGCGCCGGCCAGTCGCTGCGCCAGCGTCGCGCCGTGGGCACGCACGACCTGCTGCATCGCGCGGCTGCGACCATGCGCCACGCCGACCATCATGTAGAGCGGCACGAAGAACACCAGCACCACGCCGATCAGCACCGAAGGCGACGCCAGCAGTGCCACGATGGCGCCGGCACCTCCGGCGCGCGCCGCCGGCATGCCGGGTCCATCGAGCCGCGAGAGGTAGTAGAAAAAACCGCCGGCACCCAGCAGCAAGGCCAGTACCGCCCCCTGGAAGACGGAGCTTGCGAAAGCCGCACCGGCCTTGATGCCGGTGCGCACCAGTGACGGTTTGGCCGTCGACGAATCCAATGACATGTAGAGACACTCCCTGAAACGACGGCCTGCGCCGCGAGGGGCGCATCATGCCATTCGTGTTCAGGCGTCCTCGGTGGTGCCGCGCAGAACCTGGGCCACCACCGCACCCGGAAACCCGCGTGCCAACAGGAAACGCGCCTGCCGTGCACGCTCGGTGGCATCGGCCGGCGGCGCATCGAAGCGGCGGCGCCAGACTTCGCGGGCACGCGGCAGCTCGGTGTCGCGCAGGCTGGCCACCGCTTCCGCGATGGCCTCGGGCGCAATGCCTTTATGGGCCAACTCCTGCCGGACGCGCGCGGCGCCCATGCGCGGTGCGCGCAGGTGCAGCACCGACTGCACCACGCGCGCCTCGCTGATGAAGTCCTTGGCCGCGAGTTCGTCGAGTGCGCGGGCCAGCGTGCCGGGCTCTTCCTCATGCCGCGCGAGCTTGCGTTCCAACTCGGCGCGCGAGTGTTCGCGCTGGCTCAGGAGACGCAGCGCGCGGCCCTTGAGGGAGGGTGCAGCGAAGGCCATGGGCCAGCGCAGTCCTTACTTTTCGGCCTTCTCGGCCTTCTCGGCCTTCTCGGCCTTGTCCGCTTTGCCGGGCTTGGCTTCCTCGGCGCCGGCATCGGCCGCCAGCAGCGGGATGCCGAGCGACTCGCGCACCTTGTTCTCGATCTCGCGCGACAGCTCGGGGTTCTCGCGCAGGAACTCGCGTGCGTTGTCGCGGCCCTGGCCGATCTTCTCGCCCATGTAGGCGTACCAGGCACCGGACTTGTCGACGATCTTGGCGACCACGCCCATGTCGATGATCTCGCCCTCGCGGCTGATGCCTTCGCCGAACAGGATGTCGAACTCAGCCGTCTTGAAGGGTGGCGACACCTTGTTCTTGACCACCTTGACCTTGGTTTCGTTGCCGATGGCCTCGTCGCCCTTCTTGATGGTGCCGATGCGGCGAATGTCCAGCCGCACGGAGGCGTAGAACTTGAGCGCGTTGCCACCCGTCGTCGTCTCCGGGTTGCCGAACATCACGCCGATCTTCATGCGGATCTGGTTGATGAAGATCACCATCGTATTCGACTTGGAAATCGAACCCGTGAGCTTGCGCAGCGCCTGGCTCATCAAGCGCGCCTGCAGACCTGGAAGGCTGTCGCCCATCTCGCCTTCCAGTTCGGCCTTTGGCGTCAATGCAGCAACCGAGTCGACGACCAGCACGTCGACCGCGCCGGAGCGCACTAGCGTATCGGTGATCTCCAGAGCCTGCTCGCCCGTATCGGGCTGCGAAATCAGCAGATCTTCCACCTTAACGCCGAGTTTGCGAGCATACGAGGGATCGACCGCATGCTCTGCGTCGACGAACGCGCAGATGCCGCCCAGCTTCTGGGCTTCCGCAATAACCTGCAGCGCCAGCGTCGTCTTGCCCGAGCTTTCCGGGCCGTAGATCTCGACGATGCGCCCGCGAGGCAGCCCGCCGATGCCAAGGGCAATGTCCAGGCCCAGCGATCCCGTCGAGATTGCCTCGACGTCGTGCGAGCGATCATTGGCCCCCAGCCGCATGATCGAGCCCTTGCCGAAATTCTTGTCGATCTGCGCGAGTGCAGCCTCGAGCGCCTTTTGCTTGTCCATTTTTCCCCCGTCGACCACATGCAGCTCTGGCTTCATCGTCGTCACCTTATGGCACGCGTTGTAGAATCAGCAATTAACTAGATGTACATGATATGTTCTCTTTTGTCAAATTTGAATAACTTCATGTTGTGACGGAATAAAAGGCCATCCGATCGCGTTACGTTCTCGCTGAATATCTGCGCACGCCGCAATCGGCGCGAGCAATTGGCCGGGCGGATCGTCGTCGATACGCCCAGCTGTCGTCCGCCGACCGAGGCCTCCGCTACTTCTTCAATTGCGCGTTGCACTGGCTGTAATATCCGCCACCCTTTTGCACCCATTTCAGACCGCCATTGGCCCCCGAGGCCTTGTTGGCCCTGTACTGTTCCAGGCAGGTATTGAAGCGCTGTTTCGTAGGCGTTTGGCTTGAAAATTTTGCCGCGATCGCTGAGGGAAAAACCGCGTTGCCAGAAGCCTTGCTTGCAGCAGGCTTTTCGGCGGGAGCTTTTACAGCCGCGGACTTCTCAGTGCTGACGGCAGGCGCGTCGTCGGCCCCGCACTGCTCTTTGCGGAACTGCTGCCAGCCCTTGCCGCCGAGCGTGCCCGCGTCCTTGGCCGCTTGATACTTCGTGCTGCATTCCTTGGTGCTGAGGGCCGAGGCCGCTCCCGTGGCGATCACCAAGCCCGCGGCAAACGCGCCGGCGGTCGCAGCAAGCCGTTTAAATACGCTGATCATTGAAATCTCCTGATGACGCTGACAGATATCGTCCCCGTACGTCATTTTATCGCGAAGTTTCGAACGCAGGAAGCAGGGAACGACGCTAAATCGTCCGCATGCCGGTTAACCTTGCCGCGGCGCGGCTGCCCGCATAACGTAGTCGCACCCTGTCCCAACTGGAGAACGTCCATGGCCCGCTCTGCATCGCGCTCGTTGTTGCTGTTTGCCGGACTGGCGCTGTGCGCGGCGGGAACTGCCAACGCCCAGGAGCCGAACCTCAAGACCGGCCTATTGAAGTGTTACGTCTCGGGCGGCGCCGGCTTCATCATCGGCTCGACGAAGGATCTCGACTGCAAGTATGAGGGCCTGGACGGCAGCCGCGACAGCTACCGCGGCGAGATCTCGAAGTTCGGCATCGACATCGGCGCGACGGGCAAGGGTGTGATGTATTGGACCGTGCTGGCGCCCACGGGCAAGCTCGGCAAACGTGCGCTGGCCGGCGACTACGGTGGCGTGACCGCCGGTGCGGCCGTCGGCGTCGGCGCAGGCGCCAACGCCATGCTCGGCGGCTCCAACAAGACCGTCACACTGCAGCCGCTGAGCGGCCAGGTCGAGGAAGGCCTTAACCTCGCCGTCGGCATCGCCGAGATGAAGCTGTTCTAGGCGTCTGGTCGCAAGCGCGGCATCGCTCGCGCGTCGCGCAACAGGCGGCGCAGGCCTTGCGCGATGACGGCCGTCAACACGAACATCTGCAAGCTCGTGACAATGCCGAACAGGCCGTAGTGCAGAAGGCCGCGCAGCACGAAGCTTTGCCGTTCGTAAAGGTCGCTGCTGCGGATGTCTTCCAGACCTGCTGCATAAACAGTCAAGGCGAGCACGTCGTTCGCGGAGTGCGTGAGCACCGCAGCGAGCGCGATCAATGCCGGCCACCGCCATGACGGCATGGTGCTGGCAAGTGCAGTGGGTGCCGCAGCGTTGACCACGACGCGCGCCATGGCATAGCCTGCCACAGCGATTACGGCCACGTGCAGCAACGTCTTCAATAGATGCGGCACGTGCGCGACGTGCCAGGCGGCATGCTCCATTCCGCGCATGTCGGGGACGACCATGCTGTAATAAGCCGTCGCTGCGTCGAAATAGCCGCTTTCGATGGCGACGTTGGCAATGGCCCACAGCAAGCTGATCGCCGTAAGCGCTAAGTACGATTTAACGAGCGGCCGGCGCGGCAAAGCCTGTGCGGCTTCGCCAAAAATGAGAAGTCGATAAGCGCCCGTCATCAGCACGCCTTCGAACGGCGACCACAGCACATTCGTGACCCACCATTCGAAATGCGCCGGGAGGAAATAGGTGAACTTGATCTGATCGACGAGCGTCGCCGCCACGGCGAACAGCACGATCGGCAGTGTCGCCGTCCGCCACAGGCCGCCGGCATTGCGCAGCGCTCGGGCCAGCCCGGCAACCGCATCGCATATTGGGTGAATGTCGCGCCGTGTTCGATTGATCATTGCGTCGCTATAGAACGCAGGCGGACGAAAGCCTAGCCGGATCGCGAATGAACGACGGTTGCCTCCCGCAGCGCGCGCGTCATGCGCGACGAATCTCCCCATGTCGACAGCCAGATCAGCACCTCGGTGATGGTCGCAATGGCCCTATGCAAGGCCCTCGCTGTTGCGCCCGTGGGCATGCCCTGCAACTGGTCCAGCGCATGCGTGAGATGCGCGAATTCCTGGTCGCGAATGGAGGCTATGACGTCGTGCAAGCCGGCGTCCCGGCGGGCCAGGAAATGCATCTGCTCGTCCAGGTGCCGGTGCACCGTCTCCTCGACCGCGGCGGTGCAAACCCAGATCGTGCGCCGTCCCAGCACGGCCGTCGCGCCACCCAGTACGTACCCGCCGAGGCTCCACAGTTGCATGATCCGACACGGCCGCGACCCGCGCTCCGGCATCGCTGCAAAGAACTTGTGGCAGTGGTCGATCTCATCGGCGAGCATCGTGTCGAGCGCCGGAACGAGGTCTGGCCATAGCCAACGCGCAACCGCGATCTGCGCCGAATAGATGCGGATCGCACCGTATTCTCCGGCGTGGTTCACGCGCACGATACGCCGGATCGTCAACCCATCGCGCCGGGTTGGTTCAAATGACGTCGGGAGGCCCATCAACGTGGGAATACACCATCGCGAGCGCTTCGTCAGCCAACAGAACGTCGAGGCGAGGCTAAACCCCTCGTTCGATCTGCTACGCCACAGCGTTCATCGCCATCGCGCTCTAATCGATGTGGCGGCCAGCTTGTTGCGTACGAGCAGATCCGCGCTGGCCTTGAGTGCGCTGAGTTGCTTAGCACTTCGCCGCCCTGCTCGAACACGGCCAGCGGCGACGATGCGTAAGCCGCCTCCAGCAGCGCGGACGCGGTTGCCTCAGGTGATCCTGCCGCGTCCAAGTCCGCCCCTCACGCCTTCGCCATTGCCGCCTTGAGGTTGGCATCGACCTTGTCAAGGAAGCCGGTCGTCGACAGCCATTTCTGTTCAGCGCCGACGAGCAGCGCGAGATCCTTGGTCATGAACCCGGCCTCGACCGTGTCGACGCAGACCTTCTCGAGAGTCGCGGCAAACTTCGCCAGCTCATCGTTGCCGTCGAGCTTGGCGCGGTGCGCCAGCCCGCGCGTCCAGGCGAAGATCGAGGCGATTGAGTTGGTCGACGTCTCCTTACCCTTCTGATGTTCGCGGTAGTGCCGCGTTACTGTGCCATGCGCGGCTTCGGCTTCGACCGTCTTGCCGTCCGGCGTCATCAGCACGCTCGTCATCAGGCCGAGGGAACCGAAGCCCTGCGCCACCGTGTCGGACTGCACGTCGCCGTCGTAGTTCTTGCACGCCCAGACGTAGCCGCCAGACCACTTCATCGCCGAAGCGACCATGTCGTCGATCAGGCGGTGTTCGTAGGTCAGCTTGCGCTTGTCGAACTCGGCTTTGAACTCGGCTTCGAAGACGTCCTGGAACAGATCCTTGAAACGTCCGTCGTAGGCCTTGAGGATCGTGTTCTTGGTTGACAGGTAGACCGGATAGTTTCGCGCCAGGCCGTAGTTCAGCGAGGCACGCGCGAATTCGCGGATGGAGTCGTCAAGATTGTACATCGCCATGGCGACGCCGGCGTCCGGCGCCTTGAACACTTCGCGCTCGATCACCGTGCCGTCTTCGCCGACGAACTTGATCGTCAGCGTGCCCTTGCCGGGAAACTTGAAGTCGGTGGCGCGATACTGGTCGCCGTAGGCATGACGGCCGATGATGATCGGCTGCGTCCACCCCGGCACGAGGCGCGGTACGTTCTTGGCGATGATGGGCTCGCGGAAAATGACGCCGCCCAGAATGTTGCGGATCGTGCCGTTAGGCGACTTCCACATTTCCTTGAGATTGAATTCTTTGACGCGCGCCTCGTCCGGCGTAATCGTTGCGCACTTGACGCCGACGCCGTGCTTCTTGATCGCGTTCGCCGCGTCGATCGTCACCTGGTCGCGGGTCTTGTCGCGATGCTCGACGCCGAGGTCGTAATATTCCAGGTTCACGTCCAGATACGGGGTGACCAGCTTGTCCTTGATCAGCTGCCAGATGATACGCGTCATCTCATCGCCGTCGAGCTCAACGACGGTGCCGGTGACCTTGATCTTCGTCATGGGGCAAAAACCTCGAGGGTGGGCCTATAAACAAATTCGGCGGCACCATAGCGGCGCTATTGCGCTGCAACAAGTTGTCTTGCGGCGGATGCACTCGCGCTATTTCCCGTTTGCCCAGCGGCTTTTGCCTGGAGGGCGTGCGGAAAAGTGTGTAGCGCTCTTCTGACAAGAAGCGCGGCCCGACAGATAGTTACGGTGTAGAGCGCGAGCGAATACGCATCGGACACGAAAGCGCGCACACGCAACTGGATCACCTGATGAATATCGAACTCCGGCCCGCTGACGGGCAGCTGGCTCCTACCCTTGCTGCTACTGCGCATGTGGTCGCCGAACTCGTTCACGCCTGCCACGAAAAGTCGATCGACCAAGGGCTTGCCGCTCTTGCGATCCCCGGTCTCGATCGCGAAACGCTCGAGCCGATCCTCACCTATTGCGCCGAACTGCGCTGCGAGGCGGACAACGCAACGTGCCCCGGCTGCAAGCGCCGGACGGAGGCGCAGGGCATCACCACAGTCGACGAATTCATCGCACGGCACCATGAAATCATTGTCGGCGATGGCAAGGTCCGCCTGGTGGGGCAGGGCGAAGGAACCCTGCACACGCCGGCGCTCTCGGCGCTGGAGAAAACCTGGTCCGGCCAGAACTACTGGTTCTGGGCACGCCGCGTGCTGCGCAAGCTACGCCACGGCGTCCGCCGCGCCCACATCCAGGGCAGCGCGGTTGCGCCCGCAGGTGAAACGCCCGCGATCATCCTCGTCGAGCCGCAGCTGGCCGACAATATCGGCATGGTCGCGCGTGCCATGGCCAACTTCGGCATCGACGAGTTGCGCCTGGTCGCCCCACGAGACGGCTGGCCCAACGACAAAGCCCGCATCGCGGCTTCCGGCGCCAACTATGTGATTGACGACGCGCAAGCCTATGCAACATTCGCCGATTCAATCGCCGATCTCAACTGGGTTGCGGCCACGACGGCGCGCCAGCGCGACCTGCGCAAGCCCGTGCTGACGCCGGAAGAAACGATCGCCGAGATCAAGAAGCGCACTGCGCGCGGCGAACGTTGCGGCATCCTTTTTGGCCGCGAACGCAATGGCTTGGAGACCGACGAGATCGCCAACGCCGACGCCATCGTAATGATTCCGGTCAACTCCCGGTTCGCGTCGCTGAACCTGGCCCAGGCCACGCTGCTGCTCGGCTACGAGTGGATGCGCAATAGCGAGGAGGCGAGCCTCGGTCGCGTGACGACCTACGAGCAGCCCCTGCAATCGGGCCTTTACCTCAATCAGGATCGCCCCGCGACGAAGGCCGAAATGAATGCTCTTTTCGCACATCTGGAAGCTGAGCTTGAACGGCTAGGGTTCTTCAATCCGCCACATAAACGCCCGACGGTGGTGCGCAATATCCGCACGATGCTAGGGCGAATGCAGGCGACAGAGCAGGAGGTTCGAACGCTCCGTGGCATTGTTGCCACTCTTGCACAGGGCAAGGGACACGGCCGCAAGTCGCCCTTGTAGTGCGCCATGCTTTGGCCAAGTTTTAAGCCGAGCGATGCCCGTCAGAACAGCAGGGAACTACCCCGCATGCAGCGCCTGTTCGGGCAAGCTGCGGGGCGCAAAAAGACACAGCGGCTAAAACGGCTTCCGGAAGCAACCGGGTGCTCGGGATTTGGGACATAGGTTTGGAGATGCGGATGATGAGGATGGCGGGGACCAAATGCATCGGCGCCGCGGCAGCGCTACTGGCCTTCGCGCCGGGCCCTGCCAGTGCCCAGGAAGAAATGAGTGAAAAGAGCGTCAAAACCGTCATGGAGTACGCTTGGCTGCAGTTGCCGGCGCAGTACACAACCAAGGACGGCAAGACGATCATTACCGACAAGAAGAACCGCGACGCCGCAGTCGTGCCGCTCGAAGAGGCTCGCGAAATCATCAAGGCGGGATATCGCTCCGCGCACGCGCAGATTTGTGAGCTGAAAGAGGATCAGATCCTAAACCGCAACTCGCTGGTCCGCCGCGAAGCCGAGAAAAAGAAGTGGTCCGACCAGCAGATGCTGTACATCCAGCAGCTGCACCTGACCACGGTGATGCTGATGACGGGAACCGTGAAGGTCGTCGAAAAGATCGACGGCAAGGACGTGGTCACCGACGAAAAGCCGCCGACAAGCACGAGCTGTTCAGAAGAACAGCGCACGAAGGTGAAGGAAGCCATTGCGGCCTATGTGAAAACCGGCCCGGCCGTGGCTTTGACCGCCGGCGCGCCCACCTCTACGGGCTCGGTAACTCCGGCCCCGGCAGCCACGAAAGAGTAAACGCCTCATCCCGGCAGGGTGCTTGACGCACAACGCCGGGAGGGCTATCAGAACGCCAGAAACGCGGGCCTAGACGGCCCGCTTTTCATTTTGCGCACCCGCGGCGGGCCAGACTTATGGCACCGCCTGTCGGCTGGAGAAATCCGGCAGAGGAGGGGGCGCTCCAGCAACTTTAGCACATGGAGTGCCTGACGATGACGAAGCGCATCCGCGCCAAGCACAAGATCGACCGCCGCCTGGGTGAAAACATCTGGGGCCGTCCCAAGAGCCCGCTCAACAAGCGCGAAAGCCGCCCCGGCCAGCACGGCGAACGCCGCGTCTCCAAGACGTCGGACTTCGGCCAGCAGCTCAAGGCCAAGCAGAAGCTGAAGGGCTATTACGGCTCGATCTCCGAGCGCCAGTTCATCAAGGTCTACAAGGAAGCCGCACGCCTCAAGGGCTCGACGTCCGAGCATCTGATCGGCCTGCTAGAGCGCCGCCTCGACGCCGTCGTCTACCGCGCCAAGTTCGTGCCGACCGTGTTCGCGGCCCGCCAGTTCGTCTCGCACGGCCACGTCACCGTCAACGGCCGCCGCGTAACGGTGCCGTCCTTCCGCTGCCGCATCGGCGACGTCATCGAGGTCAAGGAGAAGGCGCGTCAGCTGCCGCTCGTCCTCGAAGCGATCAAGAGCTCCGAGCGCGACGTGCCCGACTACGTCGACACCGACCACAACAAGATGACTGCGAAGCTGTCGCGTATCCCGGCGCTGTCCGACGTGCCCTACCCGGTCACGATGGAACCGAACCTGGTCGTCGAATTCTACTCGCGCTAAACGCGCACCTATCCAATTGCAAAAGGCCGCCCTTCCGGGCGGCCTTTTCTGTTGAGAAGATGACGTTGGCTGTTATGCCGCGCGCACGCGGGCCAGGAAGCCGTTCACCTCGTTCTGCAGTGTCCGCGACTGCTCAGAGAGATCCGCCGCCGTCGCAAGCACCTCGGAAGCTGCCGCGCCCGTTTCGTTGGTGGCCCGGTTTACGCCGTTGATGCTCTGGGCAGCTTCATCCGTGCCGCGTGCGGCTTCATGCACGTTGCGCGAGATCTCCTGCGTGGCTGCACCCTGCTGCTCCACCGCCGCCGCGATCGACTGCGAGATCGCGCTCATGTCCTTGATCGTGGTGCTGATCGCGTGGATGGCATCTGCGGAGCCCGCGGTTGCTTCCTGGATCGTGGCAATTTGCGCAGAAATGTCCTCGGTCGCCTTGGCGGTCTGGTTGGCGAGCGATTTCACCTCGCTGGCAACGACGGCAAAACCCTTGCCTGCATCGCCTGCACGTGCCGCCTCGATCGTGGCGTTGAGCGCCAGCAGGTTCGTCTGTTCGGCGATGGCCTGGATGAGCGTCACCACTTCACCAACTTTCTGGGCAGACGCCACGAGGCTCTGAATGCGCCCATCCGTCTCTCTCGCCTTTTCGACCGCTTGCACCGCGATGGCGCTGGACTGCGTCACCTGACCGGAGATTTCGGTGATCGAGCTGGCAAGCTGGCCGCTTGCGGACGCTACGACATGCACATTCTTGGCCGCTTCCTCGGTCGCGCTGGCCACCGAGGCCGACTGCCGCGCGGCTTCGTCTGCCGTGGCCGTCAGGGCCTGCGCCGCAGACTGCATCTGGCCTGCAGCCGACGAAACCTTGCCGACGACGCTGCCGATGGCGATCTCGAATTCGTTGGCCAGCAGATCCATCGCGCTGCGGCGCTCCGTTTCAGCCTTCGCGCGGCGATTTGCATCCGCCTCTGCGTCCTGCGCAGCCTTCGCCTTCAGGTTATCGCGGAAGTGCACGATGGCCCGGCCAATGCTGCCGACTTCGTCTTGGCGGGCAGCCTCTGGAACGGCTGCATCATAGTGCCCCTCGGCCATACGCTCCACCGTGCGGCCGAGCGACTGCAGAGGCGCGCCAACCAGCAGGCGCATCAGGCCATAAAGAATCGCGGCGCACAGCAATGTGCTGACGGCGGCCTGCGTAATTACGTTCCACTTTGCCTCGCTGATCGCAGCCGAAAGCGCAGCTTCCGGAACGGCAACGACGGCTGCCCATTTGTCCAGCGTCTCACCGGCTGAGATCGGTACGGCCATGTAACGCCACATCGCCTGATCGAGGCCTGGTGCTGCGAACTGGACGATATTGCCTGAGGCGATGGCATCAGCTGCAGCCTTCCCTGCAGCCGCATCGAACTCCGCGATCTTCTTGCCGCTGGCCTTCGGATTAGGATGTGCGACCGCAACCCCGGAGCCGGAGACGATGCTGACGTACCCCATCTCGAATGGCTTCACCTTGGCCGCGGCGCCATTGATGTCACCAAGCGCGATATCAATGCCGCCCACACCCACGAACTTTCCATCGAGCTTGATCGGCACCGACACCGACATGATCACTTCGTCTTTGCCGGCGATCGGATAGACGTAGGGCTCGATCGCGACGGCACGGTCGAGTTTCTTGGGGTTGAGGTAGTAGTCGCCATCGCCTGGCTTGTCGTAGCCGATCAGCACGTCGCGCTTGATGGCACCGCCACTGCGCACCCAGTAGGGCACGAAGCGGCCCGTCGCATCCCAGGTGTCCTTACCCGCAAAGTCCTGGTCGCGCCCGTCGAGGGCATTCGGCTCCCAGCCGGTCCAGACAGCGAGCAACGCCGGATTGAGCTCCAGTGTGGCCTTCAGCACCTCATCGTAAGCCGCGCGATCCGCAATGCCGCTCTTGCGCAAGCCCAGGGCGGTAGCGACGACGCCGTCGGCTGTCTTGCGCGCCATGTCGAGGCGCGCTTTCACATCCGCTGCGTGCTGCGCAACGGTTTCAGACAGAATTTCCTGCGTCTGGTGCGCGATCGTGGTGCCGATGCGATCCAGCAGGATCGCGGTGCCGGCGGCAAAAACGACCGCGACGGCCGTCGCGCCCAGAAGAGAAACTTTCAAAGGTAGTGACTTGATTTGCATTGCCCGCCCGCCAGATACAAGAATTGAGATCAGGCAGAGAAGTAACGCACAGCAGTAGATATATGATTAACAACGAATTTATCAGTTATCTGACATCACCTACGGAACGTTAAACTCGGGCCGGCGGCGATACGCGAGGTCTCGGCATCGGCCCCGTGCCGCTCTGTTGGGGCAGCGGCAATGGCATCGCGACGGGCTCGGGCGCCCGTGTGGACGGTGGAACGGTATTGGCCCAGCCATAGGCGAACATCGTCATGATGGCGCTGGCGGCGAAGAAATAGACACCCGGCAGCACGTCCGCTTCGGTGTAGCCCGACGAGTTCACGTAAAAGATCAGAAGCGCCAGCACCATGACGTCCGTCATCGAGTAGCGGCCGAGCCACTCCATCGTCGATATGGACCGCGTACGGAATTCAGCCGGGATATCCGGTGAGGTCAGCAGCGTCAGCAGGTAGAAAAGCTTCAGGAAAGGAAACAGGATCGAGAACAGGAACAGCACGACGGTTAGAAAGTACTCCTCGTTTTCGAACAGCGCCCAGATGATCGTCGCGATCGAGTGTTCCCGGCTCCAGACGTAGACGGTGGTGAAGCGGATAACGGGCAGGATGACGCCGAGCGCGAAGAACACGGTCGCCAGGATGATCAGGAAGCTGAGCACGAAGTTGCGGATGCTGGTGAACTTTGGCTTTGCACTCGTAAGCGAGGGCGCGACCGGTTGAGGGACGACGATCGGTTGCGCCGCCTTCGGTAGCGCGGCCAAACCTTCCAGCCGTAGCCAGGAATAGGCGAGGATCATCAACACGACGGCAGCTGTAAAAAAATACACGCCCGTCAGGCTGGCGGCGTCGTACACGCCTTGGCTTTTGATGAAGAAGATCGTCAGCGACAACACGAGCACGTCGTGCATCGACCATTTGCCGAGCCACTCGAGCGCTCTCAGCCGCTTGTGCTGCCTGGTCAGCTCGGTCGCCGGCAGTGTTGAGACGAGGAGCAGGTACAGCAGCTTCGTGATGGGCAGCACGATCGAAAAGATGAGGATGGTGCCGCCGAGAAAAGTCTGGCCGTCGTGGATGAGCACCCACACCGTGGAAAGCAGCGAATGGTCTGTGCTGAAAATGAAGTACTTGGTCAACCGGATGATCGGCAAACTGATGCCGAGCGCCAAGCAGACGCTGGCGGCAATAATGCAAATGCTCAACAGAAACCGCCGCCCGCCGAGCCGCATGACGCTACGCCAATTCCAACACCCTAAGATCCTCGCGCGAATGTAAGCGGCCGGCCACGGCGAAACTGAGGCTGATGGCTGCCAAATCAAGGGCCAAGAAAAAGACCGGCTCTTGCGAGCCGGTCAAGGTTTCGAGGGACGTCAATGCGCTCTTGGGAGTTCGAGCCGTTACGTCCGGCGCGCGCGTGCAATCGCGTAATTCAACTGCGACTGCGCCTGGCGGATCTGTGCCCGCTCGTAGGGCGTCACGCGGCCGTCGGCACGGGCACGGCGCTGAACCAGCGAGACCTTCAGCTTGGCGCGCGCAATCGCGACGCGTTCGAAGGGGGTGACCTTGGCGGCCGAGTGGCTAGGCTTGCCGTGGTAGTGATTGTGCTTGGGGGCAGCGGACGCAGCGCCTGCGCTTAAAAGGACGGCGGCAGCAGCGACAAGAAGGGCTCTCATGATCATCTCCTGTTTTTCTTTTCCGGCTCTGCCGCGTCTCCGCGTCGTGCCGGTATGACAAAGAGAACGGGCGATGCCTCGCCGCTCCGTTGCAGAAAAACAGAAATGTTTTTAGAGACTTGGATGAATGTCTGTTCAGCCAGATGGCTTGCCCAAACAAAAACGGGGGCAGCGGCTCGCTACTCCCGTTTCAAAAATCCGGTCCATCGGCGCTTCATGCGTGATTGGTGTGCGCGATGCCCTTGTCGTGGATCAGCGTGTGAAGTTCGCCTTCCTGGAACATCTCGCGGACGATGTCGCAACCACCGACGAATTCGCCTTTGACGTAGAGCTGCGGGATCGTAGGCCAGTTCGTATAGGCCTTGATGCCATCGCGGATGCTCGCGTCTTCGAGCACGTTGATGTCCTTGTAGGGCACACCCAAGTGATCGAGAATTTTTGCAACCTGCGCTGAGAACCCGCACTGCGGAAACTGCTTCGTGCCTTTCATGAAAAGCACGACGTCATTTGCTGCGACCGTCTTGCGGATCCAATCCTGCACGGCCTGCGCATTCTCACTCATAGTGTAGTCCTCATCGTAGCCGGTTCGCGAACCGTAGAGTTCCTGCGGAGGATGTGGTCACCCTCCGCAGGAAGTCAATGTTGTGAGGGAGATCGTCGGCCAACCCGCGGGACGGCCAAGATCTCGACCTTACCTTAAGCAGCCTTGATGGTGCTGACGGCAGTCTTGCCCGAGCGGCGATCGATCTCGGTTTCGAACGAGACCTTCTGGCCTTCGCGCAGGCCGTTCATGCCAGCGCGCTCAAGAGCGGTGGCGTGCACGAATACGTCGTTGCCGCCTTCGTCCGGCTGAATGAAGCCGAAGCCCTTTTGATCGTTGTAGAACTTAACAGTACCGACTTTCATAGATGTAGTCCTTCTAGGGAGACCGTCAGACGCTTCGCGTCGTCAGAGCCATTCCGCGTTTGTTGTTGCAGGATGCCGCAGATGGCCAATTTCGACCCGTTTGCAGACCGGCCTCTTGTATCGGCGGAGTAGAGCGAACGCAAGGCGAACCGAAGTCAAATACGCGTTAACATCGCAGTCTCTCTCCCAACTCATGCAACCTCGGCGCGGAGACAGCCTGCGATCAGTACGGGAAGCGGCGAAGACACAGCCGCCGATACAAGGCTCAATTCGCTGGTATCCCTCGATCAACAGTAGATCCAACACATGCAGCAGCATTCCTCAGCAGCGTTTCCTGAACGTCGGACCGCGCAATCCTTGCATATATTAGAGCTTACTTAGATTGTGGCCCGCGTTGCACGGGCTGCCCGCGCAGACGACAATTATCGGTCGATATACTGGGAACTATTCCTGCGGTGCAGGGTTTAGTCCACGTTTTCAAAATGGAGGAAACGCAATGAAGAAACTTGTTCTCTCAGCACTCATCGCAGTCGCTCCCTTGAGCTTCGCCATTGCCGGCGAGAAAGCCGACGCTCCCAAGGCGGACGCAGCAGCAGCCGCAGCGCCGGCCGCAAAGGGTGGAAATGCGCAGACGACGGAAATCCCGTCTTGGGATACGCGTCAGGCAGGGCAGAGCCTAGATGTCGGGGGCGACAAGAAGGGCGCCGCCGAAAAGTAAGTTTCAGATCCCGCATACAACGGAAAAGCCGTCTCCAGGAGGCGGCTTTTTCTTTTTCGCTTCAGCCGCCGCCGCTCTTCGGCACCGAGGTCGTCAGCGCAAGCGCATGAAGAACGCCGCCCATGCGGCCCTTGAGTGCCTCATAGACCATCTGGTGCTGCTGCACGCGGGACTTGCCGGCGAACGCCTGGGAAATCACTTGCGCAGCAAAGTGGTCGCCGTCGCCGGCGAGATCCTTGATGTCCACCACGGCATCGGGAAAGCTTTCCTTGATAAGGCGCTCGATGTCGCCGGCGTCCATTGGCATGACCGTAATCCTTCAGTTGGTGTGCGGCGCGCTCATGTAGCCTGGCAGCCAAGCCTCGTGCGCGCTCCTCAGATTGGCAAGCGCCAGTTCGGACTCACCCTTCAATGTAATGGACTGCCCGCCGGCACGGCCAACGATACGCGCTGGCAATTCCAGCAAACGCGCGCGCTCCAGCACCTCTTCGGCGCGTTGCGGCGTGACGCTCAAGATATACCGGCCTTGGTCTTCGCCAAACCAGATGGCATGCGCCGGCAGCTTGCCGGTGTAGGGGTACAGCTCGATTCCCATGTCACCCGACAGCGCCATCTCGGCCAATCCAACGAGTAGCCCGCCGTCAGAAAGGTCATGCACCGCAGACACCGCGCCCTCGCGGATCAGCGACCGCACCAGCCGGCCCGCCTTGATCTCGTCCTGCAGATCCACAGGTGGCGGCGCGCCTTCCAGCTTGCCCGCCACCATCTGCTGATAGAGCGACTGGCCCAGCCACCCGCGCTCGTCGCCGATCACGAGCAGCAGATCGCCTTCGCGCTTCAGTGCGATGTCTGCAATCTTTGATGTATCCGGGATCAGCCCCACGCCGCCGATCGCCGGCGTCGGGGGAATGCCCACGCCGTTCGTCTCATTATAGAGCGACACGTTGCCGGACACGACGGGATAGTCGAGCGCCTTACACGCTTCCGCCATGCCCTGACACGAGCCGACGAACTGCCCCATGATTTCCGGCCGCTCCGGATTGGCGAAGTTCATGTTGTCGGTGATGGCCAGTGGATCGGCGCCAACAGCGATCAGGTTGCGCCACGTCTCCACCACGGCCTGCTTGGTGCCCATCGCGGGATCAGCCGCCACGTAGCGGGGCGTGACGTCACATGTCGCCGCCAAGCCTTTGATCGTGCCGTGAATGCGCACGACGGCCGCATCGCCGCCGGGCCGGCCAATGGTATCACCCATCACCATGTGATCGTACTGCTGCCAGATCCAGCGCCGCGAGCACAGCGCCGGTGAGCCCATCAGCGATGTCAACGCGCCCAGCACGGCATTCGGCGCCGGCACCCACTCCGGCAAAATCGGCTGCGGCGGCACAGTGGCCACCCACGGCCGCTCATACATCGGCGCGGAGTTCGCCAGCACTGGCACCGGCAGGTCGGCTTCGACCTTGCCCTTGTGCGTAATGATCATGCGCCCCGTATCGGTCGTCTTGCCGATCACCGCGAAATCCAGGCCCCACTTGACGAAGATCGCTTCCGCTTTGGGTTCGCTGCCGGGCTTCAGGATCATGAGCATGCGCTCTTGGCTTTCCGAGAGCATCATCTCGTAGGCCGTCATGCCCTCTTCGCGTTGCGGCACATGATCGAGATTGAGCTCAATGCCGACCTCTCCCTTGTCCGCCATCTCCGAAGTCGACGAGGTGAGCCCCGCCGCGCCCATGTCCTGGATGGCGATGATCACGTCCATCGCCATGAGTTCCAAACAGGCTTCGATCAGCAGCTTTTCAGTGAATGGGTCGCCGACCTGCACCGTTGGCCGCTTCTCGTCCGACTTGTCGTCGAACTCGGCCGACGCCATCGTCGCGCCGTGGATGCCGTCGCGTCCGGTCTTTGAGCCGACGTACACGACCGGCAGCCCCACGCCCTTCGCCGCCGAGTAGAAGATCTTGTCGGTGCGCGCCAGGCCCACGCACATGGCGTTGACGAGGATGTTGTTGTTGTAGCCGGCATCGAAGTTGACTTCGCCGCCGACCGTCGGCACGCCGACGCAATTGCCGTAGCCGCCGATGCCCGAGACGACGCCGTCCACGAGGTGACGCGTCTTATGATGCTCAGGCGCGCCAAAGCGCAGCGCGTTGAGGTTCGCAACCGGCCGCGCGCCCATCGTGAACACGTCGCGCATAATGCCGCCCACGCCCGTCGCCGCGCCCTGATAGGGCTCGATGTAGGACGGGTGATTATGGCTTTCCATCTTGAACACGGCGCAATCGCCGTCGCCGAGGTCGACGATACCGGCATTCTCGCCCGGCCCCTGGATCACTTGTTTGCCCGTCGTCGGCAGCGTCTTCAGCCACACGCGCGAGGACTTGTACGAGCAGTGCTCGCTCCACATCACCGAGAAGATGCCGAGTTCCGTAAACGACGGCTCCCGCCCCAGGATTTCGAGCAGCCGCTGATACTCGTCAGGCTTGAGCCCGTGCGAGGCGACGACGTCAGGCGTAATAGCGGCTGCGGTGTCCTGCATAGCGTATCATTCGGTCCGTATTTCGGGGGCGTCGGCCTGCTTATAGCGGGTGATATCGCCCTTGTCGCGTGCAGGGGACGTCGCACGATCTGGGCCCCATTTCTCGCTCATTTTTCAGCAGTTTTGCGCCGGTGCGCGAGCGCCGAAGGGCTGCGACCTGTGTAATGTTGAACAGCCTTTCGGCGCCCGCGCTGCGGCGTCTTTTGGAACCCGCCCGCTAGTCTCCCGCGTGTTCGGTGCCGTGGCCTTGTTCAGGTTGAAGGCAGAGCGGGGTTAGCCCTAAGGCGGTCGCGAGAGGCCATGCGTTACCGCACCCAACCTCGCGACGAGCGAGCAAGCCCTCCCGGATCGATTGACCTCACGTTGGGCCTCGCATTCGGGCGCCGCACCTCTCCCACGCATCTGACGGATCGATCACGCCCCGTTCACGGGAAAGGTTGCGACGAGGATACGGGAGGCGGGGAGGGCGGGGATAATTCATCTGGATGTGCAGGAGTTAACTGAAGGGCCGTATCAATGACCCGCATTAAACTACCTTCAAGAAAAACTGAAACCGACCGTATATCGGTTTGCAACGGTGAAACCTCGAAGCAGAATGCCGTCGTCTCGAAGCGCGTCGTCCTTTTGTTCAACAAAGGGGTTGGCAGTGTCCGTCATCTTTCTAACGAGGGCTGCCTGGGTCCGAGCATCTAAACCTTCCCACCAAAGAGGAGCTATGTGCACGTTTTCAAAGCAGTTGAACATTAGGCGTCCCAATGCTGACCCAACTCCTTCATCGGGAATCCTGTGAAGAGACGCCGCAAATCTCTCACAAAGCGTCTGATCCTTTGCGCGCCATTGAAGCACAATCGCTCCAGCCGCGCCGCCCCAGAACGAACTAAACGAGATCATCGCTGGTCTCAGCTTCAGATTGCTAAGATCCTGCAAGCGCTTTCCATCGAAATCGATGGATGGAAAACAACCTCCAGAGCACATGACCGGCGGCGCTTCTGTAGTCTCGATAACGTAACCTCTGATTTCCTCAAACTGCCGTGAGCAAAGCAGGACGTCGTATTCAGCCTTCTCGGCGCGGGCATCCCTCAAGCCTGCAGACACGCCTCGTTCGAATGTCGAATTGAAGGCCTGGATGGCAACTTGTTCCCGAATGCCACGACCCTTATCGGTGTCGCGGCGCACCTCGGTCATGCTAGCTGTACTTTCTTTGGTGTAGAGCTCTCGCGAGAGTGCGCGGTAACCCAAAAGGAACAGCTGCTCGGTCGTTCCAACAAATGGGGTCGTCTCCAAAGGCGAAAAGATTCCGCCGTCATGTGTTGAGCAGAACCCAGTGAAGGTAGACGCGCGCCGCACCCCCACTAGCTCAGGAACCAGCCTCCCATTATTCTTGGTGAGGTTCTCAAAACTAGGGATGAAGGTGTAGACATGCCCATTTAGAGCAATCCTGTTCAAACTGCTTGATCGTGGGACTGTGTGCGCTCGTATGATTTGCTTGCTGCACAAGTCGCGCCACTCGTTCGGCGCAGAACACACTTCCTCGCTGAAGCTAGTCCGAAGAACTTTGGCCGCTTCCCACGGCATTATGGCCGTTTGGCTATCGCGATTTAGGTGGCAGAGTTTGAATTTTTTTCCAGATCCACACCAACAAGGTGCGTTGCGGCCCTGGCCCAATCCCAATGCAATCTCCCATTGTCGAACGCAGTAGCCGACAAGTGTTACGCCATTGCCGCCGTCACGCTCACCAGCGCGCTCTCAAAAATCCGCCGCCCGTCCGTCCCGCCAAGCGCCGTCTCGAACAGCCGTTCCGGATGCGGCATCATTCCCAGGATGCGGCCGGTCTTGTCCGTCACGCCGGCGATGTTGCGCTGGGCGCCGTTGAGGTTTGTCGCCGCCGAGACGTTGCCGTCCGCGTCGCAATAGCGAAACGCCACCTGGCCTTCGCCCTCCAGCCGGTCGAGCGTTTCGGTGTCGGCGAAGAAGTTGCCCTCCGCATGCGCGACGGGAACCTTGATCACCTGGTCGCGGCGATAGCACTGCGTGAAGAACGTCTTGTCCTGCTCGCACTTCAGGTGCACGTCGCGGCAGATGAACTTGAGCGAGGCGTTGCGCATCAGCACGCCCGGCAGCAGGCCGGACTCGCACAGCACCTGGAAGCCGTTGCAGATGCCGAGAACCGGCGTGCCCGCCTTTGCCTTAGCGATCACGTCGCGCATGATGGGGGAGTGCGCAGCCATCGCGCCGCAGCGCAGGTAGTCGCCGTAGGAGAAGCCGCCGGGCAGCACGATGAGGTCAGAAGCCGGGACTTCCGCGTCGCCATGCCAGACCATCTTCACGGGAAAGCCGGTGACCTTCTCGATGGCGACCTTGACGTCGCGATCGCAGTTCGATCCCGGGAAAACGATGACGCTGGCGCGCAGCATGTGTTCAGGCCCTTAGTTTAGTTGGCGCTTCAGGAAACGACGCAGCGTTTCCCATGAGACGCGCGAGACATGTCCTCAAGGCGCGCCCAGCGGCGACGCCTCCTTCTTCTTGGCTTCCACTTCGGCGCGCGAAACATTGGTGAGCTCGCTGTCGCGCTGCTTCATGTCGGCCATCAACGCGGCGAACTGGCGCTCGTCGCCGAACGAGCAACCCTTGCTCTGCGCTGTCCAAACGCCCGTCACCTGCTTCAGGAACGTGCGCAGCGTCACGGCCGGATGCGCTGCCTGCCCCGGAGCGGTGAATGCGAATTCCACCTTCCAAACGTCCGGCTCGGTCTGCGTCACGAGATCGAAGCGGCCATCGTTTCCCCTCTGCGCGCCGGGCAAGGCGGCTGCAGCCGAGCGCAGGCCGTCGAAGCCGGCGCTGCAATCGAGATCCGGCGGTGCAGGCGTTTGCGCCAGCGCGGAGACCGGCAGAAGCGCCGACAAGACCAGCAATGCGCGGAGGGTTTGCATCACGCCACCAGTTCGTAGCTATAGTTTTCGATCACGGTATTGGCGAGCAGGTCCTTGCACATCTTCTCGATGGCAGCTTTCGCTTTGCCCTCATCCGTCTCGGCCAGCGCCACTTCGATGTACTTGCCTTGCCGCACATCCTCGACGCCGGGAAAGCCCAGGCCGCCAAGCGCATGCTGAATCGCCTTCCCCTGCGGATCGAGCACACCATTCTTCAACGTAATGCGGATGCGAGCTTTCATTTGCCCCTGCAACATTATGGGTGATTTCGCCAGTAGTTACGGGATGTGGGGGGCGAGTGCAAGGCGGAGGGCGTCGCAGTCCGGACGTGATGCCGGAAAAATCGGGCAAACAATGTCGAAAGGCGCCACCACGGCTCGTCAGGGTTCGAGAATTGAGGATCGATAGGAACACCCGCCATGTCCAAACTCCGCGTCAACAGCTTCTCGATCTCCCTGGACGGCTACGGCGCCGGTCCCGATCAAAGCCTGAGCAACCCGCTGGGCGTTGGCGGCCCAGCCCTGCACGGCTGGATGACAAAGACCAGGACGTTTCACCAGCGCGTCCTGGGCAAGGACGGCGGCGCCACCGGCCCCGACGACGACTTCGCCGTCCGCGGCTTCGCAAACGTTGGCGCCTGGATCCTCGGCCGCAACATGTTCAGCCCCAGCCGCGGCGCGTGGCCCGATGACGGCTGGAAAGGCTGGTGGGGCGACAACCCGCCGTATCACACCGACGTCTTCGTGCTGACCCATCACGCGCGCGCGCCAATCGAGATGGACGGTGGCACCACATTTCATTTCGTCACCAGCGGCATCGACGACGCGCTGCGGCTGGCGAAGGCGTCTGCCAACGGCCGGGACGTGCGCCTGGGCGGCGGCATCAGCACCATTCGCCAATATCTGCAGGCCCAGCTGATCGACGAGATGCACCTCGCCATCAGCCCGGTTCTCCTCGGCCGCGGCGAGCACCTTCTGGCTGGCATCGACCTGCCGGCGCTGGGTTACACGTGCGCCCAGTCCGTCGCCTCGCCCGAGGCCACACACGTCACCATCTTGCGAGGCTGACGCCGCCACTGCCCCGCACGGCATCCCAAATCGTGCGCACATCGCGGCAAAAAGCCAATATAAGGCTCGTCACGTTGGTCCCACCGCAGAGCGAGCCAAGCCATGTTTCCATTGTCGACGATGTTGCGCTCGTTCATCCGCGTCGGGCGGCTGACGGTGATCGATGCCGAGGGCAAGACGCACGTCTTCGGTAGCGGCACGTCGCCCGCCGGCACAACCGCGCCGGACGTCACGATGAAGCTGACCGACCCGAAGCTCTATCGCACGCTGTTCTTCAATCCGGAACTGCACGCGGGCGAGGCCTACATGGACGGCCGCATGAGCTTTCCTGGCTCCAGCTTGCGCGACTTTCTCACGCTGTTCTCGCTGAACCGGCGGTCGCTCAAGGCCTTCCCGATGCAGAAGGTGTTCCAGCGCGTCTCGCGCGGCATGAAGCGCTTCCAGCAGGCCAACCCGGTCGGCAAGGCGCAAGCCAACGTCGCCCACCACTACGACATCGGCAACGCGTTCTATCAGCTGTTCCTCGATGCGGGCCTGTTCTACTCGTGCGCCTATTTCCGCGAAGAGGGCGAAAGCCTCGAGGCGGCCCAGATCAACAAGTGCCGTCTGATCGCCTCCAAGCTGCAGCTGAAGCCCGGCATGACCGTGCTCGACATCGGCTCCGGCTGGGGCGGGCTCGCGCTCTATCTGGCCAGTGTGGCCGATGTGAAGGTCGTCGGCGTGACGCTATCGAAAGAGCAGCACGCGCTGGCCGAGGCCCGCGCCAATGCCGCCGGCCTCTCCGATCGCGTGCGCTTCCAGTTGACCGACTACCGCGACCTCGATCGCAAGTTTGATCGCATCGTCTCCGTCGGCATGTTCGAGCACGTGGGCGTTGCCCACTACGGCGAGTTCTTCGCCAAGATCAACGATCTCATGACCGACAACGGCGTGATGCTGCTTCACTCCATCGGCAAGATGAGCCCGCCTGGCACAGCCAGCCCCTGGCTGCGCAAGTACATCTTCCCCGGCGCCTACTCGCCGGCCCTGTCGGAAGTGTTCCCCGCCGTCGAGGCCAACAGCCTCTGGGTGACCGACCTGGAGTTCCTGCGCGTGCACTACGCCACCACGCTCAAGCACTGGCACGAGCGCTTCGAGGCCAACCGCGCACAAGTCGCCGCCATGTACGACGAGCGCTTCTGCCGCATGTGGGAATTCTACCTGATCAGCGCCGAGATGATGTTCCGCACCGGGGCGCAGGAGGTCTTCCACATGCAGCTGGCCAAAAAGCGCGACGCCGCCCCCATCGTCCGCGACTACATCGTCGACACGCAACGCAGCCTGATCGCCAACGGTGACCGCAGCGTTTAGCCACGAAAAAGGGGTCAGACCTCGGTCTGACCCCTGATTTTGATCGCGGCCGCTCAGTTAGTTTGGCTTGCTAGTACCGTTGCTGCCGTTGATCGTGTTGGACGCCACCAGCACGGGCCCTGCGCCCTTCGGCGGGCGGTTCTCGGTCAGCACGCCAAGACGCTTGGCGACTTCCTGATAGGCCTCCAGCACGCCGCCCAGATCCTTGCGGAAGCGATCCTTGTCGAGCTTCTCAGCCGAGTGGACATCCCACAGGCGGCAGCAGTCCGGGCTGATCTCGTCAGCCAGCACGATGCGCATCTGCTCGTTGTCCCACAGGCGGCCGAATTCCACCTTGAAGTCGACGAGACGGATGCCGATGCCGAGAAACAGGCCCACGAGGAAGTCGTTGATGCGCAGCGCCAGCTGCATCACCTCGTCGATCTCCTGCGGCGTGGCCCAGCCGAATGCCGTGATGTGCTCTTCAGACACCAGCGGGTCGTTCAGCTTGTCGGCCTTGTAGTAGAACTCGATGATCGAGCGCGGCAGCTGCATGCCTTCTTCAAGGCCCAGCCGCTCCGACAGCGAACCCGCTGCAATGTTGCGCACGACGACCTCGAGCGGAATGATCTCCACTTCGCGGATCAACTGCTCGCGCATGTTGAGTCGCTTCATGAAGTGCGTCGGCACGCCAATCTCGCCGAGCCGCTGGAAGATGTACTCAGAGATGCGATTATTGAGGACGCCCTTGCCCTCGATCAGCGCATGCTTCTTGGCATTGAACGCAGTTGCATCATCCTTGAAATGTTGGATGAGCGTACCCGGCTCCGGGCCCTCATAGAGCACCTTCGCTTTGCCTTCGTAGATCCGACGCCGCTTGTTCATGGATCCTGGTCCTTTGACGATCACGCTCATGCTCTTTTTCAACGCTATCCGTTACACGTCCCGTCGTGCGGCACATTGATCTTACTCAGTGTTTTTCATTGGAGATGGCGTGAGCCACGGCCTGCCGACAAGGACATTTTCTAGTCCCGAGACTAGCCGAACCGCCCCCCGGAAACAATCTTAACGACGGTGGAACCGGGGTATTGGTTCACAGCCGAACCAAGCCGTTGATTTGTCGACCGGTCCGGGTTAGGCCTCACACCAATCGTAATGCAGGCATCCGACATGCAACCCGATGTCGCGGTGCAACAAAGCAAGAACGGCAGGGTCTGGGAGATCGAAATGACCACGTATGATAATCGCGAAAAAGCATTTGAAAACAAGTTCGCCCGCGACGGGGACCTGAAATTCAAGGCCGAATCGCGCCGTAACAAGGCGCTGGCCGAATGGGCGGCCGGCAAGCTCGGCATCACGGGTGACGCTGTCGCCGACTACGTGAAAGCCGTGCGCAAAGCAGACCTCGAAGAGAAGGGCGACGACGACGTCATCCGCAAGGTGCAGAAAGACTTCGCCGAGAAGGGCGTTACGGTCTCCGACGCCGAGATCAAGGACAAGATGATCGAGTTTCTCGCCAAGGCCGTGAGCGACATCGAGTCTGCTGGCTGAGCAAGCATCGATCGCAGTTCAAAGGCGGTGCCGTCACGCGGCGCCGCCTTTTTTCTTGCGGGCACCTTTGGAGCCGGCTGCGATCAGAAGCGCGGGAAACAAGAGCGCTTCCGGAAAAGTGTGCAGCGGTTTTCCGATAAGAAGCGCGATAGACAGAGCGCTTCCGGAAAAGTGGGCAGCGGTTTCCGATCAGAAGCGCGGGAAACAAGAGCGCTTCCGGAAAAGTGTGCAGCGGTTTTCCGATCAGAAGCGCGTGAAACAGAGCGCTTCCGGAAAAGTGGGCAGCGGTTTTCCGATCAGAAGCGCGGGAAACAAGAGCGCTTCCGGAAAAGTGTGTAGCGGTTTTCCGATCAGAAGCGCGATAGACAGAGCGCTTCCGGAAAAGTGTGCAGCGGTTTTCCGATCAGAAGCGCGACTAAACGGAAAGCCCGCGCAGGAAGCCGCCGAAGCGCAGCAGGCCGTCCGGCCATGGTCCGTGGCCCGAAGCGGTATTGATGTGCCCCTGTTCGCCCGCATCCACGAACTCGGCGCCCCACGCCTCGGCCATGGTTTGGGCGCGCGGCAGCGAGCAATAGGGATCATCCGACGAGGCAATCACCAGCGCGGGGAACGGCAGCGGGCTGAGGGGCAAGGGCGCAAATCCCGTTTCCTCCGCAGGCAACGTTTCGCCATCGGTCAATGGCCAGCCTTTGGCGTTGTCGACGTCCGCGGGCGCCACCAGCATCGCGCCCGCAACCAAGCCGTGCGGAAGCTTGGCGGCCGCGTGTACGACGGCCGCGACGCCCAGGCTGTGTGCCACGAGCACCGGTGGCAACGCCGCCTCGGCAACAGCCGCCACGATGCGTCCCGTCCACTGCTCGCGATCCGGCTCGCGCCAGTGTTGCTGATCGATGCGCCTTGCCGTCTTGAGACTGCGCTCCCACCGCGACTGCCAGTGGTCCGGCCCCGAACCGGACCAGCCGGGCACGATCAGGATTTCAACTTCCGACGTTCGCATCAGGCCGTGCTGGCCCCACGGTAGATTTCGCTCAATGGCAGCAAGACACCCAAAGCCTCCAGTTCGATGACACTCTGCCGGCCGTAAACTTCGACTGGCTGTGAGACAAACTCGCGATTTGCCTCGCTGCGCTGCCAGACCCACACGATCGGCTCATCCTGGCTGGCAACGATATAGGTCTCCAGCGCATCGAGGCTAAGATACTCAGCCAGCTTGACTGTGAAATCCAGTCCAGTCGAAAACGGCGATAGCACTTCGACGATCAGCAGGGGGGTGGCGGTCGACATCGCCCCACTCGCCGCACTGTCGACGACGGCATCCGGGTAGCGAACCTCTCCGCCGGTCTCGACCGCCAGTGTGCCGCCCAGAACGTCCCAATGAGCGGGCGCGAGCACGGCGCGAAGGGCAGCGCAAAATCCCGCGGCAATGCGTGCGTGGCTTCGCGTTTCCGTTGACCGCGGGGCGATCGGTGCTCGTTCAACCTTTATTGGCCGGGGTGCGGCGTGCTGCCAGCTCAGCGTGGCAAGCCTGTCTGCTTTCAGATTGATGAGTGGTGCGTTCATGTCCGAATCCCCCATGTCCCGGCATGCGTCGAGGCTAACAGCGCCCCGATCAGCGTTCAACGCGAGGCAATGGGCGAACCGTCGGTATGCACCGTTAAAGCGGTTGGAGCTCCGGTGTGCCTGAAGCGCGCACGCCAGTCGCCAAGCATCTCGAGTACGACGACGGTGATGATGATGAGAATAGGGCCATTCGTCAGCACCGAGGCGGCGCCCGGAACGATTAAACGCCCAAAGACGGCGATGGCGATGAGGCCGGCGGCCAGAACGCCGTTTTGTCGAGCGGCAAGGGGATGCGCGCTCCGGCGATGGCGCAGATAGACCACGAACCCGATGAGCGCGACGTGGATTGTCAGTTGGATAAGCGCCACCTGGCTTGCGAGCCACGCCGATCGGTTCTGGATAATAATATCGGGAATCCAATCCGGGAACGTTGCGTCCTGCAGCGCCAGGTAAAGCCCGATGGGCATGAGGAGAATGTTGACGATGACGGGCACCAGGAGGTTTGGCCAGAGAAGGGCCGCCCCGCGCTCAGGATTGTCGTTCGTGCTGTAGAAGAACACGGCAAAGCCAACCGTCAGGACGGCGTACCCGACCACGATTGCGACTGCTGGGGCCGCGACAGCGCCGCTACGCAAAAGGTCGGCCAGGACAGCCAGATCCTTGGGAATTTCCATCACGAACAGCGTAACGAACAACACCCAGAAACCGCTGCCGAGACCGTGCCGCGAGATCAAGCTGGCGAGCCACCAGAACAGCGCCGTTGCGCCGACCATGCTGCCGACGCATGCCACGCGAAAGGCCAACCCGGGCTCCGGCACGATCGGCAGAGCCGGGCTCCCGGCCGCTTCGAGCGCGGTTGCCACGCCACCGGCCTGCATCGCCGCAAAAGCCAGCGCCAACCAGATCAGCCAGTCTGGCGCCGCGCTTCCGGGCCCCCTCCATTTGCGCGGGCCAACCAAGCGGACGAGTTCGCCGATGCAGATGGCTGAAAAAGCCGGCATCATGCCGAGCGCTCCAATCGACATCCGGCTGATGACGCTGCCAGCATAGTCCAGATTTGCGAGTTGGCTCAGCGCTGCCGGGTTGATGCCAGAGAGTGGAATTCGCGTCGCAAGCAGATATGCCGCGATCGCCACAAGGGTCACGGCAAGCCGCCGGCTGAACTCGGCCCGGTCGTGGCGGTCCGTCACGCGGCGCCCAGCCCGCGATAGATCTCCGCCAGCGGCAGCACGATGCCGAGCGCATCGAGCGTGATGGTGCGATCGCGGCCCGCGATCTCGACAGGCTCTGCCGCAAACGCGCGCGTGACAGCGTCCCGCTGCCAGATCCAAACAATCGGCTCGTCCTGGCTGGCAACGATGTAGGCTTCCAGCGACGGAAGGCCGAGATATTCTGTCGCCTTCACTGACAAATCGCGCCCCGCCGATGAAGGGGAAACAACTTCCACCAACAGGACCGGATCGGCCGTCGAATATGCTCCGCCATCCTCGGCGCGCCGTTCAACCAAGACGTCGGGATAGCGGATATCGTCCCGGATCTCGACGGCGAACTCGCCGATCGCAATATCCCACTTCTCGAACTGAAGGCGTGTCCGTAAAGCATGAGCAAAGCCGCCCGTGACCCGGTGGTGATTTCGCGAAACGCCGGGATGCACGATGATTTCCCCGTTCTTCAATTCGTAGCGGCCACCCTCGCGCGCACGCAGCCACGCGAAGAACGCGGCCTTGTCCATGTGCGCTGAATAGGTGGCGCGGGGCTCTTCAGAGAAACCTGTCATGCCGTAAGGCTAACCGAAAATCGTCCGGTTCCCAATAGGCCGTGGACGCCTCACGCTGCGCCGAATACCCGCTCGAAGATCTTGTCGGCGTGCTTGAGGTGGTAGCCGAGGTCGAACATCGCTTCTAGTGCCGCTGCGGGCACCTTGGACGTGACGTCCGTGTCGGCTTTCAGCGAGGCGAGAAAGTCCGCGCCGGTCTCCCAGGTCTTCATCGCGTTGCGCTGAACCAGCGCGTACGCGTCCTCGCGCGAGGCGCCAGCCTGCGTCAGCGCCAGCAGCACGCGCTGCGAATTGTGCAGGCCGCCGAGCTTGTCGAGGTTCTTCTTCATGTTCTCGGGATAGATCACCAGCTTCTCGATGACGCCCGCCAACCGCACCAGCGCAAAGTCCAATGTCACGGTTGCGTCGGGGCCGATCATGCGTTCCACCGACGAGTGCGAGATATCCCGCTCATGCCAAAGCGCCACATTCTCCATGGCCGGAAGCGCGTAGGCGCGAACCATGCGCGCAAGGCCCGTCAGGTTCTCCGTCAGCACCGGGTTGCGCTTGTGTGGCATTGCCGAAGACCCCTTCTGGCCGGCCGAGAAGAACTCTTCCGCTTCCAAGACTTCGGTGCGCTGCAAGTGGCGAATCTCGATCGCCAGCCGCTCGACCGACGAGGCGACCACGCCAAGCGTTGCAAAGAACATCGCGTGCCGGTCACGCGGGATGACCTGCGTCGACACAGGCTCTGGTACGAGACCGAGCTTCTCGGCAACGTACACCTCGACGCGCGGATCGATGTTCGCGAACGTGCCGACGGCACCCGAAATTGCGCACGTCGCCACTTCGCGCCGGGCCGCGACCAGCCGCTCGCGCGAGCGCTGGAACTCGGCGTAGGCAAAGGCCAACTTGATGCCGAACGTCGTCGGTTCGGCGTGAATGCCGTGGCTGCGCCCGATCGTCGGCGTTGTTTTGTGTTCGAGCGCGCGCACCTTGAGCGCCGCCAGCAACCGGTCGACATCGGCAATGAGAATGTCGGCTGCGCGCACCAGCTGCACGTTGAGGCACGTGTCCAGAATGTCCGACGAGGTCATGCCCTGGTGCACGAAGCGCGCCTCAGGCCCGACGTGTTCGGCCAGATGCGTCAGGAACGCGATAACGTCGTGCTTGGTCACGGCCTCGATGGCGTCGATCTTGGCGACGTCGAACACGGCCTTGGAGCCTTTGTTCCAGATGACCTTGGCGGCGTCCTTGGGGATCATGCCGATCTCAGCCATCGCCGCCGCAGCATGCGCCTCGATTTCGAACCAGATGCGGAAGCGGGTTTCCGGCTCCCAGATCTTCGTCATTTCGGGGCGGCTGTAGCGCGGGATCATTGCGGGCCTCGTGGCGGGCGTTGGGTTGAGACATTGCTAAAATAGCAATGAGCCGGAGGCCTAGCAGACGGGCCCCGCCGCATCAATGCGCCCGCTTGGCCGCCCTCAAACGCGGTGAATATCGCCCTGCAGGATCACGGGCCGCGCACCGGCCTCGCAGGCGACCCTGCTCCACCAGAATTGGCCGCCCTCTTGGGCGCAGCGGCGTTCGAGGAAGAACAGCGCCCCCAGTCCGCCAAGAACAGCAATCGCCAGAAGGGGAAGGATGACTGTCCGAAGCGGCCGTCGCGTCATCAGGAACGCCCTCCAAACTTGGTTGCGTAGCCGGGCGGGCCTGTCCAACCTTGCGGACAAGGTGCCGCCGCATAGACGCCCCGTGCAATCGCTCGCGCCAGGACGTTGGCCGCGTGAGCCCCAAGCTCTGCCAGCGCGATCACCGAGTCGGCGAGCGGCGCGTCCCCCGTTGCTAGCGCAAACACAACGTCGCCGTCGAGGGGCGTGTGCACAGGGTAAATCGCGCGCGCCATTCCGGTCTGCGCCATCACTGCCAGGCGATGCGCCTGCGGTTTCGTCAACCGGCCGTTGGTGGCGATGACGGCGATCGTCGTGCTCGCGCCCGCGAGGCGCTTCAGGCGGATGCTCGTGGTCTCGTCCATCGGTCCGACAGGAAGCCCGGAACCGCCAAACTCTGCATTCTGTTCGAAGGGTGACGCCCAGAAATGCCGTGACGACCCCATTGTGACGGACCCCGCCGCATTGACGGCCACCAGGGCGCCAACAACCAGGCCGTCATCCAACACCTGTGATGCACTGCCGAGCCCGCCGCGCAGGGTCGCCGTGGTGGCGCCAAATCCCGCGCCGATCGATCCCAGCTCGAAGTTTGGTCCGGCGCGTAAGCACGCCTCCGCAGCGAGGCGTTCGTAGATCGCAGCACCGGCCGCTGTCTTGTCACCGCCATTGAGCAGATCGAACAGGATTGCCTGCGGCACGATGGGAATCCGCGCCTCCCCAACCGCAAAGCCAATACCCTGCGCGGCAAGATAGCTTTGCACGCCGCTCGCGGCCGCCAGCCCAAATGCCGAACCGCCCGACAACACGATCGCGTGGATCTCCTCGACAGTGCCGCTGAGCCCGATCGCGTCCGTCTCGCGCGTTCCGGGTCCGCCGCCGCGTACATCGACAGCTGCCACTGCCGCCCGATTCGGCAAAACCACCGAGACGCCTGAGTAAACCAGCGCGTCTTGAGCATTGCCGACGGCAATGCCGGGCACATCGGTAATCAGGTTGCGACAATGTGTCATTGGAAAAGACGCATGCCGTTCAGGCTCCGTTTAGCTTCGAAAGTCCACGCTTAATGGCACTTCCGATGCTGCCATTAAACCATCGCAGATGCGTCGCGAAGTTTTCGCAGTGCGGTGCCAATCGGCCCACAAAGCGGAATTATGAAGCGTGGACCGGCGAGTAACAGCGGTGCGTTGCAACCGTGGCGCAATCGCAACGCACCAACTAGAGGCAGTTAGAGTTGCCAAGATCGGGCCACATTCGGGGTGCTAATGCCGCCCTGTTTCAAGGCTGCACAAAGAACAGCCAATAAGTGACTGTGGGATTTGGACAACAGCGTCAACCAACCCACTTTCGATGCCTTGTAATTCCATGGTTTGGTAGCACACTTACTTTAATCGCGCGGTGTTTCGCAGGAGACAATCTTCGAACCCGCAGAAGACTAGAAGCAACTGCCAACGAAGGCAGTCCATTTGGAAACGAATTGAGGGTCACGTAATGTCCGAACAAATGCAGAGCGAAATTGCTCAGCTGAGCGGCCAGCTTGATCAGATCGACGATCCGCGTGAAGGCTACGCTCTGGTTCA
This sequence comes from Hyphomicrobiaceae bacterium, assembly GCA_030655135.1. Lineage (GTDB taxonomy): Bacteria > Pseudomonadota > Alphaproteobacteria > Rhizobiales > Hyphomicrobiaceae > JAKAXS01. Next base: position 248,443 of record JAURWC010000020.1, on the reverse strand, counting down.
GGAACGCATCCGTACGTATCGCAACATGGGCGATCAGGTGCCGGACGCACTGAGCTTGATGGAGCGCGCTCTCTTCCGCGATTGCCTGGCTCAGTCCCAGGGCCGCTAAGTGAGCTAAGGCTCAACCGGAATTCAGCGTCAGGGCAGCGGGATTTTCTCCGCCTCTGGCGCTGCCGCCGGCTTCCACGCGCCATCCCTCCAGGCGCTGACCAAATACGAGGGAACATCCGCATCGCCCTTCGCGTCGAATGTGATCCGCCCGAGTGCGGGATCATCGAAGGCGATGCCGGCCAGTGCCACACCCGGATCAGCAGCCGTCCCAGCCGTTTGCCACATCGCGCACGCCGTCGCCGTTAGTAACACGACCGTTTTAGCGTCGTCTGCCGAAAGCAGCACGAACACATCGCCGAGCCTGGTCGCCAGCGCGGCCCCGATCTCGTTCGTCGCCACCGCATTGGCTCCCAGAAAGGGCGCTGTGACGCCACGCGCCCGCAGCGACTTGAGAACGATGATGGCCTCCGACGGAAAGCCCGCAAACAGAATGGCGCCCAACCCATTCGGCCCGCCCGAAAACGCCACGACCTTCTCGACTAGGGGATCGTAGTTCAGCTCGCTCGCCACATACGGAAACTGCATCACCTTGTGTTCGGGCGGCTGGCCCGCGGGGCCGGTTAGCGCCGTCGCCGCGTCTTGCGCAATCGTGCTCATCGCGAATGTGCGGTCGTGCAGGATGGCGATCGGCCGCCCGCCGCTCGCTCGCGCCAGGAACGCCGCCGCATCCTTGCCCTGGCGATCGTCACGTCCGGCGAGCCTGAATACGAGCGGACCGGCCCGCTTGTCGGTCAGGTCGCCATGCCGCGCGCCGGTTGCGATGAACGGGATCTGTGCAGCCGCATAGATGGGAGCTGCCGCAATCGCCGCGCTCGAACACGGATGCCCAATCACGACGGCGGGCTTCGCCGCCGCGATACGGCGAGCCGCCTCGACTGCAGCCTGCGCCTCGCAGCGATCATCCTCAATGACCAACGGCAGCGATCCCGCCAAACGGCCTTCCGCAGCCTCGCGCATGGCCGCACCGGTGCTGGCGTAGGCCCCGGTCATCGGCGCCGCCAGCACGATCTCGCCGTCTGCGCGAGCCTCAGCCGTCACCGCGGCCAGGCCACAGCCTGCCGCCAGCGCCAACACGCCCAGTTTCGTCCGACGCCACAAGCCAGTCTCGCCCAGCATCAGTTCTCGACGTAGCCGAACGAGCCGTCCTGCTGCTTCTTCCAGGTGTACATGATGTAGTCGAGGCGGGTGATGTCGCCCTTCTTGTCGAAGGAGAGGTCGCCGATCACCGTCTTGTACACCTTGCCCGAGTGGATCTCTTCGGCCACCTTTTGCGGGTCAAGTGACTTGATGGCCTCGGCTGCCTGCGCAATCACCTGAACAGATGCATAACTGTAGAGCGTATACGCTTCCGGCTTGTAGTTCTTCGCCAGGAACTTTTGCACGACAGCTGCCGCCTCAGGCCGCTTCTGCGGATCCGGCCCGAACGTCATCAGCGTCCCCTCGACGCCCGCGCCGGCCAGCGATGCGAACTCCTGCGTGACGATGCCGTCGCCGCCGATGAACTGCGCCGTCACGCCCTGGTCGCGCAGCTGCCGCAGCAGCCCGCCGCCTTCCGTATGCACGCCGCCCCAGTACACGATCTCTGCGCCGGACTGCTTGATCTTCGACACCAGCGCCGAGTAGTCGCGTTCGCCCTTGCTCACGCCCTCGTACAACACCTCGTTGATGCCCAGCGAGTTGATCGTCTTCTTCGTCTCGTCGGCCAGACCCTTGCCGTACGTCGTCTTGTCGTGGACGACCGCCACCTTCTTGCCGGCCAGGGTCTTGGCGATGTACTCGCCGGCAACCTTGCCCTGCTGGTCGTCACGCCCGCAGGTGCGGAACACGTTCCAGTAGCCGCGCTCGGTGATTTTTGGATTGGTCGAGCCGGGCGTGATCATCACCAACCCGCTCTCGAAATAGCGATCCGACGCCGGCTCGGTCACGCCGGAGTTGAAGTGGCCGACGACGAACGACACGCCCTCGCCGATGAATTGATTGGCGACGGAAACACCCTGTTTCGGGTCAGCCACATCGTCGCCCGAGATGAGTTCGATCTGCTGGCCCAGAATGCCGCCGGCCGCGTTGATGTCGGCCACTGCCTGCTCGACACCGTTCTTCAGCTGCCCGCCGAAGGCCGCATCCGAACCCGTCATCGGCCCGGCGACCCCAAACTTAAGCTTCTGTTCCCCGCCCCCGCACGACGCAACCAGTCCCGCCAGAATGATGACGGAAATCAATTTGATGAAACGCATTCTGGGTCAATCCTCGGGTTCTGCCTGGCGCCAATCCGGGCGCATGTTGGTCCGGATTTCGGCAAAAGTCACCCGCCAACGCTGTCGCGTTCGGACCTGGCTGCCTAGCCCTTTGTTCCGTCAGCTGGCAGGCTTGCTCTTGCCGTGAAGCCAGGGATACTGCCGCGCCATCTGCCTGGCTCGCTGTAGCCGATAACCCATAAATGCCAGCGCCAGTAGAATGGCGGTATCGATCGCATAGGCCGGCAGCGACAGCAGCGGCTGCTGGAACAGGGCGTACTGAATGAACCGCACGGCAAGGCCCAGCAGCGCGGCATAGAGCAACACGAAACGCACATCGCCCCAGCCGTTTGCTACCGCGCGTCCCGCCGCGATCGCCGCTGCCCCGCCCAGCACAAGCGTCACGAGCAAGAACACCCAAAAGCCGTTGAGCCCGTGCGTCTCATACAATCCGAAAAACAGTCCCACTTCGCTATTCAATGCCGGCCTCCTTCCAGGTAGGCCTGCCGCACCTCGGGGTTGGCAAGAAGCGCCTTGCCGCTGCCGGTCAGCGTGATGGCGCCATTTACGAGCACGTAGGCGCGATGCGCCAAGCTCAGCGCGTGATACGCATTCTGCTCGACGAGGAACACGGTCAAGCCCTCGCGCGCGTTCAGGTCGGCGATGACGGAAAAGATCTGCTTCACGATCAGCGGGGCCAGGCCTAGCGACGGCTCGTCCAGCATCAGCAGTTTCGGCCGGCTCATCAAGGCGCGCGCGATCGCCAGCATCTGCTGCTCGCCGCCCGACAGCGTGCCGCCGCGCTGATTGATGCGCTCGGCCAACCGCGGAAAGATCGTCAGCACCTTCTCCAGATCCTGTGCGAAGTGCGTGGCGTCGAGTACGGTTCCCATCTGCAAATTCTCGCGCACGGTCATGCGTTGGAAGATGCGGCGGCCCTCCGGCGCCTGGGCGATGCCGAGCCGCGCCACCTGATGCGTTTCAAATTTCGTGATGTCCTGCCCATCGAACGTGATGCGCCCATCGCTGGCGCGCGGCGCGCCGAACACGGTCATCATCGTCGTCGACTTGCCGGCGCCGTTCGAGCCGATGAGCGTGACGATCTCGCCCTTGTTGATGTCGAGATCGATGCCCTTCAGCGCCTTGACGCTGCCGTAGTACGCCGTGACGCCCTGCAGGCTGAGAAGCGGGCCGCTCATGCGCCGGCCTCCACCACGGCAACGGCCGTTTCGGCATCCTCGACCCCGAGATAGGCGGCGATCACGTTCGCATCGCTCTTAATTTCTTCGGGTGTGCCGTCGGCAATCTTGCAGCCGTATTCGATGACGACCACGTGGTCGGAAATCTCCATCACCACCGACATGTCGTGTTCGATCAGCAGCACCGACGTGCCGGTCTCGTCGCGAATGGCGCGGATGAGGCGGGTGAGGTCGGCGCTTTCACGTGGATTGAGACCGGCCGCCGGCTCGTCGAGGCATAGTAACATCGGCTGCGTGCACATGGCGCGCGCGATCTCCAGCCGCCGCTGCGCGCCGTACGGCAAGTCTCCCGCCGGCTCGTCGGCACGATCCACCAGGCCGGTTTTTTCCAGCCAGTGCCGCGCACGCTCCACGGCTTGCTCCTCGGCCGCGCGATAACCCTTCGTGCCGAGTAGGCCCGCGATCGAAAAGCGCGAGGCCTTCATCAGCTCGCGATGCTGCGCCACGATCAGGTTTTCCAGCACGGTCATCGCCGGAAACAGCCGGATGTTCTGGAACGTGCGGGCGACACGCGCCTTGGCCGCAATCTCGTGATCCTGCATGCGCTCCAGCAGGAACAGCCCGCCGCACGCGTGGCGGTCATAGCGCCGGCCGGATGCCGTCAGCCCCGCCAGTTCCTGCTCCTGCACCGGTCCGCGATGCGCCAGCGCCATGCGCCCGCCCGTCGGCTGGTAGAATCCGGTGATGCAGTTGAATACGGTGGTCTTACCGGCGCCGTTGGGACCGATCAGCGCCGTGATCTGGCCGCGCCCGACCTCAAACGTCAGCGCGTTGATGGCGAGGAGGCCGCCGAAGCGCATCGTCAGCCGGTCGACCGTCAGCAGGGGATCGGCAATCGGCTGCATCAGGCCTGCCTCTCCGTCTGCCGTCCGCCGAGCGTGATCGAGGGATCGCGATGCGTGATGAAGCCGCGCGGCCGCACCACCATCAGCAGCACCATCGCAAAACCGAAAATAAGCATGCGATACTTGCCGGGATCGAACTCCGGCCCGAAGACCGCCTTCAGCCAGCCGAGTTCGCGCAGCAGTTCCGTGCCGCCGATCATCACGACGGCAGCAATCGCCACGCCGAGCTGACTGCCGAGCCCACCCAGCACCACGATCGCCAGGATCATGGCGCTTTCCATGAACACGAATGACGACGGCGACACGATGCCCTGGCGCGCCGCAAACAGCGGCCCGGCGATGCCGCCGAAGAAGGCGCCGGTTGCGAACGCAGAGAGCTTCGTCGTCACCGTGTTGATGCCGAGCGAGCGGCACGCGATTTCATCTTCGCGCAGCGCTTCCCAGGCGCGCCCCAGCGGCAGCCGGCGCAACCGCGTCGCCACCCAGTTCACCAGCAGCGCCATCACGAGCACGAGATAGAACAGGAAGATCACGCGATAAAGCGGCGACGGCGCTAATCCCAGAAGTGACGGCAGACTGTCCGGCCCGGGCGAGAGTGAGTAGCCGAACAGCGTGGGCCGCGGAATGCCCGAGATGCCGTTGTAGCCACCCGTCACCGTATCCCAGTTGACGGCGACCCGCTGGACGATCTCGGCAAAGGCCAGCGTCACGATGGCCAGATAGTCTCCTCGCAATCGCAGAACGGGAATGCCGATCATCAGGCCGTACATCGCCGCGAAGATGCCGGCCAGCGGCAGGCAGAGCCAGAACGATAGGCCGAAGTTTTTGGCCAACAGCGCGGACGAGTAGGCGCCCACCGCATAGAACGCGACGTAGCCCAGGTCGAGCAGCCCGGCGAGGCCGACGACGATGTTCAGCCCCCACGCCAGCAGGATGTAGATGAGGATCTGCGTGCCGTAATTGTCGATCCATTTGATGGATCCCGCGGTGCCGGCCGCAGCGATCGAGATGAAGGGAAAGAAAATCAGCAGCAGCAGGCCGACGATGGCAATGCGCTGTTTGACGTCGGCGCTCAGCTTGGCGCGCGGCGCGATCGCTTGCCGCTGCTCGCGCGGCAACGCGCGCCACATGACGTAGGCAAACCGCCCGACGAAGGCGATCGCAACGAACGCCGCGACGTAGCCCCACCACGAGACGAGGGTGAGCCGGCTCTCGATATCAAGCTGGGTCTCCCAGGCGACGATCGGAAAACACAAGCCCAGCGTCACGAGGGCCGTCAGCAGTGCGCTTTTCAAAGCGCCGGGCAGGGCGGCAGACATATACGTTTGCGGCGGAGCCGCTGGCGACTGCGGCGGGGTCGCGTGTGATTGCGGCCGTGCCGCGTCAACCGCCATCGCCTCAAACCTTCTCGACGTCGGGCCGGCCGAACAGGCCCGACGGCATGAACACCAGCACCACGATGAGGATAAGCAGCGCCGCCACATCCTTGTAGGCGAGCGAAAAATAGGCCGACCACAGCGTCTCGATCAGGCCAATCAGGATGCCGCCCAGCACCGCGCCTTGTAGCGAGCCGATGCCGCCCAGCACCGCTGCCGTGAACGCCTTGACGCCCGGCACATAGCCGTCGGCGAAATTCACCTGGCTGTAGTTGACCATCCACAGCAGCCCCGCGACGGCGGCCAACGCCGCCCCAATCACGAACGTCAGCGAGATCGTGCGATCCACATCGACGCCCAGGATCGACGCCATCTTGCGGTCCTGCTCGCAGGCGCGTTGGGCGCGGCCCAGCGGCGTCTTCTGCACGAGGTACCACAGCGCCATCAACAGCACCGCCGTCGTCACCATGATGGTGATCTGCTTCCAGCTGAGCGTGATCGAGCCCGCGCCGAGCGCGATTGTGATGATTTCGGTGGGCACCATTTCCAGCGGCTTGTTGTTCGGCCCCTGTGCCCACTGCACGAAATTCGACAGGAAGATCGACATGCCGATCGCCGAGATCATCGGTGCCAGGCGGAACGATCCTCGCAACGGCCGGTAGGCGACCCGCTCGATCGTCCACGCCCACAGCGCCGTCAGCGCCATGCCCGCGACAAGAACCAGCAGCAGCGCCAGCGCCAGATTGATCGTGCCGAACAGCTGCGACAGCGCCAGGAAAATGATCAGCGCTACAAATGCCGACAGCATGAAAACGTCGCCATGCGCGAAGTTCACCATGCCGATGATGCCGAACACCATCGTATAGCCGATGGCAATGAGACCGTAGATGGAACCCAACGTCAGGCCATTGATGACCTGTTGGATAAGATAATCCATGCCTCCCCCGGCAGCCGCATTCCGAAAATCAATTGGTCATGATCATAAGTGCCTGCGGTCGCGAGGGAAGCGCCTTTTTCGGCTTCGTTGCCACAGCTGTGGCCCAACTCACGACTTGTGCCTCACAGCATGTTGTGGGTGCCGTCGCAGTAGGGCGGATCGTCGGAGGCCTTGCAGCCGCACAGATTGAACATGCCGGTCTCTTCAACGGTGAAGCGGAGCGGCTCGATTCCCGTCTCCTTATGCGCGCCGTCACAGAACGGTTGCTTGGATGAAAGCCCGCAGCGGCAGAAGAAATAGGGTTTGTTGGCCGTCAGCTCGACGGAATAGGGGCCCTTCTGGGCGATGACTGGATCGTCTGACATGCAACTGGCTCCCGACGTGTTTTGGCCCATCGATACTGGGCCACGCCTGTGGGGACAAGCGCTTTGCCGAGGATTCCGCAATTCTTTGAAGAGCGGAACGACGCTAGCCGCCGGTAACGTTCAGCGTCACCGTTTCGACGGTCGTCACGCCCTCGTCGTCCACCCACGTCAGTTCCAACTGACCCGGACCCGGCACCTTGAGCGGGATCGCGAACGACGGGTTGGACGAAATACCCGGCCCGAATGCGCCTTCGAAGAACACCTGTCCGGCGAACTTGGCGACGAACGTGTGGATGATCTGGCGCGGCACAATCTGGCCGTTCGCGTCCTTGCGATTGCCGGTCTCCATCGGATGCTGGATGATGGCGCGGATCTCGATGACGTCGCCGGCCTTGGCGGCCTCCGGAACCTTGATGCGCGGCTTGGCCATGCTCTCCTCCTAGATCCCGCAGCCGCCGATGGTTACCTGAACCGTACTGCTCGCCATCAGGATGCGCCCGTCCGACAGTTCGGCCAGCGCCACGACATCCTGCGTTTTCGCCAGCCGCATGCGGCCCGAAACGCGCGCCGCGCCCGACAGCAGCGATAACTTGAACGTCGCTACATGACCCTGCGGGTTCTGCGTCGACAGCAGATGCAGCGCCCTCACATGCTCGGCTTCCGTCATCGGGCTTTCGGCGGAGAGCTTGAACAGCACCATGTTGCCGTTTTCCGCCAGTTCCGGCAGTTCCATGGTGAAGGCACCGGCCTCGGGCGTGCGGTCGCCGACGATCCGCGCGTAGGCCTCCTGGAAGCTGCGCGAGCGCTCGCCAGCGAGCTCGGCGATTGCAGGGCGCGCGACGGCACGAGCAGTCAGAAGAATTGCTGCCCCCGCCACGATGGTCCGGCGGCTGATCTTTACGACGTGTCTTGGCTTTCGCACCATGCTGCTCCTGGCATACCGCAAGGGCGCTTCAAACGGCAGCTGCTGACTGCTAGCATAGCCCGCCAAACCCGTCCAATCCTGGGCTGTTTGGTGGCAGGCGGGAGTAATAATATTGCAAGCAAATCTGCGCGCACGCCTTTGGATTTCAGCAGTCCTTGCTGCGGCCTTCTCCCTGACGGCGATGGCTCCATCCGTGTCGGCCGCCGGCGGTGTTCGCCTGATCATGGTCGAGCAGGATGGTTGCCGCTATTGCATCGAATGGGATCGCGAGATTGCGCCGAAGTATCCGCAAAGTGCCGAAGGCCGGTTTGCCCCGCTCCAGCGCGCCAAGCGCGGCGACGCATCCCTGAAAGACTTTAACCCTGTCATCTATACGCCGACGTTCCTCGTCGTGCGCAATGGTCAAGAAGTCGGCCGCGTGACCGGTTATGCGGGCAAGATGTTCTTCTATGAAGAACTGGATGAGCAGCTGGCCAAAGCGGGATTCCAGGCCGACTGGAGTATTCCCGAACTTGACAAGACACGCGCGCCGGAGAGTGGGCTGCAGGCCCCGCGCGGTGGCGTTCTCGCCATGGCCGGACGGAGCGCCCCGCATGCTGCCAATTAACCGCCGCGCCGTTGTTGCAGGCCTGGCTGCGGGATTAGGCGGCGTGGCGGCGACGGTCATCGGCGGAAGGCGCACATTTGCTGCAGGCTCACCGGCTTCAGCCAAGATCGTCGTCATCGGCGGCGGCCCCGGCGGTGCCACGCTGGCGAACGCGCTGAAGAAGCTCGAACGCAACATCACCGTCACGCTGATCGAGCCGAAGCAGGCCTACACCACCTGCTTTTATTCCAACCACTACATCGGCGGCCTGCGCACCTTCGACAGCATCACCCACAGCTATCGCGGCTTGAAGGCGCTCGGCATCAACGTGGTCAGCGACACGGCCTCCGCCATCGACACCAACGCCCGCACGGTTACCACCGCCAGCGGCGATACGTTTCCCTATGACCGTCTTGTCGTTGCGCCCGGCATCGACTTCAAGTTCGACGGCATCGAGGGCTATTCGGAAGCCGCCGCCGAGACGATGCCGCATGCCTGGAGAGGCGGCGTGCAGACCCAGTTGCTGCGCAATCAGCTGGAACAGATGGAGGATGGCGGCACCGTGCTGCTCGCTCCGCCCCGCGCGCCGTATCGCTGTCCGCCAGGCCCCTACGAGCGCGCCTGCGTCATCGCCAACTATCTGAAAACGTCAAAGCCAAAATCGAAGCTGGTCATCGTCGACCCGAAGATGGCGTTCTCCAAGCAGCCCGTCTTCCAGGAGGCGTTCGACAAACACTACAAGGACCTTGTGGAGCTGCACCTGACCAACGATATCGACGACTTCTCGCTGGCCAAGGTGGACGTCGACGCGCGCGAGATCACCACCAAGTCCGGGTTGAAGGTCAAAGCATCGGTCACCAACATCATCCCTGATCAGAAGGCGGGCAGCATTGCAGCCAAGTCCGGGCTGACGCAGGGCGACTGGTGCCCGATCGATCCGAAGACCTTCAAGTCCACGCTGGCGCAGAACGTCTACGTCATCGGCGACGCCGCCATCGCCACCGACATGCCGAAGTCCGCCTACTCCGCCAACAGCCAGGCCCACGCCGTCACCGGCGATATCCTCGCCGACTTGTCCGGCAAGCCGCCGCCGCCGAACACGTTCTACAATATCTGCTGGTCGTTCGTGGCCCCCAACGACGTCGTGAAGATCGGCGCCGACTACCGCCCCGGCGACTTCGGCGGCAAGTTCGCGCTCGCGCCCACCAACGCCTTCGTCTCCCAGCCGGGAGAATCTGCTGCATTGCGCAAGACCAATTTCGACGAAAGCGCCGCCTGGTACGACACCCTTGTCACGGACATCTTCGTGAACACCCCCATGGGCCAGGAACAGCCCGGAAAGCCCGCCCAGGCACCCTCGAAGAAAAAGTCTGACCAGAAACTTTAGCGTCGCCGCGAGCAAAAGCCTCGCCCGGCCAGCCAGTCCGGTCTATGGTTACTGAAGTACGTTTTGGCAGCCTGCGCCACCGCCCAGAAGCCCTGGATACGGGCGATCACGCGCATTTTACCTTGACGTATACGTCAACTTATGTTTGTTACGCCGGGCGTCAGTCTGGGCGTAATCTGCGCATGCAATGATTTCGCACCGCGGCGTGCCATGACTGCGCGCGCCACATGACTATTTAAATGTCGACATTCGATCGACAGAACGTTGGGAGGCCTAACGCGCCATGGCAACGACCGTGTTTTTTCTGCTTGTTCTGATCGCCGCGATGGGCCTCGCCATCTGGCGCGCGCCCATCTGGGTCTGGGCGCTGGGCGTCGCGATCGCCACCTTCATCTGGCAGACACCGCTGGCCCACGGGCCCGGCTACGAGCCGTCTTCTACCTTCCTGCGCGTCCTGGCCTGGTTGCCCGCGATCCTTCTGGCCGCATTGTCGATACCGGCGCTGCGCCGTTCGCTGCTGGTCGAGCCGGCCTTCCGCGCCGTCAAGAAGATCCTCCCCAAGGTGTCCGACACCGAACAGCAGGCGCTCGACGCCGGCACCGTCGGCTTTGACGCCGAATTGTTTTCCGGCACGCCCGACTGGGCCAAGCTGCGCTCCGTCCCGCCGATCATCCTGACGCCGGAAGAGCAGGCCTTCCTCGACGGCCCGACCGAAGAACTGTGCCGCCTGATCAACGACTGGCAGATCCGTCACGCCGAGCGCGAGATTCCCGAGGCGGTCTGGGCCTTCGCCAAGAAGCATGGCTTCCTTGGCATGCTCATTTCGAAAGAGCACGGCGGCCTCGGCTTCACCGCCCAGGCTCAGTCTCTTATCCTGGGCAAAATCGCCTCGCGTTCGCCCGACGTCGTCACCATCGTCATGGTCCCCAATTCGCTCGGGCCAGGCGAACTGATCGAAAAGTACGGCACCGACGAACAGAAGCACTACTACCTGCCGCGCCTTGCCCGCGGTGAGGAAGTCCCCTGCTTCTCGCTCACCGGCCCAACCTCGGGATCCGATGCCGCCACAATGCGCGACATCGGCACCGTGACCAAGGGCATGCACAACGGCCAGGAAGTGCTCGGCATCCGCCTGTCGTGGGACAAGCGCTACATCACGCTCGGTCCCAAGGCGACGCTGGTCGGCCTCGCCTTCCGCCTGTTCGACCCCGACAAGCTGTTGGCCAAGGGCGAAGACATCGGCATCACCGTCGCGCTGATCCCGGCGAACCATCCCGGCGTCAATATCGGCCGCCGCCACTTGCCGTCCGGCGCCGCCTTCCCGAACGGCCCGAACTGGGGCGAGAACGTCTTCATCCCGATGGAATACATCATCGGCGGTGAGAAGATGCTCGGCCAGGGCTGGCGCATGCTGATGGAATGCCTGGCCGCAGGCCGCGCCATCTCGCTGCCGTCGTCCGCCACCGCCGGCGCCAAGTCAATGCTGCGCGTGTCGACCGCTTACGGCCGCATCCGCAAGCAGTTCGGCCTGCCGGTCTCGCGCATGGAAGGCATCGAGGAACCACTCGCCCGCATGGTCGAGACGGCCTACGTCAATGAAGCCGGCCGCGCCGTCACCGCCGCCATGGTCAGCCGCGGCGAGAAGCCGTCGGTCATCTCCGCGCTGATGAAGTACCAGACGACGGAGCGCCTGCGCAAAAGCGTCGACGACGCCATGGACATCCACGGCGGCCGCGCCATCTGCGACGGCCCGACGAACTACCTGCAGTCGGCCTACCTGATGGTTCCCGTCGGCATCACGGTGGAAGGCGCCAACATCCTGACGCGCACGCTCATCACGTTCGCGCAAGGCGCGCTACGTGCCCATCCCTACCTCTACAAGGAAGTCCAGGCCGTCCAGAACCCGGACAGCGAAAAGGGCTTCGAGCAGTTCGAGGATGCCTTCCTCAACCACTTGAGTTTCTCGCTGTCGAACATGGCCGGCTCGTTCTTCCACAACATCACGCTCGGCTTCTTCGGTGCCGTGCCGGAGAACGCGCGTGGCACCGAGAAGATCTATCGCCAGCTCTGGCGCCAGTCGCGCAACTTCGCTCTGGTGTCGGATCTCACAGTTGCCGTTCTCGGCGGCGGCCTGAAGACCAAGCAGAAGATCACCGGCCGTCTCGCCGACGCGCTGTCTGAACTCTACCTGCTGTCGTGCGTGATGAAGCGCTTCGAAGACGACGGCAAACCCGTCGCCGACCGGCCCATCGTGGCGCTGTGCGCCTGCAACAGCCTCTATCGCTTCGAGCTGGCGTTGCGCGGCGCCGTCGACAACTTCCCCAACACGTTCGTTCGCGGCCTGATGCGCGTCCTCGTGTTCCCGTTCGGCCGCCACTACTATCCCGCGTCCGATCGTGTCGGCTCCAAGGCCGTGCGCCTGGCCTGCGAACCCGGCGAAGTTCGCGATCGCCTGACGCGGCACATTTACATCTCCAACGATGTGAACGACCCGACGGGCATCCTTGAAGTCACGCTCAAGAAGGTCATTGCCTCGGAAGAAGCCGAAAAGAAGCTCGACCGCGCGATCCGCGCCGGCACCATCCGCCGCTATCACGGCATCGACTGGTTCGGCGACGCGGTTGCCAAGGGCGTGCTGACCGAAGCCGAAGCTGCCCAGCTGCGCGAAGTCGAGAGCCTCGTCGCTCGCGTCATCGCCGTCGACCATTTCGATCCGATTGAATTGAAACCGAACTACATGACACCTGGCCACAACGCTCAAGCCGCCACCGCCCAACCTGCCAGCGCCCCCCGCGCCGGCCAGGCCGCGGCAGAGTAAGAGTAGGGAGACCCCAAATGTCTGACGCATCCCGGAACGCACCGGCCCTCGCCCTGAAGGACTGGCGCTATGAAATCGACAACGAAGGCATCGCCTGGGCCACGTTCGATCGCGAAGGCGCCTCCGCCAACGCGCTCGGCCGCCGCCCCATCGAAGAGCTGGAGCGCATCGTTTCGGCGGTGGAGCAGGGCGCGCGCGACAAGTCCGTGCGCGGCCTCGTCATCCTCTCCGGCAAGGAGAAGGGTTTCATCGTCGGCGCCGACATCAACGAGTTCGAAGCCTTCCAGACCGAAGCCCAGGTGACGGAGAACATCCGCCCCGTCAACATCATGCTCGATCGTATCGAGAAGATGCCGGTGCCGGTCGTCGCCGCGATCCACGGCGTCTGCGTCGGCGGCGGTTTCGAGCTGGTGCTGGCCTGCCATTACCGCATCGCCACGCGCGACGACGACACGCGCGTCGGCTTCCCCGAAGTGAAGCTCGGCATCTTCCCCGGCTTCAACGGCACGGCCCGCTCCATCCGCTCCGCCGGCGCCATGGCCGCCATGACCAACATGCTGACCGGCGGCATGATCCGCGCTTCGGCAGCGCGCGGCATGGGCTTCATCGACGAACTCGTCGCCTCCCGCGGCGCACTGCACTGGGCTGCCCGCAAGGCCGTGCTGCAGAAGCGCAAGTCCAAGCCGGCCGGCGCGCCGAAGTCGTTTGCGGCGATGTGGCCTGCTCGGGGGCTGCTCTCTCGCAAGATGCGCGAAGAAACCGGTAAGAAAGCACGCGAGGATCACTATCCCGCGCCGTTCCGTCTCATCGACCTGTTCGAGAAGTACGGCGGCGACTACGAGGGCATGAAGGCCGCTGAGACGCGCTACTTCGCGCCGCTGATGGTGTCGGACACGTCGCGCAACCTGCGCCGCGTTTTCAAGCTGTCAGAAGAGCTGAAGGCTCAGGCGCCCAAGGGCCTCGGCTGGAAGCCGGTGCGCGTGCACGTCATCGGCGCCGGCACCATGGGTGCCGACATCGCCGGCGTCTGCGTCGCCTCCGGCATGGAAGTCACGCTGCAGGATCTGTCGGCCGAGCAGCTGGCCAAGGGCATCGCCTCGCAAGGCAAGCTGTTCGCCCGCAAGTTCAAGACACGCGCTACGCGCACTGCCGCCAAGACGCGTCTGATCTCCGATCCCACGGGCCAGGGCATTTCCCGCGCCGACGTCGTCATCGAAGCGATCGTCGAAAAACTCGAGGTGAAGCAGAAGCTGTTCGCCGACCTCGAGACCAAGATGAAGCCGGGCGCCGTCATGGCCACCAACACGTCCTCGCTGATGATCGAGGATATCGCCCAGCCGCTGAAGGATCCGGGCCGTCTCGTGGGCATCCACTTCTTCTCGCCCGTGCCGCAGATGCCGCTCGTCGAAGTGGTGCGCGGCAAGCAATCGCGCGAGGAAGACATCCAGAAGGCTGCGTCCTTCGTCACCGCCATCGGCAAGTTCCCGCTCATCGCCAAGAGCGTTCCCGGCTTCCTGGTCAACCGCCTGCTCGCTCCCTACATGATGGCCGCCATGGCGCGTCTGGAAAAGGGCGAGGAGAAGGAGAAGATCGACGAAGCCGCCCGCGTGTTCGGCATGCCCATGGGCCCGATCGAACTGGCCGACAACGTCGGCCTCGACGTCTGCGCCCACGTCGGCAAGATCCTCGGCATTTCGCCGGAGGGTTCGCGCCTCGACGCGCTGGTGCAATCCGGCCGCCTCGGCAAGAAGACCGGCGAAGGCTTCTACAAGTGGAAAGACGGCCGCGCCGAGAAGGGCGAGAAGACCTACGACAAGCGCGAGCTTGAGGCGCTGGGCAAGGAACTGGTCGAGCCGCTGATCAACGAGGCGCAACGCGCGCTCGACGAGCGCGTGGTGGAAACCGCCGATCTGGTCGACGCCGGCGTCATCTTCGGCACCGGCTTTGCTCCGTTCCGCGGCGGCCCGCTGCACTATCGCGCCACGCACCAGGTGGAACCGCCGCGCATCGGCCTTGCCGCGGAATAAAGTCCTCGCCGCCGAGTAAACGGCAACTGACATATCTCAACGTGCACGCCCGCCAGCATCGCAGGGCATTTGATCTCTGGAGTTGTCCATGAACCAGCCCACCATTCGCCGGGTCGTCATCGTCGGCGGCGTCCGCATTCCCTTCTGCCGGTCCAACACGCTCTACGCCGACCTGTCGAACCTCGACATGATGAGCGCGGCCCTCAACGGCCTCGTCGACAAGTACAAGCTGAAGGGCGTGCACATCGACGAAGTCGTCGGCGGCGCCGTCGTCTCGCATTCGAAGGACTTCAACATCGCGCGCGAGGCCGTGCTCAACACCAAGCTCGCGACCTCCACGCCGGGCATCACGCTGGTGCAGGCCTGCGGCACGTCCCTGCAGGCGGCCATGGGCATCGGCGCCAAGATCGCCACGGGCGAGATCGAAAGCGGCATCGCCGTCGGCTCCGACACCACGTCCGACCCGCCGATCGTGTTCTCCAAAAAGTTCGCTGGACGCCTCAATCAGGTGGGCCAGGCCAAGACGCCGATGGACAAGCTGAAGGTCTTCAAGGGCTTCTCGCCCGCCGAACTGGCTCCCCAGCCGCCGAGCGTATCCGAACCGCGCACCGGTCTCTCCATGGGCCAGCATTGTGAGTTGATGGCGCAGCAGTGGCATATCTCGCGCGCCGACCAGGACCAGTTGGCGTTCGAAAGCCACCGCAAGGCCGCCGAAGCCTATCGCTCCGGCTACATGGACGACCTGATCGTGCCCTGCGCCGGCGTCTACAAAGACAACAACATGCGCGAGGACATCAGCCTCGACAAACTGGCCACCTTGAAGAACGCGTTCGAGAAGTCCGACCGCGGCACGCTGTCGGCTGCCAACTCCACGCCCCTGACGGATGGTGCCTCGTGCGTGCTGCTTTGCTCGGAGGAGTGGGCTACGCAGCACGGCCTGCCCATCCAGGCCTATTTGACGTTCGCGCAGACGGCAGCCAACGACTTCGTCGCCGGGGAGGGCCTGCTGATGGCGCCCACCATCGCCGTCTCCAAGATGCTCGACCGTGCCGGCCTCAAGCTGCAGGACTTCGATTTCTACGAGATCCACGAAGCCTTCGCCGCCCAGGTTCTCGCCACACTGCGCGCCTGGGAAGACCCGGAGTACTGCAAGAAGTACCTCGGCAAGGACCAGCCGCTCGGCTCCATCGACCGCTCCAAGATGAACGTGAAGGGCTCCTCGATCGCCTTCGGCCATCCCTTCGCCGCCACCGGCGCCCGCATCGTCGCCAACCTCGCCAAGCTCCTGTCCGAGAACGGCGGCCGCGGCCTCATCTCCGTCTGCACCGCCGGCGGCATGGGCGTCGCGGCGATCCTGGAAAGCGCCAAAGCCGCCGACGTGCGGCTCGCTGCGTAAAGCGGCATGGAGCAGGCATGTCGACCCGGCTAATGTACGCGGTTGCCACTCTCGTGTGGTTTGCCGCAGCACCCGCGCTCGCCGACTGGGATAGGGCCAAGCTCGAGTCCGGTATCAGGGCGATCGAGAAGCAGGCGACGGGCCGGCTCGGCGTAGGGCTGATCGACCTGAAGGACGGCAAGCGCTGGTCGTATCGGGGCGGCGAATATTTCCCGCTGCAGAGCGTCTTCAAGCTGCCGCTCGCGGTCGGGGTGCTTCAAGCTGTCGAGGCGGGCAAGTTTACGCTCGACCAGGCGATCCCGGTGACCCGCAACGACCTTTCACTCTATCACAGCCCGCTTGCCGAAGCCTTCAAGGGCGAGCGGCAGGACTATCCGCTGCGGGACCTCATCGCCCGCTCCACTGGCGACAGCGACAACACGGCCGCCGATCTGCTGCTGCGGATCATCGGCGGGCCGCACGTGCTCAACGCGATGCTCACCGGCGGCGGTATTGCGGGCATCTCGATCGATCGCTATGAGCGCGTTTTCCAGCCCGAAATCCTCGGCCTCGCCGGTTTTTCCTGGGACGAGCCGATCGACCTGGCGAAGTTCCAGCGCGACATCGACGCCATTCCGGCAGCGGAGCGGCGTAAACGGCTGGAGGCAACGCTCACCGATACGCGCGACGCTGCCACACCCGACGCCGCCGTCGCCTTCCTCGAAGGGCTGGCCAAAGGCAATTGGTTGCGCGAGCCCGCGCATGCCGCGCTGCTCGACAAGATCATGACGGAGACGAAAACCGGCTTGGACCGGATAAAGGCCGGCTTGCCCGATGGCGCCCGTCTTGCGCACAAGACGGGATCAGGCCCAAGCGCTGCCGGGCTCAACCACGCCACTAACGATATCGGTATCGTCACCTTGCCCGACGGCCGCAGGTTCGCCATCGCTGTCTATCTCGCCGGCTCGCTGGCCGAGTCGAAAGGACGAGCGGCGGCGCATGCCGCGGTAGCCCGGCTAGCTGTCGAGAGCCTGCAGCGGGTGGGCAGGTAGTCAGACAGTAAGGTCGACGCGCCGCCATCCCTGCGCCTCCGTACCCGCGTTGCCGGATCGTAGCCGCCGGCGTGAGGCTCGCTGCGTAAGCTTTCGGGGTCAGACCTCGGTCTGACCCCATCCAAGCCGTCGCTCTTGCCTCCCGCGCCGCCCTATGCTGCAAGTGCGCGGGCACAAACCGGCGGAAGGCGGGGTTATGACGGCATCTCAGGAACAGGCGCGGCTTGACGCGGCAACGTCGCTGGTGCGCGGGCTCGCCGATAAGCTCGATCTCAACGCCTCCGTTCGCTTGTGGGACGGTTCGCGCATTCCTCTCGGCCGCAACGTCACGGGCCCGTTCGAGCTGTCCATCGCCAGCGCCGGCGTCATCGGCTCCATCCTGCGCTCACCGAAGCTCGACACCATCATCCGCCACTACGTCGACAAGGGCATCGATTATTCCGGCGGCTCGCTCATTGATTTCGGCGTTGCCCTCAACCGCGAGGGCCGTCCCTCGACGCGCATCAAACTGGCCGAAGCCCTGAAGCTCGCCTACAAGCTCAAGCCCTTCCTGTTCGCCAAGCCTGAAGACGCCCGCGACGAGCAGGGCTTCGGCGGCGACATCATCGGCCGCGTCGAGACCCGTCGCGACAACACCGCCTACATCTCCTTCCACTACGACCTGTCGAACGAATTCTACGCGCTCTTCCTCGATCCGGAGATGGTCTACACCTGCGCCTACTTCACCGACTGGGGCAACACGCTCGAACAGGCGCAGTTCGACAAGCTGGAGATGGTGTGCCGCAAGCTGCGCCTGAAGCCGGGCGAGCGCTTTCTTGATATCGGCTCGGGCTGGGGCGCTCTCGTGTGCCACGCCGCCAAGCATCACGGCGTCAAGGCGCATGGCATCACGCTGTCGAAAGAGCAGCTGGCCTACGCGCAGGAGAAGGTCAACCGCCTCGGCCTGCAGGATCGCGTGACGTTCCAGTTCATCGACTACGCGAACTTGACGGGTACGTTCGACAAGATCGCCTCGGTCGGCATGTACGAGGCCATCGGCCTGGAAAACAACGCGCGCTACATGCGCAAGGTACGCTCGCTGCTCAGCGAAGACGGCCTGTTCCTCAATCACGCCATCTCGCGCCGCGCCAAGCGCCCCGGCCGCTGGATGCCGGAAAAGGTCCGCCCCGAGCAGCGGGCGCTGGCGAAATACATCTTCCCTGGCGGCGCCCTGGACGACGTGGGCAACACGGTCGCCGAGATGGAACGCGCAGGCATGGAGGTTCTCGATGTCGAGGGCTGGCGCAAACACTACGAGCTGACCACCCGGCTCTGGCACGACCGTCTCGTGGCGCGCCGCGACGAGGCGATCAAGCTCGTCGGCGAAGACAAGTACCGGATCTACGTTGCCTACCTGGCCGGCTGCTCCATCGTCTTCAATCGCGGCTCGGCCCGTCTCTTCCAGGTCCTGGCCTCCAAGAGCGTCAAGCGCGCCCCCGCCGTCCCCAATACCCGCGCGGATTTGTATCGTTAGCGGCGTGGCCGGTGCCAATCGTAGCGCGCGCCTCGATCCACCCACAACGTCATGCCCGCGGAGGCGGGCACCCACGACACCGTCGATCTGGCTCAACGCTGCGGTCGCTTGACGGAGGCGACGGCGAAATTTTTGTGCACACGGCAGCAATACGGTTTCCAGCACCGATTTGGGTTGACGCTTCCTCCCCCCTAAACGTCATGCCCCACCCCAACCCCTCCCATCGAGGGGAGGGGCCTCGGTTGAAGGCGATGGTTCACAATCCGCCCATTTGCCTGGCGAAAATCATACGTGCCGCCCCATACGGTGCCGCTACCGCGGTGCAGCCGCCCGCGTCAGCCGGTCGTTGATGGCTTCGCCGAGCCCCTGTTCCGGTATCGGTGTCACGGCGATCGACGGCACGCCCAGGGCGTCCAGCTTGCGCAACGCTGCGAACAGGTTCGCCGCCGCCTCGATCAAATCGGCCCGCTCGCTCAGATTGATAAACGGCCCGCTCACCGCGCGATGCCGGGCCGCTTCGAACGGGCCGAACGCCAGCACCGCCTCGCCCTCCGTAAAGCCGTGGGTCACGTTCAGCCGCACCCTAGCGCGCGGGGCATAGTGGCTGGCGAGCTGACCGGACGCCCGCGGCTTCAAGCTCTCCGCCTGCAGCGACCGCACAAGCTTCAGGCCGAGCGCTTGCTCGATGACCAGCCCCGGCACCGATCCTGAGCGCAACATCACGTGCCGCTCACTTGAGGCGTCGATGATCGTGCTTTCGATGCCGTGTGCCGTGGCCCCTCCGTCCAGCACCATCGCGACCTTGTCACCAAGGTCGTCAGCCACATGCTGCGCCTGCGTCGGGCTGACGTGGCCCGACCGGTTGGCCGAGGGTGCCGCAAGCGGCCGTCCCGCCGCGACCAGCAGGCTGCGCGCGATTGGATGATCCGGCATTCTCAAAGCAACCGTATCCAACCCCGCCGACACAAGATCTGACAAGCCGCTGTCCGGCCGCCGCTTCAAGACCAGGGTCACCGGCCCCGGCCAGAATGCTTCGGCAATGCGCTGGGCGCCGTCCGGAATGTACGCCAGCCGGTGTGCCACGCTGATGTCGGCCACGTGCACGATCAGCGGATTGAAATGCGGCCGCCCCTTCGCTTCGAAGATCGAGGCGACGGCCGCGCCATTGGTGGCATCCGCCCCCAGCCCGTAAACCGTCTCTGTCGGAAACGCGACGAGCGCACCCGACCGCAACAGGGCCGCCGCCTCGCTGATCGCATCCGGGGTGGCCGCTATGACTGACATGGGTCCTGGCATTCCTCTTTCGGCTTTGCCGCGCCACGCGGTCAGCCTAAAGTTCGTCGCGATTGGTGCCGCACATA
This sequence comes from Hyphomicrobiaceae bacterium, assembly GCA_030655135.1. GTDB lineage: Bacteria > Pseudomonadota > Alphaproteobacteria > Rhizobiales > Hyphomicrobiaceae > JAKAXS01. Next base: position 228,272 of record JAURWC010000020.1, on the reverse strand, counting down.
ATGGTCGAAGCAACGGCAACGCCTGAACACCCGCTCAACGAGGCCCGCTCAACCGGCCCACTTTAACGAGGAACGCCATGGCTTATGCCGCTCCAGTAGACGACATCGTGTTCGCGCTCAAGACGGCCGTTGGTCTCGACGGGCTGATCGCCTCAGGCATCTATGACGGCCTGGACGAAGATACGATCCGCGCCGTCGTGGAGGAGGCTGGAAAATTCGGCGCCGAAGTGCTCGATCCGTTGAACAAGGTCGGCGACAAGACCGCCTCCAAACTGGTCGACGGCAAGGTCAACACGCCGCCCGGCTGGAAAGAAGCCTACCGCCAGTTCGCGGAAGGCGGCTGGAGCGCGCTGCCGTGCCCGGAAGAATTCGGCGGCCAGGGCCTGCCGAGCGTTGTGTCGATGGCCGCATGCGAGATCTGGAACGCCGCGAACCTGTCGTTCGGTCTGTGCCCGCTGCTGACGCAAGGCGCCATCGACGCGCTGCACGCCGACGGCTCCGACGCCCTGAAAGCCGCCTATCTGCCGAAGATGATCTCCGGCGAATGGACCGGCACGATGAACCTCACCGAGCCGCAGGCGGGCTCCGATCTCGCCGCGGTAAAAACCAAGGCCGTGCCTCAAGGCGACGGCACGTATCGCCTGTTCGGCACCAAGATCTTCATCACGTACGGCGAGCACGAGATGGCCGGCAACATCATCCACATGGTGCTGGCCCGCCTGCCGGACGCACCCGCCGGCACCAAGGGCATCTCGCTTTTCCTCGTGCCGAAATACCTGTTGAACGGCGACGGCTCGCCGGGCGCGCGCAACGACGTCGTCTGCGCCGGCCTCGAACACAAGCTTGGCATCCACGCCAGCCCGACGTGCGTCATGAAGTTCGGCGAGAAGGATGGCGCAATCGGCTACCTCGTCGGCCAGGAGAACCGCGGCCTCAACACCATGTTTATCATGATGAACGCCGCCCGCCTCGCGGTCGGCGTGCAGGGCGTGGCGGTGGCCGAGCGCGCCACACAGCACGCGATCGCCTATGCCCACGACCGCAAGCAGGGCCGCACCGCATCGTCGCAGCCGGGGGAAATGGGCGCGATCGTCGAACATGCCGACATCCGCCGCTCGCTGCTGACGATGAAGGCGCTGACCCAGGCGGCCCGCTGCATCTGCCTCGTCACCGCGCGCGAGATCGACATCTCGCACCGCGCACCCAGCGAGGAGGAGCGCCGGGCGGCCGCCGCCACAGCCGCGCTGTTGACGCCCATCGCCAAGGCCTTCTCCACCGACATCGGTTGCGAGGTGGCCTCGCTCGGCGTGCAGATCCACGGCGGCATGGGCTTCATCGAGGAGACGGGCGCGGCACAATATTATCGCGACGCCCGCATCCTGCCGATCTACGAGGGGACGAATGGCATCCAGTCGATCGATCTCGTCGTGCGCAAGCTGCCACTCGGCAACGGCGCCGTGGTGAAGGCCTACCTGGCCGAGCTGCGTGAAACCGTCAGCGACGTGCAAAAGTCCAACCGGCCCGAGTTCGGTCGCATGGGCGAACGCATGGCCGCCACGCTGCGGGCGCTGGAAGACGCCACCGCCTTCATGGGCCAGGCGCTCGCCAACGGCAAAATGGAAAACGCTCTGGCCGGTGCCACGCCCTACCTGCGCTTGTTCGGCCTCGCCTGCGGCGGACACTATCTTGCCAAGGGCGCCCTGGCGGCTGTCCGCGATGCCAACGGCTCCGCCGGCAACGCCGTCGCCATCGCGCGCTTCTTCGCTGAGAACATCAGCACCGCCGGCCCCGGCCTGGCGGAAACCGTCACGGCCGGCGCCGACAGCCTGTTCGCCGTCGAGCCGTCGCAATTAACCGGTTGATAACAGCGCTCCGTGGCCGGGTCGACGACCGCGCTTGCGTGGATACAACATAAGAGGCAGCAGGCCCCATGACCGACGACGTGCAGATCTCCCTGGCTGATGGCGTGCAAACGATCCGTCTCAATCGCGCCGCCAAAAAGAACGCGCTGACCGCCGCCATGTACGCCACGATGACCGACGCCATCGAGCAGGGCGACGCCAACCCCGCCGTCGCCGCTCACGTCATCCTCGGATCAGGCGGGGTGTTCTCCTCCGGCAACGACATCAACGATTTCCTTGCCACCGCCCACGGCGTCAGCGTGCCCACGCATGTTCTGCGCTTCATTCGCTTGCTGCCGCGCATCGCCAAGCCGGTCATCGCCGGTGTCGATGGTCCGGCCGTCGGCATCGGCACCACGTTGCTGTTTCACTGCGATCTCGTTTACGCTACGCCCTCGGCGGTCTTCGCCACCCCGTTTCTCGATCTTGGCCTGGTGCCCGAAGCTGCCTCCAGCCTGTTGATGCCGGCCCGCATGGGATACGCCCGTGCCTTCGAGATGCTGGCGCTGGGCGCGCCATTTCCCGCAAGCCGCATGGTGGAGGCGGGCCTCATCAACGCCATCGTTCCGGCCAGCGATCTCGATGCCAAGGTGATGGAGGCCGCCGTCGCGCTCGCCGCCAAGCCGCCCGAGGCCTTGAAGGCCGCGCGGCGCCTGATGCGCGGCGATCCCTCCGAAATCATCAAGCGCACCGATGCTGAGGCCGTCACCTTCGCTGAACGCCTGGCCTCGCCGGAAGCCCGCGAAGCCTTCCAGGCCTTCCTCGAAAAGCGTCCGCCCGACTTTTCGAAGCTCAAGACATCGGGTTGATCGCGGTGTTGCGCAACGCGCTAGCGGCCGTCGAGACTAGGGGTCAGACCCATGGGTCTGACCCCATGCAACGCGCTATCGGGCCAAACTCCATTTCGCCTCCCGCCAGCCATTCAACCGCAACCGCCATCCCCCTCTCAACGTCATCCCGGCGCAGGCCGGGATCCACGCAAGTCTCCGCAGCTGCGACGCCGGCAGGATCTCGTTGCGCACGTAGAACGCGGTCCAGCAACGTCGATACCGATGATGGTGGCGTAGATCCCGGCCTGCGCCGGGATGACGTTCTGGGTGGGCGAGTGCTCTGCCCCCGGCGCCTGTCGCTCATTCGAACAGCATCCGCTCTGCTGCTGGCTTCGGCTCTACTGCTTGCCGCCACGCCGCAACCCACGCAGGCCGGCTGGTTCACCAAGATCCTGCGCGAAGCGGGTGACACGGCCGACGGCGCCGGTAAGCGCGCACATCTGCCGGACGGCTTCGGCGCGCTGGGAGAAGCGGCACAGCACATCAAGGGTGTCGCCGCGATCGGCAAAGGCGTGCCGCTCGCCGCCCACGTCACGCCGGAAGGGCACTGGAAGTTCGCCAACAAGAACGGCGAGGTCTTTACGGCCGCCAACGCCAACGAGATGCAGCGCGTCACGCAAGCGCTGGCACCCAACGCATCTGCCGGCACGAAACTGTCGCTCTACCTCTCGGATGAAACGGTATTCGAGGGCCGCGCACTCCTGAAGGATTTGCCGCCGGAGGCCGATCTGTACCTCGTCGACGGCAAGACCAGCTATCCCTTGACGCAGCGCACCTCGGCCGGAACCAGCACCCTGTTTGCCACGCTCCGCCCCAACATCGCTGTTGAGATCACTGACCCGCGCATGTTCAGCGAAGCCGTGTTTCAGCTGAACAGGCCGTTGAACAAATCCAACATTCGCATCCTGGCGCTGGAGCAGGGCGGCCCGAAACGTCTCTCGTCAGTGCCGGGCTTCGATCCCGCGACCAGGACGGCACTGGTCGACGCGATCGACCCGCTACACCTCGACGGCGCGTTCTCGTCGCTGCGCGGCCAGTCCGTCGTCGTCACGGGACGCGTCGACGGCGGTATCCTGCATGCCGGCGACAGCGCAATCGCGATGGAGAAACTGACGCGTGCCGCCGAACTCAACGACGTAAACCTCGTGGTGCTCCAGTCTTCGGCAACGCGCCAGCCCGGCGGCCGCAACTGGCTGTGGCAGAAGGTGGCGGTTACCGGCCTCGACGACGCGATGAAGCGGGCCACCTTCGCCGACTTCCTCAACGCGCTGGGCGCCACCCGCGGCGAACTCGCCGTCACCGCCACTCCCGCCGGGGAGGGGCGCATCACCCTGAAAGCGCTGCCGACAGGCGACGTGGCAGATCAGGTCACCAGTCAGCTCAGCGACTGGTGGGGCGATGCCATCAGCAGCGTCACCGGCGAGGTCGTTACCAGAGCGCTCGAAGTGCACGCGCGCGATGAGCGTACCCAGAAGGAATATGACGTCCGCATCGTCTCGTGGCTGCCCTCCGCCGTGCATGTGATCTATTTGGCCGCGTTCGTCGCGGGCCTGATCTGCATCCCCGTCACGCGCGGCTGGTGGCGCCGCATCTGGCCGCGCGAAAGCCGTGGCGACTACAAGGGCGCACTGGGATACTGGGCCGCTCGCACCGCCCGGGGCCTCGCCTATGTCCTCCTGTTCATGCCGCTCGCGAGCCTGCCCGCGTTCCCGGTTATGATATGGCGTGTCGTCTGGGGCTACCTCACCTTGCCGGGCCGGATGTTCCGCTGGCTGTTCGGCCGCTCGCAGGCCAAAGCCACGTGATGGCTTTCTCCGCCGTTTCCGTTTTACACTAGGGCCAACGCTGATTGCGGCCGGTCCGATCCGGCGCAACACATCAAAAGCCGGAACGGCATCAGGGAGACGACCACCGATGGCTAGCCTGAAAGGCAAGACGCTCTTCATCACCGGCGCCAGTCGCGGCATCGGCCTGGCCATCGCGCTGCGCGCTGCACGCGACGGCGCCAACGTCGCCATAGCCGCCAAGACGGCAGAGCCCCATCCCAAGCTGGAAGGCACCATCCACACCGCCGCGGCCGAGATCGAAAAGGCGGGCGGCAAGGCCCTGCCGCTGATGTGCGATATCCGCTACGAGGAGCAGGTCGAGGCCGCCGTTGCCAAGACGGCCGAGACATTTGGCGGCATCGATATTTGCGTCAACAACGCCTCGGCGATCTCGCTGACGCCCATCGACCAGCAGGACTTCAAGCGTTTCGACCTGATGTTCGGCATCAACACGCGCGGAACGCTGCTGACGTCGAAAGTCTGCCTGCCATTTCTGCGCAAGTCGGACAATCCGCACATCCTGATGCTGTCGCCGCCGCTGGATATGCAAGCCAAGTGGTTTGCCGGGCATGTCGCCTATTCGATCGCGAAGTACGGCATGAGCCTCAGCGTGCTCGGGTTGGCGGAAGAGCTGAAGAAGGACGGCGTCGCCGTCAATGCCCTGTGGCCTCGTACCACGATTGCCACGGCCGCGCTGTCCAACATTCCAGGCGCGGGCGACAAGCTTGCGCGCATGAGCCGGACGCCTGAGATTTTGGCTGATGCCGCGTATCTCATATTCACGCAGCCCGCCAAAAGCTTCTCCGGCAATTTCCTGATCGACGACACGTTCCTGCACGGCACGGGCGGCGTGACCGACTTCGAAAAGTATCGCCTTGACGCCACGGTGCCCCTGGCGCCCGATTTCTTCGTACCCGCCGATAGCCTGCCGCCACCCGGCGTGCAGCTCGCGCGCCTGTCGATGTTGAAATGAGGCGCCATCTCGCATGACCACCCTGCTTCTGACGCACCCGATCTTCGTCGAGCACGATACAGGCCCCGGCCATCCCGAACGCGCAGATCGTATCCGCGCTATCGACAAGGTTCTGGCGCACGATCTGTTCTCCGGGTTGAAGCGCACGGAAGCGCCGCTGCGCGATGACGCCGAGGAATACATCCTTCTCGCGCATTCGAAGGACCACCTGGAGAAGGTCCGCGCCACCGCGGCCGGCAAGGGTCAGCTACCCGCGCACCTCGATCCCGACACGGTCATGTCGGCGGCGACCTGGGAAGCGGCCCTGCGCGCAGTCGGCGCCGGCCTGGAAGCCGTCGACCAGGTCATGACGAAGTCGGCTGCCAATGCCTTCTGCGAGGTTCGCCCTCCGGGCCACCACGCCGAGCGCGATCGCGTGATGGGCTTCTGCTTTTTTTCCAACGCAGCCATCGCCGGCCTGTACGCGCGCGCCAAGCACGGAGCCGAACGTGTCGCCGTCGTCGATTTCGACGTGCACCACGGCAACGGCACGCAGGACATCTTTTGGTCGGACAAGGACCTGTTCTACGGCTCGACACACCAGATGCCGCTGTTTCCCGGCTCAGGTGCCTTGCACGAGACCGGCGCCGGCAACATCTGGAACGCGCCGCTGCGCGCGGGCGACGACGGGGCGACGTTCCGCGACGCCTTTTCGGAGCGCATTCTCAAGCCGCTGCGCAATCATGCGCCTGACCTGGTGATTATCTCCGCCGGCTTCGACGCACACCGTCGCGACCCGCTGGGCGGCCTGCAACTGGTCGAAGAGGACTTCGGCTGGGCCACGGAAGAACTCGCCAAGGTTGCGGCCAAACACGCAAACGGCCGAATCGTTTCGATGCTGGAAGGCGGATACGACCTGGAAGGCCTCTCTAAATCGGTTGGCGTGCACGTCAAAAAGCTCATGGACGCAGGCACCTGACCCAGCCGGGGTGACAAGCCGTGCCGGACGGGCTAGGCACAGGTCGCAAGCCGCGAGGACGTGAAAGAATGAGCAACGGCAAACCCGTAACAAACCACGCCGACATCAAGGACATGAGCTTCGAGCGCGCCCTGAAGGAGCTTGAGGCGATCGTCGGGCGTCTGGAACGCGGCGATGTCGAGTTGGAAGAGAGCATCGCCATCTACGAGCGTGGCGAACAGCTACGGGACCACTGCGACCGCCTTTTGAAGCAGGCGGAAGCAAAAGTGGAAAAACTGACTTTTGCCGCCGACGGCAGCCCTAGCGGGACGACAAAGCTCGACGCAGACAAATAAACATCGTGCCGCCGCGCGCGCAGGACTTGCGGAAAATAATCAAGAAATTCCGCGCCCTGGCGCACGGACGGCCAATTTGCCGCGACCAAATACGCTTGGTTGGCACACTGATGCAGGTGGAACACGCATCCCGCGCCGCAATTCACCTGTACGCAATCCCGAATTGATTCACTCACGGGCGTCAGGTGTGATACATGCCAGCCGCCTAATTCAGGGCGATTATGTCAGCGTCGGCAGCTGGCTTTGCATAAAGGGAGCTACATTTGGAGCGCGCAACACCGGCCGAACGACTGACACAGCGCGATCTGGTCATCCAGCTCCCAGCCGTCATTTTCCTCAGCATCATGCATGCGCTGGCACTCGCCTGCATACCGTATCTGTACTTCTATGGCGCCGACAGCCCTGAGATCGCTTACCACGTCGTAGGGTATTTTCTGGGGGGCTTCGGTATCACCGCGCTCTACCACCGCGCTTGGACGCACAACGCCGTGCAATATGCGCGGTCCGTCGAATACATTCTCGCCGTGTGCTCCACGTTCTGTATCCAGATGCCGGCGCGCCAATGGATTTCCACGCACATCAAGCATCACGCCCACACGGATAGCGAAGACGATCCGCACAACATTGAGGAAGGCTTCTGGTGGGCCCACTACGAGTGGATCATCTTGGCTCCTCTGCCGAAGATCGAGCTTCCGCCGCGCCTCGAAAACCATCCTGTCATCGCGTGGCAGGAACGTTGGTATTGGCCGCTGAGCTTCACGGTCAACATCGCCATTCCGATCGCCATCGGCCTCGCATGCGGCGCGCCGTGGTGGGGTGGCCTGTTGCTCTCCGGCCTGCGCCTGACGATCACCAGCCATATGGTCTATGCCGTGAACTCTGTGTGCCATGTCTGGGGCAAGCGCCCTTGGACGCACGAGGTCACTGCGCGCGACGTGTGGTGGTTCCCTTTCACGCTGGGCGAGCAGTATCACAACTACCACCACGCCTTCCCGCGCGACTATCGCCACGGCGTCGGCAAGTTTGACTTCGATCCGACGAAGTGGCTCATAGCAGGTCTGGCGAAGGTCGGCCTCGCACGCAACTTGTTCGCGATGCCCGAGCGCCGCATTGCCGAAACGCGCAAGATGATGTCCGAGGGCACGACCGAGAAGGTGCCGGTGCCGGCCGAGTAACCGGCCGGCGGCCCCCTCACTCGAACTTGTATTCCACATCGTAGAACAGGTCGTCCGTCGTGACGTCCGGCGGTGGCGGCGGAAGCTTCGCTTTCTTCGCCGCGTCCAGCGCCAGCTTGTCGAGATCCTCCCGGCCGCTCGAGCCGGTCACCTTCGCCGTGCGCACGCCGCCGCCGAACGCAACGACGACCGTAACGGTCACGCTGCCCTTAACGCCCGGGGCGCTCGGCTTGGCCTTGGCAAGCGCGGCAACGACCTGCTTGGCCAACTGGCTCACCTCTCCTGATTTCGCCAGAGCCGGCAGGCTGGGATCGCGTGCAGGCGCTGCTTTCACACTCGGCTGAGCCTGCGGGGGTGCCTGTGGCGGCACGGCCTTTTGCGGCGGTGGCCGCTGTGGCTGTGGCGCGCGCGGCTTTGCCTCGGTCTCGTCGGGCTTCGCAGCCTGCTTTGGCTCGGCCGCCTTCGTGTCTTCCGTCCGCTTGGCGTCCTTGCGGTCCACCTGCCCCTTTGGCCTGGCAGCCGCATCCTCTCCTGCAAACGCAGGAAGCGTCTTCGGCGGTGGCATGGCCTCGGCCTTCGGCAGTTCCGGAGCCGGCTTAGCCGCTACGGGTGGTGCCGGTGGCGGCGATGGCGGGACGGCCTGCTGCGGCTTCTGCGGCGGCCCTGGCGGCGATTGCGTCTGCGGCGCCGGTTGCGGCGGGGGGCTGGCAGCAACCGGAGCCGACGCCGGCGTTTGGTCCTTGCCCTCCAATACGGCCTTGTCGACGAGTTCGACGGCGATCGCCTCCGTCAGCACGCCGTCCCCCATGGGATCGGGTTCGCCCAGATACAGAAACGGTGCCAAATGGGCGATGACCGCGATGGCCGCTCCCGCCCACAAAAGCCGATCGGAGCTCGTGGCTCGCGGCAGCGGGTCACGCCGCTCCTCAGGCAGTCCGGACGAAGCCGCCGCATCCGCCGCCATTTCAGCCGATTCCGCCGTCGTCTCCTGGTCTTCCGCTCCCACCGGGTGGTCTCTAGCTCCCATGGCCGCAACGCTGCGCCGCAGCCTCATTCCCTGCTTAAATCTTGGTCTGGACGAGGATTGGCGCTAGGTTGTGACAGGTCTTGCCCGGAGGATAACTTAACTGTGAGCAAAACGCCGCTCCTTGATGGCGTGAAGACGCCGGAAGACCTTCGGTTGCTGCCCGAGCAGGATCTTCGCCAACTCGCCGACGAATTGCGGACCGAGATGATCGACGCCGTGTCGGTGACCGGCGGCCACCTCGGCGCCGGCCTCGGCGTGGTCGAGCTGACGGTAGCGCTGCACTGGGTGTTCGACACGCCGCGCGACCGCCTCATCTGGGACGTCGGCCATCAGGCCTATCCCCACAAGATCCTCACCGGCCGGCGCGACCGCATCCGCACGCTGCGCATGGGCGGCGGCCTGTCTGGCTTCACCCGCCGCACCGAAAGCGAATACGACCCCTTTGGGGCCGCGCATTCCTCAACATCGATCTCGGCCGGCCTCGGCATGGCGGTCGCGCGCGACCTGTCTGAGGGCGACAACAACGTCGTTGCCGTCATCGGCGACGGCGCAATGAGCGCCGGCATGGCCTACGAGGCGATGAACAACGCCGGCGCCCGCAACGAGCGCCTGATCGTCATCTTGAACGACAACGACATGTCGATCGCGCCGCCCACTGGCGCTCTGTCGGCCTATCTCGCCCGTGTCACGTCCAGCGGCACCTATCTCTACATGCGCGATTTTGCCAAGCAACTCGCGCGGCGCCTGCCCAAGAGCTGGGAACGGCGCGCCGCCCGCATGGAGGAATACACGCGCCATCTGTGGCAGGGCGGTGCCTGGTTCGAGGAACTGGGCTTCTATTACGTCGGCCCCATCGATGGCCACGACTTCAATCACCTGCTGCCGGTGCTGAAGAACGTTCGCGACACCAAGCAAGGCCCCATCCTCGTGCACGTCGTCACCAAGAAGGGCAAGGGCTACGGGCCCGCCGAAGCGTCCGACGACAAATACCACGGCGTTGCCAAGTTCAACGTCGTCACCGGCGCGCAGGTAAAGCCGAAGCCGAACGCGCCGACGTACACGCGCGTGTTCGCCGACAGCCTCATCGCCGAGGCCCGCAAGGACAAGAAGATCGTCGCCATCACGGCCGCGATGCCGGACGGAACGGGCCTGGATCTGTTCGGCAAGGAATTTCCCGACCGCACATTCGACGTCGGCATCGCCGAGCAGCACGCGGTGACGTTCGCCGCGGGTCTGGCCACCGAGGGCCTGAAGCCGTTCGCCGCCATCTACTCCACCTTCCTGCAGCGCGCCTACGACCAGGTCATCCACGACGTGGCGATCCAGAAGCTGCCCGTGCGCTTCGCCATCGATCGTGCCGGCCTCGTCGGTGCCGATGGCGCGACGCACGCCGGCTCATTCGATCTGGCCTACCTCGGCTGCCTGCCGGAATTCGTCATCATGGCGGCAGCGGACGAGGCTGAGCTGAAACACATGGTGGCGACAGCCGCCGCCATCGACGACCGGCCCTGCGCGTTCCGGTATCCTCGCGGCGAGGGTTTCGGCGTCGAGATGCCTGCCGAAGGTATTCCACTGGAGATCGGCAAAGGCCGCATCCTGCGCGAGGGCTCGGCTGTAGCGCTGCTGTCGATTGGAACACGTCTGGGCGAATGCCTTGCCGCGGCGGATCAGTTGGCCACGTTCGGGCTATCGGCAACAGTTGCCGACGCGCGCTTCATGAAGCCGCTCGACACCGATCTGGTACGGCGTCTGGCGACCAATCACGAAGTGCTGATCACGATCGAGGAAGGCTCGGTCGGCGGATTTGGCAGCCACGTCCTGCACTACCTTGCGCAGTCCGGCCTGCTCGATCGCGGCCTCAAGGTGCGCCCCATGGTTCTGCCCGATGTGTTCATCGATCATGACAAGCCCGAGCGCATGTACGAGCTTGCGGGGCTGGGCGCCGCGGGTATTGTGAGCCAGGCGCTTGCCGCGCTGGGCCGCGACGTTCTGAAGCCCGAAGCAAGCCGCGCGTAAAACCCGTCGTCTCCCTAGGGAAGGAATGCCATGTCGAGCCAGCACGCTCTTATCAGCCTTGTTGCGCGCGTTCTCTTATCGGCGATCTTCATAACCGCCGGCTACCAGAAGATCGGCGGTTATGACGGCACGCTGCAATACATGGCCAGTCAGGGCGTTCCCGGCTTCATGCTGCCCGCCGTCATCGCGTTGGAGCTTGGCGGCGGTCTCGCCATCCTTTTCGGATTGTTCTCGCGCTGGGCAGCGCTGGGGCTGGCGATCTTCAGCGTCGTCGCGGCACTGATCTTTCACACCAACTTCGCCGACCAGATGCAAGCCGTCGCCTTTATGAAAAACCTGGCTATTGCTGGCGGACTGTTGCTGCTGTTTGCCAACGGCCCGGGCGCCTGGGCGGTTCGTGACTGATCATGACCGACCATCTCCCTGACGTCCTCAGCGCACTCGAGGCGAATTCGGATGCGGCGCTCACGCGCCTGTTCGAACTTCTGCGCATCCCCAGCATCTCGACTGATCCAGCCTACACGCAGCAATGCTTGTCGGCGGCCGAATGGTGCGCAGAAGAATTGCGCGACCTGGGCTTCGAGGCTTCGGTACGGCCGACGACCGGTCATCCGATGGTTATAGGTCATGATCACAGCGCGCCCGCCGGATCGCCTCACGTGCTGTTCTACGGCCACTACGACGTGCAGCCGCCAGATCCGCTCGAGCTGTGGCACGCGCCGCCGTTCGAACCGCACATCGTCACCGAGAAAGCCAACGGTCCTGTCATCGTGGCCCGCGGGGCGCAGGACAACAAAGGCCAGCTGTCGACCTTCTTCGAGGCCGTTCGCGCCTGGCGCGACGTCACCGGCAGCCTGCCGCTGCAGGTCTCCGTGATGCTGGAAGGCGAGGAAGAGTGCGGTTCGCCGTCGCTGCCCGCCTTCCTCGACGAAGCGGGCGCCGAGTTGAAAGCCGGCCTTGTCCTGGTCTGCGACACGGGCCAGTGGGACAAGGACACCCCGGCCATCACCACGATGCTGCGCGGCCTCGCCTCCACGGAAGTGATCGTGACGGGCCCTTCGCGCGACCTGCACTCCGGCATGTACGGCGGCCCGGCGATCAATCCGATTCGTGCCCTGGCCAAGGTCATGGCGGCCATGCACGACGACGACGGCCGCATCGCCGTTCCCGGCTTCTACGACGGCGTCGTGGCCCCGTCGCGTGCCCAGGCTGAGCAGTGGGCCTCGCTGGACGCCGCCGGCGATCCGTTTCTCGCTTCCGTTGGTCTGACGACGCCAGCCGGCGAAAAAGGGCGCACGGTGATCGAGCAGTTGTGGTCGCGGCCGACGATCGAATTCAATGGCATCACAGGCGGCTACCAGGGCGCGGGCTCGAAAACCGTTATTCCCTCCAAGGCTTCGGTGAAAATCACTTGCCGCCTCGTCCCTGGCCAGGACCCGGACAAAGTGATTGATGCAGTCCACGCCTTCGTGACGGCGAACTTGCCGGCCGACTGCACGGCCGAGTTCATCGGCGTCCGCGCAAGCGCAGCGATCGGCTTTGATACGGCATCGAAAGCTGTCAAGGCCGCCTCCCGGGCGCTCGAAGATGAGTGGGAACGTCCGGCTGTGCTGATGGGCTGCGGCGGCTCAATTCCGATCGTCACATCATTCAAAGATGTATTGGGAATGGACAGCTTGCTGATCGGTTATGGGCTTGACGATGACCGGATCCATTCGCCAAACGAAAAATACAACGTGTCATCCTTTAAGAAGGGTGCCCGCAGTTGGGCGCGAATTCTCGCAGCGTTGGCAAAAGCCTAAAGCGCGTTCAAACTGCTATTCTACAAAGAATAGAGTGAACAGCATTCGATTGTTTCGAGTGAGTTTCATCGAATGCGGTTGAGATAGGTAGAACCCATCCGCAGGTTGCAAAAGGCGACGCGGAATTCAACCGGAACGCCATCCAAACTCCTCGCGATTCGCACCAGCTTTAGGAGCGCGTCGCCACGCGTCACATCGAGCAGCGCTGCCTCCCGGGTGTCCGCAATATGCATCTCGACGTGCTCCGCGCCGGGGCCGACGAGAATGCCGTAACGCCGGCCCAATTGGCCGACAGGGAGCTTGTGTGCCTCGCTATCCGAATCGAGGCCCGCGAATCTCTTCTCTGGCAGAACGCAGTGCTCCAGCATCGTCGATGTCGTCGCCGAATTCCGCAGTACGCGCTGGAGCCGGAACACGCGCTCGCCCTCGCTTAGCTCAAGCGCCGAAAGCTCGTGATCTGTGGCAACAGCGGCATCGAGCTGACTACTCTGCAACTGCCATTGCAGCGGCTCGTCGCGCGCATTCCGTACGTTGTCGAGCGGTGCAGCGTCGAGAGCCTGCGCTTGCGCAACGAACGTGCCCCGGCCTTGGCGGCGCACGAGTAAGCCCTGATCGGTCAACGTCTGCAACGCCTTGCGCATGGTGCCGACGCTGACGCCAAAATCCCGCGCGAGTTCGATCTCGTTGGGAATCATCTGACCCGGCTTCCAGGTCGCATCCGTGAGGAAGCCTAGCAATCTCCCATGGACCTGCAGATAGAGCGGACGCGTTTCGAATATGTTTGCTGCAACGTTTTTCGCATTATGCATTGCAAGGATTGTCCGGTGAACCTCTTGGGGAAATAAAATGATCTTTGTACGAAAACAGACAGACTGCGTTTAATAGAAGTATTATCTGCGATATTGAATTGTTGCTCGGTTGTTCCGGCACTATCGCTGTGCTGCCGCGGCACTAACGGTGATTGAAATGCAAAAAGTCTTTCTCGCCACGGATTATCATCCACGCGACCGGCTTGCGAGTTGGTACGATATAGCAGCGAAACTTTACGCCGGGCATCAGTGCAATCCCGACAAATCGATTATGTTTGATGTGTCGATTGAGGCATCGAAACTCGGCGACATCGAAACTACGATCTTGCAATCTAATCCGGCCCACTTCGTTCGCGAACAGCGCCATATCACAGACGCCTCGCCCGCCTCGTGCTTTCTCTGCCGCCAGCAGACTGGAAGCTCGATTTGGCGCCAAGGCGGGCGCGAGTGCCGGACGGATCCTGGTGACCTCACGATCCTGGACGCGCAGAAGCCCTACGAGCTGTATTTGCGCGAGAAGGGTACGATCCTGGTTCTTAAGGTTCCAATGCGAGCCATCACGCAGCGCATGGGACCAACGATTGGGCTCACCGCTATCGTGGTTCCGGCCGGAAGCTCTCTGGGTGGGATTGCCAGCGGCTTCCTGGCCATGCTTCCAGATCGCCTGCCCATTGCACAGGAGAGGGCTGCCGCGCAGGTAGCCGAGCACGCACTCGACCTGTTCGCGATGGCGCTGCTCGCGCAGACAACGGGGGCTCGGGCCATGCTGTCGTCGGCAAAGGAAACCGGCCTGGCCGCCCTGCGTGCCGCGATCGACACGAACTTGAGTGATCCGAGCCTGAATGCCGGCCAGGTTGCCAAGGCCGCGGGCATCAGCGTGCGCTACGCCAGCCAGTTACTGTCCGAGCAGGGGACGTCGGTGGCTCGCTACATACTCGACCGGCGGCTGGAGCAGTGCCGTCGTCTGCTTGGAGACCCCAATCAACTACATCGCTCGATCACCGAGATAGCCCTGTCGTGGGGTTTTTCCGACCCCTCGCATTTCAGCCGGCGGTTCAGGCAGGCCTACGGCATGTCTCCCAGCGAATCCCGTCCGGAGATACAGAAGCTCCGCGGCTAATCCATCCGCATCGGCACGCCGGCAGCAGCCATGTGCGACTTCGCTTCGCCGATCGTGTAGGTGCCGAAATGAAAGATCGACGCTGCAAGAACAGCGCTGGCGTGCCCGCTGACGATCCCGTCGACGAGATGGTCAAGATTTCCAACCCCGCCCGAAGCGATCACCGGTACGGGCACGGCATCGGCCACGGCTCGCGTCAATGCGATATCGAATCCTGCCTTCGTGCCGTCGCGATCCATCGACGTCAACAGCAGCTCTCCCGCGCCCAATGCCACGACTTCGCGTGCGTAGGCGATCGCGTCGAGCCCGGTCGGCTTGCGCCCACCGTGGGTGAAGATCTCCCAGCGATCGGCCTCGCCGGCCGCTGATACCTGGTTGGCGTCGCTGGCGACGACGATGCACTGCGCCCCAAACTTCTCCGAGCCTTCGCGCACGAACTCCCGGCGCGTGACGGCGGCGGTGTTGATCGAGACCTTGTCGGCGCCTGCCTCCAGCAACTTGCGGATGTCGTCGACGCTGCGTACGCCGCCGCCGACTGTCAGCGGCATGAAGCAGCGCTCGGCCGTGCGCTCCACGATATCGAAGATCGTGTCGCGGTTTTCGTGGCTGGCCGTGATGTCGAGGAAGCACAGCTCGTCGGCGCCGGCTGCGTCATACGCGGCCGCAGCCTCGACGGGATCGCCGGCGTCGATCAGCCCGACGAAATTCACGCCTTTGACGACGCGGCCGTCCTTGACGTCGAGGCAGGGAATAATGCGGTTCTTCAGCATATGGAACTCACTGACGAGGGATCATGCCCGCGCCAGCGCGCGCAGGGCTTCGGCCGGATCGATACGCCCATCGTACAGCGCGCGGCCCGAGATGGCGCCCTCAAGGATGCGGTTCTCTGGCCGCGTCAGCGCTTCGATGTCGTCCATCGACGCCAGCCCGCCGGAGGCGATGACCGGAATGCGCGTGGCCTGCGCCAACTCTACCGTTGCAGGCAGGTTGAGTCCCTTCAGCACGCCATCGCGGTCGATGTCGGTATAGATGATGGCCGAAACGCCGGCGTCTTCGAAGCGGCGAGCCATTTCAATTGCTGTCAACTCGCTTGTCTCCGCCCAACCTTCGACAGCAACCTTGCCACCGCGCGCATCGATACCGACGGCGACCCGTCCCGGAAAGCTGGCGCAGGCTTCACGCACGAGCGCAGGATCGCGCACCGCGATCGTACCCAGGATGACGCGACGCACGCCCTTGTCGAGCCAGGTCTCGATCGTTGCAAGATCGCGGATACCACCGCCCAGTTGAGCCGGAATGGTGATCGCGCGAAGGATCGCCTCCACCGCCGGCGCATTGGCGGGCTTGCCCGCAAACGCCCCATTCAGGTCGACGATGTGGAGATACTGAAACCCTTGGTCCTGGAAGGCGCGCGCCTGCGCGGCAGGGTCGTCATTAAAGACCGTCGCTTCGCTCATTTCGCCGAGTTTCAGGCGAACGCATTGGCCGTCTTTGAGGTCGATGGCAGGAAACAGGATCAAGCAGGAGACGCCTTCGCGGGACCCGGAACAAAAGCGGGCCATCAGATTGCTACGATTGCGAGCGATCAATCGTCTTTCGAGCCTTGCGTCAAGGCCCCAGGACCGTAACCAAGCGTCATAACCATTGCGAGCATGCCGTGTTGAGTTCAACAAGCGGGGAGGGTCTTACGCCCCATCTAGCCACAGGCCGCCCTCAGCGGCGGCTGACGGAGGCGGATGCCATTGATATTTGGATTGCGCGTTGGCTGCGCATTCGCCGCGTCGACTTGATCCGCCGCTACGGCTGTGATCCCCGCCGCCTGTATGAAATCTGGGAAGAGATCCGCTTTGCGGGCTCCCGCAGTAAGGCACTGGCGCTATTTTCGGTTCGCTATCCAACCCTGCTGGATCGCGTGGATTGTGGCCCCCACCGCCGCATTTCGCAGGCGCCGGACACGGGCCAATTGAGCTTTTTCGAGCCTATTGAATAATTCCCGCAGTGTCCTCGGCAACCACCGACACCATCTCTCCGCACTTGCTCCATGCCGGGAACAAAAATGGAACTGATACTAGACTCACCAAAACGAGTCAGGCATGTTCTTTGTATGTTCTCGCTCGCATCCCCCCTAAGCTTCGTGCCCCAAATTCAGCCCGCGGAGGCCCCAATGCGCACCTATCTCATCTCTTACGATCTTGCCAAGCCGCACCTCGACAAGCATGTCGTCGCCCAGGCCATCATGACGCTCGGCACCAGCTGGGCGCGGCCTTTGGAGCAGACCTGGTACGTGCGTTCCGAAGAAGCTGAGGAGACGATCGCTTCCGGCCTCTGGGGCCTGCTCGACGACAACGACGGGCTGCTGATCCAGGCAGTGAAGGACGAGGCTGTATTGATGAATACGTCGCTCCGCTGGTTCCGCAAGCGCCGCCCTGGCATCGACGTCGATGGATCGACCAACATCATCGCCTTCCCGTCGGCAAATCCGCCCGCCGCCCAGAGCGAGTTCCCCTTCGCTGAAGCCTGCTGAGCGACCCAGGAAAGCATTCAAGCGAGTGAGACCGCGGTCTCACTCGCTTTTTTCATGCGTACCGGCGGGTAAGGGTTCCCCGGCCTCGGGTTCGTCTTCCTCGCTCGTGCTCGCCGGCAGCAGGACACGCACCCATCCGTCGGCGATGTTGACGTCCGGAACATAGGCGTCGGCGAACGGTACAAGTTCGCTGCCGGGATGACCGTCCACTGACACCTCGATGATGTCGCCCGCGCCGAAGTTGTGAACGGCCGTAACGCGACCGAAAGCGTTGCCATCGCCGCCGATGGCCTTCAGCCCGATCAGATCCATGAAATAGAACGACCTATCCCCGGGGACCGGCAGCATAGCCCGGGTGACGTAGAGTTTGGTGCCGCGTAACCGTTCGGCCGAGGTCCTGTCCTCGATGCCTGCTATGCGCGCTACGACGCCTTTTGGCCCGACCCGCACCGGCAGGACATCGAAGGTCCTCGTTCCGGCGTGGTCCTGCAAGCGGCCGTAGGCCGCAATGTCTTCCGGATCGGCTGCGTAAGAGCGAATGACAACTTCGCCCTTGATGCCGTGGACCCCGGTGATCTCTCCAAGCAGCACGCGGTCGGACTTGCTCATCGCGGATCAGATCCTGCGGCCGGCAGCGGGCCCACATAGGCGACATCGACGCTGACGATTTGGCCCGCCACCTCCACGAGAAAGCCAAGCGCGGACTCCGTCTCAGTCGACACGCCCCGAAGCGCGATATTCAGCCCTTCTGGACCCGCACGCAGCCCGGTAATCAGTTCCCCGTTCGGGGGCAGGGCGATAGACCCCTCAAAAGCACCGGGTCGCTGATCGTCGCCGGGCAGGTACTGCCCTTTGAACAGCCCGCCCGCTGGGTCGGACCCCAATATTTTGTTGTTTCGCACGATGGCCAGCCCATTGGCAAAAACCGTATCGCCGGTGGCGGTACGGTAATCCAAACTATAGATGCCATCTGCGAGCGCGGCCTGCATAGCGCCGATTAAAAGAGCGAGCTTTTAATATAAGGTTGCGCCGATTATTGAAATGCAACCAAAGGAAGAATTGGCCTACTGAAGTTTGTCGAGCCGCCGGCTGATCGCTGTCGCATAGCGCCAAATGCGCAATTCTTGATCCGACCAATGTTCGCGATCAGGTTTGTCGGCCAAAAGATGGGTCCCCGCTCGCAGCGCGTGAGCCCGTTTGCTCCAGAGAGCTACGGCGGCAGGGGACGTCTGTGGCTTGGGGATCATCAGCACGGCAAGACCTTAATGCGCTATATGGTGCTTAACTCCTATAACTGTTGACGAAGCAAACATGAACTGCAGCGCAGATGCACGCGCTTTTTTGATCGCTGTACGGTTTATCATTATGCAAAATGAACGCTAAAATAAACGCCCTGCCCGTAAATTTCCACATTGAGAAAATTTGATGGGCAGGGCGTCGACTTGTCTTTTAACTCGCGTCGGCGGTTGCGCCGGCCGCTTCCTTCGCCTTTGCTTCGGCAGCTGCAGTGCGCTCCTGCGCCTTCTTCTTCGGCTTGGACTTCTCGGGATTGTTCGAAGCCTTGCGCTTCATCAGGCCGGCAGCATCGAGAAAGCGGGCGACGCGGTCCGTCGGCTGCGCGCCGACCGAAAGCCAGTGCTTGGCGCGGTCTTCCTTCAGGCGCACGCGCTCAGGGTTGTTCTTCTTCAGCATCGGATCAAACGTTCCGATCTGCTCGATATACCGGCCATCGCGCGGCGAGGCGGAATGCGCGACCACGATGTAATAATAGGGGCGCTTCTTGGCACCGCCGCGAGACAGGCGAATCTTGGCTGACATTCAGTGTTCCTTTCGGTGATCTGGATCTGGTGTGAATTGCTATTTCTTCCGTCCGGGTAGCCCCGGAAAACGTGGACCGCCGAGGCCCGGCAAACCGCTGCCGAGCCCAGGGAGTTTCGGGAGGGCGCCTTGGCTGCCGAGGCCTTGCAGGCTTCGGGGCAAGGCATCCTTGAGATCGGCAGGCAGCTGCTGCAGCGCCTTGGGGTCCATCTTCGCCAGTTCGTCCTGCATGCGCGCCATTTCATCCTGGCTCGGCG
The DNA here is from genome assembly GCA_030655135.1 of Hyphomicrobiaceae bacterium. Lineage (GTDB taxonomy): Bacteria > Pseudomonadota > Alphaproteobacteria > Rhizobiales > Hyphomicrobiaceae > JAKAXS01. The sequence goes on along the minus strand of JAURWC010000020.1, from coordinate 208,901 downwards.
CGGCACCCCCGCCACCCATCATGCGGGACATGAGACCCTTGTTCTTGCCCATCGACTTCATCATGTCGGCCATCTGCCGATGCATTTTGATGAGCTTGTTGACCTCCTCGACGCGAGTGCCGGAGCCGGCAGCGATCCGCCGCTTCCGCTTGCCATCGAGGATTTTCGGCGCGCGCCGCTCCTTCGCGGTCATCGACGTGATGATGGCGTGCTGACGCTTGAGAATCCCGTCGTCGAGCCTGGCATCGGCGATCTGCGATTTGATCTTTCCCATGCCGGGCAGCATGCTCATCATCCCCGACATGCCGCCGATGCGCTGCATTTGTTTGAGTTGCTCGGCCAGATCGTCGAGATCGAACTCGCCCTTCTTCATCTTCTGGGCGATTGCGGTCGCCTTTTCGATGTCGATGTTCTGGGCGGCCTTTTCCACCAGCGAGACGACGTCGCCCATTCCCAGGATGCGGCTGGCGACGCGCGAGGGATGGAAATCCTCCAGCGCGTCCCACTTTTCGCCGACGCCCAGCAGCTTGATCGGCTTGCCGGTTACGGCGCGCATCGAGAGTGCGGCACCGCCGCGGCCATCGCCGTCGGCACGCGTGAGCACGATGCCGGTGATGCCGAGGCGGCCGTCGAACGCCTTGGCCGTCGCCACGGCGTCTTGGCCCGTCAAACTGTCGGCGACCAGCAGCACTTCGTGCGGGTTGGTGCCGGCCTTGACCTCGGCGACCTCGTCCATCAGTTCTTCGTCGATCGTGACGCGGCCGGCCGTGTCGAGCAGCACGACGTCATAGCCGCCGAGCCGGCCCGCCTCCATGGCGCGCTTGGCGATCTGCTGCGGCGTTTGACCCGCCACGATCGGCAGCGTCGGCGTGTTCGTTTGCTCGCCGAGAACCCGCAGCTGTTCCTGTGCCGCCGGCCGCCGCGTGTCGAGCGAGGCCATCAGCACTTTTTTCTTGTCGCGATTGGCCAGACGCCAGGCGATTTTCGCTGTCGTGGTCGTCTTGCCCGAGCCCTGCAGACCCACCATTAGGATCGCCACCGGCGGCGCAGCGATCAGATCGATCGGCGCTGCATCCGAGCCCAGCATGGCGGTCAGTTCGTCGTGGACGATCTTGACGACCATCTGCCCCGGCGTGACCGACTTCACAACGTCCTGGCCGATGGCCTTGGCCTTCACCTTTTCGGTGAAATCCTTGACGACATCGAGCGCCACGTCGGCTTCCAGCAGCGCGCGGCGCACTTCGCGCATAGCTTCGCTGACGTCGCTTTCGGTCAGCGCGCCGCGGCGGGTCAGCTTATCGAGCACACCTGAAAGGCGGTCGCTCAGCGATTGAAACATCGAACCATCCTGTGTGGGCCCAACTGCAGTGCCCGCTCATGTGGTGCCATACACGCAAACGACAAACGCACCCGAGGGCGCAACGCGCTGTCGGGTGTTGACCTCTCCGCTCGACCTTGGCTTAAAGCCTGGGCCTGACGGGGCGGCGGCTCGTCGTTCACGGGCCGGATTTCGGGCGGACCATCCCAAAAGGTGACGGGCCTGTCAACCGCTGCCTGCCCCGGGTTTGGCGGTGCAACACACCGGATCTGTGGCCAATTGGCCGTCCCGGCTGCTGCAAAATAGCCGTGGAGGCCGCGCTAGCAGTGATTTGCCTCATTTCCCTGCTGTGTTAACTCGCGGGGACACGCAGCGGCATGGCCGCAGGAAATAAGAACTGGGAGGAGATCTGCATGCTCAAGGCAACGCGCACGCGCGCGCTCGGCCTGTGCCTGATGACGGCCAGCGCGGCCGGTCTGGCTGCATGCGGCGGCTCGCCCTTGGGCGGGGGCGGCCTGTCGAACCCGTTCTCGAAAGGCACGTCCGACTTCGACATGACCTTCCTGACGGCGTCCAGCACCTGGGACATGAACAAGGACGGCACCATCACGTGCGATGAGTGGAAACAGTATTCGGGCGAGATCTTCCGGGATGCCGACGCGGACAAGGACGGCTCGCTAACGGTGCAGGAATGGAATGGCATGACGAACACCGACAAGCTGTTCGTCACTGCCAATCACGATTACTACGACGCCAACAACGACGGCAAAGTCTCGCTGGACGAACTGACGGGCAGGAAAAACCATGCCTTTGTGCTGCTCGACAAGAACAACGACTGCCAGCTCGGCAGCGACGAAAAGGCCAGCGTCTACTCGGTGGCAAAGCCGAAAGACAAAGAACAGAACCAGCAGCTTCCGGGTGGGGGCGCCGGCGGGATGGGCCGGTAGAGGCCGCCGTCCGCTAGCCCGGCGACAATCGCAGCAGCTTGCCATCCTGGTCGTCAGTTAGAAGCCAAAGCGCACCATCGGGGCCCTGCCGCACGTCGCGAATGCGATCGCCTTCGTCCTTCAGTAATACCTCGGCGGCAACCACTGCGCCGTCCTTTAAGACGAGCCGCTGCAACTGCGTTGCCTTGAGCCCGCCCACGAACAAATTGCCTTTCCACTCCGGAAAAAGGTCGCCGGTATAAAACGTGAGACCTGACGTAGCGATCGACGGCACCCAATAATAAACCGCTTGCTCCATGCCCTCTTTCGCCTTGCCCTCGCCGATCTTGGCGCCGGAATAATCGACGCCATACGTGATGATGGGCCAGCCGTAGTTCTTGCCCGCCTTCGGCGTGTTCAGTTCATCACCGCCTTTCGCGCCGTGCTCGACGGTCCACAATTCGCCGGTTGCCGGATCAAGCGCGGCGCCTTGAATATTGCGGTGCCCGATCGACCAGACTTCGGGCGCCCAGCCGGGCAACTTGGGATTATTGGCCGCCGGCGACCCATCGGCATTGATGTGCACCACCTTGCCGATGTGGTTGGCGGGGTTTTGCGATTCGGCACGCAGGAAGTTGCGTTCGCCCAGCGTCACAAACAATGTCCCGTCATTGGCGATTACGATACGCGAGCCGAAGTGATAGCCGCTGGCATAGGCCGGCTCCTGGCGGAAAATCACCTTCACGTCGTCCAGCTTGCCGCCCTTGCCGTCGAGAACGAGCTTGGCGCTGGCGACGCTTGTGCCGTTTTTGTTGCCATCGCGCGCCTCGGCGTAGGAGAGGTAGATCGTGCCGCTTGTGGCGAAATTCGGCGCCAGACGTACGTCGAGCAACCCGCCCTGATCAATGTCGACCACCTTCGGCGGCCCCGCGATCGCATCCGATTTGCTGCCGTCCTTGCCGACAATTCGCAGCGTCCCCGGCTTTTCCGTGATCAGCGCCCGGCCATCGGGCAGAAACTGCAAGCCCCACGGGTTCGCCAGGCCTTCAGCAATCGTTTCGACTTTGACCTTGCTGGGTGTTGTGGGCGCCGGCGCATTGGTCTGTTCGGCCGCCGCTGGGCTCACAAGAAGCAGGGTGGACAGGGCGGTGATCGCAGGGCGCAGCATCAGAACCTCGGCTTTGAGTTGTTCGGCACGGGTGTCATGTAGGTCTGGAGCGCGCCGATGCCAGCTCTGCAACCGCTGATCTCCCCAGGTTGCGTTCGCCCAGCCAGATGACTTTTTCAACCCGCTCGCCATATATGGGCGCATGAACGGAGCTTCCGATCTTCCCTTCGTGCGCATGAACGGCCTCGGCAACGAGATCGTCGTCATGGATTTCCGCGGCACCACCAAGGTGTTACGCGGCGAAGAGGCGTGCCAGATCGCCGAGGCGCCGCGCTCCGGGTTTGACCAGTTGATGGCGCTCCACGATCCGAGAACTCCCGGCACCAGCGCCTTCGTGCGGATCTACAACACGGATGGCTCGGAAAGTTCTGCGTGTGGCAATGGCACGCGCTGCATCGCCTGGCTGGAGGCTCAGAAGACGGGGCGCAGTGCCCTGCAGTTCGAGACCAAGGCCGGCATCCTGCAGACCAGCGTTGCGGACATTGGCCACATCACGGTCGATATGGGCGAACCCCATTTCGCCTGGAACGAAATTCCGTTGTCCGAACCTTTCCACGACACGCGCGGCATCGAGCTGCAAATCGGCCCGATCGACGCGCCGATCCTGCATTCGCCCTCGGTCGTGAACGTCGGCAACCCGCATGCAATCTTCTGGGTCGACGACAGCCCCGAAAACTATGATCTGGGCCGGTTTGGTCCCATGCTCGAGCATCATCCGCTGTTTCCCGAGCGCGCCAACATCTCGCTGGCTCAAGTTTTATCGCCTGAGGCAATCCGGGTGCGCACATGGGAGCGGGGGGCCGGCCTCACGCGAGCCTGCGGCACAGCCGCCTGCGCGACGGCCGTATCGGCTGCCCGCAAGCGGATGACGGGCCGGAAAGTCACGGTACACGTGCCTGGCGGGCCACTTATCATCGAATGGACACCCGGCAACCGCATTCTCAAGACGGGACCGGTCGAAGTCGAGTATGAAGATCGCGTCTCCCTGTCGGGCCATCCTGCCGCAGCGCTCTAGCGGCGAGCTTGGCAGTCCGCTAACAAGCACCACGTTGCGCCGGCCGCACCCTCGGCCCCTTCACACCAGGAACCCGCCGGCCGAACTTCGGCTGCTTACCTGCCAGGAACATGTCCGAGCCCGTTGTCATCACGCTAGGATGCCGCCTCAACGCCTACGAATCCGAGGTGGTGCGCCGCCATGCCGAAACAGCCGGCCTTGGCGAGTGCGTGATCATCAACACGTGCGCGGTAACCGGCGAAGCCGTGCGTCAGGCGGCCCAAACCATTCGCCGCACGCGCCGCGAACGCCCGGGCGCCCGCATCATCGTCACCGGTTGTGCCGCGCAAATCGAGCCGGAGCGCTTTGCCGGCATGGCTGAGGTCGACCACGTCATCGGCAATACGGAAAAGATGCTGGCGGAGACGTTCCATTCGCTTTCCGTCGCGGGCTCCGAGCGCGTCGTGGTCAACGACATCATGAGCGTGCGCGAAGCCGCCCCGCACATGCTCGACGGTTTCGGTACGAACACGCGCGCCTACGTGCAGATCCAGAACGGCTGCGACCATCGGTGCACGTTCTGCATCATTCCCTACGGTCGCGGCCCGTCTCGCTCCGTGCCAGCGGGTGAGGTGGTGTCGCATGTCGAGCGGCTTGTTGATGCGGGCTATCGCGAGATCGTGCTGACCGGTGTCGACATCACTTCGTACGGTAGCGATCTTCCCGGCGCGCCCTCCCTGGGCCGCCTCGTGCGGCAAGTGCTGCGGCACGTGCCACGGCTCGATCGCCTGCGCCTGTCGTCGATAGATCAGGTTGAGGCCGACAAGCATTTGCTCGATGCGTTGGCGCAAGAGCAGCGCCTGATGCCGTACCTCCACCTATCGATGCAGGCAGGCGACGATCTGATCCTGAAACGCATGAAGCGCCGCCATCTGCGCGCCGATGCCATTGCATTTTGCACGCAGGCCCGCCGCTTGCGCCCGGACGTCGTTTTCGGCGCCGACCTCATCGCCGGCTTTCCCACCGAAACGGAAGACATGTTCGCCAACACGCTGCGCCTCGTCGACGAATGCGATCTGACGTACTTGCACGTCTTCCCATTTTCACCGCGCAAGGACACGCCCGCCGCGCGCATGCCGCAAGTGGCCCGCCCGCTTATCAAGGAACGCGCGGCCCGTCTGCGAGCCAAGCGCGATGAGATCATGGCCGGCTATCTCGCCGCGCATCACGGAGCCGAAGTCGAACTGCTGATGGAAGGCAACAACGTCGGCCGCACGCCGCACTACGCCGAAGTCAAGCTTGCCGCGCAGCATCCGGGTAAGGGCTCCCTCGTGCGGGCGCGCATCACCGGCAACGACGGACGGCGTTTGACGGCCGTGATGGCATCGGCGCATGAGGCCGCGGCGTGAGCGGATCTCAACCCAAGAAAAGCTTGCTGGGCCGCTTGTTCGGCAACAAGGCTGAAACCATCGAGCAGCCCGGCGAGCCCGCCGCAACGCCGCCGCTAACCGAGACGGCCGTCACCGCGCCGGAACCTGCCGCACCTGCACCCGCCACCCCCGCACCCGTTGCAACGCAGCCAGAGCCTGTACCGTCTCCTCCGGCCGTCGCTGAGGCCGCGCCCGCTGCCGAAAAGAAGGGCTGGTTCAAGCGTCTCAGCGATGGTCTGACGAAGACGTCGTCACGCCTGACGACCGGCATCACCGGCCTCTTCACGAAGCGCAAGCTCGACGACGAAATGTTGGAGGAGCTTGAAGATCTGCTGATCGGTTCTGACCTCGGCGTCGAGACGTCGTCTCGCATCACGGCCGCACTACGCAAGGGCCGCTTCGACAAGGAAATCGCGCCAGACGAAGTGCGCGACGTGCTCGCCCAGGAAGTCGAACGCGTACTGGCTCCCGTCGCCAAGCCGTTGCGGATCGACGGCTCACATCAGCCGCACGTGGTGCTCGTGGTCGGCGTCAATGGCACTGGCAAGACGACGACCATCGGCAAGCTGGCGGCCCGCCTCAAGAGCGAGGGCAAGTCGGTGATGCTTGCCGCCGGCGACACGTTCCGCGCCGCAGCTATCGATCAGCTGAAAATCTGGGGCGAACGCACCGGCGCGCCCGTCATCGCCAGCTCTGTTGGTTCTGATGCCGCCAGTCTTTCCTACACCGCCCTCCAGGCGGCACAGGCCGGCAGCCACGACGTGCTGCTACTCGATACCGCAGGCCGCCTTCAGAACAAGGCCGCCCTGATGGAAGAGCTTCATAAGGTTGTTCGCGTCCTGCGCAAGCTGGACCCGACCGCCCCGCACGACGTTCTTCTCGTATTGGATGCGACGACGGGACAGAACGCCATGATGCAGGTTGAAGCCTTCAAGGCCACGGCTGGTGTCACAGGACTGGTGATGACCAAGCTCGACGGCACGGCCCGCGGCGGCATCCTTGTGGCGATCGCCGCCAAGCACGCGATACCTGTGCACGCCATCGGCGTGGGCGAGGGGATCGACGATTTTCAACCGTTCGAGGCAAAGGAGTTCGCGAAAGCAATCGCCGGCCGCTAGCTCTAGAACGTGGCAGCGATCGCACAACCCTTCAGCCCATAACGCGCCCTCAGACCACAGTCGCAGTGGCGCCACAATAACAGGATGACGTCCCCGAAATGAGCGTGCGCAAGCGGATCTACCCTTTCAACGCAGAGCAAACCGTCAACATCCTGAGCGAGTTCGGTCCGCTCGTAACGATGTTCGTCGTGAACGCGATGTACGGCATCGCGGCCGGCACCTGGGCGCTGATGATCTCCACGGTCGTGGCAATTGCCGCCATGCTCCTTGTGCTGAAGCGGCTGCCGGTTTTTCCGCTGATCGCGTCCTCGGTCACCATCGTCTTCGGCGCGCTGACGCTGATCACGGGCAACCCGATGTGGGTGCAGATCAAGGTCACGATCTTCAACGCCATGTTTGCAGCCTTCCTGTTCCTGGGGCTGAAGCTCGATCGCAACTTCTTCAAGTACGTTTTCGAAAAGACCTTCCACTACACCAAGGAAGGCTGGGACACCTTCACGCGCAGCTTCGCTTGGTTCTTCGTGTTCACCGCCGTGGCCAACGAAGTGGTGCGCCGCACGTTCGCCGACGACCAGATCTACAACGTCTTTGGCTATGCCATGGACGGGGTCAACATCTGGATCCTGTTCAAGGTTGCCATCATCATGCCCCTCAGCGGGTTCTATGCCTGGCTGCTGACGCGTTGGATGCACCGCCATCAAATTCCCGATCCGGCGCTTGCAGCTGAGCCGATCATGACTGACGCGGCCCGCGCCGATACACGCACGCAGCCGGCGTCAGGTCGGGATGTCACCCGCGCTGATTTGCGTGCCTGATCGCCCGCTGCCGGGCTAGAGCAGCATCGGACAATAACAATTGAGCAGGCTCCGCGCCTGTTGAGACAGAAAACAGGCCGAACATGACCAGCAGCTCCGACGAAACACGCCCCGCCAGCGAGCCCCAGGCGGCCAATCAGCTTCTGAAGCTGTTCGTGGAGTTCGGCCCGCTGCTGGTGTTCTTCATCACCAACGCCATGAAGGGCATCTACTGGGGCACGGCTCTCTTCGTGGCGGCCACCCTGATCTCGCTGGTTGCATCGCGCCTGCTGTTTGGCCGCGTGCCGATCATGCCGCTGGTATCGGGCTTTTTCGTCGTCGTTTTCGGTGGCCTTACGCTCTATCTGCACGACGACGTTTTTATCAAACTCAAGCCGACGATCGTCAACACGCTTTTCGCTGCTATTTTGTTCGGCGGACTGGCGATGAATCGCTCACTTTTGCGCCATCTGTTCGGCGAGGAATTTCGATTGTCAGACGAAGGCTGGCGTAAGCTGACCTTCCGCTGGGCTTGTTTCTTTGTGGTGCTGGCAATACTCAACGAAATAGTTTGGAGGACGATGTCGAATGATGCGTGGGTTGCATTCAAAGCTTTTGGGATTTTGCCACTAACTCTAGTGTTCGCCGTTTCGCAGATAGGATTGCTTAAGCGCTTCGAACTTATGGAGAAATGATCAAGACCATTTTGGCAATAAAGCTTTGAACGCCGAAAACTATGCACGTTATAGTATTTGTACTTCATTTAAGGTGTGCTTCAGAATTATTGTGATTTTCTTGTAGACTACGGCTGTAAAAACCGTATTTTCCCGCTCGGTAAATACTATTCGTCAACGGCACACTATTGGTGCTACGGCCTTCACCTACTGTCCGTCGGCGCCCTGTCAATTGGAAGAGAAAAGAAAGTCTGAGCCCGTCATGGTACGAGATACCCCGCGCGACGCTCCCACAGCACGCCTCGAAAAGTCACCGATCCATCTTCTCCATCGCGCCGGCCAGTGCGCCGGAGATATTTTCCAGACGGAGATGGGTGGAGGCGACCTCACACCCCGTCAGTACGCAGTGCTGCTGACGGTTTCCCTCAACGAGGGGTTGAGCCAGACTCATCTCGTCGAAAAGACCGGCATCGATCGCTCGACGCTGGCCGACATCGTCCGCCGCATGCTCAAGAAGGGCCTGCTGCAGCGCCGCCGCACCAAGGAAGATGCCCGCGCCTATGCCGTTAAATTGACGGACGAGGGCTGGAAGGCGCTGAAGGCTGCCGATCCTGTCGCCAAGCGGGTTGACGAGCGTATTCTGACCGTTCTTCCGGGCCAGCAGCAGCGCGACCGCTTCATGCAGGACCTCAACATGATCGTTGAGGCGCTGGGCACCGTCGAACCACAAGACAAGATCATCAAATAAGGCGCCGCTTCCTGGTGCTAGGAAAAAAGGCCCTCGCGACGAGCATCGCGAGGGCCTTTTGATTCGAACCAGCTGAGGTCTTAAGCCGCCGATTTCACCAGCTTCTGGCTGATCATCGTCTCGGCAATCTGCACCGTGTTCAGAGCCGCGCCCTTCAGCAAGTTGTCGGACACGCACCACAGCACCAGGCCGTTCTCGACCGTGTTGTCTTCACGGATGCGGCTGACGTAGGTGTCGAATTCTCCCGCAGCCTCGATCGGCGTCACATAGCCACCGGCCTCGCGCTTGTCGACGACGGCGATCCCCGGCGCCTCACGCAGGATCTCACGCGCTTCGTCCGCCGTGATCGGCTTTTCGAATTCGATCGTGACAGCTTCGGAATGCCCAACGAACACCGGCACGCGCACGCACGTCGCCGTCAGCTTGATCTTGGGGTCGAGGATCTTCTTGGTCTCGGCCAGCATCTTCCATTCCTCTTTCGTGTAGCCGTCTTCCATGAAGACGTCGATCTGAGGAATGACGTTGAAGGCGATCTCCTTGGGAAACTTCGACGATTCGACCTCTGAGCCCGGCACGTACTTGCCCTTGGTCTGCTGCCATAGCTCGTCCATCGCTTCCTTGCCTGCGCCCGAAACCGACTGATACGTCGACACCACAACCCGCTTGATGACGGCGGCATCGTGCAGCGGCTTCAGCACGACGACGAGCTGCGCGGTGGAGCAGTTGGGGTTGGCGATGATGTTCTTCTTCGTGTAGCCGCGGATCGCTTCCGGGTTCACTTCCGGCACGACGAGCGGCACGTCCTGGTCGTAGCGCCAGCACGACGAGTTATCGATCACGATGCAGCCCGTAGCGCCGATGCGCGGCGACCATTCCTTCGAAACCGCCGAGCCCGCCGACATCAGGCAGAAGTCGGCCTTGGAGAAATCGAACTGGTCGAGCGCCAGGCATTTGAGCGTTCGGTCGCCAAACGAGACTTCCGTGCCGAGCGAACGGCGCGAAGCAATCGGATAAATCTCGTCGACGGGGAAGTTCCGCTCGGCGAGAACGTTCAGCATTTCGCGGCCCACGTTGCCCGTGGCGCCCACGACGGCGACCTTGTAGCCCATGTATCGATGTCCAATTTTGAGGTGACGAAACGCGGCTCTGCACCGCAATATACGTGTGCGCGGACACTTAACGGCCGCGGCCCCGGCTTTCAAGGCTTCTTTAGCCGCCGCCGCCCGGCCAACGCGCGTCACAATCGCGTGTCACCTCTTGGCGAGGTGGTCCGCGGTGTCCGGAGGGGTGTCATGGCGCGTTCGTTCTTCGCAGGGCTGGCATTTACCATTCTGGCGGCAGCGCCTGTTTCTGCGCTATCCGATATGGCGTGGATGAGCGAGAGCAGCCTCAACCAGGCGTTCTCCGGCAAGACCGTCGAGGGCCACTATTCCGACGGCGCAAAGTTCGTCGAACGCTACGATGGCGACGGCCGCCTGAACTACCAGGACGACAGGCGCGAGACGCAGGGCCGCTGGTCGCTGCAGGCGGGCACGTTCTGTACCATCTACGACGTCGATCCCTCCGGCGGCTGCTATCGGGTGCACAAGGTCAGCGACAACTGCTTCGAGTTCTATTTTGCTGCCCGCACCGTCGACCAGGCCCAAAGCGCGCCCAACGACAAGCCGTCCTGGACAGCGCGCGGCTGGGTGAAGGGCGAGGCGTCGACCTGCGCCGAGAATGTGGGCGTGTAGCAACAAGTTAGCGGGCGCAGGACGCAACAGAGCGATTTCCGTAGGCGGGCTTTTGGTCTAAAGATTTGACCAGCGCAGCTTTCCTACGACCAAGGTCCAATGTCCAACATTCGCCGCCTACTCGTTGCCAATCGCTCCGAGATCGCCATCCGTGTGTTCCGCGCCGCGACCGAACTCGACATCGAGACGATCGCCGTCTACGCGGAAGAGGACAAGCTCTCCCTCCATCGCTTCAAGTCCGACGAGGCCTATCTGATCGGCCGGGGACCGCATCTGGAGCGTCCGCTGGGTCCGCTGGAATCGTATCTCTCGATTCCCGAGATCATCCGCGTCGCCAAGTCCGCCAAAGCCGACGCCATCCACCCCGGCTACGGTTTTCTGTCTGAAAGCCCTGAATTTGCAGAGGCCTGCGCCGAGGCCGGCATCATCTTCATCGGCCCGCAGCCCAAGACGCTGCGCACGCTGGGCAACAAAGTCGACGCCCGCAACCTCGCCATCTCGATCGACGTGCCGGTGATGCCGGCGACCGACCCGCTGCCCGATGATCCCAAGACAATCAAGGAATTGGCCAAGAAGGTCGGCTACCCGGTGATGCTCAAGGCATCGTGGGGCGGCGGCGGCCGCGGCATGCGTCCCATCGAAGACGAGAGCACGCTCATCGATAACGTCACGTCGGCCAAGCGTGAGGCCAAATCCGCCTTCGGCAAGGACGATGTCTACCTCGAGAAACTTGTACGCCGTGCCCGGCATGTCGAGGTGCAGATCCTCGGCGATCGCGCGGGCAACATCGTCCACCTGTTCGAGCGCGATTGCACCATCCAGCGCCGCAACCAGAAGGTCGTCGAGCGCGCTCCGGCCCCCTACCTCGACAGCGATCAGCGCCAGCAGCTGTGCGATGCCGCCATCAAGATCGGCAAGGCGACGAATTACATCGGCGCCGGCACCGTCGAGTTCCTGATGGATGCCGACGACGGCAAGTTCTACTTCATCGAGGTCAATCCGCGCATCCAGGTGGAACACACGGTAACCGAGGTCGTCACCGGCCTCGACATCGTCAAGGCCCAGATCCGCATCGCCGAGGGTGGGCGCATCGGCAAGAAGGGCGAGACGGGCATCCCGTCGCAAAAGCAAATCACGCTCAACGGCCACGCCCTGCAGTGCCGCATCACGACCGAGAACCCCGAAAACAACTTCATGCCGGACTACGGCCGCATCACCGCCTATCGCGGTGCCATGGGCTTCGGCATCCGCGTCGATGGCGGCACGGCCTATTCCGGCGCCGTCGTCACGCGCTTCTATGACCCCATGCTGGAAAAGGTGACCGCCTGGGCGCCGACGTCCGGCGAGGCCATCGACCGCATGCGCCGCGCGCTCGAGGAATACCGCATCCGCGGCGTGGCGACGAACCTGCCGTTCCTCGAAGCCGTGCTCGCCCATTCGAAATTCCGCGCCAACGAGGCCACGACGCGCTTCATCGACGAAACGCCGGAGCTGTTCGCCTTCACCAAGCGCCGCGACCGCGCCACCAAGCTTTTGGCCTGGATCGCCGATGTCACCGTCAACGGCCATCCCGAAACCAAGGGCCGGTCCAAACCGCCCGTATCCTCGTTGCCGTTGACGCCGCCGCTATTCCGCCGTGAACCCGCCGAAGGCACGCGCCAGCTTCTCGCCAAGCTGGGCCCGAAGAAGTTTTCGTCCTGGATGAAGGATCAAAAGCGCGTCCTCCTCACGGACACGACCATGCGCGATGCGCACCAGTCGCTGCTCGCCACCCGTTGCCGTACGTTCGACATCGTCGCGGCAGCCGATGCCTACAGCCGCGGCACGCCGCAACTGTTCTCGCTGGAGTGCTGGGGCGGCGCCACGTTTGACGTGGCGATGCGCTTCCTCTCCGAAGACCCCTGGGAGCGCCTGGCTGAGATCCGCGAAGCCGTACCCAACATCATGACGCAGATGCTGGTGCGCGGCGCCAACGGCGTCGGCTACACCACCTATCCCGACAACGTCGTCCGCTACTTCATTGAGCAGGCGGCCAACGCCGGCATGGATCTGTTCCGCGTCTTCGACTGCCTCAACTGGGTCGAACAGATGCGTGTCTCGATCGATGCCATCCTCGACAACGGCAAGCTGTGCGAAGGCGCGCTTTGCTACACCGGGGACATCCTCGATCCCGATCGCGCGAAATACGATCTGAAGTACTACGTCGGCCTCGCCAAGGAGTTGGAACAGGCCGGTGTCCACATTCTAGGCATCAAGGACATGGCGGGCCTGCTGAAGCCCGCCGCCGCCCGCGTTCTGGTCAAGGCCCTCAAGGAAGCGACCGACCTTCCGATCCACTTCCACACGCACGATACATCCGGCATGGCCGGCGCCTCGCTGCTGGCCGCCATCGAGGCCGGCGTCGACGCCGTCGACGTTGCCATGGACGCCATGTCCGGCACCACGTCGCAGCCGTGTCTAGGCTCGCTCGTCGAAGCCTTACGCCACACCGAACGCGACACCGGTATCGATCCCGATGCCGTGCGCCGCATCTCGTTCTATTGGGAGGCCGTGCGCGCCCGCTATTCTGGCTTCGACAGCGACCAGAAGAGCGGCGCGTCCGAAGTCTACCAGCATGAAATGCCAGGCGGCCAGTTCACCAACCTCAAGGAACAGGCCCGCGCCCTCGGCCTCGAAGCGCGCTGGGAAGACGTGGCTCGCTCCTATCGCGAAGCCAACGACATGTTCGGCGACATCATCAAGGTGACGCCGTCGTCCAAGGTCGTCGGCGATATGGCGCTGATGATGGTGAGCCAGAACATCACGGCCAAGGACGTCATGGACCCCGCGCGCGACGTCGCCTTCCCGGCAAGCGTGGTGGAAATGATGCGCGGCGAATTGGGCCAGCCTCCTGGCGGCTGGCCGGCCGACGTGCAGGCCAAGGTGCTGGGTGACGAAAAGCCGATCGAAGGCCGCCCCGGCGCCTTGCTGGAACCGGCCAACCTCGTGGCCGTTCGCGCCGAAGCCGAGAAGAAGTGCGGCCGCCGCATCACCGAGCAGGAACTCGCCAGCTACCTGATGTATCCGCGCATCTTCACCGAGTTCGCCGCCATTTCGCGCAAGTTCGGTCCCGTCTCCGTGCTGCCGACGAAGGTGTTCTTCTACGGCATGGAGCCGGGCGACGAGATCACTGTCGAGCTGGAAGCCGGCAAGACCTTGGTCATCCAGCTGCAGACGATGGGCGAGACCGACGACGAGGGCCAGGTGCGCGTCTTCTTCGAACTCAACGGTCAGCCGCGCGTCATCAAGGTGCCCAATCGCTCGGTCGCCGCCAAGACGCAGGCGCGCCGCAAGGCCGACGAGGGCAACGAGGCGCATCTGGCGGCGCCGTTCCCCGGCACGGTCTCGACGGTGGCAGTCAAGCCGAGCCAGCGCGTCCGCGCCGGCGACGTGCTGATGACCCTCGAAGCCATGAAAATGGAAACCGCCCTGCGTGCCCCCCGCGACGGCGTGGTGAAGGAGATCCTAGTAAACCCCGGCAACATCATCGACGCCAAGGATCTGCTGATGGTAGTTGAGGCGGCTTAGCGACAGATCCATCACGTGTGGGTTTCGGGGTCAGACCCATGGGTCTGACCCCATGGCACGCGCTCAAAAAATAGCAGACAACGTGAAACGCTGGCGTGGGCGAAAGCTACTCGGCCTCAAGCAGCCGCCTCACGCACGCCTCTGCGCCGTCCTGCCAGTCAGGCAGCGTGATGCCGAACATGCTCTGCAACTTGGTGCAATCCAGCGCGGAGTTCACCGGCCGCCTCGCTGGCGTCGGGTAGTCGGCTGTCGTGATCGCCTGCACGGGCACGCTTGGTCCGCCAAGCTTGCCGGATACCGCCATTACCTCACTGGCCAGCCCATGCCACGTCGTCACCCCAGTGCCGGCTGCGTGATACATGCCCCAACTGCTGAAGTCCTCCGCCTTGCCCGCCACCTGCCGCGCGATCTCCAAGATGGCACTGCATAGGTGCGGCGCATAGGTCGGGTTGCCGCTCTGATCGCCGACCACGCGAAGCTCGTCGTGCTCTCCAGCCAGCCGCAGCATCGTCTTGACGAAGTTGTTGCCGCCCGGGCTGTGCACCCACGCCGTCCGCACGATCACGTGTCGCGGGTTCGCCGCACGCACCGCGTCCTCGCCTTCCAGCTTCGATTTCCCGAATACCGTGACCGGCCCCGTCGCATCGTCTTCGACGTAGGGTGTCGGTTTCGTACCGTCGAACACATAGTCAGTCGAAATGTGAATGATCGGCACGCCGGCGCGAGCCGCGGCAGCCGCCAGTGCACCGGCGCCGTCGCGGTTCATGCGGAAGGCCTGTTGCTGATCGCTTTCCGCCTTGTCGACGGCGGTGTAGGCAGCTGAATTGATCACCACGTCCGGGCGCGTCTGCACCATCGCGCGCTCGATCGTCTTTGCCTCGCAGATGTCGACTGCTGCGCGGCCAACGGTGCACGCCGTTACGTCAGGCGCGCCCGGTGCCATTTCCACCAGGCCGCGCGCCACCTGTCCTTGCCAACCCGCAATCAGCAACCGCATGGCGTCTCCGCGTCGATGCCATAGCCTAGAGTGCTTCCGGACAAAGTGTGAAGCGGTTTTCCGAAAAGAAGCACGGCGAAGCAAGCGAGTGCTTCCGGACAAAGTGTGAGGCGGCTTTCCGATAAGGCTGGCAAAGCCGGATCGAAGCGAAAACCGATCGAGCCGCCCCAGAATCGCCCTGAAATTCGAACAGCAACGCGCTAGAACACAGCCGTTGCGCACCCCGCGCGCCACCAGCCGGAGCATAGACGTGATCCAGTCACGCCGCCTGTCAGCAGTCATCGTGCTGCTCGTTTCGATTTTGGGCGCAAGCGCACCGGCGGCCAACGCCGATGCCACCTTCCGCGCCTTCCTCGACGGGCTTTGGCCGGATGCGAAGGCGCAGGGCGTCAGCCGCGCCACGTTCGACCGGGAACTGGCAAACCTGCAGCCAGACCTGAAACTGCCCGACCTTGAACTGCCCGGACGCCCGCAACATACCGACAAGGGCCAGGCCGAGTTCACGCGCCCGCCGTCTGAATACATCAAGCGCGACTACATCATGAACCTTGCTGGCCAGGGCCGGGCGCTCGCCGCCAAGTACGACGTCGCGCTGGGCAAGATCGAGCAGGAGTTCGGCGTCGACCGCTATTCCGTCCTGGCCATCTGGGGCCGCGAAACCGCGTTCGGCCAGCACAAGCTGCCTCACGACGCCGTTACGGTTCTCGCCACTCTCGCCTGCTACGGCCGCCGCAAGGAGATGTTCCGCAACGAACTCGTCATGGCCCTGAAGATGATCGAGGTGGGCGTGCCGCGCGCCCGCATGAAGTCGTCTTGGGCCGGTGCGTTGGGTCTGACCCAATTCATGCCAAGCGAATATTTCGTCCACACCCACGACATGGACGGTGACGGCAAGGTCGACATCTTCAATTCGGTGCCAGACGCGCTGGCGTCCGCCGCGCGCCAACTTCACGGCAAGGGCTGGGTGCGCGGCCAGACATGGGGCTATGAAGTGCGCGTGCCGCCAACCGCGGATTGCGCCTTGGAGGGCCCGACGCAGGCCCGCCCGCTCTCGGAGTGGGCTAAACTCGGCTTCACTCGTGCCGCTGGGCGCAAGTGGTCCGGCGAGCAGTTGGCGCAGGAAGCCTATCTGATGATGCCAGCCGGTGGCTACGGTCCAGCCTTTCTCGTGCTGGAAAATTACAAGGTCATTCGCCGGTACAACACGTCTGATCTGTACGCCGTGTTCGTCGGTCACCTCGCAGATCGAATCGCCGGCGGCGGCGATTTCGAGACGGCATGGGGCAAGCCCGCGCCGCAAAAGACGGCGACCATCCAGGAAATCCAGACGCGCCTGAAGACGGCCGGCTACGAAGTCGAGAAAATCGACGGAAAAGTCGGCTCGAACACGCGTAAAATCATCGGTAGCTACCAGCGAACTGCTAAGATCAAGGTCGACTGCTGGCCGACTGACGACGTGCTGTCGCACTTGCGCCAGACGGCCTCGCGCTAGACTGCTCGCGGATGGTGTGCCGCAGGTACGGCAAAGACGAGAGATCAGAGGACAGACGCTTCAACGCCATGCGCCCAATATATCGCATGACAACTGAGAATAGCCGGCTGCGTGGCGGTCTGTGCGCCGCGCTGGCGTTGCTGGCTCTCGTTACAGTCGCAGCGTCTCCTGCGGCCGCGCAAGATGATGGCGCTGGCAGCTACATCACGCCGTTTCCTCAAGGTGACGTTTACCGGCTCGTCGTGCTGGGTGACGATTTGGCGGACGGCCTGCTCGGTGGCGTCGTTGACGCGCTGAGCACCGACAGCAGGCTGCAGATTGACAAGAAGGTCGTTGCCCTCAACGGGCTCAATCGCGCCGAATTCCCCGAAAAGCTACAGGCGATCGAAGAACAGCTTGGTCAAAGCCAGCCGCATATCGCCGTCGTGATGATGGGCGCATGGGATCGCGTGTCTATGAAGGGCACCGGCAAGCGAACCACCTTCGGCACGCCCGAGTGGAAAGCGGAGTATGCCGCGCGTGCCGACCGCGTGATGAAGGCGCTGAAGCGCAAGAACATCGCCGTCTATTGGGTGGGCCTGCCCAACGTGCGGCGCGCCGACATGGCCGAAGACGTGCAGATGATGAACCAGATCCTGCGCGACCGGATCTACCTCAACGGCATGAAATACATCGACGCCTACGCAGGCTTTGCCGACGAGGCGGGCGAGTACAGCTCCTACGGCCCGGACGTGACCGGCAAGATGCGCCTGCTGCGCGACGGCGACGGCGTCTATTTCACGGTGGCCGGCTATCGCAAGCTCGCCCACTTCGTCGAGCGCGACTTGAAGCGCGACCTGACGCAAGCCAAGGGCGAGCGCGCCATTCCGCTGGCCGGCGCCGAGGACGAGCAGGCCAAGATCAATCCGGAACGCGCGGCGCAAAAGAAGGCGGAGGAAGATGCGGCGGCTGCCAAAAAGACCGCGGCCGCAGCAGGTGGCGACGGCACGCCTGCCGATGCCACGGCCGCTACTCCAGCTGTGCCAGCCGGCAGTCCCGGCGGTGAGCAGAAGGGCGATAACGGACGCATCGTCCTGAAGAGCATCGGCGCGGGCGGGCGCGAAGAAAGCATTACCGTCGATATCGTACGCCCGCCCATTCCGGCATCGGTCGTTGCCCTGGTGACGCGCAAGGAAAGCTCTGAGCGGCTGTCTCAGATGGGCGAGCAGGTGCTTGATCAGCTGCCGGGTGGGCTCAGCGTCATGAACTCGATTACGCCGGCGGCAGGCTCGTCCGGCGGCGCCCAACGGCGCCTGTCCACGGTCCAGACGCCGTACTACCGCGTGTTCATCAAGGGCGAGCGCCTGCCGCCGCGCCGCGGCCGCGCCGACGACTTCACCTGGCCGCGCCCGGAGCCGCCACTGCCACCCGCAGCACTCCTGGCGCCGCCGGCGGATGCTACGGGCCTTGAAACCGGAAGTGCTGCGCCAGGCAGCAGCCGGCGGGACAGTCGCCCGTCGCGTTGATCGAGAAAGCTACGAGACCGCGCCGACCTGCGCGACGGCATTGCCGCCCACGGGATAAAGCATGAAGTGCGAGTTTGCGCGGACAGTCGGCGCGCCGCCAGGGGCCGCACTGTAGATGAACTGTGGGATGAACGTTCCGGCCGCGTTGCAGCGAACAATTCCCTTAACCAGTACATGCACGTTTTCGGTCGCGACGGTGTTGGCTCCCGTCAACACCAGTGCGCTCGCAGCCGACCCGAAAATCTGCTGCGTCGCCGTCAGGACATTCCCCGTCGGATTTGACACCTGGGCAAGATAGCCGATGCTCGTCAGCGTCGCCGTGCCGCCGAACAGAATGGCCGTCGTATGCGACGTCGCGCCGGCCGCCCTGGACAAGGAGAGCAGCCCCTCAAACGCGTACGTCGTGCTGGCGCTGATCGCGAATTCGTCGTCTCCGCTCCCGAACCAAGCTTGCGCCGTTGCCACGTTGGCCTTCGCAAGATCTGCGGTGAGGATGGATGCTGAAACCGACGGGATTGCTCCGCCTTGGCGGCCCTTGGCCAACCCCGTCGTTCGATTGATCGTCAGCGCTTCGGTCCAGGCCGAGCCGTCGGGGCTGACCTTGAAGTGAAAGTCATCGTCGCCGGTTGTCCCCATCTCCGCTCGCCCGGAAAATCCGGTCTGAAACAGAAAGCTCGCCGTGTCGCCCGCAGCGTTCTTGTTCAGTTTCGCCTGATGCCCGTTGCCGGCGTGATTGAACAGGCTCGCCTGCGATGAAATGCTCAGCCGGTTCGTCGTATCGGCGGTCGCGTTGATGCCTAACAGCGCGACGCTCGACGAACTGGAAACCGGGTTCCAGGCGCTGCCGCTGTAAGCCACGAGGATCCCCTCGTCGGCGATGTAGGCCAACCAGCCCGCTTTGGGCACATAGAACATCCAGGCCCCATCCTGCCACGCGGCGATCTTTCCTGCGTGCCCAGACCACGCTCCCGTTGGCGATCCCGCGATGAGATAGCGGATGCCCTCGGTGGGCGAACCCGGCGGCACGGCCAGATCCCTGTCCGCCACGCTGATCTGCACGATCGCGTCCAGCGCGCGGATGGCTTCATTGTGGGTGATGTGTTTCTGCGCCTGCGCAGCCTGGATATAGGGCAGGACGAGGTTCGGCGAATTGTCCATGAGGCACCGTCGTGGAGGATTGAAATCCCCGCGATTGTGCCGGGCGCCCGCGAGACGGGGATAAGTTTTCGGTCAGGGAGATTTAAAGTAGCCGGTAAAGTCGGACCACTGGTCAATCCTGAACGCCCGAATATCGCGAACGCATCGCGAGAACCACTGCAGCGAGTTCAACGCCTGCATGGCCGCGAACAGGTTGGCCAAGTCTTCGCTGTCGCAAACATAGACGCTGCCCTGAACGCGCTTAAACCCGAAACGTTCAAGTGTGCTGCCTATGTCGATGTAGGCTTGCGACACACCTTTAGGATGCCGAACCTGCACCTCTGCCACAATCAGGTCGAAGGCGATCGCGAACATTAGAGTGCCAGGGGGTCCAGCATCGCCTGTGCCAGGGGATAATCGAGCAACTCGCGGCTTTCCACAACGCGGACTTGCAAGAGAATATTTGAGCCCGTCGCCGGCTCGATAACATTCAATACTTCGTAAGTCGGCCCTGCCGGACCGAACGAACGGAATGTCCCGACGAGGTCATCGAGCGGTATCACAATATTTCGGTCTGCGCTGACTGTGACGTTCATGGCGCTCCGATTCCTTCAAACCGCAGTATAGCACGCCTTTCAAAGCCCGCATCAACGCGGCAACGTCGTCTTGCCCATCAGGAACTTGTCGATCGAGTGCGCGGCCTGGCGGCCTTCGCGGATGGCCCAGACCACGAGCGACTGACCACGGCGGATGTCGCCGGCGGCGAACACCTTCTTGCCCGCGCCGGCCACCTTGTAGTCCTTCTCGTTGGCGTCGAGGCCTTTGAAACGGCCGCGCGGCACGACGGTGAGGCCGAGATCCGGCACCACGTCATTTTCCATCGGACCGTCGAAGCCCATGGCGAACAGCACGAGGTCGGCCGGGAACTCACCTTCGGAACCGGGCACCGGCTGCATCGTGTTGTCCAGCTTCGTGTAGGTCAGCGCCGTGACCTTGCCGTCCTTGCCCTTGAAGCCGGTCGTGGAGATCGAAAACTCCGTCTTGGCGCCTTCAGCCTGGCTGGACGAGATGCGTAGCTTCAGCGGCCAGTGCGGCCACGACAGCGCCTTCAACTCCTTCTCTGGCGGCTTCGGCATGATCTCGAGCTGCGTAACCGACTTCGCGCCCTGGCGGATCGACGTGCCGATGCAGTCCGAGCCCGTATCGCCGCCGCCGATGACGATGACATTCTTGCCCTTGGCCGAAATCTCGTACGCGCCTTTTGCCTGCGGCTCGCCAGCGTTGCGGCGGTTCTGCTGCGGCAAGAAATCCATGGCGTAGTGGATGCCGTCGAGATCGCGGCCCGGCGACTTGGCGAAGAAGTCGAACGGATGTTCAGAGCCGCCCGCCAGCAGCAGCGCGTCGTGCGTCTCTTCGAGTTGCTTGGCCGTCACATCCTTGCCCACATGCACGTTGCAATGGAACGTCACGCCCTCGGCTTCCATCTGCTTCACGCGGCGTTCGATCACGCCCTTTTCCATCTTGAAGTCCGGGATGCCGTAAACCAGCAGGCCACCCGGCTTCGGCGCCTTCTCGTAGACATGGACGTCATGTCCCGCACGGCCGAGCTGCTGTGCAGCAGCGAGCCCGGCAGGGCCCGAGCCGACAATAGCGATCTTCTTGCCGGTCTTGGTTTCCGGCGGCAGCGGAACGACCCAGCCCTCGGCCCAGGCGCGATCCGCGATCGAGCACTCGATCGTTTTGATCGTCACCGGCTTGTCGTCGATGTTGAGCGTGCATGACGCTTCGCATGGCGCCGGGCAGATGCGTCCCGTCACTTCGGGGAAGTTGTTCGTGGAGTGCAGGTTGTCGGCAGCGATCTTCCAGTCGGCGTGATAGACGAGGTCGTTCCAGTCCGGGATCTGGTTGTTCACCGGGCAGCCGTTGTGACAATACGGAATGCCGCAGTCCATGCACCGGGCCGCCTGCTCACGCACCTCGGGCTCCGCCAGCGGCACGACAAACTCTTTCCAGTGCTGCACGCGCTCTTCGACCGGCTTGTACTTCCGGTCGGCGCGATCAATCTCAAGAAACCCGGTCGGCTTGCCCATTGTCGTCTCGTTCTCGTCTTTCGCTGTCTGTCCCGCGGACAATACTGGCCCGCATATCGGTCTTGTTGATCAGGCCCGTTTCGCCTTTGGCTCCTCGACAGACCCGGCCTCGGCCTGCTTGGCGAGGTCGGCAAGGGCGCGGCGATACTCCGTCGGCATCACCTTGCGGAACTTCGGCAGGTAAGCTTCCCAGTTCGCCAGAATCTTCTGCGCCGTCTTCGAGTTCGTGTAGTGCGCATGCCGCGTGATGAGCGCGTGCAGCCGCTCCACGTCGCCTTCGCGCATATCGGACATCACGCTTTCCAGGCCCACGGCGACATCGCCCTTGCTCTGTTCCAGCTTCTTCAGCGTGCCGGGATCCGCGGCGAGCGATTCCAGCTGCACCATCTCCTTGTTGAGACGGCCCTCGAAATCGCCAGCTTCATCCAGCACGTAGGCGATACCGCCGGACATGCCGGCCGCGAAGTTGCGGCCAGTCGGGCCCAGCACCACGACGACACCACCCGTCATGTATTCACAGCCATGGTCGCCGGTGCCTTCCACGACAGCCGATGCGCCGGAGTTGCGCACGGCAAACCGCTCGCCCGCGATGCCGCGGAAATAGCACTCGCCGGTGATGGCGCCATACATCACCGTGTTGCCCACGATGATGCTCTCTTCCGGCGTGATGCCCGACGCCGGGTTCGGCCGCACGATGATCTTGCCGCCCGAAAGCCCCTTGCCGACGTAGTCGTTGCCTTCGCCCACGAGATCCAGCGTCAGGCCGCGTGCTGCCCAGGCGCCGAACGCCTGGCCCGCCGTGCCGTGCATCGTCATCCAGATGGTATCTTCCGGCAGGCCGGCATGGCCGTAGCGCTTGGCGATCTCGCCGGACAGCATCGCGCCCGTCGAACGGTCGACGTTCTTGATGATGACGTCTTCCATCACCGGCTTGCGGTTTTCCAGCGCCGGCTTGGCGAACGCGATGAGCTTGTTGTCGAGCACCTTGTCGAGGCCGTGATCCTGAGCTTCGCAATGATGCGTCGCCACGGACTTGGGAACATGCGGCTTGTGGAACATGCGCGAGAAATCGAGCCCGCGCGCCTTCCAGTGGTTGATGGCGCGATCCTTGTCGAGCGCGTCGGTGTTGCCGATCATCTCATCAAGGCGGCGATAGCCCATTGCCGCCATCAGCTCGCGTACTTCCTCGGCAACGAAGAAGAAGTAGTTGATGACATGCTCGGGCTTGCCCGTGAACTTGGCACGCAGCACCGGATCCTGCGTGGCAACGCCCACCGGACACGTATTCAGATGGCACTTGCGCATCATGATGCAGCCGGCTGCGATCAGTGGAGCTGTGGCAAAACCGAATTCGTCGGCACCCAGCAGCGCGCCGATGATGACGTCGCGGCCCGTACGCAGGCCGCCGTCCACCTGCACGGCGATACGGCCGCGCAGCCGGTTGATCACCAGCGTCTGGTGCGTTTCAGCCAGGCCGATTTCCCACGGACTGCCGGCGTGCTTGATCGACGTCAGCGGCGAGGCGCCGGTGCCGCCTTCGAAGCCCGAGATTGTCACGTGATCGGCGCGTGCCTTGGCGACGCCCGCCGCGACCGTGCCCACGCCGATTTCCGACACGAGTTTCACTGACACGGCGGCCGCCGGGTTCGTGTTCTTCAAGTCGAAGATCAGCTGCGCCAAGTCTTCGATCGAGTAGATGTCGTGGTGCGGCGGCGGCGAGATGAGGCCAACGCCCGGCGTGGAATGCCGGACCTTGGCAATCGTCGCATCCACCTTGTGGCCGGGCAGCTGCCCGCCTTCGCCGGGCTTGGCACCCTGCGCCATCTTGATCTGGATCATGTCGGAGTTGACGAGGTACTCCGTGGTCACGCCGAAGCGGCCCGAGGCCACCTGCTTGATGGCAGAGCGCATGCTGTCGCCGTTCGCCATCGGCTTGTAGCGATCGCTTTCCTCGCCGCCCTCGCCGGTGTTCGACTTGCCGCCGATGCGGTTCATGGCGATCGCCAAAGTCGTGTGCGCCTCGCGCGAAATCGAGCCGTAGCTCATCGCGCCGGTGGCAAAGCGCTTGACGAGTTCGGTTGCGGGTTCGACTTCGTCCAGCGGCACCGGCTCGCGGCCCATTTCCTCGGCCGAGCGGATGCGGAACATGCCGCGCATGGTCATCAGCTGTTCGGACTGGTCGTCGATTGCCTTGGAGAAGTCGCGGAATTTCTGCGGCACCTTGCCGGCCATCGCATCGGCGTTGTTGCCGGCGCGGACGGCATGCTGCAAGTCGGCCACCACGCCCGGCCGCCACATGTGCGCTTCGCCGCGGATACGGAACGCGTATTCGCCGCCAACCTCGAGCGAATTCGCGAGCACCGGCACGTTGCCGAACGCTGCCGTGTGACGCTCCACTGTTTCGCGCGCGATCTCGCGCAGGCCCACACCTTCGATCTGCGTGTGCGTGCCGGTAAAATACTTCTTGATGAAGCTCGACTTCAGTCCGACCGCGTCGAAGATCTGCGCGCCGCAGTACGACTGGTAGGTGGAGATGCCCATCTTGGCCATCACCTTCATGATCGCCTTGCCGATGGCCTTGATGTACTTCTTCTTCAGCTCTTCCGGATCGGCCTTGTCGCCGAGGTCCGGCGCCATCTGCTCCAGCGTCTCGAACGCGAGATACGGGTTGATCGCTTCCGCGCCGAAGCCTGCCAGCGTGCAGAACTGATGCACCTCGTTGGCCTCACCCGTCTCGACGACGAGACCGACCGACGTGCGCAAACCCTGCTTGATCAAGTGATGATGCACCGCCGACGTCGCCAGCAGTGACGGAATCGGAATGCGATCCGGCCCGCTGGCGCGATCCGACAGGATGATGATGTTGTAGTCGCGCGAGCGCACGGCTTCTTCGGCCTCCGCGCAGACGCAGTCCAGCGCCGGGCCCATGCCCGAATGGCCCTTGTCGGCGGAATACGTGATGTCGAGCGTGATGGACGAGAAGTGGTTGTCCTTGACCTTGCCGATCTGGCGCACGCGCTCCAGGTCTTCATTGGTCAGGATCGGCTGGTACACTTCCAGCCGCTTCACCTTGGACGTGCCCTCCAGGTCGAGGATGTTCGGCCGCGGGCCGATGAACGAGACGAGGCTCATCACCAGCTCTTCGCGGATGCTATCGATCGGCGGGTTCGTCACCTGCGCGAAGTTCTGCTTGAAGTAGGTGTGCAGCAGCTTGGACTTCGACGACAGCGCCGAGATCGGCGTGTCGGTGCCCATCGAGCCGGTCGCTTCCATGCCCGTCGTCGCCATCGGCGACATCAGGAGCTTCAAGCTTTCCTGCGAGTAGCCGAACGCCTGCTGCAGATCGAGCAGCGACACGTTCGACTTCTTCTCGACCTTCTTTGCCAGCGGCAGGTCCGACACCATGATCTGGGTACTCTTCACCCACGACTCGTAAGGGTGCTTCGCCGTCAGCTCCGCCTTCAACTCGTCGTCGGAGACGATGCAGCCCTTCTCCAGGTCGATCAGCAGCATCTTGCCAGGCTGCAGCCGCCACTTCTTGACGATGTTCTCTTCGGCTACCGGCAGCACGCCGGACTCTGACGACATGATGACCACGTCGTCCTTGGTCACGAGATAACGCGCCGGCCGCAATCCGTTGCGATCCAGCGTCGCGCCGATCTGGCGGCCGTCGGTAAAGGCCATCGCCGCCGGGCCGTCCCACGGCTCCATGAGGCAGGCGTGATATTCATAGAATGCGCGGCGGTTGGCGTCCATCTGCGGATTGCCGGCCCAAGCTTCCGGGATCAGCATCATCGCTGCGTGCGACAGCGAATAGCCGCCCATCACCAGAAATTCGAGCGCGTTGTCGAAGCACGCCGTGTCCGACTGGCCTTCGTACGAGATCGGCCACAGCTTGGAGATGTTGTCGCCGTAGAACGGCGACGACACCGACGCCTGCCGCGCCGCCATCCAGTTGACGTTGCCGCGCAGCGTGTTGATCTCGCCGTTGTGCGCCACCATGCGATAGGGATGCGCCAGCTTCCACGACGGGAACGTGTTCGTCGAGAACCGCTGATGCACGAGCGCGAGAGCCGAGATGCAGCGCGGGTCCGACAGGTCCTTGTAGTAGGCCTTCACCTGGTACGACAGGAACATGCCCTTGTAGACCAGTGTGCGGCTCGACAGGCTCACCATGTAGTGGCCGATATCGCGGCCCTTGTAGGCATTGTGGATCGCGTTGGAGACGACCTTGCGGGCGAGATACAGCTTCCGCTCGAACTCGTCCTGGCTCATGCCCTTCGGCCGCGCGATGAAGATCTGGCGATGCACCGGTTCGGTGGCCGTCACCAGCTCCGACATCGACGAGCGATCAACGGGCACGGAACGCCAGCCAAGTAGCTGCAGGTTCTCTTCGCGAAGAATGCGCGCCCAAACGTTCTCGCAGTGCGCGCGCAAACGGTCGTCCTGGGGCATGAAGCAGTGACCGGCCGCATAGTGGTTCCGCTCAGGCAGCGTAAAGCCGAGCGTCTTGCATTCGGCGGCGAGGAACTCATGCGGAATCTGAATCAGGATGCCGGCGCCATCGCCCGACAGCGGGTCAGCGCCCACGGCACCGCGATGCTCGAGGTTTTCGAGAATGTGCAGGGCGTCCGACACGATCTGGTGCGATTTGCGCCCCTTCATGTCCGCGATGAAGCCGACGCCGCACGCGTCGCGTTCGAACGCGGGGTCGAACAGACCCTCCGCCTCCGGGCGCTCGTAGACCGTCGTGCTCTGCCGCTTATCACTCATCGTCGACCTCAAGATGCCTTATTGCGCAAATATGGCGTATGTGTCTGATGCGGCAGCAAATTATGCAAAAGCTTGCGCCGCAACGGTCCCGTGCCGTCGCGCATAAAGGACAGGATTGCTGACCTTTCCGTCGAATTTCGCAGATTTTTTCAGCAGACACAAGGTGCTTTGACAGACAGCGGCCGGTCAAAAAACGGGCGGCCACTCATCGCGACCGCCCGCACAAAGTTAAGGGACGTCAGACGCCAGGATCAATTAGCGAGTTGCTTGGTCTCTGTGCTGCTTGTCGTGCCATTCGTAATGGCGATCGTGCGCGGCTTCATGCGCTCTGGAATATTGCGCTGAAGGTCGACGCTAAGCAGCCCGTCCTTCAAACCGGCACCCTTGACCTCGACAAAGTCGGCAAGCTGGAAGCGGCGCTCGAAGGACCGTCCGGCAATCCCGCGATGCAGGTACTGGCGCTCGGCGTCTTCGGCTTTCTTTTCCCCTTTGACGAGCAACGAGGTGTCCTTCACCTCGATGTTGATCTCGTCTTCGGTGAAGCCGGCGACGGCCATAGTGATGCGGTATTCGTTCTCGGCCACACGCTCGATATTATAGGGCGGATAACCGCCTTCGCTTTCCAGGCCGCTGGCGCTGTCAAACAGCTGGGCAAGGCGATCAAAGCCGATGGTGGACCGATAAAGGGGAGCAAAATCGAAGTGTCGCATGGGACATATCCTCCGTTGAGAAGCGACATGGAATGGTCCGCCCGTTCCGGGGCCGGACCAGCAACGTTGGCGCACCCATCATTGGCGTGCGCCCACGAGACTTAGTAGGCGCTATCCAGCTTTCAAGGCCACCGACCGCCGCGATTTTAAGGCTTCATCTTCCCATCGATCCACGGCCTGTAGACCGCAACGCTCGTGTAGATGCCGTACTTGAGCCGGCGAGCGCACCCCGAGCCCCAACTGACGATCCCGGCCAAAACGTTCTTGCCCTCGCCTGTCGTCGCCACCGCGGGACCGCCGCTGTCGCCCTGGCACGAGTCTAGCCCGCCGCCACGTAAACCTGCGCAGATCATCCCGGCCTTGATCCGGCTGCCGTAACTTTCAGCGGCCTTGCACACCTCCGTGCTGACCGCAGGGATATCGGCACCCATCAGGATTTCAGATCCTCTGCCGCCCTCCGATAAGGCGCCCCAGCCAGTGACGCGCAGTTTCGTGCCAGGATCGATTGCATAACTCGCAGACACCAGTTCGATCGACTTGCCCTGCGTGGCACTTCCTTCCAGCTCGAGCAGAGCGACATCGTTCTCCATCGTCTCGCTGTTCCAATTCTCGTGAACGATGACCTGCTTCACCTTCATACGCTCGCCGAGATTCTTGTAGAACGCAGTTCCAAGAACAATGTCGACGTCTTCCGGCTTTGTGCCGTTGTCGACGCAGTGTGCAGCGGTGATGACCCAACCGGGGCCGACTAAGGAACCACCACAAAACTGAACCCGAATGGGCTCAGGACCCGATCCGAATATCAATGCGACCTGCCAGGGATGATCAGTAATTTTTGGAAAAGGCGTGCCGCCTACAATTTTAGGATCAAATCGCAGATCTTCCGCATTCATGCTTTTCTCAGCGGCAGAACTGGGAGGCGCCCCTTTTAGTATGCTGGGGGTCTGCGCTTCCATTTCGATGATGTCGGGTTCCGACAAGCCGATACTCCGTTCGAATTTCAGGTATCCGCCTTGGGCTTGGCTTGAGCCGGCCGATGCGATGAAAACACAGATGGCAATGAAGCTTTTGCACGGCATTATTTGTACTCCGCGTGATGAATGCGGCATCAGATCACGGCCGGAGGGAGAGTCACGTCGGATCAATATGACGCCTTATTCTAAGCTGGCCGTGCCGCGCTCAGCGCGAATACGGCGCTTTTCCGGCGATGCGCACCACGCGTTGTCGCGCTGATGCGGGAAGGTCACAAGTCCCTGTCCGGCCACATGAAACCAATCTCCTTCATGCGCCGTTCATGTCCCCGGGACCACGATCCGGCCATTCGCGACGTGAAGGGTTGGCACGGTTCCGCGACAACGACTGAGGAGGACGACTTCATGTCAGCGCGTACGTTGGCGGCAACTGCCTTTGCCGCGATTTCCATGGCCGGTGCTTCACCGCTGGCCGCCGCGGATCTGGACTACCCCGAGGATCGGCACAGCTACACAGAGACCGAACGCTATTCGGAGCGTGTCGTGCATGAACGCACGGAGCGTGACGAGGGCTACTACGACGATCGTGGCGGCTGCCTGCCGCGTCAAGCGATCCGTCAACGCTTGCGCGATGACGGCTGGCGCGACATTCAGCGTGTCGATGTTCGTGGCGCCAACGTGATCCTGACGGCGGAACGCCCGAACGGCCAAGTCTTCGATCTCAAGGTCGACCGCTGCAACGGCGAGGTCATCGACGCGCGCAAGTCGCGCGATGCGGTCTACGGCGAATACCGTCCGCGGGGCCGCGACTACCGCGATTGATCGCTTCGCGGTCAGCGCCACAGCCGCTACCATTTGGTACGGCCGCGTGCCGTGATACCTTGGCATTCAAGGGAATCATGGACGCGGCCGTATCGCGTTTGCGGAGGACGCCGGCAGGCGCGACGATGTGATGGATCTAATTTCGCTCGCTAAGAACCCTGTCCCCGGTGGCGCGTTCGTCGGCGAAATGCCGGGCTATGACGGCCGCATCATGCGCTTCGCGCGCTGGGGTGCAACGCGCGGCCCGAGGCGCGGTACGGTTTGCCTGTTTCAAGGCCGCGGCGAATACATCGAAAAGTACTTCGAGGTCATTTCCGATCTGCGCCGCCGCGGCTTTGCCGTCGCGACGTTCGACTGGCGCGGGCAGGGCGGCTCGTCGCGCGCGCTGCCCAATCCCTTCAAGGGCCATGTCTGGGACTTTGCCGAATACGACAAAGACGTCGCGCGCTTCATGAAGGATGTCGTGCTTCCCGATTGCCCGCCACCGTTCATAGCACTGGCCCACTCGATGGGTGGTGCGATCATGCTGCGCAACGCCGGCCAACGGGGCTCGTGGTTCGAGCGCATGATTTTGCTGGCGCCGATGATCGCCATAGACTCGCGCAAGGCCGGATATCCGGATTGGGCCGTGCGCACCTATGCCGAGACGGCTTGCCTTGTTGGGCTCGGCTCGGCCTACGTGCCCGGCGGCAACGACCTTGCCGCCGAACGCCAAGCCTTCGAAAGCAATGAGCTGACGTCCGACAAGGAGCGCTTCATGCGGAACAAGTCGGTACTCGAGGTCGCACCAAATCTCGGCTTGGGTTCCGCTACCGTCGGCTGGCTGCGCGCTGCCTACCGCGCCACCGCCCGGTTACGCGAAAGCGACTTTGCCGCGCGTGTCGAGGTGCCGATGCTGCTGCTCGCGGCCGGCAATGATCGCATCGTCTCCACGCGCGCCATCGAAGAGTTCGGCGTCCGCCTCAAGATCGGCACCCATATTCTCCTGCCAGGCTCCCGCCATGAGATCCTACAAGAGGTCGATCCGATCCGGCAGCGCTTCTGGGCAGCCTTCGACGCTTACCTCGGCGTGACCGAAGCGGCCGCCTGACAGCTGGCCCACGAGTTCATCCCTTCGCCAGAAGCTTCAGCACCTGATCGTGCAGGCGGGGATCTCCGGTCGCGACGATGCTGCCCCCATCCGTGGCCGGCTTGCCGTCCCACGTGGTGATCACCCCGCCGGCCTTCTCGATGATGGGGATGAGCGCGACGACATCGTACGTCTTCAGCCCGGCCTCGATGATGACGTCGACGAAGCCGGAGGCGAGCAGGCAGTAATTGTAGCAGTCACCCCCAAATCGCGTCATGCGCGCCGCCGTACTCACCCGGTCAAAGGCGCTCTCATGGCCCTTGAGCATATTCGGCGCCGTCGAAGCCAGGATGGCGTCGCCGATTTTCAGGCCCGTCCGCGTCTTGATACGCCGCGCAGGCCCATCGGCTCGCCGCCAGAACGCCCCGGCCGAACTGCCCCAGAACCGCTCCTGCGTGAACGGCTGGGCCATCAGCCCCACGGCCGGCGCCTGCCCGTCGATCAGCCCGATCAAGGTGCCCCACAACGGCTGCCCCATGATGAAGGCGCGCGTGCCGTCGATGGGATCCAGCACCCACTGCAGGCGGGCCGCTTCATTGCGCGTGCCGAACTCCTCGCCGATCAACCCGTGATCCGGATAATGCTTGCCGATGAGCTTCGACATCACGCGTTCGGCGTTCCGGTCGGCCACCGTCACGGGATCGAAATCCTCGGCTGACCCCTTGTCCTGCACCTGGATAACCTTGCGAAAATGCGAGAGCGTTGCTTTCGCTGCATGATCCGCCAGTAGATGAGCGAAGTCGATTAGGGCCTTATCGCTCGGTCGTGACTGTTTTGTTGCGCGCATAAGCATCTACTTTTGTAGTTATTCGTGGTGAACAGGCTGATTAGACGTCGCATTGATACAGTCAACTAGAGCAAATGGGATACATGACCTACGGTTGATGTGGCGACTCCGCACCATATCCACTTCATTTGAAGTCGATGTCAGTTGTGTGAATTGCTCGCCCATCCGAACAGGCGCATACATAGTTTGCGGTTGCGATGACGCTTCATCTCACCCGCAGCCCATACGGGCGTTTCCTCCCTAGACTTGGGCCGTTCGCTCGCGAGCGGCCTCTTTTATTCAGCCACTCGCAAGCTGCTTCGTTCTACGAAGATCTTGGCAACGGCATGCTTTAGCGGCCGGTGGTCTGTAAAATTTACCTCGTCCTCCTGGTTCTAGCTGCATTGCAAAATTTGCAATTGAGAATGGTGCAACGCACGCGCTATTGTTGCGGTGCGACATCGACGAGTTCTCGTCGGTATCGTAGCCCTCCTTGGGCGTTTCCTCCCTAGACTTGGGCCGTCCAGACTCCTGGATGGCCCTTTTTTCTTGTCTGCGGGGGGCATCGACTGCGTCCTCGGCGCGCTACAACTATTCCGCAGCCGCGCGCCGCTCCATAAGTCGAGGCATGTCCATGAAAATCTGGGCTGCTAAATCCATCAGATCCGCTTTCAGGTGTTCGAAGCCCGCCGTCGGCACGATGCTGGCTTCGTCGAGGTAGAGCCCGCGATTGATCTCCACCTGGATCGCGTGCACCCCTCGGGCCGGCCGCCCGTAATATTCGGTGATAAACCCGCCCGCGTAGGGCCTGTTCGCTTGCGAATCGTACCCTACCCCGCCGATCGCGTCGCGCAGGCAGCGAACGAGCCGCGGGTCTGACGACGACCCATAACGATCTCCGATCACGAAGTCCGGCCGGGCTGAACTCGGCTGAGCCACCAGCGTCGACGGCATCGAATGGCAATCGATGAGGATCGCATAGCCGAACCGCCGGCGCGTGTTTTCGATCAACGACGCCAGCATCGCGTGAAACGGCTTGTACAAGCGGTCGATGCGATCCATTGCTTCGCTGAGCGGAATGCGGCGCTCATAGATGTCTTCCCCATCCGCCACGATGCGCGGAATGGTGCCCAGTCCACCGACAACGCGCGCCGTCTGGGCATTCGCATAGTCCGGCAGCGGTTCGTTGAACAAACTGGGATCGAGTTCGAACGGCTCGCGGTTCGCGTCGATGAAGGCGCGGGGAAAGCGTGCGGCAATGAGCGGCGCACCCATGTCTGCAACGCCGGCAAACAACTGGTCGACGAAGCAATCCTCGCTCTTGCGCAGCGACAGCGCATCAAGCCGCGACTGCGCCAGGAAAGAGTTCGGATAGATGCGCCCCGAGTGCGGCGAGCAGAAAACAAACGGCACCGTCTGCTCTTTCGTCGACACCAGTTCGAACGGCGGCAGCAGGTCTTCCAGTGGATCTGCGGGTAGAATAGACATCGGGCCCAGTTGTTCTCTCACGCACAGTGGACGATAGTGCCGTCCCGCCCGCACAAAGTCCACGCTGCGGCGAGCAGCCGCGCACAGCAGTCATGGTCTTCATGCCAACTTGGCGCCAGTGCCGTGATGACGCACAATTTTCTGAAAAGCACGGCTTCCGCGCTATGCTTCATGGTCCATTTACTAAAGTCACGCCAGAATCATCTGGCAGCCTGCGACTGTCCAGCTAAGGTAGAACGGTAAGTAACCCTATGACTGCGAAGCCGTCACGAGTCCCAATGTACCGCATTCTTCTCGCCGAAGATGACGATTCAATGCGGGGGTTTCTAGAGCGCGCCCTTGGCAAGGCCGGCTTTGACGTTATCGCCTTCGATAACGGCGCCGAGGCATACGAGCGTCTCAAGGAAGAACCGTTTACCTTGCTTCTGACCGACATCGTCATGCCGCAGATGGACGGCATTGAACTGGCCCGCCGCGCCAGCGAGTTGGATCCAGATCTCAAAATCATGTTCATCACCGGTTTTGCAGCCGTCGTCCTCAACAACGACATGGCTGCGCCGAAAGATGCCCGCGTCCTCTCCAAGCCCTTCCATTTGAAGGATCTTGTGCGAGAAGTTGAACGTCTCCTCGCCGCCTGATTGCCGCATCGCTTCGCCTGTTCGAATTGCGCTTGAAGGGCGCTTGCGTCCGCGGAACGATGCCAGTATAGGAGGCTCTCTTTTCCGGTCCGTGGACGGGAAGGGCACTTAGCTCAGCGGTAGAGCACTACCTTGACATGGTAGGGGTCACAGGTTCGATCCCTGTAGTGCCCACCATTCTAGCAGATTGAAATTGTTCAGTCATCTAGAATGCTGGTTTTCTCACTACCATCGATCAATAGACACGGATGTGACTTCTGATCGTATTTCGGGTCGTTTACGCGCTGAATGTGGGCATCAGCAACCTGGGCCACGTCGCGCACATATCCACGCCGGAACTCGACGTAGATCTTTTCAGTGGTGTTGATGTCGTCGTGCCCGAGCATGACCTGGATCTTGCGCATATCGATCCCGAGTTCAGCTGCTGCGGTCGCCAGCGTGTGGCGCAGGACGTGCAATCCCATGTAGCGCTTCCCAAGGCCTGCCGCGACGAACACCGCCCTGACGCCCTTCTTGATGTCCTGCACCGGACCGCCGCGCCATTCGATTACCCAATCGCAACTCGCGAACTCTTTGGCGAGCACGAGCGCATCATAGAGCCCGTCGCTGATGTCCACGATCGCGCGACCCTTCCCGTGGCCGGTGTCGAGGATGGGCCGTTCCAAGCCGTTGTTGAAATCGATGCGGCGGAACACGAGGTCGACCCGAGGCCAGGTCAATTCGATAATGGCCTGTTTGCGTGCACCGGTTGCTAGCGCAATCAGGAACGCCAGTTTGATGTGTGGGGGCGCCTCAACGATTGCGCCCAGAAGACGGACGAGTTGATCTTCCGTAAGGGCTGTCTTGCGACCCTTGCCGGGCGACGGCACCCACACGTAGACCTCTGGCACTTTTCGGCGCTTCTCGGCCCACCGCATGGCGGTGCGGAGCAAAGAGAGTTCGCTGTGTATGGTGTCGCGGGCCATCCCGGCCGCTTCGCGCTCAACCGCATACTCGTGACAGATAGTGCGGACCTCACCATCTACTTCGATCGGTGTCTCAAGGTCGGCCGGCTGCAGGTCCGCGAACTTCTCGCGCATCGGCACCCACTGCCATTCCATCTTGCGGTGCTTCTTGCCTTCCTTGCGCTTGCTTTCGATGTAGAGCGCGACAATCACGCCGATCGTCATCTTCTGGTCTTGGCTGATCGCTGCGTCGAACGATCGGACCCACAGCCTGAAGGTCGCCTTGGCCTGGCTTACTGGCGTAGATTTCTTAAGGCCGAGGCGCCGGCGGCTGCGGCGCGGCTTGCCGTGCTCGTCGGGCTCGTACCAGAAGACGAACCACCCGTCGTCGGTAGGCATAAGCCCGTACCGTCCGATGGTATCTGTTGCGCGTCGAACCATGACTGCAGGTCGCTCCCCTTGATCTTCAAAACCCGTTTACCGAGGCGGTGCGCCCGCAGCGCGTTCTCTCGTATCTGCTTTCGGATGAACCCTTCGCCCATCCCGAGAGCCTGGGCCGCACCGCTAACGGTGTAGATCTTGGAGGCGTCGATTTCCGAAGGCTCCATTCTCATGGTCTCCCCCATTTTATGTCTTCCCCTCATGAGCAGAACGTGCGCGGCGGAGAACTTCCTTGGCGTGTGTCACGGATTGCCAGCAGTCCGTCTTCCCTGGCGACGGACTGAGGTTGTTTCTGCGCTGGTAGTCTTCGATGTCTTCGATCACCATTTGCAGCGCTTCCTTAAGGTCTGCTATCTGTGCGTCGCGTGGATCTGGCGCAGGCCCACCGTCTATCGGCGCGTCGTCTTTAACGTTCATGGCTGGGCCTCCGGTGAGGCAGGAAGATCAGCTTCGGCTTCAAACTCAGCCATGATCTCCGCCTGGACATTAAGCAGCGTAATCAGCTTGCGCATCTCGGCGCTCGTTACCTTGCCGCCATACGTCAGCAGTTGGAACGAGATCGCCTTGCTCATGCGGCCCGTCATCAAAACCTCAAACATTGAGCGCTTCCTTCGCTGCTAAGGCCATGTCGATGCACTGATTCAAAGCCTGCGCGCATGTGGCTGGCTGAGCCAAATCGCAATCAAACCCACCGTCAAAGTTGTTGCCGTACTCGGCAAGGTGCGCGTCTGGGCCTTTGCTGTCCGGGGCCAGCGTAGCGTCTGCAGATACGTGACAGGCGCCGACGCGCCACCACCAACCCGGCAGGCGCGTCTCAACGCGGCGGATAGCAATTGCCAACGCCTCCACGTCTTCCGGCATCCAACCGCTGCCTGCTGCCTTATCCATGGTGGGTCTGTCATCATTTCCCATGGGGAGGGGTGTCCTTCTGCTTGTCGTAACCCCGCGCGAGATCTCTAATCTTCAACACGCGCGTTAACGGGTCTTCTGGCGAGTTGACTATGCCGAGTATTTGCGGCAGGACGTCGGCCGGGTCGGGTGGGTCGACGTACATCCACAGACAGCAGCCCCCTACGTTGACGGGATGTGGGCCGCCAACGACCCGCATTAGCTTGGGGGCTGGTTGCTTGCAGTTTTCGCAGGGCGTCACTCTATCTCTCCCTGCTGGGCCAAGGCTGAATAATCCGTCCAGAAATCCCGAGACACGCGGCGCATGCGCCGCTCCGCTTTGATGTACCGGTCCTCTGCGTCGCGCACTGCGCGAGCCGCAGCGTCCATCTCGGCTTTTGCCTGCTCGTATCCGTCCGCCATGGCTGCTTTCGCTCCATCGTCAGCCATCTACTCCGCGTCCTTCTGCTTGGCGCGGCTAGCGTAAAATTCCATAGCTTGCTTCGCGAGGTCAGCGGCCTCTTCCATTGTTTTGCCGAACAGGCAGAACTTCGGGTTGCCATCGACGCGGGCCGCGACCCAGCCGCCCTCGGTCTCTTCAAGTTTCCAGCCCGTGCCCACCATCACTCCCCTCCCTCTGCTGGTAGAGCGGGGCATAGGCCGTAGCGTTCCATGCAGCCCTTTAGGTCGCGCAGGCGGCTGTCGGCGGCGCGCCAACTCCCCATCAGGCTTGGGTAGTCAGGCACAGTGTGCGTGCCCGCCTCGTCCATCAAAGCTACAGCGGCGGCAACGCAGGCGTATGGCGAGCGCGGAGGCGGATCATCCTTTTCCAGGAGAGCGGGAGATTTAAAACGCTCTAGGGCTGCACGGGCGCGCTCGTAGTCGCGCGGACGCAGAGCGTCTAACGCCCCATAATTGTTGTGCGCTTTCGCAAACGGCTCCAACGCTTCCCGTAAGGAACGGATGGTTTCTTCACGCTCGGCAATGTCCTTGGCGGCCTCGTTCGTCAGCCTGCAAATGCACTTGGCATGGTCGGGCGTGAATGGCTGGCGGTCGCAGCGGACATCTTCTAACCGTTCGATGATGTGCTTCATTTGAGCCGCTCCAGGATTTCACGGGCGCCGTGGAAGTTCGAGACTTTGAGGGTGGATTTGCCACTGGAATTTAAGCCGTCCATCTCGACTGCTGTGTAAACCACCGCAGCGTCACGCTTGCCGGGCGTGAACTTCATGTGGCGCCCTACTTCCGCAAACGGCTCCAACGCTTCCCGTAAGGAACGGATAGTTTCTGCGGCCTCGTGAAACAGGTTGTTGTCATTCTCTGAATAGCGGTCCAGTTGATCCAGCCGTTCAATGATGTCCGTCATGTCTCTGTCCCTAAGGCTTGGCGGGCGATGGCTAGAACGCGGAAGCGGGGCAAGTCCTGCCTGTGGTAAAACTCTGAGTGTTCTTCGTCTTTGGTGATGTCCTCGATCTTCTCCAGCGCTTCTCTCATACGGTTGCGTTCTGAGAGAAGGGTGTGGAGGGCACTCGTGTCTTTGCGAGAAGTCGTGAACCCGCATTCGCCGTCAGTGTCGACGCATCCTTCGATGCGCTCGATCAGATCAAGCACGACTGCCGAAGGTTCGACGGTCGCTTGAACCAAATCTTCACTGCTCACATCTACTGATGGCATTAGGTGGGCTCCTCGTGGTGAAGGCGGCAAATTATGTCGTAGAAACCCAACTGGTTCTGCTCCAGTTCTTTGATGAGGTGCTTGCTGACCCCGACCCGAACGCAAGCCGCCTGGAATTCCTTGAGCGCTTCGTGGATTGTCAGCGCATCTCGGTCGATGGACCCCATCACGTTGTTTCCTTTACTGCTTGCTGAGATAGGAGAGCCTGAAGAATGCAGTCGAGAAGGGCGGTGCAGTCGCCGCTGTCGGCATGGCTGTTCCAGCAGTGGGCGCCATAAAGGATAGAAAATCGCCCATAGCGGTTACGTGTCCACTCTGCTTTCGGCAGCACCTGCCCCAGCAGGGAGAGGCAGGCGTCTAGGGAGGATGTGAAGCGTTTGGTATCTGTGAAACCATTGCCGCGCTTGTCTCTCCAGACGTCGCCGTCTTTGATCCACCCCAGCACACCACGTGCGATGTCTGCCTCAACGTGCATATTCGGCGCGTCGAGAGCCCGCACCTTCTCCAGCAGGTCTTTCAGTATTTCAGGTGTCATTGCTTGGGCTCCCGCATCGATACCGAACCGTCCATATGCTTCTTGAAGGGGCTGGCTTTGCTGCCGTCCATCGGACGTTTTGGCTTTGTCAGCCCGTATCGTTTCTTGAGTGACTTGGCGCGCTTGGTTTTGATGGCTGTGTCAGCGCGGGTTTTGATCTGGTGGGCGGGACGGTTGGCAGGAGCGATGTTGCTCTCTCGATTAGTTCCGCCGTTTACGATCGCAATGACGTGTTCGAATTCGATCTGGCCAGGCACCAGGACGTCGCCCGTCAAATAACAACGCCGGCCGTAGCGTTCGATAATCCGCAGCTTCACGCGCGGCGGGATGGCGCTATCTGGACTGCGACCGATCCACTCTGGGACAGAGCGCGTGTCTTGGGGGATGAGGCGCTGGCTCATGACACTTTCTCCGCGAACATCGGCAGTGTCTGGTGACCAGTTGAGTTCAAGCCGTCGATGACACGACCCATAGCCCCCGTGCCAGGAAAAAGGTCGTCGACTTGATCTCCGCGCTCGTAACCCAATAGGTCGAGCACCCAGCGGCAAAACGCGGCCGGCTTGCGTCCAAGGAACGCTTCGCCAGCGCGAATGGCGCTTTTGTTCATTGCGTAGCGCTGAGTGCCCGCAGGCATAGGCTCTTGCCCGGTGAAGACAAAATCGGCGGCGCGGTTGGGACCACCACGGCCTCGCCAGAATATGACGGGCTCGAAGTGCCGGCGCACGGCTACGGCTCTACCGGCGTAGCGTGCGCGGTCTGTGATCCAGGCCGCGGTGCGTGCGTCTGTGGGGCACATAGGGAGTATTGTGCGAAGGCTCCGCTCTTGCAAACAAAGAACCCAGCCGTCCGGATATTCCGCCTGCAGGCGCGCAATCAGGCTGCGATGTGTCTCGGGGTCGTCCCAAATCATCGCGTCTGCGTGGTGCGCACGATAGTATTCCGCGCGGCCAAGGTAGGGCGGGTCTGCAAATGCAAATTTCATTTTCCCGATCCACTCTGGGACAGAGCGTTCCATGTGGTCATGTGACGCTCACCACTCGTGCCTCAGGGAATTCACGGAACACCGCTGAAACTGTCTCAGGCGACAGCAGGAAGCGGAAGAACGCCTTGGCCGCTACGGGGTCGCGCTGCAGCACGCCAATAGTCAGGGCGGCGGCCTTGAGCGCGTCCTTGTCGAAGATCTCGCCGTTGATGGCGCCTTCGATCGCGGAGATTTGCTGGTCCAGAGGGACTGCCATCAGGCGGCCCTCTCGGACAGAAGCTTGTCAGATTGCAGCCCGATTGAACTCAGTACGTCGTCAATGGCCGAGCAGAGCGCGTTGTACTCGCGGTGCTCCATCGTTGCTGTGCTCTTGGCGCGGAGCGTGCTTGCCAGGCGGCCGTCGATGTCAACGAACTGGTTGTCGTCGGTTGACGTGCGGATAAACGCCGTCATGAACGCGGCAAGTTCGTCGGCGTCGGCCCAGTCAGGAAGCCGCTGTTGCTTAACGACCTCAACGAACGCCGGTCCGGCCTGCACGGTGAGCCAGTAGCGCAAATTGTCCTCGGTCTTTGGCCGGAAATCGTGGTCACTCGGCCACTGGTGGAAAGCTGCGCGAGCGAGCGCATGCAGCCGGCACTCTTGCGGCCTTGAGCGACGCTTCCCCTTAGGGGCCTCGAAGACAGTTCCGCATGATGGACAGTGCATTTGCTCGCCCTCCGACCGCATCGCGTTATTCGACGGCTAAAATCTTCACGGCCTCGGCTTGGCCGTCTGCAGAAAGCTGGCTGATGGAACCTGCCAGGTTGACGCCAAGCTGGATAAGCTCAGCCTCGCTCTCGCAGTTGTTGGCGTCAGTGCGAAGCTTGGACAGGAACTCGGCCTCGGCTGTGTCGGGTTCGTCCGGCATCTCGGGCGGCATCGGGACTTCCGCCGGAGCCGGTGTGATGTCCTTCATCTGCTCGTCTTCGAGTTCTTCGCGCAGATAGAGGCCGCCAAGGACATCGGCGGCGCCGTCACGGGCTGCGAAGCCACGGGCGCGCATCTGAAGCATGCGCGCTGGGTACTGCTTCCAAGGCCCCGCCTTCCCCCAAAGGCCCGCTGCAATTGCATCTTGAACGTCGAAGCGCCGCTCGATTGTCGAGCCATCTGGCCGCGTCACAGAGCACACTGCCGCCAACCCGCTTCCTTCGCCTTCTCCCCACTCTTTTAGCTTGAACCCGCGCGACCAAAGCAGCGCTGGAATTGCATCGCCCCACAGCGTCGGCTTTCCGTTGATCACAGCAATCTTGTTGATCGCGAACATCGGCGGCAGGCCCAACTCCAGGCCGGTCATGATGGCGACCATCAGCTTCTCGGCGGTCGCCATCGACGGCGGCGCGAGGCCGCTCTTGGCGATGCCTGTGGCGAGACGGAAAATCTCGTCAATGTTCTGCGGAACGATGCCCATGATCGGGCCGCCAACCTTCAATGCAACGACGTTGCCGGTCATGCGGCGCACTCCTCAAGAGATTTGATTTCACAGCCGGCGGGCAGCTTCCCGGTTTCGGCGTAGACGCGCTCGGCGATCGCCGTCAGCAGTTCGCTGATTTCCGGTTCTGCCTTGAGCGACTTCATGGCCTTGGTGATGCTGGTCACGACGAGCGTGTTTGTCGCCATGTCTGGCTGGTCGGGCCAGCGCTTGTGTTTGTACCAGTGCATGGCATCAGCTTGCGGTACCGGACGCTTGGCGAGCCAGGTCCAGGTGTCGTGCGGGTCTTTGAGTTCGTCGCCGACGCGGCAGATTAAATTGCCTTCGACGTCCATCCAGATTGAGCCGGCCACCCACGGGGAGTTCTGATTGCGGCGCGTCTTAAAGTGACCGCACTGAGGGTGGTCGTCGTGGATCGGCGGGCGCTCTCCGCGTAGCGCTGCTTTGTACCAGGCGAACGGGTCTGTCATGACTTCACCTGCAGGTTACGGATGCGGATATTTTCGAGGATGGCGTTGGTGGCGTCGTAGGCCTCCAACTCGTTGAGCAAGCCGTGGACGAGATTGACGACGGACTTTGAGCCCGCAATGTTGAGCTTCACCGATGCCTTGCCCTGCTCGCAAACCACGGTGTAGAGCCGCGGGTCATCAAGGGTTGCCAGCAGGTCAACGAGGAAATCGTTGGCTGATCGTCCAATGCGGCGCTCGAAAAAATCCACGGTACTCTCCTAGCCAGCGGCTAAAGTTACGACGGTGAGAAGGGCGGCGCAGAAACCGAAGAACGCGGCGGCTGCGTAGAGTTCGTTGACCCACATCGGCGCCGGGGGTCTGGCGTTGTCTTCGAAGTGCATGACGGGGATCTCGTAGGTTGGACGCATGCACTGCTGTTCCGGTTAGCCGCGTTGGGACTTTGCGAAGGCCAGACTTGCCTCCAGTTGCTTGATGGTTTCGTCGGCTCCGATCTGCTCGATGGAGCGCGCCGTGTGGTCGCGGCTGAGACGGTCAAAGAGTTCAACCATCGAAGCGCGGTGCCGCTCGGCTTTCGCCTTGGCGTCGTCGGCAGTCAGTTTTTCCTTGCTGGCCTGCTTCAGGTAGTCGGCGAACGACTTCCACTTGAAGGTGGGGATGATGACCGCGCCTTGCTCGCGGCGCTCGGTTCCGGGGAGTTGAACGACGTTGCTCATGACGCCCTCGCAAAGCGTTCTTCGGTTGCCGCCAGAAGCCGGTTGGCTGCGTCGATTTCCCGGGTGGTCGCGTTGATCAGGCGGCAGTGCTCTGCGACCCGCTCGCGTCCGCGCAGTTCACGGGCCTTGCGGCGCTGCTGGCGGCGAATATCGGCGTCGTCGTTGCGGGCCATCGTCGCGATCAGGCGGGCCAAGGCGCGCTGCTGTTGCTGGCGTCCGATGTTTGACAGGTAGGCGTTGGCTCGGTAGTCGCTGACGTGTTGGAGGCCGTCTTCCTCTTGGGCGCGCTGCATCACACGCCCTCCACGATTTCAGCGAGGTCGAGCAGAGCCGTCTCGCGGTTGAGCGCAGCAAGAATGAAGGTGCGCTCCGGCATCGAGAAATGAACCGACCGCTCCATGCGCCACTCCTCGATGCGGGCGAAGATGCGCTGCAGTTCGTCCAGGATTGCGCGATGGCCGGCGGGTGAGTTGTCGGCGATCTGGGCCTCAGTGAAGACCCGCAGCCCGCGCAGTTCGGTTTCGCGACGGTCAGGCTTGGCCTTTGGTGCGTGTGACCAGTAGTTGGTCGCGGCAGCCTTGAAGGCGTCGGAGTTCGTGATGGCGTCAACCGACTGGCGAGCCGTGGGGCGCGCAAGCCGCTCAGCTTCCTTCCAGCCCCACTTCCAATCCTGGTCGTCTGAGTAGTCGGAAGGAACGCCCGTGCGGAA
Source organism: Hyphomicrobiaceae bacterium (assembly GCA_030655135.1). GTDB lineage: Bacteria > Pseudomonadota > Alphaproteobacteria > Rhizobiales > Hyphomicrobiaceae > JAKAXS01. Next base: position 167,089 of record JAURWC010000020.1, on the reverse strand, counting down.
AGCGGCCATTCCCGCCTTCATCGTGTCTGCAATGTCCTGGCTCGTCTGCATCGACCGCTCCTGAAATGTTGCCCGGCCGGGGTGCGCATCGGGAGGAAGCCTCCCCGGCCGGTGCCCAACCCCCGCCAAACTGGGGCGCCTAACCGGAGCCCTCTGGTGGCGCCGCATCAGCGTCGGACAATGTGGAAGATAATTCCACTTCAGGGATACGTCAACAGAAAAGTGGAAGACAATTCCACTTTGTTGGTATTGTGGCTTTTAGGCCGCGAGCGTCAGCGTATCAAGCTGGCACAGTCAAACGTCTTTTATTACTTTGAGAACCTGTCCGACGATAAATCCGGGATGGCTCGTGTCAACTTCGATTGGCGGGAAGTCCTCGTTCGTCGCGATGAGGGCGAAACGCGAGTTATCCACAGCGTTCAGTGGGCGGTAACGCCGCAGCAACCCCTCAGGGAACCCGTTGACTTTCGCGATAACAAATTTACCGGGGGTTGCAGTCCTGACTTCCTCGCAGATCACAATATCGCCCACCTCGAACTTTGGTGCGCACGCGTCGTCATAAACCCTGAATGAAAAAGTGTTTTCTGCCAATTCGGCAGGAACGGCCATCATTTGAACGCCTCCCCACACGTCACGAATTACATCTGACGGTTGGATTGTTCCCACTTCGTTCGCCTCCAGCAAGGGGATTTGTGCGTTTCCTGAAACACGCGGGACGCCGTAGTGGAGTTCTACGCCAGTCTTCCCGAACGGCCTTGCGAGGTCGTCCATAATCGAACCACGGGGGGCAGCAACCCCGCCCTTGCGGTACTTGTGAATACTATCAATAGGAACGCCGGTACGCCGGGCTAGTTCGGCCCAACTCCACCCTTTGTCCAGTGTCCAGTCGGTTAGACGTTCTGACCAGTGCTTGCTCATGGCCGGAACCTACCGAAAGACACACCTCCACATAAATGGAAAAAACGTGCTTGAAAAGTGGAAATTACTTCCATACACTGCTGCTTCATGGATAGCACTCTCGAAATACGCGCAATCATCAAGGCAGCGGGCGGCCCCGAGGCGATCTCGGTCGCCAGCAAGAGGTCGGTGAAACCGATTGGAACCGAGGCGGTCAAAAAATGGACCCGCATCGGCATTCCTGAAGACCACTGGCCCACGGTGATGTCGCTGACTGGAAAGAGTGTCGAAGAAATTTACGCGGCTAATGCCGCTCTGCGCGCACCTTATCCCGTCCGCCCGAAGCGGGGAAGTGGCCAAGGGCGCGCAGCATAAGTGTTTCGTTGATTTGCGTTCCCCGCATTTCCAGGGGGCCTTTGTGATCGGCAGGCCTTGCATACCAAGGTGTGATGACGTCCGGCGGGGGCCTCTGCGGAGGTGGTCTTAGCGGCAATCACACCGAGCCGAGAGCGTCAAGTTGCGTCGCGTAAGCCCTCAGTAGCGCACCAGCGTCAGCAGGTTCTCCCGGACCTGGCCCGCCGAGACGAATAGCTCTCAGAAACGTGAGCTTCCTTCCCTTGGTCCTGACGCTGGCGCCCTGCCGATGGCAGAGCACGGCCCATACGACTGGGCGTTTCCTCCCGAGACCTGGCCGGCCCTTCGGGGTCGGCTCTTTTCGGGATCACAGCATTTCGCGGGGGCGATTTTATGTCCGGTTGGAGCGATGAGAGGGTTGATTTTCTCAAAAAGGTTTGGGCAACCGGCGTTAGCGCCTCCCTGGCCGCGGAGCAGATCAACAGCAAATTCCACACGCGATTTTCGCGCAACGCCATCATCGGCAAGGTGCACCGCGAGGGCCTTGCCTTACGTGGCGCCCGCAACCCCAAGGGCCGGTTGCGCGCCAGCAAGAAGCGCAACCCCGCCCGTGTCGTCCTGCGCACGACACTTACCAAGATCAATCAGAACGCCTACGCCCGGGAGAAGCGGGAGTTCACCGCCGACAACGAGTTGCTGTCGATTGAGGCCCGCGCCGCCGCTGACATTGCCCGCGTGACGTTTGCCAACCTCGAGGACAACCACTGCCGCTACGTCATTGGCGACCCTCGCACGCCAGAGCATGGCTACTGCGGCCAGGACAAGGTGCCGGGCCTCCCCTACTGCGAGCACCATGCGCGCCGCTGTTTCCAGCCGCCCAAGGTCACCGCCCGCCCGCCGGAGACGTACACGGCAACACCTCTGATGACGTCCAAGATTTTGATGGAGGACGCTTGATGCTTTTCGACTGGTTCGGGCGGCAGCGTGAGATCGTTCGCCCACCCAACTTGCAAGAAATGCTTGAGAGTTCGGTTTCCCAACCTGTGCAGGTCATGCACGAGTTGCCGGCCGTCAGCGTTCCTATCGAGGAGGCCATCGCTTCCTATGACCGGCCGCCGCTGCGAGACCGGGATATCCTCGTTATCACCCGCGAGGTCGCCCGCTACATCATCAAGATCCGCAAGGACGCCCCGGTGCGCCCGCTGCTGCCTGATGACGTCGACGCGGCTCTGCGCAACTGGTGCGCCTCAGAGCGCGTTCGCCGGCCATCCTACGGGACATTCCGCGAGTATTTCAAACGCGAACCCAACGTCGAAAAGCGCCGCATCTCAACCTTGGACGACGACGACCACGATTTTGTCTTCGAACGCATGCAGGCGCGGGGCAAATACGTCCCAAGGCCCGTCGTCTACTACATTTTCCCTGAAAAACAGACAGATACAACCCGTGGTGATCCCATGGAGGTTGCGTGGTTGTCGGCCGCCCCACGTGCCCTGCCATTCGAGCCACGAGAGAAATTAAAGGCCCGGCGCGGACCTAAGAAAAAGCGCAAAACCCCAACCAGAAAGGCAGCTTAGCTATGGCTCAGCCACACTCTGCCATGCAACTCGACCTGGAAGACAGCATTGCGGCTCGCGAGCACGCCGAGTGGATGGCTAGCGAGGGCTTCGGCTGGGAAGACCTCGTTGTTTTCGCGGGTATCGACGCGGATGAGGCCCGAGCCTTGGTGCTCAGCAAACACGAGAAGGAGGTCAATTAATGGCCGAAGCCGTCAATCACCCATCGCACTACGGCGGCGAGAGCAATCCCTACGAGGCGATCAAGGTCATCGAGGCCTGGGGCCTAGGGTTCAACGACGGCAACGCCGTCAAATACATCTCGCGCGCCGGGAAGAAAGACCCAGCGAAGCACATCGAGGATTTGGAGAAGGCAGCATGGTACTTGCAGCGCGAAATTTCGAAGCTGAGGGACGATCAACTGGCGACAGGATCGACGTTTTAGATCACGGCTATGTCCGTCTCGTTGACAGCATGGGGTCAGACCTCTCCGTGGTGCGTGCCGCTCGCGTTTCCTACGAAGCCGCATGGCGTGCAGGAGAGGATAGCGGCAGCGATACCAAGCTGATCAATTACCTATGGAAGAACCACCACACGACGCCGTTCGAGGCTGTGACATTCACCTTCGAGGTCAAGGCGCCGATCTTCGTTTTCCGCCAGTGGCATCGTCACCGGACGTGGTCATTCAACGAACTGTCGGCGCGCTACCGCGAACTGCCGGAAGAGTTCTATGTCCCGGACCCGGTGCTAATCGGCAGCCAGTCTGCCAGCAGCAAGCAAGCGCGCGATCCGATTACGTCGATCGAGGTGCTGGGCGCCCGCGAGGAGCAGACCAAAAAGGTCCGCCACTACTGCGAGGGCTGCTTCCAGCTGTATCGCGATTTGCTGGCTGATGGCTGGCCGCGCGAGCTGGCGCGCTCCGTCTTGCCGGTCGCCACCTACAGCCATATGTTCGCGACCGTCGATCTCTTGAACCTGATGAAGTTCCTGTCGCTGCGTGTGCACTCGCATGCCCAGTATGAGATCCGGGTTTATGCCGAAGCTATGAGGGCCCTAGCGCGCACTGTCGTGCCGGTGTCGATCGACGCCTGGGAAGGCAAATCAGACCCGCCATTCTAAACGCGAAGCGCCCCAGGACTTGCAGGTCGAGGGGCGCTGAATTGTCGGATCGGGGGCGATCCGTGGGGTACGCGAACTACAGAGCAGAGAGATACGCAGGAACGACTATGACCATACACAACTCGCCCTATTCCGGCAATGCCCGGGCGTTGGATAACAGGTGCAAAACCTGTGGAATGTTGGGTGTCGCATGAGCGGCATCGGACACAACGGCGGGCCGTCCCTTAACCGAGGCAAGAAGGGCTGGGTGGCTGTCTCGAGAGCCATGCGCGAGCACTGGCTTGTCGGCTTTGGCCAACCCGTCAAGCCAGCCAACCCAGATCGCGGGGCGCTCTCTCGAGCGGAAGCGTGGATCGACCTCATCATGGAGTGTCGCTACGAGGCCGGCACCGTCAACAACGGCGGCCGGAAAATGGAGATACACCCCGGCCAATTGGTCGGCGCAGTCTCTTATCTCGCGCACCGCTGGAACTGGACCCCGCAGACCGTCCGCACATGGCTCGACAAGCTCGAGGATGACGGGATGATCGAGCGTGCAAAGCCGGGTGTCTCGGAAAGCAACAAGCAAATTGGCAAGCAAGCTTCCGTCGTAAGCATCTGTAATTTCGACGTTTATCAGGTGCTCGAGGATTACACACGACAAGCAAAACAACAAGCAAACAACACGCAATCAACAAGCACACAACATGCAAGCAACAACAATAATAAGGATAACACTGGAACACTGGAACAAACTAAAAAACCCGACGCCCCTTTGCCTTCGGATGAACCGCAGCGCGCGGTCGGCGATCGCGCCGCCTTCATCAACGGCGAATTGGTCCTGTTTAACGGGTGCAGAACCGAATGGCTCGAGGCCTTCGGTGACGAGCAGCAACTGCGCTTGGCCCTGAAGCAGGCCGCCGGCTACGTCCAGCCGAACAACCGTTTGAAGCCCCTCGAGGCGCAGGTCAGCGCCCAACTCGCGCGCATGGTCCGCGATAAGCGGGACAAGGACGACCGCTACGCCAAGGCGGCGGCCAGCAAAGCCAAACCTCCCGACACCCCCACCCCGCCGCCCCGCAAGACCTACACGAAGGAAGAACTCGAGCAGATCGAATACTGGCGCAAGCGCGGAGTGACCGTATGACCCCCCTAAGCCTAGATGGCGTGCCCCTCGGCATGCGGTTGAGCGTCGCTGACCACATCGCCCGGTCCTACGTGCAAGGTGAAAAGCTCTACGAGGTCAAAGGCGGAAAGCCTGACGAGAGGGAATGGCAGCCTGTCGTTGGCCAGTTCCATGAGCGCTTTCACACGCACCCATGGGTCCGCGAGGCAATCAGCGAGGGCTGGGACCGCGACCTACGCGCCCATATGGTCGGCGCGGCCAAGCGCATACTGATCGAGGGCAAATCCCTCAAAGGGATAATCGCTGGCGACCTCATGCCGAAAGACCGAGAGGCAATCGAGCACTGGCGGCAGCAAGCCGCTCGAGCAAAATCGGCAGAGGAATGGCGGGACAAGGTGATCGAGCAGCACGGCTCCGTCGACGCCTATCTATCGAAAACCTACGGCGGCAGAGCGACCACGTTCAAGAAAATCACGCCCGACAAGAACTTCTGGAACGCCCGCTATGGGAGGCAGGGATGATCAAGATCTCCCACGTGATCCAGGCCACCTCGGAAATCACAGGGGTGCGCATCCCGGTCCTGGTTTCGCAGATCCGAGCCATGGACGTCTGCCACCCCCGCCAGATGGCCATGTACATCGCCCGGGAACTGACGCTGCAGTCCTACCCGCAGATCGGCCACCGCTTCGGCGACAGGGACCACACGACGGTAATTTACGGCTGCAGGCAGGTTGCAGAGCGGTTGAAGGCCGATCCAGCCGTGCGTGTCATCTGCGATCGCATCGCCATCCGCGCCCAGGAAATCGCGGCTGCTGAAAAATCACGGTCAATTCAAGGCTTCTCAGCGCTGGTTGCATACAACGCTGTGGAGAACTCGCATATCTGTGGAGAGTTCGAACGTTGAGGCTTGCAAATCAGGCAGACTATCAACCGTCCGCGATAAGGCACCACGTAGCCTGTAAAGCTCAGCGCTCATCAAATGACATCGGAGCATTTCAACAGCGTACACGGCGCCGGACAGCGGACTTTTGGGGGATAAAATTGGCTAAGGACGCAACATCACAGACCAAGCCCGTGCCTGTTACTCAGGCCGAGCTAGACGCCTGTATTGCAGCCCATGAGCACGCCCTAGTCAGCATGATCCGCTCCCCCGGAGCTCCGGCCAGTGGGTCAATCCTCATCGTTCTGCAAACTCTCGACCGTCTTGCGTTGATCAACCCGACCAAGGAGGCCGAATGAGCACCCCACAGGAGAAGGCAACCGAGTTCGCCCGCCGGTGCTCAGCCCACGAGGTGCGCGATCTGCGCCCCAATCTTCGGGCCATCCCAATCTCGGCTTGGCCTATCGACGCAATCGAACAGCTTGACACCCTCATTGCTGAAAAGCTGGGAGCAGCCGAATGACCGCCACAGTCCATTTCTTCACAGCCAACAGCCTCGTATCTGCGCCCGTTCAGGGCCGCAACCTGACGTTTGATAGCGTGCTGTATCTGAAGCAGCCGCCACGCGGCCGGGACGTATTGGAAACGACGTCGCCCGCCGCCGATACAACTGATGCCGCAGCTTCCCCGGCTGGCGTAGAGATCGCCTACTTCCAGGTCGAGCCCGGCAAGTCTGTCTACTACGAGGTGACACCTCAGGGCGCCGACCTCGCCGTTGCAACATCAGCCAGCATGTACGCCTCAGGGAACAACACTATCCCTTGGGGTGAAGGCTGGCGCTTGAGCGTGCTCGAAAAAGTTTGATTGTTTGAAATAGAAATCAAAGAAATCAAAGAAATCAAAGCCATGGCACGCGGCGGCACAAGGACAAATGCAGGCAGGAAAAAGGGTAGCGTTGCTACTCACCGCAAGCTTGCGAACGCTGCCACTGTCGAGGCAGTAGGCGATGGGCTGACGCCGTTGGCCTACTTGCTCAACATCATGCGCAACGAGGAGAAGCCCGAGGCGGTCCGCATGGATGCCGCGAAGGCTGCAGCGCCGTACACGCATCCCCGCCTAGCCAACATCGACAACACGATCAACGCCGGCGAGGGCTTCTCCGACATCTGGACGTTCATTAGTGAGGGGGGGCGCAAGTGACCCTCACACCAGAGCGATTGCGTGAGGTTGTGTCCTACAACTCAGAAACTGGCGAATTCCGCTGGCTTCAGAACTCAAGCCCTTACGCAAAAAGGCACCCTTACTCGGCCGGTGACGTCGCCGGCGCGCGGCATAGCAACGGCTACCTAGCGTTCTGGGTGGACCGGAAGAAGTACTTAGCCCACCGTGTGGCTTTCTTCTGGGTGCATGGTCGCTGGCCGTCCGCTGACCTGGATCACGTGAACCGCGATCGCACCGACAACCGCATCGTGAACCTGCGCGAAGCCAGCCGCGTTCAGAATAACGGCAACAGCGGCATCCCAAATCACAACACGAGTGGCATAAAGGGTGTTCGCTGGCATGCAGCGCGGGGCAAATGGGTTGCCCAGATATCGATAAACAACCGCTGCAAATACCTTGGCATCTATGCCGACAAAGAGGATGCGCGGGTCGCCTACGAGAAAGCCGCGCGGGAATATTTTGGTGAATTCGCTGCGAGGGCCGCATGAGCCCGCAGATCGAAAACTGGCAACGCGCCTGGCTCGCTAGCCGCGATGATCCGTATATGTTCGCCACGGGGGTTCTGGGTATTCCGGAGCCAGGCTCGCCGCCGGCGGGGGACCTCCACGCCATGGAGCCGTGGCAAGCGAACGTGTTCAAGGCCATTAGAGACGGCAACAAGCGCATCTCCATTCGGTCTGGCCACGGCTGCAAGAAATCAGCGACGCTTTCAATCCTCGTCATCTGGGGGCTACTCACGCACCGCAATGCGAAGATCCCTGTTGTCGCCGGCGCTCAGTCTCAGTTGTCAGACACGATCTGGCCAGAGATAGCGGTTTGGTGTCGTCGCCTGCCGCCGGCGCTTCAGGACGAGATCGACGTCCAGAAGGAACGGGTGGTAGTCGTTCGCCATCCAGACGAGGCATTCGCGGTCGCGCGAACCGCCTCGAAAGACAATCCACAGGCGATGGCTGGATTTCACTCGCCCTTCCTGATGTTTCTCGTTGATGAGGCATCCTCGGTGCATGAAGCGGCCTATGAAGTCGCCATGGGCGCCCTCTCAACTCCGGGCGCCCTAGCCGTTCTTGCTGGCAACCCAACCAAGTCATCGGGCTTCTTTTTCGACACGCACCATCTGTTGCGCGAGCGTTGGTTCTGCATGCACGTCTCAAGCGAGGACGTGCCAACCGCGCGCGGTCACATCGATGATATTATTGCGCGCTACGGGCGCAATTCGAATGCGTATCGGGTGCGCGTGGAAGGGAACTTCCCCACGCAGGACGATGAGACCGTCATCCCGCTTGATCTCGTGCTGGCCTCCAAGGGCCGCCAGATCGCCACCTCGAATGTCTGGCCGGTGTGGGGCCTCGACGTCGCCCGCTTCGGTGACGACAGCACGGCCCTAATCAAACGCCAAGGCAACACGCTGTTGGGCATCCCAATGGAATGGCACGGCCTCGACGGCGCCCAGGTGTCCGGCAAGGTCATTGACCAGTACATGCGCACACCCATCGATGAGCGCCCCCGTGAAATCGTGGTCGACATCATCGGCTATGGCGCCAGCGCCTACGACATTATGCGGCTGCCGGGCTCGCCGGTGGCTCAGATCGTTCGCGGCTGCAACGTGTCCGAGAGCGCGGCGATTTCCGACACGGACCACCGCCTGCGCGATGAACTGTGGTTCCGCGGCCGGGCGTGGTTTGCCGCCAAGGATTGCAAGCTGCCCAACATCCTCATTGCCGAGGACGGGCACGCGATGATCGAAAAGCTCATCGCTGAACTGACGGCACCGACCTACGATTTCACGTCTCTCGGCAAGCGCAAGGTCGAGAGCAAGGACGACATGAAAAAGCGTGGGGTTCACTCCCCGAACCTTGCCGATGCGTTCCTGCTGTCGCTGGCCGCCGGCATCCACCCGCGTTCCAACCCACATCATCGAGTATCCGAGCCCGCCAAGGGTTCGTGGATGACGGCATGAAAAGCGACAGGGAGTGGGAGGTTCAAATTGCCTCGATAAAATCAGAGATGGAGAGGCGACACCCAGGTGCCGATGTCAAGTCGCAGCCGGTCTTAGGTCATCCGCGACCCCACGGCGGCGTCGAAATTGGAATTTGGCTGAACGGCAGGGGCACAATCCTTACGATCGCGAGGGATTGGAGCGGCGCTCTTGATGATAGCGACTGGGACTATATCGCAGAGAAGCTGAAAGCGTGATCGTCCCGCCTTCGTTGCGTCCCGAGTTGATCAGTCTGTACCGACCACAACCCCGGCTAGGAGGCCAGGACATGACCAAGGTTGAGCAGGAAGTCTCAGCAGCGCTGAGCAAGTACGAGGAGCAGCGTCTCCGCGCCGGCGCCCCCGATAGCGTCCACGCGCGCCGCGGCGTTGTGCAGGTCGTCATCGAGCAGCGCGTATCGCCCAACGAACTGCAGGACTACCTCATCAGCCAGGTTGGCAAGCGCACCCCCAAGGTCGAGGACGAAGCCGAGGAAGCCCCGAAGCCCGCCAAGAAGGCCAAGAAGAAAGCCGACACTGAAGCCGAGGAGGCAGTCTGATGGTCGCTCCGTCCGTTAAGCCAGCCGCCGTGATCGATGGTGTCGCTTGGTACGACTACAGCTTCTCCTACGATTGGGAGGGCCATAAGTACGGCTTCGAGATTTGTGCTCGCTCTGAGGATGAGGCCCGCGCTCGCCTTAAGCGTCTGCCGCTTGCTCGCTTCGAAGGGGCATGCATGCGCATAGCCTATCGGGGGCCTTGGACGCATTTGACGGTCCGCGTGATGTGCTGGTGGATGAACCTGCGGCAGCGCGCCGCCAACACAGGAGCTTGAGACATGGCCCAGTCCGGCATGCTCACGAACGCTGCGCCTTACGGCAAGGTTACGGCAATCACGACGTCAGACAGCACGGTCTACAACCCACCGCTTGATGGCTTTGTCGTCGGCGGCGCTGGAAACGTCGCGATCACTGATCTTGCTGGCAACGTCGTCACGTTCACGGCGGTAATCATCGGCCAGATTTACCCGATCGCCGCGACGAAGATCATGAGCACCAGCACCACAGCGACGCTCATTCGTGGGCTCAACTTCTAGGAGGCGGTCATGAAGCTATTTTCCATCGTGTTCCTTGCAGTGGGCCTGTTTATCGGCCTGTCGATTGAGGCGTTCGCCAGGCCCCGCAAGAGCGCTTGCACCACGATTGAGGCTGCGGGCAGCTACGGCGTGACGGAGGAGAAAGCCAAGTACGATGCGCGCGTTGCCTGGCGCACCGATGCAGCGTCACAGGTTTCCGCGGAGGCCGCCGACAACATGAAGGGCGACACCTACAAGTGCAAGCGGGTTGGGTCCGGCGTGCTGCGCAACGTCAACTGGCAGTGCCGCATCCGTGCCCAGGCGTGCCCGCAGGATTGGGCGCCATGAGCCAGCCGCTCGAAGGCCAAGGCGCATTCGTAGACATCGACCAAACCAAGCTGTCACGTGATGGCTTGGTGCTCCTCGGCATGTCGATGGCGATGGAGCAGGCCATGAACGACCTCACGACCGGGGCCGTGGCTCAGACCAACCCGGTCAACGCGCAACTGCTGATGCAGGTCGCTGAGCGCTACAACCAGCGCCTCAGCGCAATACAGGTCCAGTTGACCAAGAGTGCCACCAAGTCAGGTGCAGGCGTCGTCAACACCTTCAAGAAGGACTAGGACCATGGCGCGCAAAAGCACCGAGGAAGACCTGTTTGAAACGCTCAAGGGCTGGGTTCAGGAGGATATCTCCGCCCCCGGCTATCGGGCCTGGCAGACGCGCGCCAAGGAGAACTTCCGCTTTATTACCCCGTGGGGGCAGTGGACTGAGGAGGAAAAGTCCGAGCTTACCGAGCAGATGCGCCCGATCATCTCGTTCAACAAGACGAACAAGTTCCTGCGCGCAATATGCGGCATCGAGGTGAACAACCGGCTGCAGACCAGCTACGTCCCGCGCGAGCCCGACAACGCCGGCGAGGTAAAGGCCAACGAACTGCTCTCGGATGGTGCCTCGTGGATGGACGAAACCAGCGACGCGCCCCGTCATCAGTCGCGCGCTTTCAGGGACGCCAATATCTGCGGTGTCGGCTGCACCGAAAGCTCCATCTCCTATGATGACGATCCCGAAGGCCTCTATATCGAGGAGCGCATCTACCCACGCGAGATGTTCTGGGACAAGAACTCACGCGATCAGAATTTCGAGGACGCCAAGCGCGTCGGCCGCATTCGCCAGATGTCGCTCAAGGAAGCCCGCGAGCTGATCCCCGGCGTGACGAGCACCATGACGGTTGAAGATCTCGATGCCTCATGGGCTGAGGACGTCGGCGCCACGAACAAGGGCGACCCCAAGACGCAGAAGCAAAAGGAACGCAGGGACGAAAGCCGCGCCGACGACAACGACCCCAAGCGCAACGTCAAGATCGTGCAAATCCAGTGGTGGGAATACGAGGCGTACGTGCGCGCGGTCAATCCGAACGCTGGCATGCCGAAGGAAGACGGGTCACCAGAGCCCAAACATAAGGACATGGACCCGGAGCAGTTCAAGCTGCTCAACGAGCAGTTCAAAGCCGACCCCCGCAACATCATGGGCGAGGATCTGCCGTCGTCAAAGCTGCGCCGCAAGGTGTTCAAGCAGGCCTTCATTGGGGGCAAGCTTCTGCAGGAGGGGCCTGCACCTCGCCCAGACGGGTTCACGTTCAACTTCGTGACGGCCGAGCCCGATGATGAAGACGGCTCGTTCTATTCGTTGGTGGATCTGCTGAAAGACCCGCAGAAGTGGTCTAACAAGTTCTTCTCCCAGATGATGCACATCATCAACTCGTCCGCGAAGGGCGGGATCATGGCCGAGCGCGGCGCGTTCGCCGACGTCAAGGCGGCCATGGCCAACTACGGCAAGCCCAACGGCGTGACGATCCTTGAAGACGGCGCGATCGCCAAGGGCAAGGTGATGGCCAAGCCAGGCGGCGCGATCACGGCCGGCGTGGCGGGCCTGCTGGAACGTGCAGACGCAGCGTTCCCCGACGTCACCGGCATGAACCTTGAGCTGATGGGCATGGCCGATCGCGAACAGGCGGGCGTTTTGGAAGCGCAGCGCAAGCAGTCGGCAATGACCATTCTTGCAACGATCTTTGACGCGCGCTCGCTGATGAAAAAGAACGTCGGCCGCACCAAGCTCTATTTCCTGCAGAACCACCTCATGAGCGATGAGCGCTGGATCAGGATCGACGGCAAGGATGGGCCTGTCGCCAAGAAGCTGACGGCAAACGACGTGGGCGGGAAATACGATACGATCGTTGGTGACGCGCCGAGCGCACCCGACACGAAGGAACGGGCATGGGTGGCATTGCAGCCGGTGCTGCCGTTCTTCATTGAGCAAGGCTCGATGACGCCGGACTTGGCCGCGGAGATCATTGATTTCATCCCGGGCCTGCCAACGAAACTGCAGGAGGCCTTCAAGAAGGCGCTTACCCAGCCCAAGCCCGGTGCGGATGAGCAGGCAGCCCTCGCTAAGGAAGGCGCTGTTGCCCAGATCGAGAAGGACAAGGGATCGGCGCAGCAGTCCAACACTGCGGCCGTGCTCAACCTGGCACGCGCCACGGAGGCCAACGCAAAGGCGCGCGAAGCAGAGCTTCTAACCGGGCTCAAAGATTACTTCTCAAAGATGATGGGCAAGCCGCCGAGCCGTGAGGCAGACGATGCGGAGATCATCGGGCCAGATAGAGCGCGGCAGGGTGCGTCGCCCATGCAGCAGCTTCCACAGATGTTTGACCAAGAACCACAGCAATCACTGCCGCCGGAAGGGCTCGGGGGCATCGTGCCGCCCGGCGGACTTAACGGAAACGGGGGTTTCTAAATGAGCACGGACCTAGCATCGAGCGGCGATGCGTTTACGCCGGAAGAACAGGCCTACATCAGCAGCCGGGGGGAGAGCGTAACGCCACCGGCCGCCGAGCCCGCACCATCGTCAGCACCGGCACAGCAACAGGCGCCAGCCGCCAACGATGACGATCTCGACGTCGACACGATCGAGATCGGCGAGGACGGCATTGCCCGCAACAAGACCAATGGGCGCTATGTCCCGCACTCGTATGCACAGCGGTTGAAAACCGAGCGCAACGAGACGAGAGAGAAGCTGAACGCGATCTCGGCCGAACTGATCCGCGCGCGCGAGCGCAACGCGATCTTCAACGAGTATGCGCCGCAGAAGCCTGCCAACGAACAGGTGATCGAGCCGCGCAAGCCGGTTGACCCAACAGAGGACATCTTCGGGGCCTTCACTTACCTGCAAGAGGAACTGAAGGCGGCGAAGGAAGAAATCGCCAAAACGAGCAGCGAGACGAAAGCGCAGTTCGAAGCCCGGGCGACCAACGAGTATTACCAGCAGGACTTGGCCCGCTTCACACAGGCCAAGCCCGACTTTGAGAAGGCCCTGCAGCACGCGACGATGGTGCAGGACAAGATCCTGCAGGCACGTGGCGTTGCTGACCCGGCCAAGCGCCAAGAGATGATCGTCGGAGAGATCCAAGACCTCATCAAAGACGGCTACGCCAACAAGAAATCTTGGGCTGAGACGGTCTACACGATGGCTGAGGCGTTCGGCTACCAAGGTGCACAGCCCGAACCGCCCAAGCCCGCCGTCGACCCCAACGCTGCTGCTGAAATCGAGCGCATCAACAAGGGCAAGGCGGCGTCGCAGACGTTGCGCGGCTCAGGCTCAAGCGGGGGCGTCGAGCAACTGACCGTTGAGCGCCTTGTGCAGATGTCAGACAGCGACTTCGGCAACGCGCGTAAGGAGTACATCGCAAAGCACGGGCGTGCAGCGTGGGGCAAGCTCATGGAGGGCCGGTGATGCTGGGATGGTTCGACTATATGTGCCTGATCATCTTCACCGCGGGTGTTGTCGTGCTTCTCGGGATGGCTCTTACGGGCCAACCTGAGATCGCCGCGTCACTCGCGCAAATTTTCTAGCCGCAGCGAAGAAATAATTTCACCACCGTGTTGACGCATTCTGCAAATCAACACACCTTCAATACCAGATGTAGCGCGTTGGCGCCCCTGCTGCCCCCAAACGCAGTTCCGCTCTGAACGACAGTCGTTAACGTCGTTCCGTACTCCCGGCCCCGTCATCGGCCGTTCCGGTTGGACAGCCTCGATAGCTGCCCCGTTGCGCGAACGACTTCCCGCGCATCTCCAAAAACCAGGAACGGCATAGAGGGGCATTCTCATGTCTACAACGTCCTTTGGCGTCAACGACGCCATGGCCAAGAAGCTTTGGGCCAAGCAGACCATCACGGCCGAGCGCGATACGCTCGAAATCGAGCCGCTTATCGGCGAAGATGAAAACTCCATCATCCAAGAGAAGACCGACACCGCCAAGGAAGGCGGCGACAAGATCACCTTCTCTCTGCGCACACGCCTTGCTCAGAAGGGCATCACCGAAGGCCAGAAAGCCATTGGTAACGCCGAAGCCCTCACCCACTACTCTGACAGCGTGATCATCAACGAACTGGGCGCCAACGTCGGCGTCAAGTCGAAGAACACGATCGACACTCAGCGCGTCCCCTTCAACCTGCGCGAACAGGCCAAGGACGGCCTTGTCGAGTGGTGGACGGAACGCAAGACGGTTTCGTTCTTCAATCAGGTGTGCGGCTACACGCCGGCCAACACCGAAGGTGCAACCTCGGGCGCGGTCTATACCGGCTTCAACACCGTGTCGGCCCCGACCGCAACGCGCCTTGTCCGTGCTGCTGCTGCCGCATCGGACCAGGCCATCACGTCCAACGACACCTTCACGCTGCAGTTGATCGACAAGGCCGTAGAAATGGCCTCGACGGGCAACAACATCGTCCGCCCGCTCAAGGGTGAGCACAAGTACGTCGTCTATCTTGATCCGGCACAGGTCACGAGCCTGCGCACGAACACGGCAACGGGTTCGTGGGTGGACTACGCCAAACAGGCGATGGCTGGCGGCAAGATCAAGGACAACCCGCTCTATACGGGCGCCATCGGCGAATACAACAGCTGCATTCTGCGCAAGTCCCAGGACGTGTCGCAGGGTGTCAACGGCTCGACCGGCGCTGCCATTTCAACGGTGCGCCGTGCGGTCCTGCTCGGCTGCCAGGCGGCAATGCTGGCCTACGGCAACTCCAAGTCCGGCGGCACGACCTACCGCTGGTCTGAAGAAATGCTCGACCATGACCGCGAGCTTGAGGTCTCCGCATGGGCCATGTGGGGCATGAAAAAGACCGTCTTCAACTCAGTCGACTTCGGCACGATCACGATCGCGTCGTATGCCGCGCGCGCCAGCTAAGGAGGGCTAAGACATGGCTACTGGAACAGCTGGCACGTCTGCCAAGCTCTACCACACGGATCAGGTGCACTACCTGGCCAAGGCAATCAGCTACGCGGACGGGGCGACCAACGTCTACACGTTGGGTGTTCTTCCCGCGGGAGCAATGATCATCAAGCCGATGTCCGGCGTTCAGGTCAACACGGTGTTCAACTCGGGCACCAACAACCTGATCAACTTCGGCACCGCTGCAGACGACGACTTTTTTGGCACGGTCATGTCGCTCACTACCGCGACCTTCGTTCCCTTGGACGAAGCTGTGTCGATGAGCGTCGCCGCCGATACGACGGTTACGGCCTCGCTTGCCCTGTCAGGCACCGCAGCCACGACCGGCGCTGGCGTGGCGTTGCTCGCCTACGTTCTCCCGGGCCGCTCATAGGCTCCACCTTGAGGGGCGGGGAAACTCGCCCCTCTCTTTCCATCCACGAACGCGGGGGCAGTCGTGTCGACATTAGCAATCATGAAGGCCCGGATCGCGTCAGAACTCAGGCGCACGAACATCACGTCGCAGATTGCTGACGCGATCAACACCGCCATCAACCAGCTTGAGGCCGAACGCTGGTACTTCAACGAAAGTCGCGACTTCACCTTTAACACGGTGGACGGCCAGGACATCTACGACGGCGACGACAGCGCGTTCATTCCGCGCATCCTCAAATTCGACTACGTGAAGATCGCCCAGGGCGACAACATCTTTACCCTTGGGGTGGAGCCGCCCGAGCGCATCGAATGGCTCAACCAGAACTCCACTTCGCGCGGCATGCCGCTGTCCTACTGCTACTACGGCGAGCAGATCCGCCTCTCCTACGTGCCTGATACCGCATATGAGATCCGCGTCGCCGCACTGGTGAAGATGCCGGCGCCCGCCGATGACACCGAAGCCAACAACCCGTGGATGGTGAAGGCTGAAAAGCTCGTGCGCTCCTATGCCAAGTGGGAACTCTATTCGAATGTCCTGATGGACCCCGACAAGGCGCTGATGTTCTCGCCCGAGAACCCCACCAGCCCGACCGCGATCGCCATGCGGAACCTCAAGAACCGCACCAATGACCTGACGCAGCAGGGGGGCTATCTCGTTACGCCCACGTGCTGGTAATGCAGATTGGTCAAAGCGCGAAAGACATCACGGGGCAGGCCTTCGGCCGATTGGTCGCCGTCGGGCCGTACGATTATGTTGGCGAAGGCCGCGTGCGGCTAGTCCGCTGGCGCTGCGTTTGCGAATGCGGCGGGGAGAAAATTGCCGTTGGATCCCAACTTCGGTGCGGGGCCGTCAAGTCGTGCGGGTGCCTGCAAAACGAGGCGCGCGCGGCGTCTGGGCGCTCCAAAAGGACGCACGGCGAGACAAAAACCCCCGAATACAAGGCCTGGCAAATCATGCGCCAGCGCTGCGGCAATCCGAATGATAAAGACTTCGCGAATTGGGGTGGCCGAGGCATCACCGTGTGTGCTCGCTGGGAAGATTTCACATGTTTCCTAGCGGACATGGGCCGCCGCCCCAGCCCGGCGCATAGCATAGATAGGGAAGACAACAGCAAGGGCTACTCACCGGAAAACTGCCGATGGGCAACCTCAGCCCAACAGAACCGGAACACCAGGAACAACCTGATCGTGTCCGCCTTCGGACGCAGGGGCCCGCTGGTGGAATTTATACCTATGGGCGGCCATTCCGCTGAATACCAAAGGGCGAGGAAGCGCATCGTTGCAGGTTGGGATCATGAGGCAGCAATAGCCTTCGCACTGAGCGGAGGACGCAATGCCTAGGTTGAATTTTCTTGAGTACAGGCCTGACGTCTCCGATTTGAACTCGGAATACACCCGCCTGTTGAGCAACGTGCTGCCGCGCGGCGACGGTTACGGCCCGATGCGGTCGCTGCAGTCCTTTACGGACGCGCTGCCTGGTACGTTCCGCGGAGGCATCGTTGCGCGTCTTCCAGACAGTACGGTTTTCATCTTTGCGGCAACAGATACGCGGCTCTATCAGCTCGACAACACGACGTTGGCTTGGGTCGACGTCAGCCAGAACGGTGATCCCTATGGCACGCTCTCTGCGGACGCCAACTGGCGCTTTGCCCAGTTCAACAACATCATCATCGCTACCCAGAAGGGCGCTGTCCCCCAGAAATTTGACATTACGACTTCAGCGGAGTTCGAAGATCTCGGCGGCTCTCCACCTCAAGCAGGCGACGTGGTTATTGTTGGGCCGTTCGTCGTTCTCTCCGATCTCGTGGACGACCCCGGCCGGGTCCAGTGGTGCGGGCTTAACGCTATCGAAACGTGGGACGGCACCAACTCAAGCGACTTTCAGGATCTCGCAGATGGTGGCCGCGCGCGTTGCGTCATCTCTGCCGGCGGTGACGTCGGGCTGATCTTCCAAGACAGCGCCGTGCGCCGCATGGCGTGGGCCGCGGGCGATGAGCGCGTATTTCTGATCGACAAGATTGAGAACGCAGACGGCATTCTCGCCCCTTATTCGGCCATCACGGCACTGGGCGGGGTTTATTGCCTGAGTTCACGCGGCTTCATCTGCATCACGGCAGAGGGCGCAATTACACCCATCGGCGAGGAACGCGTTAATCGGACGTTCCTCGGCCAGCATGGCGCATCGGCTCCCGCGGCTGTTGGTGCCGCTGCCTACGACGAAGCAAACCCCCAGCTCGTCGCCGCCGCGGGAGACCCTAACCGGCCCATCATCCTGTGGCCATACAAGAGCCAGGGCGGGGCCGAGGGCGCCTTTGACCGGGTGATGGCCTACCACACGACGCTGCAGCGCTGGTCTCCCCTGCAATTCAGCGGGGAAGGCGTACTGCAGGTATCCCAGCCGGGGTTAACGCTGGAGGCCCTTGACGCGATCGCGCCGGGCGCGCTCCCCATCACAGGGGCCGCTAACAACGGGTCGGGCCTCATCCGCATCACGGTCGCCTCGACGGCCTCGCTAGCGACAGGCGATTACAAGACGATCTCCGGCGTCGGAGGCGTGGTGGCCGCAAACGGCAGTTGGACAATCACGGTCATCAACGGCACGACGTTTGATCTGCAGGCCTCGACATTTGCTGGCGTCTATACCTCGGGCGGCGTGGTTGCCGGGTCGCTCGATGCCATGACGTTTTCTCTCGATGACATCTCAACGGCGACGCTTCCTGCGCTGGCGGCATTCGATACCGCGCACCGTCTCGGGTTCTTCACGGGCGATAACCTCGAAGCTGAGATGACGACCTCGGAGCAGGCCTTGGGCATGCGGCGCATGAACGTCGATGCGCTGTGGCCGATCACGGATGCAGACACCGCCTACTGCGCGCTGCAGAAGCGCGACAAGCTCAACGGCGAGGCGACGGAGGGCGATGAAAGCCTGATCGACGCTGACGGCCGCTGCCCCATGCTCGATGAAACCCGGTATGCGCGGGCCAAGATGCGCATTCCTGCGGGAACGGATTGGAGCTTTGCAACCGGCGTCGACCCCGAAGTCTATCCAGCGGGGGAATTCTAGATGTCCGGCCGCATCCCCAGCCAGAACGAAACCAACATCTCCAAGGTGGTTGCGGGCGTGCGCGATCTGTTCTTCGGCCGCTCGGCCGCCGTCAACGAACTGACGCTGGGCGCAAGCGCCACCACGACGACAGTTCTGGCGACGAACTGCGGCCCCGATAGCCGCATCGCATTGACACCCCGCACGGCCAACGCGGCTGCGGCACTCGGGACCACGTACATTCCTAAGGCCACGACGGTCGAAGGGCAATTCGTCATCCATCACGCCAACAACGCACAGACGGACAGGACATTTGGCTATGCCATCATCGGCTAACGTCAAAATCATCAGGATCTCGGCAGGCTGGCTTCCTGGCATGTGGCCGCTTGTCGAGCCGTGGCTGAGCAAGGGCCTGACGGCCGCCACGGACCTGTCGATGGTGAGTATCCACCACGATCTAAAGACGGGCGAGGCGGACCTTTGGGCGATCGCAGCACCCGGCGAAGTGCGCGGCGCCTTCCTGACCTCGCTCTATGAGCATGAAAGCGGCGGGGTATTCCTCGGGGTCTACGCGCTCGGCGGCGAACACCTCCCCGAATGGAGCTCCGCCATCAACGACACGATGCAGAAGTTCGCGAAATCGCAGGGGGCCAAGTCCGTTCGCTTTGCGGGCCGGGAAGCCTGGTCTCGCGTGCTTCCTGACTACCGCGTGATCGGCCAGCGTCTCGGCCACCAGGTCTATGAGAGGGCGCTATGAGCTTCGGATTGGGTGGGTCGAAACAGAAATCGACGCAGAAAAGCCAGAAAGACCCGTGGGACGTTGCCATCCCAGGGCTTACGGCCTTGACCGGCAAGGTCACGGATCTCGTAAACGGTGGCGGCTCCGGCGTCACGGCAAACCAGACCGCGGCCTTCGAGCAGTTGAAACAGAATGCTGCCGCCGGGAACCCGAACGCGGGGCAGATCGGTCAGCTTGCCGACGACATGCTCAACACGCAGAGCCAGTCGGGCACCGTGACGAACGGGTATGCTGACCTGCAGCGCCGCCTCAACCCAACGGCGGACGGCGCCAACCTCGACATCATGAACAACCCCCAGCTTGCCGCGATGCTGCAGCAGGTCGGCGATGACGCAGCAAGCCGGGTGAATGCCTCGTTCGCCGCGGGCGGCCGGACCGGCTCCGGCGCCAACCAGACATCGGTTTCGCGCGGTGTGACGCAGGCCCAGCTTCCGCTCCTGCTCAGCCAGTACAACCAGGAGCAAGGCCGCACCGATGCTGCCGCGCGCTCTCTGTTTGACGCGTCCGGCACGACGGCCGGCGCTGTCCAAGGTCTTGACGCGGCCGCGCAGGATCAGCGCGCAAAGGGAATTGAGGTCGGGCAAGCCGCGCTCGACGCGCAGAACTACGGCCCCAACGCCATCCTCAACCTTGAGCAGCAGCAGAAGGAAATGCCGGTCGACTACCTGTCGAAGCTGGCGGCGATCCTCGGCTCAATTGGCCAGCTCGGCGGACAGGAAAAGGGCTCTGGCACGCAGAAGGGGTCGAACTGGGGCATCAGCGCCACCTATGGGGGTAAGTGATGACGCTTCAGGATCTCATCGCCGGGCTGATGCAGGGGCCGGGGCAAATGCAACCTTCGGGACCAACGCCGAATGACCTCATCTTGAAGTCACTGGGCGCCCCGCAGACACAAACCCCCATGCAAATGCCCCGCGCGGACTCAAATCGCGTCACACAGGCGAATTTGCCGCCGGCAAACGCCGCTCCTGCGCCTTCCTCGGCGCCGGCCGCGATACAGCAGCCGAGCGTGCCCGAACCATCGTTCTTGGATCGTCTGGCTGCCAGCGGGGAGGGGTACCGCGAAGGGGGCATTGTCGGCGCGCTAACAGCCCCGTTTATGGCGCCGGATCGCGCCGTGGAGGCAAAGCGCCAGGCCCAAGCCCAGACGAACCAAACCTATCAGGCCCTCACCGGCAAGATGGGCTTCGCTCCAGAGGAAGCGATGCTTCTCGTCCAGGACAAGAAGCTTTTGAACGACGTCCTCACGTCAAAGATGAAGCAGCCCGAGCGTGAACTGAAGGAAATTTTCAACGAGAAGACAGGCAGAAAGCAACTCGCATCCGTCGACAAAATGTCAGGCAGCTACATCCCGGTCGGCGGCGAAGAAGCACAGGGGGGTGGGGGTATATCCGGCCCCTACAAAGACCTTAAGCAGAAAGCCGACGTCGAGGAGGGGCTTCGCAAGGAAATCACGGCCGTCAACAAGGACTGGCCGGTCATTCGTGATGCGGCCAACAAGATCAAGCTCGCCGCCAATGACCCATCAGCGGCGGGCGATATGGCGCTGATCTTCGGTTACATGAAGCTGCTCGACCCGGCATCAGTCGTGCGCGAGACGGAATATGCCAACGCCGAGAACGCGCGCGGCGTCCCCGAGGGAATAAGGAATGTCTGGAAGCGTGTGCTCGAAGGCGAGCGCCTATCTGATGGGCAGCGAAAGGACTTCCTTAACCAGGCGGGTAAGATCGCTAACGCCCAGGCCGAGCGCTATCGCCAATCCCTCAAGAGCTACGACGAGGTTGGCAAGCGTCTGGAAGTAGATACCCGCAACGTCATCCTCGAAAACCCAGACGACGTTGGCGGGCGCGGGCAGCTCCTAGACGATGCCGTGGACGCGATCGCCAAGGGTGCTGACCGCACCGCAGTTCTGAAACGGCTGCAGGAGAGCGGCGTCAATCCTGAAGGCTTGGGTAAGCGCCTGTTCGCGCGGCGGGGGGCTCAGTAATGGGAGCCTTTGACGATCTGATCCCGAAGTTTCGCGCACCGGCCGCCGCTCCCGCGCAAAGGGCGCCCGGCTCCGGGACGTTTGATGACCTGATCCCGAAGCAGCCAGGACAGGGCGAGGGCGTGCCGTCGTTCCGCAACTCCGCGGACACAACGAACGGCCTCCGCCACCAAGCTATGCCGTCTGATGCCGTCAACGCAGGCCTGAAGGCGGCCCTGGGCGAAACCCTCGGCAACGCTGCGGGCTATATCCCCGGCATCGCAGTCGGCAACGCATGGGCCGACGCCGCAGCGCGCGAGAAGATGAGCCCGCCGACGCGCTCTGCGCCAACGCAGATGCTCGAAGGCTTCGAGAACGTCATGCGCGGCGCCGGCCAAGGCACCAACCCCAACGCCCAGCCGGAACAGAACGTGTTGGGCGAAGCGTTTCAGGACGCCGGCGGCGCCTGGATGTACGGCAACGGCGATCTCATCAACCCGGATCACCACGTCGTCCTGAAAGATCCGAACACCGGCAAGCTGATGGCCTACTCCCGGTCCAAGCAGTCGGATGAAATGGGCATCACGGGCGCGGCCCGGGTGATGACGCAGGGCATGCTCACGGGGCCGCTTACAGGTGCCGGGCGCGCAACCACGCTGGTCAACGAGGCTGCGGGTTCTCTCCCCGCGGAGCGCGCCGCCAAGGCAACGGAAGACCTCGCCGCGTTCGACCGCTCCGGCGTCCCTGTCTATGCCCCGGCATTCTCGGACGGCCCCGGCCGCGGGCTGGCAAAGTCGCTCGCCGACACGCCGTTCGTTGGCAAGCCCTTGGCAAACGCTGCAGATGCCTCGGCGAAGGCTGCATCGGAGCGTGTTGACGACATCGCTGGCCGCTTCGGATCGAAGCCCAACGAGCAGCAGGCAGGCGTCACGGTTCGCGGCGGCATCGAGCGCTTCAAGGACGCGCGCCCCGCCGACGTGGTTGAGGACGGGATCAAGCAGCTAGACGACAACCGCCTATCGCAGATCATTCTCGCGCCGACTGCTGAAACGTCATTCAAGACGAAGCAGGGAGCGCTTTACGAACGCGCCTGGCGGCTGATCCCTGAGGACATGCAGAAGGGGGCATCTGTTAAGGGCGAAACCCGCGTAATGGGTAACCCAACGCACGCACGCGAAGTCGTTGAGGACATCGTCTCCCGCAACAACCGGATGGTGAACAAGTCGCAAGGCGAGGCGCCACCGATAGCCGGGGGCCAGCTCGGCCGGATGCTCGATGCGATCCGGAGCAAGAACTGGACGGCCAACCTCCAGACGATGCGCAACATGCGCTCGGAGATGCGCCGTCTCGCGTCCGGCATGGGCGATACCGAAAAGAACGTTCTCAAAGAGAGCGACCTGCAGCGCATTCAATCGGCCATCACGCAAGACATGGTGGCCCAGCTTCAGCGCAACGCCGAAGCTTGGAAGACGACGGCCCGCGAGGCCTTCGGCAAGGCCGACACGGTGGCCGAGGTTGCTGCGTGGAAGAAAGCCGAGGGCTTTGAGCGCGCCATCAAGGAGTTTTCGCAGGCCGACAAATACACACGCCTGTCGATCGAGCGCATGGAGCGCATCGAGAAGCTGTTCAATGCCGACACAGGCGAGGCTTTGGCCCGCAACATCACCAACGCAGCACTGGGTGGCGGGCGCGGCAATATCGAGATGCTGCAGACTTTGGCCAAGACCCTGCGCCCTGATGAAATGGGCGAAGTACGGTCGATGATCTTCTCCAAGCTGGGCAAGCCGGTCGCTTCGGCGCGGGGCTCGGCAGAGGAGATGGCGTTCTCTCCCAACACCTTCACGACGTCTTGGAACAAGATGAGCCCCGAGGCCAAGGCGCTGCTATTCGACGGCGAGCACAAGCAGGCCATTGACGACATCGTGGCGGTTTCCAACCGGCTGTCCAACGTTGATGCGATGGGCAACGTTTCCCGTAGCGGGACGCACGCCATCAACGTCGGTGGTGTGTTCGCGTTGCTCGGATCGGTGGCGACGGGAAGCGTGGCACCAGTCGCCGGCGCGGCGGCCGGAAGCTGGGGCCTGGCCTACCTCCTGTCGCGGCCCGCCTATGCCAAATGGACGGCGCAATACCTCAAGCTGAAATCACAGACCGCGGCCGCGCCCAAGGCCGTCGACGCCGCTCTCGCCGTGCAGGTCAATCGCCTCGCGCAGATGGCGCAACACGACCCGCAGCTGCAACCTATTCTCCAGCAGCTTCGCAATTCATCGGCGGAAGATGGGGTCGGCCAAGGACCCGAGCAACAGGGCCAACAGGAACAGGGCCGGACCGCCCCCGGCAAAGGCGATGGCAACCAGAGCAGCAATAGCGGTGCAGCGCCAAATCATGGCGGCAACATACGCGGTTTGCTGCAGCCTGGGAACATCAACCTCCACAACCGGCCGAAGGTGAAGAACGCGGACGGATCGATCAGCACGGTTCGGTCAATGTCGGCTAACATCGACGGCCGAGAAGTCCTGTTGCCCACGGTCAGCGACGACGGCCGCGTGATGAGCGATGACGAGGCCATCCGGCAATACGAGAGGACAGGGCGTCATCTCGGTATGTTCGACAGTCCAGCGGCCGCGACCGCCTATGCGCAGAGGCTCCACGGCGATCAAGAGCGCGAATACACGGGTGGCGGCGCATCCGGCGGGATGATGATCAATCCCCTCGCGATCGCGGGGCGTATCAAGCAGGCATGGGACGACACAAAGCAGCCGATCAAAGAAGAAACACGGGGCCTCGTGGCCCCGTTCGCCCAATACGAGGACGGCTCCTACCACCTGGCCGTCCCAGAAATGGCGGGCCTTCCCGGCTTCTGGCGGGCGCAGGAGAAGCTTGCGAGCGAGGGCTTCCCTGACCCTCGCGACCCCGAGGCTGTGATGCGGCTCGCGGATGACACGGCGGCGGCGGCCGGTGGCGCGATGACCGGTGGCGTTGCAGCAGGCGTTATGGGCGCCGTCCCAGAAGGTGCTGTTGCTGCTAATGGGATTGGAGCAAGGATTAAAGGGCTGTTTGGCGGGCGTAGCGAACAGCAGCTAGGTTTTATGCCTGTTGCCGCCGCTAAAACCGATGACATGCTTCGATCGGAAGCTGAAGCCGCCGCCCGGCAAGAGGCGGTATTTAACAGCCGTCGGCAGGCGCAAAACTTAGACGGCATCCCGCTGAAGCCGAACGGTCATTCTGTTGCGCCAGATCGCAACGCCCAGCCAAAGGCCGCTGTGAAGATAGGCGGCAATATTTTCACAGGCGACAACCACACCCTTGCGCTTGAGAAAGCGCAGAACATGCTGGGCGTCAGCGACGATCAGTTTCATCAGCTTCTTGACAACGCCACAGACGGTTTTGTTTTCGGGGACAGGTTCGCTGACAGGGCCCAAGCAGCGCAACGTCTTGGGCGCGCAAGCGCCACGCTGGTTTCTGAATTTAGGGATGACGTTGCCAAAGTAGCAGATAGCGCGCGGCAAACCCCGCTTGGTGAACCTATCCACCCCGGCACTCTCTACTCCAACTCCCCCACAGGGGCTTCAGTACCTCTGCTGAACGGCATCATGAAGCGCTTCGGCCGCGGCAGCCAAGGCGCAGACGAAGCCTTGGCCTCGGTTGCGAGCGAAATTGAAAGCCTGTCAGGGCGCTACCGCCAACTGTTCGGCAAGGACTTCGTTGCCCCCAAGGCTCGCCCGGGAACCCCGGCCGATGAGGTTCTGAAGGGCGAACAGCAGACATTGGAAGAACTGCGCTCGGCCGTATCCAGCCGGGAAGGTGCGCTTGCCAAAGCCCCGGACATGCCGACCACACCGAAGATCCGCGACATTTCCGGAGAGCGCGACGAACTCATGCAGCAGGCGAAGGACAACCCCTTCGTCAAGGCCGTACCGGGGAAGCAGGGACTACCCAAAAAGAAAGAGGAGCTAGAGGCAATTGAGCGCTTCTACAAAGCAGGGGGCTCTCTCCCGCCGGGACCATGGGGCCGCGATCCGCTCGATTATCAAAAAGCGGTGCGGGAAGCCTTTGACGACACCCGCCAGCAAATTGCGCGGCTGAACGAGGAAAAGAAGGTCGCGAAGTCCGAGGGCGCAACGGCGAAATTGAAGGGCGAGTTGAAGGCTGCAAACGAGAAGGCGGTCCAATTGCAAAGCGTCATCACGCGCTTGAACAAGATCATCTTGGGCAAGGGGGATTAGCGCAATGTCTTCACAGCCAGATCGCGGCCTTGCACGAAAAAAGGCCCAAGGAGATCAAGCCCTGTCGGCGGCGCTTCCACACCGCTCTCGACCTCTCCTGCGCCATACATGGCTCCTTCTAAGAGGAGCAAGCGGTCGCCTCTGCTTAACCCCTCGCCAGCGCTTTGAAGCGCGGCTTTCAGGGCAGCTTTCGCTTTTGCCGATGCTGGAACAGTCGTCAGGTCCATGGGCGCCACCATACGCTGAACCACAGGCTCGGACAAGCGGGGGGCGGCTGTGACCAAGCTAACAACATTTGCAACGAACGGTGGCGCCAAGTTCACCGTTAACGCGGAGCATGGCGCCCGGTTCCAAGCCCTCCTCAACGATCTTGAGGCCAAGGGCTATGCGATCGATGGCAAGCAGTCCGGCGGATACAACTACCGAAATATCGCCGGGACCAACAAGCTGTCCGAGCATGCCCACGGCAATGCGGTGGACGTGAACTGGTCGAAAAACGCCCGCGGCTCCAAGGGCGACATTGACCCGGCACTCGCGCGCGAGCTTGCGGCCCGCCACGGCATGACCTGGGGCGGAGACTGGAAAAACCCTGACCCGATGCACTTCGAAGTCGCCCACGGCCAGCCTGGCCACGTGCACGTCGAAGGCGAGACCTCGGCACCACAGCAGCAGGCCGCGGTGCCGGCTCAAGGAGGCGACATGGGCTGGCTTGCAATGATCAGCAAGACGCTGGGCGGCGGAGCCGGGCAGGCGCCCGCTGCGGCCCCCGGCGGCACTCCTGCAGGCGGCGGCCTCATCTCTGGCGATCCCAACATGCTCGCCCAGGTCATGAAGCCCATGCAGGCCCAGCAACCCATGCAGATGGGCGGCCAGGGCCAGCAGCCAATCGATATGTCCCGTCTCGCGTCCATCCTTTCCAACCGCACGCGCCTGGGGGTTTAAATGGGTGACTTTTGGAAGTGGTCTAAAACCCCGGCGTCAAACGACGTCGCGGACCCGTCGATAAACTGGCGTCAAGGCATGGCGCCCAGCCAAGTCAAAAACAGCGGTCGCGCGATCATGTCGGGCCTAGCCGACTATCGCGATGATATGTCCGGAGCACTTGAAACTGCCGGAGCAAACTCTGCTTACACCCTCGCGACCAACAGCGGCCTTGTCGATGCCAATACCGACTATTTCGACAACGTCTGCGTCGCCTTCGTGCCGCACGCGACGAACGCTGCAAGCCCCACGCTCAATGTTGACAGTGGCGGGGCTCTCCCGTTGCGAGGGGCTTCCGGTGTCGCTCTGGGGGCCGGCGTCCTAATTGAGGGCACGCCTTACGTTGCCTTGCTGAGTGCCGATAAAACGGAGTGGCTTATCCATGGCTATCGCAACGAGCCGACGACGATCCCGATCGGCGGCGTGCTCCCCTATACCAACAATGTAGCGCCCAACAGCAACTTTGTGCTGGCCTATGGCCAGGCGATCTCACGCACCACCTACGCAACGTACTTCAACATGGTTAGCGCAAGGTTCGGGGCGGGCGACGGCTCAACGACGTTCCAGGTGCCCGACCTGCGCGGGCGCGCAATCTTTGGCCTGGATAACATGGGCGGGTCTGCCGCGAATGTTCTTACGACCAGCGGATCAGGTGTCGACGGGTCTGTTTGGGGCACCTACGGCGGGGCGCAAAACGTCACCCTAGCGCGCGCAAACCTGCCGAACGTCAGCATCACATCTTCAAGTAACGGCGCACACCAACATCTTTTGTTTGGGGACATCACGACGTCGAACGCGCTGACGGCTTCCAACGTTCCGGCTGTCTCAAACACCGTCAGCCCCACGCCTGCATACACGATTGCGGGCTCGGCGACATCCGCAACATTGGGCCTAAGCCAATCGGCCGGGGCGCATGACCATACGGTTGCACTGAACGGCGGCGTCACGCAGACGACCGTTAGCAAGATCCCGCCGTGCCTCGTCCTTCCTTTTATTATTCGGGTGCTGTGATGACCAGACCGGCATGGCTAGAGCGGCTAGAGCACTACGAGGCGGAAGGTTTCGCCGAGGTGCCTGGCAAGGCTTCCAACCCGAAAATCGTGGCCTGGATGCAGGGGCCCGGCCAAGGTGCATGGGTCAAGAATGACGCCGTTCCGTGGTGCGGTGGCTCTATGGCCGGCATGATGGCTGAGTGCGGGTTGAGCGAGAGCATTCCGAAAGACCCGCTCGGTGCAATCAACTGGCTGAACCTGCCCACGAAGCTCGACGGGCCGCGCGTCGGCGCGATCGCCGTGTTCAAGCGCCCCGGCGGGCATCACGTGACCTGCGTGAAGTCGTTCGATGAGAACAACCTGTACTGCATCGGAGGCAATCAGGGCGACGCTATCAAGACGTCACGTTTCAACAGGACTGGCCCGAACAAACCGCTCGGCTACCGCTGGCCCGTGCCGTTGATGGCGCCAAAGGAACTTGCGCAAACATCTCGCATCGCCGCGGCTGCTGAGCAGCAAAAGAAAGACCTTCAGAAGGGCAACGGCTTCAGCGGGTCGTCCCCTGCGGAGCACGTCCTACCATCACCCCCTAAGGGCATTCGCGAGAGTGTTGACGGTCTCCTAGGAGATGTGACTTGGGCGAAGGGCGTAGCCAACTATGGCGCGGACTTCGGCGGCTTTATCGGCTCCAACTGGTTTTGGATCGCGCTCTGTATCGCGGGCTTCTACTACGGTCGCGCCTATTGGGGATCAATGAAAATCGCAGCCGCACGGCTGCAGGATGCTCACTTGGGGTGGACGACATGACCATCATAACCACAGTCCTATCGTTCGTTTTTGACAACCCTCTCGGGAAGTTTGTCGTAGGTGGCCTCGGGCTAGCTGCTCTGTTCAGTGCGTGGCTGATTTCACATGACGCCGGAGTGCGCGCAGGGGTGCACGCACAGGCAATCGAAGCGGGGGCTAAAAATGCACGCAAAGCTGAAGCTGTTCGGCGCTCTGTCGATAAGCTGCCTGATGGGCGGTTGCGGGACACTTACTTCCGTGACTGACACATCCTGCAGTTCATTCAAACCCATTCGGGGCTCCACACTGGACACCCCCGCAACCAAGCGCCAGGTGGTGGCGCACAATCAGGTGTTTGACACCATCTGCCACTGACCCGCGAGACGGAACATGAGCGATGTCCGACGACTACTGGAACCGATCGATGAGCCAACCGCCGCACTGGATGCGGTCATCCGGAGGCTTCGAGCACTTGATCATGGAACAGCTGCTCGACCAGACGGGCATGCTGCACGAGATCAAGGGCGAGGTTCGCCACATCCCGGCGATGCAAGAGCAGATCGAAACGAGCCGCAGGGACATCGCCGATCTGAAGGGGGAAGTCGGAGCCTTGGCGAAGCGCCGGAGCCCAAAGGTGATGACGCTGGAAAAGTTCAAGGAGCACTGGCTCTGGCTGGTGTTCGCAGCGACCGTGATGAGCAATCTCTTTGGCGGCAGTGTCAAATTGCCAGTGGCCTATCCCGCTCAAACTTCGTCGGAGCGCTAGCATTGATCGCGTTTATCGGGTGGACGTTCGTTTTTCATATCTGAGGGGGATCGCATGGTCACGGTGGCGAACGACAACACGAAATCTCTGCTCGCGAAAGTATGGGACGCGGCGAAGCCGTGGGTAACCGGCCGGATCGCCAGCGCAACGGCGTCTGCAGTCATCGTGGGTGCAGGGACATGGTTTGTGACCAGTCTGCAAAAGGACGTCGCCGTTGGTGATGCCCGGATGATGGCGGCCCGCGAGGCCGTCGAGGTCATGACCAAGGGGTTCGGTGAAAAGACGGCGCGCCGCGTCGAGGACGTCGCCACGGTGGCGGCTGCAGCGACGTCAACCGCCTGCCTGAAGGCCATTGAAGACGAGAACAAACGTCGCGCGTCCGTGCGTAGACCTGCCGCGAAGCCGAAAGAGACCGGCTCCATCTTTTGAGGGTTGACCCATGACCGCACTGAAAACCGAAGTCGGCGCGCACTCTGAAGCGGTCGCCGTTCCGTTCGCGCCTTCTGCTACCATCCCGCAGACGGACGTGCAGCGCGCGATCGAAGCCGTCGCCGGTCTCGTGGGAGGGCCATATCAGCCACTAGATGCCGACCTGACCGCCATCGCCGCGCTCACGACGACGTCATACGGCCGCGCACTGTTGGAACTGGCGAACGGGGCGGCTTTGGCAGCGCTCGTGGACAGTTCCTTCCTGACGCCTGCCGAAGGCAACGCTGCTTACCAGCCACTCGACGCGGATCTCACTGCGATTGCTGCGGTTACGACGGCGGCCTATGGGCGGGGGCTCCTCGCCTTGGCGAATGCGACGGCTCTAGCCGCGGAGGTTGACAGCTTTTTTCTGACGCCGGCCGAAGGGAACGCGGCCTATCAACCTCTCGACAGCGATCTGACGGCCATCGCCGCATTGACGACTACGAGTTACGGGCGAGCGCTGCTGGCGCTTGCAAACGTGGCTGCCCTGCGTGGTGCCGTGGGCATCCCGACGACGACCGTAGACAACACGCTACCCCGCTACGACGGCACAGCGGGCGCGCTCCAGACCTCAGGAGTTGTCGTTGACGACAGCAACAACGTGTCTGGCGTTATAAGCCTCGCGCTGGGGACTAACGGGTTCCACGACCTCCCGGAGGCTGCGGCGCCGTCTACGCCAGCCGCCGATCATATCCGCCTCTACGCCAAAGATAACGGCAGTGGCATTTCGAAGTTGTATACCAAGGACAGCACGGGCGCTGAGACTGAGATCGGTGCGGGCGCGACTGCGTTTTCGCAGGTTGGCCAGAAATTCACGGCATCCGGCACGTATACGCGAACGGCGGGTTGCCGCTCTGTGGACGTCATGGTGCTTGCTGGCGGCGGGGGCGGCGGTGGGGCAAAAGGTGCGGTCGGCCAGATCAGCATTGGCGACTGCGGGGGCGGCGCCGGGCAGTCTTTTAGGCACATCGACTTCGTTCAGCGCACGATTACCGGCGCCACACAGGCTAACCCGTGCGTCATCACTTCGAACGGTCACGGCTTCCAGAACAGCGATGTTGTTCAGATCAACAATGTCGTCGGGATGACAAACCTAAACGGCAACACCTACACAGTTGCCGGCGCCACGACCAACACATTCCAGCTGTCCGGCATCAACTCGACGGGGTATGGCGCGTACAGTTCTGGCGGCACGATCGACTTCGTGTCCTGCCCTGTCACCGTTGGTGCGGGCGGGACGGCCGGCGCTGCAACACCGACAAGCGGCGGCACCGGGGGCACATCCTCGTTTGGTGGCTACTGTTCCGCGACCGGCGGTAACGGTGGCGGGACGCTTGCCGCAGGCACAACTGATGCAGTGACGGCAGGCTGGGGCGGCGGCTCTGGCACGGGTGGCGACATCAACATAACGGGGAATTGGTCGACCCGCAGCATCCGGGTTTCTGGCACAGTTGCCTACAGAATTGGGATGGGGGCTGACTCGCCGTATGGCGCGGGTGGTCCCACATCGTTCACGGGCTTTGCTGGTGGTGGCTACGGGGCCGGCGGCGGCGGTGCATATGAAGTCAACGCGGCGGTGGGTGGTGCCGGCGGCGCTGGTGCGCCTGGCCTCGTGCTTGTGACAGAGAACATCTACTCATGACAAAACTTGTTTTGGCGTGCGGTCAATCCAACATGCGAGGCGGCGCCGGCAGCACAGGCGGCCCTGCGTTTAGCGGCATGAGAAACGTCACCGTTTGGAACAACACAAACGAGGGCGGTGCAAACGGCACAGCTTTCGTGTCACCGCCAGCGGCCACTAGTCCGCCATGGGACGTATCCGGTGGCAACAACCTCGCCGCGTGGTTCTGTCATCGCCTTGCCTTTGAGACGGGAGAGCCGGTCAAGTTGATACTGGTTTGCAAGGGCGGGCTCCCGATCTCGGCTTGGTCGCCCACGACACCGGGCGAGCAATGGTCCGAAATCGCTGCGGTTTGCACTGCGGCTGCCGCGGGGCCTGCCGACATTTTCCTGTGGCATCAGGGCGAGGATGATATTTTAGCAGGGACGGCAGAGGCAACCTACAAGGCGGCGTTTCTCGCGCTGATCGCAGCGCTCGTTTCGGCGGGGTATCTGAAATCAGACGCACAGCAGATCGTTGGCGGGCTGCGCTATCCAGGCTCGGATGCGTTCCTGCAGAACCTCGCCAGTGAAAACGCGCTGATCGAGTATGCGTCTGACACGCCTTACGCCGATTACGACGGGACGCACTTTACGGGACCGGGGTTGTATCAATTCGGCTATGAAGGGTATTGGAACGCGTACTCACGCCTGACCGGCCCTAAGATCATCGCCGGCCGCTTGGCGATGTCGCCGTCTCCGGTCCTGCGCTAATTTAATTCCGGCAATCCTCGGCCCTGAGTTCAACCGGCTGCTGCCCGCACGCGAACCCGTGCTTATACCCGGAGACCCAAGCGAAAGAATAGACGTGCGCGCTGACAACCAGCGCAACAAGGGTTGAGATGGCAAGGTACCCAGCTTTATTGAGCAGGACGGGTTGGGCAACGTCGCTTGAAACTTCGCTCATCGGAAAATCCTTGAGAAAAAATCGGCATGAAATTACGCGGGGGCCTACTCTCTGTCTAGGGGGTTAGGCGGGAGGCGATTTTTCAAGCGCCCTGCAGATCACAAAGGCTCCCACAACGAATAGCAAGCTGGCCAAAACAGCCGTGCCCGGAGATGGGGCGCCTAGCTGCCAATCAAGGAACCTGCTTATAAGCACTCCCAAAGCCGCTCCCAAGATCCCGTCTGCTAGCCGCTGGTCCATTTTCCGCCTCTCTATGGTTCACTGACTGTCACTGAAAGAGTGCATCACTTGCCCACCACCTTGCGGTAGCGTGCCACCGGAACCACCCTCGCCGTCCACGTAAATAGGTGAAGTAACGCGGCCGGTTCCTTGTGTGATGTGTTGCAGTTGGGTCAGTTTGCGGGAAATGTCTTCTAGCAACTTGATCATTTTGGCTTCGCCATCAGGTGTCATTTTGTTTCCTCTATGGTTCAACGTGATGGGGGAGACTAGACACTAGGTGCATAAAGCGGGTGCGGTCTGGGGCGTGCTGCCTTCCGCATATCGGCCACGACCTTCCTTATGTCCGCTGCTTCGGCTGGGAACTGCTTTTCGATCCGCACGGCGACGTGCTCAAGCGCCGCTTGGTCGATGTCGTCTACAGGCACCACCATGTCACTCATTCTGCGGCAGCTTTTTCTGGTCGATAGGGGTCGTATGCTGGACTGTGACGGATGGCCATGGCGGCAGCATCGGCCTCGCAGGTTTCCGCCAGTATCGCGCAGGCCTCGCGTTCCTCCTCAATCAGCATCGCAATTTCAGAAGCCAACGTGAGTACGCCCATCTTGTTGGTCAGACCAACCCGCTTCGCAATGTGCTGCGCGTAGTCGTAGTACGGGTAAGACTTCCGTAGAACTTCCACCGTATCCGCCATTTTTCCTTCCCTCTCTATAGATACTGGGACATGCCGTTCCTTTAGACATATCCTAGAGACGTGTCTGAGCTATTCGGTTTTGCCGACAGGTTCAGACGCTTGCTTGCCGCTCATCGCCAGCACGTCGAGTTCAGTCCATACCGCGTTCGCCACTTCGTGCTCCAATGGGCGATGGCGGTTTGCATATTCCCATACGCCGCCACCCCAGCCTGACCAGTGCATCGTCGTGATGCCTCGTGTCATCAAGTCGGCCGCCATGCCTGGGATGTAAGCGAGGAACGCAGTCCCGTCCTTCGGCGCGGCGCTCAGCGGCTTCCAGTTCACTTCCCGCATTTCATTTTTCCTTTCCGCCTTCGGTCGCCTCGCGCCGGGGGCTTTTTAATGCAACTCGTGTTGTATAACTAATCCAGCCGCTTGCGCCAGAACGCCTCCGCGGC
Organism: Hyphomicrobiaceae bacterium; assembly: GCA_030655135.1. Taxonomy (GTDB): domain Bacteria; phylum Pseudomonadota; class Alphaproteobacteria; order Rhizobiales; family Hyphomicrobiaceae; genus JAKAXS01. The sequence goes on along the minus strand of JAURWC010000020.1, from coordinate 133,250 downwards.
TTCCTCGAAGCTGACCGCTATCTCACAAGCATCGATCGCCAATCTGCGATCGCAGTCGAACCATTCCCCGTGTGACCTCCAGGGGGACAACATGCGATGCGCCTCCCGCTCCATCCAGCGGGCGGCGAAGTCGGGCACGTCGAATGCGCGATAAGCCTCAAGGTGGACCGGAGAGGCAGCGCACAGCCCCTCGAAGCGTTGCCGTAGATTTCGGGCGATGCCCACCTTCGTCTTGGGCTTTCCGCCGTGGACGTATCCGCAGACGTACAACGACATGCGCGCGGCCCTGTAGCTTGCCGACTTTGAAGGCGACCGGCCAAACGACTTCGGGACATCCAGGTTGCCTATACGTACCGTCTCTGGAGGCGTTAGGATCATAAGTCACACCCGTGTCTTTTGATGTGGATGTTCACGAAAGGTTACGCCGCTTGACGCCACTGGATAAGCCATTAAAACCACGCTGCAACACTAGAAAACGGTCAGGCAGCTACCTTGACATGGTAGGGGTCACAGGTTCGATCCCTGTAGTGCCCACCATCGGCCGGCCCCAGTAAGTCACCGATGACAGTGGGCTCACCGATGACAGCGCCTCGCGAAATCTTGAATTTTTCGCTGGCCGGCCTCGGGCTTCTGGCTGGGTTGCCGTTTCTCGCGCTTGCGGTTGTCGCCGTGCGGCGCGAGTCGCCCGGCCCGGCAATTTTCAAGCAGACCCGTGTCGGCCGCAACGGCCAGCCGTTCACTTGCTACAAGGTGCGCACGATGTACGTCGACACCCCGCACCTGCCCACGCACGAAGCTCCGCCCAGCGGGGTGACGGCAACCGGCAAATGGCTCCGTCGCCTGCGTATCGACGAGATCCCTCAGCTTTGGAACGTACTGCGCAACGACATGCGCCTAGTCGGCCCCCGCCCATGCCTGCCGACGCAAACCGAACTGATTTCAGCGCGCCGCGAGCGGGGGGTTGACCAGCTCTACCCAGGCATTACCGGCATCTCGCAGACCCTGCACATCGATATGTCGACGCCGGTGAAACTTGCCAATGTCGACGCGACCTACCTCGGACACGTTAACGCACGGACAGATCTGAAAATTCTGTTCAACACCGTCTCCAGCGTGCTGCGCTGGAAGGATCTGGTGAAAACGGCCCCCTGAACGCCTGAACAGGCGCTTAAGCCCCACTTTTGGGGCTTGTTCTGCCGCCCGGCCGCGGTTATACACCCGGCATGAAATTGGCAGGGCGCAGCCCCGGACGATCGGTTCGGTGGCGCGGCCTCATGTTTTACGAATGGCACGCAAATGAAAGTCAAAAATTCCCTCAAGTCGCTGCGGTCGCGCCATCGCGACAACCGCGTCGTTCGCCGCAAGGGCCGCCTGTACGTCATCAACAAGACGCACCGCCGCTTCAAGGCACGCCAGGGCTAAGCCCCTTGTTGCCTTTGACGAAGGCCAATCGGCCTTCTATCTTAGGCGCATGATGAGATCCAAAGTTTACCTATTAGTCGCGGTGGCCGCAGCTTGCGCCGCTGCGTCTGCGTTTGCGCAAACGGCCGGCAAGGGGCTGACGGCCCCACCCGGGCCGAATGCTGCGCCAGCCACTCCCGACCAGATCAGCAAAATGCTGGCCGACATGCACGCCAAGCTGGCGACCGCGCCAGACGCGGAATCGGCAGCCAAAGTCGCTGCCAGTATCGAGCGTCTGTGGGCCCATGCCGGAACCGACACGTCGATGGTGCTGATGGAGCGATCGGCGACCGCCATGGCGCAGAACAAGAATGATCTCGCACTCAAGTTCCTGACCGTCGCCGTCGAACTGCAACCGGATTTCGCCGAGGCCTGGAACCGGCGCGCCGTGGTCTTCTACTCGACCAATCAGATCGAACGCGCCGTGGGCGATCTGCGCCGCGTCCTGGCCCTCGATCCCCAGCACTTCAAGGCGCTCGAGGGCCTGTCCAACATTCTGCGCGAGCAGGGGCAGAAAAAAGCGGCGCTGACCGCCATGAAGAAGCTGCTGGAAGTCTACCCGCTGGCGCCCGGCGTACAGCAGGCGCATGACGAACTCGTGCGCGACGTCGAGGGGCAGGGCATTTAACCGCGCTCCCGGCCTGAGGCTTCATTAGAACCTGCGTGATAGCCCCGCGAAGATGTTCAAATCGTCGGCCGCATCAGTCACGCCGACGTTGACGCCCGTATCCAGTTGGAGGTTGTCGGTCATCGCGTACGTGAGGCCGGCGTCGAGCGTCACTACCGTCTCAGCGCCATCCTCGGCACTTCGCTCGGTGTAGACCTCGGTGTAAAGCCCGAGCTTTTTCGTCAGCTCAAAGCTCAGCGTCGCCGAATTGATGAACGTCGGCTCGTACCCGCGCCTCGCCCCATCGCGCAGAATATCGACCTCCGTCATGAGCCCGAGCCCCATGCCGTTACCCAAGTCGATCGCCAGCGGCAGGATGACGCCGCCCTCGACGTCATCGTTGGCGTCGTCGAACGTGCTCGTGGGGATCTTCACGAACGGCATGATGCCGAAAGCGGTCTTGCCGCCGTCGTTGCCCCAAAAATTCTGCTTGTAGCGGATCACGAGATCACCCGCGCCGCTCTCGTTGTCCTTGAAGCCGCCGGGCCCCTCGACGCGTACACGGCTGAAGCTGCCGTAGACGAACTGCACGTCGGACGAGTTAGTCAGCCCGACCTTGAAGTTGAACGGCACCACGTCCAGCGTTTCGGTCGTCACGCCGTCTTCCGTGTCGCGCGTGTAGGCGACGAGGTCGGTCTCGATCTGGATATGCCCCGCGTCGACGGTGTACGGGCTCTCCGTCTTGTCCGGCCGGTCCGTACTCATCTCGCGCATCGCGCTGCCGGGTGCCGGGTTGAAAAGCGTGTACTGGCTCTTGTCCGCCCCCGCATCGCCCGCAAACGCAGCAGACGAGGCACCGCACATCGCAACGACAATCGTGCCGAGCCGCAGTGCAACCATCGCCATCGTGACATCTCCAGGCAGAGCATATCGCTACGAATGCATCACCGATTCGAAGGTGCCTGGATAGCCGCGCGCGTGCAATGCTTAGCCTTGCGCCCTGCGTCCCGGCGCGCGGCGGATCGGGCCTTCAGACGTATGGCCGTCCGGCAGGCCGTCTTCGTTGAGATAGGCAATGCGGATCATGTTGGTGGCGCCCGGCGAGCCCAGCGGCACGCCGGCCGTGATGACCATGCCCTGGCCCGCCTTCACGAAGCCCTCGTCGAACGAGATGCGGCACGCCTTGCGCACCATGTCGGCGAGATCCTTTGGGTCACCGGTCAGAACCGTCTGGATGCCCCAGACCATGGACAAGCGCTGTGCCGTTTCCTCGATCGGCGTCAGCCCGATCACGGTCACGCCCGGCCGTTCGCGCGCAACGCGCAGCGCCGTGGAGCCGGTGGCGGTGTAGCAAACGATGGCGCCCAGTTCCAACGTGTCAGCAATCGCGTGCGAGGCGGCTGCGATCGCATCAGCACCTGTCGGCAATGGCGCCAGATCCACGGCGTGCACCATGGCGTCGTAGCTGGCATCGTTCTCGACCTCGATGGCGATTCGGTTCATCACTTCGATGGCTTCGACGGGATACTGGCCAACGGCAGACTCGGCAGACAGCATCACCGCGTCGGCGCCGTCGAACACGGCAGTGGCGACGTCGGACACTTCAGCGCGCGTCGGCACCGGTGAAGAGATCATGCTCTCCAGCATCTGCGTCGCAACAACCACCGGCTTGCCGGCCGCTCGCGCCTGACGCACGATCTGCTTCTGCAGGCTCGGCACCCGCTCGACGGGAAGTTCAACGCCAAGATCGCCACGAGCCACCATGAAGCCATCGCCCGCCGCGATAATCTTCTCCAGATCATCGATCGCCGAGGGCTTTTCGATCTTCACCATGATCGCCGCGCGCCCGTCGACGATCTTCTTGACCTCCTCGACGTCCTCGTGCCGCTGCACGAACGACAGGGCGATCCAATCCGCTTTGATACGCAGTGCGCAGTCGAGATCCAGCCGGTCCTTGTCGGTCAGCGGCCCGACCGGCAGGATCGTCTCGGGCATCGAGATGCCCTTGCGGCTGGCGAGCGCGCCGCCGGTCAGCACCTGGGCGGAGATGCGATCCTTCTTGGTCTCGATCACGCGCATGCGGATCTTGCCGTCGTCGAGCAACAGCAGGTGGCCCGGCTTGACGCTTTCAAAAATCTGGGGATGCGGCAGGAACACGCGCTCGGCATTGCCGAGGCTCTCGTCGCGGTCGAAATGGAAAATGGCGCTGTCGTTGACGAACACGCGGCCAGAGTGAAATTCGCCGAGACGGAACTTCGGCCCCTGCAAGTCTGCCAGCACGCCGATGGCATGGCGGTGCTTCTTGCCGACGGCGCGGACAGAATTGCACAGCTCGGTGGCAAGTTCGTGAGACGAGTGGCTCATGTTGATGCGGAACACGTCCACACCGGCGATGAACAGGCGCTCCATCATATCAGGCGGCTGCGAGGCGGGCCCAAGCGTCGCCACCAGCTTCATGCGTCTATTGCGTTTCATCCGCCTTACGGCTCCCATCTCCCGGATCGGTCAAGCGGATCGTCCACTCGTTCGCCTCTCCTGTATCAACTTGAAAAAATCCGGTTCGCTTATAGCCACGTTTGGGGCAGTCCTGCACCCCCCGGATTGCGAACGACTTGTCAGTAGTGCACATGAAACTCTCGCCGGCCCATTCGCCGCCACGATCGTAGTCCACCGCATGCACGTATAGGTATCGGCTAGGGACCGAGCCTTTCAAAAGGGTTTCGCAGGTGTGCGACGCGATGTTCCACCAGCCCTCCGTCGCCCATCCGTTGACGTCCTGATAGCCAATGGCCACGCCGATACGGCTGGACGTGGAATTGCACAACCGTAGATCGGCGTGCGCCGCAGTCGCGCTGACCAGCAGCGTCAGCCCGCACGACAGTGCGTAGGCCCACGGCCGGCTCAGGCGTGCCGAACTGTTTGGACTTTGCTTAGGCATTCACGTCCGATTGAGCTGCGAACGGCCACCCCACCGCGCAAGCTTGAGCCTACCGGCTTTCCCGCAAGGCCGGAACGCCCATGGTCAAGGATCGACCAAAATGACGCGGAAGTCGTTGACGTTGGTTTGCGTTGGACCACACTCGAGCAAGTCGCCGAGTTGACGGAAGAACCCCGTCGAGTCGTTGTTGGCCAACAAAGCGGCGGCATTGAGATTGAGCGCATTTGCCCGCGCCAGTGTGTCCGGCATGACGATCGCACCCGCCGGATCGTCGGCATTCCCACCGCCGCCGTCGATGCCGTCGGTATCGCCGGCGAGCGCCGCGATGCCGCTTGCGCCGCCCAACGCGATCGCCAGGCCCATGGCATACTCCTGGTTGGGCCCGCCTGCGCCGTTGCCGCGCACCGTCACGGTGAATTCGCCGCCCGACAGGATCGCGAGCCGTTCGCCACGCGCCTTGGCATCCAGTGCCAGCTTGGCGTGGGCCGCTCCGACATCGCGGGCCTCTCCTTCCAGGCTGTCTCCGAGAACCTCGACGCGATAGCCTTCCGACCGTGCTAGGTCGGCAGCCGCTTCGATCGACATGCGCGGCGTCGCCGTCATGATGTAGGTGCTTGCCGCAAGCTCCGGCGAACCAGGCTTAACGGTTTCGTTCTGCGATTGCGCCAGCGCCGCCAGCACCGAGGCCGGGGGCGAAATCTTGTAGGCTTGCAGCACGGCCAAGGCGTCCGCCAGCGTCGTGGGATCGCCCACGGTCGGGCCCGAACCGATCGCATCGGGATCGTCACCCGGCACGTCGGAGATGGAGAGCGTGATCAGCTTCGCCGGGTACGATGCCGCCGCAAGCCGCCCACCCTTGATGCGAGACAGATGTTTGCGCACGCAGTTCATCTCCGATATCCGCGCACCCGACTTCAGTAGTTGCTTCGTCAGCGCCGCCTTGTCGGCGAAGGACACGCCCTCGACCGGCGCCGACCACAACGCCGACGCTCCACCCGAGAGCAGGCACAAAACCAGATCGTTTGGCCCGGCCGTCTTCGCGAGTGAGACGGCAAGCTTGGCTGATGCAATGGAATTGGCGTCCGGCACCGGGTGCCCGGCTTCGATGATCGGCAGGGTGTCCGTCGGCAATCCGTAGCCGTGGCGCGTCGTGATCGCGCCCGTGATCCGGCTGGCTTCGCCCTTGCTGGTGTAATGACGCTCAGCGGCCTGCGCCATGGCCGCCGATGCCTTGCCGGCGCCGACGATGATGATACGGCCCCCCTCCGGCACGTTGGGCAGGTGCGGGGGGACACAAGTTGCGGGGTGAGCGGCGGAAACCGCCTTATCGTACATGGCGCGCATGAGTTGGCGTTGGCGGGTCGGATCGAGGCTGGCCATGTCGCGACATTGCTCCCTAGGCATCTTGTTCTTTGCTAGTGGTTTGGGGGATGGGCGGTACGCGGTCAAGCACCTCCTTGCCACGCCACTGGCCGACCGCCGCAGGGCTGGCTATAAGTCTGGCAATGCAGAAACATTTCGTTCAACGGCCGCCCGGAGCCGGGCCGGTGCCAATTGTCGCATTCGATCGCACGGAGGCGTTCACCGTGCTGCCCGGCTCGATCGGCTCGGGCGCCTTACTGTTTTGCGACCATGCTTCGAATGCCTTCCCGCCAGGTTACGGCACGCTCGGCCTCCCTGAAGCCGAGCTTGAGCGTCACATCGCCTACGACATCGGCGCCCTATCTGTGACGCGCCACATGGCCGAGGCGCTGGGCGCACCCGCCATCCACACGCACTATTCGCGCTTGCTGATCGATCCTAATCGCGGCGCCGATGATCCCACGTTGATCATGCGCCTGTCGGACGGCGCGGTTATCCCCGGCAACCGCATTCTGGATGCCGCCGAACGCCACAAGCGTTTCGCAACATATTACGAGCCCTACCACACGCGCATCAGCGCTCTCCTAGAGACGTTCCTCGCCGCGGGTGTGCCGCCAGTTCTCGTCTCCATGCATTCCTTTACCGACAATTGGAAAGGCGTGCCGCGGCCGTGGCACGTCAGTGTCCTGTGGGACAAGGATCCACGCTTTGCCGTGCCGCTGCTGCAGGCCCTGTCCGCCGAAGGTGATCTCATCGTCGGCGACAACGAGCCTTACCACGGCGCGCTCGAAGGCGACTGCATGTGGCAGCACGGCTCGATGCGCGGCCTGCCGCACGCCATCATCGAGGTGCGTCAGGATTTGATCGGCGATGCGGCCGGTCAGGCTGCGTGGGGCGAACGGCTATCGCGCATTATTTCGCAGATCCTTGCGCGCGAGGACCTGCGTGCCGATCTTCGCCAAGTCCGCCACTATTAAAGAAGCGCTCACGTCCGGTTATGCCGCCACCGTCTACTGATAAGGACAACAGCAATGGCTGAGTTCGACCAGCAAACCCAAACCGAGCTTGAGGCCGCCGCCTTCCGCCGCCTGCTAGAGCACCTGCGCACGCGCACCGACGTGCAGAACATCGACATGATGAACCTCGCCGGCTTCTGCCGGAACTGCCTGTCGAACTGGTATCAGGCAGCAGCCGAAGCCAAAGGCCTGAACCTCAGTAAGGATGACGCCCGCGAAATCGTCTACGGCATGCCCTTCGCCGAGTGGAAAGCCAAATATCAGACCGACGCGACGGCCAGCCAGCAAGCTGCATTCGCCAAGTCTAATCCGCACGAGCATTGAGCGGCTAGGTCTTCTCCAAAATACGGAGCTCGATTTTCAGGTCCGCCGCGGCTGCCATGTTGACCAGCGCATCGAGCCCAAACAGACTGATCTTTCCGCGCATGAGGTCTGAGATGCGGGGCTGCGTGACGCCAAATAGTTTGGCCGCGTTCGCCTGGCTGAGGTCAGCCCGCGAAATATGGTTCTGAAGGGCCGTCATAAGGATCGAACGCAGCTTCATGTTTTCTGCCGCCTCAGGCGTATCTTCGATCGCGTCCCAAACACTGTTGAACTTTTTCTTGGTCATCGTTTGTATTCCTGCACCAATTCGCGGTACCGCTTTGCCGCTAGGTCGATGTCCTGCTGCCGTGTCTTTTCAGTTTTCTTCTCGAAACAGTGGAGCACGTACACGGCAGCCGCAAACTTTGTCACATACAACACCCGATAGGCGCCGGACTCGTCGCGGATCCGAATCTCGGAAACACCCTTGCCGACTGACGTCATCGGCTTCCAGTCACTAGGGTGGTTGCCTTGTTGCACCCGGTGGAGCTGATAGCCGGCTTCCTGCCGGGCCTCGGAAGGGAACGACCGCAAGTCGTCGAGGGCGCTTCCTCTGAATTCGATCAGGCGGCGTCTTCCGCTCATTCTTCAACTATACAATATTTTGTATAGCCTTAGCAATTCCCTCTCGATGTCATTTCGTCCCCTCTTGCTCCATCCCTGCTGGATGTAAGGGAGCGAGCTTAGCGACCCATAGAGCGGAGGCCGGAACCGTTGCCCAAATACCTCTGGATGGTTCTTTGCTGGCCTTGATGCCCCCCTGACCGATCGCTAGCGTTTGCCAGATGCGCCGAGAGGGACCCGGCGCCCGTAACACGTGGGGTATACAAGATGACGACGCTCCAGGCTTCGGCCCAGAACCAGCTGCGCCAATTCATTGAACAGATCGAGCGGCTGGAAGAAGAGAAGAAGGCGCTCGCGTCTGACATCCGTGACAAATACCTGGAAGCCAAGGGCGTCGGCTTTGACGTCAAGGCGCTGCGCGAGATCGTTCGCATGCGCAAGAAAAGCCAGACAGAGCGCGAAGAGGAAGAAAGCATCCTCGAGGTCTATATGCACGCCCTGGGCATGCTAAACGACAACCCCATGCCCATGAACGGCGGCGACGACGCCCCCCACCACATCATCGCGGCAGAGTAGACCTTTCCGTAAAATAACAACGCCCCAGGCTCGTTCGGCGGCGAGCCCGGGGCGCTACAATGGCGGGAGATAGGGTTGCCCCTTACTCCGCCGCTGTTCTGTGTGCTTCGACCGGCACGGCAACACCCATGCGCTGGGCTACGCCCGCGCCGTACGCCGGGTCCGCGCGCATGAAGTGAACCACCTGCCGTTCCACGATCTCCTTCGGCACGCCTTGCATGGCCGCAGCGATGTTGTCCATCAGCCGCTCCTTGGCATTCGGCTTCAGCAGCCGGAATAGATTGCCCGGCTGGATGTAGTCGTCGTTACCGTCGCGATGATTGAAGCGATCGGCAGCGCCTTCCAACGCAAGCGGTGGTTCGGCAAATTGGGGCGCCTGGGCCGGTCCACCGAACGAGTTGGGCTCGTAATAAGCATTGGCGTTGCCCGTATCATTGGCGAAGAAGCGCATCGCACCGTCTTTGTGATAGTGGTGCATCGGGCACTTCGGGGCGTTAACCGGCAGCGCTTCGTAGTGCGTGCCGAGCCGGTAACGGTGCGCGTCGGCGTACGAGAAAATACGCGCCTGCAGCATCTTGTCCGGCGAGAAGCCGATGCCGGGCACAATATTCTTCGGCGACAGCGCCAGCTGCTCGATCTCCGCGAAATAGTTGTCGGCGTTGCGGTTCAGTTCGAACACGCCGGCCTCGATCAGCGGGAATTCGCCATGCGGCCACACCTTAGTGATGTCGAAAGTATTGTAGCTGGTGTGCTTCGCTTGCTCCTCGCTCATCACCTGCACGAACATCGTCCATTTCGGGAAGTTGCCCGACTCGATCGCGCCGTACAGATCCTCCTGCGTAGATTCACGCGTGCGCCCAACCACTTCTGCGGCTTGCTTGTTGGTCCAGTGCTTGTGACCTTGCTGGCTCTTGAAGTGGAACTTCACCCAATGGCGCTCGTCGGCGGCATTGAGGAACGAAAATGTGTGCGAGCCGAAGCCGTCAACGTGGCGAACGTCCGTCGGCAATCCGCGGTCCGACATCAGGATCGTCACCTGATGCAGGCTCTCGGGTGACAGCGACCAGAAATCCCACATCGCCGTGGGCGAGCGCATGTTGGTGCGCGGATGGCGCTTCTGCGTATGAATGAAGTCAGGGAATTTCAGCGGATCGCGAACGAAGAAAACCGGCGTGTTGTTGCCGACGATGTCCCAGTTGCCTTCCTCGGTGTAGAACTTCAGTGCGAAACCGCGCACGTCGCGCTCCGCGTCGGCAGCGCCCATTTCTCCTGCAACGGTCGAGAACCGCGCGATCATGTCCGTCGTCTTGCCGATCTTGGCGAAGACTGCCGCCTTGGTGTAGCGCGTGATGTCGTGCGTGACGGTAAAGGTGCCGTGCGCGCCCCAGCCCTTGGCGTGAACCGTACGCTCCGGAATGCGCTCGCGGTTCTGATGCGCCAGCTTCTCAAGCAGCTGATAGTCCTGCAGCAGCAACGGCCCCCGCGGCCCGGCTGATTGCGAATTCTGATTGTCTGCGACAGGCGCGCCAGCGCTCGTCGTCATGACTTTCGAGGTCATAGACCGCTCCCGAATGATTAAGTGATCTGAGGACCTAACAGCAAACGGACGATAAACAAAAGTTATAAATATTTGCAGAGCCGATAAGAAAAACTGACTGACGTGTCTTGAGCAACGCCCCGGGCCGCTTCGGCGCACGGTCCGGGGCGCTTTGACGGCGGTCCGGTCTCCCGCACGCCGCCTACACGGTGCGTCGTTGACGAAGCCGTGATGTGTCAAAATTAAAGGCAGGGTGTAGTAAGGACAAATCGTAATTTGTTGGCGACAAGATCAGGTTGTCTGATGACACATGTAACCATCAAGCAGCTTCGATATTTCGACGCGCTCGCACGCGAGCTCCACTTTGGACGGGCGGCCGATTCCTGTGCGGTAACGCAGCCGGCCCTGTCCATGCAGATCCACGAACTGGAGCAGAGCCTCGGACTGATGCTCGTCGAACGCACGCGTTCCGGCGTGCAGTTGACGGCGAAGGGCCAAGAAATCGCGCAGCGGTCAGCCCGCATTCTCGGCGACGTTCGCGATCTCATCGCCTTCGCACAACACGCCAACAAGGTCTTGTCCGGTGTCCTGCGTGTCGGTGTCATTCCCTCAGTCGCGCCCTACATGCTGCCGCCGCTGCTGCCATTGCTGCGCGAAGCCTATCCGGAACTTGAACTGCACGTGCGCGAAACGCAGACGCAAATTCTTACCGATGAACTCATCGAGGGAAAGCTTGACGTGCTGTTGCTGGCACTGCCGGTGAAGCACCCTGACCTGGAAGCCCTCCCGCTCTTCGATGACCGCTTCGTCCTCGCCCTGCCGAAGGAGCGAAAGCTTTCAGGCCGCGTGCGCGCCACCAAAGAGCTGATCGAGCACGAGCGGCTTCTGCTGCTGGAGGAGGGACATTGCCTGCGCGATCAGGCGCTGACGTACTGCAGCCTGCAGCAAGTCGACACCGTCAATACGTTCGGCGCCTCCAGCCTATCGACGATCATCGAGATGGTGGCCGCCGGCTTCGGCATCACGTTGCTCCCGGAGATTTGCCTCGGCGTCGAAGGCCGCGGCCGCGATCTCAGCCTCGTGCGCTTCATCGACCCTGAACCCTTCCGCACCCTCGGGCTAGTCTGGCGCTCGACATCGCCTCGCAAGCCGGACTTCATGGAGCTTGGGCGGCTGGTGACCCGCGCTTGGGAAGATGGATTGCTCGACACCACGGCACGCATGCCGGGCAAGCAGAAGAAGCACAACGCCCTTATCGCACAGTCGTCGTAACGCTGCGTTCGTTCAGCCCCTTCGGCACCGGACCGACAGAGGCCTCGCCCTCGCTCGGCATCCGGCTCACGACCGAGCCCTGGAACTGCTGCGACCACATCGCCTGCGCCACCTTCTCTTTGGGCCGCAATCGCATCGGCGCCACGGCACCGCCATCGTCCATCAGATCCAGAGTGCGGCCGACATCAAGCGGCTGCAGTTGAGACAGCTGAGGATCGTCCGCCTTGGCCGTCATCATGGGCTCAAGCGGGAATGGCCGGTACGCCAGCTCCTCGGGATGATCCTCGTCGTAATCGGGCGCGCGCACGAAGCTCGATCCCCAGCCGAAACGCCCCGTCGCCTCGTCCGCCTCGGCGCTGGTCTTGGCCTCGGCCAGGCGCGCCAGAGCCGCGCGGTCGGAGGCCACGGTCGCTGCTTCCTCTGCCATCGCCTCGGCATTGCGCGCAGGTGCATTGGGAACGGCCACGGCAGGCGGAGCCTGCGGTGGCTCGGCAGGCTTGGGCACGCCGGCGTTGAACTTCTCCAGTGACGCCAGGGTCACCAACTGTTCCATTTGCTGGCGATCGCGCTTGTCGCGCGGCTCACGCTTGAAGCTGGCGGGACGCTCTGCCGTGCGCGGTTCGGCAACAAGCTTCGGGACATCCCCACCGGCGCGCTTGACGGGAGAAGGCGCAGGCGGCGGCGTCAACGCGGCGACGACGGGTCCCGGCTTCTTCGGCGGGCGGGCGGCAGCCTTCGGCTGCGGTACGGGCTCCGCCAGCGCCAGCATCGTGTCCTTCTTTGGCCGCGAGCGCAGTTCGAAGAACGCCGCCACCTGCTGCGCCATGTCCTTCTGCTTGGCGCGCGCGCTGCGCACGTCGTCAGCCGTAATCGGCCCGCCGCTCGAGGGATTGTGCTGGCTGCGGCCGGACGGGAAGAGCAGGGCAAGCTCGTCGCGGCCCATGCGTGGCCAGTGACGCACGCGCGATGTGTCAACATGCACGAACGGGATCGCCGACGTGGGATAATAGCCAACGCCGCCGCGCTCGCGGATCATGGCTGAGTAGCGGAGTTGCTTGGCGGGAATGTCTGGAAACGCCACGTCGATGGCCTTGCCGGTCATGTGCTGACTCTGGCTCGCCTGGCCACCGCGAGTCTTGCGCAGCATGGTATTCGTGGCCGGCGCGCGGTATCCGCAGATGACGTGGATGGGCTCGCGGGAGCCGAGTTCCGTGTGCATTTCCCAGAGCAGGTCGACCGTATTGGGATCGATCGGAATCTCTTGGTTGAGGCGCCAATCCCGCATGTGATGATTGATTTGCTTAAGCGCGTCGGGAACAAACTTGCCGTTCTTCTTGTAGGTGACGGTCAGCGTCTCTTTGGTATGGATGTGATAAAAGCTGATCGTGCGCGTATCGCCCGGCCGCGCAGACAGATGCGACGCGCCGAGCCACGCGAGGGTGAGCGCGAGGCAGGCCGCAGCTTTTCGTGCCCGATGAAACAAGCTAGCCGGATAATCCAAGAGAACTTCCCTGTACGGCGACGGCAATGGCTGCAAACGCCCAACTGCCGCGCGAACGGTCAGAATGCGTCAACAACCTTTAACCCCCGGTAATCGGAAGCATTAGACGGGCCTGCCAAGGCCAAAACAGGGCGAGAATTGACGAGGCATTACAGGGAATCGCGGGCCTTTTGACCCACATGCGGTAATTTGGAGGCCGCCGCGGACGGCTTCGTCGTCGCGGCGGCCAGCAAAGTCAGAGCTCGAAAATTAGTCCTTGCCCCACAGTTCGACTGTGGCTTGGCCCTTGAAGCTCGGCTTGCTCTTGTAAACGAACTCGACGCGCTTGATGAAACGGTCGCCGCCTTTCAGGTCGACGGCGCGCGTCTCACCGCCTGCTTTGATGCGGTTGCGAATCTGGATGTCGTCCTTCTGGCCGTTGCCGTAAACGATGTCGACGTCCTTGAACTCCACGTCGTTGCCTTTGACGACAATCTTGATCTTCGAAAAGTCGCCGTCCTTGCGGCCGACCTGAATGACGTCCTTGTCGATCAGGAAGCCGACCTTCTGCGAGCCAAGCAGTTCCCAGCTGCGCTTGCCGCCGCGCCGCGCTTCCGCGTCGTCTACAGCTAATGTCAGTGCCATTACGCCGGCTAACGTCGCGATGATGCTGGTTTTGAACATTCTTAGTCCTCCCTGTGATCCCACCGTGATGCGGGTACGCGTCGCGCCCGCTGGTGTCGTAACGCGTGTGGGCACCCAACCCGTCGCCCGGTCCGCCGGCCAACGCTCAGCCCGCTGCTATTGCGAGGCCGGTTAGCTTGCGCTAACAGGTTGGGCCACAGGAGATTTTTTGATGCAGGACACGACGAAATCGGCCACGAACAAAAACCTCATCCCTGGCGCGACAGGTGATTGGGAGATCATCGTCGGCCTTGAGGTGCACGCTCAGGTGGCGTCGAAATCGAAGCTGTTTTCGGGCTCATCCACCGCGTTTGGCGCCGAGCCCAACAGCCACGTGTCGCTGGTCGACGCGGCCATGCCCGGCATGCTCCCCGTCATCAACGCCGAATGCGTGGCGCAGGCAGTACGCACTGGCTTGGGGCTCAAGGCCGGCATCAACCTGAAAAGCGTGTTCGACCGCAAGAACTACTTCTATCCCGACCTGCCGCAGGGCTATCAGATCAGCCAGTACAAGCAGCCGATCGTCGGCGAAGGCGAAGTCGAGATCGACGCCGATGGCGAGACGATCACGGTCGGCATTGAGCGGCTGCATCTGGAGCAGGACGCCGGCAAGTCGATCCACGACCAGCACCCGGAATATTCCTACGTCGATCTCAACCGCTCAGGCGTCGCCCTGATGGAGATCGTGTCGAAGCCGGATCTGCGCTCCGCCAAGCAGGCGCAGGCCTACGTCACGAAGCTTCGCACCATCCTGCGCTACCTCGGCACCTGCGATGGCGACATGGATAAGGGCAACTTGCGGGCTGACGTCAACGTGTCCGTGCGCAAGCCGGGCGAGCCGTTTGGCACGCGTTGCGAAATCAAGAACGTCAACTCCATCCGCTTCATCGGCCAGGCCGTCGACGTGGAAGCGCGCCGCCAGATCGACATCCTTGAAGACGGCGGCACGATCAGCCAGGAAACCCGCCTGTTCGATCCCGGCCGCGGCGAGACGCGCTCGATGCGCTCCAAGGAAGAAGCGCACGACTACCGCTACTTCCCCGATCCCGATTTGCTGCCGCTCGAGTTCACGCAGGCCTACGTCGACGAGCTGGCGCAGCATCTGCCCGAGTTGCCGGACGAGAAGCGTGCACGTTTCATGAAGAGCTATGGCTTGTCGCCTTACGACGCGTCAGTTCTCGTCGCCGAGCGCGAGAACGCCGACTTCTTCGAAGCGGTCGCCAAGGGCCGTGACGGCAAGGCGGCCGCCAACTGGGTCATCAACGAGCTGTTCGGCCGTCTGAACAAGGAAGGCCGCGACATCGCCGACAGCCCCGTGTCGGCTGGCCAACTCGGCGCCATCGTCGATCTCATTGCCGGCGGCACCATCTCCGGCAAGATCGCCAAGGAGCTGTTCGAGATCGTCTGGACCGAGGGGGGCTACCCGGCAGACATCGTCGAGCTGCGCGGCATGAAGCAGGTGACCGACACCGGCGCCATCGAAAAAGCCATCGACGAGATCATCGCCGCCAATCCCGACAAGGCCGAGCAGGCCAAGCTCAAGCCGAACCTCCTCGGCTGGTTCGTCGGCCAGGTCATGAAGTCCTCCGGCGGCAAGGCCAACCCGGCCGCCGTGAACGAGATTTTGCGCAAGAAGCTCGGCATCTGAAATGGGGTCAGACCTCGGTCTGACCCCTAGCTCGACATCAAGCATACGGCGTCTTGATCAGTCCACATCATACCGTTAGCGTGGCAGAGTCGGCTTGGACAACTGAGCGATGCCGCGGTCTCTTCGAATTGATTATCCGGGTGCCTGGCATCACGTGATGAACCGGGGCGCGGCCCGGCAGACTATTTTTCACACCGATGCAGATCGAACGTTGTTCTGCGCCTGTCTCGATGAGGCATTCGCCCTCGCTCAAATCGAGCTGCACTGCTTCTGCCTGATGGGTAACCACTATCACTTGCTGGTTCGTAGTGTCGATGCGCGGCTCGCTGAAGGCATGAAACGTCTCGCCGGCAAGTTCACCAACGTTGCCAACAAGCGCGACGGAGTGGATGGAGCACGGTTTCGCGGACGCTACATGTCTGTGCTCATTCGCAACGACGCGCAGCTTATGCAGGTCAGTAGATATATTCATTTGAATCCCGTCGAGGCCGGAATTGTCCCGCGGCCTGGGGATTGGAAATGGTCGAGCTATGCTGACTATGTTGGCCAGCCTTGCGGGCTCGTTCAGATGCGATCAGACGTGATTCTGGACATGATTGGCGCTCAGGCTGCTCCCGAAACTTATCAGCGCTTCGTGGCAGAAGGCATAGACGACGAAACACGCGCTTACTATTTGGGACTCGCAAGTTAACAGCAAGGGGTCAGACCGAGGTCTGACCCCAGGTCTAACTCCACACGCTTGGCATCGCTGGGGATCTAACGGTCATTTCGCGGTCATACCTCGGTCTGACCCCATTTGAAGCGATAGCCAATCGTCGAAACGCCCCCTCAAAGCTCCTTCGTCAAAAACTGCGCGCGCCCCAGGCCGAACGACCAGTCTTCGTCGGTGCAGGTCACGAAGTTCATCATCACGTCGCTGGGTGCAACACCGCAAACCTTGTCGAGCTGTTCGGCCATCTGCTTGTAGAACTGCTCCTTCATTTCGCGCGAGCGCGGACGCGTCGTCACCTGGATCATCACGAAGTTGCGGGTGCGCGGAATGTTAAGGCCGGTGTCGTGCATGATCATGCGCGATGGCCGATGCTCGCTCACGATCTGATAGCGGTCGCGCTCCGGCACCTTGAAGGCCGCCAGCATCACCGCGTGAACGGTATCGAGCAGCTTCGTCAGTTCGTCATCGCTCCGGCCTTCGTACAGATCGATACGGAGTAAAGGCATGTGGCTCTCCTGAACGGCAAGAATGTCCCCGGCCAGCACAGGCAGGGGCAATTGGGTGGCGGCCGCGACGGCTGCAGCGCCTACGAGCGTGTCGCGTCGCGTCAACGTGGGCACGAGACACCTCCTGCTATTTGTTCCACGAGCACTTAGACTGCGTAGCACAACACCAGCGACAGCGCGACGCGCGGTACCCAATCCGGGATGATGCCGGTGATGCGCGAGCCGATGGCAAAGCCGGGAATCGAGCCAGCGAGCAATCCCACCAGGATCATCGGATCGACGTTGCTCAGCCGGCATGGCCCAGCTGCGACAAACGTCAGCGGGATCGTATGGACGATACCGGTGCCGGGGGCGTGCCGCGTCGGGTAGGCCCCTGCTTTGGGAGCAGAGGGGTGAAGTGGGCCGTCGCAGTTAGATTCCCGGGTCGTCGACTTCAAACTCGACTGCGACGCCGGCGGCCCGCAGCAGCAGCGACACTTCATCCGCGCGGCGGTTGAACTCGGCCTGCGATTTCGCGTCGGATCCCAGATCCGCGCACAACCCGCGTTCCAGCATCAACCGCGTGAGGATGAAAGCATCCGGGCGGCCGGTCGTCGCGGCTGCCGCCGTGCTGGCGGCCGTCACGATGCCACCGGCGACCGAGGCGCCGGTGACCGCATCGACGATCATGAAGTTGCCGGTCTCTGGCAGGTCGCTGAACGCGTCCAAGGCCGTGGCACGGCCCAATGCGATATGCGCGATGGCGATGTCGTTGACGCTGGCGCCCGTCGCGGGATGCGCGGCGAGGGTTTCCAGGTCAAGCAGCGAGCGGATCTCCAGCGTCGAGATCGGCACCAGATCGGTCGACGTGCGCAGCAGATAGCTCTTGCGCTGCTGGTATTCGTCCTCGCTGAGCCACACGAGACGCGCATCGAGCGTGCGCGTGATCGTCGGCAGCTGCTCCGGCTTCGCCATCACCGCCCCGCGCGCGATGTCGAGATCGGTATCGAGCTGGATCGCGACGGCCTGACCTTGGCTTGCCTTCTGCAAGTCGCCGTCAAACGTGGAGATGCGCTGCACCTTCGCCGTCTTGCCGCTGACCGTATCGGTGATGCGATCGCCGACTTCGACGGAGCCGGACGTCACCGTTCCGGCAAGGCCGCGGAAATCGCTCGCTGCGTCACGCAGGGCCGTCTGCACGGGAAAGCGAAAGTGACCCGCTGGAGCGATGCCGCGGCTCGGGATCTCGTCGAGATGCTCCACCAGCGTCGGCCCGGTGTACCAGGCCATGTTGGCGCTCTTCGACGCGATGTTGTCGCCAGCAACCGCCGAAGCCGGAATCGCGATCGCTTCCCAGAACGCGAAGCGCCACATCAGGGTGCGGAAATCGGCCTCGATCTTGCGGAATTTCTCTTCCGACCAGTCGACGAGATCCATCTTGTTGACGGCCAGAATGACGCGCTTCACGCCCATGAGGTCGAGAATGGCCGCGTGACGCTTCGTCTGCCGCTTGATGCCGTGACGCGCGTCGATGAGCATGATGGCGACGTCGGCATGCGAGGCGCCCGATGCCATGTTGCGCGTGTACTGTTCGTGGCCGGGGCTGTCGATGATGACGATGCGGCGCGTTGCCGTATCGAAGTAGCGCCAGGCGATGTCAATGGTGATGCCTTGCTCGCGTTCGGCCACCAGGCCGTCGAGCAGCAGCGAGAAGTCGGGATGTCCCGAACTCGTCTTCGAGCGTTGGATGTTGGCGCGGGTATCCTCGGGCAGGTCGGCCACATCCCACAGCACGCGGCCGATGAGGGTCGACTTGCCGTCGTCGACGGAGCCGCACGTCAGCACGCGCAGCATGCCGTTGAGTTCGTGTCCGAGGATCGCTTCGATACTCGGCGCAGCAGCGGTTACCGGCTCTTTGATCGCCGTCAGGGCCGTCATCAGAAGTATCCCTCTTGCTTCTTCTTCTCCATCGCGCCGGCCTGATCGTGGTCGATCAGGCGCCCCTCGCGCTCGGACGTGGTGGACGACAACGTCTCGGCGACCGCGCTCTCCAGCGTGTCGGCATCGGATTCGATGGCCGCCGTCAGCGGATAACAGCCAAGCGTCCGGAAGCGTATCTTACGCATCTGCGGCTTCTCACCGGGCTTCAGCGGGAAGCGCTCGTCGTCGAGCATGATGATCTGGCCGTTGCGAACGACGGTCGGGCGCTCCTTGGCGATGTAGAGCGGCACGACGTCGAGCTTTTCGCGCAGGATGTAGCGCCAGACATCTTTCTCGGTCCAGTTCGACAACGGGAACACGCGCACCGTCTCGCCTGACCCCAGGCGGCCGTTGAGCAGGTGCCACATCTCCGGCCGCTGCTTGCGCGGATCCCAGCGATGGCCTTCGGCGCGGAACGAAAATACGCGCTCCTTGGCGCGCGAGGCTTCCTCGTCGCGGCGCGCGCCGCCGAAGCCGGCATCGAACTGATATTTGTCGAGGCCCTGCTTCAGCGCCACCGTCTTCATCACGTCCGTATAAATGGACGGCGCGTAGTCGATCGGGTTGATGCCGCGTTCGCGCCCGTCTTCGTTCGTGTGCACGATGAGGTCGAGACCGAAGTTCTTCACGGTCTGGTCGCGGAAGGCGATCATCTCGCGGAATTTCCACGTCGTGTCGATGTGCATCAGCGGGAACGGAAGCTTGGCGGGATAGAACGCCTTGCGCGCCAGATGCAGCAGGACGGTCGAGTCCTTGCCGATCGAGTACAACAGAACCGGCCGCCGGAACTGGGCCGCCGCCTCGCGGAAGATGTGGATGCTTTCCGCCTCGAGCAGATCGAGGTGAGATATGGGTGCGGTCATTTAAGAAAAGCTCCGGTCGTGCAACTTGGTCTTCATTCTCGCTTTCGTCGGTTGCCCAGTGCCAACCCATTCCATGGGCAACAACCCTCTCCTCCCGTCATCCCCGCGAAGGCGGGGATCCACGACAGGTCTCAAAGCTTGAGACCTAAAAGGGGAACTGGGTTGACGGCCGCGGCGTAAAACTTTCGTAGAAGTTATGATGCGTGTCGTGGGTGCACGCCTGCGCGGGCATGACGTTGCGGGTAGGGCCGAGGGCCTCACCAAATTTTCAAGGACGCGAACGGCATCGACGCGCATTACTGCCTCGGGGCCAGTGTTTCGGTAGCCGTCGCGGCCGCCTGCGGGTTTATGCTGGCGGGCCCGCTGTGCAGGCCACACTCTTGTCCGTTCTCTTTCGCTTCCCACCACCAGCGTCCGGCGCGGACGTCTTCGCCGGGTCGTATGGCGCGCGTGCACGGCTGACACCCGATCGACGGGAAGCCCTTGGCGTGCAGCTCGTTGATCGGAATGGCGTTGTCGGCAACGAATGACTCGAGCTGTTCCAGCGTCCAGTCAGCAATCGGGTTGATCTTGATCAACTCGTGCTCGACATCCCACGACGCGAACGGCACCTCCGCGCGGCCGACCGATTGCTCTCGGCGCAAGCCCGTGATCCAGCCCTTGGCGCCTGCGACGGCGCGGTTCAGCGGACGCACCTTGCGGATGTCGCAGCAGGCCTTGCGATTGGCGACGGCGTTGCGGAAGCCGAAGATGCCGTCCCGCGCCACGAGGTCTTCAACCTCCTTGGCGTCGGGAAACATCACGCGGATCTTGAGGCCGTAAACGTTCTCGCTGTCTTCCAGCGTCTGCAGCGTTTCGGGAAAATGCCGGCCGGTATCGAGGGTGAACACGTCGATCTCAGGTGCGGCCTTGGCGATGCCGTGCAGCACTGCCTGATCCTCGATGCCGAGGCTGGTCGAAAACGTGACGCGTCCGGGAATGGCCTCGGTCACCGCCCGCAGGCGATCTTTTAAGCTGGTAAGATTGGCGAGGCGCTCGCTCAACGCGCGCGCAGCCTCCGGCCCCCCTGCGCTTTGCGCAGAGGCTGGCTTTGCCGCCCGCTGGTCAGCGGCGTCGACTGTTCCCGGCAGTGACATGGCTCTCTGGCTCCTAATCGGTGGCCGGAAAATAGGGAAAAACCATTCCGGAATGAAGGGGGTCCCGCAAATAAGAATAGGATGGCGTTTCAGGCTCGCCCCGTAGTGGGAAAATCATGCCAAAACTGACGTGCTGGGAAGATTTTATTGCGGTGCGGTCAGACGGCGGGGTTCGGTTGCTCCTGCCCTGCCGTAACCTGGGTCAAATATCCTGCCATTCCGGCCCCTGCGGCAAAACCAGTCGCAAAGCACGCCTGGAGCAAATAACCCCCCGTTGGCGCGTCCCAATCGAGCATCTCCCCGGCCGCGAAGACACCGGGCATCGTCTTGACCATGAACCGTTCGTCGAGTTCGCTCAGTGGCACCCCGCCGGCGGTTGAAATAGCCCGCTCGATGCCGGCAAACCCCGTCACGGTCAGCGGCACCGCCTTCGTCAACGCCGCGAGCGCCTGGGCGTCCTGGGGCAGCTTGCCCTTGGTGGCTTCATTGAGAAGCGTGATGGCCGCCGGCGTCACCCTGATGGATTTGCGCAGGAAGTTTGCCATCGACTGCTTGCCGCGCGGCTCGCGCAGTCGCTCGGCCAGCTCGCCGGCCGTCGCGTCCGGCCGCAGATCGAGATAAACCGTCGCGGCGCCCTCGGCGAGGGCCCGGCGCAATTCGGGCGCCAAGGCGTAAACGGCGCCGCCCTCCAGGCCGGTTTTGGTAAGGATCACTTCACCGCGTTTAGTCTTGTCGCTAAGGCTCAGGGCGACGCGCTTCAGGGGCTCGCCTTCGTGGCGCGCCATATGATGTGACCAGGCGACCGTCACCGCGCAGTTGGACGGCTGCAGCGGCGAGACGTTGACGCCTCGCTCGCGGAGCAAATCGGTCCAGCCGCCATCCGATCCCAGACGCGGCCAACTGCCGCCACCGAGGGCAAGCAGCACCGCGTCGTGCCGCGCGCTCACATCTTCTGCCGCTGTCGAGAACGCCAGCGCGCCGTCGCCGGTCCAGCCGCGCCAGTGATGACCGAGCCGGAACGCAACGCCAAGCCCGGCCAGCCGCGCCAGCCAACTGCGCAGCAAAGGAGAGGCCTTCATCGCCTTCGGAAACACCCGGCCGCTCGTGCCGACGAAGGTCGCCTGGCCCAAGGCCTGTGCCCAGGCCACCAGCCGATGCGGCGGAAACAAACGAATAGTGTCCAGCAGGCGTTGGTCAGCATCCGCGTACCGGTCCAAGAACGTGTCCAGCGGCTCGCTGTGGGTGAGGTTGAGCCCGCCGCGGCCGGCCATCAGCAACTTGCGGGCCGGCGAGGGCATGCGGTCGTAGACCGTCACGGCGACACCCGCCTGGGCAAGCCGCTCGGCCGCAATCAATCCGGCCGGGCCCGCGCCGATAATCGCAGCAGTCTTCCTGGCGCTCACCAGACACCTGTATTGGCCATCGAGGCCCACGGCTCTTGCTTAGGCAAAGAGACACCCTTCTGCAGAAGTTCGATCGAGATGTTGTCGGGTGATCGCACGAACGCCATCCGCCCGTCCCGCGGTGGCCGGTTGATGACGACCCCTTCGGCCGCCAAGTGCGCACAAGTGGCATAGATGTCATCGACCTCGAACGCCAAGTGTCCGAAGTTGCGGCCAGAGCCATAGTCCTCCGGATCCCAATTGTAGGTGAGCTCAAGCAGGGGTGCCTTGGCGCCGCGGGCCACGGCCTCATCTCCACCCGCAGCCAGAAACACGAGCGTGAAGCGGCCCGCCGGATTATCGACGCGCCTCGTCTCCACCATGCCCAGCTTGCGGCAGTAGAACTCCAGACTCGCGTCCATGTTGCTGACGCGCACCATCGTATGCAGATAACGCATGCATTTTTCCTTGCCTGATACCGTGAGTCGCGCGGTGAGCCGGCGAACCAACTCGCTGAAACTTATGGGAGAAGCAAAGTTCAGGCTCGTGTGTGGCCGTGCAGTGTAACCCGAATGCTCCGCCGCCTGGGGATAACCTGCCTCGGATGCCACGGCAACCGCGATCCTGCCGCGATCGCCCGGCATCCGTGTTTGCGCCCAAAACACGCCGCGAATCGTTGATCCAAGCAACGTGTTAGGGCCGCGCAGTAATCGTGTGGAAATCGTGGAAGGTCACGAGATTACACAGACATCTGTGCAGTGGGTTCTCTGAACGGAAAGGGCTAGGAACACCAATAGATTTCAAGCGTTAACCGACTTCAACTCATGTGGGTATCTTAGGGTTTCGATGCGTCTGGGCCGCGATCTTAGAAATTTGTCGCTGGCAGCCCAACAGCCCAATGATATTCTCGGTCGCGTTGCAGAGGTTCAAACGATCTTCGAGAGGGCACTCAAGATCAGGCGGCCAAGCAGCCGGTAAGTAAATACTAGGTTATAAGAACAGTATAGCGGGGTGTAGAAGATGGGGGACTCCAAGTTATCTCCGGAGTATCCGGGCTATGATTTGGCCATCGAGAGTGATCTGCAGAAGTTGCAGGAAGCTGGTCTCGAAGTTATTGAGATCGCTGGTTTCATTAAATGGTTCGACGTGTCGAAGGGCTACGGCTTTATTGTGCCGGACAATGGCCTGCCGGACGTACTGCTGCACGTGACGTGCCTGCGCGCTGGCGGTTTCCAGACCGCATACGAAGGCGCGCGCCTGCACTGTCAGGTTCTGCAGCGGCCTAAGGGCATGCAAGCATTCCGCATCTTGTCGATGGATGAGTCGACAGCGATCCACCCGGCCCTGCTGCCGCAGCGCACTCACGTTCAGGTTACGCCTGAAAGCCAGTGGGAACGCGCGGTCTGCAAGTGGTTCAACCGTGTCCGTGGCTTTGGCTTCTTGACGCGGGGCGACGGAACGCCTGATGTGTTCGTCCATATGGAAACGCTGCGGCGCTTCGGGTTCACCGAACTGCGGCCGGGCCAGATTGTACAAGTCCGCTGGGGCTACGGCTCCAAGGGCTGCATGGCCGCTGAATTGCGGCCGGATGGCAATCCCGGTCTGCCGCCCGCGCACTGATTTGGTGACGGGTTGATGCAAGTTTCACGAGTTCTAGCAGGGGCCGCCGGATTGGTGGCCCTATTGCTTTTCGCGCTGTACGCCTTCTCCTGGCAGGGTCAGACCAGTGGTGCCCCCGGTACCGCGGGCGATCAGGGCGAGGCAGGGACCACGTTGCCCATGGAGAAGTTGGAACTCGTCACCTCGGCCGGCGTGCGCACTCTTAATGTCGAGGTTGCGCGCACGATCGACCAGCAGGCCAAGGGCCTGATGTTTCGCTCCACCCTAGCTGACGACCACGGCATGCTGTTCCCGCATGACAAGCCGCGCGAGGTCTCCATGTGGATGCGCAACACATACATTCCGCTCGACATGGTTTTCATCCGCGCCGACGGCACCGTGCACCGCATTGCCGAGCGCACTGAGCCATTGTCGGAAAAGATCGTCAGCTCTCAAGGAGAGGTGGCTGCCGTCCTGGAACTCGCCGGCGGCGCCGCGGAACGGCTGGGGCTGAAGGCGGGCGACAAGGTCCGTCACGCGTCGTTCGGCCGGGCGCCCGACTAACAATTGGTCTCGTGCAGGCCGACGGCTGCAAGCCAAAGCAGTCGCGCTGTCACAGTGACCTGCTGCATTTGCAGGCCTCCCTGTCGCGCGAAAATGGACGGGCGGGGGAGTCGGAGCGCGATGTTTGCGACGCTAGAACCGCCCCCCGCCCCAGGCTCTAAATATTTATTAAAACAATCTGACTACGTATGTTGCTGGCGGAACGTCAGCAGAAGTTATATATGCCCAAATTCAGAATTTTTCTGTGCGACGAGCGCGGCAACATCGCGATCACCTCGGCCTTTCTGATTTCCCTGCTCATCTTGGTTGCCGGCGTCAGCATCGACTACGCGCGCGGCGTGTGGGCAAAGCAGGAAATCCAGATGGCCACTGACACGGCAGCTTTAGCCTATGCTGTGAGCACCGCCAACGATGACTCGACGGCATTCGTCAACCGTGTGTTGCGGATAAATTCACGCTTCCCCTTGGACATCGTCAGCCTCGAGCAGAGCACTCTTCCGCCTGTGTTCAAAACACGGCTCAAGACGAAGTACCGGATGCCTACGACGATGATGCGGATCTTCGGCCATGATCACATGGACGTAACGGCCGACGCCGAGGTCAGCCGTCGCGTGCAAAAGGTTCATGTAGCCATGGCGCTCGACAACTCTGGTTCCATGACCGGTACGCGCATGCCGGATTTGGTCAGTGCCGCAACGACGCTCGTCACGGAAGTGAGAGCCACGAACAAGGATTCGAAGTTTGCCCTGGTCCCATTCGGGGCCTACGTGAACGTTGGTACGCAGTACAAATCCGCTTCCTGGCTCAACGATGCCGCCCCCTCTCCGCACCTCAAAGCTACGCAACTTGCGAATGGCACGATGAGTAGCACGCGGCGGTTCGACCTGTTCGCGGCCTTAAATCAGCCCTGGGCAGGTTGTGTCGAAGCGCGCAAGCCGGGATTGGATTCTACCGACGAGCCGCCCCTGTCCGGAGATACGCTTTTTGTCCCGCTTTTCGTGCCTGACGACCCCGGACCGGCGCCGGTAGCCGACATCAAAAACACTGGCACATCCCCGGGCCACTACGGAAATCCCTATCTCGACGATACTGGGAACTGCAAAACCGCGCCGGCCGCAGAGACCGACAAGCAAGACAGCACGTGCAAGTATTACGGCAACACGGTGAAGTCCGTCGACACATGGGTGTCGGCAGGGCTTGCTAGCGGGCCCAACCAAGGCTGCGTAATCCAGCCAATTACGCGTCTGACCGACAACGTCGCGACCATTAAGGCGGCCATTGCCGCGATGAAAGTCGAGGGTGGCACGAATAGCGCCGAAGGGGCAGCTTGGGGGTTGCGTGTGCTGTCGAGTAAAGCGCCGTTTGCCGACGGCATGACGAGTACTGATATCGCAAATGGCGGGCTGCGCGTCCTCGTCATCATGACTGACGGTGGAAACTGGCAGCAGGCCACGAACAACATGAACGGATCGAACTATTCGGCTTACGGGTACAAGGCCGACAACCGGATTCCGTGGCCCAACAAAAATTACCCCTCCAACATTGGCATTCCAGCCATCAACGACCGTCTGTTGGCGACGTGCGCATTTGCTGAAACCTCCGGCATCGTGGTCTACGCAGTCGGTCTTGCTTTGACCGAAGCAGCTGCAAAGACGGTTTTGACCCAATGCGCCTCCTCACCGGACAAAGCGTTTCTGGCGGACGACGGTGCTGCCCTCAAGGCTGCATTCGCAGGGATCGCCACGAGTATTTCTGCCCCGTTCGTTTCAAATTAGCACTGCGTCACTCTGTAATGGCCGCGTGCGCCGCGCCGTGCGCGATCCCATACCGGCGGCAAAGTGGGCTCGGCCAAGAGGCACGCCGCCCTACGTCGATGATCGCGGACACCCGGTCCGGCTGCGCGCTATGCTGCTGCCACCGGCACCAGCGGAGCAGCCAATGGCCAAACCTCAATCCGACCCCATCGTCATCATCTCTGGCGCGCGCACGCCCATGGGCTCGTTCCAGGGCGTCTTCGCCGATGTGACGGCGCCGGACCTCGGGGGCCGCGCTATCGGCGAGGCCCTGCGGCGTAGCGGCGTTCCGGCGGACCAAATCGCCGACGTCGTCATGGGCTGCGTCCTGCCGGCCGGCATCGGCCAGGCGCCCGCACGCCAGGCTGCGTTGCAGGCCGGTCTGCCCGACAGCGTGCCGGCCACCACCGTCAACAAAATGTGCGGCTCCGGCATGAAGGCGGTCATGATCGCCGCCGACGCACTCGCGGCCCGCCCGCGAGACGTCATCGTCGCTGGCGGCATGGAAAGCATGACGAACGCACCATACATCCTGCCAAAGATGCGTCGTGGCGCCCGCATCGGTCACGCCGAGGTCAAGGACCACATGTTTCTAGACGGGCTGGAGGACAGCTTCGGCACCGGCCGTCTGATGGGCAGCTTCGCGGAGGACACCGCCGAAGCCTACCAGATGACACGCGCCATGCAGGACGCGTTCGCCACCGAAAGTCTCAAGCGCGCACAGCGCGCGGCAAGCGACGGCAGCTTCAGCGGTGAAATTGTCGCCGTCGACGTCACCTCGCGCAAAGGCACCATCCAGGTCTCGCAGGACGAGCAGCCGCAAACGGCCGATGCCGCGAAGATCCCCACGCTGAAGCCCGCCTTCCGCAAGGACGGCACGGTGACGCCGGCCAACTCCAGTTCGATTTCCGACGGCGCCGCCGCGCTCGTGCTAATGCGCGCGTCCGAAGCCAGGCGGCGCAAGTTGCAGCCGCGCGCGCAGATCATCGCCACGGCCACCCACGCGCGCGAGCCGGCGGGCTTCACGCTGGCCCCCATCGGCGCCATCGAGAAGGTGCTCGCCGCCGCAGGCTGGACGGCCGGGGACGTCGGCCTGTTCGAAATCAACGAAGCCTTCGCCGTCGTCGCCCTGGCCGCCATGCGCGACCTGAACCTGCCGCACGAGAAGGTCAACGTTCACGGCGGCGCCTGCGCGCTGGGCCATCCGGTCGGCGCCTCGGGCGCGCGCATCCTCGTCACACTTTTAGCCGCAATGGAGAAATACGACGTCCACCGGGGCGTCGCCGCGCTGTGCATCGGCGGCGGCGAGGCAACCGCCGTTGCGATCGAACGCGCGGCCTGAACGGGGATTGAATCACACATGACTTTCAGAGCAATGGTTTTTGGGCTGGCGGCCGCCGCATCGCTCGCCGCCACGATCGCGCCGGCGCAAGCGGCCGGTAAAGGCTTCGGCTGCTTCCTGGTAACGGCTAGCGAAGTCAACATCCGCGCGCGGCCCTATTCGGACGCGAAGGTCGTCGGCACGGCGCTGAAGGGCGACATCCTGATCAAGCGCAAGATGCTGTGCACGCTGCGCGGATACTGGTGCGCGATCCGGGCCGGCTCTGTCGACGGCTACGTCGATAAGGCATTCATGGAAAAGATCACCTGCCCTTGATCACTCCGCAAAACAGCGGCGACGCCATCCCCCCGGATGTGCGCCAGCACGTTGCGCGCGCGCTCGATAAGGTGGCGCGCGAGCATCACGTCCGCATTCTCTATGCCGCCGAGTCGGGCAGTCGCGCCTGGGGCTTCGGCTCACCGGATAGCGACTTCGACGTGCGCTTCATCTACGCGCACGAACCCGCCTGGTACCTCAGCCTCACAGACAAGCGGGACGTGCTCGAACGCCCGCTCGATGCACACCTGCTCGATCTCGCCGGCTGGGATGTGCGCAAGGCGATGCGGCTGTTGCTAAAGTCCAATCCGGCCCTTTACGAGTGGTTCGTCTCTCCGATCGTCTACGCCGACGATGGCGTCTTCCGCGCGGCGGCACAGCAAGTCTTCGAGGCTCACGCCAGCCCGCGTGCGCTCGCGGCTCATTACTGGTCGATCGCGCGTGGCCAGTGGGCCAGAGAGATCGACGGACGCGATCAGGTCAAGCTGAAGAAATATTTTTACGTCGTGCGCCCGCTGCTCTCCATGCTGAGCGTGATCGAGCACAGCCGGGCCCCGCCGATGGATATCGGCCATCTGCTTGCGGCCGTGCCGCTGCCGCCCCCCTTGGCGCGCGCCATCGAAGACTTGCTGGCAACGAAGCGTCAAACGCCCGAACTCGGGCTGGGAGATCGCATTGCTGCGATCGACGAGTGGGCATCGGCGGCAATCACGCACTACGCGCCGGAGAACCACACACTGCCGGACACTGTTCCCCATGACGGCCGTGACGCGGCCGACCGGCTGTTCAGACAGACGATTGGCCTCGGAGACCTGTGATGTTCTACGCCGCATCGAAGGTGCTGACGTTCCTGCTTCAGCCCTCGACGTTCCTGCTGGTGTTGATCGTCGCAGGACTTCTGCTGCAGCGCTCACAACGCCGCCAACGCCTGGGCATCAGACTGATCGCGACGGGCGCTGCCGGATACTTCATTGCCGGTATCCTGCCGCTGAGCAACCTTCTGATCCTGCCGTTGGAGCAGCGCTATGCCGGCATTCCCGCGCCCGCGGCAGACGAGAAGATCACCGGCATCATCATGCTTGGTGGTTTCGAAGACGGCTGGGTCAGCAAGGGCCGCGGCGGTGTCGCGCTTAACGAGGCGGCCGAGCGGCTAACAGAAGGCGTGCGGCTTGCCCTGAAGCACCCGGAATCACGAGTGATATTTACCGGAGGTGTCGGCGGGCTGCTTTCAGGCGGAACGGATGCCGCCACGCCCATCGGCCAGCTGCTGCAAGACTGGGGCATCGCCGCAGATCGCATCGTACTCGAGGGAAAGTCGCGCAACACGTTGGAGAATGCCGAGTTCACGCGTGCACTCGTCGATCCCAAGCGGGGTGAGCGTTGGCTGCTGGTGACGTCGGCCTATCACATGCCGCGCGCGATGGGTGTGTTCCGGCACGCGGGGTTCGCAGTCGAGCCACATGCCGTGGATTTTCGAACGCATGGCGAAGTCGATGTGATGCGGCTGTTCGAAACCGTCGGCGACGGGCTGCGTCGAACCGACATGGTTTTCAAAGAGTGGATCGGCCTGCTCGTCTATCGGCTCACTGGCCGCACCGATGAGCTGTTTCCCGGCCCCGCGGATTAGTTCTTTTTCGGCGCCGGTGCAGCCGCCTGCATCTCGGCTTGCAGGTCGAGCGTCTTGCACTTCTTGGCGGCGAGCTGCTGATTATAGGCTTCCAGCTGAGCCCGGTCGCGCGCGTCTTCCCCGGCCGGATCGGTGCCGTATGTTGGGCCACCCCAGATCTTTACGGCACCCGCCTGCATGCCCCGCGCCACCATTGTTCCATCCGCTGACGCAGCGCTCATTTGCATGATGCGCACCTTCATCGTGCCCGTCAGCTGCTTGCAATTCATCTTCAGCTCTTTCTCGCTGAGCTGGTAAGTAGGCGATGGTGCGGCAGCCGCTTGCACGGGCGGCGCGACGGCTGCCGATGTCTGCATTTCGGGCGACGCGCCGCACGCTGCAAAACTGCAGCTAATTATCACGAGCATTCCAGACTGCAGAGTGCGAGTCATATCGGGTAACCCATGTGGCGCTGGCGCCATTTACCGCTGCCGCGACAGACCTGTCGATAAAATTGGCGTCTGGTGTCGACAACCTAAGCCAGGGCGGCGATGATTGTGGCTTGCAGGACCCAGGAAAGTGAGTTGCGATGACGCTACACCTCGTCAAGCTTTGCGTCGGCGCAGCCTCGATCGAGGATTTGGCGGATTGGCAGGCCGGGCGGTTGCAGGCGCAGAAGAAAGCCAGGCAGACACCGCGCCTGTTCCACACGACGTTCCAGGCTCCGAAGCGACAGGCGGAGCTGTTGGCGGGCGGGTCACTCTATTGGGTCATCAAGGGCGTGATCCAGGCGCGCCAGCGTCTGCTTGGCTTTGAGGAGGGCCAGAAAGACGACGGCTCGCCCTGTTGCCTGTTGCTGCTCGACGTGCCGATCACCGCCGTACGCCCGGTTCCACGACGGGCCTTTCAAGGGTGGCGCTATCTCGATGGCAAGGATGCACCCAAGGACCTGAAGGCCGGCGCACGCGAAGAATTGACCGCCATGCCGCCTAAAATGCGCAAGGAACTGGCCGACCTCGGCTTGATCTGAGGCGGCATCAATGGCAAACGCGGCTTGCGGCCTGCATGTGGGTCGCGCCCGCCGGTAAATGCCAGTGTCCCGGAAACTCATTACACCGCTGTTCGATGCGCTTCTTGCCATGGTGCCTTTCGTGGGACCAGAGGCGCAGGAACGCGCCCGCGGCCGCCCCTTCCGTGCGCGTCTTGGCGCCAATGAAAGCGTCTTTGGTCCCAGCCCAAGAGCGCTTGCTGCCATGAGCGAAGCAGTGGCCGGCAACTGGATGTACGCCGATCCTGAAAATCTCGAACTGCGCGAAGCGATCGCTAGCCTTCACGGTGTCAGCGCCGGCAATGTCGTCATCGGCGAAGGTATCGATGGCTTGCTGGGCTATGCGGTGCGGCTGATCTGCGAGCCGGGCGACGGCGTC
The DNA here is from genome assembly GCA_030655135.1 of Hyphomicrobiaceae bacterium. Classification (GTDB taxonomy): domain Bacteria; phylum Pseudomonadota; class Alphaproteobacteria; order Rhizobiales; family Hyphomicrobiaceae; genus JAKAXS01. The sequence continues at coordinate 102,538 of JAURWC010000020.1, read as the reverse complement.
GTCATGGCCGATGGCGCCTATCCGACGTTCGCTTTCCACGTCGCTGGCCAAGGCGGCGTTCTGACGAAGGTGCCTTTTCGCGACGACCGCGAAGACCTTGCGGGCCTGCTGCATCGCGCCACTGAGACGCGTGCCCGCATCCTTTACCTTTCCAATCCCAACAACCCGATGGGGACGTGGTGGGATGCGGCGGCCGTGTCCAATCTCATTTCGCGGCTGCCACCTGGCCTCGTGTTGCTGCTGGATGAAGCCTATTGCGACACCGCGCCCGTCGGTACGGTACCGGCCATCGATACGTCTAACCCGCAGGTTCTGCGGCTGCGAACTTTCTCCAAGGCCTATGGGCTGGCCGGCGCGCGCATCGGCTATTGCGTGGGCGAGGCCGGCATGATCTCCGCTTTCGAAAAGGTGCGCAACCACTACGGTATCAATCGCGTCGGCCAGGTTGGCGCATTGGCCGCCGTTCAAGATCAGGCCTATCTCGCCCGCGCCGTCGCCCAAATCGCCCGCGCCCGTGACCGCATCGCCGGGATCGCAAGCCGCAATGGCCTGGCACCGCTGCCGTCCGCAGCAAACTTCGTCGCGATCGATTGCGGCGCAGACGGTCATTTCGCCAAACGCGTGCTTGAGAGCCTGCTGGCACGCGATGTATTCGTCCGCAAACCAGGGGTAGCGCCCCTCGACCGTTGCATCCGCATTAGCTGCGGACAGGCGTCCGATCTAGATGTTCTTGAGGCGGAGCTTCCTGTAGCCTTGGCCGCGGCCAGGACGCCGCTACAATAATATGTGATCACAATGACTTCGGCGCGAGCAACCAAACGTCCGGGTTTAGCGTTCACAACTGCGCAGACTCCGATTTGCGTCTATGCGAAACACGCTGGTTGTCTGGCACTGGCCCGGCACCGATCCAATTGGCGAAAAGACGCCGGTTGAACGTCGTTTCCAAACACCATTGGCATGAAAGGGCGACAGCGTCGCTGCTCCTCGGAACCGTGCATGAGCCAACGAATCCTAAAAGTCGACCTCACCAATTGCGATCGCGAACCCATCCACACCCCGGGAAGCATACAACCCCATGGCGTTCTGCTGGTCTGTGACGTCAACGACAATCTGATCACCGCCGCCTCCGCGAACGCTGCTGCTTTCTTGGGCGGACAGCGTAACCACGTTGTGGGGCTTACGCTGGCCGACATCCTTGGCGGTGACGTGGCTCACAATCTGCGCAACGCTATCGCGCGCGCGGGCGGCAGCCACTTGGCCGGGGCCGAACTGGGCGTACAGCTCCAGAGTGGGCAGGTCGTTGACGCTTCAATCCACCGGCACAACGATCGCATATTTGTCGAGCTGGAACCGACGTCCCAAAGCCGCGGCGAGGCAAAATCTGCGCTGGATCTGACGCAGGCGCTCGTGCGCCGCATAAGCAAGGAGACGGAGGTCGAAGCGCTCGCAGCCTCGGGGGCAAAGCTCGTTCGCGCCTTGCTGGGGTATGATCGTGTGATGGTCTACCGTTTTCTGCACAACGGTGCAGGCAAGGTCATTGCGGAAGCTAAGCGGCACGACTTGCACAGCTTCATGGGCCAGTATTTCCCCGCGTCTGATATTCCGGATCAGGCGCGGCGCCTTTATCTCTTGAACTGGATCAGACTGATCGCAGACGTGTCCTACGAGCCTGTCACGATGGCGCCGGCGGACGGGCACGGCACCCTGCCGGATATCGACATGTCGCATGCGCATCTGCGCAGCGTGTCGCCGATCCACTGTGAATATCTGCGCAACATGGGCGTGGCCGCCTCGCTGTCGATCTCGATTGTCGTCGAAGGCAAATTATGGGGGCTGATCGCGTGTCATCACAATACGCCCAAGCTCGTGCCATTGCCGATGCGCGTCAGCGCCGAGCTTTTCGCGCAATACTATTCGCTGCAAATCGCGATCGCAGAGCGTCGAGCCGAATACCTGGCGTCGGCTAAAGCGCGCCGGCGCCTCGACGATATCATCACGTCATTGGACCCAGCCGAACCGGTCGACACGGGGTTGGTCGAGTTGCTTCCCGCGCTGGCGGAACTGATTGCCTGTGACGGCGCCGCGCTGTGGCTTGGCGATGTCTGGCACACGACGGGGGTGGCACCGGGCCGCGAGGCAGCCGCTGAGATCACTGCATTTTTGAAAGAGCACGCCCAGGACGCGATTTGGTCGACCGAGGATCTTCGTACATTGCTGGGCAGCGGGAAAGGTTATGGCGAACGCGTCGCTGGTCTGCTGGCAATACCCATCTCCGGCCAAAGCGGTGATTTTCTGATCTATTTTCGGAGCGAAGAGGCTCACAAGATCGAATGGGCGGGCGAACCCGTCAAACAGGTTGTCGAGGGCCCGCAAGGTCCACGCCTGACACCGCGCGGAAGCTTCGAAACCTGGCGGGAAGATGTCCGTTGGCGCTCCACGCCTTGGACCGATCCCGAATTCGCAGTCGCCGAGGCCACGCGGACGTACCTGCGCGACGTCATATTGCGCTTCAAGGAAGCGACCGCAGACGAACGTTCACGCGCAGACCGCCGGCGCCGGCTGTTGAACGACGAACTCAATCACCGTGTTAAGAACATCATTGCCCTCGTGAAGTCGCTCGCGCTGCAGACTGGTTCCAGTTCGAGCACCGTCGACGATTATTCCCGCGCGCTGGAAGGCCGCCTGTCCGCCTTGGCGTTTGCGCACGATCAATCGCTCGGAGGCGAGGGCGGCACGCTAGCGACCTTGGTCGATGCTGAAGCCAGCTTGCATCGCTTTGGCGCCACCAACGAACGCGTCGTCACGTCAGGCCCCCCTATCGGGCTCGACGATCGCGCGTTTGGCGTCATGGCGCTGCTCCTCCATGAGATGATGACCAACGCCGCGAAGTACGGCTCGCTCTCGGTCCCAGAAGGCACACTGCACATTAGCTGGACGCGCGACCAAGACGGCCACTGCGTGATCGATTGGATCGAAAGCGGCGGCCCTGCGGTAACAACGCCGGAGAAAACCGGCTTCGGCAGTACGCTCATCGACAACACAATCGCGTATGATCTTGGCGGCAAGGCCGACTTGCAGTACGCGCCCGGCGGCGTCCGCGCGCGTTTCTCGATACCCGCCATCCATGTTCGGGAGGTGGCGCCATCGACACGCGCCGCGGATCGGCCACTTCCCCTCCAACGCCGCGTGCTCGCGGGCAAAGATGTTGTTCTGGTCGAAGACCAGGCACTGATTGCGATGGACATTGAGGACGTGCTGCGGAAGCTGGGCGCGTTGTCGGTCCGCGCATTTCCGAACATTGCCGACGCCCTTGCCGGCATCGTTGCCAGCGAGCCCCATTGTGCGGTGCTCGACCTTAATCTGGCGGGGGAAACATCTGCGGAAATCGCCGACGCGCTGCTGGCCAGGTCCGTGCCGTTCATCTTCGCAACCGGATACCGGGACGCGGTCATGATTCCCGAACGTTTCCGCCATATTCCCGTTGTCCGCAAACCACTTAGCGAGAGAGAGCTGGCCGAACAGCTGGCCGCCGTTCTGATGCTCAGCCGCTAAACAACACCTCCGCCTGTCAAATCTTTTGCCTCCGGTGTCGATCCGCGTGTGAGCGGATCGTCTAGTGTCGTCTGCATGCGAATAGCAGGCGTCTTCTCGTCTACGGCGGGAAGACTTCCACTTTACCTATACGTGAGCTTCTGCGACAACGCGTGCCGGTCCCGGCGGCGACGTTGCTGAAGGCTGCCAGCTTCGCGGGTATCGCCTGCGGATGGCAAAAATACGGGTGAGGATGCGATGTTGAGACAATTTGCAGCCTGGCTGACCGTGCTGGTCGCCGTCGCCGGAATCTCGGCAGCGTTCGGCTATCACAAGTACAGCGAACTCGAAGCCGCAAAAGCTGCGGCCACTGCCATGCCCGAGCCGGCCGAAGCGGTCGCGACCGGCCGCGCGCGCGAAGGCACGTGGTCGCCCAGCACCCGCGCCATCGGCACGGTGGTCGCCAAACGGCAGCTGGAGATCCGCAACGAAATCGCCGGCACCATCGCCGAGATGGGCTTCACGTCTGGTAGCATCGTTGAAGCCGGGCAGTTGCTCGTCCAGTTCGACGTGCGCCAGGAACGAGAGGCGCTTTCTGCAGCCGAGGCCGACGCACGCCTGGCCAAGCTGACGTTGGAACGGCGTGAGGGCTTGCGCAACTCCGCCGCCTTCTCCGAGCAGGAGTTCGACAAGGCGCGCGAAGAATACGCGGCAGCGTCGGCGCGCTCAAAAAATCTCGAAGTCGCCATCGACAAGAAGCGAATTGCGGCACCCTTCCGCGCGCGCATTGGCATCACCAACCTGCAGCCAGGAGCGTACCTCGATATCGGCACGCGCATCGCCACGCTGCAAGGCGTCGATGAGGATGCCTATGTCGACTTCTCTTTGCCCCAGGACAGCGCCTTACAGTTGCGCTCCGGCAGCAACGTGAAAATTCTGAGCGCGGCGTTCCCGGGCGGGTCGGCCGAAGCCAAGATCGTGGCGGAAGACGACAGCGTCGATCGCGCCAACCGGACAGTGCGCTTTCGCGCGGTGGCGCCCGGGCTGGGTCAGACCGTGCGCCCCGGCATCTTCGTCGACGTAGTCGCAACGACCGACAAATCGCACACCGTGGTGCTCGTGCCGCTCAACGCGGTGCGCCGCTCACCCTACGGCCAGCACGTCTTCGTGCTCGCCCAGGAAGAGGGCAAGCTGCGCGCCCGCCAGCGCGTTGTCGAGACGGGGCCGGTGATCGGCAGCGACATAGCCATCGCCAAGGGCATTGCCGCCGGCGAACTCATCGCGACTTCGGGATCCTTCAAGCTGCGCGATGGCGCACTGGTGCAGGAAGAGACGCCGGCCGCGCCCATTCCCGACCAGGTCACCACGAACTAGGGGGGCGGAGCCATGCGCAGTATCGAAATCTTCGTCCGCCGTCCGGTGCTGGCGATCGTCATCAATCTCGCCCTCGTGTTTTTGGGGCTGCGCGCGGCCACGCAGTTGCCGATCCAGCAATACCCGCGCATCGAAAGCTCCTCCGTCATCGTGACGACCATCTACGTCGGCGCGCCCGCCGACGTCATTCGCGGCTTCGTCACGACGCCGATCGAGCGCGCGCTGTCGTCACTGACGGGCGTCGACTACGTGGAATCGAGCAGCGTGGCCGGCCTTAGCACGGTAACTGCGCGCCTGAAGCTCAATCAGCCGAGCACGGTGGCCCTCGCCGAAGTCGGCAACCGCCTGAGCCAGATCCGCAGCGAACTGCCGCTCGAAATCGAGTCTCCCGTCGTCGAGGTGCAGCGCGCCGACCGGCCCTACGCGACCTTCTACGTCAGCGTCGTCTCCGACAGCATGACGCCCGCGCAGCTCACCGACTATCTGACGCGCAACATTCAGCCCCGCCTCAGCACGATTTCCAACGTGCAGCGCGTCGGGCTGGAAGGCGCGCGCCCGCAGGCGATGCGCATTTGGCTCGACAGCGAGCGCCTAGCTGCATTCAACCTCAGTCCAGCCGACGTTCAGGCAGCGCTGACGCGAAACAACTTCCTCGCCGCCGTCGGCCGCGCCAAGGGCAACGAAGTCCAGGTCGACCTGCTCGCAAATACGGATTTGCGAGACGCCGGCGAATTCGAGCGCCTCATCGTGCGCGAGGACGGCGCGCTGGATCAAATGATCCGCCTGTCCGACATCGGCCGCGTGGAACTGGGCGCCGAGGAGGAGACGTCCAACGTCCGGCACAACGGCAAGGACGGCGTCTACCTAGCCGTCTGGCCGCTGCCCGGCGCCAACGAAATCAGCGTCGCCTACGATTTGCGCGCAGAGCTCGATAAAATAAAGCCGATCCTGCCGCCGAAAACCGAGATTGCGCTGGCTTTCGACGGCACGGTCTACATGGAAAATTCCATCAAGGAGATCGCCGTCACCTTCACCGAGACGGTGGCGATCGTCGGCATCATCGTCTTCCTGTTCCTCGGCTCGGCACGCAGCGCGCTCGTGCCCCTCGTCACGATTCCGATTTCCCTCATCGGCGCCATCGCCGCGATGATGGCGATGGGCTTCTCGCTGAACCTGCTGACGCTGCTCGCCATCGTGCTGTCCGTCGGCCTGGTGGTCGACGATGCCATCGTCGTCGTCGAGAACGTTTCTCGCTACATGCGGCAAGGCATGGGCAGGGTCCAGGCAGCCCTGCTATCGACGCGCCAGCTGTTCTCGCCGATCGTCGCCATGACGATCACGCTGGCAGCCGTTTACGCCCCCATCGGATTTCTTTCCGGCTTGACCGGCGTCCTGTTCAAGGAGTTCGCCTTCACGCTGGCGATCGCGGTGATCGTGTCCGGTTTCGTTGCCATCACCCTTTCGCCGATCATGAGCGCCTACACCGCGCCGCGCGGCGGCGAAGAGGGCGCCTACACCCGCTTCGTCGGCCGTGTGTTCGACAAGATCGCCGACATCTACAGCCGCATGCTCGATACCGTGCTGCACCTCAAGGCGCAGGTCATCGCCTTCGGCCTGTTCGTTTGCCTGCTGGCCGTGCCGCTCTACATGTTCTCGGGCCAGGAACTGGCCCCGGTGGAAGACGAGGGCTTCGTCTTCATGATGGTGAACTCAGCGCCAGATGCGTCGCTCGCCTACACGTCCGGCAACATGCAAAAGGTCTACGAACTCGGCAAGAAGATGCCGGAGTTCGATGCCATGTTCGAGGTCGTCATGCCCTCGAGCGGCTTTGCCGGCTACCTCTTCAAGAACTGGCATGACCGCGAGCGAACGGCGCACGAGATGTTTCCGGAGATCTTCGCCGGCGTCTCGCAGATTAAAGAGCTGCAGTTGTTTCCCATGATGCCAGCGCCCTTGCCGGGCGCCGGAAACTTCGATGTCGAATTGGTTCTGAAAGGCCCCGGCACAGCCGAACAGATGGCTGAGTACGCCGGTAAGCTCGTCGGCGCTGCGTTCGGCAGCGGCAAGTTCCTGTTCGCCGACACCGACCTGAAGCTGGATCTGCCGCAGGTGCGCGTGACGATCAACCGCGAGCGCGTTGCCGACCTGGGTCTGGACCTCGCCGAGATCGGCCGCCAGCTGGGCCTGCTGTTGGCCGGCAACTACGTCAACCGCTTCACACTTGAAGGCCGCGCATACAAGGTTATACCGCAAGTTGGCATCGACGCGCGCCAGGCCGCCGAACGGCTGCTCGACTATAAAGTACGCACGCGGGACGGCACGCAGGTACCGGTATCGTCGTTCGCCACGTTGGAAACCTTCACCGCCCCGCGCGTTCTCGCGCGCTTCCAACAGAACGATGCCTTCCGCATCTTCGGCGGCGTCAAGCCCGGCATCACGAAGTCCGAAGCGCTGACGGTGCTTGAAGACGCCGCGAAGACCATCCTGCCATCTGGCTACACGATCGATTATGCCGGCGAGTCGCGCCAGTTGCGCCAGGAGGGCACGACGCTCGCGGGCACGCTGGGCTTCGCCGTCGTGCTGATCTATCTCGTGCTCGTGGCCCAGTTCGGCAGTTTCCGCGATCCGCTGGTCGTGCTGCTTGGCTCCGTGCCGCTGGCGCTGTCATCCGCGCTCGTTTTCACCTTCTTCGGCTTCACGACGATCAACATCTACAGCCAGATCGGCCTCATCACGCTAGTCGGTTTGATCGCCAAGAACGGCATCCTCATCGTCACGTTCGCCAACGAACTGCAACGGGCCGGCAAGGATAAGCTGGAAGCGATCCGCGAAGCCTCGGTCACGCGTCTGCGTCCGATCCTGATGACGACTGCTGCGACGGTGTTCGGCCATCTGCCGCTCGTGTTCGTTACCGGCGCTGGCGCCGAAGCGCGTAACTCCATCGGCATCATGCTGGTCTCGGGCATGGCCATTGGCACGCTCTTCACGCTCTTCATTCTGCCGGTGATCTACCTGGTGCTGGCCTCGCGCCACAGCCCGGAAGAACTCATCGAGGTTGAAGACGTCCCGGCGGGCGCAAGTCCGGCGCGGATCTAGAGTGCTTCCGGATAAAGTGAAGCGGTTTTCCGATAAGAAGCACGACAAAACTAGAGTGCTTCCGAATAAAGTGTGAAGCGGTTTTCCGATAAGAAGCACGACAAAACTAGAGTGCTTCCGGATAAAGTGTGAAGCGGTTTTCCGATAAGAAGCACGACAAAACTAGAGTGCTTCCGGATAAAGTGTGAAGCGGTTTTCCGATAAGAAGCACGACAGAACTAGAGTGAGCGAGAGGCTTTATGCTTTCAACAAAAAGCGGAAAGCCTCTAGCCAGCGCGACGGAATTCCGAGCGCAGGACGAACGCAGCCGCGAAGGCTGCGAGCGCCGCCAGCACAAACCATGTCAGCGCGTAGACGAAGTGGTTGTCGCTAAAGCGGATGCGCGTCATGCCGCCCATGGGCCATTCGCTGCCAGGCGGCGACGCCTCGGCATCAACAAAGTACGGCGCCACGCGCGTCAACCCGCGCGCCTGGCCCAGCTGCAGCGGGTCACGGCGATACCACCGGTCCGCTTGGGGATCGTTCTGCCGCAAGATCCACGCGCCGGCTTCGGAAAGCCGCAAAAGCCCCAGCACGGCAACCGGCCCCGGCGTCTGCCCGCCCATGCGTGACACCGGACTGCGCCGCTCTGCCGTCACGAAACCCCGGTTGACGATGACGACTGTGCCATCCGGCTGCGCCAGCGGTGTCATGACCCAATAGCCCGGCCCGCGCTCTGTCGAGGCGGCCACCAGCGCCTCCCTGTCATGCAGGTACGTGCCGTTGAGAACGACACGGGTGTACTCGTCGTCAGCTGCCGTGATCTGCGGCCAGCGAGCCGGACCAGGCGCGGTCACCGGCACCGCCGCGACGCGCGTTTCGATCCGTGCCATGAGCTCGTGCTTCCAGACCATGCGCTGAACTTGCCAGATGCCGAGCGCTAGGAACGTCACGGTGACGATCAACAGCCCGAACAACAGCACCCAGCGTTTAGCGCCCGGGCGAGGCCCTCCCGTATCCCCTGCCGCTCCGCCGTTTGCGTCTGGCGGCGCCGGCTGCATTACGGCACATGGCGCATGTGGTCGGCCGACATCGGCATCATCAGCGTGTTCAGGTGGTGCATCACCCACATCGATCCGATGAGGGTGATCAGCACCAGCACGACGGTGAAGATCAGCGCCATCAGCGTCCAGCCGCCTTGCGACGAGCTGTTCATGTGCAGGAAGTAGTACATGTGCACCAAGATCTGCGCGACGCCCAATTCCATGATCAGCAACGCCGTCACCAGCGAGTTGCCGGTCACGTCCGCCATCACCAGCCAGAACGGAATGACCGTCAGGACGACGGACGCCAGGAAGCCGATGACGTAGCCGCGCAGGCTGCCATGGGATTCGCCGCCCGGATGATGCTCGGCGCCGTGAGACGTTTCGCTGGTCGCGCTCATGGCAGGACACCCATCAGATAAACGAAGGAGAAGACGCCAATCCAGACGACGTCGAGGAAGTGCCAGAACATGCTGAGGCACAGCAGCCGGCGCTTGTTTTCCGCAATCAGCCCGCGCTGCCACAGTTGCACGCCAAGCACGATCATCCACACCATGCCGACCGTCACGTGCAGCCCGTGCGTGCCCACCAGCGTGAAGAACGACGACAGGAACGCGCTGCGCTGCGGCGTCGCTCCTTCGTGGATGAGGTGCGAGAACTCATACAGTTCCAGCCCCAGGAAGCAGGCGCCGAAGAAGAAAGTGACGGCCAGCCACACGATCGTGGGCCGCAGCCGGTTCTTTTCCATCTCCAGCATGGCGAAGCCGTAGGTGATGGACGAAAACAGCAGCATGAACGTCGAGATCAGTATCAGCTTCAGGTCGAACAGGTCGGCCGGCGAGGGCCCTGCCGCATAGCTGCGCCCAACGACGGCGTGCGTGGCAAACAGCACCGCGAAGATGAGGCAATCGCTCATCAGGTAGAGCCAGAACCCCAGCATCGTGCCGCCGTCAGCATCGTGGCCGTGACCGTCGTCGTGCGCACCGGGGCGGACGTAGAATTCCACGTCCTTGCCGCTATCGGGAGAAGCAACCGTGTGTGCCATGTCAGACGCCCCGTGCCGCAAGCAGTTGCGTCCGCGCGTCTTCAGCCACCGTCACGGTGTCTGCCGGGATATGGAAGTCGCGGTCGTAGTCGAACGTATGCCAGATCGTCACTGCGATCATCGCCACGAACACCACGCCGGCCAGCAGCCACATGTGCCAGATCAACCCGAAGCCCAGGGCGACGCTCAAGCCGCCCAGGATCACGCCGGTGCCGGTGTTACGTGGCATGTGGATCGGCGCGAAGCCGGATACGGGCCGTTGATATCCGCGCCGCTTCATATCCCACCAGGCATCGAGCTCGTGCACCACAGGCGTGAACGCGAAGTTGTACGCCGGGGGCGGCGACGACGTGGACCACTCCAGCGTCCGCCCGTTCCACGGGTCACCCGTGGTGTCGCGCAGCGCTTCGCGGTTCTTGAAGCTCACATACAGCTGGATGATGAACGCCAGGATGCCGGCCAAAATGAACAGCGCGCCGATGCCCGCCACGACGAAGTACCAATGCAGCGACGTGTCCTCGAACTGGCTGATGCGCCGCGTTACGCCCATGAGGCCCAGCACGTAGAGCGGCATGAACGCCAGGTAGAAGCCGATCAGCCAGCACCAGAACGACACCTTGCCCCACCACTCGTCCAGCTTGAAGCCGAACGCCTTCGGGAACCAGTAGACGATGCCGGCGAACAGGCCGAACAGCACGCCGCCGATGATGACGTTGTGGAAGTGCGCAATGAGGAACAGCGAATTGTGCAGCACGAAGTCGGCCGGCGGCACGGCCAGCAGCACGCCCGTCATGCCGCCGATCGTGAACGTGATCATGAAGCCGATCGTCCACAGCATCGGCGTATCGAAGCGGATGCGGCCGCGATACATCGTGAACAACCAGTTGAACAGCTTCGCCCCCGTCGGGATCGAGATGATCATCGTCGTGATGCCGAAGAACGAGTTGACCGAGGCCCCCGCTCCCATCGTGAAGAAGTGGTGCAGCCAAACCAGCCACGACAGGATCGTGATCACCAGCGTCGCGTAGACCATCGACGTGTAACCGAACAGCCGTTTGCCGCTATACGTGGCAACCACTTCCGAGAAGATGCCGAACGCCGGCAGGATCAGCACGTAGACTTCCGGATGGCCCCAGATCCAGATGAGGTTCACGTACATCATCGGGTTGCCGCCGAGATCGTTCGTGAAGAAGTTCGTGCCCGCGTAGCGATCGAGCGTCAGCAGCGCCAGCGTCGCCGTCAGCACGGGGAAGATGGCCGTGATCAGGATGTTGGTGCACAGCGCCGTCCACACGAAGATGGGCATCTTCATCAGCGTCATGCCCGGCGCCCGCATCTTCACGATGGTGACGACGAGGTTGATGCCCGACAGCAGCGTGCCGATGCCCGCTATCTGCAGCGCCCATATGTAGTAGTCCACCCCGACACCCGGACTGTAGTCCGCCCCCGACAGCGGCGGATACGCGAGCCAGCCAGTCTGCGCGAACTCGCCGACGAACAGCGAGATCATGACCAGGATGGCGCCGGCTGTCGTCATCCAGAAGCTGAAATTATTCAGGAACGGGAACGCTACGTCGCGTGCGCCAATCTGCAGCGGCACGACGAGGTTGATCAGCCCCGTCACCAGCGGCATGGCGACGAAGAAGATCATGATGACGCCGTGCGCCGTGAAGATCTGGTCGTAGTGGTGCGCGTTGAGGTAGCCTTCACCCCCGCCAGAAGCCATCGCCTGCTGCAACCGCATCATGAGCGCGTCGGCGAAGCCGCGCAGCAGCATGATCAACGCCAGCACCACGTACATCACGCCGATCTTCTTGTGGTCGATCGAAGTGAACCACTCGCGCCAGAGATAGCCCCACATCTTGTAGTAGGTGATCGCGCCCAGCACCGCGCCGCCGCCGAGCACGACGATTGCAAATGTCGCCACCAGGATCGGCTCGTGGATCGGGAAAGACTCCAGTGTCAGTCTTCCGAAGATGAGGGTCGTGAGGTCCATGTCGTCGGACAATCCTGAGGTGTTCTGTTCAATACGGCTTACAGCGAGCTGGCGGCGCCGGCTCTAGTGATGGTGATGACCGGCGGGTGGGCCGGCGGGCGGCTCGGTTTCCTTGCTGCCTTCCGGCGTGTCGGTCTTGTCGGAATGCGTCTCGCCCTCTTCATGGCCCGCAGCAGGCGGCTGGCCTTCGCGCCGGGTGTCGTATTCCAGCCGCTGCCGGTTGGCGTGGCTTTCGCGTCCGCCGCCGCCCTTCATGTCGATATGCATCATTTCGCTCATGCACATCTTGCCGGGCGCAACGCACATGTTGAGGATGGCCTCGTACAACTGCGGATCCACGCTGTTGAAGAGACGCACCGGCTCCTTCTGCGACGGCTTTTCGATTTCCAGGAATTCGGCCCGTCCCAGCTGCGTGCCGGTGGTCCGCGCCTTCTCGACCCAGGCCGCGAACTTGTCTGAACTCAATCCATGGAAGGCAAAGCGCATGTGCGAGAAGCCCAGGCCGCTGTAGTTCGCCGAAAAGCCCTCATAGACGCCTTCATGATTGATCACCGCATGAAGCTTCGTCTGCATGCCGGTCATGGCGTAAACTTGGCCCGCCAGGGCTGGGATATAGAACGAGTTCATCATCGACGACGACGTGATCTTGAACGTGATCGGCACGTCGACGGGGGCTGCAAGCTCGTTGATCGTGGCGATGCCGTACTCTGGGTAGATGAACATCCACTTCCAATCGAGCGCGACGACCTCGACCGTCAGCGGCTTGGTCCCTTGCGGAATGGCGCGGGCCGCGTCGATCCGATCCAGTGGCCGGTAGGGGTCCAGCTTGTGCGTCGAGATCCAGGTGATGGCACCCAGGATCATGATGATGACGAGGGGTGCCGACCAGATGACGATTTCCAGCCGCGCCGAGTGATCCCAGTCCGGCGCATAATCGGCGTCCTTATTCGATTCGCGGTACTTCCAAGCGAACCAGAGCGTCAGCGCCATGACCGGCACAATGATCAGCAACATCAGCACCGTCGAGATGATGATGAGGTCACGCTGCTGCACGGCGATGTCGCCGGAGGGCTGCATGACGACCATGTCGCAACCGCCGAGCAGGGGGAGTGCCAGCAGGGTCAGGCATACAACGAGAGTGCTTTTTCCGCCTGCCACGTGGGGTCGCCCGTATAAAGTCTGTTGATCGGTGGGGATGAGACTGTAAGAACGAAACGCTAAGAGCATGAGCCGTGTGCGTGAGATAATGTGATTTTTCGTCACGCGGCGAACGCGCAGGGTGCGACCTAACGCTCATATTCCGATGACGAAGGGTTGGCTATCGCAAGCTGAATGGCCAAGGTCCTCAGCTGTGGAGATCGCGTCAGATTGAGACGCTTGATGGAGACGGACGCATGACTGGCAGCGCAAACCTCGTCGACCAGGCTCCGGCTAACGTCGGACCTCACGAGCCCGAAGCCGCCGCTAGCCGCATCGCCGCGGCCGTCGTCATCGGCCGCACGACGGAGTTCTTCGACTTCTTCGTCTACGGCATCGCCTCGGTGTTGGTGTTCCCCAAGATTTTCTTCAACGCGCCTGACCTATTGACGGCGATGCTCTACTCGTTCGCCGTCTTCTCGCTGGCGTTCCTTGCCCGCCCGGTCGGCACTCTCATCTTCATGGCGCTGGACCGCAAGTTCGGCCCGGCCGTCAAGCTCATCGCCGCGCTGTTCCTTCTGTGCGGCTCCACCATGGCCATCAGCTTCCTGCCTGGCTACGCCGACATCGGCTGGGTGGCGCCTGTCCTGCTCGCGGTCTTCCGCATCGGCCAGGGCCTTGGCCTCGGCGGCGCATGGGATGGACTGCCCTCGTTGCTGGCCCTCAACGCGCCACCGCATCGCCGGGGCTGGTACTCCATGATCCCGCAGCTGGGCGCGGCCGTCGGGTTCATCCTCGCCAGCGCGCTGTTCATCGTCTTCACCAGCCTGCTCACCACCGAGGAGTTCCTGGCCTGGGGCTGGCGCTTCCCGTTCTTCGTGGCGCTTGCGCTGAACGTTGTGGCCCTGTTCGCGCGCTTGCGGCTCATTCTCACGCCTGAATTTGCAGCGCTCTTCAAGCAGCGCGAACTGCAGCCACAGCCGGTCTTCCGCACGTTGCGCGCCCACGGCCGCGAGATCCTGGTAGGCGCCTTCATCCCGCTGGCCAGCTACGCCATGTTCCACCTCGTCACCATCTTCCCGCTGAGCTGGGTGACTCTGAACACCACGGAAAACGTCTCGCATTTCCTGGGCGTCGAGTTGATCGGCGCGGTTCTGGGCGGCATCTCGATCATGCTGTCCGGTGTCATCGCCGACCGCATCGGCCGCCGCAAGCTGCTGACGTACGGCGCCATCGCCATTGCCGTGTTCAGCTTCTTGACAGCGCCGCTCTTCAACGCCGGCGTGGCCGGCCATTACGCCTTCGTCCTGGTTGGCTTCGTCCTGCTTGGCCTGTCGCTCGGCCAGGCGCGCGGCGCCGTCGCCTCACGTTTCAGCCACGGCTACCGCTACACGGCCTCGGCCATGACGTCCGATATCGCCTGGCTGATCGGCGCGGGCTTTGCCCCGATCGTCGCGCTGGGCCTGTCGAGCCGGTTCGACATCACGTTCGCGGGCTACTATCTGCTGTCCGGCGCCATCTGCACTTTGCTGGCCCTCGCCGTGGTCCAGCGCACCGACCCGGCCGAAGAGCGCCCAGCCGCCCGGTGAGCGGCCGCGGCGCGCTCCGTCCCATTCGGCGAATCTTAGGAAGTTCCGCCTAGCCTGGAAACTCGCTAGAACGGATCGATTCGATGACGGCCGACGAGATTGAAGGGCTGCGCGTTGTGATCGGCGAAATCGCGGGAGCAAACGCTCCCGGCGCGATGCCGAACCCGATAATTGCGGAGCTCCGGCAGACCCTTATGATGATCGGTGGCCTCCCGGCGGAGCTGGTTGAGATTGATGCCGTGACGGCGTCCTAGGAGTCGCGCGCGGCCGGCGCTGTGCCATAGCGTTCAAGAGCCCGCATACAACCCACAACTGGTGGCAAAATATCTCTAGTCGACGGGAAAAATTCCCGGCAGACTGATGATTGCCTGCAAGCGCCATAGCAAATAGTCCCGACAGGAGGTCGCGATGAATGCGAAGTCGTGCGCTGCAAATATGCTGCCTGGCAGAGGCAGCTGGTACTGGGCTTCAGCTGCAATCCTTTTTTCCGCTGGACTAGCCACGTCAACGCTTGCCGGCGCGCCGGTCAAGGTGGAGGGCTATTTCTGCAATGCGAAGGCAGACCAGCTGGCATTCCTGAATAAAAAGGCCGAAGGCGAGAACGAGGTCATGGCCTCCAATGCCGTGAACAAGGAATTGGGCCAGGCATCCTGCATGCCCTACATCGTCGCCGACGCCGTGCCGACGTCGGAGCAGACGGTGATCGACAAGGGCCTCGTCTACGTGCTGCGCAGCTATACGTTCCTGCCGGAGAATGTCGAACGCTGGCACGGCACGGTTACGGGCACGTTGCAGCAGAGCGCGCAGCATCGGGATATCTAGAAACCTCGCATCGAAGCGGCACGACGCTCGACGTCTGGAGAGCTGTAAGCGGCCAGACGTCGAGTTGCTTGCCCCGCCGCCACGATAATCGGAGACGTCCTCTTCCGGCTTCCATGCAGCCAGCAGTGGGGCCGGATGGCAATGGCAGGAAAGGCAAGACCGGACGGGAAACTCGCCCGCGAGTTGCGTCTAACGGCAAGACCCAACGTACTTGGCATCAAGCGTGATACCGAGATTGGCGCGGCCGGCAGCTGGCGGGTCGAAGCTCATTTTGACGATGCCGCGATACCAGGTCGAGAAGTCGCCCGTAAATAGCGTACTCGTTTTCTCACGCCCCTCCGCTGACGTGCAGACGACGTTGACGATGGTCTGGTCGCCGGCGATCTGGACTTCGGGGGCGGTGCATTCACCGGGGCTGGTCGTCGCTGCGATGCTGTCCTCCGGTCCGATGCACGCATCGATAGACTGCATGCCGTGCGTCGCCGAAATGCTCGTGATCTTCCAGAGCCCGGCCTTGCGAACCGGAAGCGGCGCGCCGGTGTCAGCAAGCGCAAGATTGGCGCTAATCAGCATGACGAAGGTGAGAGCCACGCAGAGCGGCCTTGCTGGTGATATCATCGTGGTAATCGCCGTTGTTACATCTCAAGCTTCGGCACGTCGCTCGGCAACGTCCCCTCGGGCAGGCAGGGCTTTGCCGCGGCGGAGCAACGGAAAGTGCCGTCAGACTTTTCGCTGCAGTCGATCGACTTGTCCTTGGCGATGTTCCAATCCTGGAAGCCCTTGCCGAGCGAGCCGGCACGCGACGCCCACCAGTTCTCCGCATCCTTTCGCGCTTCGGCTTCGGTCGGCCGCAGCACAGCGCCGCCTTCCAGGCGCTCGCCACAGTACTGCGCGGCTGCCGCCGGCGTCAGTGTAGCCGCCAGGACGAATAAGAAAGCGGCAGTTCGGCATCTATGGTGGCGCATCCGGAGTCCTACTCGATGGGGTGCAGTGTGTAGCCACGGCTGCGAAACGCCGCGACCAAGCCGTCCCGGCCTGAAAGATGCAACGCGCCGACCGCGACGAACGCGCCGCCTGCCTCTAATAGCGGAACGCTGCGATCGGCCAATCGAACGTTGCGTTTGGCGACGAGCCCGGCTTGGATGGCGGACAGATCGGCATCGGTCAGCTTTGCCGTTGTGGCCAGTTCGCGCGTCAGTTCCCATACCGCGTTGATGCGTCGAAAGCGATACAGCTCCGCCATCGTGTGGGTGATGTCGTCGATGCGATCGTGCGTTGCGATGCTCGCCCGCAGCCAGCTGAGTTGAACCTCATCGTCGATCTCCGACAGCGACTGAAACTGCTCCAGCATTGTCTCGAGGCCGATCAGCTTTTGCCCCGCCCGCCGGGCCTCGTCCGAAATGATCAGATCCAACGGCTTGGTGCCAGGCCGCTCAGGTCCTTGGCAGTTCGAGCCGGTCAGAAACAGGATCGCCACCCATGGGCGGATGCCAAGGGCAAGGTCGCTAGGATAGCCCGAAGCGACAAGGCTGCGCTCCACGACGCTCAGTTCGTCGGCGTCCAGCTTGTGCTGGAGCGGCTTGTCGCGCGCGCTCATCAGCTTGCCCGCTTGCGCCATGATGTACGGCATCTGCTTGGCCGAGACCTGCTCGGCTTCGAGCGCAACGGTCGAGGAGGCGCGCAGGGCGACAAGCGTTTTCGGGCTGAGTTCGCTGAGCGACCGGTCGCCGACATGAATTGTGCCGAACAGGTATGACGCAGGCGTACCGCCGCGCTCGATCCGCCAGAGCATCGCCTGCGAATTCTCGACTTCACCGGCTTCGCGCAGAATGCGTGCAACCGTCTTGGGATCCTTGCGGTCCAGTTCGGCAATGATGCTCTCGGCGCGGCAGACCTCTTCCTGGCTGGCCGTGGCAGGCGTTGCTGCCGGAAGCATCAGGAGCGCGCAAAACATGTGCCGCATCAGCATCAGCGTCCAAAGCTCCCTGTCGTAAACGCGACGCCGCGCGGGCCGCCGGGTACTTTTAGGCGCGCCGCTTCTTTTCCGCTGGTCAGGTCGATGATCGAGACATCGTCGGAAAACCAATTGGCGACATAGGCGCGCGTGCTGTCCGAGTTGAGCGCAATGCCTTCCGGGTAGCTTCCGACCTTGATGGCAGCGCGGCCCGCGGGAGATCCCATGGGCCGCCCCAAGATCGAAACCGTGCCACTCTGCTGGTTGGTGATCAGTACCGTTGCACCGTCACCCGAATAGGCGACGCCATACGGCATGGCGCCGACAGGCACACTGGCTGTAACCGTAAGCTTTCCGAGATCGATCGTCGACGCGCTGCCGGCCTGCGCGTTCGCCACCACGGCACTGCCGCCCCGCGGATTGAGGGCGATGGCAAAGGGCGCTCGCTCGACGGCCAGCGTCGTTTTCACGGTAAAACTTGCCGGATCGATGATGGAGACCGCATTGGTCTCGCGCGCCACCGCAATCAGCAGCTGCCCGTCGGGTGTCAGTGCCAGGTGCGCCGGTGCCTTGCCGATGACCGCCGACCTTAGAACCCTGCCGGTCGCGGTATCGATCTCGTGAACCTGGTCGCTGTTCCAGTCGCCGGCGTAGAGCTTGCCGGACTGGGAGACGGCCAATCCGAATGGAGAGCCCGGTGCCGGGATCGCAACGGCAACGGTCCAACTCGGCAGGTCGATGATACTGATGCGGCCGATGTCGGCGTGCGCAACGAACGCCCTTTGGCCGTCCGGCGAAACCGCGAGGTTGGCCGGCGACGTGTCGAGCTGCAGCACGCCGCGGATCGTGTCGGTCTCCGGGTCGATGGCCACCAGTTGCGCGGCTGTCTGGCTGAGCACGAGAACGGTGCCGGCCTGCAGCGGTGCTGCACCGCCGCCAAGCGACAGGCAGACCGCTGCAAAGATAAAGCCGGCCAGCGTGCGCATCAGGACTTGCCTTCGGCCTTCGCCTTGAGACCTTCGAGACCGGCCTTCATGAAGTCCTGCATCGCCTTCACGGCCGCTGCGTCGTTGAAATTCTCGGGCGGCTCGTTGTTGGTGTCGGCGCGATAGAAGCGCCCCACCCATTCGACCTCGCTGCCGTCTCCGGCAGGCTTCACGGTGATGGTCGCGGAGTAGAAGCTCACCGGGAACACCTCGATGTTCTCCTTGGAGAGCCGGTAGGCGTACATCTTGGCCTTGTCGTCGTATTCGTCGAGGCCTTCCGTCAGTTCGCCACCGTTCTTCAGCGTGATGACACGCGTCGCGCCGGCGGCATTGCCGCCTTCGGCCACGCATTTGGTGACCGCGGGGTTCCACTCCGCGAAACTGCCGAACTCCTTGATCACGGCCCAGACCTTGTCCGGCGGCGCGGCGATGATGATCTTTTCTTCGCCCTTTTGTGGGGTCGGGCCGTGCGCGGCCGCCATTCCGGCGCCGAACATCAGTCCGGCAAGAAGCAACAGAGCCTGTTTCGTCAGCGTCATGAGCGTTGTCCTGTTTTGTGATGCGAAATCTTTGCGAGGGCGCGCGCGGCAAGCGGCGCGGCATAGACACCGAGCAGCGCCAGCAAGGCGAGTGACGCGGGATACGGCCGCACGTCGACAGCGACGGATGTTTGATGCGGATGGGCCGCGCGCATCACTGCGCCGAGCAGGTCGGGCTCTTCTTGCAGGCCGGCATAGGCCAGACCGGTTTGCGCGGCCAGTGCCGACAGGTGCGCCGTTCGCACCGATGACAGATGCTCGTCGCCGGTCGGCGGATCGCTGCCAAACGGCGCCCACTTGGGGTGATATCCGGGACGCTGTTCGGCATCGGGCGGTGGCGCGCCGGTTCTGTTCTCCTGCACGACATCCTGCTCGGCGTAGGCGCCGGTCTCGTGCCCCTCGCCATCGAAGCGTGGAATAGGCACTTTCGCCTGGCCGCCGACGCCGGCGATGAGGCCCTTGACCTTGCCGCGTTCGCCGTCGAACTCCGGTAAAGCGCCGCCCGGCGGCAGCGGCGGGGCTTCCTGCCCCTCCGTCAGAAAGATGATGTCCGCATCAACCAGCGCAGTCTCGGCGATGGCGTGGTGCAATCCCTTGGCGACCATGCTGTCGCCCTCCCAGCCCATGCGCCAGTCGATGTTGGCGATGGACTGCTCGATCGGAGCGAAGTTTTCGCAGACCTCGATCGGGTTGAAGAGGACGAAGCCGCGGCGCTCCGTAAACAGGCCCAGGCCCAGGCGCGACTTGCAGGGCAGATCGCCCACCAGTCTCTGCAGCACGGCTTTCGCAGCCTCCAGACGTTCCACCGGCGCCTCCGCGGAGCCCATATCGCGCACCTTCATGCTGCCGGTGATGTCGACGAAGGCCATGACATTGTAGACGGTGCGCTGCACGGTGACGCGCGGCACCACGAGGGCCAATGCCGTCAACACCAGTGCTGATGCCAGCGCCATCGACCGCCAGTCTCGCAGCTGCCAGGGCGTCATGGCGCCCCCTGGGGCACGCCCGGCAGATCGGTCCAGAGCTTGACCTCCGATTCCGGCGGAACCTCTTCACCATCCTGTTCGTGGCCCGGGAAGTCGCGCATCAGGCGCGAGGCGACATCGTAGTTGTATTTTGCATTCCACGCTTGCGGGTCGAGGCGCAGGGCTTCCCGGTACGCATCCTTCGCCAGCTTGGTGAGGGGGATGGCTGCATCCGCCTTGCCCGCTTCGATAGCAGCGAACGCACGGCGTACATTGGTGTTGGCCTGATTGTACAGCATGCGCGAAAGCGTATGCGGCTTGGCCGTGAGTTTGGCCGCGTCAACGACGGCTTGGGCATCATCGAAGCGATTGCGCGCTGCCAGGAAAGCCGCCCGCGCCAGCTGCACTTCGCCCGCGCTCGCGTTGGCGCCCGCGTCTTCGCCGGATGCCAGCGCTGTGATCTGGGCATTCTGCCAATTAAGCTCGTAAAGCTGCCACAGGCTGTATGCCAGCATCGCGAGACTGCCGAGCAGCAGCGCCACGATCAGCGATCCGCGCGCAGCGCGCAGCCGGCGCTTAAGGCCGAGCCAGACGTTCGCCGCCGGCAATACGACGGGCTTGATGTGCATGTTCATGCGGGGCTGCCCCGCGGGATACGCACTTCGGCCGCCTTGGCCAGAGCCAGCAACAGCATGCACAGCAGCGCGAGGCCATAGGCATAGCCCGTCAAATCGCTGCGCGGCGTGTTCTCGACGTAGGTGATGGGATTGCGTTCGAGCTTGGAAATCTCCGCGATCGCCTCCGCGACCGCTGCTGAGTTTTCCGCTTCGAAGGCCTTATAGTTGGTGCCGAGCGTCTTGAAGAAGAGATCGAGGTGGCGCTCGGGAAACGCCTGCGGTGTGTCGGGCTCGCCTTCCGGTGGAGCCTCGGAAATGCCGCGCGTGCCGGCCGTACGCAAGAAAAGCCAGTACAGGTTCATCTTGCGCTTGGCGAATGCGGCACGCAGCGTTTCCTGCACCTTGCGATCGATAACGGCGGCGCCGTCCGAGACAAGAAGGATCGCGCGAGCTGCAGCTGATGTGTCGCGCTCGTGAATGTCCAGCGAGAGCGCCAGGCCACGGCCGACGTTCGTGAAGGCGAGCCCCGGCCGGTCCATCGCATCGACGGCCGCCAGCAGCGCGGGCTTATGATCGGTCAAGGGCAACACGTGCATCGGCGATGTCGAGAATGCCGCGACGCCCACCAGATCGTGCTCGCGAGCCAGGATGAAATCCTTGATCAGCCGGCGGGCAGCCGCCGACTTGCTCTCCTCGCCGCCTGCAGGCGCGCGCCCGGCAAAGTTGTTGTCCATCGACGAGGAGCGATCAATCAGCAGCACGATGTGCGCCCCTTCGCCCGTCTTCGTGATCGTCTGCCCCTTCAAGTGCAGGCCGCCAATTCCAAGAATGAGCGCGGCGATTGCGACTGTCCCGGCAAGCCGCAAGAGCCAGCTGAACACGGCCGAGAGCGGATCGCCGCCGAGCGGCTCCAACGATGGGTATGCCTGCGGCGTGGCACTGGTGCGCAGCAACGGCAGCAGCGCCAACGGCAGCAGCAACGCCACGGCGGGATGCGACAGGGCAAGCGCAGTCATCGTGCCGCCCTCTCGTTTTTCGCAAGGCGCGCCGCGAGCTGTTCAAGGCTGGAACGGGGCATTGCCGCCTCGGCTGCGACCGCATCGCCTGCAAAGAAGTACGTCTGGGAGGCCTTGAAGAACCTCTCAATCGCGTCGCGGGCCGCTGCGTGCTCCTGGCGCACGTCGAGAAAGCCTTCCACGTCGGCTGCAAGCAACCGGTGCCCCTGCGATCGATCGAAGGCGCGGTGCAATGCCAACAGCAGGGCTGGGTAGCATTCGCGATGATCCGTCACGACGCGTTGCGCTTCGGTGAACGGCCGTCCGGCGCGTTTGTGAAAAGGCCACCACGCCAGATGGAAAGCCAACAGTCCGATTGCCAACGCGGCAGTCAACGCTGAGCCGGCCGCGGCCCTGCGAACCGATGCGGTGCGGATGTACTCGGCGCGCGCGTCGTCCTTGAGGAAGGTGGCGGTCGTCTCTCCACTTTTCTCCGGATAGATCTCGCGGATGGGGGAGATGAGAAACGTGAACGCAGGTATCGTCGCGACGCGCGTTCCCTGTGGCCCCTTCAACGCGATGTTCGTCGGCGGAATTCGCACTTTGCGGGTATCGATCGGAACGTAGAAAAGTTGATAGGTCAGCTGCAACGTAATGGTACGCCGGCCCGCGCGCGACCGCTGACCGATTTCGGCCGATCGCAGTTCGAGCCAATAGGCCAGCTGCCCGGGTTGCGGCAGAGAGGCCGGCACGAACGTCTCGCCGTCGCTGACCTCGAACTCTGCGTTGCGCTCTATCAAATCACCGACGAAGTGGCCGAAGCCTCGCGGCTCGATCATATGTACCGCGGCCGGCTCGCCCGCTGCACTTGCGAAGTGGGCCAGTGGCAGCAGAAACAGCAGGGCAAGCCAGCAGCGCATCATCAATGCGCCCCGCTCATCAGGTGTGCGGCAAGGCGTTCCCAATCGATCCGGTCGGTTACTTCGAACGGATCGCGTCCGAAGCGGCGCGCGATCGCGCGGAAATCAGACCGGCGCGCCTCAATCCTCCTGCGCCAGGTCTCTTTGAAAGACGGCCTCAACACAATGAGACGGCGCCGGCCTGTTTCGAGGTCGGCCAGTTCCATCACACCCCAATCGGGCAGCGCTTCGATTTCCGCGCTGTCATGCAGCGCAACCGGAATGACGTCGTGCCGCGAGAGCCGCTCGAAGATCGCGTGAATCCGATCGTCCGGCATCAGGAAGTCCGAGACGAGAAACACGAGACCGCGACGCCCGGTCATCAGCGTGGCCGCGCCGATCAATCCGCCCGCGCCCGCGCGCGAGGGCACGAACCGCTGCATGTCATCGATCTTCTGAGCGATAGCAGAGCGGCTTCGGCTAGCCATAAGGGTCAATTCGGTCCGCACGTCCGTGTCGGCAGCGATCAGTGCGAATGTGTCGCCGGTACGGAGTGCGGAAGACGCGATCGTTTGCGCCAGTTCGCAGGCGAGCTTGAACTTCCGCGACCGGCCATCGAAAGCCATCGAGGCGGAAACATCCATCAGCACCGAAACGGCAATGGCACTGGTTTGCTCGAAGCGGCGCACGTAGATGTTTTCGAACGGGTCGCGCAGGCTTTGCCGCAAGTCGATGCGCCGTGGATCGCGGGCATCAAGCAGCGATGTCAGATCACGAAACATGCCGCCGGTGCCCGCGAACGTGCTGCGATGTGCACCCACGCGGGCCGTCCGGGTGCGCCAGGCCAGTCGATAAGGGATATCGACGGCGGTTGCGGTCATGGGGCCGGCACCGTCTTGAACAGAGCGGCAATGAGTTCGCGTGCGATCACCTCGCGGCGCAGCTCGTAGACGGGATCGAAGAAGATGCGATGCCCCATGGTTTCGTAGAAGACGTCGCGAACGTCCTCGGGCAACACCGCGTTGCGGCCATCGAGCCAGGCGGCAACGCGCGCGGCACGGATCAGGTAGCTGAGACCACGCGGACTGGCGCCCGCCATCACCAGCCGCGATGTATCGACGTTGTCGATCTGGATGCCAGCTGATGCGGGATTGCGAATGGCATCCCACAGCGCGACGACGTAGCGCTCAAGCGTTTCGCTCGTCTCGATTTTGGTCTGGATGGCGCGCGCAACGCCGTTGAGCTGCTGGTGGTCCAGCACACCACTGGCAATGCTGTCGAGCAGGCTATCGGCATCGTGAAACCGCGGATCAAAAACGAGCGATCGCCGGGCTTCGGACTCCGACGGTTGCTCTATGGCGATCTCCATGAGGAACCGGTCGCGCGCAGCAGCTGGGAGTTCGAATGTTTCTTCCCGTTCCACACGGTTACGATCTGCAAACATCAGCAGGTTTGGAAAACGATATTCCTTGTTGAACGCAGATACGCTGCGTTCGGCCATGAGCCGCAACAACAGCGAGTGAACCTGCGGCCGGGCGCGGTTGATCTCGTTGAAGAAGAAGATCGCGAGATCTTCGCCAGCCCGCAACACCGGCCCAGGTTCCACGCGTGGGCGCCCTTCGTCGCCAAGGTAGGTATGATAAATCAGGTCGCCCGGCATGAGGTCGATGGTGCCCTCGATGCGCTCATAGGAGCCGCCGAGCGCCCGGGCGCTGGCCCGCAGCAGCGTGGTCTTGCCGACTCCCACATCGCCTTCCAGCAGCACATGGCCGCGCGCGAAGATGGCGATTGTAATCAGCCGGATTGCACGCGACTGCCCAACAACGGCCTTGGCCACCTCCGTCTCGAACGAGAGCGCGCGCTGACGCCACGCGGCGAGGTCGACCATCCCGATGGCTGTCCCAGACGCGGCTTCGTTGGCTCGGGCGAGCGGCATTCGACCTCACAAAGACTTTAAGGCCCCGAAAGCGTGCGCCGTTACCAGCGGTCTCTCGCAGCCTGGACGCGGCGCCGGAAAAAATGGGTGCGGCGACCGCCGCACCCCAGATCCTCGGTGAGGAAGGGCAAAAAGGAAGCACTATTGCCTGGCAGCCGAGGAAAGACCGTCAGGACGAGTTACTGGATCTTCTTGACGTCGTAGGTCCACTTACCGGACTTCTTGAACGCGTCGGCGCGCTTCTTGTTGCGCTCTTCCATGGCCTTCATGCTGTCGCCCTGCTTCTTCAGTTCAGCGGGGCTATGCTTCGGATCGTACTTGGAGCCGGCAACCTTGTCGGGATAGCCGGGCTTCGGCTCCCAGCAGTTACCTTCGGCCTTGCACTTGGTGCCGTCGTAAGCAACGGCCGCGGTGCTGGCACCAAAACCGATCGCAGCTACAGCGGCAATCGCAACAATCACTTTCTTCATGGCGTCTCTTTCCTCCGATATCGTTCAGTCTTCAGCGGTAGGCCCGCCTTCTTCTCTCCGTTACTTTCCATCGCCCGGTTGACCGGGGCCGATCGGCTAGCCTCCGGAAACTTTGCATTGATCGTCTCCGCCTTCCTTTTTCTCGGCGGCTTCGGCGATCTTCTTGTCGGCCTCAGCCTGGGCCTCAGCGGATTCTGGGGCGTGGGCGGCCGTGTAGGTCTTGAAAGACTTCTTCTGCTCGTCCGTCAGCCATTCGGCTTCCTCTGTTTTGCCGGTGTAGATGTGGCGAATCCAGGCGATAAGCTTCAGCGTCTCGTCGAGCTCCAAATGGTTGCCGTGCGGACCCATCATGCCCTGTGCGCCGCCGAAGATGGTTTCGAACAAACCCTTATCCGTCGCGTTCTTCGGATAGGTCCAATAGGCGTCGTTCAAGCCGGGGCCGAGTTTTCCCTCACCCACGTGTCCATGACAACCAGAGCACGCCGTCAGATAAACTTCCTCGCCCTTGGGCAGGCAGCCCTTGTTCTCGATGTACAGATTGGTGCCGTCTTCCAGGAACTTCTTGACTGCCGGTGTGTCGCGCCCCTCTGCAGGGCTCTCTTCCATAACCT
The DNA here is from genome assembly GCA_030655135.1 of Hyphomicrobiaceae bacterium. Taxonomy (GTDB): domain Bacteria; phylum Pseudomonadota; class Alphaproteobacteria; order Rhizobiales; family Hyphomicrobiaceae; genus JAKAXS01. Next base: position 76,954 of record JAURWC010000020.1, on the reverse strand, counting down.
TCAGCGGTTCGCCGGTAATCGTGTGACGGAAATCTTCGGCGGCCAGCGCCATTTGCGTGCATACCAAAGTCGCTGCGATCGTAAGCGACAGGCGAACAACGGTCATCGGTAGCGTTCCCTTCATTTTTTTTATGGTTGTCTCACTACGACCGCGGCAACTGCGACAGCAGGGGAATGCCTTCGTCCTTCAGGATCTCATCGATCTTGGGCCGGGCCTTATCGAGCGCGGCATTCAGGTCGGCCTGCAGCGCTGCGTCGTCCTTGCGAACAGCCAAGGATTGGTCGAAGTGATGCGGAACCTTCTCGCCATCATCGCGCACGTTGTTGTCGGGAATGACGATCAGCTTGACCTTGCCACCGGCGGCCTTGGCATAGCGCGCCACTTCCGGGGCGAAGTTTATCGCAACGTCTGCGGTGCCGTCGGCGACTTCGCCGACCATGCGATCGGGCGGCACACGCGTGAACTTGTTGCGCTTGTCTTTGAAGTTCGACAGCGAGTGCATGTAGTTGAAGTGGTCCTGGAACAGACCCGTCTTCTCCATCATCACCTGGGGCGGCGAACCCGGCGTGAAGCCGATCTTGCCGGCTTTCTTTAAATCGGCGCTGTCCCAACCGGTGATGTTCAACTTGCTGTCGCTGCGCACGATGAAAACGTACGGCGCGCGATAATAGGCTTTCGTCGTCAGCACGCGCGGATCGCCGGTGTCGACACCCATGACGACATCGCAGGCTTTCACGTCGAGCTGATCGCGAACGAGATAGATCGATTCCTTGGGGAACCAGGCGAACTTCGCCGTACGGCCCATGGCTTTCGCCAGCTCTTCGGCAATCTTGTTTTCAAAGCCGCTGCCGTCGTTCTTGGACATCGGCAGTTCATTGGCCGAAGCGCAAATGCGCAGCACCGACGGATCGGCAGGGACAACGACGGCCTTTTCAGCGTTCGGATCCTGCGCCGTGTTGCGCACTTGCGCGCACAGCGGCGTGGCAAGGGTGCCAACGATAAGAGCAGTGGCAATCGTTTTGGGCGTAGCGAAACGCATCATGATTATCAACACCGGGGGGGTTCGGTCGGCTGCAGACTTAGCGGGGTGAGTACCGCGGCGCTGGCTAGCGCCGCGGTATCGTGTGAAGGCTGGATCAGCCCTTGTATTCGCCCGTTTCGAGGTTGTCGTACGGGCCCTTGCCATCAAGCGAGAACACCATCAGACCGCCACCCATCTGGGTGTAGTTGGCGAGGTTCTTGAAGGCACCCACTGCACCCAGACCAGCGGTCGGATCCTGCAGGTCGAACACGAGACCAACGCCCGGCCAGCCACCGACGCCGTACATGATGGCGACGTACTGCGTGCCGTCCTTCTCATACGTCATCGGGTGACCGATCACGCCCGAGGGAAGCTTGAACTTCCAGAGCAGTTCGCCGGTGTCGGAGTTGCGAGCCTTGAGGAAGCCGTCCAGCGTTCCGTAGAACACCAAGTTGCCTGCGGTGGCCAAGGTGCCGCCCCAAACAGAGAACCGCTCCATCTTCTCCCACTTGTAGTCGCCGGTGATCGCGTTGTAGGCCTTGATCTGACCGAGACCGAGGTAGTTCTGGCGATCGCCCTTCGGGCCGGGATACATCCACAAGGTCGCACCGACGAAGAACTGGCCGGCACGATACGGAAGCATGAAGGGCTCCCAGTCCATGCAGATGTGGTTGATGCCCATGAAGAACAGCTGACGTTCAGGATCGTAGCTGTCGTGGCCCTGGTTGTGGTAGCCCATGGCCGACGGGCAGATCTCTTTGCCCTTGTGGTCCATACGCGTCCCGAACTCAGGATCGCGATTTGGCAGACCGGTCTTCAGGTCGACCTGCTTCACCCAGTTGACGGTGTCATCCAGCTTATTGGCCGAGATGAGATCGCCGTTCTCACGATCAAGCGTGTAGACGATGCCGTTACGGTCCGGATGGGTCAGAAGCTTGCGCATCTTGCCATCCTTGTCCTTCTGCTCAGAGAGCATCATGACGTTCACGCCGGCGTAGTCCCACTCGTCATGCGGCGTCTTCTGATAGCCGAACTTGGCTTTGCCCGTGTCGGCATCGCGACCCCAGATGGTCATGGTCCACTTGTTGTCGCCAGGACGCATCGTCTCGTTCCACGGAGCAGGGTTGCCCGAGCCGTAGTGGAACAGGTTGGTGTCGGGGTCGTAGGCGTACCAGCCCCAGTTCGTGCCGCCGCCGATCTTCCAGGCGTCGCCTTCCCACGTACCGGTGCCGAGGCCCTTGGTGCCGTAGTGCTTGTTGGCGCTGTTGAAGTCGTCAGCCAGGCCGACTTCCTCATCCGGACCCGTTGCGTACACGCGCCAGACCTGCTCACCGGTCTTGACGTTATAAGCAGTGGTGTGACCGCGAACGCCGAGCTCGGCGCCCGACGAACCAACGAGTGCGAGGTCCTTGATCACGTAAGGCGCCTGCGTCAGCGTCTGGCCGACCTTGATATCGCCGTTCTCAACCTTCCAGTACTCTTCACCGGTCTTGGCGTTGAGAGCGACCAGATGGCCGTCCAGCTGCGTCTTGATGATCAGAGCCGGCGCCTTGCCGTCACCCGGCCAGTAGGCCAGACCGCGGTTCACGAGGTCGCAGCAGGCAACCGCGCGGGCAGCCGGATCCTGCTTCGGCTTGTGCTGCCACAGGATGTGGCCGGGATCGTTCAAGTCGAGCGCGAACGTGTTGTTCGGGAACGACGTATGAACGTACATCACGCCGTCGACGACGAGCGGGGTGCCTTCGTGGCCATGCAACAGGCCGGTCGAGAACGACCAGGCGGCCTTCAGGCCCTTCACGTTCTCGGCGTTGATCTTGTTGTTCGGGCTGTAGTTCTGCGAGCTGTAGTTCTTGCCTGGCATGATCCAGTTTTCATTGCTCTTAGACAGCTCGTTGAGCTTGTCGTTGGCAATGGCCGTCGTTGCTGTCAGCGCAAAGCATGATGCCGTTGCAAACAGCGCCATTTGGAGGCGTTTCGTCATTCCCAAAACCTCGCGTTATCCGTCCCAAGGCGTAAGACAAGTATCCTCATCGACGCGCCGCGTTGCAGCGGGCGTTTTGTGAAGTCCGTCTCTTTGAAGTGGCTCGGCGGTCCAGCATTCCTGTGTTGGAACTGTTGCGCCGTGCGTCGGCTCGCGGCTTTTCGTCAGCGGCTCAAAACGAGCATGAGTAGGCCGTCTGCCTTGGGGTGGACGCTAGAAGGTCAACCAACGTTGGTCTTTAGTCCATGTTGCAAAGCTCGGCGGGAATTGATGGCAACCAATTCCCGAATGCGCTCGGCCATGTCAGGAAGAGTTACTTTATAACATCATTGTGATGCCTCAAATTCGCGAGGGTGTGGTTTCAGTCAGCGTGAAAACTCGTTGCGCCCGCAGCGAAACGTCGATTGAAGACCGGACTTCGCAATGATCATGCCTACCTATCGGCTTGCTGCAGGCTTGGCGCTTGTCGCCTGCGGGCACCTTCTTGTCAGCTGTGATGATGACGCCCCTCGAGCGCAGGATACGCCAGCGAGTACGGAGACGGGCGCACCGCAGACGGCGGCACATCAAGAGACGTGGCTGCAGCCCAGCAGCAAGATCACGCCCGCGCAGTGGATAACGAGCCGGAGCCTGCCGGAGGTGAAGCCGCTGCACGATCCGGAGGTGAAGCGCATCGCTTCCAATCTCGACGCAGCCAAAAAAATCTACCGTGAGAGCGAGCGCATGATCGCCAACCGTGCCGTCCAGGTCGAAGATATGCTCAAGGATATCGGCATTATCGAACGGGCTGCCGACGTCCTCGACGACTTGACCCGCGTCGCCGGAGAGATCGGGCAAACGGAAGGCTTCGGCGCCGTGAGCCAGCACTATTACAACTTGAGGGCCAGCCAGATTGAACGCGCAGACGCGCTGGCGACATTGACGTCACGCTATGGCGTGCGCCGGTGATCAATCGATCTAGAGAACTTCCGGACAAAGTGTGCAGCGGTTTGCCGATAAGAAGCACGCCAACAAAGAACGAGCCTAACTTGCAACATGCCAGACAGATCACGGCCATGAAAAGCCAACCGAACCAGCAACAGTTTCCCGGCGCTCCTGCCTGCGTTCTGGTGATTGACGATCATCCCTTCGTGCTTCAAGGCTGCGCGCGCACGCTGGAAGATGCCGGCGCGCGTGTTCTGATGGCGGGCAGCCTGGCAGACGGTTACCGCCAGTATCGCGCGCACAAGCCCGCAATGATCATCGTCGATCTTACGATCCGGCAGGCACTGTTGGGCGGGCTATCGCTCGTTCGCCGGCTTCGGCTGCATGACAAGCGGACGCCGATCCTCGTTCTCAGCATGCATTCCGATCCCACGATCGTTCGCCGTGCGCTGGAGGCGGGCGCTACTGGCTACGTGCTGAAGGATGCGCCGCCGGAGGAATTCCTCAAGGCGTTCCACATCGTACGCCAGGGCCGCCAATACTTGAGCCACGATGTGGCATCGGAAATTGCATTCAACGAAACGCGCAATTTCGCAAACCCGCTGCGCGCGCTCTCGGTGCGCGAACTGCAGACGCTCTCTCTGATCGCGTCGGGCCAATCCTACGGCGCCATCGCGGAAGAGTTGGGCGTCAGCTACAAGACGGTCGCCAACACCACATCGCAGATCAAGATCAAACTCGGGGCCCGCAACCTCCCCGAGTTGATGCGTATCGCCATCCAGCACATTCCGGGCCCAATCGGCACCGGACGCTGAATTCGCCCGCCAACCCGCCGCTACGGATTTGGCACTGGCTTGTCAGTGGACGGCTCCTTGATCTCGATGCCTGCCGGCTTCGAGAACGTGCCGTCGAACAGCCGTTTGTCCGGCGTATCGGCCTCCGCCACCACATTGCGTGCAGGTAGGCCCGTTGCCTTGTCGACATACAGCGTCTGAACGTTGGCCTTGGGCGCAGGCTCGTTCTTGGCCTTCTCTTCCGTGGGCAACGTTGCAGCATAGGCCAGGTAGGTCTTGCCCTCGAACTCCTTTTCGCCAAGGCAGCTGTAATCGATTTTGCTCTTGGACGGTTCGGCGACGCTCTGCTTCAACTGCTTGGCGATTTCATCGGCGAAGTTCTTGGGAACCTCGGCCCAACCTTGGCCCTGGTTTGACCAGACCTTCTCGCCGATGGCGATCGTCTCCATCTCGGCCGGGCTGTCGCCAACCTTGACGCGCTGATGCATCTTATCCGGCAGGATGTAGTCCACCTGCATCGCCAGCGTACCTTGCGGGCTGACGATCTTGGTGGCGAGCCGGAATTCCTTGGTTTCGCGAAGCTTGGTGAATGCCCCATCGACTTCCGATTGGCAATCAGCCCTGGCGAGCGCACCCGACGTTAGCAGCAGCGCCATTGCGCAAAGTGTTGATCTCACGCCTATCTCCCGTTCTCGCTCATACGAGCGCCCCTCATGCCAACCGGCAGGCATGCCAGTCGCGGCAAGATCTACCGGGAAGATCTCCCGAGAACGGGAAATCGATTGAACTGAGGCCGGCCCGTTCGCGAACACCCCTCCAGCATTGGAGGCGGGATGGGCAGGGAAAAATTCCCAATCTGCGGGGCATGCCTTGCGCGAAAGGGCATGTCAGCTAGTTTTAAGTGCGTCGCAGCTCGACATGTTTCGCGGCCTCTGGTGCCGCGAAACGCGTGCGGGACTGCCTTTATCCAATTCATAAACCGCGCCTTTGGCCCTTCAGTGGCCGGGCTGCAGCTTGGTCAATCAGCGTGACAATCCAATTGAGCCAAAGCCCAACAGGTGCCGGCGTGGTCACGGGTCAAAAGCCACGCTCTGCAATCCTCGTTTGGTGGTCGCATCTCCCCATCCGCGCCCACCTGCTCATCGCCATCGCCATCGTCTGCTTGATCGCGGCAATGATTGCCAGCGCCTTGGCGGTTTTGCGCGCCAATGATCGCGCCAGCGTCGAGGTGAAGGCGACGTTGCAGATTGCCGAGCGCCTGATTGGCGAGACCGTGCGTGGTTTGCCCGAGACGACGTCGGCCGAGTTATTGCTGGCTCACGTATCGCAGCAGCTTCGCTACTTCCGCCACATCCGTACATCCTTCACCGATCTAAAAGGGCACCATTCCGTCATTCTGCCGCCAGTCGTTGCGGACGCGTCGGCCGACGGACCGGAGCGGGCCCCGGCCTGGTTCGAGCGCTTGGTCTACGGAGACGTTGAGACGCGCGAAGTCCCCATTATGCTCGCCGGCAGCAAGATCGGCACGTTCCATATCACGGGTGAGCCCGCCGACGAGATCGCGGAGGTGTGGGGCGACCTGTCGGAAGTCTCGCTCGTCGCCGGCATCGTGGTCAGCCTGACGTTCGCAATGCTCTACTGGGTGCTGGGTCGCGTGCTCAATCCGCTCAAGACCCTCACCGGCGGCATGCAGGAGCTTGAAGTGGGCCACTACGGCACGCGCCTCGCGCCCCCGCGCATCAAGGAATTGCAGCCGATCGCCAGCCGCTTCAACGCGCTGGCCAGCGCTCTGGACGCGTCGCGCGCGGAAAACCGCGAACTGTTGGGCCACCTCATCACGGTCCAGGAGGATGAGCGCCGCCAAATCGCCAACGAACTGCACGATGAGGCAGGGCCTTGCCTGTTCGGCATCACTGCAAATGCCGGGTCCATCCTCACGATCGTCAAGACCGCGGAAGCAACCTTGAGAGACAACGTCACCGAGCGCGTGTCGGCAATTCTCGACTCGGCCGAGCGCCTGAAGTCGCTCAACAGGGGACGGCTCAAATCTCTACGTCCTATCGCCATCGGCCGCGTCTCGCTCGAAGAGCTCCTCTCCGATCTCGTCAGCGAGTTCGAGAAGCGCTATCCCGGTGTGAACTTCTTCCTCGCCATCGAGCCGATTGCGCCGCGCTACGGCGAGGCGATCGAGCTCACCATTTACCGCTGCCTGCAGCAGGGCCTCACCAATGCACTGCAGCACGGCGCGGCTGAGAACATCGATGCCCGCTTGATGCTGCGCGCTGGAAATGCACGCGCACCAAGCCATCTCGTGCTGACGATGACGGACGACGGCACCGGAATAGCCGAACGCACGCCCATCGGCTTCGGCCTCTCGTCAATGCGCGAACGCGTGCTCGCCGTCGACGGAACATGCCTTATCACGCGCGCGGAGCCGCGCGGCACCACCATCACCATCGCCATACCTGTTCCCACGCCTCTACCCCACACCGAAAAACCCCGCGGCGTTCTTTCCAGCGAAAGCCTGACCTCATGACCAGCGTCCTCGTCATCGACGACCATCCGATCGTTCTCCAGGGTTGCCGCCAGTTGCTTCAGGACGCCGGCGCCAGCACCATCCACCAGTCCTCGACGCTGTCGCGCGGCTTTCGCCTCTACCGGCAGCAAAAGCCGAGCGTGTTGATCGTCGACCTCGCGCTGAAGTCCGGCGCGCTCGGCGGCATTTCCTTCATTCGCCGCTTGCGGCGGCTCGACCGCGACATTCCCATTCTCGTCTTTTCCATGCACCGCGATCCCGTCGTCGTCTCGCGTGCCATTGAGGCGGGCGCGACCGGATACATCCTCAAGGACACGCCGTTCGAGGAATTCGCCCGGGCCTTCGACCGCGTCCGGCAGGGCAAGCGGTATCTGTCCAGCGACCTTGCCTCCGATGTCGTCTTCATGGAGGCGCGCGGGTCGTCTAACCCGCTGAAGGTGCTGACCGCACGCGAGCTGCAGACGTTGTCGCTCTTGGCCGACGGCAAGCCCTATAGCGCCATCGCCGACGAACTGCGCGTCAGCTACAAGACAGTCGCCAATACCTGTTCGCTGCTGAAGACGAAGCTCCGCGTTGGCTCGCTACCCGAGTTGATGCGCCTGGCCATTCAGCATCTCCCAGGCATCATGCCCGCGGGCTCGAAGAGCCACTGAGTGCTTGCGGAGAAGTGTGCGCCGGCTTTCGGCCAGACACGCAGAAGCGCGTGCTTCCGGAGAATTGACGCCAGCAGCCTCTACTCGCCTTTCGGCGGTGCGGCCGGCACATCCCAGACACGCGCCGTGCGGTCGTAGGACGCGGTGAGAACCTTTTTGCCGTCCGGGCTGAATTCGGCGCCGTCCACTTCCTTCATGTGGCCCGCGAGCTTTACGATGTGCGCGCCGGTCTTGGCATCCCAGACGGAAGCGGACTTGTCGTGCGAGGCAGTGACGATGCGCGTGCCGTCGCGGCTGTACATCACGCGGGGAATGAGCCGCTTGTGATGGCCTTCCATCTTGGCCACAAGGTCGCCGCTCGCCGTATCGTAGATGCGGCCTGTCTTGTCGCTGGAAACCGTTACGACGCGGCCGCCATCCGGACTGTAGGCGGCGCGCAGAACAGCGCGCTCGTGACCTGAGAGCGTCTTGATCGTTTGGCCCGTTTTGGCGTCCCACAGCCGGCCGGTCTTGTCGCTCGACGACGTCGCGACCTGCGTGCCGTCCGGGCTGAACGTGGCGCTGGTGACGAGGCCATCGTGTCCTTCGAGCGTGATGACGGCGGCGCCCGTCTTGCCGTCCCACACCCGGGCCGTCTTGTCGCTGGACGACGTCACGATGCGCGCGCCGTCGGCACTGAACTCGACGCCCGACAGCCATTCCGTATGGCCTTTGAGTTCGGCGAGCTGCTTGCCCGTTTTGGCGTCCCAGAGGATTGCCGAGCCGTCCCGCGACGCGGTGACCAGCCGTTCGCTGTCGGGGCTGAACGCCACGCCCTCGATCATTTCCTTGTGTCCGTTCAGCGTCGCGATTTCTTTGCCGGTCTTGGCATCCCAGATCTTTGCCAACCCGTTGCGGCAGGCGGTGGCGATCTGCCCGCCGTTCGGGCTGAAGATGGCAACGCGCACCGCTTCGTCGTGACCGGAAAGCGTGAGCAGCGTTTGCCCCGTGACGACATCCCAGATGCGCGCTGTGCGATCGCTGGATGCTGTGACGGCGCGCGTACCGTCGGGGTTGAAATCGGCCCACCACAGATCGGCAGCGTGACCCGTAAGGGTGATGGATGCGACGGATGGCTCTTCGGCCGCGGCCGCTGCTGCAGCAGCGGCGGGCGGGGCGCCATTGCCGGCATAAGCGGGCGCGGCGAACCCTAGGCCGGCCGCCAACGCGACGCCGGCAATGCGGCCGCGTGTGATGGCCAGCAGCTGGCGTGAGCGGTGCGCGTTCACATTGGGCATGGTCGTCCTCCCGATCATCTGGAGCTGCCGCGGCACTGCCGGCGTCAGCGCAGCGGCTTCCACTCAGGGTCGTTGAAGAGTTGCGGGTAGCGGTCCAGCGCGGTTTCGAACTTTGCGAGCGCATCGAGCTGGCTGTCTCCCGACATGGGCGCGGCGATCTGCGTCGCGCCATCGTCGAGCAGCGTAAGAACATCCGCCAGCGCGGGAGCAGCCGGATCGGCCTTCAGGGCCGCGACGCTCTGCTTGATGCCGGCGGAGAAGCGCCGCGCCTGGTCCGGTGCGAAACGGCGATGCGTAATCAGCGTGTGCGCGTCGAGCACCAGCTTGCGGATGGCGGACATACCGGATTGGACGGCATCGCTCGCCGGCTGCTTTGCGGTTGCGAGCGGCGCCTCATCATCAAGGCCTAGGATGACTTGTGCGATGGCAACGTTGGCGGCAGCGGGGAGCGACGCGACGATTGTGGCCGCCAGAAGCGGCAGCACGGCAATCCAAGACTGACGCTGCCGCCGCATGAGGTTCCCGCTATGGCTTGACCATGACGCCCCAGGGCAGCCGGCCGACAGGCACCGACTTCTCCGGCTTCAGTGTGGCGACGTCGACGACGGTCATGTCGTTGGTGAGGCCGTTGGCGACGTAGAGCTTCTTGCCTTCCGGATCGAGCTGCATGTGCCAGGGCCGCTGGCCCACGACGATGTAGTCCCGCACCTCGTAGGTCGCGGCATCGACGACAGCGACGCGGTTCGCGGTCGAGAGCGCGACGAAGGCGATCTTGCCATCGTTGGAAAAGCGCACGCCCATCGGCTGGATGAGTTCGGGCTTGATGCCGGGAATCTCGAAACCGAACTTCTTGACGATCTTGTTGGTGGTGCCGTCGATCACGGCGACGGTGCCGCCGATTTCGGACGATACCCACACGGTCTTTCCGTCGGGCGTGAACTCGGCGACGCGCGGACGCGAGTCCACCAGGATGTTGGCGACCACCTTCAGGCTGGCGTTGTCGATGATGTGCGCCATGCTCGTCGCCTCAGACGTGGCAACAGTAATCCGGTCGTCCTTGCTGACGGCCATGCCTTCCGGCTCGACGCCGACGGTGATCTCCGCCAGCACCTTGCCGTCAGACTTCTGCAGCACGGTCACCATGCCGTCGTCTTCATTGGCGACGTAGATGCGCTCGCCCTTGCTGTCGATGTCCAGCAGTTCGGGGTCCGGGCCGGAATCGAGGCTGCGGACGATTTCCAGCGTGTCGGTGTCAATGATGTCGAGGCGGTTGTCGTCACCAGCGCAAACGATCAACTCTTTGAAGTCCGGCGTCAGGATCATGCCGCGCGGGCGGGCTCCTGTGGGGATCGTCTTGACGACCTTCAACGTCTCGCTGTCGATGACGGTGACGGTGTTGTCCTTTTCGTTGCTGACGAAGATCGTGGCGCCTGCGGCCGGCGGGGCAAGTGCCGGCAGCAGAAGAGCGGACAGAAGTGCGGCTTGGCAGCGTTTCATGTTTTGAACGTCTCGTTGCTTGCAGTCAGTTGGCTTTCGTCATGCGGCACTGGGTTTCCGGTTCGTCGTAGCCCAGCGTGTCGGTCAGGAACTTCTGGTGCAGGAAGCCGTCCTGCGGAGAAATAGAGACGAGCGCGCGCGCCCCGGACAGCAGCATCGGCTGGCGCATCTGATTGTCCCACAGGCGGAACGTCATGCCCTGGCCCTTGAAGCCGGCGACGCCGAACTCCTTCGACAGCATGTACGCGCGGACGTCGGCGGCTTCCGATTTGCTGATGCGGGTCACGGCTTCGCCGAAGACCCGCATCCCGAGCCAGGCCGTATAGTCGCGTTCGGTCATGGCACGGTTGGCCGCGCGTTCGAAGCGGTTCTGCATCTGCGTGCCCGCGTACTGCTCGAACGAGCGGTGCCAGGCCAAGGCCTGAAGCCCGTGCGAGCCGACGACCGGGCGCGGCACGCTCGTGCGATACTGCAGATAGTCGCCGAACGTCTCGCTCATGTCGGCCACGAAGACGACATCGTGCTGCGGCGCGCCCTGAGTCAGCATCGGCATTTGTGTCTGGATCTGCTGATGCCCGCTATCGGTGCGGCGCGAGCCGGCATCGTATTTGTAGACGCGCTCATCGACGATCTTGGCGCCGTAACGGCCCGCGGCGCGCCTGATGGCGGCGGCATAGGCGAGATCCTCAGGCTTCTGCCCGGCGATCAGCAGCCACTGGCGCCACTTCTTCCACAGCAGGTACTGCGCCAGCGCATCGGCGCGCATCGCGTAGCTGGGGATGATGTGAAACAGGTTCGCGCGGCAGTTGGCGCCGCGCAGCTCGTCGTCGCTGGCGCGCACGTTTAGAATGATCGCATCGCGCGCTTCCGGCAGATCGGCGATGGCCAACAGGTCAGGCTGCTCGAGATTGGCGATGAAGAAGCGCTGGCCCGATGCGAGCAATTGCTTGAACGAGGGGGCGATGTCGTCCTTGGCTGGAACGATGGTCTCTTTCAAGGTGTAGGTATGATTGAGGAGCCGCCCGGTCATATTGTTTTCTTTGAGCGCGACACGCGCGCCCTGGACGCCTTCGTCGGTCAAGACCTTGTCGAGCAGCGACAGCGGCGGCGGCTCGGCATACTGCTTGGTGAGGTAATTGATCTCGACCGAGATCGCGGGGCCGCCGTTCGGTGCAACGGAGGGCGGCTGCCCGGCCGCGGCCTCGGGGTTGGCAGCACTGTGCGGCACTCCGGCGCCCAGACACACGAGCACGGCTGCCGTGAAGGCAGCGGCGCGGCTGAGACGGCGCATGAAGGTCCGGCCGTCGGCTTTCCGGTCATCCACGATCAGGCTCTTGCTCCACTTTGACTATTTACCCACTGCAAACGTGAGACGGCTGTGCCAGCCGCCGCCGAACTGCGGCCGGCACAGCGCCTACCTCACCAGTTCTTCCGCGCGTCGCCGTGGGTCCACAGCGTGCGCATCCAGGCGATGATCTTCCACAGATCCTCTTCCTTGGTGATGATGTCCTTGTAGGCCGGCATCGGGCCGACGACGTTCTCGCTGCCCTTGCGTTTGTAGCCGGCGGTCTGGAGGTCTTTGGAGCCAAGCGTGATCAGGCGAAAAATCGTATCGTCGTCGCTGCCATAGACCCAGATCTGGTTCGTCAGCGGCGGGCACATGCCACCGCCGCCGCCACCGCCGTGGCAGCCGTTGCAGCTGTTGGAGAGATAGAGCTTCTTGCCTTCTTCCGCTGCCGCCGCGTCGCCCGTGTAAGGGTTCTTCAGCGTGCCCTTTTCGGCGGCCTTCACGCGCTCTGCGGTCGTCATCGTGCCGCCGGCGGGTGCTGCAGCAGCCGGAGCTGCGGCCTTGTCACCCTCAGGTGCCTTCGTTTCGCCAGCAGCAGCCGGCGCTTCTGCAGCCGGGGCGTCCTTTTTGGGCTCTTCCTGAGCCTGCGCCGTGAAGCCGCTGGCACTGGCGAGCGCCACGAACAGTGTCAGTGCCAGTACGTCCCTCGTCATCTTCTTGAGCACGCGTCGTTCCCTTCCCGATTGGATTGCGTATCATGCATACGAAAGGGTCGCCGCGGTCATTCTGTCGATGCCACCGCTTCCCTACCTTGATGCGATTTCTTCCCGTAGCCCTGCGCTCACTGCGTGGGCCGCAACGCCTCCCAAGAGGCGCGGGCACGGCGGATGTTGGCTTTTGGCCATTGCTTGAAGTATTCGACCGCCGTGGCACTGTTGAAGCAGTAAAGTTTGTGATCGTCCGGATCGACCCAGTTCAGCGAGCAGTCCGTCTTGATGACGGCACCTGCCGCGAGTCCGATGGGATCGTGGTTGCCAAATTCGCCCGTCATGCCGTGCGGCGGAATAGCCGACTTCCAGATGCCGTCCTCCCGCTTCGCTGCCTTTTCTTCTGGCCCTCCCGCTGCCCATACCGGGACGATGCCGCCTATTGCGGTCAGCAGGAGCGCCACGCTGATAGATCTGATCATCGCCATCAGTTGTTACCTGCCTGTTCCAGAAGCCGCAGGAGACTGACCACGGCTTCGTTGCCGTTCTGCTTTGCTAGGTCCGCTGCGGTCTTCCCGTCCTTGGTCTTCACCAACGGATCAGCGCCGGCCTGTGCGAGCATGCCGACGATCGGCGCGTTGTTGTGTGACGCAGCAAGGATCAATGCCGTCACGCCCGTTTCGCTCACGGCGTTGACGTTGGCACCCTTGTCCAGCAACGCGCGCGTGATCTCCAGAACGCCCGGATCTTTGGGATTCCACTTCTCGACGCGGTGCTTGCCCGCGCCCAAGTGCAGCTTGTTGCCTTCCGAGCCGGCCGCGAGCATGAGCGGCGTGAGCTTGGCTTCGCCGACCGGCGTGTCGACGGGCGCGCCGGTCTCGATGAGCGCAACGGCGGCTTTGTAGTGGTTCTCCAGGATGGCCAAAGCCAGCGGTGTGAAACCGCTAGCTGTGCGCAGGCTACTGTCCGCGCCGTTCTGCATCAGCACTCGTACCGAGTCGGGATGATCGCGCAAAATAGCGTGATGCAGGGCGGCATAGCCGTCCTGGTCGGTCGCGTTGACGTCCGCCTTCAGCGTGATGAGCTCTTCCAGCAGCTTGGTCTTGCGGTGCCGCGCCGCGCTTTGCAAAGCGGTGTAACCCTGGCTGTCGCGCTTGTTGAGATCGGCGCCCTTGGAGACGAGGAACTTGATGCGCGGCGCGTCGGCCGCCAACACGGCATTGGCCAGTTCGCTGTCGATGTCAGCGCCGTCGCTCAACCAGGATTCGACGCGTTCTTGCGTCACGAGTTGGTCGGGCGCGACGGCGAGCGGCTGTCCAGTGGCCGGATTTGCCGCTTGCTGCAACGGCACCGTATAGATGCCGTGCGCCGGCAGGTCACCCTGCACCACGCACTTGGAACATTGCACCAACGGCACACCGAAGTCGCGCAACGTCTTCTCGATCTCTCCCTTGCGCGCTTCCAGCGCCAGATCGAACTTGTACTTCAAGATCCAATCGATGTTGCGCAGGCCGATCGCGATCTCGAATTCCTGCGGGATTTCGTCTTCCCACATATTTACTGGCAGGACCGTGAGCGGCTCGCCTTGCGCCTTCAGCCAGCCGGCGAACGGCCCCCAGATGCCGGCAACGTCCAGCTTGCCGTCGAGCACTTGCCGCACTTGCTGGTACGGCTGGTTCTCGGGTTTCAGGTCGGCGTTGTGGCTGAGGACATGCAGCGAGACGTTTGTTATAACCCCGCGTTTGTTCAGCGCGGTACGCAGCCCGGAGGTCTGGAACACACCGATCTTCAAGTCGTGCAGCTTGGGATCATCCAGGTTGGCGATCTCGATGCCACGATCGTTGCGATAGGCCAGAACGTATGTCGTTTTGTACAGCGGCGTCGTCGTGAGGATGCGCTCGAATCCGACCGGCATGTCGAGCAGCACGTCGCATTCGTTGACCTCGAACGTCTGGCGCGTGATGCCGCGCTCGAGGTACGGCCGCCAGAAGTAGTGCACTTCGGTGCCCATCTCCTTGGCGACGAGTTCGATGATCTTGTTGCCGTAGCCCGCGCGGTTGATATCCGAGAGCGGCATGTTGCCTGGATCGCCACAGACGCGCAGCTGTTCCAGCTTGCGGGCAGCGGCCGCCTTCTTCAGCGCGGTATGATCGGCCGACGACAAGGGCAGCTGCGAGTCGAGCTTGCCGATAGCCGTCTTGAGGGCACGTTCCTCCGGAGACAGCGGCTTGTCTTCGCCGTGCGCGGGCAACACCGCGGCGAGGCTGGCAAGGAAGCCGGACAGCAGGCGGGAAAATGTGTGGTGCTTCACTCAATCTACCTTCGGGATCACCTGGCTTGCAGCCGGGCGGAACGTTGAGGGTGCCGAAGTTTACAAGATGCGTCGGAGGGCAGTCGCCTAGGCGAAGCCCTCCGATTAGAGTCGGGAATACGAAGCGATGGTGTGGCAGCCCGCAAGGCTGCCACCCACTCTTAGTCCATGACGCGGAAGGTGAAGAGCGCGCCGCCCTGGGGAATCTTGTCCAGGTTGGCTGCCTTCGTCATGGCGGTTGCACCGATCGCACCGAACTTGTCGGAAAGATCGAGACCAGCCGTGACCGGCAGACCGATCCAGCCGCCGATGCCGGAGAGGATCGACACGTACTGCTTGCCCTTCAGCTTGTAGGTGATGGGGTTGCCGATGATGCCGGATGCCAGCTTGCGGCTCCAGAGCACCTTGCCGCTCTCACGGTCGACAGCGCGGAAGTCACCGCCCAGCGATCCGTAAAACACCAGGCCGCCGTCGGTCACGAGCGTGCCACCCCAGTTCGGGTACTGGTCCGGAATTTCCCAATCGGTCTTGCCGGTCAGCACGTCGAACTTCTTGACCTTGCCGGTGATGCCGGGCTTCTCAGGATACATGAACACGTTGGCGAACACGTAGACCGTGCCCTGCTGCGTGTGCGTGCGCTCCTGCGGTTCCAGCTCCATGCACCAGTTGTTGGTGGGGCAGTAGGCCTTGCTCGGATCTTTCGGGTCGATCGCGCAGGGCTGCTGGTCCTTGCCGCCCATCGCAGACGGGCAAGCAGCGACGTTGCGGCCACGCTCCAGCGGCGAGTGCTCGCGCACCTTGACCGGACGGCCCGTCTTCAGGTCGACCTTCTCGGCCCAATCCGTCGTCACGTACTTGTGGGCGCGCAGCAGCGTGCCGTCCGTACGATCGAGAACGTAAGCGAAGCCGTTACGGTCGAAGTGAACGAGCGTCTTGCGCTTCTTGCCGTCCACGTCCATGTCGACGAGGATGTTCTCGTTGACGCCGTCATAGTCCCACTGGTCGAAGGGGGTCATCTGATAGGCGAACACGGCTTCACCGGTGTCGACCTTGCGCCCGAAAATGGTCATCGACCACTTGTTGTCGAACTCGCCCGTGTTGCACTCTTCGTGGGTTTTCTTCGAGCAGCGATAAGCTGGGCTCCAAAGACCGGGGTTGCCGGTCGAGTAGTAGACCATCTTCAACTCGGGATCGTAGCTGAACCAGCCCCACGCCGCGCCGCCACCGATTTTATAGTCCTCGCCGACGTGCGTCTTGATGCCGAGGTCTGTGCCGGCCGTGCCGAAGTGCGGGTTGGCCTTGTTCGTGTCGGGCGTCAGGCAGACGTCCTTGTCCGAGCCGGTCGAATGGCAGGCCCAGACTTCCTTGCCGTCGGCAAGGTTGTAGGCCGTCACGCGGCCGCGGGCTGCGAACTCGTCGCCGCCGAAGCCGGTGATGACGAGGTTCTCAGCGATCACCGGAGCGCTGGTGATGGTCTCGCCCTTGTCGGGAAAGGCGCTCTTGACGACCCAGAGCTCTTTGCCGGTGGCGGCATCGAGCGCAATGATGAAGCCGTCCAGCGTGCCGTAAACCAGCTTGCCGTCGGCATAGGCCGCACCGCGGTTGACGGTATCGCAGCAAGCGCGCGGCACAGCCGATTCATCGCGGTCCGTCTGCTTGACGTAGTTCCAGATCTGCTTGGGATTGTCGGGGTCCGAAAGGTCGAGGCCCTGGGCGATGTTGCACTTGGACATTTCGGGGCAGCCCGAAATGAAGAACATCATCGGCTTACCGCCCACGTCTTCGATCACAAGCGGCTGGCCTTCATGGCCGCGCAACGCGCCGGTCGACTGCGACCAGATCATGTTGAGCTTGGAAACGTTCTTGGTGTTGATGTCTTTCAGCTCACTGTGACGCGTGAGCTTGTTGTCTTTACCGGGCGCACCCCAGACGTCGGGGTTCTGCGAGCGTTTCTCGACTTCGGCGTTGGCAAGGGCACCTCCCGCCATACCGAGCCATGCTGCAGCAAGTGCAGCTGGCATCAGCAATTTCTTGTAACTCATTTTGCTTCCTCTCCTTGGTCAATGTCCCAAAGCATTCGTTCTCATGCTTCTGGCCGGACCCGGGTCACTCGGCGTCCGCCGTGCGATTGCGCAAACGCGCACGCACAGCAGTTCGCGTTGACAGACCTGGCAAACAGGCCGCCTTCCTCAAGCTCCGCTCCGGCGTTGGATCGTCCAATCGTCACCGGATGGCAGGCTTAACTCCCGGGTTCATCTCTCGAAGTGACTTCGCCATCCTCCCTTAGGTGCAGCACGACCGTTGCACCGAGCGCCGCGGCGCTGTGCTTCTAAAGGGCACAGTCTTCCGTTGAGGCATCTCGTCGCGCGAATGGCGCGGACGGTGCGACTTTCCGATGAGGAATAAGCAAACGCTACGGGACTTCTTCCCGATCGATCTGGGAAAAAGTCTGATCGGGAAAAATTCCCGGCACGCTTCTATGGACGGTTTGCTGCGGCCGTTGCCCATACCGTCATGCGGTGGGGAAGGAAAAGCGGGTGCCGTAAGAGCTAATGGAGGTCAGCCGTCGCGACACCCGCTGAGGTCTGCAAGCTTCATCATACTAGGTGGGCTCAGAGCGTCCTCACACAGGACAACTTCCCGATATCGCGCGGCATTGGACTTTTCTCAGACAGCACATGCGTTGCTACATTGTGACCCGTGACCGTGATAGGGTTGCAATCCATGCATTGAACACAGGCACGATCCACGGCTGGGCCCGCAAGCACCTGGCGCCACCGAGGAGTTGATTGATGTCCTTCACCAAGCTCTTGGCAGCGTTCCGCATCGGTGCCCTGGTCACCGCCTTCTGCGCGCTTACCCCAGCATCCGCTGCGGCCTCCGAGCCCTGGCCCGAGATCCGCAAGGAAATTTTTAGCGACCGGGCGATCAAGGAAACGAGCCCGCCGTTCGCACTTTATGCGCCAGCGCAAGCCGCCGATGCCTCGGTGGTACCGATCGATATTCGCTTTCCCTCCAGCATCGCTGGCAAGGTCAAGGCCCTCACGCTCGTGATCGATCGTAACCCCGTTCCGCTTGCAGCCACGTTTAAGTTCGAAGACGCCTACCGCAAGCTCGATATCGGCGAGCGCGCTCTGTCGACGCGCGTGCGCATCGACAATTTCTCGAAGGTGCGTGCCATCCTTGAGACGACGGACGGCGAACTCTTCATGATCGCCAAGTTCGTCGCCGGTGCCGGCGGCTGCTCGGCACCGAACTCGAAAGATCCCGACGAGGCGCTCGCCGCCATGGGCAAGGTGCAGGTCAAGGCGATGAGTAGCGCGCAGCACGGCGAGGCCTGGCGCGACGGTGTCGTGATGGTTCGCCACCCGAACTTCACCGGCATGCAGATGGATGCCAAGACGCGCAACTACACGCCCGCCCGTTACGTGGACAAGCTCGAGGTGTCCCTCGGCGGCAGGTTGCTGTTCTCCATGCTCGGCGGCATCTCCATTTCAGAGAACCCCAACTTGCGCTTCACCTACGGAACCACTGCGGTCGCCGACCGCCTCTCGGTCACCGCCAAGGATACCGAGGACACCAAATTCTCCGGGGGCGAACGCGATAGCGGCACGTAATGCGGCCTTGCCGGGTGTCAGTGCGATGGCGAGCGATTGCGGCTGCCTCACTCGTCTCCCATACCTGACCGAGCTGCGCATCCGCCGGCGCGGCTGACCGTCAGTTTGCCTCGACCAGAAACATCAGATCGTCCGCCAGTTCCTCCAGGCCTTCGACCCCGTCGGAGTTCGTGAGCAACGTGATGGAGATCCACTGCCCGCTGCCCGTTCGCTGCACGATGGAGTTGTAGGCCGTGAAGCCGGGAACGGTGCCCGAATGGAACCATCGCTTCCGGCCGTCCGTCTCATCCATGAACCAGCCCATTCCGTAGTAGATCGTAGGCGTCACCCGGCCGCCCTCGCGAAACATCTCCTGGTGCATCCGGGGCGACAGGATTTTGCCGGACATCAGCGCCACGTTCCAGGTGAACAGATCGCGCACCGTACTGGCCGCATCCCCGCTTCCTTTCAGCCAGTCCCGGTCCGAGAACGCAGCGCGGCGGTGATAGGCCGGGATCGCCATCCGATCCATGCGATAGCCCGTGAAATCCGTGGACCGCATCGCCGCAAGCGCGAACACCTCCGTCTGCAGCACCTTCTCGTAAGGGTGCGGCGCTCCGTCTTTCCACAAAGCCGCTTCGAGCACCTCCGCAAGAATGAAATAGCTCGTATTGCTATACTCGAACGTGCCGGGCCACCCGCTTGGCTTCTGCTTCTTCAGTTCCGTCAGCAGCGTTGCAGCCTGCACTGTGCCCCACGGGTCCACGGCATCGGGCGGCTTGCGCGTGAAGTTGGGCAGGTTCGACGTCATGTTGAGCAGGCTGCGGATCGTGATCGGGTTCTGCCCCTCGACCCGCCAGTCGGTCGTTCCCTCGAATATATCGCCGATGTCCGTGTCCAGCGTGATCGCGGTTAGCGTCCGTGGCGCCAGTGCGCCTTGTTCGATCATGCGCAGCACGGCGGCCGCTGTGAACTGCTTTGTCACCGAGCCGATGCGGTACACGGTGTCGGCCGTGGCACTGCGGCCAAGGCCGGCCGCGCCTGCGCCGCCGGCAAACAGCAGCTGGCCATCCAAGCCAATGGCGATGCTGATGGCCGGCGGGCGGATCGGTGCGGTGCCGTGCGGCTGCAGGAAATGCTCGGCCATCGCCTGCGTCTGGCGCGCCTTGTCGTCGTTCCAGGACGCTGCCCGCGCGTTTGCCGCGCCGCACCCGAGAGCGATAACCATCATCATCGCAAGAGTGCTTCCCGGCCAAGTGTAAAGCCGTTTTCCGAACAGAAGCACGACAAAACGAGCAGCTAGAGACACTCTGCAATTCGACGAAAGACTGAAAGTCGCTAGCATCCGCACTCGCATCCGCTTGCCCGGAATTTGGCCCGTCGGGGCGTGTCTATGCCGGGCAGTATCCGGTGAAATCGTTCGCTTGCGCAATAGGTTCGGCCGTTAGCGCCGTTCCGATCGGGAAAAGTTCCCGATATGCGTTGGATATCTTGCGATTAGGGCGCGGTCGGATACGGTCGCCCGCTCGCCAAGCCAATCAGTCCGAGGTTTCCCCGATGCCGAATTTCCCAGCTATTGCCACGGCGCTGCTGTTGTCCACCTTGCTCAACTCAACAGCATTCGCCGCCGACGGAGAGCTTCCGCAGCGAGAGCCGGGCAAGTGGAAGCTGCAGACCGAGATGGATGAGGGCCGCGGCCCGATCAAGCAGTCGCTGACGATGTGCATCACGGCGGAGATGGAAAAAAACACCGCGGAAGCCAGCGCCAGCGAGCACAAATCGAACTGCTCCCGCTACGACGTCAAGCAGGACGGCAATACGACGGTCGTCGATGCCGAGTGCGCCTACGCCGTCGACAAGGTGACGAGCCGCACGGAAATCTCGGGCGACTTCAAGAAATCGTTCGCGGTCAAGATTGTCTCGACGACAATCACGACGCCGCCCTCCGGCAAGCCGCTGCAGCGCGAGCGCAAGATCGATCAGACTGGCGAGTATCTCGGCGCCGACTGCGGAGACATCAAACCCGGTGAAGCCATGACCGAAGACGGCAATCGGGTGATGGTGCAGTAAGTCGCTTGGCTGCATCCTGGCGACTTGACGTGCGCAGCCCTTAATGATGCGCAATTATTCGCCAACAGCGAACGCCAGTTTCGGGGTCAGACCCATGGGTCTGACCCCAGGGCACGCACTCACAAGATCTCGCGTCACGAGCGCTACGCAGTTTCGTACAGCCGCGCCTACGGCGCTTTGCCCGGCTTGATTGCGACGCCCCACGGCAGCCGGCCGACCGGCACCGACTTCTCCGGTTTGAACGTTTCGACATCGACGACCGTCATGTCGTTGGTGAGACCGTTGGCGACGTATAGCGTCTTGCCATCGGGTGACAGCTGCATGTGCCAGGGACGCTGGCCAACCAGGATGTAGCGTTCGATCTCGAACGTGGCCGCGTTCACGACGGCCACGCGATTGGCATGGCTCAACGCCACGAACGCGCGCTTGCCGTCCAGCGTGAAGCGAATGCCGACCGGCTGGATGAGATCGGGATCGACGCCGGGAATTTCGAAGCCGAACTTTTTTACGGGCTGCAGCGTCGCGGCATCGATCACCGTAACCGTACCGCCGATCTCCGACGACACCCAGACGTGCTTGCCGTCCCATGTGAAGCGCGCTTCGCGCGGCCGTGTGTCGACGAGAATGTTGGCGAGGACTTCGAACGTGGCGTTGTCGATCACGTGCGCCATGCTGGTGGC
Organism: Hyphomicrobiaceae bacterium; assembly: GCA_030655135.1. Classification (GTDB taxonomy): domain Bacteria; phylum Pseudomonadota; class Alphaproteobacteria; order Rhizobiales; family Hyphomicrobiaceae; genus JAKAXS01. The sequence continues at coordinate 55,618 of JAURWC010000020.1, read as the reverse complement.
TTCGGATGTCGCCACCGTGATCTTGTTGTCCGGGCTGACGGCCATGCCTTCCGGCTCGATGCCGACAGCGACTTCCGACAACACTTTACCGTCGGCGCGCTGCAGCACGGTGACGATGCTGTCGTCCTCATTCGCTATGTAAATGCGTTCGCCTTTCGGATCGACATCGAGCAATTCGGGGTCGGGGCCCGACGGCAGCGTGCGCGTGACTTCCAGCGTGGCCGTGTCGATGACGTCGAGCCGGTTGTCGTCGCCCGCGCACACCAGCAGCTCCTTGAAGTCGGGGGTCATCACGATGCCGCGCGGGCGAAGTCCTGTGGGGATGGTCTTGATCACCTTCAGCGTTTCGCTGTCGAGCACGGTGATGGTGTTGTCCTTCTCGTTCGACACGAAAATGGTATCGGCCAGAGCGGACGCCGGCGTCGCCGCCACGGCAATCGCGGCAATCGCCGAAACCATTGTCATTCGCGTTAGCGCTGCGGCAGCACGTCCCCCTCTTCCCGCGCGCGGGGAGAGGGTCGGGGTAAGGGGCAGCGGCTGGCGCGCCGCTGAGGGCGCATGAGTCTTGTGGTTGGAGCTGGCTAGGCCGCTCGCCTGGAACCTGCCCCTCACCCTAACCCTCTCCCCGTGAAGGACGGGGAGAGGGGACCGGGCGGCGGACTTCGTTGGCGGCGTGGACATCAGGTACGTCTCCAGAGTGGGGAAGATCGAGAAGGGCGCGCTATCAGTTCTGCGCGGGCGGCGGCGCTGGCTTGGACGGCGCAACGCCTGCGGCGCCCGGGCCGCTTGGTCTCGCCAGGAACTTCAGCGCGCCGATGGCGTCGTCGTTCAGGGCCTTTTGCGCCACGTCGATGGCCGTCTTTCCGTCGGCCGACTTCATCGCTGGATCGGCTCCGGCACGCAGCAAGAGACCGATCATCGGCGCATTGTTGTGCCCGGCCGCGATCATCAGCGGGGTTACTCCGTGCTTCGACACGGCGTTGACGCTGGCACCCTTCTTGATGAGCTCGTCCGCCAGCGCCGACGGCGGCGGGCCCTGCGTAATGTGCGTCTGGCGCGTTTGCGCCGTGATCTGCGTCGCCACCGCCATCAGCGGCGTGATGTCTTCGTTGCCGGCCGCACGATTGACGTCGGCACCGCGATCCATAAGCGCCTTGGCGGCATGGTAGCGGCCGTCAGACAGCGCCTGCACGAGAGGCGTGATGCCGTTCCGGTCCTTCAGGTTCAGATCGGCGCCCAGCTTGTGCAGCATGTCGATCGTCGGCACGTGATTGCGGCCAACCGCGTAGTCGAGCGGCGTGAAGCCGTCACTGTCCAGGCCGTTGACGTCCGCCTTGTGTTTCGCCAGCAGCTCGACGATCGGCGCATTGCGGTTTCGAGCGGCGCTGTGCAACGGGCCATAGCCTTGCGCGTTTTGTTGATTGACGTCCGCGCCTTTGCCGATCAGCAGCGCGACGCGCGTCGCGTCGTTGGCGATGATGCCGTTGTGCAGTTCTTCGTTCAGATCCGCGCCGTCCTTGAGCCATTGCTCCACCCGCTCGGCGGTCACGACTTGGTCGGCCGACGCCTTGGCGGTTGCCTGCATCGGAGCGGCTTGCTTCAGGTAGCGGTCTTCGGCATGGGCGAGGCCGCGGAGTTTTTCGTAGTAGCTGCCGTGCGAGGGGATGTCGCCCTGTACCGTGCACTTGCTGCACTGGACCAGCGGCACGCCGTAGTCGGCGAGGATCTTGGCGATCTCGTTCTTGTTGCGATCCAGCGCCCAGTCGATCATGTATTTCAGCAGCACGTTGTTCTGCTTCATGCCGATGGCGAGGTCGAACTCCATCGGAACCTTGTCTTCCATCATGTTGACCGGACGGATGACGAGCGGCTCGTTCTTCATCTTCGGCAGCCAGCCCGCGAACGGACCCCAGACGGCAGCCAGGTCGATCTGGCGGTCGAGAACCTTTTGCACCTGACGCCACGGCTGTTCTTCCGGCCGCAGATCCGCCATGTGCGAAATGATGTGCAGGTCGATCTTGCGTTCGTCGTAGCCGCGACGCGCCAGCGCCTCACGCATGCCGGAGTGCTGGAAGACGCCGATCCGCAGCTCTTTCAGCTTCGGATCGTCGAGGCTGGTGAAGTCGTAACCGCTGTCGCTTCGCCAAGCCAACACGTATGTGGAACGATAGATCGGGTTGGTAGTGAGGATGTGCGCCTGGCCACCGACCGGCATGTCCATCAGCACATCGCATTCGTCGTTGGCAAAGGTTTCGCGCGTCACGCCGCGCTCCAGATACGGTCGCCAGAAGAAGCTGACCTCGCCGCCCATGGAGCGCGCGAGCAGCTCGGCGATCTTGTTCTGATAGCCTTCGCCCTTGTCGTTGGACATCGGCATGTTGCCGGGATCGGCGCACACGCGCAAACGCTTCAGCGTGCGGTTGCGCGCCTCCGACTTGGCGGCGCTGTGTTCGGCGTGGGTGAGGTCGTCAAAGTTCTTGTTCTTCGTGTATTCCTTCAATCGCTGGGCGCTGGCGACGTTCGTAGCGGCTAGCGCAAATGCGATCACGGCGAGTGCTCGAAGAGTACGCAATTCAGTGTCCTCAGGTCACAGTGTCGTCGCAGGTGAACGCCTCTTCTCCCTCTCCCCGTAAGAAAGGGGTGAGGGAGCTTAAACGGCGAGACGCCCGGGGCCTTTCGGCACCAGGCGTCTGCCGGTTTTGCTAAGACGGCATCAGTCGAACAGACGGAAGGTGTAGAGGTTGGCGCCCGGCGGGATCGAAGTCAGGTTCGCTGCCTTCGCCATTGCCGTTGCACCGATCGCACCGAACTTGTCGTTCATGTCGAGACCTGCGGTGACCGGAAGACCGATCCAGCCGCCGATGCCCGCGAACACCGACACGTACTGCTTACCCTTGACCTTGTAGGTGATCGGGTTGCCGATGATGCCGGACGACAGTTTGCGCTGCCAAAGAACCTTGCCGGTTTTCTTGTCGACGGCACGGAAGTCACCACCTAGCGAGCCGTAGAAGGCTAGGCCGCCATCGGTGACGAGCGCGCCACCCCAGTTCGGGAACGGATCGGGGATTTCCCAATCGGCCTTACCGGTCACGACGTCGAACTTCTTGAATTTGCCGGTGATGCCGGGCTTCTCAGGATACATGTACACGTTGGCGAACACGTAGACCGTGCCCTGCTGCGTGTGCGTGCGCTCCTGCGGTTCGTCTTCCATGCACCAGTTGTTCGTGGGGCAATAGAACTTCGTCGGTTCGGCCGGATCGTGAGCGCAGGGCTGCTGATCCTTGCCACCCATCGCCGACGGGCAAGCCGGCGTGTTGCGGCCAACCTCGAACGGCGAGTGCTCGCGCACCTTCACGGGACGGCCGGTTTTCAGGTCGACCTTCTCGGCCCAGTCCACCGTGACGAACTTGTTGGCGCGCAGCAGCGTGCCGTCGACACGATTGAGAACGTAGGCAAAGCCGTTACGGTCGAAGTGCGTCAGCGTCTTATACTTCTTCCCGTCGATTTCCATGTCCGAGAGGATGTTTTCGTTGACGCCGTCATAGTCCCACTGGTCGAACGGCGTCATCTGGTAGGCCCAGACGGTTTCGCCGGTGTCCACCTTGCGGGCGAAAATGGTCATCGACCACTTGTTGTCCCACTTGCCGGTGTTGCATTCGTCGTGGGTCTTGTCGCCGCAACGATAGGTCGGGCTCCAGTGACCGGGGTTGCCGGTGGACCAGTAGACGAGCTTCAGGTCGGGGTCGTAGCTGCCCCAGGCCCAGTAAGCGCCGCCGCCGATTTTCCACTCGCCGCCGTTCGTGGCCGGATACGTGGAAATGCCCAGGTCGGTGCCGGCCGTACCGAAATGCGGGTTGGCCTTGTTGGTCTCGGGCGTCAGGCAGACATCCTTGTCCGAACCCGTCGAGTGGCAGTTCCACACGACCTTGCCGGTTTCGATGTCGTAGGCCGTCAGGCGGCCGCGGGCTGCGAACTCGTCGCCGCCGAAGCCGGCGATCACGACGTTCTCGGCAACCAGCGTCGGGCCGGTCAGCGTCTCACCCTTTTCAGGATACGCGTGCTTGACGACCCAGACTTCCTTGCCGGTCGATGCGTCGAGCGCGATCACGAAGCCGTCGAGGGTGTGATAGATCAGCTTGCCTTTGACGTAGTTCACGCCGCGGTGAACCGTATCGCAGCAAGCGCGCGGGATGGCGGACTCGTCGCGATCCGTGGTCTTGACGTAGTTCCAGATCTGCTTGGGGTTGTCCGGGTCGGACAGGTCGAGCGCCTGCACGACGTTGCAGCGCGCCATGTCGGGGCAGCCGGACGAGAAGAACATCATCGGCTTGCCGTCATGCTCGACGACGACGGGCTGGCCTTCCTGGCCGCGCGTCGAGTTCATCGACTGCGTCCAGACCATGTGCATCTTGCCGACGGTCTCGGTGTTGATGTCTTTCAGCTTCGAATGACGCGTCAGCTGATTGTCGCGGCCGGGCGCGGGCCACAGATTTTCGTTCTTGGCCCTTTCTTCGATCTCGGAGTTGGCGAACGCTGGCGCGCTCACTCCGAGCGAGGCAACCAACAGGCTGCCTGCTAACATTAGGAGTTTCCGGTTCATGCCGTTTCCTCATTGGCTCTCGCCCGCCTCAGATGAGCACGCGCAATAGGTCGCCGTGCCCCGCCGCGAGGGGGGACAATTGCTGGTGGACGATACGTTTCTTGATATTGCCGCCAGTCGTGCCGGCGGAGCCTACCTGGCTGAAGATCGGCTCGGCTGTAAGAGGGGCGGAGAGGAAGCTCAAGCCATCTTGCAGACCGAACCGTACTGCAGTGATTGGAAGCTACGCAGCAGCGTCCAACCACGCCACAGGAGTAGCTCCCGATATGCCTGCCAATTCTTCCCGATGTCGGCCGTTAACGAAAAGACGCGCGCGGCAGCCCGATGCCACACACTATAAAAGGCCGTGACGACCACGATCGCGACACGGCCTATCTAACGTCCAAAGCGCATCTTCTCAGGAGAACCCAGCGATATCACTCAACCGATATCTTCGACCTGGTCGAGAAAGTCGCCGTAGCCTTCGGCTTGCATCCGTTCGCGCGGAATGAAGCGCAGCGACGCTGAGTTGATGCAATAGCGCAGGCCGCCACGGTCGGGTGGTCCATCTTCGAAGACGTGCCCGAGGTGGCTGTCGCCATGCGCCGAGCGAACCTCGGTGCGCACCATGCCCAGCGTTTCGTCGCGCAGTTCGTTGACGTTGGCGGGCTCGATAGGTTTCGTGAAGCTCGGCCAGCCGCATCCGGATTCATATTTGTCGGATGACGCAAACAGCGGCTCGCCGGAAACGATGTCGACGTAAATGCCGGCCTCTTTGTTGTCCAGGTATTCGCCTGTGCCGGGACGCTCCGTGCCGCTCTGCTGCGTCACGCGGTATTGCTCCGGTGTCAGCTTGGAGATGGCAGCTTCGTCCTTTTGGTATTTCTGCATTGTCTTCGCCTTTCAGTGCCGGATCTCGTGGCGCTAATACGCTCAAAGGTGCGTATTCGTTACCGGCGTCCGGCTCAAGGGCGCCTCTGCAAGCCAGCGCGCCCTACGCATTGGCAAGACGTGCGAACCACCATCCAGGTTCCGCAATCGGACCGGCGGCGCAACGACGGAGGCCGGCTGCTACCATTCGGAATACGGCCAGGGCTGCTGCGATCCAGATTTTGCTTTCGGCTTGACTGGGTTTCGTGCCGCAGATGTCGCGCGCATACGCTTCAATTGCGCCTGTGCGGCCTGCGTTTTCATGGCCTTCAGCTCGACCTCCAGCGTCGCAATGCGCGCACCGGCGTCGGCGAGCGCCCGCAAGGCGGAATCTTTGGTCGCGCGCTCTTTGGCCAGGGCGTCCGCGGCCTCTTGTGCCGATTTCAGCGCGGCGTCTTTAGCCGCTATGGCGTCGCGCAGTTCGGCGTCGGTCTTGCTCGGCTGCGCGGCAGCCGGTCGCGAGACGGCCGCGCGCTCTCGTTCAAGATCGGCACGAAGAGCGACCGCTGTTTCTTGCGCCCTCGCAGCGGCTGCAAGGGCTTGTTGCGCGCGTTCAGCTTCCCGCCGGGCTGCCTCGCTCTCGGCTGACTGCGACTTCGCCGCCTTGTCTGCCACAGCTTGCGCCGCTTCAGCTTCCGCTTGAGCTTTTTGCGTATCGGCTTGCGCCTTAAGCGCGTCCGTCTGGGCCTGTTCGACGTTCGCTTGCGCCTTGTCGATCGCGGCCTGCGCTTGCGCCGCGGCGTCGAGCGCGTCCGATTTGGCGCGCCGCTCCTGCTCCAGTTCCTCTTTCAACGCGGCCATGGCCCGCTGCGCACGCGAAGCTTCGAGCCTGGCAGCTTGCTTCTCGGCGGCCTCCTCGTCGCGGCTGATACCGCCCGTCGACAACCCTGTGCTAGGCGGCCGCGGCCCCAAGAGGGCCTCGCGAATCCGTTCCAGCGTTAGGCCGTCGCCAGGACCGCGAACTTGCCCATAAACATACCATCCCGAGACAATTGACACGGCCACGGTCAGGGCAATTGCAGCCGTAAGTCCCGGCACCTTTGCCGGCGCTGTGTGATTGCGCTTTGCGCGCGGCGCGTTGCTTTGGCCCTTCCAAGGATCGTACGTCCCGAAATTCCAGACGTGCCCCTCCAGGTCGCGGCACGAATAGCCGCGGCCGCCGATATCATCGCTCTTGATATCCAAAGTCACGGTGGCGCCCGCGCGCCTTGCCTGCTCGTAGTGGGCATCGACGTCGTCAAGAACGACGTAGCAGCTTTGCACGTTCGCATCGCCGGCCGCGCCTGGCAACTCGCCCATCACGTCATCGGGGCTCGGCTCGCCGGCAGCACCCAGCATGATCATGCTATCGCCGAGCCGCAACTCTGCATAGAAGACCGCGCCGTCCGGCGCCTTGGCGGCGAAATGCGGCTCGAAGCCAAACGCTGCGCACAGCCATTCGGACGCTATCCCGACGTCGCGGTAGCGCATGAGCGGTACGAGGTGTGTTGCGGTCTGTGACCCGCTCAGTGACATTGCGCTCTCCGCAACGGTGGCCCCGCGGAACGCCAGTGCGGCTTACAAGTGCGGCTTACCAGAGACATCCCCCGGGACGGCATCGGCAAAGCGAATCGTGAGGCGAGTTTAAAGGATTCCCGCCGCCGTGAACGCTCCCGGCGCGGCTCTGCACATCCTTCATGGCGCGCGCGGCGCCTTTGCATCAGCCAGAAACGGCAGGCTCAGCGCATACGCGGCGACGGCGAGCAGTACCACCTTGCACCACAGTGGAACCGAGCCGAAGCCCGCGGCGACGGCTGCGGCCGCGGCGATGAGCCAAAATGCCAACATTGCCAGCGTGATGCTCCGCCGGGATACGACCCGCATGGGATGCACCCATTTGACCGGAACGAACGTCAGGCCGATGCAGACGACGCAGGCAAGCGCTGCGATCCACGCCGCCGGTTGAAACACGAAAAGATAAAACGCAACGATATTCCAGATCGCGGGAAAGCCGATGAAGCTGTTGTCCTCCGCTTTGCTGGCGGTATCGGAGAAATGGTAGAGCGACGAGAGCAGCATGCCGGCGCCGATGGGTAAGGCCAGGGCGCTGGGCAACAAACCGGCATTCAGCACGGCCAAGACCGGAACGAAGACGTAGGTCAGGTAATCGATGACGAGATCCAGCCGCTCGCCGCTGAAGCGGGGCAGGCGCCGCTTGATGTCGACGTAGCGCGCCAGCGGGCCGTCGATGCCATCGATCACGAAGGCGAGGCCCAGCCACAGGAACATTGCCTCGTAGCGCTGATCGGCCACGGCCAGGGTGGCCATTAAGGCGCATACAACCCCGAGGGCTGTGAGGATGTGGACCAGTATAGGGCCAAGGGGCAAGACACGGGGCTTTCGCAGGTGACGATGCGCCGGAGACGATGCCAAAGTGTGCTTGAGCCCAGCCGGGCGGTAAAGCGCAAACAAAAAGGGAGCGAAAGCGCTCCCTCGGTATCGTTCAGTGGCGGACAGAATTAGAAGTTGTGCTTCATCGTTCCGCGAATGGTCAGGTCTTCCTGCTCGGGCGTGGCGGCAGGATTGGCAGGCTCGGCTTCGGCCGGCTTGCCTTCATTGGCGCCGTACAGCAGCTCCAGGCCAAAATCCATCTTCGGCAGGGTGCCGAGATTGCCAAGGCCGGGAATGTTGACCTGCGTACCGTCCTGGGCCGGCTGGGCAGCCCCATCCTGCGTGCCAACGCCTGCCGAGGGTGCCGACGACGAAGCACCCGGCGCAGCCGGCTTTTCTTCAGAAAATGCCCACGCCGAGGTCGCGGCCATAAACAGGCCCAAGCTCAGCGCCAGCACGTACTTAGTATTCATAACGACCCCGCGAGTCTTCCGACCCTCTTGAAGGCCGGAAAGTGCTGGTAGGCTGCCATGAAAACAAGTGGATTTAGCGAATTTCGCCTTGCCGGCCGCGTTTATTGGGACGGGTGTTGTGGCAGGGCCATGTGGCACTGAAGGTACACCAACCAACGATCGGCCGGATAGACGCAAAAGGGGCCAGATCACTGCTGGCCCCTTAAGACTATGGCGATGAAGACGCGAAATCAGAACTTGATGATGCCGCCCGTCATGACGATGTCGAGATCGTCGAGCCCGATGGTGCTGACTGCCCCGGCAGCGCCGGATGAGTTCTGCTTTACCGTTAGATCACCTTCGATGTGGCGATAAGAGAGGTACAGCGTCATCGAAGCGGCATCGATGCCCTGAGCCACGCCCAGACCGAAGACTTCGACTTCCGAGCCGAAGATGCGCGAGGCAGTGGCGCCGAACGGATTGACACTGTCGTTGGCGGCTACTGCACGACGGCCATTCGCGCCGCCGTCGTTGTTGTAGTATTCGCCGTAAACGGTTGTCTTGCCGAGCTCAATCCACTTCCGCTCTATACCGGCCTGAACGGCGTAGAACGTGCTGGTGTCGTCAGCACCTGTGCCGGCGAAGCCGTTGACGCCGGTGCTATTTTCGATCAGGTCGTCCTGAAACTGGCCTGCTGCGAAGTTGGCATAGAGACCGGTCGGCGAGTGCATGACGCTGATAGATCCGCCGAGCGAATTGCACTGCGCGTCAGGTTCTGTGTCTATTCCGGCAGGGGAATTCGACAAGCACTGCGTGTCGATTGTGTTGCCGGCAGCCGTAACGAGATCTTCCGTCGTCTCGCTGTAGGCAACGCGGCCGATCAACTTGAAGTCGCCAATTTCGCCGGCGTACTTCAGGCCCACGTCCCAGAAATCGTCTTCGCCCCAAGCGGCAACGGCCGTGAAGCCCTTGAACTCGGGCGTCTCGTAGCGAACGATGTTTTCGCGATCACCCTCACCGGCCTGGTCGCCCGTATCTTTCAGCAGGCGACGCCAAGAAAGGGCGCTGACCGGGCTGCCGTTGCGGCGCAGGCGCAGGCCGAGGCCAGAGTCTTCCACGTCGGAATACTTGGCGAAGGCGCCGGTCTGCGACAGGTTGGCTTCGGTGATCTCTTCCGAGGCGGTGCCCGTGAGGCCGACGTTGACTTGGCCGAAGGTCTTGCTCTTCAAGAACCAGGTCGAGTGACGAAGGTCGAAGCCGCTATCGGCAACGGCGTTATCGTCATCCTGTGTCACGCGCTTGGAGTTCGCGCCGCGAACGCCGATCTCAAGCAGGTAGCCAGCTTCGAGATCGCTGCTGATCTTTGCCTTGCCCTTGAAGCGGAAGCGCGAGCGTGAGTTGTCGTTGGTGACGACGTAAGCGTTGCTTTCCGTGCCGTCGTCGAAATACATCAGCGCTTCGTTGACTTGGCCCGAAACTTCCAGGCTGACCTTGCGGTTGCCCTTGCGTGCCGTTGTCGCCTCGAGTTCAGCGATACGCTCTTCCAGATCGGCGCAGCAGTTGCCGCCCAGATCAGCCGCTTGCGCGGATGCAGTGTTCAGTGCCAACGCAGACGCCGTCAAAAGAAGCGCGGCGGAAGCTTTCGACATCCAACCCCGGATCATATGTCCCCCAATTCCCGATAAGGCCGCGTCGCCCGGCATGGTGCGCTCGTCGGCACCGCAGGTCTCATCGAGCTGCAGCTGAGCCCGGAAGTAGTTGGGAAAAGTTGGCCGGTAAACGGCTAAAGCCTTTGCGACAGGTTTGTGACATTACGACAGTGCAAGCGCGCAACCAGCTTGTATTGCAGCACTTTCGGGTGCCTTGGAAAGGCAAGGCGTTTCGCGACAGCCATGTGGCAGACTAGCCCATGGAACGGACTGCGAAATCGCGAAGTCAAAGAGGTTCGGGCAGGGTGCGTCTCCCCCGCAACCGTCCGTCCGCTGGTTGGACAGCGGCTTTGTTTGCTTGCCGAAAGCCGCTAACACTGAGGCATGCGCAGCGACACCAGCTATCGGGCGGCGGTTATCGGGGGCGGGCCGGCTGGTCTGGCCGCAGCGCTGCTGCTTGGGCGGCTGGGGGTCCCGACGGCCGCTATCTTCCCGGCAACTCAGCCGGCAGGTGCAGACCGGCGGACGGCGGCCCTATTTGCCGGCTCGATACAACTTCTTCGCAACCTCGGCATCTGGCCGCAACTGGCGCCATTGAGCGAGCGCATGCTCGGCATCCGGCTGATCGACGGGCAGGGCGGGCTGTTACGTGCGCCAGAGACGATCTTCCGAGCGCAAGAGGCAGGGCTAGAGGAATTCGGCTTCAATGTCCCCAACGCAGCGCTGGTCGCGGCCTTGACGGAGGCGATCGTCCGCGAGCCGGGGGTTACGGTCATCCCAAGCTCGGTGGCCGAACTGATAACCCAAGACAGCGGCGTGATCATCCGGCAGCAGGACGGCTCCCAGATGCTGGCAGCGCTGGTGGTTGGGGCAGACGGGCGCCAGTCGCTGAGCCGGCACGCGGCGGGCATTACCTCGCGAACCTGGGACTATCCGCAGGCGGCTGTCGTCTGCGCTTTCGGCCATGGCCGCCCGCACCGCGGAATATCGACCGAGTTCCATCGGCCAACCGGCCCGCTGACGACGGTACCCATGCCGGGCCGGGTCTCCAGCCTGGTGTGGGTGGAAAGCCGCGACGAAGCCGCGCGCCTGCAAGCGCTCGACGGCTTCGCATTTCGTGAGGCTCTGGAAACCTCGCTGCAGGGTTTGCTGGGAAGCGTGGAAGACATTGGCCCCAGGGCGACGTTCCCGTTGTCGGGCCTGTCGGCCGACACGCTCGGTCAGGGCCGGATCGCGCTTGTAGGGGAGGCCGCCCACGTGATGCCTCCCATCGGCGCACAGGGGTTGAACCTCGGGTTGCGCGACGTTGCCGTGCTGGCCGGCTGCGTGGTCGAAGCCCAGCCGGGCAGCGAGGAGGCCGCCGTCGCCGCTTACGCGCGTGCGCGCGCACCGGACGTGGCCTCGCGCATTGCGGCAATCGACGCGTTGAACCGCTCACTTCTCACCGAGTTGCTGCCGGTTCACCTGCTCCGCGGGCTGGGCATCTATGTCCTCGGCGCCGTTCCGGCCCTGCGCCGGTTTGTGGTCAATGAGGGCCTGCAGCCCTCGCTGGCGACGCCAGCGGCCATGTTGCCGGATGGATTGGCGGAAATCGCTCGTCCGTCCACACCCCCCATGACCATTGCGTCAGGCAAAACTTGACGTTGTCGCGCGACGTTGGCATCAGGCTCTCTGCCACCGCCCACCGCCCCGTCCATGAGTTGAGATGCGCGAACCCTCCCGCCTGCGAGACGTTCAATTCCGCCTGGAATATGCGCTGCTGCGGCTGATCGTAGGGTTCATTCGCCTGATGCCGCTGTCGGTGGCGACATCGTTCTCCGCTTGGTCCTGGGGCCATCTCGCGCCGCGCATCAATCCGCGCCGTCACAAGCGGGCGCTCGATAATCTGAACATCGCCTTCCCAGAGAAAACCCAGGCCGAGCGCGATCAGATTGCCTTGGCCCACTGGCAAAACCTTGGCCGCGTGATGGCCGAGACGATGCAGATCGATCGCGTGCTGGCGCAGCCCGGTGCGATCGAGATCCTTAATTCCAAGGTATTCGGCCGTTACTCCGGCAAGCTGGGTCCAATCATTGGCGTTTCGATGCACATGGGTAACTGGGAGTTGGCGATCTGGCCGTTCGTCGCGGCCAACGCCAACCCGGCCGCCGTCTACCGGTCCGTCAACAACCCTTACGTCGATCGCTATTTGCGCCACCAGCGCAAGGATCTCTATCCCGGTGGCCTGTTCGGCCGCGGCACGGTGGAAGGCGACCACGGCGATGACCAGCGAACGGCGCGGCTGCTGACCGACTTCGTGCGCCACGGCGGCCGGCTCGGCATTGTCTCCGACCTGTACGATCGCCGCGGCATGGCCGTGCCGTTCTTCGGCAAGGATGCGAAAACCACGCCGATCGCCGCCATGATCGCCCGCCGGCTGGGCACGCGCGTGTGGATGTCGCGATGCATGCGCGTGGGCACGTCGAGCCGCTTCCAGATCGAATTGAAAGAACTACGCGTGCCGCGCACCGCGAATACGTCAGCCGACGTCCGCACCATCATGACGGAAATGCAGCAGCAATTCGAGCTGTGGGTCCGCGACTGCCCCGAGCAGTGGATGTGGTCGAACCGGCGCTGGAATTAAGCGGAGCGGTTGCGCCGCGCGCGCCACAGCCGCCAGCGCGCTTCAATCCGGGGCCAAGTGCGAATGACCCAGCGGCGCACCCACGGCACATCCACGGCGATCAGCAGGATGCCGAGCGGCAGCATCCAGACGCCCAGCAACGGCAGGAACGAAAAGATCCCGCCGGCGATAAACAGCAGCCCTAGCGGCAGGCGGATAAGGATGGCGGACGGGCCAACGAGCCAGCCGATGGCGCGCGCCAAACTGTCCGGCATTTTCTGTTTCAGCCGTTCAACCAGCCGGTCCAGCTTCTGGCGCTCGATCTCGTCCGTCATGCGATGTCCTTATGCCCCCCGTTGCGGGGCCCTGCATTTGCAAACATTTAAGGCTTTTCTCTTTACGCGATCTCAAAAACTTTGTGCCAGCATCCGATGAGTTTGCGTAGGGCCCGCCGTTGCGGGCTCGAGGTGCGTTCGGATTAGCCCCGCCGCGCCGAGTTGGGGACGTCGTATGCGTTTGCGTTGCGAAATCGGTTTAGCCGAACCGGAAGAAGTATGCGCGTTGCGGCCTCAACACGCGAGAACCCCCTTGGCAGCGCTATTTCCAGTCGCGATGATAACGGTGCTGAGCGGGTGTGCCGGCTCCACCGGCAGCACCTCCATTGCCGATACATTCGACAGCAAATGGGGCGTCAGCTCCAGCCAGCGCGTGCTGGTCTCGGGGCCAATCCCCAAGGGCGGCGGCCACGCCAAGCTAGGCCGTCCCTACCAGATCGGCGGCCGTTGGTACGTGCCGCGGCACGAGCCTTACTACGACCGGCAGGGCGTCGGCTCCTGGTACGGCAAGGAATTTCACGGCCGCAAGACGGCCAACGGCGAGATTTTCGACATGGACGCTTTGACGGCCGCGCACCCGACGCTGCCGCTGCCGTCTTATGCGTACGTCACCAATATGCGGAACGGCCGCACCATCCTTGTGCGCATCAACGATCGCGGCCCGTACGTCGCCAATCGCGAGATCGATCTGTCGCGCGCGTCGGCCCGCGTCATCGGCTATGCCGAGGGCGGTCTCGGCCAGGTTCGCGTGCGTTGGGCGGGCCATGCCCCCCTCAACGGCGATGACAGCCGCGAGCAGGCCTTCCTGCGCAATCAGCCCTGGAACGGAGGTGGGCCGCAACCGCCCGCCGTTGCCCGTTTCGACCGGCCAACGGCCCCGCTACCCGACCGGCGCTACCAGTCGCCACAGGCGCGCTATGCGCAAGATATGAGTAGCAGATCAGACGCGGAAAACGACAGGCCGTACGGTCGTTACGACCAGCGGCGCGATGATCCTGTCCAGTATGATGACGCGCGCTATGACCAGGCCTCGCAAGGCCCAGGATTTGAAAACGACTATTCCGCTGAGCGCACTCAGCCGGTGTACAGCGAACAGCGCCGCCGCCAGGCCGGCCCGGAGGCGGATTACGACGATACGGCACCGCGCCAGCCTCAGCGCGCCGCCCGGGCGTATGATCCCGACCAGCCGCCCGTGCCGGACGCTCCTGTTGAGCCGCGGCGCCCGGCCTCTCCCGGCCAGCAAATGTGGTCGCCGTTCGACCATCGCGAGCAGGTAAAAGCGTCCAACCGCCGATAGCGCTCCACGGGCGGCCGTCAAGGCCGATCTTAGACCTGCATCGCCGTTGACATTGCAGGCAGGGCCGCTCGATAGTCCGCGCGTGAAATCAAAAGGAATCATGCGCGGGTTTTCCGGTCATCGGCCATACGCCGTCGTGGCTGCGATGCTGGCCGTCGCAATTCTGGCAGTCTGTCTTCCGGCCTCCCACGCGTTCGCGCAGGGCGAACTGTCGACCAAGGCCAAGAACGCCATCCTCGTCGACGTCGAAAGCGGCGCCGTCGTTTACCAGCAGGCCGCCGATGAGCTGGTTTATCCAGCCAGCATGAGCAAGCTCATGACGCTCGCGGTGCTGTTCAAGGCGATCAAAGACGGCAAGGTCAAGCTCGAGGACGAGTTCCTCATGAGCGAGAATGCCTGGCGTACCGGTGGCGCTCCCTCCGGTACATCGGCGATGTTCGTGCCGATCAACACCAAGGCGCGCATCGACGAGTTGATCCAGGGCATCGTCGTGCAGTCGGGCAACGATGCGTGCATTGCCGTGGCCGAGGGTCTTGCCGGAACGGAAGCGAAGTTCGCCGAAATGATGACGGCTGAGGCGCGCCGCATCGGCCTGCCGAAGGCGACTTTCGTGAACTCTACGGGACTGCACAACGACGGACAGAAGATGACGGCGCGCGAACTCGCGACGCTGGCGATGTTCCTCATCCGCGAATATCCCGAGCAGTACAAGGTCTTTGGCCAGCGCGAATTTCCCTACCGCAAACACAAGTTCTACAATCGCAATCCGTTGCTCAGCCTGGACATGGGTGTCGACGGTCTCAAGACCGGCCATACCAGCGAGGCTGGCTACGGTCTTGTCGCCTCCGCGGTTCGCGACGGCCGCCGGCTCGTGGGCGTCGTCATGGGATTGGCGAACGAAAAAGACCGCCGCGACGAAGCCAAGAAAATGATCGACTGGGGCTTCAACAGCTCCTCGCGCTTCAAGCTGTTCGATGCGGGCGAAGAGGTCGGCCGCGCCCGGGTCTGGGGTGGCGAGCGCTTCTACGTGCCCCTCACCGGTAAGGGCGACGTCATGGTGGTGCTGCCGCGCTTTCCACCCAATCCGAAGCTGCGCGCGGAGATCGTTTATCAGGGCCCCCTGAAGGCGCCTTTGAAGAAGGGCGATCAGGTCGCGATGCTGCGCGTGACGACGCCGAACCGCGCGGTCAGCGAAGCACCGCTCTACGTTGCCGAAGACGTGGAAACCGGTGGCATTCTCCGGCGCGGCGTCGATACCCTTGCGGTCATGACAACGCGCTGGGTCTCAGGCTTGATCCACCGCGAATAGCGACGCATCTCCTTTCAGCTGAAATGCGCATACGCCGCACTGCGCACCACTTTTCCGGAAGCGCGCGCGCGTTTCCGATTGCACTCACCGGCCAGGGCAGCCATACGTCGGATCATGTCACCTGCATCGGCAAAGTTCATCACCTTTGAAGGCGGCGAGGGCTCAGGCAAGTCCACCCAGGCCAGGCGTCTGGCCGCTCGCTTGCAGAAGGACGGCGTACCGACCGTCCTGACGCGCGAGCCTGGAGGCTCACCCTTCGCCGAGCGCGTCCGCGCCTTGCTGCTTGACCCGGCGACGCCCGCACACGGGCCTTTGGCGGAGGCGCTGTTGTTCTCCGCCGCACGCGCCGACCACCTCAACGTGGCAATCCGGCCGGCCCTTGCGGCCGGCGCCTGGGTGATCTGCGATCGCTTCGCGGATTCCACACGCGTCTACCAGGGCTACGCCGGCAACGTGCCCGCCGCAGTGCTCGACGCGCTGGAGCATGCGATAATCGGCGAAACGCGCCCCGACCTCACGCTCGTCGTCGACATGGATGTTGGCGAAGGGTTGGCGCGGGCGCATGCGCGGCGCGTCGCCAAGACCGAGCGCAACGATGCCGATCGTTTCGAAGGCCGCGACCGTACGTTCCACGAAACATTGCGCCAGGGTTTCCTTGACCTGGCGAAGGCCAATCCGCAACGCTGCGTCGTCATTGATGGCTCAGGCAGCGAAGAGGACGTTGCCGCACGCGTCTGGGGCGCTGCCCAACGCGTTCTCGGAATAGCCTAACGATGGCGCGGGCGCCAGCATTGCAAGAAATGGAAGTGCTGCCCGAGGCCGATCGCCTCGAAGGCTTTCTGCATCCGCGGCACACGCAAAACCTTTACGGACACGAAGCCGTCGAGCGTGGACTGGCGGAAGCGTTTGCCACGGGCCGCATGCATCACGGCTGGCTCATCGCGGGTGCGGAGGGCATCGGCAAGGCAACGCTGGCGTACCGGCTGGCACGCTACGCATTGAGCGAACCGCACGAACGCGATCCGTTCGCGCAGTCGCTCGCCACCGCCGAGGATTCACCAGCCACGCGCCAAGTGCGCGCGCTGTCGCATCCGGGCTTGCTCATCCTGCGGCGCACATATGACACCAAGGCCAAGCGCTTCACGGCCTCGATCGCCATCGACGAGGTGCGAAGGCTGCGCAATTTCTTAGGCCTGCGCGGCGCCGACGCGGCCTGGCGGGTGGTCATCGTCGACACGGCAGACGATCTCAATCCCAATGCCGCCAACGCGCTGCTGAAATCGCTCGAAGAGCCGCCTGCACGCACGCTGTTTCTGCTGCTCGCATCCGAGCCGGGCCGGCTGCTGCCCACCATCCGGTCGCGCTGCCGCACACTGGATCTTGCAGCGTTGTCATCCGAGCCGCTACGCCAGGCCGTGCGGCAGGCGCTGACGGCCAGCACCGAAGAGGTGACGGATTCGCTGCCGGCGCCAAGCGAGTGGGCGGTTCTGGAGCGACTGGCCGAGGGCAGCGTGCGCCGTCTGCTGGGTCTGCGCGGCGGCGGCGGAATTGCGCTCTACAAGCGCTTGAACGATCTCGTTGGCTCGCTGCCGAAGCTGGACTGGACGGCGGTTCACACTCTTTCCGACGAGCTCGGCGGCACCGCGGCCGAACAGCGCTTCGAGCTGTTTTTTGAGCTGCTGCTGACGCTGCTGTCGCGCCTGATCCGCGCGCGCGCGGGCGCGCCCGGTAGCGATCTTGAGGATGCAAAACTGGCCGCGCGCCTGATCCCCGAGGGCGCCCTTGCCACGTGGGCCGAGCTGTGGGAAACCATCGTCGCCGAAAAGGCCGACGTCATGCTCCTCAACCTCGACCGCAAGTCCCTGATCGTGGGGATTTTTCAGCGGCTGGAGGCAGCGGCGCGCAGGGCGGCCTGATCCCGGCGAACTGCCCACGAATGTCTGGATCGCCCATGGCCTGGTTCACAACATCCTCGATGCCGAGCTCACGAATGTGAGACAGGTGCACAGCCTCACGTTTGTGAGGCCGGGGGGCATCGCGCCCGGCGCTTGAACCAGCACACTCTCAATTCCACATAAAGGTCATGTGTCCATGAGCGGACAGCAGAAATTCTACATCACGACCGCGATCTCGTATCCCAACGGCGAGCCGCACATCGGCCACGCCTATGAGGCGATCGCGACGGACGTGATCGCGCGCTTCGAGCGGGCCGACGGCAAGGACGTCTTCTTCCTGACCGGCACGGACGAGCATGGCTTGAAAATGCGGCAGACCGCCACGAAGCTCGACGTGAGCCCGCGAACACTCGCCGACCGGAACTCTGCGCGATTCCGCGAGATGGCCGCAGCGCTGGGCCTGTCCAATGACGACTTCATCCGCACGACGGAACCGCGCCACTACGCGGCGTCGGAAGAAATCTGGCGGCGCATGGAGGCCAACGGCGACATCTTCTTGAAGGCCTATGCCGGCTGGTACTCCGTGCGCGACGAGGCCTACTACAACGAGACCGAGACCACTGTCGGCGACGATGGCGTGCGCCGCGGACCGCAGGGTACGCCCGTCGAGTGGACGGAGGAGGAGACGTATTTCTTCCGGCTATCCTCCTACCAGGACAAGCTGCTGGCCCACTACGAGGCCAACCCCGACTTCATCTTGCCGCCCGAACGGCGCAACGAGATCGTCAGCTTCGTCAAAGGCGGGCTGGAGGATCTGTCGATCTCGCGCACCACGCTCGACTGGGGCATTCCGGTGCCTCAGAGCAGTCAGGCGCGTGCCGGCGCCAATGGCCCCCAGCACGTGATGTACGTGTGGGTCGACGCGCTGACGAACTATCTCACGGGCACCGGCTTCCCCGACGATACCTCGCCCCGCTGGGCCTTCTGGCCGGCCGATGTGCACGTCATCGGCAAGGACATCACGCGTTTCCACGCGGTTTATTGGCCGGCGTTCTTGATGTCGGCGGGGTTGCCCTTGCCGAAACGCATTTTCAGCCACGGCTTCGTGCTGAGCCGCGGCGAGAAAATGTCGAAGTCGGTCGGCAACGTCGTCGATCCATTCGATCTGGTGAAGGCCTATGGCCTCGATCAGGTCCGCTACTTCTTCCTGCGCGAGGTATCGTTCGGCCAGGACGGCAACTACAGCCCGGAAGCGATTGCCAACCGCATCAACGCGGATCTGGCAAACGACCTCGGCAACCTGGCGCAGCGCTCGCTGTCGATGGTGGCGAAGAACTGCAACGAGACGCTACCGCAGCCGGGTGCGTTCACCTCGGCCGACGAAGCAATCCTCGCCGCGGCCGACGGGATGTTGGCCAAGGCACGCGAGGCAATGGATCGGCAGGCGATCACGCGCTACCTCGACGCCGTGTGGGCCGTCGTCGGCGAGGCGAACCGCTACTTTGCGGGCGAGGAGCCATGGGCGAAGAAGAAGACCGACCCGGCACGCATGGGCACGATCCTCTATGTGACGGCCGAGGTGGTGCGTCAGGTGGCGATCCTGGCGCTTCCTGTCATGCCCGCGTCGGCAGGAAAGCTACTCGATGCGCTCGGAGTGGCGGCTGCCGCCCGCGATTTTGCATCGCTGGGGCCTGCCCACCGCCTTTCTCCGGGGACGCCAATTCCCACACCGACTGGTGTTTTTCCGCGTTATATCGCGCCGGAATCCTGAGAAACTCGCTGGCAAGGTCGCGGCATCTTCGCCAGTTGCTACGTCATGGCTCGATGTTTACCGGGCAGCAACTTGCGGTGGCGTAGCATCTTGCGAGTGCTTCCGTGTGCGCCGGAACCACATCCAGGAAACGGAACAATGCAATGAAGCGGCCCGATTCAGCCAAGACTCGCGGAGAGCGGCGCGTCGATACGCGTAAAAAAGTGCGCAAGGTCGGCCGTATCATCGTTGACGAGCCGCGCAAGATTTATCCTTGTATCATCCTCGACCTATCGACGACCGGTGCTCTGGTGCTGATTCACGAAAAGGTGCCGGATCAGTTCAGCTTGTTCTATTCGGCCACCAAAACGCTTCGCGAGGTTGTTGTCGTTCGCCGCCAGCAGGATACGCTCGGCGTGCGCTTCGAAGGCGAGCCTGTCGTTCTCTCGCCCGATGATCCGAGACTGGACGACTTGCGCTAGAGGCCGGTCTGAGGGCGAGCGCACTTCGCATCGAAGACGTGAACCGGTTCCACAATCAAGCGCGAGCGCGTGCCATCGTCGGTTCAATCTCGTGCGTTAAGGCTGCGGGACGAGCGGGTCTGCCGAGCAAGTAGCCTTGCACCGCGTTGCAACCGATCTTCGTGATGAAATCCAGCTGCGCTACGTCTTCAATGCCTTCTGCCACGCACGTGAGCTTCAATTTGTGGCACATCTCGACAATGCCCGCGACGATGTGCTGGCGGCGCGTGTCAGCGGAAACGTCCGCGATGAAGCTGCGATCCAGCTTGAGGATGTCGACGGGCAGGCGATCGAGGTTGGCGAAGCTGGAATAGCCAACGCCGAAGTCGTCCATGGCCACGCGAATGCCGACGTGGCGTAGTAAATCCAGCACCTCGCACACACGTTCGTGGTCGGAGGCAAAAGCCGACTCGGTGATCTCGATCGTCAGCCGCGATGGCGACAGGCCGGCGGCATCCAGGCAGCCGATGATTGTCAGCGCCAGGGTATTGTCGGCGAAACTTGTCGGGGACACATTGAACGACACGCCCACATGAGAGGGCCAGGTCGTTGCCGTTACCAGAGCCTCGCGCAGAAGGTGCCTGGAGAGCTCACCCATGACGCCGCAGTTTTCAGCAATTGGGATGAATTCGCCAGGCGAGACCTGGCCAATCTCGGGATCCTTCCAGCGTGCGAGCGCTTCATAGCAGAGCAGACGCCCCGTCTCGGTGCAAACGATCGGCTGATATTCCAGGTAGATTTCAGCGGTGCCCATAGCCCGCCGGAGGCGCTGCTGGATGGTCGCGCGCCGGACCACGGCGGTTGCATTTCGCCCGTCATAGATCGCCGGGGCGGAGCGGCGCTCATCCTTGACGGCGTATAGCGCCTCGTCCGCATGTTCCAGAAGCGTCGCTGCGGTCGTTCCGGCCTCCGGATACAATGCGAAGCCGCACGACGCCGAAACCTGCGCTACCTGACCATTGAATTCGATCGGGGCGCTCAAGGCACGGATGGCCGCCCGGCCCTCCGCCAGAACGGCGTCTTTGTTCTCAGGATGCAGGATGAGCAAGGCGAATTCATCTCCGCCTAGTCGAGCCAGGGCGCCACGCTCGCCGACATGGGCGGACAGCCGCCGGGCCACTTCGATCAGCACGCGGTCGCCGGCCGCATGACCGAAGCAGTCGTTGACCGGCTTGAAGCCATCGAGATCAATGACGCCGAGCGCGAAAACCTCTCCGCTCGTGCTGCGTTCTGCGATCAAGGCGTTGACTTCGCTCAGGAAGCCGCGCCGGTTCATGACGCCCGTCAGGTCGTCCGTATTGGCGATGCTCAGGATCTCAGCCTGAGCGCGCTTGGAGTCTTGGTATTTGCTTTGTGCCTCGACGTGCTGACTGACGACGTTTCCGAACGTCCGGTAGTGGGTCGATAAATACAACTCGAGCAAGAGAGCATTGGTGGCGAAGCAGAAGGCGATGATGAAACTGAGGTAGTCCTGCGTTGCAAGAGCCAGGGCCAGCAACGATGTCGCGACAGCAATGAAGATCAGCCGCATCGGCAGCTGGAGGTAGGCGACGTAGGTGGCGCTGCCGATGGCCGTGAAGCCAGCGACGGCCGCGAAAAAGTGCGCCATGTCCGGGGCGTAGACGCACATGGCAAAGCCCCAAGCGGAAACGACCGCGGCCGTGCCCGCGGAGCGCCAGGTTTGGGTCTGCAGGACTTGCCGTTGCTCTTCAGCCGTGAGCCCGGTGCGGTTGTGCCGGCGCAGATTCCAGTATTGATGGCCGCAGATGCAGATCGCAGCGAACGGAACCGGGAACACGACCCACCAGGGTGCGCGATCAATTCCTGCCGAGGTGATCAGGATAAGGTTCACAACCAGCACCGGCAGAAAGGCCCAGGCCGTATGGGCCAACACGCCATGCTGCGTGCCGTTGACATCCGATGCGGCAACATTGCCGTGGTCACTAGCTTGAAGTTTCGTCTGCAACGAAGACATCGAGAAACCAAATAAAAGGAACGTATACGTCCAACGTACAGAAATAGTCCTCAACCGGCGTTAACGCCCGGCTGACCAAAAGCCTTTCCTGGCAAAAAAATGCGCCGGCAGTTGCCTGCCGGCGCCGAGCTTTCGAAAACGGCGGGCTCTTACATCATTCCGCCCATGCCGCCCATTCCCCCGCCGCCGTGGCCGTGGCCGTGGCCTTCGTCCTTTTTCGGAGCGTCGGCGATCGCGGCTTCCGTCGTGATCATCAAACCGGCAATCGACGCGGCGTCTTGTAGTGCGGTACGCACAACCTTGGCCGGGTCGATAATGCCCTTCTCGATCATGTCGCCGTATTCGCCCTTCTGCGCGTCGTAGCCAAAGTCGTCGCCCTTGGTCTCCAGCACCTTGCCGACGACGAGCGAGCCTTCAACACCGGCGTTTTCGGCGATCTGACGGATCGGAGCCTGCAGCGCCTTGCGGATGATGGCGATGCCAGCGTCCTGGTCGGCGTTGTCGCCCTTGACGGTAATGGCCTGCGAGGCCTTCAGCAGCATCACGCCGCCGCCGGGAACCACACCTTCTTCAACGGCTGCGCGCGTCGCATTGAGTGCGTCGTCAACGCGATCCTTGCGCTCCTTGACTTCCACTTCCGTGGCGCCGCCGACCTTGATGACGGCCACGCCACCGGCGAGCTTCGCCAGGCGTTCCTGCAGCTTCTCCTTGTCGTAGTCCGAGGTGGTTTCCTCGATCTGCGCCTTGATCTGGCCGACGCGGGCTTCGATATCGGCCTTTTTGCCTGTGCCGTCGACGATCGTGGTGTCTTCCTTGGTGATCGACACCCGCTTGGCGCGGCCGAGCATGTCGAGCGTGACGTTCTCCAGCTTGATGCCGAGGTCTTCGGAGATCGTCTGGCCGCCGGTCAGCACGGCGATGTCTTCCAGCATGGCCTTACGGCGATCGCCGAAGCCCGGTGCCTTGACGGCAGCGATTTTGAGGCCACCGCGCAACTTGTTGACGACGAGCGTGGCGAGAGCCTCACCCTCGACTTCTTCTGCGATGATCAGCAGCGGACGGCTGGACTGCACGACGGCTTCGAGAACCGGCAGCAACGCCTGCAGGCTCGACAGCTTCTTCTCGTGGATCAGGATGTAGGGATCTTCGAGTTCGGCGATCATTTTGTCGGCGTTGGTGATGAAGTACGGCGAGAGATAGCCGCGGTCGAACTGCATGCCTTCGACGACTTCAAGCTCGCTGGCAAGGCCCTTGGCTTCTTCGACGGTGATGACACCCTCGTTGCCGACCTTCTGCATGGCTTCGGCAATCATGTCGCCGATGGCCTTCTCACCGTTGGCGGAGATGGTGCCGACCTGGGCGATCTCGCCCGAGTTCTTGACCTTCTTGGCCTTCTTGGCGATCTCGGCGATGACCTGGGCGACAGCCTTGTCGATGCCGCGGCGCAGATCCATCGGGTTCATGCCGGCCGCAACCGACTTCAAGCCTTCGCGCACGATGGCCTGGGCCAGAACCGTGGCCGTCGTCGTGCCGTCGCCGGCGATGTCGTTGGTCTTGGAGGCCACTTCACGCACCATCTGTGCGCCCATGTTCTCGAACTTGTCTTCGAGCTCGATTTCCTTGGCAACGGTCACGCCGTCCTTGGTCGTGCGCGGGGCGCCGAAGCTCTTCTCGATCACGACATTGCGGCCCTTCGGGCCGAGCGTCACCTTCACCGCGTTGGCGAGGATGTCGACGCCGCGCAGCATCTTCTCGCGGGCATCAGCAGAAAAACGAACGTCTTTGGCAGCCATGCTGCGGTACTCCTTTGAAATTTTCGTCGGGGGAGAAAGGCGGGGCTTACTTCTCGAGCACGCCCATGATGTCGCTCTCCTTCATGATGAGGAGATCGTCGCCGTCGATCTTCACTTCGGTGCCCGACCACTTGCCGAACAGCACCTTGTCGCCCGTCTTGACGTCGAGCGGCACGAGCTTTCCGGCTTCGTCGCGCGCGCCGGGGCCGGCGGCGACGACTTCGCCCTGCTGCGGCTTCTCTGCTGCGGTGTCGGGGATGATGATGCCACCGGCGGTCTTGGTCTCGTTGGCGACGCGCTTGACGACGATGCGGTCGTGCAGGGGACGGAATTTCATGTCGTGATGTCTCGCTTCTAGGTTTAAGGCGCCATTCGGCGCGCGAACTGGGCCGGTTTAGCACTCAAATCGCCCGAGTGCTAGGAGTTCACGACACTGGTGCGGCAGCTCGACGCCTCCTGAATTCAGCAAATCGGCCGATTAAATGGGTTTGCAACCAACGCGGGTGCGCTGTACTACTATGCAATCTAAAGGATTTACCCTGCACGCGTTTCAACCGTGACGCACATGGCCCTCAATCATCAGAGAGATAAAGCCGACAATTTTGGGAGTTCCCAGGAGCGGCTCGAATACATGATCGACATGATCCGCCAGCTGCAAAGCATGGCGGCGGCCGACTATCCAACCGTCAGCCGGCACCTGTCTGCTGCCCATGAGGAAGCCAGCCGCCTCGGTCAGCTGCGTGGCCGCCGTTAATCGGCCAATTAATCGAAGCTGCCGGATGCCGGCAGCAGAGACACCAGATGCTGCCCGTGCCGTTCAATGCGGCCGGCCAGATCCAGCTCCACAAGCACGAGGCGTACCGCGCGCGCCGACAGCCCCGCCGCCCTGCCGATTTCGTCGACGTCGCTGGGATGCGGACCCAAAGCCGACAACACCCGCTGTCGATCGGAATGGCTCAACGCAGGTTCGCTGAACGGCGCTGGTGGCGTTTCGGGCTCCCGCGCGAGACCCCTGTCCTCAGGCTGTTCGATCATTGGCTGCAGGGCCGCGATGAGATCGGCTGCCTCCGTTACGAATACGGCCCCCGATTTCAGCAACTGGTTGGTGCCTTCCGCGCGGGGATCCAGCGGGTGCCCCGGAATGGCGAACACCTCGCGACCAAGCTCTGCGGCAAGGCGCGCCGTCACCAAGGTACCGGAGCGGCGCGCGGCTTCGACCACCAGCACGCCGAGTGAGACACCGGCTATGATGCGGTTGCGCCGGGGGAATTCCTTGGCGCGCGGCACGAAGCCGGGCGGCATCTCGGAAACGATGCAGCCCTTCTCGGCAATGCGCTGTGTCAGGTCGGCGTGCTCGGGCGGATAGATGATGTCGATCCCGCCGGCGACGACCGCGACGGTGCCGGTCAACAGCGCCGCCTCGTGCGCGGCCCCGTCGATGCCGCGCGCCAAGCCCGAGGCGATGACGTACCCGGCGCGGCCAAGCTCAGCCGCGAACTGGCGCGCCAGCTTGTGCCCCGCCGCTGACGCCTGCCGCGAGCCCACAATGGCGACGGTAGGCTTCTGCAGCAGCTCGTCGTTGCCTTTCACGTAAAGCAGCGGCGGCGGCACGCCCGTGGCGGCCAGCGAAGCCGGATAGCCCGGTTCAATGGTGAAAATCGGCCGAACGCCGATCTTGTCCGCGGCCGCCAGTTCCCGTTCTGCATCGGCCTTGGGGCAGATGGGGTGAGCAGGGCCTCCCGCGCGGCGCGTGAGATCGGGCAAGGCGTCCAACGCGCGCTGGGCCCCGCCGAACTGATTGACCAACTCGCGGAACGTCACCGGCCCCACATTGCCGGAGCGGATCAGCCGCAGGCAGGCGAGCCGCTCGGCCGCGTCGAGAACCGCGACGGGAAGCGGCGCGGCCGTGAATAGACTTGCGTCGTGAGAATTGCCGCTACGCTGCCGCACCGATCTTGGGCTCCTCGCCACGCATCAATCTGCCGATGTTGCTGCGGTGTTTCCACAGCAGGAGTACGGTCATGATTGCTGCCACCAGCGCCGCGGGCCGGTCATCGAAGACGAGAAGAAGGAGTGCGGGCGTCACGACGCTGGCAAACAGCGCCGATAGCGACGAGTAGCGCGTCAGAACGGCGACGCCGATCCAGATCGCGCAGAAGATCAGCGCCGCGGGCCAGACAAGACCCAGCACGACGCCGATGTAGGTCGCGACACCTTTGCCGCCGCGGAAGTTCAGCCAGACCGGGAACAGGTGGCCGAAGAAGGCGCCAAGTCCGGCCAACAGGCCGGCGAGAATAGCCAGTCCGAAGTACAGGCCAGCGACGTCATGCGCGATTAGGACCGCCAAAGTACCCTTCAGCGCATCAAGCACGAGCGTAAGCGCCGCGAGTCCCTTGTGCCCGGTCCGCAGCACATTGGTGGCCCCGATGTTGCCCGACCCGATTTTGCGCACATCGCCCAGCCCCGCCATGCGCGTCAATATCAGCCCAAACGGAATCGAGCCCAGCAAGTAGCCGAAGGCGAGTGCGGCCCAGGCAATCGGTGATGTCAGTACGTCCATGGTGTCAGCCTGTGCAGTCCTGGGCGGTCACGTGCGTTCGACGCCAGCGTACTGATAGACGGTTTGGCCCGCAACCAGGGTGCGCAGCACGCGGCCTTGCATCTTGCTTTCGTCGAAAGCGGAGTTTTTGGAACGGGACCGCAGCAAGTCTTTGTTCACCACCCAGGGCTCCCCCAGGTCGACGACGATGAGGTCCGCGGGCGCGCCCGCGGACAGCCGGCCGGTCGGCAGCCCAAACAGCTTTGCCGGATTGATGGTCATCGGCCTCAGCAGGTCGATCAGCGTCAGATCGCCGGAGTGGTGCAAGCGCAAAGCCGCGGGCACCAGCGTTTCCAGACCAACGGCGCCGTCAGCGGCTTCGCTGAAGGGACGGCGCTTCACGTCCACGTCCTGCGGGTCGTGGCTGGAAACGATGACGTCGATCTCGCCGTTGGCGATGCCGCGCACCATGGCCTGGCGATCGTCTTCGTGACGCAGCGGCGGGCGTACCTTGAGGAAGGTGCGGTACGACCCGATGTCGATCTCGTTCAACGTCAAATGATTGATCGACACCCCGCACGTCACGTGCAGTCCGCGCGCCTTCGCCTTGCGCACGACATCGAGGCTTTCCTCGCAGGTGATGGTGGCCGCGTGATAGCGCGCGCCTGTCATCTCCACGAGTCGGACGTCTCGCTCCAGCACGATGGTCTCGGCCACCTTGGAGACGCCGGGCAACCCGAGGCGCGTGGCCACTTCGCCGGAGTTCATCACGCCGCTGCCGCTGAGATAAGGGTCTTCGGTATGGTGCACGATCAGCGCGCCGAAGTCCTTGGAGTAATTCAGCACGTTGCGCATCACGCGCGTGTTGGTGATGCTGGATTTGCCGTTCGAGAAGGCGATGGCGCCGGCGCGCTTCAGCAGGCCGATCTCCGTCATCTCCTCGCCTTCGAGGCCGCGCGTCATCGCTGCCATCGTGTAGACGTGCACTAGGGCGTTGTCGCGCGCGCGGCGCGAGATGAAGTCGACGAGGGCCACCTGATCGATCACCGGCTGCGTGTCCGGCATGACGATGATGGTGGTGACGCCGCCTGCCGCTGCCGACTGGCTCGCCGTCTTCAGCGTTTCGCGATGCTCGGCGCCAGGTTCGCCGGTGAACACCTGGGCATCGACGATCCCGGGACACACCACGTGACCCTTGCAGTCGATTACCTCGGCACCTTCCGGCGCGTTGCGGCGCAGGTGCGGGCCGATGTCGGCAATGATGCCATCCTTAACGAGCAGGCCGCCGGGCTCATCACGCTCCGTTTCCGGGTCGATCAGGCGCGCGTTCAGGAACACGGTGGACGGCTTGGTCATCTCGGTCTCAACCTGGCAGTTGCGTGGCGACGGCTTCGAGCACGGCCATGCGCACTGCAACGCCCATTTCAACCTGCTCGCGAATGACGGAGCGGGAGTGGTCGGCGATCGTCGAGGCGATCTCGACGCCGCGGTTCATCGGTCCCGGATGCATGATCAGCGCATCGGGTTTGGCCAGCGCCAGCTTCTCGTGATCGAGGCCGAAGAAGTGATAGAACTCGCGGCTCGACGGGACGTACGAGCCTTGCATGCGCTCGCGCTGCAGCCGCAGCATCATGACGACGTCGACGCCGGAAAGACCTTTCCACATGTCGGTGAAGACTTCCGCGCCGAGCCGGTTGGCGGCGGACGGCAACAAAGTGGACGGCGCGATGATGCGCACCTGCGCGCCCAGCGTATTCAACACGTCGATGTTGGAACGGGCGACGCGCGAGTGCAGGATGTCGCCGCAGATCGCCACCGTCAGCCCGGCGATGCGGCCCTTGGCGCGGCGGATGGTCAGCGCGTCGAGCAGCGCCTGCGTCGGATGCTGGTGCGCGCCGTCTCCCGCATTGACGACGCTGCAGTCCACCTTCTGCGACAACAGCTCGACGGCGCCTGCCGCATGATGGCGCACGACGATGATGTCCGGCCGCATGGCGTTGAGCGTCATGGCTGTGTCCACCAGCGTCTCGCCCTTGGTGACGGACGACGTGGCAACGTTCATGTTCATGACGTCGGCGCCCAGGCGCTTGGCCGCCAGCTCAAACGAGCTTTGCGTGCGCGTGGAGCTTTCGTAAAACAGATTGATGAGGGTGCGGCCGGCAAGCACGGTGCGGCGCTTGTCGGGTTTGCGGTTCTGATCGGCGGCCTTGTCGGCCAGATCGAGGATGCAATTGATCTCTTGCACCGTGAGCTTCTCACAAGAGAGAAGATGGCGATGCGGGAAGCCCGATTTCTGCTTCTTGGCCAATGATGTCATTAAAGGCGTGCGTATAAGGCAATTGCACCCCGGGAGCAACCCGGGTCTGCCTTGGTGACGCCATTTAAAGTGAATGAATCGCGTTTGATGAACCTGCACAACAAAGCGACCCCGTCCGCCGTGACCGATACCCCCGCGAAATCGGACGCCTCTAATCAGCCGCCGCCCCTGGGTGACCTCAATCTGTTCACGTCCGATGTGGCGCTGGGCGACACGGTCCAGCGCGAGGGTGGCGGCCGCGCCGCCAAGGCGCTGACGGCGTTCGGCCAGATCTGCGGATCGGCCGCGAATGCAGATTTAGGGCGCCTCGCGAACGAGAATCCTCCCAAGCTGAAAACGCATTCGCCGCGCGGCGAGCGCTTGGACGTGGTCGAGTTCCATCCCGCCTATCACGCGCTGATGGACATCAGCTGCGCGGAGGGGCTGCATTCTTCCGTATGGGCGCATCACGCCACGCCCGATGCGTCGCCGAAGGCCGGCGCCCACGTCGTGCGCGCGGCCGGCTGCTACATGGCGGCGCAGATGGAGGCAGGGCACTGCTGCCCCGTCACCATGACGAACGCGGCCGTGCCGACGCTGTTGCTGCAACCCGATATTGCCGCCGAGTGGCTGCCGAAGATCTTGCCGAAGGCGTACGACCGCCGCTTCCTGGCCTTCCCCGACAAGACGGCCGTCACCATCGGCATGGGCATGACGGAGCGCCAGGGCGGCACGGACGTGCGCGCCAACATCACGCGTGCGCGCCCAGCCGGCGGCAAAGGCGGACCAGGCACCGAGTACATTCTCGACGGCCACAAGTGGTTCATGTCGGCGCCGATGTCCGACGGCTTTCTGGTCTTGGCGCAGACAGACAACGGAAAATTGTCCTGTTTCCTGATGCCGCGCTTCCTGCCGGACGGCAGCGTCAACGGCCTGCAGTTCCAGCGCCTGAAGGACAAGCTGGGCAATCGCTCGAATGCGTCGTCCGAGGTTGAATTCCACGGCGCGCACGCCTGGCTGATCGGCGAGGAGGGCCGCGGCGTCCCCTCCATCATCGAGATGGTCACGTACACGCGGCTCGACTGCGCGGTGTCGTCGGCGGGCCTGATGCGCAGCGCCGTGGCGCACGCGATCCATCATGCCGAGCACCGCTCGGTGTTCGGCACGCCATTGATCAAGCAGCCTCTCATGGCCGAGGTGCTGGCCGATCTCGCGCTCGACGTCGAAGCGGCGACGGCCCTGGCGTTCCGGCTCGCGCGATCATTCGACCGGGCCACCGACCAGCGCGCGGCAGCCTGGCGGCGGCTGATGACGCCGGTGACCAAATACTGGGTGTGCAAGATCGCACCCGCCGTCGTCGCCGAGGCGATGGAATGCCTGGGCGGCAACGGCTACGTGGAAGATCACACGCTGGCGCGGCTCTATCGCGAAGTGCCGGTGAATGCGATCTGGGAAGGCTCCGGCAACGTCATGGCGCTGGACGTGCTGCGCGTGCTGCAGCGGGACGGCGACGTCGTTGAGACCGTGATGGAAGAACTCAAGCAGGCCGCCGGCGACGACCCGCACTTGAAGGCCGCTCACGCCAGGCTGGAGAGCATCCTGCAGGAGCCGCGGTTGCTCGACGTCCGCGGACGAACGCTGGTGGAGGGGTTGGCGGTGTTGGCTGCCGGCACGATCCTGCGGGCACACGCCCCGGCGGCCGTGGCAGATGCGTTCATCGCCACGCGCATGGGCTCCATCCCGCGGTTCACGTACGGCCAGGGGCTGGATTGGGCGGACAAGACGGCAATCCTCGCCCGCGCCACGCCCAACCGCGCCTGACCCGCCACTTGCAAAAACCGTTGTTATTTGACACATTACGGTCTTCGCTCTGCAACGCATGATTTGCGGAAACACCAGTCCTAGCAGGAAGTATCTGTGCGCCAATTGGCTACCAGTATTGGCCCGAACGAGGATCGCGACATTGCTCGCGGCCGGGCGCTGGCGTGCACGCTACAGGCTTCGCTCCTTCTCCTTAGCGGCCCCTGAGCCGCCACAGTCCGGGCCCGCGCCCGGACGCGCTCAGGGGATCACGCGACAAGCCAGACCTTTCATTATCTGCCGGCCCGATAGACTGAGGCCGGCCCGGAGCCAAGGACAAAATCCCATGACTGCGAAACCCGACGAGGGCGCACCCCACGCGAAACCGAACACCGACCGCGTCTTCATTTTTGATACAACCCTGCGCGACGGGGAGCAGTGCCCCGGCGCGACCATGACGTTCGAAGAGAAGCTGGAAGTCGCCGCCTATCTGGATGAGATGGGCGTCGACATCATCGAGGCCGGATTCCCCATCGCCTCAGACGGCGACTTCGAAGCCGTCTCTGAGATCGCCAAGCGCACCAAGAAGGCCACGATCGCCGGCCTCGCGCGCGCCATCGACAAGGATATCGATCGAGCCGGCGAAGCCGTGCGCCATGCCAGGCGCGGCCGCATCCACACGTTCGTGTCGACATCGCCGATCCATCTGGCACATCAGATGAAGAAGACCGAAGCCGAGGTGCTCGACATCATCGCCGCAACTGTCACGCGCGCGCGCAACCTGGTGGAAGACGTCGAGTGGTCTGCCATGGACGCCACGCGCACGCCGATCGATTATCTCGTCCAGTGCGTCGACGCCGCCATCAAGGCCGGCGCCACGACGATCAACTTGCCCGATACGGTCGGCTACGCCACGCCGGATGAGTATCGCGACATGTTCCGCCAGGTGCGCGAGCGCGTGGCCAATTCCGACAAAGCGATCTTCTCGGTCCACTGCCACAACGATCTAGGGATGGCCGTCGCCAACTCGCTGGCCGGTGTCGCTGGCGGCGCGCGCCAGGTGGAATGCACGCTGAACGGCATTGGCGAGCGTGCCGGCAATGCCGCGCTGGAAGAAGTCGTGATGGCCATCAAGACGCGTGGCGATGCACTGCCGTACATGACCGGCATCGACAGCACCATGCTGACGCGCGCGTCCAAGCTCGTCTCCGCCGTCACCAACTTCCCGGTGCAGTACAACACGGCGATCGTCGGCCGCAACGCGTTCGCGCACGAAAGCGGCATCCACCAGGACGGCATGCTGAAGCACCAGCAGACCTACGAGATCATGACGCCGGAGTCGGTCGGCGTCGGCAAGACCTCGCTGGTGATGGGCAAACACTCCGGCCGCAACGCCTTCCGCTCCAAGCTGAAGGAGCTGGGCTACGAGCTGGGCGACAACGCGTTCGAGGATGCCTTCAATCGCTTCAAGGCGCTGGCCGACCGCAAGAAGCACATCTACGACGAGGACATCGAGGCGCTGGCCGACGACAACGTGGCCCACTTGAACGATCGCATGAAGGTGGTCGCTTTGCAGATCGTCGCCGGCACCAACGGACCGCAGTCCGCCACGCTGACGCTCGACATCGACGGCAACCAGCAGACGGTGCACGCCACGGGCAACGGGCCTGTCGACGCCACCTTCAACGCCATCAAGATGCTGGTGCCGCATGAGGCCAAGCTGGCTCTGTACCAGGTCCACGCCGTAACCGAGGGAACCGACGCGCAGGCCGAAGTTTCCGTGCGCCTCGAGGAGGAGGGCCGCATGGTCACCGGCCGCGGCGCCGACACGGACACGCTCGTGTCTTCGGCCCGGGCCTACGTGGCGGCCCTGAACAAGCTGATGGTCCGCCGCCAAAAAACGGCGATGGCCCACGACGCCGTTTGACTTGACGGGGTCAGACCTCGGTCTGACCCCTGACGACGAGCACAACCTCTCACGCACGCCGCAGCGCGCCTGCGCGCATCCGTGGACAGACTAGTCAGGTCAAACCTGCCGTCCGCCCCGACGACTGCCGCTGGCCATCGATCGTCTCAAAATGACCGAGTTCTGATGCAATAGCTGAAGATGATATCGGGCCGGCCCGCATCACATTCGCGTGTGATGAGCAGTATTCGCCAGATGATCGAGTCGAACCGCCCGCACACTAGACCTTAGGTCAATAGACTGGCCCCGTCAGCTTGCTTAGTTAGCGCGGGGGCGATACGTTTCCGCCACACAACAATAACAAATGGCAGCCCTGACTGCTTCTGTGTGTCACCTAGGAGGACGCCAATGATCCAACAGGCATTAAACGAACTATCCCAGCAAATTCGGATCCGTCCGAAGTACGACAACTTCATCGGCGGCAACTGGGTTGCCCCGGTCAAAGGTCAGTATTTCACCAATCTCACGCCCGTCACCGGCAAGCCGATCTGCGAGATCGCGCGTTCGACGGCTGAAGACATCGAACTCGCTCTCGACGCCGCCCACAAGGTGAAAGATCAGTGGGGTCGCACGGCTCCTGCAGAGCGCGCGCGCCTGCTGAATAAAATCGCCGACAAGATGGAGCAGAACCTCAAGCTGATCGCGATGATCGAGACGCTTGATAACGGCAAGCCCATCCGCGAGACGATGGCTGCCGACATTCCGCTTGCGATCGACCACTGGCGCTATTTCGCCGGTTGCCTGCGCGCCCAGGAAGGCTCGATCTCCGAGATCGATCACGACACCGTCGCCTATCACTTCCACGAGCCGCTCGGCGTTGTCGGCCAGATCATCCCCTGGAACTTCCCGCTGCTGATGGCGTGCTGGAAGCTGGCTCCCGCGATCGCCGCCGGCAACTGCGTCGTCATGAAGCCCGCCGAGCAGACGCCGATGAGCATCATGGTCCTCATGGACCTGATCGGCGACATCTTGCCCGCCGGCGTGTTGAACGTCGTCAACGGTTTCGGTGTCGAAGCCGGCAAGCCGCTGGCGCAGAACAAGCGCATCGCCAAGATCGCTTTCACGGGTGAGACGACCACTGGCCGTCTCATCATGCAGTACGCGTCGGAGAACATCATTCCCTGCACGCTGGAGCTGGGCGGCAAGTCGCCGAACATCTTCTTCGAAGACGTCGCCGATCATGACGACGACTACTTCGACAAGGCTCTCGAGGGCTTCTCGATGTTCGCGCTCAACCAGGGCGAAGTCTGTACTTGCCCCAGCCGTGCGCTGGTGCACGAGAAGATCTACGACCGCTTCATGGAACGCGCCATCAAGCGCGTGCAGTCGATCAAGCAGGGCCACCCGCTCGATCCCTCCACCATGATCGGCGCGCAGGCCTCGAACGATCAGATGGAAAAGATCCTGTCGTACGTCGAGATCGGCAAGAACGAAGGCGCCAAGGTGCTGACGGGCGGCGAGCGTGCGCAGCTGGGCGGCGAGATGTGGGAAGGCTATTACGTGCAGCCGACCATCCTCGAAGGCCACAACAAGATGCGCGTGTTCCAAGAAGAAATCTTCGGGCCGGTCGTTTCCGTCACGAAGTTCTCGTCCGACGAGGAAGCGCTGTCGATCGCCAACGACACGCTGTACGGCCTCGGCTCCGGCGTGTGGACGCGTAATGGCACGCGCGCCTATCGCTTCGGCCGCGCCATTCAGGCCGGTCGCGTCTGGACGAACTGCTACCACCTCTATCCGGCCCACGCCGCATTCGGTGGCTACAAGCAGTCCGGCATCGGCCGCGAGACGCACAAGATGATGCTCGACCACTACCAGCAGACCAAGAACATGCTGGTGAGCTACAGCCCCAAGGCACTGGGCTTCTTCTAAGCCCCGGCCGTTGCGGTTGTGTGATCCCGACAGCGCGGCGGCAACGCCGCGCTGTTTTGCTTTCTGCTTCGTAGCTTTCTACTTCGAAGGTTGGGTCAAGCGCAGCGCGACCCAACATCCACGGCACAACCTAGAACTGTTGGGTCGCGCTGCGCTTGACCCAACCTACAAGAGAGTGCGCGGATGCCCCTGAACGAGATCACGGCGACCGACGCAGCAACTGATCTACTCGCCAAGCTGCATGCTCAGCATGGCCCGTTGCGGTTGCAGATATCGGGCAGCTACGGCGTTTCCGTAATCTGTCTTCCGGCCGCTGAGCTTCGGCTGGGCGCACGCGATGAACTGGTCGGCCATATCGGCGAGACGCCCGTCACCATGATGATCAATGAGGAGCGCTATTGGCGCGATGCGCGGGTCATCATCGATGTCGCCAAGGGCGTCGGTGTCGGCTTTTCGATCGAGGGGCCAGAGCGCGTGCACTTCACCCTGCGCCGCCGTTTGGATCCCAGCCTGCGAGACTGGACGGGTCAGGGACGTCAGTCCTCTCATGCAGAGGGCTGATTTCCTTGCCGCGCATCGCTATATTGATGACAACGAACAAACGAAGTCTGGAGGACGTCATGGTTGAGCGGGTCAGCGCCACGGAGAAGGCGCTCACAGAAATCGTCCGTCTTGAAAAGCAGCACGGCCCGTTGTTCTTCCACCAGTCGGGCGGCTGCTGCGACGGCAGCGCGCCGATGTGCTATCCGCGCGGCGACTTCAAGGTCGGCGAGCAGGATGTTTACATGGGCGAGATCGGCGGCCAGCCGTTCTACATGGGCAAGTCGCAGTGGGAATACTGGCAGCACACGCATTTGATCATCGACGTGGTGCCCGGCCGCGGTTCCGGCTTCTCGCTCGAAGCGCCCGACGGCATCCGCTTTCTGACGCGCAGCCGCGTCTATTCGGAAGCTGAGACCGACGAGCTTGATAAGCTCGGCCCACCGCCAAGCGGCGCGCAGATGAATGCGCGGGCCGAGGCAGCTGCGGGCTGAGGCAGTCGGTCAGATGGCTTGTCCCGCGCACCAGCCGCTCGACCATGCCCATTGAAAATTGTAGCCGCCCAGCCAGCCTGTCACGTCCACGGCTTCGCCGATGGCGAACAGGCCCGGCACGCGGCTGGCCTCCATCGTCTTGGACGACAAGTCCCGCGTGTCGATGCCGCCCACGGTCACTTCGGCCTTGGCGTACCCCTCCGAGCCTGTCGGCCGGATCGGCCACTTGCGCAGCCGCGCCCCCAGCTCCGCCAGCGCGCGATCGGGGACATTCGACATCTGCCCCGGCGGCAGGTATGCCAGTGCCACCGCCTGCGCTAGGCGCGCGGGCAACAGCTCGCCCAGGGCGCCCTTCGTTTCCGTCCTTGCCCGTTCCCGCTTGCGCTGTTGCAGCACTGCGGCCGCATCTGTGCCAGGCAAAAGATCAAGCTCGATCGTCTCGCCCTGCCGCCAGTACGACGAGATCTGCAAGATCGCCGGCCCCGACAATCCGCGATGCGTAAACAGGATGCTCTCGGCAAAGCTTCGCTTGCCGCACGACGTCACGGCAGGCAACGCCAGTCCGGCGAGTTGCTCGGGAAAGCCAATCGCGGCGGCATCCGCCGTCAGCGGTACAAGCCCTGGCAGCGTCTGCGTCACGCCAAGCCCAAAACGCCGGGCAACGTCGTAGGCAAAACCCGTGGCGCCCATCTTCGGGATCGACAATCCGCCGGTCGCCAGCACCAGCGCGGGTGCCGTAAACGTGCCGCCGCTTGTCTCGACCCGGAACGCATCGGCGCGCGACACTTCGGTGATGCGATGCCCGGTGCGAACGTCGACGCCCGCCCCCTCGCATTCCGCCATCAGCATTGCGACGATCGCCCGCGCCGAGCCGTCGCAGAACAATTGCCCCAGCGTCTTTTCGTGGAACGCGATTCCGTGACGCCGCACCAGGGCGACGAAGTCGGCCTGCCTATACCGTTCGAGCGCCGACCGGCAGAAATGCGGATTGGCTGAGATGAAATTGTCCGGCCCCGCGCGCAGGTTCGTGAAATTGCACCGGCCTCCGCCGGAGATCAGGATCTTTGCACCCACCTTGTCGGCGTGATCCAGTACCAGCACGCGGCGGCCGCGCTGCCCCGCCGTCATCGCGCACATCAGCCCGGCAGCTCCCGCGCCGATGACGATGGCATCGAATGTCTGTGCGGTCCCGTTCACGATCAGCTCATGACGCCGCAGCCACAGTAGCCGCCGCTTCAGCGATCAGCGTGTCCTTCTGCGCCCGGGTCAGCCGTTTGATGCGGATTTCCTCCCGCAGCGCCTCCGAGCGTGACGCGAATGCCGCCCGATAGACGATGCGGACGGGCCGGCGCGAGGCGGTGTAGCGTGCGCCCTTGCCCGTCGCACCGTTATGCTCGGCCGCCCGCCGTTCTGCATCCCGCGCAATTCCGGTGTAGAGCGTGCCGTCCGCACAGGCGAGGATGTACAGCGTGTAGTCCATGACATGCGGTGTGCCCCGACTCGGCGCGAACATCCAGAGGAGACGCGGTGCCGGCCGCAATTTGCGTCCGCTTGTCACGTTGCTGCACATTAAGTTGCCTTGGAGCCCGCCAGCGCGTAGGCAAGGCACAAATCCAGCCATATCGACAGAGGTTCACCCATGGCCCGCAAGAAGCCTACGGGCAAAGACGAATTTGTGTTCTTCGACGTCCTCTATGAGGACGGCTCCCAGACGTCCAATCGCAAGGTGCCCGCCGAAATCCTGGGCGGCCTCGACGGGGACGAGCCGGCGCAAAGCATTATCGAAGATCAGGATCGCACGATTGCGGAGCGTTCGGGGCGCCCCCGTGCTCCTATCAAGACGATTACCCGATCGAAAACAAAGTGATGGCCAGCGTTCGCACAAAATAAAAGCCGGCTTCCGGCCGGCTTTCCAGGGCTTGGCGTGCGTTTTACGTTTCTTGCATTAGGGAGCGTGGGTGCTCATGACCATCTCCCCTGTTTAGCCCGGCAAAAACTACACCGGCGCATATTGGTTCCAGGCGCCGCCGGCAGAAATTATAGTTCCGCCACGTCAGGCGCTTAGCCGCCTTCCAATATCCGCGAAAACCCGCTCCAGTTCGCGCGCATGGTACGGCTTGACCAGAAAATCGACTTCGGTTGGCAGCAATTCTTGCGTGGGGCGGATTTGCCCCGAACTGATGACGATGATCGTTGGCGGCCAGCGAAACCGCACATAATGCGCCAGCGCTAGGCCGTCCATCGTCCCTGGCATTTCAATGTCGGTAAACACCACGCAAATTTCCGGGTGTTTCTCCAACAGCGAGATCGCCTCGCGAGCGGTTCCCGCCTCAAACGTCCGGTAACCGGCTCGCTGCAGCGTTTCGACGAGGTCGAGACGCACCAGCAATTCGTCTTCAACGACGAGTACGGTGTATTGCTCTTTTGCTGACATGTCCGGATTTTCGTTTTCAGGTAGGAACAAACCCGCGGAGCGGCAAACGGTTGCAACCCGATTGTACAATCGGCCGGAAAAACGTATGAAACTCACAGAGTTGCTGATCAGCGTGTTGGAATGAATGCAAAGCCGGCAGATGCCGTTCTAGCCTGGAACGAACGCTTGGCGTCGCTTCAACGCATCGCGTTGATGGATGTCCCGGCGGAGCCGCATCTCGACCGTATCACTGCGCTGGTGGCCCGCGTTCTGCGCGTCGAAACCGCGCTTCTGAGCCTCGTCGATGCCGACCGGCAGTTCTTTGCCAGTGGTTGTGGTTTGCCCGAGCCGTATGCCACCACGCGTCAGACGCCGCACTCCCATTCTTTCTGCAAATACGTCGTGAAGCTCAACCAGCCGTTCGTCGTCAGCGACGCCCGCTTAGACCCGCGCGTATCCGAAAACGGCGCTGTCACTGACATCGGCGTCGTGTCGTACGTCGGCGTTCCGGTGCGTGACCGTGATGGCCGCGTCCTGGGCTCCCTATGTGCCATCGGCGGAACTGCGCGCGAATGGACACCGCACGAAATCAACATTCTGACCGGCCTTGCCGCCATCGTCGAAGACGAAATCGAGCTTCGCTTGGAAGCGCTGCGGGCACGCGCGCTCGCCATCGAGAATGGCATCCTGGCCCGCGAATATCATCACCGCGTGAAGAACGCGCTTGCTGTCTCCGCCGCGCTCGTCAAACTGTCTGCCAAGGACGCGACGTCGGTTGAAGACCTGGTCAAAAGCGCGGGCTCGCGGTTGACCGCGCTCGCCAGCGCACACGACGCACTGATCGTCGATACTGACAACATCGATCTGAAGAATCTGGCTCTGCGGCTCCTGCAACCCTACGCCACGGGTGCACAGCTGGCCCAGATCGAGGGCGCTGACGTGACTCTAGGGCACGATCAAGTGACGCCGATCTGCCTCTTCCTGCACGAGTTGGCAACCAACTCGGCCAAGTACGGCGCTTTCTCCAAGCACGGAACCGTCAACGTCAGTTGGACGCATACGCCGTCGGGCGATATCGATCTGTTCTGGACCGAAGGGACTGATACGTCACACGTGCAGCCCCAAGGATTTGGCAGCAAGTTGATGGAGGTCGCCGCCCGCCAACTGCGCGGACGCTGTCAGATCACGGCCGTCGAGGATCGGCTGACCGCGCACCTCATCTTCCCGGCATCCGAACAAAATAGCCCTAGCCTCTAGCCCGCGAGCCGTTTTCGATTGTTTCAAGATCGGATCGCGGCGCCACGCCCTGTCTTCGCTGGATGGGTCGCGTGCCCGTTGCCCCCGTCTACGCCACCTGCTGATCCGTTCGACGCTGGCTGCGCCAGTGCGTTTGCGCCGCACGCCCGCCCCCGCTGGTGCCGCCGCACACGCTCGCTTGACCGCCCATCCCGCCCCGCTTAAACACTGCCCACGTGTCGGGGCGTAGCTCAGCCTGGTAGAGCACCTGCTTTGGGAGCAGGGGGTCGCAGTTTCGAATACTGTCGCCCCGACCATTACTTGCTCAATCTTGTGATTTTGCATCGGAACGGCGCCATCCGGACCGGTTCAGGTCTGTCGGCGGGACGTCGGCTTTATCCCATAAGCAAACACGATCGCCATTCGCTGATGCGTCCGATTTCCGGCTGCGTGGTGCAAAAGATCAGAGCGCTTGAAGCAACCGGGGCAGCGCCGCACGCAAGCCGTCACCAGCGCAGGTAGCGCCCGCCAAGCGCAGTTCCGACCAAAGCGGTGCCGAGGATTCCAGAGCTGTACCAAAGCGCGACGAACGGTACGCCCGGCTCAGGGCAGTGGAATGAATAGACCAGGGCGCCAAGTCCTCCGGCCATGAGGCCGGCTGAGAAACCGGCCAACTGGGGCCGTGTCGAAGCCATCCGGCGCATGACGACGATGATGCTGATGAGCAGCGGAATGGACAAGGCGAGGATATAGATCGGGCACACCAGCGCCGATGAGCCGAAGACGATCTGGTGCCGCGTCTCGGAGGCAGCGTTGGCGTAGCCGATGAGCGCGGCGATGGCGATTAGGCCGACGACTGCCGGAACGATGCTGAGCGCAAGCCGGCCGTCTTCGCCAGGCCTGGCCATCCTGGATGTCGCCCATAATCCCAGCGACCCGAGTGCCAGCGTGTAGCTGACCTTGAGGATGAAGCTGGACGAGCCTAACTCCTCGGCAAGGTTCGGGCGGGCGCCTAACATCACCAACATCAGGCCAGCCGACACGACGAGCCCGATGGCGAGGGCAGACGCGATATGTGCCGCCACGGCATGGCTGGAGACCGGCTTCAAATCATGTGCCAGGCGCGCGATCAGGTCATCTGTCATTCTTGCCTCCGAAGCGGCTGACCAAGGATTTCACTCCCCGATGAATGGCGACCTTCACCGCCGATTGCGACATCCCAGCGGATTGCGCGACGTCGGCAACCGAATGCCCCTCGATCTTGACCTTGTAGATCAAGCCGCGCGTCTTTTCCGGTAACGTGTGCAGCATCGCAGCCAGATCGCCTGCCGGGCCGTCCGGCGCCGCTTCATCGGCCAGGAACTCGGCAACCGATTCGATGGGAACGTGCTGCTTGTGACGAGACTTGCGCAAGGCGTCGATGAGCTTGTAGCGGGCAATGGCGTAAGCCCAGGCCGTGAAGGCCCGGTTCGTGTCATACGTCATCCGCCGCGCGTGAATGGCCAACAAGGTTTCCTGCACCAAATCGTCTGCATTGGCCGAAAGGCTTTCGGGCAACCTCCGGCGATAATACCGGCGCAAATGCTCCGATAGGTCTGAGAGCAGCAGACGGTAAGCGCCCGCGTCGCCGGCCAGTGCAGCCAGCATGCGTGTCCGAAGGCGGTCTTCAAGGGCCTGCAAGCCGCTCATGCCAATCTATTCGCTCGCCCGCGGTGAAAGGTTACAGCTGTCTGAGTTTATCATGCTGACGGGCGATTTTTCACGCGGCACGTAACTTTGCAAATCCCGCCGCGAATTGGTGATCATGGTGTGTGCGCCGGACGTGAGGTCCCGCGTGGTCACACCGTGCTTCGGAGACCAACATGACCTCGCTCATTCGCAACCTCGCTCTAGCGATCGCTCTGTCTGCTTCAGCTGCCGGTCTCGCCCACGCGGCGGACGAAATGAAGAAGCCGGACGACGCCATGAAAAGCGACAGCATGGCCAAAGACAGCATGAAAACAGACAAGATGAAGAAGGATGGCATGCAGCCGGACGCCATGAAGCAGGACAGCATGTCCAAGGACACCATGAGCAAAGACACGGCCGACAAGATGGCTCCCGACAAGAAGTGATCCCTAAGTGGCTCCGGCCCCGCGCGGGCCGGGGCGCCGGACGCGCGTCTTGGATACGATTTCAACGCGACGGCGTTCTCGTCATTCCATCGGTGTCATTTATGTGAGCAGCGAATTGTTTTGCGGCCAGGGCATCAGTCAGGGTTGCGCGCCGTTCCGCCTGCTCTTAAGCCGGGGCATCATCCGATGAGAATGGAGACCGCCGATCCTTCACCTGTATTTTGGTCTGCCCTTTCTAGTGGTCGTCACCCGATTTCTGTGGCCGTTGCATTTGCCGCTCGCCGCTAAGATCGTCATCGCGGTGCTGCTGTTCGTTGCCTCGCAGTATCACCTATGGAGCCGGCTTTCGTCGGGCTCGATTTTTGCTCCGGAGTTTCCTCGCGCGGCAATCATCGTTTTCAACTGGGCTTTCGGCGCACTTCTCTTACTTGCCACGTTGCAGCTCACGCTCGACGCCATGGTCCTGCTGGCCAGGCTTGTCCTAGGCGGCCGTATCCATGCGCCCGATGGCGTGCGCTATACACTTGCCGCTGTGGCGGCCGTCACTGCGGCGGTCGGTGTGCGGCAGGCCATTGGGCTGCCGCCGGCAAAAGATGTTGAATTCGCCATTTCGGGACTTCCGCCGCAGTTCGACGGCTACAGGCTGTTGCAACTGACCGATCTTCACATCAGCCGGCTTTTTCCAGCGTCCTGGACGCGGGCCCTCGTCAGGCAAGCCAATGCGCTTGATGCCGATCTGATTGTTGTGACGGGAGATCTGATCGACGGCACAATGGCTATGAGGCGCGAAGACGTCGAGCCCCTGCGAGGACTTCGCGCAGCCGGAGGGGTTTACGTAGTCC
This sequence comes from Hyphomicrobiaceae bacterium, assembly GCA_030655135.1. Classification (GTDB taxonomy): domain Bacteria; phylum Pseudomonadota; class Alphaproteobacteria; order Rhizobiales; family Hyphomicrobiaceae; genus JAKAXS01. The sequence continues at coordinate 14,052 of JAURWC010000020.1, read as the reverse complement.
CCGGCAATCACGAGTATTACTTCGGCTACGACATGTGGATGACGCACTATGCAGCGATGGGAATGCGGGTGCTCGAAAACGAACACGTCGTGATCAATCGGCTAGGTGCACGATTGGTCCTCGCTGGCTTGACCGATGCGGCCGCCCGCGCTTCAGGACGCGCTGTTCCAGATCTGCCACGCGCGATCCGCGGCGCGCCGAAGGGTGTTCCCGTCATATTGCTTGACCATCAGCCGAGCCAAGCGCGCCGCGCTGCAGCCCACGGCGTGGCGCTCCAGCTCTCTGGTCACACGCACGGCGGCATGGTTGTTGGCTTGGACCGCCTGACTGCTCGCGCCAACGCGGGCTATGTATCCGGGCGATACGACGTCGGAGGCATGATACTGTACGTCAACAACGGCACCGCGCTTTGGCCAGGCTTTGCCCTGCGGCTCGGCCGCACCGCAGAATTGACGCGGATAACGTTACGCCGGGCGAGCGCTTAGCAATCGCGTTGTGCTGGGCTGAGCGTCCATGCCGGCAATGCTTGGCGCCGCTCATGGCGTCGTACGCGCCGCTCCCGCTGTCGCAATTGCCGAGCAAGCAGCAGGCGTCTATCGAGCAAGCCGCTGAACGAGCTCCTGATGAAACACATCTGGCGCTTCGACTTGCGGCGAATGTCCAAGCTCCGGCCACTCAACAAGCTCGGCATCCGGTATGTGCTTCGCGGCGAGGCGGCCCAGGTCGGCATAGCGGCCGAGTTCGGCTGCGAGCTGAGGGGCTGCGCGATTGGCGCCCGGCGCAGTGCGATCTTTGCCGCCGATCATCAGCAGCACGGGAACCTTTAGTTTTGTAAACTCTTGAACGACGGGTTGGGTAAATAGCATTTCGCTGGTCTGAGCCTGGTTCAGCGCCACCACCTCTTTTCCCGGCCCTGCATATTGGCCTGCAAGCATCGTCACCCACCGGTCGTACTCGGGCCGCCAGTTGCCGTGATAGTAGAACTTCAGCTGGTAAGCCTTGATGCTGTCGAACGAGGTTTTCAGCTCGCTCTTGTACAGGTCGTCGATCGTCGCATAGGGGACGCCCAAACTTTGCCAGTCTTCCAAGCCGAGCGGGTTTACCAGTACCAGGCGTTCGACGCTCTGCGGATAACTTAGCGCAAATCGCGTAGCAAGCATCCCTCCCATCGAATGGCCGACGATGATTGCGCGGTCAACGCCGAGGCGCGCGAGCAACGACTTGGTGTTGGTCGCCAGCTGCTGGAAGCTGAACTGATATCCGCGAGGCTTGGAAGAGGCGCAGAAGCCCACCTGGTCGGGCACGATGACCCGGTAGCCGGCTGCTGCCAGATCTGAGATTGTCCGCTGCCATGTTGCTCCGCAGAAATTCTTACCATGCATGAGGACTGCGGTGCGGCCGTTGGGTTGAGACGACGGCGCTACGTCCATGTAGGCCATCGATAGGTCCTGCCCCTGCGATTGGAACGCAAAGTGCTGGCGGGGGTAGGGATAGTCAAACCCTTCGAGCATTGCACCGTAAGTCTGCGCGTTGGCAGAGCACACGCTCATGGCTAGAAAACACAAGCTCAGCAGTCTGAAGCGCATTTTGTTCAGCTCGCTTGTTCAGCGGGAGACCGTGCCGGCATCAGCCAGGCGGCCAATCACGATGTTTCCATCCGTGAAGTACGGGTCGCCGCCGCCGTTGCGTCCGCTCTTCGTCGGCCCGATGCCTCTAATCTCGTAAGTCGACACGATTTGACCCTTTGCCTTCAAGTCTTGGATGAGGCCATCGCGCTCGGCATCGATGTTGGGATCGATGTGATGTGTGATCTGGCCGGTATCGTGGCTCAAGCCGACACCACGGTCAAAACTGACTGAACCAAGCCACAACTCTTGGCCGTCCGGACCTGTCGTCGACGTCCGCCAGAAGCGCACGTGATGGCGCCTGTCAGCGCTATCTCCAACCGGCTTCTCGAACGCTAGATCTTGGCGCCGGCCGTCATAGGTCAATGGACTGACAGGTGCGTCAGGATAAGGCTTGTCAAACAGCACACTGACGCCGATCTCAACTGCAGTTTTCAGTGTTACCGCGTCGGCGGTGTCCCAGCCGGCTGATGCGAACGCCCGCAGCACTGCAGCCGTATCGCGTGCCTCGACTCCCACATTGATAGGGTCGCCGGGGATGTCGCTAGAGGTCCGTGTCACCATTGAGGCCGGACTGACATCCACGTTGCGATCGACAACTGTCCAGGTCTCCGGCAGAAGCAAGTACGCGGCGCCCAGATAACAGGCCAGAAGTACGGCAACTCCAAACCATAGCTTCCGTGCGGCGATATGCTTCAACGTCCTGGACCCTTTTGGCCGGTGGGATCCCAGTTATAAATAACGGACCGAGTATCTTGCCCCGCTCTTCTCGCCGCCTCCGCGTATATCGGCCGCGAAGCAGGTTTGCTGGAGGCGGTGAGCATGGGATCGTCCTCGGGAACTGCCCCAAGACACGTTAGCACCAAATGGCGGTTTCAGTATCGACCACATGCTTTATCCACCTTGATACGGCCGGCCGAAGCCCGCTCACGCCAGACGCAGATGTGGCGCATGAGATCGACGCCGCGCAGCAGGACACACAGATACGCGGCACGTCCTGGCGCTACGTCGTCGACAGAGCCAACGGCCACAATGAAGTCAGGAACTCGGTTTAGCCAACGAGGAACTGGCAGTCGACTGGCGAAGGCATTGTTCGCGCAAACTTGCAAAATCGCCGCGACGCTGCTGGCCAGCGGCTTTATTTCGCAAACCTCTGATGATCAAAACACGAGATCGATGTCTCTCGAACTCTGCATTTTAGCCAGCGGCTCGGCCGGCAACGCTGCTATTCTTCGTTCGCCGTCTGGTGTCTTGCTCATCGACGCCGGCATCGGCCCGCGCACGCTGTCTCAACGTCTCGACGGGACGGGCGTAAATTTAGCCGATATCTCTGCGCTTTGCCTCACCCACCTCGACAGCGACCACTTTTCTCCTGGATGGACCAACACTCTTTGCCGCTTAGAGATCCCGGTCTACTGCCACGCCGACAAGGTCGCTAGTCTTGCTCTTCGCTGCCCAGATCTTTTGCCGCTTATTCGGCCCTTCCAAGACGAGCGTTTCTCGCCGATTGAAGGCTTGAAGTGCGAACCAATTCACTTTGCGCATGACCGCTTGGGGTCTCATGGCTTCGTCCTTGACGGCTTCAGCTATCGCATCGGCTACGCGACCGACCTTGGTCGCGTCCCGTCCTACTTTTTTGATCGCTTCCGCGATTTGGACTGCATCGCGCTGGAGAGCAACTACGATCCACAAATGCAGGCCGATAGCGGCCGCCCTTGGTTTTTGAAGCGTCGCATCACCGGCGGACACGGCCACTTGTCCAATGCTCAAGCATTCGCCGCTATTCGGAAACTTCTGGACCGTTCGCGCCGGCTGCCGGATCACATCGTGCTGCTGCATCGCAGTTTGGAATGCAATTGCCCAGATCTTGTCCAGACGCTCTTCAGCAGCGACACCCGGATCGCGCCCCGCCTCACCTTGGCGCAGCAGCACGAGCGTTCTGACTGGCTGAGGAGAACGCAACGCCCCCCGCTCGTTGGTGAGCAACTGTCGCTTGCGCTTTAGGCCCGGTCCGCCATCGGGATGCGATGGGTGACGTGTGGCCCGTCGCGCTCAAGGCGGTGACGAAAGGCTTCGCCGCGTAGAACGCCGATTGACTGTTCCCGGTATGTTCTCCATCCTCCGCCGATGGTCTACCGCAAAGGGGAACTTTCGAAATTCCGTATCGATCGCGATTGGCCGCACCAAGTCGCGCTCGAGAGCCGGCTGTGCACCGGCGACAACTACCTCACACACAGGTTTTTCTGCCGCGACCTCAGCCTCTGCGATCGCGGCCACGCCTTCGTTCGCGATGGTGAGTACTGGAACGTGTTTTGCTTCGCTGAGCGCGAGCACGCGGAGCGGTTTCAGCAGCGGTTCGGGGGCGAGATCATGGATCCGAAAGACCGGCCGCGCTGGCCGGCCAAGAACAAGAAAGGTGCAGCTTGACGTTTCAGAGCCCAGCTCCAATGTGTCACATGCTGAGGGTGGGGCGGTTGAATGCTACCCCCCGGGTTCTTCATCCGTGCTTGCAAGCTTTTTCTGCCCTCAGCGCCCTCCATCAGGCAACCGGCTGAATTTTTGGTCCTGGCCGGCACGGCAGATCACTGGAACACTCCGTCGTCTGTTTCGTTCCCTGTCTGGCCCGTGCGGGCCGCCTGTCTGGCCCGTCCGGGCCGGCTGTTCACGAGCAGAGCAGAGGACGTGGAATATGGAACGCTTCAGGCCTTTTTTGGCAGCAGCAACCGTCGCCGTATCGAGCAGCATCGCGCTTGCTCAGTCTCCAGCGCCCCCCACCACCGAAAAACCCAAGATTCCCGCCGTAACCGAGCCCGGCCCTGCGCCCACCTCTAGGCCGCAGGCGTCCACGGACGTGCCGCCGTCGAATAATGCGGCCGTCGCCCCGCCTGCCGAAACCGCGCCGGGCATGAGCCCGGCCACGACAGACGCACCGGCCGCTGCCCTCAAGGACGCCGCCAAAGAACAACCGGCCCTCACGGAGGCACCCGGCGACATCGCCACCAGCAAGCTCATCGGCGCTAGCGTCTACAACACCCAGAATGAGAATATTGGCCAGATCGAAGATTTGATCATCTCCTCGAGCGGCTCGGTCGTCACCGTGGTGATCGGTGTCGGCGGTTTCCTCGGCATCGGCGAAAAGAAAGTCGCGATGCCCTTTAGCGCCCTGAAGGCCGGAAAGGGCGACAATAATCTGCTGAAGATCGTTGTTGAAGAAACCCGCGAAAGCCTGAAGGCCCAGCCTGATTTCAAGTACGCGGCCAACATTTAATCTCTTCACGCAGAGGAAACGACAAAGCCCGCAACCAAAAAGTTGCGGGCTTTGATCTGTCAATCGCGTTTTGCCATCACTCGGCTGGCGCAGCCAACGCCGGTGGGCCTTGATCAATGGGCTTCTTCTTGCGCGTGAACTTTTCAGCCAGCCAGCGGCAGAGCACGTAGAACACCGGTGTAAAGATCAGGCCGAACACCGTGACGCCGATCATGCCGCCGAACACGGCCGTGCCGAGTGCTTGACGCAACTCCGCACCCGCACCCACGGCCCACACCAGCGGCACCACGCCGAGGATGAACGCCAGCGACGTCATCAAGATCGGCCGCATTCGAAGGCGCGCTGCTTCCGTCGCCGCGTCCCAGCGGCTTCGTCCCGCCGATTCCAGCTGCTCGGCGAACTCCACGATGAGGATCGCGTTCTTCGCCGCCAAGCCGATCAGCACGATGAAGCCCACCTGGGTCAGGATGTTGTTGTCCTGCCCGCGCATGATGACGCCGGTGATCGACGCGATCAGCGACATCGGCACGATCAGAATGATCGCCAGCGGCAACGTCAGGCTCTCGAACTGCGCCGCCAGCACGAGGAACACAAACGCCACGCCGAGCGCGAAGGCGAAAATGGCCGCGTTGCCCGCGCGCTGCTGCTGGTAGGCAAGCTCCGTCCATTCGTAGCTGAAGCCTTGCGGCAGAACCTCCGCGGCAAGCTTCTGCATCATGTCGATCGCCTGGCCCTGCGAGAAGCCGGGAGCCGCCGAACCATCGAGCTCGGCTGCCGGATAGAGGTTGTACCGCGGCACACGCGAGGGACCTGAGATGTCGCTGACGGTCGTGAACGACCCCAGCGGCACGGTTTCGCCGGCCGAGTTGCGCACCCGGATCTTTAGCACGTCCTTGTTGTTCAGCCGGTACGCCGCATCCGCCTGCGCCGTGACGCGATACGTGCGCCCCAGCAAGTTGAAGTCGTTGACGTAGGCCGAGCCGAGATACGTCTGCAGCGCGGTGAAGACGTCGGCAACGTTGATGCCCAGCATCTGCGCCTTGACGCGATCGATATCGAGATAGAGTTGTGGCGTGGAGTTCTCAAACAGCGAGAACACTTGCTTCAGTCCGGGCGTCGCGTTGGCCTTGGCCATCATCGCGCCGACGGCACCTTGCAGCGCTGCCGGGCCGTTGCCGCCGCGATCCTGGATCATCATGCGGAAACCGCCGGCACTGCCGATGCCGCGAACGGGTGGCGGCGCCACCACGAGCACCATGGCGTCCTGGATCGTTGCGAACTTCTGCAGCAGCGCGCCCTGGATGGCCGTTGCCGACATGTTCGGATCCTTGGCGCGTTCGTCGAACGGCTTCAGCACCACGAACACGGCGCCCGCATTCGAGGTGTTGGTGCGCGTCGCACCCGAGAAGCCGACGAGGTTCACGGCGTGCGCCACGCCCGGAACGGTCAGTGCCAGGTCCACCGCGCGGCGGTTCACCTCGTCCGTGCGCGCCAGCGAAGCCGCAGGCGGCAGCTGCGTTACGGTGATCAGGTAGCCGGCGTCGAGCTGCGGAATGAACCCGACAGGCGTCTTGCGGAACTCGTTCAGGCCGAAGCCGATGATGCCGGCATAGAGCACGAGCATGATGATGCCCATCCGCACAGTCTTGCCCACCAGCCAAGCGTAGCCGTTCGACATCTTGTCGAAGCTCCAGTTGAACAGGCGGAAGAAGGCGTGGATCGGCCGCATGAGCAGTTTGGGCTTGCCATGCTTGTTGTGCGGCTTCAGCAGCATGGCGCACAGCGCGGGCGAAAGTGTCAGCGACACGATCAGCGAGATCACGGTGGCACCGGCGATCGTCAGCGCGAACTGGCGATAGAACTGGCCGGAAATGCCGGTGATGAAGGCCGACGGCACGAACACAGCCGTCAGCACCAGCGCGATGGCGATCAGCGCCGTGCCGACCTCGTCCATCGTCTTGTAGGACGCGTCTCGCGGACTCATCCCCTCGGCCATGTTTCGTTCCACGTTTTCCACCACCACGATCGCGTCGTCGACCACGATGCCGATGGCGAGCACCAGTCCAAAAAGCGACAGGTTGTTCAGCGAGAAGCCGAACATGGCCATGAGGAAGAATGTGCCGATGAGCGAGACAGGGATCGCCACGATCGGAATGATGGCCGCACGCCACGTCTGCAGGAACAGGATCACCACCAGCACGACGAGTACGACGGCTTCCAGGATCGTGTGCACGACGGCGTCGACCGACTGCTGCACGAAGTCCGTCGGGTTATAAATGATGTCGTACTTGATGCCCGCCGGGAAATCCTTGGAGACCTGCTCCATCGTCAACTTGATCTTCTTGGCGGTCTCGATGGCATTCGAGCCGGGCAACTGGAAGATGCCGAGGCCGACGGCGGGGTTCTTGTCCAGGTACGAGTTGACGCCGTAATCGAGCGCGGCAAGTTCCACGCGCGCCACGTCCTTCACGCGCACAACGGCCGTGCTGGATTGCTTGACGACGATGTTGCCGAACTCTTCAGGGTCGGCCAACCGCCCCTGTGTCTGTACCGCGATCTGGAACGCGCCAGGCTGATTGATCGGCGGCTGGTTCAGCACGCCCGCGGCCACCTGCACGTTTTGCCGCTGCAATGCGCCGACGACGTCGCTCGTCGTCAACGCCAGCGATTGCATCCGGTCGGGATCGAGCCAGACGCGCATCGAATAGTCACGCCCGCCAAACACGGTGATTGAGCCGACACCTTCAATGCGGCTCAGCACGTCGACGACGTTGACGTTGGCATAGTTGGAGATGAAGAGCGTATCGCGCGACTGGTCGGGAGACAGCATATGCACGACCATCATGAGGTCGGGCGAGGCCTTGGCCACCGTCACGCCGATGTTGCGCACGTCGGCGGGCAGGCGCGGCGTCGCCGTTGCGACGCGGTTCTGCACCTGCACCTGCGCCGTATCCAGATTGGTGCCGAGGTCGAACGTCACCGATATCGAGAAGCGGCCATCGCCCGTCGAGTTGGACGAGATGTAGAGCATGCGCTCCACGCCGTTGATCTGCTGTTCCAGCGGCGCGACGACCGTGTTGGCCACCACTTCGGAGCTGGCACCGGGATACTGGCCTGTGATGTTGATCACGGGCGGGGCAATTTCCGGATACTGCGCGATCGGCAGCCGCCCGAGCGAAACCGCTCCCAGGATAACGAAGACAATCGAAATCACGCTCGCGAAAATGGGGCGATCGATAAAGAAATGTGACAGGCGCATCAGCCGCCCCTTCTAATGAGTGCTTCCGGAAAAGTGTGAAGCGGTTTTCCGGTAAGAAGCACGACGAAACAGACAAAGTGCTTCCGGAAAAGTGTGAAGCGGTTTTCCGGTAAGAAGCACGACGAAACAGGCAAAGTGCTTCCGGAAAAGTGTGAAGCGGTTTTCCGGTAAGAAGCACGACGAAACAGACAAAGTGCTTCCGGAAAAGTGTGAAGCGGTTTCCGGTAAGAAGCACGACAAGGTCTAGTTGGCTTTTACGCCTGCATCACGCGCAGAGCTGTCGGCTGTCTTGGCTTCGGACGCCTGCTGCGGCGAAACCTTGGCGCCGGGGCGCACGCGCATCAGGCCGTTGACGATCACGCTGTCGTTGGCATCCAGCCCCGCGGTGATGACGCGCAGCCCGCCCACCAGCGCGCCTAGCGTCACGTACTTCGGCATGGCCACATTGTCGGCGCCAACCGTGTAGACGAACTTGCGCACCTGTTCCGTGGCGACCGCATTGTCGGGCACCAGCAGCGCTTCCGCGGGCGCGGACACGGCCAGCTGGATGCGGCCGAACATGCCTGGCGTCAGGCGGCCCTCGGGATTGGCAAACTCGGCGCGGCCGCGGATCGTGCCCGACGACTGGTCAATCGCGTTGTCGACGAAGTCGATCTTGCCCTCATGCGAGAAGTCCTTCTCGTCGATCAGCTTGAGCTTCACCGGCAGTGCCAGACCACGATTGGCGCTGTCGGCAGCAGCGACCGTGGCTGCACCTCGCGTGTAGCGCAGGTATGAGGCCTCATCCATCGTGAACTCGAAACGGATCGGATCGACCGAGGCGATCGTCGCCAGCAGCGTCGTGTTGCCGGTGACGAGGTTGCCCGTCGACACGCGGCGATCGCCGATGCGGCCGGATACGGGCGCCGTCAGTTCCGTGAACTGCAGGTCGAGATCGGCCGAGCGTGTGGCCGCTTTCTGCGCTGTCACGTTGGCTTCCGCAACGCGCTTGGCCTGCGTACGCTGATCCAGCGTTTGCTGACTGATGACGGTGCCCTTCTGCAGCGACTCACCGCGTGCCAGATCGGCGTTGGCAAACGCTAGGTTCGCCTCGGCCTGCTGAATAGCCGCCTTGCTCTGGTCCAGCGTCGCCTCGAACGGGCGGCGGTCGATGGTGAACAGCGGATCACCCTTCTTCACCAGCTGGCCGTCGGTGAAGCGGATCTGGTCGAGATAGCCGGAGACGCGGGCGCGAACCTCCACGTAATCCATTGCGACAAAGCGTCCGACATACTCATCGTTGTCGGAAACGAATTTCTTCGTGGGCTTGGAAACGGTCACCTGCGGCGCGGGCGGAGCCTCCGCAGCCTTCGCTTTGGTGTCGCCTTCGCCGCATCCAGAGAGCGACACGGCAAGCGCGAATAGGGCGGCAGATGAAAGGAATAGACGGACAAGCGACGACATAGGGCCTCCGGCGCTGAGTGCAGCAGTGTGGCGGATCTCGCTGAGCGGCCTTAAGGCGACCTTAAGAGGCGGCAGCCCGCCGAAACCTTTGCCCGAACGTGCGAGGTCGTGATTTTGTTCGTTGCGCTGCGAGATGAACCCAGTGACAACGAACGATGAGACGTGTTACACGTTACTGACCGGTAACACCCGCTATAGGTACCGATCGGTAACATCATCTGTCAAGTGGCAATGACCGCAAAGCTTGCAAGCGCAAAAAGTCTGATTGACGCAGCCAACCCGCTGGATCCGGCAACGCTGGCGGACCTGCCCCCTCGTGAGCGAATCCTCATCGCGTCGCGCGAGCTTTTCTATCAGCAGGGCATCCATCCCGTCGGAGTCGAAGCCATCGCGGAGGCCGCGCTCACCAATAAGATGACGCTCTACCGCCACTTCAAGTCGAAGGACGAACTGATCGTAGCCCACTGTACACAGCTCGCCGCCGAGGGCGATGCCGTGTGGGATCGCATCAACGCCGACAATCCGAACGACCCAGAAAAGCGCCTGACTGCTTGGGTCAATCACGTCGAAGACGTCGTCACGAACCGGTTCGAGCGCGGGTGCGCGCTGGCCAACGCTGCCGTCGAGCTGCAACCGCATCATCCTGCACGCGTCGTCATCGAGACCTATAAAGCACGCAAGCGTGACCAGCTCGTGAAACTGTTTCGTGCGGCCCACTACAAAAAGCCGGAGATGACGGCCGACGAAGTGTTCCTGCTGTTTGAGGGCGCGCGCATCTCCATCCAGTGCGGCGGCAAGCAGATGGCCTTGCGCGTCGTCAAGATGCTTCGCGACCTTCTCGCCAACGCCCCGCGCAAGACACCTGTCGAAAAGCGCTAGCGCCGGGCTGCATTTCGCGCGGTCTGCATCACTGATTTCTCTCCGCCTGCGCCCCTTGCCGCATTGCCCAGCAGTGGCTGGCTAGCGATCCGGCATTTCCAATCGGGCGCACCCCGAACTCCCATGAAAGCCCAATAAAACCGCCGCTGCCGCCATCCGGCACGATTGCTGCAACCCGCCGCTCAGGGGAAGTCGCGAGGAATGGCGACCGGCTATGGCAATCGAGGATTGGATGACGCAAGGGCAGCCTCAAGCGCTCCTGACGCGCGCGGCGCGCGCCTGCGTTGGCGTGGGGCGCATCTGTGTGCGCGCCGTGCGCATTTGCGCGGCGCTGGCGATCATGGCGACGCCCGTATGGGCCGCGCCGGACAAAGGTGACACGGCCTTCCTTATGATCTCCGCCGTTCTGGTTCTCCTGATGACCATCCCGGGGCTGGCACTTTTCTACGCCGGCTTGGTGCGCACGAAGAACGTCCTGTCCGTGCTGATGCACGTGTTTGCCACCGTCTGCCTGGTTTGCGTTCTGTGGATCGCCTATGGCTACAGCTTGGCGTTCACCTCGGGTGGCGATCACAGCCGCTGGTTCGGCGGCTTCTCGCGCCTCTTTCTCAGCGGCGTCAATCCCGCGTCGGAAGCGGCCACGTTTTCGCACGGTGTCACTGTGCCCGAATATGCCTACATCTTCTTCCAGATGACGTTCGCGGCCATCACGCCGGCGCTGATCGTCGGCTCGTTCGCCGAGCGCATCAAGTTTTCGGCCGTCATGACCTTCATGGCCCTGTGGCTGACGTTCGTCTATTGCCCGATCGCCCACATGGTGTGGTACTGGCCCGGCCCCGACGCCTTGTCCAATGCCGCCGCTGCAGTCGCGGCCGCGACCGGTGATGCCAAGATCGTGGCCCAGGCGGACCTGGACCGGCTCATCGCTGACGCCGGCTGGATTTACCAGATGGGCGCCATCGACTTTGCCGGCGGTACCGTCGTCCACGTCAACGCCGGCATTGCCGGCCTCGTCGGCGCCATCATGCTTCGGCCTCGCACCGGCTACGGCCGCGATCCGATGCCGCCGCATTCACTCACGCTTAGTGTCGTTGGCGCCTGCTTGCTCTGGGTTGGCTGGTTCGGCTTCAACTGCGGTTCCAATCTGGAGGCCAACGGCACCGCGGCACTCGCCATGGGCAATACGTTTGCTGCAACCGCGGCCGCAGCCCTCGGCTGGATGGTCATCGAAAGCATCAGCGGCCGCAGGCCGTCCATCCTCGGCGCCACGTCCGGCGCAATCGCCGGCCTCGTCGCCGTCACGCCAGCGTCCGGCTTCGCCGCACCAGGCGGCGCGCTGGTGCTTGGCTTCGTTACCAGCATTTTCTGCTACACGTTCTGCACCAGCATCAAGGCCGCGCTTGGCTACGACGACAGCCTCGATGTCTTCGGCGTGCATTGCGTGGCCGGCATTGTCGGCGCGCTGGGCACCGGCCTGCTGGTCAATCCGGATTTCGGCGGCACCGGCGTTGCCGACTACATTTCCCAGCCCGGCCAGATCGCCATCGGCTACGACATGGGACCCCAGATGCTCGCGCAGGCCAAGGCCGTGGGGCTCACGCTGCTGTGGTCAGGACTAGGATCGGCGATCATCTATAAGCTGGTCGATTGGACGATTGGGCTGCGTGTCTCCGTTTACGATGAGCGCGAGGGCCTCGACGTCATGTCCCACGGCGAGCGCGGCTACAATTACTTCTGACGCGACACAGGCAGGGCGCGTGAATCGCCCTGGAATCAATCGTCTCCGCGCCGAGATCCCGCTAAACCCGCAACGGTTCTGCTGGAACCATCGCTATCTGTTGGCGTTCGAAGGGAAATCGGACATTAGCGGAGGAAGCTCCATGCGGGCTCTATCGAAGCATTTTGGTGTTGCTGGCCTCGCATTCGCGATGGCGGCAGTGCCGGCAATGGCTCAAACCGGCGGCGGCTCGACGGGCGGCGGCGCAAGTTCTGGCGGCACCAGCTCGACGGGCTCGTCAGCGTCCGGCGCGAGCCGGTCGTCAGGCACGTCGTCGGTGGGTTCTTCGAGCGCTGGCTCGACCAGCCCCGGCCGCGCAATCAACCCTGTAACCGGCACAGCCGGAACCTCCGGCACGTCGGCAACCGGCACGCGTCCCGTACCGTCCCTCGATAATAGTCAGCTGCGTAACGGCAGCACCGGCGCGGGGACGGGTGCCGCCACCGGTACGGCGGCGGGTCCTGCCGGTGCGCAGGGGGCCGCGACCGGTACTGGAAATTCAGCCGCCGGCCGTACGGGTCCCGCGGGATCGGCGACGGCCTCGCAGCCGGGCGCCAATCCGCAAAATTCCGATCAGTTCGGTTCGCCCGCAACGACCAACAATGACTCGTTGCGCGACACCAACACGAACAACAACGCAACCAGCCAGCCCGCCATCACGGACCCCACCGGCGTAACCGGTGGCACAGCAACAGGAGGCGGCACGCGGCAAGGCAGCACCGGTGCGGCCGGTAACGGCGGCGCAGCAACTGGGGGCAGCACCGGCTCCAGTGGCAGCGGAACCAGCGCTCCCGGCACGAAAAGTACCGATCTTCGCGGCTCGGACCGCGCTGCTTACGGCGCATCAATGAACGACTGCATGTCTGTCTGGGATTCCAGTACGCACATGACGCAGCAGCAATGGCGCGACGCCTGCGAGCGCACGACGACGCGCGGCGAGTAACAGAAGCGCAAATGTCCCGGCGGTCGCCGGGTTGGTCTCAGGCTTGGCGCTCTGGATTGACATCCGGAGCGCTTCGCATTTGGGCCATTTTAGCGGCGGCTTGATAATTGCCACGTGTCCGTTTCAATGCGATAGGCTGCCATCTCAATCAGAAACGGAGAGAACTTATGAGCGATCGCATCATCATGCGCGTGGGCGAAGCCCTGGTTGCCGGCGGCCCGCCCGGCACCGCTGCCGAACCGGAAGTGATCATCGGTGAACTCGACGGCCCGTTCGGTTCCGCATTCGCCAAGCTGCTCGGCGATCAGGTCGTCGGCCACACGCGCGTGCTGGCTTTGCTCAATACCGACGTGATGGTTCGTCCGCCCACGATCTGCGTCAGCAAGGTGACGGTCGACAGCGAGAAGTACACCAACATCCTGATGGGCACCGTGCAGTACGCCACTGCCATGGGCGTGCTGGATTCAGTACGCTCCGGCGTGATCCCGAAGGCGAAAGCCAACGACTTGGGCATTATCTGCTCGGTATGGCTGGCGCCGACGATCGTCAACGTCGATAATCTCGATCATCGCCAGCTGTTCGACATTCACCGCAAGGGCACAGCGCTGGCGATCCAGAAGGCGATGAACAACGAGCCATCCATCGATTGGCTGCTGGAGAACCAGGAGAAGGTGATCCACAAGTACTTCGAGCGCGGGCTCAAGGGCGAGATCTAGCTAGCTCGTGCTTCCGGAAAAGTGTGAAGCGGTTTTCCGAACAGAAGCACGACAGCAGAGTGCTTCCGGAAAAGTGTGAAGCGGTTTTCCGAACAGAAGCACGACAGCAGAGTGCTTCCGGAAAAGTGTGAAGCGGTTTTCC
>JAURWC010000017.1 GCA_030655135.1 Hyphomicrobiaceae bacterium | reverse complement strand
CACTCCCCTCCCGGGGTTCTTTTCGCCTTTCCCTCACGGTACTAGTTCACTATCGGTCAATGATGAGTATTTAGCCTTGGAGGATGGTCCCCCCATATTCAGACAGGATTTCTCGTGTCCCGCCCTACTTTTCGTTAGCTCAGTACCACAAGTCTCTTTTTGCATACGGGGCTATCACCCACTATGGCCAACCTTTCCAGGCTGTTCTGCTAAGAGTCTTGCTATCACTAACAGGCTTCTCCGATTTCGCTCGCCACTACTTTCGGAATCTCGGTTGATGTATTTTCCTCGAGCTACTGAGATGTTTCAGTTCACCCGGTTCGCCTCGCATACCTATGTATTCAGTATGCGATACCCCGAAGGGTGGGTTTCCCCATTCAGAAATCTCCGGATCAAAGCTAATTTGCCAGCTCCCCGAAGCTTATCGCAGGCTATCACGTCTTTCGTCGCCTATCATTGCCAAGGCATCCACCATGTGCTCTTATTCACTTGACCCTATAACTTTGATTTCTCACAGTTATCTTCAAGGAATGATGTCTGGTCTTTCACCAGACGCGTTATGCCGCATCTTTCAACTTTCAGTTTTTGAGCTGAAATTAAAAGTTTCTTTTGACGCAATCAAAAATCTCTAAATTGCTACTGGTGGCACGGTCTGCACTAAACCTTTACGAATGTGCAGTTTCCACCAGCAGCGCTGATTTAACTCTATGAATTTTTAAAGAACAGCCAATAATTGAAATGAATCAATTAACACAAAGCATCCTCAAAGAAGATACTTTGCATTAATCAAGTATGCCAGAGATAAGTGGTGGAGGATGACGGGATCGAACCGACGACCCCCTGCTTGCAAAGCAGGTGCTCTCCCAGCTGAGCTAATCCCCCAGGATCTCTTACGCATTGGAGGGGATGGTGGGTCTGGTTGGTCTCGAACCAACGACCCCCGCCTTATCAAGACGGTGCTCTAACCAACTGAGCTACAGACCCAAGTCGGTCGCCCCATCCCCCCACACGCAGACTCTCGTCCACATGCAGACGCGTGGCGACTGCCTTCCAACAACCGATAAGTGTGGACGTTCAAATTAAATTGCTGTTTCCAGAAAGGAGGTGATCCAGCCGCACCTTCCGATACGGCTACCTTGTTACGACTTCACCCCAGTCACGAACCCTGCCGTGGTAATCGCCCTCCTTGCGGTTAGGCTAACTACTTCTGGCAGAACCCGCTCCCATGGT
>JAURWC010000027.1 GCA_030655135.1 Hyphomicrobiaceae bacterium | reverse complement strand
CAATCGCCGTCTGCGTCCAGCCCTTGTCCGCAGAAACCTTCGTCAGCGCGGCTGTCAACGTCGTCTTGCCGTGGTCAACGTGACCAATCGTGCCGACGTTGCAGTGCGGCTTGTCGCGGTTGAATTTTGCCTTGGCCATCTTGATCTGTCCTCACTCATGATGCGACCCGCGGTGGCCGTTTTCCGGACCGCGATTTCGCCGTTCCTGTAAAGTCCTGCGCCGACTTGTTCAATAGGCAAGTACCGTCCGGCGGTGCGCCGTGTTGCAGAAGCGCACATATAGTGTCGCTCGTGACATACCCCAAGAGCTGCTCCGTCTGCGACGCAAATTTGCTGTCATCCACCTGTCGTCTGCCCGGGCGATGCAGGCAGACACCCTCGATGTGATCGAGTCCCGCCGATGGATGCCATATGCCCAACCTTGAACCCGCCGACACGCTCGTGGTTTTTGCGGCCCTCGCAACCGCGCTGCATGTTCTGACCGCGTTGATCGTCGCGTCGCGCAGGCGCCGCGGCAGCTCGACCTTCACCAGCCTCCCGCCGGTCACGATCCTGCGCCCGGTCTGCGGTCTCGACCAGCATGACGCCCTCACCCTAGGCTCGACGTTCGAACTCGATTACCCCGCGTACGACATCGTGTTCTGCGCGGCATCTGCTCACGACCCTGCCGTCCGGCTCGTCACCCAGCTCATCGACCGCTACCCGGCAAGCCACGCCCGGTTGCTCATCGGCAACGAGCACGTGAGCCCCAACCCCAAGCTCAACAACCTCGTAAAGGCCTGGCGGGCGCAGACTGCAGACTGGGTTGTCATGGCCGACAGCAACGTGCTGATGCCTGCCGGCTACCTGCAGCAGCTACTGGCCACCTGGCAATCTGGCACGGGCCTCGTCTGCTCGCCGCCGATCGGGACGCTGCCCGATACCTTCATGGCCGAGATCGAAGCGGGTTTCCTCAACACCTATCAGGCGCGCTGGCAGCTGGCGGCAGACAGCGCCGGCTTCGGCTTTGCCCAGGGCAAATCCATGCTCTGGCGCCGCGACCTACTCGATCGCGCCGGCGGTATCGAAGCGCTCGGCCGTGAGCTTGCCGAAGACGCCGCCGCCACAAAGATCGTCCGCGAGGCCGGCCTGCGCGTCCGCCTCACCGCGACGCCTTTCGCTCAGCCTCTTGGCGCGCGCACCGCCCGCCAGATCTGGGATCGCCAGCTCCGCTGGGCGCGCCTGCGCCGCATGACATTCCCGATGGCGTTCGCGCCCGAAATTCTCAGCGGCCTGTTGCCGCCGCTGACCGCAGTCGTTGCTTGGAGCCACCTCTCGGCATATCCGGCGCTGCCCGCTGCCGCCGCACTGACAGTGACTTGGTACGGTACGGAGGCGGCACTCGCCCACGTGATGGGCTGGCACCTGTCTCGCCGCTCGATCGCCGCCTGGCTTCTGCGCGATGCCCTACTCCCACTGCTTTGGACAAGCGCCATCGCCGGTTCCGCCCTTACCTGGCGCGGCAACGATCTAAGGCCCGCCCGTTCGGGCTAGGCTAGAGCGTGATGTCAGAAAAGTGGAGCGGGTGATGGGAATCGAACCCACGTATTCAGCTTGGAAGGCTGCTGCTCTACCATTGAGCTACACCCGCATCGCGCCCCTTCTAACGGCTTAAAGATGGCCCTGGCAAGGGTCCAACAAAATCCGCCGCACGCGGGTAACTAAAGCACGGCCGTCAGATCTGTCTGGCTGACGATCAGCCCTGACTGATATCCCTGGTCCAGGAACTTCTGGCGGTTTGCCTCCGTTTGCAGCAGCACGATGGCTGATCGCAGATCGTCCTGTGACGGCATGTCCGGCGCAGCGAGCACCCGGATTCTGGGCTCGAGCCCGCACTCCCGCAATTTCGGTTCAACCATGCCATCAGCTGGAAGATCGCCCAGCAAAACCTGTTGAACGTCGACGATGCTGTTGGCCAGGCGGGCCAGCGTCTGAAACGCGACCATCTGCTGCAGATTGCCGAACTTGCCGGCTTCCTCGGCTACAATCGCCGGGTTGAAGAAACGCCTGCGGCAAAGGATTTCGTAGGCGCGAACGAAGTCCTTGCGTCCCAGCCAAAGCCTCTGAGCAACGCTCATTCGCCCATCGACAAATGCGTCGATCGTTGCCCGCAACGATTGCTCCTCGGCGGGTGACGCCGCAAGCCCCGCCGTGACGAGACACTTGTATACGAAGTACTCCAGCCCTCCGCGATAGGAGTCCCACTCCGTCATGACCTGTTCCATGCCCACCTGCGCCACATCGTGCCGTAGGTGGGTCACGGTGACGGACCGGTAGAATGGTTTTGCCAGAAACGCGACGGGGCCCCGCGCGAAGACGTGCGCAAAATCGACAAAGAACTGGAAGCAGAAATTCCCTGCCATGATCAGGCTGCGTACGGCTTCTGCCCGGAAAATGACGATCTCCGGAAAGATGTGGCGTTCAACTATAAATTTGAAGATCTCCCCGATCTGATTTGTCTCAAAGATGATGTCTTGTTCGACGCTATAGAAGTCCCGCAGGTCCTTTTTGGCGACATCGTCGTAAAGGGTCCAGGGCGCATAGGCGGCCAAGACACGCGGGTTGTTCTGCAGAAACCCTACAGCGTCCGCAACAGCCCCGGGAATGAGCAGGTCATCGTCCGCCGCATACATGACGAACTTGCCCCTGGCTCGACGGTGAGCGCTTAAGTAGTTCGCCACCGAGCCCTTGTTGACGTCGTGCCGGTAATAGGAAATGGGAAGTCCGTTCGCGGCGTGCTTTTCCACGACCTGCCTAGTCAAATCGGTGGATGCGTTGTCGGAAATTACCAATTCGATGGCGAACGGAAACTGGCTTCCCGCAATGTCCGTCAAAAGATAATCAAGGAAATCCGCGCGATTGTAGGTAGGGATGCAAATGCTGAGAACTGGGTCCGTCATTGCCTAGCGTCTCCAAGTCACAGCCTGTCGCACGTCTCCCGGGCGAATAGCAGCTCGACGCTTGCGCGAGCCTGGAGATTGTCGCAACGAGTGGTACTTAAGCGTTCATGTACTCTTCGACCTGCCGCTTGGGCTTTGGCACGTCGGTGACGAAGCGGGCCAAGTGCTCCAACCCGCGCGGCACGGGCCCCCCATATGCCCAGTCCAGCAACTCGATCGTATGAACGACAGGCGTATCCATGCCGCCAGCGATCTGCGTGATGCAGCCGATGTTGCCCGCGGCAACGATGTCGGGCTTCACGGAGCGGATGTTCTTCACCTTGCGATCGCGAAGTTCGGTTGCGATCTCGGGCTGCAGAATGTTGTAGGTGCCCGCCGATCCGCAGCAGATGTGACCTTCCGGAACGCTCGACACGCTGAATCCGGCCTGACGCAGCAACAGGCGCGGTTCATCGGTCACGCGCTGACCGTGCTGCAGCGAGCACGCCGAATGGTAGGCGACGCGCAGCGAGGACCAGCGCTTGGGCGCACCTAGCTCGAACGCGGCCAGAAACTCGCTCACGTCTCGCGTTAGATCGGAAATCGTCTGCGCCTTTTCCGCGTAAGCCGGGTCGCCCTTCAGCATATGGCCGTAGTCCTTGACCGTGGTGCCACAGCCCGAGGCGTTGATGATGATGGCGTCGACTGGCTCCTTGGCGATTTCCTTCATCCAGGCGTCGATGTTACGGCGCGCCTGATCCAGCGCGTCGTGCTCTTTGCCCAGGTGATGCACCAAGGCTCCGCAGCAGCCCGCGCCGGCCGACACGACCACGTCAACGCCGCGGCGCGCCAGCAGCCGGATCGTGGAATCGTTGATGTCTGGCCGCAGCACCTTCTGCGCACAACCCGTCGACAGGATCACGCGGCCCCGCCGTTCTTCCAGCGTCGCGGCGGTACCCGGCCCATCGTACTGGCCCGGCGGGGGTAACACGTCCGGAGCCATCGCCAGCATCGCCGCGAGTTCCTTGAACCCGAACCGGCGCAGCAACGGCACCAGCGGCCGCGCCAGTGGCGCCAGCTTGACCGCCATCCGGAACCGGTCGGGATGGGGCACGACGTAGGCCAGCAGCCGGCGCATCAGCCGGTCTTTCGGCGACCGGCTGCCCTTCTGTTCGATCTCGACGCGCGCCATGTCAACGAGATGCATGTAGTCGACACCGCTCGGGCACGTCGTCATGCACGATAGGCATGACAGACAGCGATCGAGATGATGCTGCACCTGGGGAGTCGGCCCGGCGCCTTTCTCGAACATGTCCTTCATCAGGTAGATGCGGCCGCGCGGGGAATCGCGTTCGTCGCCCAGCACCACGTACGTCGAGCAAACGGCCGTACACAGGCCGCAATGCACGCACTTGCGCAAGATCCGCTCCGCTTCCGCGGTTCGCGGATCGGCCAGTTGCCGTGGTTCGAAATTCGTCTGCATGACTGTGCGTCCGCGATTTGTCGCTGTACGTGCATCGAGATCTACGCTGCTGCCCGCAGCGGCGCCACGCTATTCCATCACATGGTGGCGTACATGCGGCCCGGATTGAAGACGTTGCCCGGGTCGAACACCGTCTTGAGGCCCCGCGAGAGCCGCTCAACCGCAGGGTTCAATGGCTGAAACACATCCACGCCGTGGCGCACGGCCGGGTCGGCGCGCACCAGCGTCGCATACCCGCCATGCGTAGCAAGCGCGCGCCGGATGTCGGCTGCACCCGCATCGGCCGAAGCCGGGATTTCCAGCCAGATCAGCCCGCCAGACCAATCGTACATCGTTTCCACGTTGTCCATGTGCCGGCGTAAGGTGTTGACCAGCAAAGGCGCCACCTTCGGCGCTGTCGAGATCTTCCAAAGATATGTCTGGCTGCCGTACGGCATCACGGACAGGCGCCGCAGTTCGCCCCAGAACTTCAGCGAACTCTCCTGATCGAGCTCTAACGGGGGCCCATAGACTTTCAAACGCTCTTTCAGCCTGGTCTTGCGATAGGCGATCGAGCGCGGAAAATTTTCCAGCCGGATCGCCGTCAGCGATCGCGCGGCCATGCGCAAATCGTCATGCAGCAGCCGTGCTGCAAGCGTTTGCGGCAAATGCACCGTGCCGGACACCTCGTAGGGCGATCCCATCGCCGCGCACAGCAATTCAACCGCTAGGTCGTCCGTCAATCCGGTGAACACAAGGGTCGCCGTGTCGTCCGGCATCGGCAGCACCTTGAAGGTCACTTCCGTC
The DNA here is from genome assembly GCA_030655135.1 of Hyphomicrobiaceae bacterium. Taxonomy (GTDB): domain Bacteria; phylum Pseudomonadota; class Alphaproteobacteria; order Rhizobiales; family Hyphomicrobiaceae; genus JAKAXS01. Next base: position 52,437 of record JAURWC010000027.1, on the reverse strand, counting down.
ATCGCCGCCAGCGTGCCCCAACTGCCGGCGAGCCCGCGAGCAACGTCCAAGCCGGTGACGTTCTTCATCACCCGGCCGCCAGACTTGAAAATCTCTGCGCGTCCGTTCACGCCCTTGACGCCGAGCAGATGGTCGCGCGCGGCACCCGCCGAGATCCGCCGGGCACCCGAGAGGTTGCAGGCAAATACGGCACCGATGGTTTGCGATCCTGCATAACTGCCCAGCGCCGGTCCAAGATCGATCGGCTCGAACGGCAACATCTGGCCGCGGCCCGCCAGCTCAACCTCGATCTGCGACAGCGGTGTGCCGGCCCGGGCCGACATAACGAGCTCGGTCGGCTCGTACATGGCGATGCCACGCAGCCCCGCCGTCGTCATCGCCATCGAAGCATTGACCGGACGGCCAACAGACCGCTTGGTGCCGTTACCGACCAACTCCACCGAGAGATTGCGCGCGGCCAGTTGCTTGACCATGCCCTGCAGTTCCCAATCGGTCGCCGGCTTCAGGATGTCGTCCACGCGTCGTCCGCTCCACTTGTCAAAGTCCGGTCAAACCCGCCGCGGTTCAAGCCGCATGCGCTGCGTTGGGGTCAGGCTGTTCGGCCAGGGCCCGCACATCGAGCGGGAACACCTTCGATGCATTGAGCAGCCATTGCGGATCGAACACCGTCTTGATGCGCATTTGCAGGCCCAAATCCGTGTCCGAGAACTGCACGTGCATCAGGTCGCGCTTTTCCACGCCGACGCCGTGTTCCCCGGTCAGGCAACCGCCGACGCTGACGCACAACTTCAAGATTTCCGCGCCCGCCAGCTCCGCCTTGTGGGCGGCTTCGCGATCATTGGCATCGTACATGATCAGGGGATGCAGATTGCCGTCACCCGCGTGGAAGATGTTCGCCACCTTCAGCCCATGCGACTGGCAGATCGTCGTGATGTCTTCCAGAACTTGGCCCAGCGCTGACAGCGGAATAGTGCCGTCCATACATAGGTAATCCGACAGGCGGCCGATCGCGCCGAAGGCCGCCTTGCGGCCCTTCCAGATGCGCGCCGCCTGCTCTTCCCCGTCCGCCACCGCCACGCTCGACGGATTGAGCGGCCGGGCGATCTCCGCGATCTGCGCCAGGCGCTCGGCGATTTCTTCCTCGGAGCCCTCCACCTCGACGATCAGCAATGCCTCCACGTCGAGCGGGTAGCCCGCCTTGGCATAGGCTTCGCAGACCTTGATCGCGGGCCGGTCCATGAACTCGATGGCGACCGGAATGATGCCGGCGCCGATGATCCGGGCCACGCACATGCCGGCTTTGGCGGCAGAATCAAACCCCAGCATCATCGGCCGCGCGCCTTCCGATGCCTTGAGAATGCGCACCGTCGCCTCGGTGATGATGCCGAACTGGCCCTCCGATCCGACGATCAGGGCGAGGAAGTCATAGCCCTCGGCGTCCAACTGCGGCCCGCCGAAATCGACGATCTCCCCGTCCATCATCACCATGCGAACGCCGAGCACGTTGTTGGTGGTGACACCATACTTGAGACAATGCGCCCCGCCCGAATTCATAGCCAGATTACCCGCCAGCGTGCAGGCCAATTGGCTCGATGGGTCCGGCGCGTAAAAGAAACCCTCCGGGGCCGCTGCGGCCGAGATTGCCAAGTTCGTGATACCGGCTTCCACCCGTGCCGTGCGATTGGCGAAGTCTAGATCCAGCACGCGGTTCATCTTGGAGACCGCAACGACGATGGAGTCTTCCGCCGGCAAAGCACCGCCGCACAGCGATGTTCCCGCACCACGCGCGACCACCTTCACGCCGTTGGCGTTGCAATACCTTAGGACCGCCGCCACTTCGTCGGTCGTCCGCGGCAGCGCTACCGCAAGCGGCATGCACTTGTATGCCGTCAGCGCGTCGGTCTCATAGGCGCGCCGGCCATCCTCGTCTGCAATGATGCGATCGGCACCCACCGCTGCCGTAAGGCCCGCAAGGATCAAATCGCGACGGGCCAAGATGCCCTGGTCAGGCAATGGAAAATCCATGCTGGCGCCCTCCCGGCGGCGCTCGGTTCAGCCAATCGGCCGTTCATCCCGCTGGCAGACCGTCACGACTATTAATGCTAAGGAATAGGACTTGTTCATTCTCTCGGGCAGGCTGACCTACTTAAGTCATTTGTGGCGATAAAGAGACGTAAGCTAGCAACTGCGAGAGAACCAAACCTGTGTCAGCTATCAGCGATCTGGATATCTTCGCACGCGTCGCCCGCACCGGCAATATGTCGGCGGCCGGCCGCGACATGGGATTGTCGCCAGCCGTCGTATCGAAGCGCATCAGCATGTTGGAAGACCGTCTGGGCGCGCGCCTCTTTCAGCGCACGACGCGCCAGCTGACCTTGACCGAAACGGGTCAAGGCTACTTCAAGCGCGTGATCGACATCCTGAGCCTCGTTGAGGAAGCGGACGATTTTGTCTGCCGCCGCAATACTCAACCCCGCGGACAGCTCAAAATCACGGCGCCCACGTCGTTCTGCCGGATGCATGTGGCGCCGCACCTGCCACAGTTCCTGGCGCGTTTTCCCGAAATTTCGCTCGATCTCAATCTGACAGACCACATCGTGGATATTATTCGCGATGGGTTCGACCTTGCGATCCGCATTGGCGAACTACAGGACTCTTCCTTAGTTGCGCGCAAATTGTCGCCCGACAACCGCCTGATCGTGGCCTCGCCTGCCTACCTGGAGAAAGCCGGATCGCCGGTGTCTATCGAAGATCTGCAGGCGCACAACTGCCTTTCGTCGGGTGCACAGGATCATTGGCGGGTGGAGGGGCCAGAAGGACAGCGGACGGTGCGTGTCGCCGGCAACATCCATTCCAACTCCTCGGAGATGATCCACGCCGCCCTGCTGTCGGGGCTCGGGCTCGGCCTGAGAGGCACGTGGGAGGTCGGGCCGGACATCCGGTCGGGCGCTTTGAAGGTTGTGATGCCGCAGTATCGCGGATCATCGCACACGGCTATTTACGCCGTGTACCCTTCGCGCGACTTCATGCCGGCCAAAGTGAGCGTATTTCTCGACATGTTGGCCGACGGATTCGGCACCGATCCTTATTGGAACAAAGGGCTTGATATCGGCAAGCCGGCGCCACGGGCGAAAGGCGGCGGGACGTCCCGCAAAGCCCCATCGACGGTTTCCTAGCCGCGCCAACGCAAAAAATGTCGTTCTCCTGGGCCATGGGCGTCTGCTAGTCTGGAGCCTGGGCGCTCGGGATGCGCCCTGTCTTCAGGCTGCCGGGGAGCCTTTCACATGCGCGCGATCCAACTCACTCTTGCTGCGGTGGCGATGACGCTGGCGGGTTCTGTCGCGGCCATTGCGCAGGATGCCGCGCGCGGAAAAACGCTGACCGACCAATGTCTGGCCTGTCACACCCTTACCGCCGGCGAGGATCCCGGTCCCGGCCCCACGCTTGCGGGCATAGCCGGCGCCAAGGCGGGCACGCGACCCGACTTCGAGTATTCCGACGCCTTCCAGGCTGCCAACGCGCGCGGCCTCATCTGGACGGACGCAGCGCTCAATCGGTTCCTCGCCAATTCGCAGACAGACGTGCCGCGCAACAAGATGGCCTTCCCCGGCATCTCAAGCGAAGCCGATCGCGCCGATATCGTCGCGTATCTGAAAACCCTGAAATAGCGGCCCGGCTTTACTTCAGCGGAAGGCTAATCCCACGAGGATTTGGCTTGCCGCAGCTTCTTCGTGCGGCCGCGCTGCACCTTGGAATCGATGCGCCGCGTCTTGGACGCCAACGTCGGCCGCGTCGCAATCCGCCGCTTCGGCGCCACCAGCGCTTCGCGGATCATCTCCGCCAACCGGTCCTTCGCATCATCGCGATTTCGCTCCTGCGTCCGGAAGCGGTCGGCGCGAATGACGATGACGCCCTCGTCCGTGATGCGGCTGCCGGCGATCCGCTTCAGCCGCGCAAACACCGCATCGGCCAGCGTCCGGCAACGGCGCGCATCGAAGCGTAGTTCTACCGCCGTCGCCACCTTGTTGACGTTCTGCCCACCGGGCCCCGAAGAGCGGATGAAGCGCTCTTCCAGTTCCTTGTCGTCGATTTCGATGTCGTCGTTGATGCGCATCTCAACTGTCCTTGGGCGCAAAGAACGTCAACCGCGTCCCAAACGGATCTTGCACCGTCACCTCCCGCAATCCCCAAGGCTGCAGTTCGATGCCGGGCCGGTTGTACTTGTAGCGCTTCGCTGTCAACTCGGCGTGGTACGAATCCAATGCATCCGTCATGATGCGCACGTTGGAGCCGGGCGTGCCATCGCCATGATGCTCCGACAAGTGCAGCAGGCAGTTGCCGCGCTGCACTCCGAGATACAGCGGCGTGTCGGGCTCGAAGCGGAACTCGAAGGTCACCTCGAAGCCGAGAAACTCAAGGTAGAACTCACGCATCTTCGCCTCGTCGAAGAAGCGCAGCACGGGAATGACGGGGCCGAAGTTCATCGCACGCTCCTTGGGGCTCGCCTTCTAGCCTCGATCGCAGTCAGCGGCGGCCGAGATCCTTGATGATCTCGCGCGCGGCATTGTGGCCCGGCGCCCCTGTGACCCCGCCCCCCGGATGCGCACCAGACCCGCACAGGTACAGCCCCGGCACCGGCATGCGGTAGTTGGCATAGCCCATCACCGGCCGCAACGAGAACAGCTGGTCCAGCGACAGCGCCCCATGGAATATGTCGCCATCCACCAGCCCAAAGCGCTGCTCCAGGTCAAGCGGCGACAGGATCTGGCGCCCGATGACCGCGGCTTTGAAGTTCGGCGCATGCTTCGTAACCGTGTCGATGACGAGATCGGCGAACGCCTCTTTTTCACGCGGATCGGTCCAACTCCGCGGGCCTGGCAGCCGCGGCGCCACATGCTGCACGAACAGGCTGGCGACATGCTGTCCCGCCGGCGCCAGGCTGTCATCCAGCGTCGAGGGGATAAGCATTTCAACGACCGGCTCGGCTGACCAGCCGTCACGGCGCGCATCGAGGTACGCCCGCTCCAGATACTCCAGCGTCGGGCCGATCACGATCCCCGCCGTATGGTGCGCTTGCTGCTGCTTGCCCGGCCGCGTCGTGAAGTCCGGCAACTCCGACAGCGCCACGTTCATGCGGAATGTGCCGGACCCGGTGCTCATCCGGACGAAGCGGTTGCGCGTATCCTCCGCGACTGCGCCCGCCGGCACCATGTCGCGCATCAGAAGCTTGGGTCCGACGTTGGCAGCCACCGCGCGTGCCCGCACCACATCGCCATTGGCAAGCACGATGCCGGCAGCACGGCCATTCTCCACCAGCACCTCGCGCACCGGCGAGGACGTACGGATCTCCGCGCCCGCGCTTTCCGCCGACTTGGCCATCGCCTGGGTGATCGCACCCATGCCACCAATCGCGTGCCCCCAAACACCCGCCTTGCCGTTCACCTCGCCGAAGCAATGGTGCAGCAGCACGTAAGCCGTGCCCGGCGTCGACGGCGAGGCATACGCGCCGACAATCCCGTCGAACGCGAAACTCGCCTTCACCACATCGCTTTCGAACCATTCGTCGAGGAAGGCCGCGGCACTCTTTGTAAAAAGATCGGCGATCACCTGCTTGTCCGCCAGCGGCATGCCAAACGTACGCCGCCCGATCGCCGCAGCACGAATAGCCTCGAACAATCCGCCACCAACATTCGGCGGCGTCTTCAAAACGAGATCCCGCAAGACACTCGCGGCTTTCTCTAGGGCGGCATCATAAGCCGGCAGCCGTTCCGCATCGCGCTCGGAAAATTGCGCTATCGCAGTTTGCCGCCCGGCAAGCCCGTACGGCATCAACAGCGAACTGCTCTCGTCGATTGGCCAGAAATTCCCAGCCTGCCGTTCGACGATCTTCAAGCCGAACTGGTGAAGGTCCAGATCCGCAACAACTTTCGGATTGAGCAAGCTCACCGTGTAGGATGCAACCGAGTTGCGAAACCCTGGAACAAACTCGTCGGTGACGGCCGCGCCACCCACGACGGCATTCTTTTCTAGAACAAGCGTCCTGAGTCCTGCGCGCGCGAGATAGGCGGCCGCTGTCAGGCCGTTGTGACCACCGCCGATGACAACAATGTCAAACGTCATTGTTGCACTGCACCTGACTTGTCCACATTCGGTGACATATTCTGACCGCTATTGGCTGCTTCCCAATGCACGCAGCGTAGCGCCAACTTAACGCCTTGCTAAACAATTGTAGGCCAACGTTGGCGAAGGTCGGCTGTGCCCCATCCCGGTGGCGCCCGCCTTGGGAGGCGCCATGCCGAGAGAGACGATCAAGAGCATCGCGGCACCGCTTGACGCCGCTTGTAATCCGGCGCGGGCCGCACCGCATGTTTTCGACGCTCACCTGGGCTTTCTTTTGGTCGTTATCGCTCCGGCACTCTTCTGGGCTGCAATCGTGTTTGGTGCGAGTTTGCTCGCCGCGCTGCCATCCGCGCCACAATTGGGCATTGCAGTATTCGCCCTCACGTCGGCCTTTCTGACATTCATCTGTCGCGCCTTGCGCATCCGTATCTAGCCGGCTTGTTTGCGCCGATCAGGCGGCGTCTGCGTTTGCCGCCGAGACGGGATCATAGTTCAGCACCGGCGCCAGCCAGCGCTCCGCCTCGACGACCGTCCAGCCCTTGCGCAGCGCATAATCCTCTACCTGATCCCGCTCCACTTTGCCGACGCCAAAGTAGTGGCTGTCGGGATGGGAGTAGTAGAAGCCGGACACCGCGGCGCCCGGCCACATGGCGTAGCTCTCGGTCAACGTGATCCCTGCCGCGTTCTCGACATCCATCAGAGCCCACAGTGTCTTCTTCTCGGTGTGGTCGGGCTGGGCCGGATACCCTGGTGCGGGGCGGATACCCTGGTACTTCTCCAGAATGAGATCGTCATTCGATAGCGTCTCGGACTTCGCGTAACCCCAAAGTTCGCGCCGGACGCGCGCGTGCAGACGCTCGGCGAACGCTTCGGCAAACCGGTCCGATAGCGCCTTGCACAGGATGCGCGTGTAATCGTCCGTCTTAGGTATGTGTTTTTCGATCGCCTCGTCTTCACCGATGCCCGCAGTGACGGCAAAACCACCCAGATAGTCGGCCACGCCGCTATCTTTGGGCGCAATAAAGTCAGACAACGCGGTATGCGCACGCTCGCGGTTGTTATCGCGTGCAATCTGCTGGCGCAGCGTATGCGCCGTGGCGATCCTTTTGGCGCGCGTATCGTCGGCATAGATTTCGACGTCATCGCCGGTGCTGTTCGCCGGCCAGAACCCGACGACGGCATTTGCGGTGATCCACTTCTCCGCCACCATGCGTTTCAGCAGCTGCTGTGCGTCGGCAAACAGCTTCTTGGCCTCGGCGCCCACCTTGTTGTCGTTGAGGATCATGGGGTAACGACCCGCCAGTTCCCACGTCTGGAAAAACGGCGTCCAGTCGATATAGGGCACAAGCTCGGCCAGATCGTAGCCCTTGAAGGCGCGCGTGCCGAGGAAGCTCGGCTTGGGCGGCGTATACTTGCCCCAATCGATCTTGAACTTGTTGGCACGTGCCGTCGAAACCGGAATGCGGTTCTTCTTGGCCTCGTTGCGCAGATGCGCCTCGCGCACCTTGACGTACTCGCCCTTGATATTGTCGATGTAGGGCGTCCGTTCCGTGTCGGAGAGAAGGTTCGACACCACACCCACGGCGCGGCTGGCATCCAGCACGTAGATCGCCTGGCCGGCGCGATAGTTCGGGCTGATCTTTACCGCCGTGTGCACGCGGCTCGTCGTTGCGCCGCCGATGAGCAACGGCACGCTGAAGCCCTCGCGCTCCATCTCGGCCGCGACATGGCACATCTCGTCCAGCGACGGCGTGATCAAGCCTGACAGCCCGATGATGTCGGCCTTCTCCTTCTTCGCGGTGTCGAGGATCTTTTGCGCCGAGACCATCACGCCGAGATCAATTACCTCGTAGTTGTTGCACTGGAGCACGACGCCGACGATGTTCTTGCCGATGTCGTGCACGTCGCCCTTCACGGTTGCCATCACGACCTTGCCGGCCGACGGCATGGACTCCAGGCCCGACGCCTTCTTTTCTTCTTCCAGATAAGGTTGCAGGTAGGCCACGGCCTGCTTCATCACGCGTGCCGATTTCACCACCTGCGGCAGGAACATCTTGCCGGCGCCGAACAAGTCGCCAACGACATTCATGCCGGCCATCAGCGGCCCCTCGATCACGTGCAGCGGTTTCGGCAGCTTCTGGCGGGCCTCTTCCGTATCGAGCTCGATGAAGTCGTTGATGCCGTGGACCAGCGAATGCGTCAGCCGGTCCTCGACGGGCGCGTCGCGCCACTTGAGATCCTTCTCCTTGACCTTCGTCGTGCCGTCACCTTTGAAGCGCGCGGCCGCCTCCAGCAGGCGATCCGTGCTGTCATCGCGGCGGTTCAGCACCACATCTTCACACAGCTCGCGCAGTTCGGCGGGAATGTCGTCGTACAACGTCAACTGACCTGCGTTGACGATGCCCATATCCATGCCGGCTTGGATTGCGTGATACAGGAACACGGAGTGCATCGCTTGGCGCACCGGCTCGTTGCCGCGGAACGCAAACGACAGGTTCGACACGCCGCCGGAGATATGCACCAGCGGCATTTTCTCCTTGATCTGCCGCGCGGCCTCGATGAAGGCGATGCCGTAGCCGTTGTGCTCCTCGATGCCGGTGGCGACGGCAAAGATGTTGGGATCGAAGATGATGTCTTCCGGCGGAAAGCCGACCTCTTCCGTCAGGATCTTGTAGGCGCGTTCGCAGATGGCGACCTTGCGCTCGATCGTGTCCGCCTGCCCCTGCTCGTCAAACGCCATGACGACGACAGCGGCGCCGTAGCGCAGTACCTTACGCGCCTGCTCCAGGAACGGCCCCACGCCTTCCTTCATGCTGATCGAGTTGACGATCGCCTTGCCCTGCACGCACTTCAAACCGGCCTCGATCACCGTCCACTTGGAGCTGTCGATCATCACCGGCACGCGCGAGATATCCGGCTCCGACGCGATGAGGTTGAGGAACGTGGTCATCGCCTTCTCGGAATCGAGCAGGCCCTCGTCCATGTTGATGTCGATGATCTGCGCGCCGTTCTCCACCTGCTCGCGTGCGATCGACAGTGCGGCGGGATAATCGTTCGCCTCGATCAGCTTGCGAAACTTCGCCGAGCCCGTGACGTTGGTGCGCTCACCCACGTTGATGAACGATGTCGCAGCGCTGGCGGCGGGTGTGTTGGAGGTGGTGTCAGTGGTCATCTTTTGCCTTTGGCGTGCTTCAGATCCAGCCGGGTTTGCCGCAACGGGCGAATTTCGGCGATAGCTTCAAAGTCATCGTCGTTATGAACAAGTGTCAGGTTGCGATCTAGCGCGGCTTGAGCGATGCAGCAGTCGAAGGAGCTGCGCAGCGTGCGCCCGGATTTCCTCAACTCGTAGAAAGTTCTGCTTGCTGCAACCCACGAGGCAGCATCGCATTCGATGTAGTTCTGGACTTCCAGATAGCTATTCAGCTCACTCCAGTGGCGCTCGTCCCGGCAACCTCGGAGCAATTCAAATTGAGAGATCCGCGACAGCAGAAATTCACCGCCCCCAAGAAATGCCTCAAGGTCGCGGGCAGATCGGCCAGTTTTGTCACGCAGCAGATCGACGATGATGCTCGTGTCCAACACCATCATAGCTGGCGGTCGTTTCCGTCCTTGGGATCAAAGCCGTCATAGAACTCAATCTTTCCGGCCAGATCCAACAAGCTCTTCTTTCTCCGCGATCGGATCAGTTCATCCAGCGCGAGATCAACCACATCTTTCTTGCTTTTCACACCTGTAAGCCGCTTAGCTTGCTCGATTTTTTCGTCGTCCAATTCGATATTTGTCCGCATTGCCATCTCCATACACATTTGATTGTGTATCATACACATTGCACAGTGTCACCCATGCACGAACGGCTCCAGCCCTGACAGCCTCATCTTTGTCGTCAGCTTCGGCACCGCGCGCGGCTTGGACGAGGCCACGTGCTCAGCAATGTGCTGTATGTGGTCGGGCGTGGAGCCACAGCAACCGCCGATGATGTTCAGCAGACCCTCGTGTGCCCACGGCTCGACCTTGCAAGCCATCTCATCCGGCCCCTCGTCGTACTCGCCCATTGCGTTCGGCAGTCCGGCGTTGGGATAGGCCGAGACGCGCGTGTCCGCGACCTGCGCCAGTTCGGCCAGATAGGGACGCATCAGCTCCGCGCCCAGCGCGCAGTTCAACCCGATCGAAAACGGGCGAAGGTGCCGCATCGAATACCAGAATGCTTCCGCAGTCTGCCCCGACAAGGTGCGGCCAGACCTGTCCGTGATCGTGCCGGAAATCATGATCGGCAGCTGCACGCCCTTCTCGTCGAAGGCATCGAGCGTTGCAAAGCCGGCCGCCTTGGCATTCAGCGTATCGAAGATCGTTTCGATCAGGATGATGTCCGACCCGCCCTCGATCAAAGCGATCACCTGCTCCTTGTAAGCCTCGCGCAGTTCATCGAACGTGACGTTGCGGTAGCCAGGATCGTTGACGCTCGGCGACAGCGACGCCGTGCGGTTCGTCGGGCCGACGGCACCGCAGACGAAGCGCGGCTTGTCCGGGGTCAGCTTGGTGTACTTGTCGGCGGCAGCCCGCGCGATCTTGGCCGCCTCGAAATTGATCTCAGCCGACAACTCCTCCATGCCGTAGTCGGCCATGGAGATACGTTGCGCGTTGAACGTGTTCGTCTCGATCAGGTCGGCGCCGGCAGCCAGATACTGCTCGTGGATTTCGCCGATGATCTTCGGCTGCGTCAGCACCAGCAGGTCGTTATTGCCTTTGACGTCGCTCTTCCAGTCCGCGAAGCGCTTACCGCGATAGTCTTCTTCCTGCAGCTTGTGGCGCTGGATCATGGTGCCCATGGCGCCATCGATGATCAGGATGCGCTCTGCGGCCGCCTTCTCCAGCGCGGCCCAGCTTGCGATTTTCTTCATGGCATACTCCTTCGCGCAGCTCAGGCCGATACGGCGGATTTGCGCGCTTCCAATGGCTTGGCCTTCAGCGGGCGCAGGCCCAGCAGATGGCAGATGGCATAGACGAGGTCCGGGCGGTTCAGCGTGTAGAAATGAAACGACTTCACGCCTTCGTCGACGAGGTCCATCACTTGTTCGGTGGCAACCGCCACGGCCACGAGATGGCTCGTCGCCACATCGTCATCAAGCCCTTCGAAACGGCGCGCCAACCATGCCGGCACGGTGGCGCCGGAGCGGACGGCAAAGCCGGCGACCTGGCGGAAGTTGTGGATCGGCACGATGCCCGGCGTGATGGGAATCCAGATGCCGGCGGCGCGTGCCCGCTCCAGGAAGCGTAGGAAGTGCGTGTTGTCGAAGCCGAACTGCGTGATGATGCGATCGGCTCCCGCATCGACCTTGGCTTTCAAATTGTCCATGTCGGCCTTGAGGCTCGGGCTGTCGGGATGCTTCTCCGGATAACCCGCAACTGAAATCTCGAAGTTACCGACCTTCTTCAAGCCTTCGACGAGTTCGGCGGCATTGGCGAAGCCATCGGGATGCGGCTGGTAGGCCGAGCCGACACCGCCGGCAGGATCGCCGCGCAACGCCACGACGTGGCGAACGCCGGCATCCTGATAGGCCTGGGCGACGGCTTCGACTTCTGACTTCGTCGCCTCGACACACGTCAGATGCGCGGCCGGACGCAGCGCCGTTTCACGAACAATGCGCGCCACCGTGTTATGCGTGCGCTCGCGCGTCGACCCGCCGGCGCCATACGTCACGGAGACGAACTCCGGCGCCAACGGCTCCAGGCGGCGGATGGCTGCCCAAAGGTTCTCTTCCATCTTCTCCGACTTCGGCGGAAAGAATTCGAATGAGACATCGATGTCGCCAGAGCCGACGAGCCTGCTTTTGCGTTCCTTGCCTTCCGGTGGCATCAGCGTGCCCTCTCTAGATCGGTCGTTTCTATTTTCTTTGCCGGCCGGGGCGCACTCACCCTGACCGATGGACGTTGTGCCAGCCACAGCGAAACCGTGAGCCCAGCCGAGTCGCCGGCGGGGGGCGCCAGCAGCTTGTTGCTGATCGCCTTCAGTCCCGCATCCGTCACCCACTGCGACATTTGCTGGCTCGGAAAGCCGAGCCGCTTATGCGCGTGCTCTTCCCGCAGAAACTCGTGCTCGTGCGGAGCGAAATCGACAATAAGTAATTTTCCGCCCGGCGCCGTAACGCGTGCCGCCTCCCGGATTGCCAACCCAGGCTCGGGCAGGAAGTGGAGCACCTGATGCACGACGACGGCATCGGCGCAGCCGTCCGGCAAGGCCAGATGATAAATGTCTCCGTGGCGCACCTGCGCATTCGTAAGCCGTGCGCGCGCGATTGTGCCCTCGGCGTAAGCCAGCATTGCCTGATTGACGTCGAGACCCAAGCCGCGCTCATAGCGCCCGGCGAATAGCTCCAGCGTGCGGCCGGTACCGGTGCCCAGATCAAGGAGCAGTTTGAACGGCCCGGTTCCAAGAGCATCGAGCATCGCACTCTCCACCTCGTGCTCGGCGACGTGCAATGACCGGATACGGTTCCAGTCTGCGGCGTGGGCGGCAAAATAGCCTTGCGCCTCGGCCTCGCGCTCACTCTTCAAGGCCAGGCACCGGTCACGATCCCGGTGCAGGACGGCCTCGGCTCCATCCACGCTTTGCGTGACGCGCAGGGCCAACCGCCCGCATTCGGTACGATCAGATACGTGGAAGTAGACCCAGCTGCCGTCGCGGAACCGCTCGATCAGCCCGGCTTCCGTCAGCAGCTTCAGATGCCGGCTGATGCGCGGCTGGCTCTGGCCGAGAATTTGCGTCAGATCCTTCACGTTCAGCTCGGCATCGGCCAACAGAGCAAGAATGCGCAAACGCGTCGGCTCGGCTGCCGCTTTCAGCGCCGCCACAAGCTCCGACGATGGCAAAGTCCCGATCATGCCGGCCTCCATTTCAGCGATCAACATATAAAGACATCTTTATATGTCAAGTGCCGTTTGGCCACAGCATTTGGTCACACCTCTGCCTTCTCTATCTGGCCCCCTTTGACGGCGAGGCATCCGGCATGCTGATAGTGGAGGCAACTGATTTGACGGCGTGCCACGTTGCGCTTGGCGAAGCATCAACCGCCGGATTTTAAAGAGGAACGTCGCAGCACATGTCGAGTCTTGCCGTGAAGCGCGGTCCATTGACCGTGTTGGCCCTGGCGGTCGCACTATTGTCTTTCGCAACCAGCAGCGCCCGCGCCGAATCGGCAGCGGGATACATGCAGCGGGTCGCCAATGAGCTAATTGCAGCGTCCAGAACCGGATCGGTTCAGTCGTTTGCGAGCGTTATCCGGAGCCATGCCGACGTCCCATCGATCGGACTGACAGCGCTCGGCTCCTACGCCAGCGCGCTGCCCAAGGGTGACCGGCCAGCCTACTACAACGGCATGATCAATTTCATTGCGCGCTACGCGGGCAAGGAGGCTCCGAAGTATCCGGTCGCCAAAGCCGTCATGGTCGGCCAGTCCGAGACCGGCTCCGGCGCGACCGTGGAGAGCCGTATCACGCTAAAAAGCGGCGAAAGCTACGACGTCCGTTGGATCCTGGTGAAGCGCGGCGCCGTCTATAAGGTCCGCGACGCAGAAGTCATCGGCTTCCGCATGACGTCGTTCCTGGACACGCTGTTCCAGAACTACATCAGCGAGAACGGCGGCAATCCGAAAGCGTTGGTGCTCGCGCTGAACAAGTGAGCTGGCTATAAGCGGCAACGCTATATGATCTGCTCGTCTTCGTTCGTGCCGCATCGGCAATGAAAAAAGCCACCCTGCGGACCAGCAGGATGGCTTCGTCGTGGTTGGCTAATCAAGATCAGTCCAGCGCCTTCTTGGCGGCGTCGGCGCCGTCCTTAGCTGCATCCTTGACCTTGCCCATGCCGACTTGGGCTGAGCCCTTGACCTGCTGGGCATCGCCCTTGGCCTCGAGTTCCTCGTTGCCGGTCGCCTTGCCAGCCAGTTCCTTGGCTTTGCCGGCTACCTTATTGGCGTGACCGCTAACTTTATCGCCAGTGCTGCTCATGACAGCCTCCATGTGACTTCATCAATCAGCCAACTCGAATCTGAAGCGGCCGTTCCGCCGGCCAACATTAAATTGGGTCCAGACAGTAGCTGCAGGCGCAACCATCGTTGCTTCATGCGTTTACTCACCAGCAGCCAAGCGAGCTGCGGACAACGAAAAGGATCGTGGATCATGAAGAGAAAAATCATTGTGGGTGCAATTGCGTCATTCGGCATGGCTTGTGCCTCATCCGCCTTTGCCCTGAGCCTTGGAGATAACCCTGCGTCTAGCGCCGGCGCTGTCCAGCTTGTGAGGGATGGAGGCGGCGGAGGTGGAAACGGAGGCGGTGGCGGATCCGGTGGTGGTGGCGGCGGTGGCGGAGGCAAATCCGGCGGCGGTCCGGCTGCTAGTTCCGGCGGCGGAGGAGGACCCGGCGGCGGAGGCGGCGGTGGCTCGCGCGGCGGTGGCGGCCGGAACGGCGGCGGCAGCTCTGGTGCAAGCTCCGGCGATGCTGGCGTAGGCCCTTCAAGCGGTCGCGGTTCTTCGTTTGATGGCGGCCGCCGCGGCGGTGACGGATCAAGCGCTCGCGGCGATCGAGGCCCTCGCGGCACCTACTCAGGCCGTGGAGACCGCGGCGATCGACGCGCGGATCGTGGTCATCGGCATCGCGGTGGTGGCGTAGGCGTGTACATCGGTGACGGCTATGGCTACGGCTACAGCGATTGTGGCTGGCTGCGTCGCAAGGCCATCCGCACTGGCAGCTCCTATTGGTGGAACCGCTACGAAGATTGCATCGACTGAGCCAGACGACCGGATGGAAAAGGGCTACCGAGAGGTAGCCCTTTTTCGTTTAAGGTGCAGTCTGCTCGCTCCGCGCCCCGGTTGCCGGCGCCGGTCCGTTGATCATGCGGCAACAGGCGACGCAACGCGTTCATCACCCAGCTCTAGTAGCTTGACCACGGGAACCGGCTTCGACAGCAGATGACCCTGCAGCTGATCACAACCCAGCTGCTGCAGGATCGCTTGCTGATCTCGTGTCTCGACCCCTTCGGCCGTCACGGAGACCCCGATCGCCTGCGCCATCGTAACGATCGCGCGAACTACCGAACTGGCCGAAGAACCTTCACCAAGCTGTGAGACAAAGGACCGATCGATTTTCAGGCGGTCCACCTGATGCTTCATCAAATAGCTCAACGACGAATAACCGGTCCCAAAGTCGTCCAAGGCGATCTTTATCCCGGCGCTCCGCAAGGTCTGCAGAACCTTCTCTGCGACACCTGTCGTATCGAGCAATGTTCCTTCGGTGATCTCGATCTCCAGCCGGCCTGGGGGAAAGCCGGTCTCAGTCAGCGTCGAAAGCAGCGTATCGGCAAAGCCGGGCTTCAAGATCTGCACTGGCGACACATTGACCGCCAGCGTTGCAAAATCGGTGTCGCAGATCGCACCGCACGCTTCCCGCAAAACCCAATGACCAAGTTCGTGGATCAGCCCAGTCTGCTCGGCAATAGCAATGAAGATTTGCGGAGAGACTGACCCCAGCCGCGGATGGTTCCAGCGTGCCAAGGCCTCAATGCCAGCCACGCGCAGCGTCGCGGAATTGTAGATCGGCTGATATGCGAGTTCCAAGCCGCCTTCGCCAAGCGCCGCACGTAGATCGGCCTCCAGCACGGCATGCGCGCGCAAACGGTCTTCCACGTCCTTGGTGAAAAAGCAGAAGCAGTTGCGACCCGTGCCCTTGGCCTGGTACAGCGCAATGTCGGCTTGCCGCGCCAGATCCGCGGGCGCCACGTGATCCACGCGCGCCATCGCGATTCCTATACTGACGCCGACAACCGCATGCGTACCGCGCACGTCGAACGGAGCTGCCACCAGCGTGAGGATATCGGCGCACAGCTCCTCGATGGTGCATTGATCCGTCGCATCCGGCACGATGATCGCGAACTCGTCACCGCCGGTACGCGCCAGAAAATTCTCCGGTGCCAGCATCTGGCCTATCCGCAGAACGAACTGCTTGATCAGCTCGTCGCCGGCAGCGTGTCCAAGCGTATCGTTCACGGTCTTGAATCGATCGAGGTCCAGAAACAGCAGCGCGAGCGGTTGCGGCCCATCCTGGCGCGCGCTCAGTGCAGACATAAGCTGCCTGTCGAAATATGCCCGGTTCGGAAGGGCGGTCAGAACATCGTGAGAAGCCGCATGACTGGCTGCAGCACCGCTGGCAATCAGTTGCGCATAGCTGCTGCGCAAGCCACGGATCAACAGCACCACGGCACTTCCAATGCAGACCAAACCAAACGCTATGACGGGCGCGACCTCCCAAAAGATCACCGACCCCGGCAGAAACGGCCGCCACACGAAATAGCCAATGGTTTGCCCCGCAGCATTCTCGAGCGCGAACGAGCGTTCCGGCGGGTTGATTATGGCACTGCGCGAGAAGCGAGCACCGGCTAGCTGATAGTCAGAGGAGAGGTTCTCGACGAACGTCGTATCGAGAAACCGGACGCTTACGAGCAGAAACTCCTTGCCTCGCTCTTGGGGCATTTTGCCAGTGTCCGTTACGATCGGCATGACACTGGCGATGGCGGGCCGATTGCCCAGAACAACCCGATCGACAGAGCGCGGAATGCGCGCGCGGCCGGCTTCATAATCGTCCAGCGCCCCTGCTGCAATTTGCCGGCGCAGATCTTTGACGAGCCCAGCAAGCTCAGCGTCCCATACCGGTTCGTCCACGGTTTCGTCTGCGGTCTTTAAATAGAGAAGCTGGTCGCGATCATCGAGCACCATCGCCTGATCATGCTTGAAGTAGTCGAACATCCAGGTACTCAGGTTGTGCTCGACCCATTTCAAATTGAACTCGGTGCGAACATTTTTGATGGCGTCATCCCAGATCGCCACGCTTTCCTGATCGTAGGGAATTTTGTCGACGCTGGTTTCTAGCGCGTGCGCGACGAAGCGCTGCTGCTTGGCAACACTGATGACGTCCGTACGGTATGTGGACCACAGCACCGCGGCCATTGCAGTCGCAGCCGCGCTGGCGACCGCTAACACGCTATACAGCGTCAACCTGCGAACAGGACTTGTACTCGCAACGGTGTGCAACAAGATAGACAACCTAACGGCTGGGCAGCTCCAGCCACCACAACTCATCCGCCTAGAGATGGTTTTTATACGCCGTCTGCGTTAATGAACCCCTCAAGCCAGCGTGTTGCTCGACCCGGTAGTTCAGCCCAAGGCCGGCCCAGCTAGGGTGCGGTCTGCTCATTGGGCGCGCCGGTTGCCGGTGCCACGATTGGCGACCTACCCGACGACGCCGCCCAGTCCGGGCTGTGCATGAAGATCGTACCTTCCTGGAACGACCGGGCGTCATAAAACGGCAGCGCCCTCTCAAACGTAATGCTTGGCGGCTCGCTGGAGCCCAACAGGTTTGAGAGCCAGCTCCGGGAGCCGCCTTCGGCCTCTACCAGCGTCAGCTTGAACTGGTACGTGCCGGCCTCGTGGATCAGTTGCACAGGCTTCTCTTCGGCACCTCGCGTGTAGAACAGCACCGATTCCGCCCGGCTCGAATGCCCCTGCAGCGAGATCGGTGCAAAGCCGGTGTACGCCCGCTGTCGCGTCCGCTCCATCGACCAGACGCCAAACTCGGCAGAATAAAAGCGCTTCGTCTGCTTCGTCCGCGGGTCCGTGACTTCGAGATCGAAGTGCAGCGCCGTTCCGGTCTGAGCCCCCTCGTTCACGATCGTGACAGGGATCTGGATCATCTCGAAGTTCGAATTGTTGTATGGCGAAGAATAGTAAATAATCGGCGGTACGAAGATTTGTAGATCCGACGATTTAAGCGACGTTTCCCAGAGGCTGTAACCGGAGAACAGCAATGCGATCCCCGAAATGGCCGCGACCATCAGCCCACCTTCAGACTTCAAACCACCCTGCAGCGCCAAGTCGTTGTGACCCGAAAAATCCGAATTACTCACGCCCTTACTCCCCTAGTCCCTGAGGCCGACTGCTGACCGGCAATTGCGGCGCCGCTGAGGCCTTGCGGCGTTTACGGACGGGCTGAAAATTCAGAAAGACCCACAAAAATCATTCATGTAACCGCCGGAACAGCAGATGTTGCGTGAAGCAGGCACTGTAGGGTCATCGCAAGGGCAATTCGACACCACGTCGAGGGAGATCGTTATGTCACTCATGGAGAAGCTGAGCACCGCCGCCACGGCTAACGCTCAACCTGCCAACAAACCACTGTTGGAGGCCCGCGGCATCACCAAGATGCTCGGCACCGGCGCCAACGAATTTCAGGTTCTGAAGGGTGTCGATCTCGACCTCCGCCCCGGCGAACTGACCCTGCTGATGGGCCCCTCGGGCTCCGGCAAGACCACGCTACTGTCGATCCTCGGCTGCATCCTCACAGCCACCAGCGGGCACCTGACGGTTGCCAACGAGCAGGCCGTCGGTCTCAACGCTGAAGGCCTGGCAGACCTGCGCCGCCGCCATGTCGGTTTCGTTTTCCAGTCCTACAACCTTTTCCCGACGATGACCGCGCTGGAGAACGTGATGGTCGCCCTCGACGTTCGCAACGCCAAGGTCGCCGATCCCTATGCCGCCGCGGCCAGCGCACTGGAAGCGGTCGGCCTCAGCCACCGCGCGAACAACTATCCCTCCAAGCTTTCGGGCGGCGAAAAGCAGCGTGTGGCAATCGCCCGCTCGCTGGCCGGCTCTCCTTCAGTCATTCTGGCCGACGAACCCACCGCGGCCCTGGATAGCGAGAACGGCCGCGCCGTCATGGAACTGCTGGCCCAGGTGGCCAAGGATCCGACCCGCGCCGTGCTGGCTGTCACCCACGACCACCGCACATTGGCCTTTGCCGATCGCATCATCCGCATCGAGGATGGCCGCATCGTTGCAGACGAACGCCCCGGTGAAAACCAACCCGACGAGCACTCCGCCGTGCCCTCAGCCGAGGCCCAGTACACAATTCGCAAAACGGCCGCGAGCCGCAGAGATGGAAACAAGCGCTATGCTTAAGACGATTGGATTGGCATCCGTCATTGCCATACTTGCCGCGGGCGGTTATTTCGCCTTCACGCAATTGCAGTATTCCGGCTCACAGGCCGATCCCGCCGCGCCCGCCGTCGTCAACTGGGTCGCAGCCGCCCCCGGCCGCGTCGAGCCCAAGTCGGGCGAGATCCGCATCGGCACGAGCCTCCTGGGTCGCGTCGCCGAAGTGATGGTGAAGCCGGATGACAAAGTCGAAGAAGGCGATCTGTTGATCCGCCTCGACGATGCGGAAGCCCGCGCCAAGCTCGGCGCCGCCGAAACCCAGGCGGAGGCCCTTCGCGAAGAACGCGAGAAGCAGTTCGTGTCCGGACGTGAAGACGTTCGCAAGGCCGAAGACGCCATTTACTCCGCTGAGCGCGCGGCCACCGGTGCCCGCATCGAGTTCGATTTCGCCCTGTCGGAGAAGCGCGCCGGTAAAGCCAACGCCGACCAGCCGCTCGCCGATGCCCGCCAGCGCCTCAAGGACGCGAATTCTCGCCTCGATCGTGAGCGCCTCGCATTTGTGAAGGCACAGTCGAAGTCGAACTTGCCCGCACCAAACAGCGCGGAGTCTGCAGTCAGCGCCGCGCGCACAGAAGTGCGCATGGCCGAAGCCCTGCTCGACAAGAGCCGTCTGCGGTCGCCGATTGCCGGTACCGTTCTGCAGGTCAACGCCAAGGATGGCGAAGTGGTCTCACCGAGCCCCGAGCCGCTGGTCGTTCTCGGCGACATGTCGCTGGTGCGCGTGAAGGCGGAAGTGGACGAGCATGACGTGGCCAAGATCAAGGTCGGCCAGAAGGCTTTCGTTCGCTCCGTCAGCTTCCCCGGCAAGGAGTTCGAGGGGACCGTGAGCAATACTGCATCATCGCTCGGCCAGGCCAAGATCGGCCCCCGCGGTCCGCGCCGCGCCAACGACGTCGAAGTGCTCGAAGTGACGATTGACCTCGAAAAGGGCGTGCCGCTGTTGCCTGGCATGCGTGTGGACGCCTTTTTTCGTTAAAGTCCAGGCTGCCAAACCCCAGCGATCTCTAATCGCTCTCGAAAGCTCCCGTTAACTTTCGAATCGACAAACCCGCCCGCGGCACTGGCAATTCCAGTTCCGCGGGCGCGTTGTTATCGCGCAACGGACGGACCAAAACTGCAAATGTGCCGCAGGGGCAAATGAATTGAATTTTTTCTAGCCTCTACAGATACTTGTTTCCTCTGGAACAGCCATGGCGTGAACCTGTCGGCATTCTTTCTCCACCGTGACGCACCCGTGCAGGGTCGACAAAAGGAGGAGAAGTGTGATGCATGGACAAATCATCAAGTTTCGTGACGACCTCGGTTTCGGCGTAATCAGAACCGACGATGGATCACGCTTCCGCTTCACGCGGAACGAGATCAAAAATCCTAATGGCAAGCTGCTTGGCCTCGATGCCGACTTCTTGCTCGATACACGGCGCGCCAAGGACATCATTTTGATGCACGGCTCGACCTGGACCGCATTCGGTGGCAGCGCCCCGGCGGGCGCGCAGTGACGAAGATGCAAAACGGAGCTGACACAGTGCCAAATGCTGCTGTTGATCTGACCGACGTTCCCGTCGTAGCGCCCCAAGATCTGGGCGAGGCCGTTCGCGTTCTTGCGTTGGCCGGTATTCCCCTCATTGCCTCGCGCAATATCAGCGAGGATCGTTTTCGTGCCGTAGAACAGGCCTTCTGGCAGGGCTTTGAAGGCTCACGCGAACTGAAGACGGCGATCCTGCTGCGCATCCGCGCCTTGAGCGAGGTTCTTGGCTCCCGCCGGCTGAACAAGTTCGTGTCGGATCATAACTCCGGCATGCTGCGCATGACGTTGAAGGTTGCGTCGGGCATGCGCCTCAACACGAAATGGGGTTTCAATCCCACGAAGTTCATGTTCGCGCTATCGACGTCACTCGGTGCCAGCCAAACCGTGAAAGCCTCGTCGGATATGTTGCTCGCCGCCTAGGTGGCCACGCCTACTCCGGCTATTGCGCAGCAAGCACTCCCGGTGGCGCCTTCATCCAGGTGATGGGGCGCCGGCCCAGTTCTAGCCCTGCACTATACAGCGACCGCATATAACCCTGATCGAACGGCTTTGGCCGCGCGGCCTTGAACTCGTCGGGTATGGCGACGAGGTTGTAATCGATCTTGTCGTCCTTCGCGCGCGCGTACATGCGCACCAGATCGCCAATGCCCTGGTTCTTCGTCAACGTCTCCAGAGATCGTTGCGCTATCCCGAACGTCGTTTCCTTGGTCACCATGAATTCCGGACCGAGCTTGCCGTTACGGATGATGTAGAGACGCCGCGGAATGGGCCGTCCGAAAGCCTTGTCGACCGACTTGAAGCTGAAATCTGATGGCGCGAAAAACACTTCGCGCGTCGGCCCGCCGTCGACATGCAGTTCTTCGAAACTGCGGCCGTTCGCTGTTACGGGAAATCTCACTGGCGGGAATACGCCGGGAACCGATGCCGACGCCAACAGCACCTTGCGGAAGGTCTCCACCGCGGAGGCATGTTTGCTTTGCGCCAGCCGCCCCATGTCCCAATAGACTGGCCGTTGCGCATCGATGTTTGTCGTTCCGATAAAGAGCAGCCTTCCCTTGGCTCGCTCTTGCGCCACACGATCAAGCAGGTTCCGATCCACGTACTTGGCGATCAACGTCGCAAGCGGCGTCGAATCCGCTAGAGCATCGCCCCCGAATAGGCCCGCCATCACGTCTGCTGTGTAAATATCGTTGGCGCCGTACTGCGTGAAGATTTCCGCGAGTGCGCCGTCATACTCGGGGCCGATGAAAACAAACGGCGCCACGAGCGCACCCGCGCTGATGCCGGTCACCAGGTCGAACTCCGGCCGGGTTCCACTCTCGCCCCAGCCCACCATGAGCCCGGCGCTGAATGCTCCATCGTCGGCCCCGCCAGATATCGCGATAATGTTGGAGACGCCGCCGCCACTCTTGTCCCGCTCCTGCATCCGGCGTTTGAGCGCCGGCATTTCGGCGGCCAGCATGCGGTCCAGATTCGGAATCTTGGCATCGCCCCAGATCCGCACGTCCTGCAAGCCGGGCAGCGTCGCTTCCACGACCAATTGCTCCGGTACGGCATCGCGAATAGGCACAGTCGCGCAGGCCGCCAGCAAGCTGGCGAGGCCGAACGCAACACATTTCCACACGACACGCATGCCTGACCGCAGCAAAACTGACAGATACCCCTGAAACGGCGTTATCGTCTTGTATTGCCGCACGATTGGGGCAAGTCAAATCATCCCTAGATCCCGCTTGGGTTGCGCAATTTCGAACTGATTTCGTCCCGCACACACTTCAACCGTAGGCTCCGATGGACATTGACCCGTCATCCCAAGCCGAACAGGCCCTGCCCCTCATCGAGATTTTCGCGCAGCTCGATGCCGCGGAGATGACCGAGCTTGCCGCGCGTTTCGAAACCCGCTCCCTGAAACGCGGCGAAACAGTCATTCGCCAGGGTGAATCCGCAGACGCCCTCTATATCGTGGTCTCGGGACGTTTCTCGGTCACCCGCACAGGCCGCCGCACACCGATCGCCGAAATCGGCCCCGATCAACCTATCGGCGAGATCGGCTTCATCACGCACACCGATAGCCGCACCGCCACCGTTACTGCCATGCGCGACAGCATCGTGCTCCGGCTCGACCGCAAAGATTTCGAGCAGTTGACGCGTAAGCATCCGATGATCTGGCGGTCGCTGGCGATGACGCTGGCCGGCCGCCTGGCCGCCACCACCGCAGCAGCGCCTGCACCGCCCGATCCCCGGCCGCGCACCATCGCCATCATCCGCGCCGGCGACAGCCCGCAGCCGATGGCCTTCTATCTGAAGATGGCCACGATCTTCGAGGCCGCCGGCAAGACGCTTGTCCTCGACAGTCAATCGGCCCCAGACGCCGTGAAGGTGGGGGCAAAAATCGAGAGTGCAGCCGCCACCCGCGCGCTGAATTCGCTCGAGGCCGGCGCAGACTTCGTGCTCTTCCTTGCTGATCCGGAACCGACCGCGTGGTCTGAGAAAGTCATCCGGCACGCCGATCTCGTTCTCGCGGTCGGCGAGCATGATGCCAACCACGAGATCAACGGGCTGGAGAAGCTGGCGGCGAAGTTCCTGGCCGCCGATGCAGCACGCCTCGTGCTGCTGCATCCGCGCCGCGAACGCGTATCGGGTACCTCGCGTTGGCTCGCCGGGCGCGACGTCGCTATGCATCACCATGTTGCCATGAACGATGCGAAGGATTTTGCCCGCCTGTTCCGCTTCATTTCGGGCGAGGCGCGCGGCCTTGTGGCATGCGGCGGCGGCGCGCTGTGCGCGACTCACATCGGCATCTACCGTGCGCTCGTCGAACAAGGCTACGAGTTCGACATCATGGGCGGCACGTCCGCCGGCAGCGCGATGGTCGCGGCTTTCGCCCTGGGCAGCTCACCCGAAGAGATCGATCACGCCGTGCACGACATCTTCGTCGCCAATCGCGCGATGAAGCGTTACACGCTGCCGCGTTATTCGCTTCTGGATCACGCCCATTTCGACACCCAGCTACGCCGGTACTTCGGCGGCATTGACATTGAGGACCTTTGGCTGCCGTTCTACGCGGTCTCGACCAATCTCTCCAGCTACCGCCTTCATGTTCATCGGCAGGGCGATCTATGGACGGCCGTTCGCGCGTCGGCTTCGATTCCGGTCCTGCTGCCGCCGATCTATACCAGCGACGGTGAGATGCTTGTGGACGGTGCTCTGCTCGACAATGTCCCAATCGGCGCGATGCACGACCTCAAGAGTGGGCCGAACGTGGTCGTCAGCTTTCTGTTGCCGGAGATGGAGCGCTTCAATGTCGACTACGACAGCCTCCCTTCCCGTTCCGCGCTGATGCGCAGCGCCATCAATCCGTTACGGCGCGTGGCGCTACCTGAAGCGCCAGGTCTCGCCACCGTGCTCATGCGCTCGCTGATGGCCAACCGCCAGGATTATCAGCGCCACATTGGCAACGACGACATCCTTCTTGTCCCCCCGATAGCCGCCGATATCGGATTTCTGGATTGGCACCGGCACGGAGAACTCGTGCAGTCGGGATACGACTGGACACTTGCGGAATTACAGCGTCGGAAGAGCGATACTGCGCCCTTTAAAGGTTAACGGAACATTGAATTGCTGCGGCGCAAACTTAAAACGCTTCAGCGAAATTTCTTGACTCGTTTCAAAACGCAACAAATCATTAAACATAAAATAGATTCCGCCGCCAAAATTACGGTGCGATAGCTACAGCAATATCAGTCACTTATTCCAACAATCGAACCAGCACGTGATTGAGGAGTTTTTATTGTGCAACGTGAAAACCGGCAGCGTTTAGAGATATCGCGCTGCAGCAAATTAAAGGTCCGATTGCGATGCTCGATATTCATTGGAATACTATGAGTATGGGCGATTCCACCGAACATACGATGCCACCGACCGTCGGGTATGCGTCGCATCCTGCCGAGCAAAAATCCTCCGCACGCAACGGCGGAGCTTACGAGATCCAAGCTTTGATCTCTGAACTGCGTCGCGCCATTCGTGATCGGCCCGATGCGACGATGATCATTGATGACGGCAGCGTAACGGTTCTCCGCCTGAGCCCGGAAGGTCCAGACGTCACCGCATTTGTCACGCCCGGCAGGTGCGCGCTTTCCATCGGCTCGTGGCATGACGACATGCAGTCGCTCGACATGACGGTCGACTACGTAAAGCTCGCCCTCGCCGGCGCGCTTCGAGTCCGCATCGACAAGATCGGCGGCAAAACTTGGCAAAACGCGTTGGAGCGGCGTCAGGATGATGGCACGTGGCGCGAAGAGAGCGTGCTGACGTACCCACGCCTGAATCTATTCAACCGTCGCAAGACGACGCAATATCTTCAGAACGCGAGCGCACCTTAGGCCGCGATAGCGCCGTCCTTCAGCAGCTTGTAGTTGATGCTGTCCAGCAAAGCCTCGAACGACGCATCGATGATGTTCGGCGATACGCCGACAGTCGTCCAGCGATCCCCGGTGCTCGTGTCGTGGCTCTCGACAAGAACACGTGTTACGGCTTCCGTGCCGCCGGTGAGAATTCGCACCTTGTAGTCCACCAGTTCCACATCGGCGATGTACTTCTGATAGCGGCCGAGGTCCTTGCGCAGCGCGTAGTCCAGCGCGTTGACCGGTCCGTTGCCCTCACCCACAGACCACAACGGCTCGGCATCGCCGTTGACGTAGACCTTGACGATGGCCTCGGACACCGTAACGAGTTCGCCCGACGAATTGTGTCGCCGCTCGACCATCACCCGGAAACTGTCCACGGTGAAGAACTGCGGAACATGGCCGAGATGACGCCGCGCCAGAAGCTCGAATGAAGCTTCCGCGCTCTCGTACGAATAGCCTGACGACTCGCGCACCTTCACTGCATCGAGCAGACCCGCAACCCGTTCGTCATCCTTGTCGATGCCGAGCCCCAACCGCTCCAGCGCGGCCAGGATGTTGGATTTGCCGGCCTGCTTTGACACCAGCAATTTGCGCTGATTACCAACAGCTTCCGGCGCCACATGCTCGTACGTCTCGGGATCCTTGACGATTGCCGACGCATGAATGCCGGCCTTCGTCGCAAACGCGCTCTCGCCGACGTAGGGCGCGTGCCGGTTGGGCGCTTCGTTTAACACCTCGTCGAGAACGCGGCTGGCATGGGTCAGCGCGCGCAAGCGCGACGGCGTCACCCCCGTCTGGAACTTGTCGGCGAACTCACCCTTCAGCAGCAGCGTGGGAATGATCGAGGTGAGATTGGCATTGCCGCAGCGCTCACCCAGGCCATTCAGCGTTCCCTGAATCTGCCGGCAACCCGCTCGCACAGCCGATAGCGCATTGGCGACGGCATTTTCGGTGTCGTTGTGCGTGTGAATACCCAAATTTTCACCCGGCACGACCTGGGTCACTTCGCCCACGATACGTTCGACCTCGTGCGGCAGCGTCCCGCCGTTGGTATCGCACAGCACGACCCAGCGCGCGCCGGCTTCGTATGCCGTTCGCGCCACGCTCAACGCGTACTCGCGGTTGCCCTTACTGCCGTCGAAAAAATGCTCGCAATCAAGCATCGCCTCGCGGCCGGTCGCGACGACGGCACTGATCGATTCGGCGATCCCACGCAGGTTCTCTTCGTTCGATATGCCGAGCGCGACCCGGACGTGATAATCCCACGCCTTCGCGACGAGGCAGATCGCCTTGGCGGATGAGTGAAGGATCGTCTGGAAGCCGGGATCATTCGACACTGAGCGTCCGGCGCGCTTGACCATGCCGAAGGCCGTGAAGGTGGCCGTGTTGAGCTTCGGCGGCTCGGCGAAAAACGCAGTGTCGGTCGCATTCGCGCCTGGATATCCGCCCTCGATATAGTCCACGCCAAGGTCGTCCATCACGGCAGCGATACGGCGCTTGTCGTCGAGCGAAAAGTCGATGCCGGTCGTCTGCGCTCCGTCGCGCAGGGTTGTGTCAAAAAGATAGAGACGCTCGCGTGACATGACTTGTCTCAACACAGGTTCGTCCGGAAGCCTGACGCGGACCGGCGATGCTCTTATAGATCTTTCTTCATCGTCGTGTTCGCCAACCACTCGTCTTCGCGCGGGACGGTGTTGCGTAGTTGCGGCACATAACCCCGGCGCTCGAAGAATTCCTCGGCCGTGTCGCTGGCGTCAACCGTAAGGGACCCAGCGCCGCGCGCTTTAGCCAACTTCTCCAGTGCATCCACCAGCGTCGAGCCGACACCTTGGCCGGCAAAGTCCGGATGCACATAGAGCATGTCGATTGTTGCGTTGTCCTTAAGAGAGGCAAACCCGGCGTACTCGCCCTCCGCCCGTACCACCAGGGTAACCATACCGCCCAGGCGCTCGGCGAACGCCTCACCGTCGGCGGCAGCACTGGCCCACGCGATGCGCTGGCCTTCGGTGTAATCGTCGGCTGTCAGCTCCTCGATGCTTTGCGCAAAGAGGTCCGCCAGCGCGATCGTATCGCCCGGCAGGAAGGGCTGAAGTAGAAATGTCTTACGCATCGCGCTTATCTCAGTCGTGATCGGGATGTTGATGGTTCGACGATCGGATCGTCTGCAGGACGGCGGGATCGGTCGAGTCTTCCGTCGCCTTGCCCGGCAGCGCGGCCAAATCATTCAGCCAGGGCATGCGCGCCTCGATGCCGTATTGGATCATCGGCTTAACGCGCTCAGGGTGATCCAGCGAACCGATGGCGATGTTGATCTCGTCGGGCGCAGCATTTAGATCGCCACCGTGCAGGTAGCGGAACGTCAACGGCGTGCCGCAAGTCTTGCAGAACCCTCGCTCCACCGCATCCGAGCTCTTGAAGATCGCCAACTCGCCGCGCCGCAGCTCGAAGTCGCTCATCGCGATCCCCGCCAACGGCGCGTAGAAGGCGCCGAACGCCTTCTGGCACATGCGGCAGTGGCAGATGCTGACGTTGGCGGGATCCGAATACAGCGCATAGCGAACCGCGCCGCATTGACAACCGCCGGCGTGCACGGGGTGCCGTTCCGTCATGACGTCACTTCCCAGCTTGTCGTGATTTCCCCGGTCTTGGGGTCCTTGGCGTCCTTCAGCTGCACGCCCATCGCCGCCAGCTCGTCGCGAATGCGATCGCTTTCCTTGAAGTCCTTCGCCCTACGCGCGGCCGACCGCGCTTCGATCAGGCCCGACACTTTCGCTGCATCGATATCCGCAGTGACAACACCGGCATTCAACTCTTGCGGCGTCTCGCCACCCAGCAGGCCGAGGAACTGCAGCGTGGCATTCAGCTGGGCCGCCTGATCGGGATTGCGCCGGGCCGATTTCGCCAGGCCATGCACGATCGACAAGACGCTGGGCGTATTCAGGTCATCCGCCAGCGCGGCGACGACCTCGTCATGCGGCGCGTCCGCAACAGGCGCCCCCTGCACGATCTTGGCAAAATCAATCAGCGTGGCACGCGCCTGAACCAGGCGTTCCGCCGTCCAATCGATCGGCTGGCGGTAGTGCGTGCCCAGCATCGCCAGGCGCACGACGCGGCCGTGCCACTGGCTGGCACCAAACGCTTTCGTCGCAAGCAGCTCGTTGATGGTGATGAAGTTGCCGAGGCTCTTCGACATCTTCTCGCCTTCCACCTGCAGGAAGCCGTTGTGCATCCACACGTTCGCCATCACCCGCGTGCCGTGGGCGCAGCGCGACTGGGCGATCTCGTTCTCGTGATGCGGGAAAACCAAGTCGATGCCGCCGCCATGAATATCGAACACCGGCCCCAGATGCTTCTCGGCCATCGCCGAGCATTCGATGTGCCACCCGGGACGGCCCGCTGTGTCGATGCCGCACGGCGATGGCCATGCCGGCTCACCGGGCTTGGAGGGTTTCCAAAGCACGAAGTCCATCGGGTCGCGCTTGTAGGGCGCCACCTCGACGCGCGCGCCCGCCTCCATCTCTTCCAGCGTGCGGTTGGACAGTTGGCCATAGTCCGGCATTGAGGCGACGTGGAACAGCACGTGGCCTTCCGCGACATAGGCATGCCCCCGTTCCACGAGCGCTGCGCACAACCGTTTCATTTCATCGATGTGCTCGGTCGCCCGCGGCTCCACCGTCGGTGGCAGCACGCCCAGCGCGGCGATATCGTCGTGGAACTGCTTCTCAGTCCGCGACGTAACCTGGCGGATCGCCTCGTTCAGCGGCAGGTCAGGAAAATCGTTTGCCGCCCTGGCGTTGATCTTGTCGTCGACGTCGGTGATGTTGCGGACATAAGTGACGTGCTCAGCGCCATAGGTGTGCCGCAGCATGCGGAACAGCACGTCAAAGACGATGACGGGGCGGGCGTTGCCGATATGCGCAAAATCGTAGACCGTCGGCCCGCAGACGTACATGCGTACGTTGGCCGGATCGATCGGCTGAAAAGTGTCTTTGCGTTTCGTCAGCGTATTGTAGAGCGTTAACGACAAGCATCCCCCTCAGCGCCGGCGGGGACAGTCGAGTTTCTCTTCGCGATCAGAGAAATGCCGCGGCGGCACGCGTAAATTCGGCAGCGGCAAGCCGCTACAAGCTCGCGCGTTATGAGCCGCCAGCCACAGAGCGTCAAGCACTGCGGCCAGCCTCATCGGCCGGTTTGATTCACCAATCGCCGGGCTTTTCACAACCCAGGGGCGCGGGACCAGGATCGACCAAGCGGCGGCGTACGGTCTGACACGACCAGGACCGCACCGGATCAGGAAGGCGGCTGTTGATGGCGGTCCACGCCTCGTCATACGGACTGGCCAGCGTCAGCGTGCGGTAGAACCAGAAGCACCCGGTCACCACCGCAAGAAAGATGATGAGCGAAAACAGACGCCTCAACATGAATAAGCCCCTTGAAACGATGCAAAGTTGCCTGTTATGCGCCACTTGCGTCGGGATCGTGACGTAAGCGTGCAAACCCCGCGGCCGCCGCGTCAATCGCCGCATTTCATCCGCATTGACCACCTACGTCCAACCGTGGCTAAAAGCCTGACAAAATTGAGCCTCCGCGGGAAGCAATGGCCCACACCGACATGACGCAGAAGCAGCCACGCCGCCACCGCGGCGCGATCACCCGACTGCTCGCCGTCGCCTGTCTCGTAGCGTGTGCGCCGGCGATCGCTGCGGCACAGGGTTTCGGCTGGCCGTGGAGCGAGCAGGAAGACGAGCCGCCGCCGCGCCCGCCGCAGCGCGAACCAACCTATCGTCCGCCGCCGACTGAAGTCCCTCCGCCAGCAGGTGCTCCTCCGGCCGCCGGTCCCCCACAACAGCAGGGCGGCGCCTGGGCCACCAAGAACCCCATTTGCCTTCAACTCGAACAGCGACTGGTCCAAGAGGGACAGCGGGGCAACACTTCGCGCAGCGTCCTGCCACAACTCGAGACAGACATCCGCGCGCTCGACCAGACGGTGCGCCAGTCCGGCGACCAGTTGGAACGCCGCTGCTATGAGTACTTTCTGTTCTCCAAGTCGCTGCGCAACACGTCGCAATGCCGCGATCTCGCCCGGCAGAATGACGCCGACAAACGCCGCCTGCACGACCTTGAGACGCAACGTCAGGACATTATCGGCTCCGGCGGCCGCAGCTACCAGGACGACATCGTCAACGAACTCGCCCGCAACAATTGCGGCCCCGCCTATCAGCAACAGGCACGCCGCCGCGACAGCGGGCCCTCCGGCTTCTGGGAAGACAGCAGCGAAGGCGGCGCCGCCGGTGGCGGCCTCGGCACCTACGGCAACCTCGGCTACGCAACGTACCGCACGCTCTGCGTCCGGCTGTGCGACGGCTATTATTTCCCAGTTAGCTTCTCGACATTGCCCAATCACTTCCCGCGCGACGAGGAAGCCTGTCAGTCGAAGTGCGCGGCACCTACTGAACTCTACTACTATCAAAATCCAGGTGGCGCAGTCGATCAGATGGTCGCCGTCAACTCCAGCGAGCCCTACACGAAGCTCAACACGGCATTCCGCTACCGCAAGGAATACGTGAAAGGCTGCTCGTGCAAACTCGCCGAGTATACGCCGCCGGGCGCAGCTGGCCCCCAGAGCAAACCGGGACAACCGGCCGGCCCACCAGCGCCACAGAAGCAAGGCGAGGCCCCGCCAGCAGGCAAAGCCGCAGCAACCGCGGTGGTGCCGCCGGTCGCCGAACCGCCAGCCCGGACAGGTAGCGTCGATACCGGCGAGGCAGCCGCTTCGCCTGACGACGCCGGCTGGGGTGCCGAAGGTACGCCGCAGTAATCAGTGATCGGCCGGCAGGTGCGTTGCGCGTTCAACGCGGGCCGCATTGCGCGCGGTCGCGCAGCACATGATCGGCGAGCACGATGGCCATCATCGCTTCGCCCACGGGCACGGCGCGAATGCCCACGCACGGATCGTGACGGCCCTTGGTGATGATGTCAGTCTCTTTGCCGTGCCGGTCGATCGTCTGCCGTGACGACAGGATTGACGACGTCGGCTTCACGGCAAAGCGGCAAACCACCGGCTGCCCAGTGGAGATGCCGCCAAGGATGCCGCCCGCATGGTTAGACAGGAAGCGCGGCTTGCCGTCGTTGCCGATGCGGATCTCGTCGGCATTGGCCTCGCCCGTCAATTCAGCTGACGCCATGCCCGCGCCGATCTCGACCCCTTTGACCGCATTGATGCTCATCATCGCCGAGGCGAGATCCTGATCCAGCTTGGCGTAGAGCGGCGCACCTAGTCCAGCGGGCACGCCTTCCGCCACCACCTCGATGACCGCGCCGATCGATGACCCTGCCTTGCGGATGCCATCCAGATACGTAGTCCACTCCGCCACCGCACACGGGTCGGGACAGAAGAACGGGTTGGAGCCGACGGCCTCCCAGTCCCAGCGCGAGCGGTCCACCTGATGTTCGCCGATCTGCACCAGCGCGCCGCGGATCGTGATGCCCGGCAGCACCTTGCGCGCCACGGCACCGGCGGCAACTCGCATCGCGGTCTCGCGCGCCGACGAGCGCCCGCCGCCGCGGTAGTCGCGGATACCGTACTTCTCCCAATACGTGATGTCGGCATGCCCCGGACGGAACTTGTCCTTGATGTCCCCGTAGTCCTTCGACCGCTGGTCGACGTTGCGAATCACCAACGAGATCGGTGCGCCTGTCGTTACCTGCTGGCCGGCGTCATCAGTGAAGACGCCGGAGAGAATCTCTACTGTGTCCGGTTCGCGCCGCTGCGTAGTGAATCGCGACTGCCCTGGCTTACGCTGATCAAGGAACACCTGGATCTCCGCGGCCGTCAAAGGCAGCCCCGGCGGACAGCCGTCGACGACGCAGCCGATGGCCTCGCCGTGGCTTTCGCCCCAGGTTGTAACGCGGAAGAGATGACCGAAGGTGTTGTGAGACATGACAAACTACGTATCGGCCGGGCCCGCTGCGGTCAACCGCGCTGCGCGGGCATGCTTTCTGTAGCCGGCAGTCTAGCTGACGGCGATGTGCCTACAATGAGCCGATTGCGCCAATACGCCAATTCTGTTGGCAGACTCGCGCGACGCACTTACCTTACCGGCAGTGCTGCGTCGGAAGCGTCTGACGGGTTAGGAGGCCGCTCAACGCGCACCACTTCAGTTCCGAGTTTTCATCCCAGCGGGCCAATGGCCGCGCCGGGTCTCTGTGTGCCAGTACGCGTCCAGTATGCGTCTGAGCGTGCGTTGACTAAACCGGGGTTCCCGGCGATCTGAGCAATCGCCCCGAGTCTGCGGCAATGGAAGAGCTGGAGCGCCGCTGCTCCGGCTCTTCTTTTTTGGGGAAGGCCGTTCACTCTGCCGGTTGCGGTTCTCCGGCCTCGAACGCGCCCCTGCGCGACACGCGCGCGGCCCGCTTCTTGGCCCAGACGACAATGCCGGTGATCGACAGCATCGCCACCACCAACCCGATGAACGAGATCAGGATGCGCCCCGGCAGCCCGGCGATGCGGCCTGAGTGCAGCGGGAACTGCAGCTGCATGAAGACGTCTGCGGCCGTGCCTTCCCACGGCACGCGCCCGCCAGCCGCAGCGCCATCGCGGCCGTCGAAGAACAGCATCTTGATCATGCCGTTGGCGCCATGCTCTTCGCCCGGGTGATAGAAGGTGACGCCATACAGCCCCTGCAGCCGGCCATAGAACGCCCCGCCGGCAGGTTCAGTCCAGCCACGGCGTTGGGCGTCTTTATTGGCGACCTCGATCGCCTGTTCCCACGTCAAGCCCGGCGCGATCGGCTTCGTCTGGTCGGTGGGAATACGGTCGTCGAACGGGTCCGGCGTCAACGTCGCGAATGTCGAGATGATCGGCCGGACGACGAGATCTGCCATGTTCATCGAGATGGAAGAGAACGCTACGATAAACAGGATGATCCACAGCCAAAGCCCGAAGGCACGATGCAGGTCGAGGTTCAGGCGATAGGCGCTGGCGCCGCGTTTGATCTTCCACGCCGGCTTCCAACGCTCCCACCACGTGCGCCTGAGGGCGGCAGCCGAAGCGGCAGCGGGCATGCCCCCCGCGGTGCGGCGTGCCGGAAGCGTGAGGTAGAAGCCGACGAAGCAGTCGATCGTCCACACGATGGCGATGATGCCCATGAACCAGTAGCCCCACCGGTCGATGCCCGCGAAGTCGGGGATGTGCATGGAGTAGTGCAGCTTGTAGAGGAACGGCAGGATGTCCTCGGAACTGAGCGAGATCTTGCCCCAGTAGCGTTTCGCGGCGATCTCGCCGCTGACGGGATCGACGAACACCTGATTGTAGTCGACGTCGATCAGCTGTCCGGTCTTAGGATCCACTTTAGGCTCGACGAAGAGCGAGGCGTTGTGCCCCTGCTCCTGCTGGATCGGGAAGAACGACACCTGCACGCGCGGGTCGGCCGCCTCGACGATGCGCACCAGCTCCAGAGCCGGCTTGAACTCGCCTTGGGCCTTTGACTCAAACAGATGCGGATTGAGCCACTCGTCGAGCTCGTGATCCCACGAGATGATCGCGCCCGTGATGCCCGAGATCGCCAAGAAAACCGCGATAAACAGGCCAGCCCAGCGATGCAAAAGCCCTAGGGATTTCCTGATGGAACCTGGCACGATTTCCACACTCCAGTTTTAGGCCCGCCGCCGGCGCAGAGCTAGCCCCGGTATGCCTCGGGAGGCAGCGGAGATCAACCCCGCGAGGCACCGCCAAAAAGGGCGTATAAACGCACAAAATTAATCTAGCGGCGCGGAGCTAAAGCCATCGCATCTGCCCCTCGTGCAGCATCAGCACTTGGTCTTGCGGTGCTTCCAGCACAGGGACGCGTTCCGGATCGATGCCGCACACGTGCGCTTGCAGCGTGCGCACGACGCCGCCGTGGGCGGCAACGACGCTATCGCGTGTGACACCCGACAACCAGTCGACGGTGCGAACCATGAGGTCGGCGTAGCTCTCGCCCCCGCTCGGCCGCCAGCGATAAGGGTCGAGCTGGCGCATGCTCCACCCTTGGGGATCAATCGAAGGAAGATCCGCCTGCAGCTGCCCCTCCCAGCTGCCGTAGCTCAGCTCTTTGAGCCGCTCGTCAATCGCATAGTCTTCCCGCGGCAACTGCAGTGCGCCGCGGACGATTTCCATCGTCTCGCGCGCGCGGCCAAGCGGGCTCGCAACGAAATCAGCGCTGGCCAGCCCCGGCAGCAAGGGCTGCAAAGCTTGACCGTTGCGCAACGCCTGCGCGCGGCCGGCGACATTCAACGGAATGTCGCGTTGCCCCTGATAGCGGCGGTCTCTGTTCCAGTCCGTCTCGCCGTGGCGGACGATGTAGATCGTCAGTCCCGGCTGCATCACGGCGTCAGCTGTCGCCCTTGACGACCGAAATATCGGGCGCGTCCTCGTTCTTCATGCCTTGCACGTGATAGCCGGCATCGACGTGGTGCACTTCGCCGGTAACGCCCTTCGAAAGGTCCGACAGCAGGTACACGCCCGCGCCGCCCACGTCTTCAAGCGTAACCGTACGCCGCAGCGGCGAATTGTATTCGTTCCAGCGCAGGATGTAGCGGAAGTCGGAAATGCCGGATGCGGCCAGCGTCTTGATGGGCCCGGCCGAGATGGCATTGACGCGGATGGCGCCCTTGCCGAGGTCGGCGGCGAGATAGCGGACCGAAGCT
Source organism: Hyphomicrobiaceae bacterium (assembly GCA_030655135.1). GTDB lineage: Bacteria > Pseudomonadota > Alphaproteobacteria > Rhizobiales > Hyphomicrobiaceae > JAKAXS01. The sequence continues at coordinate 17,667 of JAURWC010000027.1, read as the reverse complement.
TCCAGCGCGGCCTTCGCGACACCCATCACGTTGTAGTGCGGCATGACCTTTTCGGCGCCGTAGTATGTCAACGTGACCATCGCTCCGCCGTTCGGCATCAACTTTTCGGCACGCGCCGCCAGTGCGGTGAACGAGAAGCACGAGACGAGCATCGTCTGTGTAAAGTTGGTCTCGCTGGTATCGACATAACGGCCGTCGAGTTCGTTCTTGTCAGAGAAGGCGATGGCGTGGACCAGGAAGTCCATCGTGCCCCAGGTCTTCTGCAACTCCGCAAAGAGCGCGTCCATGGAAGCACTGTCGGTAACGTCGCATGGCAGCACGACTTTGGAGCCGAGTTCCGCTGCGAGCGGCTCCACGCGCTTTTTCAATGCGTCGCCCTGATAGGTGAAGGCGATCTCCGCCCCCTGCGCAGCCAAGGACTGCGCGATACCCCAGGCAATAGACCGGTTGTTTGCGACGCCCATGATGAGCCCGCGCTTCCCGGCCATAAGGCCTCCGCCGGCGCCCGCCGCGCCCGCCCCTTTTCCCGTCATGAGGGCAACTTCCCTGTTCTGCTTTGTGATTGGCGGCGCATCCTACACAAATCCCCCTTTGGGTCCAGCCACCTAAGCGGCGACTGTTCTATTGCCTACCGAGTTCTCATGGCCAGCGTCTTGCGATCTGGCAGCAACTTAGACAGTAGCCCAGCCAAAACACCTGCCTCATTTTGGCTGAGGTGGCTGCCAACGTGGACCGCAATGGCAGCGTCGTAGGCGGGCCACATGCCCTTGCGCAAGTCACGTCCAGCGTCCGTGAGGTGCAGAACGTTGGACCGCCCGTCGACCTTGCAGGGCACGCGGCGGATCAGCCCCGCCCGCTCCAAACGGTCCAAAAGCCTGACAAAATTGTATTGGGCCAGCAGTACGCGCGCCTGCACCTCACTCTGCTGCAGAACACCTTCCGGTGCCTTGTCCAGCTCCCAGAGGACGTCATACCAAGCCACAGGCGGAAAACCCTGCCGTTTCAGATCGTCTTCGACCCGCTGCATAACGTTCGTGCCGGTTCGAACAAGGTTCGCCCAGGCGAGTTGAATATCGTCGCTCGACTTAGCGGCCACACCTGCCCCACAAATTGCTTGCAATTGCATGTAATGCAATTATGAATGCAACTGCATGTAACCGCCCTCTGCCGGCCAGTCAACCGGGGCCGGGTGGCGCCACTGCTTACAAGGAGATTTGAGCCATGAAGTTGTACTACTCACCCGGCGTCTGTTCGCTTTCTCCCCATATCGTCCTGCGCGAGACGAACACTCCGTTCGAACTGGTGAAGACCGACATCCGGGCCAAGACCGTCGACGGCGGCGGCGACTTCCGCTCGGTCAATCCTAACGGCTACGTTCCCGCTTTGGCGCTCGACGATGGAACGCTGATCACCGAAGGCCCTGCCATCGTGCAGTACATCGCCGACAAGGCTGGTGCCACGGACATCGCGCCGGCCAATGGCACGATCGAGCGCACCAAGATGCAGTCCTGGCTGAACTTCGTTTCTTCGGAAATTCACAAGTCATTTGCGCCGCTGTTCAACGCGGAGATGCCGGCTGACGCAAAGCCGATCTTCCAGCAGAAGCTGCGCGACCGGTTCGCGTTCCTCGACAAGCACTTTGCCTCGAACGACTACCTGATGGGAAAAACCTACACGCTGCCGGATGCCTACCTGTTCACCGTGCTGCGTTGGGGCAAGCCGATGGGCGTCGACCCCGACACGTATGCGAACCTGAAGGCGTACGCCGCGCGCGTCGAAGCCCGCCCGGCCGTGCAGGCCGCGCTGAAGGCTGAAGGCCTGCTACGCGATAAGGCTGCCTAAAAACATGAAAGCGGCGCGCACGGCCTGAAGGCCGCGCGCGCCACTTTGCCGACCGCACGTCTTAGAAAGGCGTCAGCCTTCCAATCTCCAGACACCGTTGGCTTCGCGGCACGCGACGCCTTCAACGGTGCGAAAGTCTTCTTCCGACGAAATCTCCATCACGAGATGCCGGCACAGCTCCCCGTTGGGCCGGCGGAACGACGCCGTCGGCTTCACCGAGCCCGAGAACGTTCCACCCGGCCGATGCCAGATGTAGATCGAGCCGTCTGCCACGCGTGACAGCGCGATCTGGACGCTCTCCAGCGCCGCAGCCCGGTCTGTGAAGTTCCGGCCCGGTTTCAGGATGGCATGCTTGTATTCACGAATATGGGGCACGCCCTCGCCGGGCGAAGTTTGCTCCACTGCCGCAGACAGGGGGGACGCCGCGGCAGTGGATGCAACAAGCGCCAGACCGGCAACCACCGGCACGCAGCGCGAAACAAATCTGGTCAGACACATGACGCAACCCGACTCTCGACCAACGGACCGCGTCACACGCGGCGACTGACAACCACTGTGATGCGCCAGGGTTAAAATGATCTGAATTTAGGTTCGGCTTTTCATCTGCCGAAGCGCCGCCGCCGGAAGGCGCAGCGTGACGCAAAACCGGTCCGTGCCGTCCTCATCCGGGCTGGGCCCGGACATGTGCAAGGCGCCACCGCAGCTTGCCGCAATATCCGAAACGATCGATAGACCCAGCCCCGCCCCGTCCCCGGACGACGTGTCGAGACGCGCGCCCCTCTGCATCATTCGATCGCGCAGTGCCATCGGTATGCCAACACCGTCGTCGCTGACACTTAGTGCGATGAACCCATCGGGCTCGGAGTGTGCAGCCACGACGATACGGGATTTGGCGTGCCGCGCCGCATTCTCCAGAAGATTGCCTGCGGCCTCGGCCAGATCGGCTGCATCCAGCCGCACGTTCAAGGTCTCCGGCGCGTTGACGGTCCACGCAAGCCGGCTTCCGTTCGGTGAGCGCTGCACAACACGGACGACGCTCTCCACAACCTGCTGAACATTTGCCGTCGCGTTTGCATCGGCCCCGATCAGCCGTGCGCGCGCCAGCTCGCGGTCGACATGGCGCTGCATCGCGTTGGCTACCTTCTCGATTTCGCCGGCGATCTCAGTTTCGCTTTTGGCGCGCAATCGTTCGATGTCTCCGGCCAAGACCTGCAGGGGCGTCTTTAGGCCGTGCGCGAGATCGGCAGCGCGTCCACGCGCCTTTTCGATCTGCTGTTCACGCGCACCCAGCAGCGCATCGATTTCATTCGCCAGCGGCTGCACTTCATCAGGAAAGCCAACACCCAGCCGCGTTTCCTTGCCCGAGGCAACCGTCGCGAGGCGATCACGCACGGCGCCAAGCGGTCTCAAACCGATCGCCACCTGCGCCCAGGCCGCTGCAATCAAAAGACCGGCAATGAGCAGTAGGAACGGGACCAGCGCGGTGGCAAACCGCTTGACGGCCGCGCTGAGCTGAGACGCGTCGAGCGCGACGGCAACACGCGCTGTCCGGCTCTCCAGCCTTGCCGGCAGCTCGACCCGGCGCTGGATCAGATAAAGCTCGCTGCCGCCGGGCCCGGCAACGTAATGATGGCGTACGCTATCATCAACCTGCACTTCTTCCGGTAATTTGATCTCGAAATCCCACAACGATCGCGACCGGTAAACGGGCCCGGCCGGTTCGACGAGCACTTCCCAGTAAAGCCCGGATAGGGGCCGGGCGAACCGTGTGTCACCTGGCGCCCGCACCACAGCGGCTTGCCCATCTGCACCTTTGTCAATCCCGGCGATCAGCTGGTCCATCTGGGCGCTCAGCTCCCCGTCCGCCCAGCTTCGCACGTGCCGCTCGAAGAGCACCGCAAGACCGAGCGCGGCAAGCGCTGTCGCAATGAGAATGAAAACGCCCGCGGCCAGCAGAAGGCGAAGCCGCAGCGACGACAGCGTCATGCTTGCGGTTCCGCGATAAGATATCCGAAGCCGCGCCGCGTCTCGATCGCGGTCGATCCGAGCTTTTTGCGCAGCCGCATAATCAAGGCTTCAAGCGCGTTCGCATCGCGCGCATCGTCGTCGCCGTAAAGATGTTCAATCAGTTCGCCGGCCGGCACCACGCGGCCCTTGTGATGCATCAGATAGGCAATCAGCCGGTACTCCAGCGGCGAAACGGCAACGGGAGCCCCCGACGCCCAGATACGCATTTGCCGCGTGTCGAGCGTCAGGTCTCCTGTTTCGATCACGCCATGACTGAGCCCTGCCGACCTGCGGATCAACGCACGCACGCGCGCGATCAGCTCCTCCATGCGGAACGGCTTCGTCAAATAATCGTCTGCACCCGCATCGATCCCCTCTACGCGCTCAGGCCAGGCTCCCCGCGCCGTCAAAATGATGATCGGCATTTTGTGACCCGCCGCGCGCCAGCGCTTCAGCACGGCCAGGCCGTCCATTTTTGGCAGCCCCAGGTCGAGCACGACGAGATCGTAGTTTTCCGTATCGCCAAGAAACCACGCGTCCTCCCCGTCCGCAGCCGTATCACAGGCAAAGCCCGATGCAGCGAGTGCCGCCGTGATGTCCTCCCGAATGCGCGGCTCGTCCTCGACAATCAGCAGTCGCATCAGTCGTCATCCTCGACTTTGAGGATCGTGCCCGTTTTCGCATCGACTTCCACTTCTTGGATCTTCCCATTGGGCCGGAGGATCTTGAGCTCGTATTTGTAAATACCCTTTTCGGATTCAAATTCCACTTCCAGCATCTCGCCGGGAACCTGCGCCTTAACCTCTTCGACAATCCCGGCGAGCGCGCGAATTTGCCCCTCGGCAACGAGGCGGCGCGCGAGGTTGTGATCGGCCGCATCGTCGTCGGCTTTCGCGGGCGTTGCGAAGCCGGCAAAGCCGACGAGGGTCAGCAGCATCAGACGTTGCAAGATCATGTTCTTCATCTCCGCATCCTGCGGGGCTTTGCCTGACAACCACCTGACGCCGGGGGTCAGGGGCGTGTCAGCCCATATCCGGCAAAGTGTTGGCATACCGGCGCTGAGGCCGGCAACCAACGGAGATGACTATCATGAAGAGCAAGCTCCTCATCGCCGCGATGGGCCTGGCATTGGGTGCCTCGGCAGCACTTGCGGATCCCGTCAATCGCCTGAACGTTCCCCAAGACCAATGGATGTCGCCTGCGCAGATCACCGAAAAGCTGTCGGGCCAGGGCTACACCGTTCGTGAAATCGAAAGCGATGACGGCGCCTACGAGGTCGAAATGACGGGCAAGGACGGCGTACGCATCGAAACGCACGTTCATCCGTCCACCGGCGAGATCATGAACGGGTACGACGATTAAGCAAATCGAAGCGCCGGTGGCCGTGCCACCGGCGCACGCTTGCCGGTGCTAGCGGTTAGCCCTGCAGGGCTCTCAGCAGCGCGTCCGTCGTGTGTGGCTTCAACACCCGCGGAACGTTTTTGAACTCCATCGGGATAGGGTGACTGTCCCCGTAGCCCGTGATGAATGCGAACGGAATGCCGCTTTCGGCCAGCCGCGTGGCAATGCGAAAACTCGTTTCCATGCCAAGATCGACGTCGAGCAGAGCCCGGGCCGGCGGCGTCCGGTCGATGAGATCCAGCGCCTCGGTAACATTCGTGGCCGTCATCACCAACGGCACACCAAGCTCTTTCAAAACGTCTTCCGTATCTAGCAGAATAATGATGTTGTCTTCGACAAGAAGCACGCTGGCCGGCAGCGGTGCCGTATCGGAGTCAAGATCACTCAAGTGAAAGCCCCCTGTTGACGACCATGCGCGTGCGGCGAACTGTTGAGCCATCGCATTGCGGTCCTTGCTCTGTCTGGTGATCCGGCGCGCCGCTTTTGCGATCGCGCCTAGAAGGTCAATGTCGAGCTTCGCTCGTTCCCGCGGCGCCCCGCAGGCACACCGTGAAGTCTGCGGCAATGTCACCACACAGAAATCCATCTCGTCTGTCCACAAGTGAACACACGCAGACAAAAATTACATTTATGCTGCCTTCTGCAGAATTTGCCGCAAGCTTTGAGGATCACATGCGCCAGGACGCCGGTAGCGATCTACCAGCAAACAATTTACTGCGCCGGCTCAGCAACGCCGATTTCAATTTGCTTAAACCGCACCTGCAGACCTTTTCAGCGGACGCGCACGAACAGCTCTATAGCCCGGGCGAAAACGTCGAGATCGTCTACTTTCCCTGCGGGCCGACGTTGGTCTCTTTCTTGGTGACCAATGCCGATGGACGCGACGTGGACACCATCCTGGTCGGGCGCGAAGGCGCCGTGGGCGGCATCGTCAGTCACGGCAATCTGCCCGCTTACGCCAAAATCGTGGTCAAATTCGGCGGCACCATCGTCCGCATGAAGGTCACCGACCTTGAGGCAGCCAAACTCAAATCCGCAACCTTAAGAAACCTGTTCGCGCGATATGCCGACTGCTTGCTGGCCCAAGTTCTGCAATCGACCGCGTGCAACGCCATCCATTCCATCGAACAGCGCACGGCAAAGTGGATCCTGGCGGCTATGGAACGCGCAGGTGACGATATCCTGCCGCTGACGCAGGAACAGCTCGCGTTTATGCTTGGGGTGGGACGCAGCTATGCCAGCCGTGTGGTGCAAAGCTTTAAAGCGGAAGGCATCATCGATACTGGGCGTGGCGCGCTCATCGTTCGCGACAAGCCAGCGCTCGCCGCGCGCGCCTGTCTTTGCAACGAAAGCGTGAAAACGCATTTCGAGATCGTTCTAGCCGGCGTCTATCCCGACGAAGACGACTGAGGACGAACCATCGCTGGACCTTGCCCTGTCATCGGCACCGCACCTTCACGGCGTTACAGTCCAGCCACCGCACAATCACGCCACGATCATGGAACTCCAGCGCGCCGCAGTTCTGGCAGACTAGGATGATGATACCAACGGCGGTCGATTGCCCGGGGCCGCTGCCTTCATTTGCCAGCCACGAAGGGCCGGCGATATCAGACGTTCCAGCGATGTATCCATGGCGCAACTCCACGCTTGGTGGCGACGGCAAGCGATCGCTGCTCGGCGCGCGCATACCGGCTTACGCGGCGCTCGCTAGTCGCTCGAGCTCAGCAACGTCGGTAATTTTCAGCCCGCCGTTGGCCGGAGCAACCAAACCCTTGTGCTGCAATCCAACGAGCGCGGCCGCAAGCGTATCGACACTCATGTGCAATCGCTCAGCCACGAAGCCAGACGAGATATCATCGGCGATGACAGCTGCGGAGTTAAGCTGGTCTATGTCGGCGACAGCGATGAGATAATTGGCGACGCGTTCTAACGGCGTGCGCTTGCCCGAATTCAGCGTGGTGTCGCGGACGTAATCGAACTCACGCTCGCCCGCGCTCGCGAGAAGAAGGGGTAAACGGTCATCGGTATCGAGCAACGCCTCGATCTCATCGGCGGTGACGATCGAGACGGCGGATTCGACCATTGCCTGGGCGGTGCTGATATGCGTGCTGAGATTGCCAAGTCCGATGATATCGCCAGGGAACGCAACTTCGATCAGATCGTGGCTACCATCTGCCCAGCGCACGTAATGAAATATCGCGCCTTCTTCGACGCGATAATGATTACGGGTCTCGCCCGGCTGGAAGAGAATGTCGCCTGTTGCGACACGCCGTATTACGTCAACGCCGTCGACGCTGAACTCTGCGTTTTCCAAAAGAGCCAAATGTCCCGCATCGATGCCAGCGGGCGGCGGCTCAGCGCGAACAACGGTATGCATTACACTCACTCCGGCAACTCACAGATAGATAAGTCTGGGAAACTGCTGCAACAACCGGGATCGCGGTTTAGTAACAACAATTAATGTGGATAGTTGAACCTAGAAGCGTATCCAGCGGCCGTATGTTCCAAAGGGAACACGGGCGGAACGGGACAAAAGCGCGCCAGACTTTCGTCTAGCGCGCCAGCCGATCAGAATTTTCGCTGCATTATCTTTGGGTTGCCTGAAACCAACCGATCACTTCAAACGGAGATGCGACTATTTGGACCGACCTTTGCCTGGCGGCGTCACCTGCCGGGCCTGCTTTTTCGATAAGTCTTCGCCCTGGAAATCATCATTCGCATGACCATCCGGGTGAGGGCTAAAGCCGCCCTCTCCTTTGCCCTTGCCCGTTTTTTTGTCGACGTCCGGATTATGCTTTCCCTTGTCATCAGACATTGGCGCCTCCTGCATTTGCTTGCAGACATAACCACCGGGCAACGCAGCCAGTTCCGCAGACGCAGCCCCTTGCGCAAGGAAGTTGCTCACTTCTCCGAGAAAGCGGCTCCGAAGGTTTTGTAGACTGGCTTCAGCAGATACTGCGCAAATGACTTCGCACCTGTGATGATTTCCGCCGACACCACCATGCCGGTCGAGACCGGCATCTGTCCGTTCAATCGCGTATTATCCAGGGCAATCGTAGCCTTGAAGTAGTAGTCGCCGTTTTCGCGCTGGAACGAGGACGCCGATACGTCGACAACCTGTCCTTTAAGCTTGCCGAATACGGACGGATCGAATGTCGAAACCTTGACGTCGGCGTGATCGCCAGGCTTCACGTGTCCGACATCGTCCGCGCGAATTTCCACTTGAGCCAGCAGCGATGCATTGGTCGGCACTACGCGCGCAATCGTATCGCCCGGCTTCACCACCTCGCCAGAAGAACGCGGCATCAGGAACTGAACGATCCCGTCGACCGGCGTTCGAACCGTCAACCGCTCGACGCGATCCTGCAGCTTGGCGATGCTCTGCCTTGTCTCTCCGTATTCGCCTTCGACCCGAGCCAATTCCTCCGACCAGAGCTTGCGTGCTGCCGCCTCGGCAGCTTTCAGCTGGCTGGAGGCCTCATTCAGCTGGTCATTCAACGACGACAACCGGCCCTCGGCCATGACCTGCTGGGTCTTGGCCTGCTCCATTGCGACCTGGCTCGCCAGGAAATCCTTGCGCGTCGCCAATCCTTTGTTGAACAGCAGGGTGCGCGTATCCAGGTACTCCTGCTGGATCTCGACGACGCGCTTGTTGCTTTCGATCTCCTTCGTCGTGGCGGCGATCTCCGAACGGCGCTGATCGACCTTCGCTTGTAGAGACTTCGTTTCATCCACGCGTGACTGAAGCCGCGTGGCAAACACGCTCTGCTGCGCGTCAGCCAGCGCGACGTTGACGGCAGGGGCAGCGCGGAGGTCCAGTGTCGTCGAATTGAGCAGGGCGGTGATCTGTTGCTTCTGCAGCGAGAGCGCCTGCTCCCGCACCTGATATTGCCGCAGGTCGTTGGCCGCCTGCTGATCCGATAGCACAACGAGCGCGTCGCCCTTACGCACTACATCGCCAGCATTGACCGGAACCGAAGCAACCACACCGCCTTCGAGATGTTGGATCGCCCGGACGTCGCCCTTGGGCATGATCTGGCCGGGTGCGATGGCAAGCTCGCGCACCGGCGTCATCCATGCCCAAAAGCCTGCCGCGATGGCGCCCATGACGCAATACCGCATCATTCGGCCGTAGAACCGCGCCGGGCGGCCGTCTTCCAGTTCCAGCGGCAATGCCAGATAGTCCGGGGTCTTGCCGCGGCGGCCGTTCTTCATCCACGTCTTGAGGTTCATCGCGGGTCCTTGTTAAGCTGCGGTCTGCGAAGCGCGCGCGAGCAATATCGGAACGACCTCGGCGGGCTTGCCTTGCCCGGCGATCTGCCCCTCGCTCATCACCACGACGCGATCGGAAAGCCGCATATGGCTCGGCCTTTCCGTGACCATGACAATCGTACGGCGTCCCTTCAGCCGGGAGAGTGCTGCAATCAGGGCTTCGTCGCCCTCCCGGTCGAGATGTGCACCGGGCTCATCGAGCAAGATGATCGGAGCCGGCCGCACGAACATGCGTGCCAGCGCGACGCGTTGCACGAAGGCCGGCGACATGGCTTGCCGGTTGACGCTGGACAAGCGCTGCTGCAGGCCGTTGCGAAGCACCGAGTGATCGGCGCCGATCCCCATCGTCGCCAGCGCCGCGATGAGTTCGTCGTCGTGGGCATCGGGCGCCACAAGTCGCAGGTTCTGCGCAATGGTGCCAAAGAACAGCGCCGGCTCCTGCGCGAGGAAACCAATGTTGTGCCGCGTCTCGGCCGGATCCATCTGACGCAGATCCACGTCGTCGAGCCGGATGGTTCCGCTCTGCAAGGGGTAGAGCCCGAGCATGACTTTCAACAGGCTGGATTTCCCAGACCCGCTCGGCCCGGTGATGGTCACGAATTCGCCCGGCGCCACATCCAGAGACACGGCCTTCAGAGCCAGCTCAAGACGAGTTCCGTAGCGCAAACAGGCATGCGTCAGCGACATCGCACCGCCAAGCCGCTGCTCGGCCTGAGTGCTACGCGCGATAGGACGCTCAGGCTTGATCTTCATCAGCTGCTCGATCTGCCGGACCGTGCGCACCATCTGCTTAAGGCGATTGAGCGAGAGAAACACAGTCTGGATTGGACCAAGCACGCGCCAAACAACTGCCATAACTGCAATCAACGCGCCGATCGACAGGGTGCCGTGCATGACCTCGACGGCGCCGATCGCCAAGACAGCCACTCCGGCAATTGAGACGAGGGCTTGCGCGATGATTTGCAGCATCCCGCCCATCTGCAGGCTCTTGAAGCGGATCGACATGTAGCGCTGATAGCTGTCGGCCGCCTTGCCCAGCCAGATGTCCTCAGCATTGTCATCTTTGATCGTACGCATGCGGGTCATGATCTCGACCAGCGTCGCGTCCGACTTGTTCTTCCACTCGCCCATTTCCGTCTGCTGCTTTGAGGCAACGGGATCGGTGAGTAAGCCGATCACAGCGAGAATGACCGCGAGGGCCACCGGCACCAGGCCCAGCATTCCCCCGATCGTGAAAATCAACGCAAAGAACACCAGCGTGAAGGGAAGATCGATCAGGGCCGTCGCCAAGCTGCCGCCGAACAGTTCGCGCCCGACCTCAAACTGCCGGAAGCGCGTCAGCTGTGCGCCAAGCGGCGCGGCTTCACTCATCGCCAGCGGCAGACCAAGCACGCTCTTCAGCGAATTCGTGGCAACGATCGCGTCAAACCGTGCGCCGATCCGCGAAACAATCCGCGCCCGGCGCTCGCGCAGAATAATCTCCAGGCCCAACGCCAAAATGGCGCAGAGAGCCAGCATTGCCAGTGTATCGACAGACGACGTGCCTATCGCCTTGTCGTAAACGTACATGACGTAGAGCGAGACGGCGATGCCAAGCAGGCTGATGAAACAGCTCTGCCAGAATACCACTCTCATCTCATTGCCGAACGATCTCAAGACGGGCCAAACCAAGCCGTCGCGCTGCGTGGTTTCATGCTGCCGAGAAAGATCGGCCAAGCGCACGAGGCGCACCGTGCCGCGGCGGTCCTTGATCTTCACCCGCAGCCACTCACCTCTTATTGGATCATAGAGGCGGACGCTGCCGTCATTGTACATGTTGGCAACGAAATGCACGTCGCCCGTTTGCCGGACAATCAGGCAGGGACAATGCCGCGACTGGATCTGGCGCGGGGTAATATGCGTAAATGGCGTATCGACGCCGAGGCGGCAAAGAACGGCGCGCAGCATCTCCGGGTCATCGACGGCAGCTTCATGTGGCATTGCCTCGGCGACCTGCCGCGGAAGCCCGCGCCAGCCGAGTGTCTCTAGAAGCGGCGCGATGATGCTCGCAGTACCGCGCGGCGGCAGGCCCGGCACCTCTTGCTTGTCGCCCGAGAAACTGGCTGCAATCCGCCGCTGAGCGGCAAGCACGGGGTGTTCGGGAATTTCAATACCGGTGTGCTGATCCATCATGCCACGGCCTCCCTGACGGGGGCCTGCACCGCAATCGGCTCGAGCCGCTTATTCTCGATACGATAGGCCTGGTCAGCGAGACGCGCGAACGATGGCCGGTTTGTGATGAGGATGATCGTGGTGTGGCCCTTGAGCTTTTGCAAACCCCGCGCCAGAAGCTGGTCCGCGCGCATGTCCAAGCCGGAATTCGCCTCGTCCAGCACCAGCAGCCCAGGACGCCGCGCAATGCCCCGCGCGATGGCGATGCGTTGAATGATGCCGGGTGGCAACTCCGCCGACACGCCTTCAGACAAAGGCGTGTCATAACCCAATGGCAGACGCTGAACGTCCGCATCAAGCCCAATCAGGCGTGCGGCCTCTTTGGCGTAGAGGACCTCGTCTCCGCGGCGGAACATCGTGATGTTCTCAAGGATAGTTCCACGAACTGACATGTTCGAGGCGCGCACCACGCTGATGCTGCCCTTGTAAGCCTGGCCTACGGCCGCAAGGTTTTTGCCATCGATAAATACATTGCCGCTGTCTGGCCTTCTCCGGCCGCACAACACGTCCACCAGCGTCGATTTTCCGCTGCCGTCGCGTCCCATCAGGGCCATGACCGATCCGGCGGGCAGATGCAGAGAAATGTCGTCGAGCTGCGAGCCGCCATCAGGAAAATTCAGGCTGACGTCGGACAAGATGACTTCAAGCGGCCCGCCGCTCGTCTCTTGCTGTTTGATTTGTTGAATGGCTGGAAGTTTCAGCAGTGGCTCGGCCTTCTCTAGACCGACGACGACAGCCTGCAACTCGTTCCACACGGCAACGCAGCGCAACAGGGGCTGGACGGCACGTCCCGACAGCATCACGCAGCACGCCAGCGTACCGACCGACAACTCGCCGTTGATGACGAACACGGCGCCAACGGTGACCGTCACCATTTGCGTCAAGTTCGACAAGAGCCCGGCGAAGGCCTGCGCTTCCTCGCTTAACCGAACGATGCGTGCTGATCGGTCTGCCAGCGTCTCCTGAAGCCGCTCGAAGCGCCGCAGCATCTGCGGTTCCATCGCGTTGGCTTTGACGGTCGTCAACCCAACCAACGTCTCCGTAAGGAAGTCGCGAATCTTCATGTCTTCCGTCGCGCGCTCGGTTGACGCTTTGCGCAGCGCCTCGCCGCGCCGGATCGCCACAATACCGAGCACCGCAAACAGGATGACCGGGATAACCGCTAGCCAACCCCCGGTAATCGCCGCCAGTCCGAGAAAAAACGCGACGAACGGCACGTCGATCAGCACGAGCCGCGAGGGGCTGCCGTGCCATTCAGCGAACGTCATCAATGCTTGCGCACGATCGAGGTTGCGGCTGGCAGACTCGCGTTCCGAGATTGAATCCGGCGCATGCAGCAAGCGCGTCAAGACTTCGCGGAACGCTTGCCATGCAAGGCGCGTCGCCGACCATGTTACGACGTAGGATCGCGCCACCCGCAACAGCGCCTCTACGATGATGACGCCGGCAACGATGAACAACAGGCTGGACAACGCCTCCAAGGCGTGACGCGGCACGATGCGGTCGTACACCTGCATCACGGCCAGCGGCATGACGAGCGACAAGAGATTGATGAGGATCGAGGCTACGACAACGCTGGGCGACATATCCCTGCACGTTGCCCAAAGCAACGACAGGATACGCCGCCGGGATCCGGAGCTGCTTGCCTCGCGGTACGCTGTTGTCACGACACACTACACCCTCTGATGAGCCGGGCCGGAGTAGGCTCAGTCCATTTTCAGAGAAGATGATTACCGCGAATGTTTTAAGATCACCTTCACGATAGCAGTGGTCCGATCATTTCCGCAAAGATTATGGGTTGCTCCGGATGGTGAGCCTTTCCTATTTCTTTGCGGCATCGGCAACACGCAATGGTGGTGCCGCAACTGATTGATATCACATGCTGTTTTGAATCCGTACACGATGCGGTTACGAAACAAGTAATTAACAAAGGAAGAAACACAATTCGCTTTTCCGTTTTAACCGATTGTTGCCGTTACTCGCGCATTGTGGGGTTTTAAGACAACCCGTCCACCAACAATCAGTATGGCGCGTATGGAAAAGACTCCCGAAAATACCAATGCTGAGCCCGTCAGCTTTGAAGCACTGGATGGCGCCCCACACGACGACGGCATTGCCGATGAGTTGCGGCGGCGAACCTCGCGTGCCAATGACGTCCGCGCCGGAACCGAGGGCAGTCAGCGCCAGGAGATGGTACTCTCCAACGTGATGCTCATGTCGAACGCCGAGCGTTCACTTGCCGGCATAACGGAGATCAGCGGCGGCGCCCCCACGGCGGACGAATTGGCAACAGCCCAGGCTTTTGCCAACCTGACAAGCGCGGTGCTTAGGCTGTCTGACGAAGACAATCAGGCCGCGAACCTGGCGTTTACGAACGCGGCATCGCGTGGACTGGGAAGCTCTGGACCGGGAGATGCATTCTTCCCGTTCCCATCGAACGCGTTCGATCCGCCGGCCACATCCGAAGCGCGCTCGGCTTCGACACCGGCTAGCGTCATTTTCGAGCCCAACCAATCTTTTCAGGCCGGCAACACCACAGCGCGGTCTGCACCTTCAGACAGTGAGGCCGTCGACCTCGCACCACAGCCCGCTTCGCCGGAGGGTTCCGCAACACCACCAACAGGCGAACCCGCCGAACCAGCCGAACCGTCCACCCCGGCAAACGCCCCTCCGGTTGTATCGTCTCCGGCAGCTGCGGCTGTGTCGGAGAATGCGACAGGCACAGTCTACACAGCGACCGCGACCGATCCGGACTCCGGCACCACGCTGAGGTACTCGCTGTCAGGTGCCGATGCGGCATTGTTCAATATCAATTCCCAGACCGGCGAAATCTCGTTCACGCAGTCGCCCGACTACGAGAGCCCGGCCGATGCTGGCGGCAATAACGTCTACGACGTGAAGGTCACCGCCACCGACGGCACCAACACCGCCACGAAGGACGTGGCCATCACGGTCACCAACACGAACGAAGGTCCGGCGATCACGTCGGCGGCGGCAGCAACCGCCGCGGAGAACGGCACCGGTGTTGTCTACACGGCGACAGCAACCGATCCGGATGCCGGCACCACGCTGACGTACTCGCTGTCGGGCGTCGACGCCGCGCTGTTCAACATCGATCCGGCGACCGGCGAAGTCTCGTTCAAGCAGTCGCCTGACTACGAGACACCGCAGGACGCGGATGGCGACAACGTCTACGACGTGAAAGTCATCGCTTCCGACGGCACCAACTCGGCGTCCGAAGACGTGGCTATCACCGTGACCAACGTCGAAGGCCTGGTCCTCACCTCCACAACCGCCACGTCGGTTGCGGAGAACGCAACCGGCACCGTCTACACCGCAACGTCGGTCAACGAATCCGGGGCACCAATCACCTACACGCTGTCCGGCAACGATGCAGCTCTGTTCAACATCGATCCCGCGACCGGCGAAGTCTCCTTCAAGCAGTCGCCCGACTACGAGACGCCGCAGGATGCTGACGGCGACAACATCTACGACATCAAGGTCACAGCCTCTGACGGCACAAGCACAGCATCCGAAGACGTCGCCATCACCGTCTCAAATGGCAATGAGGGCCCGACGGTTACGTCGGCGGCCGCGGTCTCCGTTGCCGAAAACACGGCCGGTACCGTCTACACCGCCACCGCGACCGATCCCGACGCCGGCACCACGCTGACATACTCGCTGTCAGGAGCCGATGCTGCTCTGTTCAACATCGACGCCACCACGGGCGCGATGTCATTCAAGCAGAGGCCGGACTACGAAAACGCTCAGGATGCCGGAGCAGACAACATCTATGACGTCAAGGTCACCGCTAGCGATGGCACGAACGCCACCACGCAGGACGTCAAGATCACCGTCATCAACACCAACGAGGGGCCGACGGTTACGTCGGCGGCAGCGGTTTCCGTTGCCGAAAACACGGCCGGCGTTGTCTACACCGCGACGGCGACTGATCCGGACGCCGGCACGACGCTGACGTACACGCTGTCGGGCGCCGACGCAGCCCTATTCAACATCGACGCCAGCACCGGCGCTGTCTCGTTCAAGACTGCGCCCAACTACGAGAACGCCAAGGACGCCGGCGCCAACAACATCTATGACGTCAAGGTCACCGCTAGCGATGGCACGAACGCCACGACGCAGGACGTCGAGATCACCGTCACCAACACCAACGAAGGCCCAATGGTTACGTCGGCTGCTGCGGTCTCCGTGGCCGAGAACACCGCGGGTACCGTCTACGCCGCGACGGCGACTGATCCGGACGCCGGCACGACGCTGACGTACTCGCTGTCTGGCGCCGACGCGGCCCTATTCAACATCGACGTCAGCACCGGCGCTGTCTCATTCAAGACTGCGCCCAACTACGAGAACGCCAAGGACGCTGGCGCCAACAACATCTACGACGTCAAGGTGACCGCCTCGGACGGCACGAACGCGACGACCCAGGACGTCGCCATCACCGTTACCAACATCAACGAAGGCCCAACTCTGTCTGTTTCTGGTAATGCGATTGCTTCGGTCGTTGCCGTGTCGGAGTTCGAAACGGGAAACTCTGCAAATCAATACTTGTCGATCAATGGCACAACACTCGACGGCTGGTCGCTAAAATCCGGTAGCGGGCTTGAAACCGTCGGATCGCGTTTCTACGGCACCAACAATGCCGGGCATGGCAACGCCATGGACCTAGCGGGTAATGGCGCGGATAATACCATCCAGCGAGACTTTACGGGCCTCGAACCCAACCAGTCGTACGTCTTCACCATGCGCGCTTCGAGCGGCGGTTCGGACGGCACTGCGTTTTTCGACGAGAACGGTATCGACGTTACAATCAACGGCGTGACGTCCACAATAACGCCTGGCGACCTGGTGAAAGGCTATCAAACCTTTACCTTTGCCTTCAAAACTGACGCCAACGGCAATGCGCACGTCGAAGTAGCCGGAACCGATGCCACAGCCGACAGAGCGGGCGCCTTTATCGACACGTTGACCGTCCTGAAAGGCACAACGTCGAACTTCTCACCTATTCTGGAGGGCGCCGCCAACGGATCGATCGTCGGCACGGCATCCGCCACGGATCCCGACGCAGGCGAGACGCTGACCTACTCATTGGTCGACAACGCCGGCGGCCGTTTCGCTATCGACGCGAGGACCGGTGTCATCACCGTCGCGGATGGCTCGAAGCTCGACTATGAAGCTTCTGCCTCGCACACAATCGCAGTGAAAGTCACGGATGCCGGTGGCCTAAGCAGCCAGCAGAACGTGACGATTGCCATTGCCGACAAGCCTCCAGTTTTCGTCGGCAACGGCACCGCTTCCGTGGCCGAGAATACCACCGGCACCGTTTACAATGCCGCCGCCAGGGATGGGGATACTGGCAGTACCATCACCTACACGCTCTCGGGCGGCGATGCTGCGCTGTTCAACATCAATGCCCAGACGGGCGCGATCAGCTTCAAGAGCACCCCGAACTACGAGAACCCCCGCGACGCCGGCGGCGACAACGTCTACGATGTGAAGGTAACCGCTTCCAATCGCACGACGGCGACGACCCAGGACGTAGTCATCACGGTCACCAACACGAACGAAGGCCCGGCGGTGACGTCGGCGGCAGCGGTTTCCGTGGCCGAAAACACAACCGGCACCGTCTACACCGCGACGGCGACCGACCCGGATGCCGGCACGACGCTGACGTACTCGCTGTCAGGTGCCGATGCTGCGCTGTTCAACATTGACGCCTCCACCGGGGCCGTATCGTTCAAGGGCGCTCCGAACTACGAGAGCCCGGCTGACGCTGGCGCCGACAACGTCTACGACGTGAAGGTCACGGCTAGCGATGGCACCAATGCCGCCACGCAGGACGTCAAGATCACCGTCGCCAACACCAATGAAGGCCCGACGGTTACGTCGGCTGCGGCCGTCTCCGTTGCCGAAAAC
>JAURWC010000001.1 GCA_030655135.1 Hyphomicrobiaceae bacterium | reverse complement strand
CGGCGACGTGTTCTTCGACCCGTTCAACCGCGGCCGCTATGCCACCGACGCCTCGTTCTATCAGCTGATGCCCGCGGGAGTGGTGATCCCCCGGACCATGGACGAGGCGCTAAGGGCGCTGGCGATCGCCCGCGATGAGGGGCGGATCGTCACGCCGCGCGGCGGCGGCACCTCGCAATGCGGCCAGACCGTCAATACCGGCATCGTCATCGACTTCTCCAAGCACCTCAACCGCATCGTCTCGCTCGACCTGGAGAACCGCTCCTGCGTGGTCGAGCCGGGCATCGTGCTCGACGACCTCAACCGGCAACTCAAAAAGCACGGGCTGTGGTTTCCGGTCGATGTCTCCACCGCCTCGCGCGCCACCATCGGCGGCATGGCCGGCAACAATTCCTGCGGTGGCCGTTCGCTGCGCTATGGGACCATGCGCGACAACACGCTGTCGATGGATGCGGCCTTGGCCGACGGCAGCCGGCTGCATTTCGGCGAGGTGAATTCCGGTGACGACGGCGTCGCCCTGTTCCGCGACATGCTGGATCTCGGCGCCCGCGAGGCGACCGAGATCGCCGAAAGATTCCCACAGGTGCAGCGCCGGGTCGGCGGCTACAATCTCGATGCGCTGGTGCCGCGCAATGCGCCGAACAATCTGGCGCATCTCTTGGTCGGCTCGGAAGGCACGCTGGCCTTCACCACCCAGGTCGAATTGAAGCTGTGGCCGGTGATCCGCAACAAGGTGTTGGGTGTCTGCCACTTCGGCAGTTTCTACGAGGCGATGGATGCCGCCCAGCATCTGGTGAAACTGCGCCCGATCGCGGTCGAACTGGTCGATCGCACCATGCTGGCGCTGGGGCGCGAGATCGCGATGTTCCAGCCGATCATCGGTACCGCCGTGCGCGGCGATCCCGATGCCGTGCTGATCGTCGAATTCGCCGAAGAGGATCAGGCTGAAAACATCTACCGGCTAAAACAGCTCGGCGAACTGATGGCCGATCTCGGTTTTGGCTGGGACCAGCCGCAACGCAAATGGGGCGGCGTGGTCGAGATTACCGAGCCGAGCTTGCAAACCGGCATCGCCGAGTTTCGTGCCGCCGGCCTCAACGTCATGATGTCGATGAAACAGGAGGGCAAGCCGGTCTCCTTCGTCGAGGACTGCGCGGTGCCGCTGCCGCATCTGGCCGATTATACCGCGCGGCTCAACGAGATTTTTGCCAGGCACGGCACCCGCGGCACCATGTATGCGCACGCCTCCGAAGGATGCCTGCATGTACGCCCGGTGCTGAACCTGAAGCTGGAGAAGGACGTTAAGGCGATGCGCGCCATCGCCGAAGAAACTTTTGCCATGGTCAGGGAATACAAGGGCTCGCATTCCGGCGAACATGGCGACGGGTTGGTGCGCTCGGAATTTCACGAAGCAGTGTTCGGGCCTCAGATCATCGCCGATTTCCGCGAGGTCAAACAGCGCTTCGATCCCGGCAATGTGCTCAATCCCGGCAAGATCGTCGACGCGCCCAGGATGGACGATCGCTCGCTGTTTCGCTATCCACCGGACTACCGCGTCACGGATATGAAGACCGCGCTGGACTGGTCGGCCTATCCCGGCGCCGGCGGCGGTTTTCAGGGCGCGGTCGAGATGTGCAACAACAACGGCGCCTGCCGCAAGCTCGA
>JAURWC010000095.1 GCA_030655135.1 Hyphomicrobiaceae bacterium | reverse complement strand
TTGGAGATTTGAATATGTTGACCGCTGAACAAGTTATGGCCTCCCACAAAGCCAACGTCGAAACCCTGTTTGGTCTGACCAGCAAGGCTTTCGAAGGCGTCGAGAAACTCGTCGAACTGAATGTCCAGGCTTCCAAGGCCGCTCTGGCCGAAAGCGCCAACCACACCCAGTCCCTGCTCGGCGTGAAAGACGCGCAAGAGCTGCTGGCCCTGCAAGCCGGCCTGTTCCAGCCGCTGGCCGAAAAGACCGCTGCCTACAGCCGCCACCTGTATGACATCGCCACCGCTACCGGCGCTGAAGTCGGCAAGTCCTTCGAAGGCCAGGCTGCCGAAGCACAGGCCAAGTTCATGGGCCTGGTCGACAGCGCTGCCAAGAACGCACCTGCCGGTTCCGAAACCGCCGTTGCCGTGATGAAAAGCGCCGTGGCTGCTGCCAACAACGCTGTGGAATCCATGCAAAAGGCCGTCAAGCAAGCCACCGACATGGCCGAAGCCAACTTCACCGCAGTGACCAACACCGCTGTGAGCGCTTCCAAGACGGCTGCCAAAAAGCGCTGATTGACAGCTCTTGAAACAGCAGGCGCCGCCGCCAGTTGTTTCAGGACGGGTTGCCCGGCCGCCTCGCCAAGGTGTCGCGGCTGGAGCGCAAACCCTACATTTTCAGGTGCATCGCGAAGACAATGAATTTCTTGGCGTTGCGATGCGCCAGCCAGTTGTCTCCTCGGGTCCTTCCAGAAATCCAGTTTCACGGACCCCTTAAAGCCTGATTGCAAAATCAGGCTTTTTTTTGGCGAAATTGGCCTCCAGCCCATACTGCACGGACCTATGCAGCTATCAATACACTAGCAGCAGGGAGCGCGACCGGCTAACGCCGACGTTTGTGAATCTTCAAAGCTGCCTTGGGCGGCAAGCCCAGCGCCGCACGGGCCAGGGCATCCGCGTCGCCGTTGCGGTGGCGCGGTACCCAGCGAAGGGACACATGGGCGAAGGTTCCGAGCAAGGCTTTGGCTTCCGCATAAACATCCGCCAGCCGCAAAATCGGCGCCGCGCGGCCTGGCCCCAATTGCGCCACCAGCACACTGCTGTCTGAATAAATGTTCAGCGAGGCCGCCCCGCGTGCCTGTGCATCGCGCAGCGCCAGCATCAGGGCGCGCGCCTCTGCTTCGTTGTTGCAGCCACGCAGATCGGTGGCAACGGAAAGCGCGTGCCGAGAGCCGTCGGGCGAAACAAGCAAGGCACCCAGCCCCATGCGGCCGGGGTTGGGCACAGCGCTGCCGTCGCAATGAATCGTCCAGGGAGCAGGCGCCGTCAAGGAATCCTCCAGCGTCACAAGAGGCATGTCAGCGTGACTGCATCGCCGCGAGTTTCGTGCGCAACGCCGGCAGCGCTGCCAGCATACCGGCACGACCGGCGTCGATGGCGCGCTGCCGGGCAGAAAAATCGGCGCTTCTCAAACCCGTTTGCGAAGGCTGCACCAGCACATCCGCGTCTTTCAGTTCGTACTGGTTGATGCTTTTTCCCATGATGGCGAAGGTCTGCAGCAGGATCTGCAGCGTGTCCCGCGCCGGGTTGGCCTCGGGCGGCGCCGAAATGTCCACGGCGATCACCAGGTCGGCCCCCATCTGGCGGGCAAAACGCACCGGCACCGGCGACACCAGGCCGCCGTCCACATACTCGCGCCCGCCAATCTTCACCGGCACGAACACGGCCGGCACGGCGCTGGATGCTCGCACAGCCGTACCGGTGTCGCCGCGCTGGAACAGCACCGGCTGGCCGCTGTTCAGGTCGGTCGCCACGATGCCCAGCGGGATCACCATGTGTTCAATCAGGCGGCCCGACAGCAACTCGTTGACGTAGCGGCCCAGCGCCTCGCCGCGAAACATGCCGCGCCCGAAAATCGGCAGCATCCAGTCGGTGATCGCCACTTCTTCCATGTTCAGCGCCGTCTGCTGCAGTTGCGCACTGCTCTTGCCGCTGGCGTAGAGGGCGGCGACCAGGCTGCCCGCGGACGTGCCAACCACGATGGAGGGTTTGAAGCCGGCCTCTTCCAGCACCGCAATCACGCCCACGTGCGCAAACCCGCGCGCGGCGCCACCGCCCAGCGCCAGCCCGATGCGGACCGGGCGTTCCAACGGTGCGGGTGCGGTTGCGACCGGCGCAGCAGGCGTCACCACCGGCGTGGTGGAGCAGGCGCCGAGCAGCAGCGCAAGGGTCAAAGCGACGCCTTTTGCCAGGCTTTTTGCCACCGTTTTAGCCCTTCGATTTGCAGGGCGATCAAGAATAATTCTTGTTTGTGTTTGTAATAATGAAGTGTTCATCAACAACAAGGGATGCCGTCTCATGCGTAAAACCGTTTCCTCATTTGCCGCCATTGCACTGGCCGCTGCCACACTGTTCGGCGCAGCAGGCAACGCCGTCGCACAGGATCAGGTGGTCAACCTCTATTCTGCACGCCACTACCAGACCGACGAGGCAATGTACGACGCGTTTACAAAGAGCACCGGCATCAAGATCAACCGCGTCGATGCCGACGATGCCGGCATCCTGGCCCGCCTGAAAGCCGAAGGCGCCGCTTCCCCGGCCGACGTGATCCTGCTGGTGGACGCCGCCCGTCTCGCCTCCGCCGATGCGCAGGGCCTGTTCCAGCCGATGAAGTCCAAAGTGCTGGACGACACCATCCCCGCCAACCTGCGCTCCGCGGCCACGGCTGACGGCGTGACCTGGACCGGTTTTTCCACCCGTGCCCGCGTGGTCGTTTACGACCCGGCCCGCGTGCAGGCCAGTGATGTGGACACCTACGAAAAGCTGGCCGACCCCAAGCTCAAGGGCCTGGTGTGCACCCGATCCGGATCGCACCCCTACAACCTGTCGCTGTTCTCCACCGTGGTCGAGCGCCTGGGCGATGCCAAAGGTGAGGAATGGCTGAAGGGCGTGGTTGCCAACATGGCACGCGCACCCAAGGGCGGCGACACCGACCAGATCAAGGCCGTGGCGTCCGGTGAATGCGGCGTGGCGCTGACCAACAGCTACTATGTCGCCCGCCTGATCAAGTCCGACAAGGCCGACGAAAAAGCCGTGATGCAAAAGGTCAAGGTCATGTTCCCGAAC
>JAURWC010000094.1 GCA_030655135.1 Hyphomicrobiaceae bacterium | reverse complement strand
CCAGAGCCGAAAATGGTGTTGCTTCGGGATCTCGTGCTCCAGCAGCGCCTTCATGCAGAACGGGATCGTCGAGGTCCAGGTGCAGCCATGCTGCAGCGCCACGCCCCAGAACCGGCTGGCGGAAAACCGCGGCTGGATCACGCAGGTGGCGCCGACCCAAAGGCTTGCCAGCATCGAATAGGCCAGCGCGTTGGTGTGGAACAGCGGCAGATAGGTCTGGTGCACATCGCCCTCGTGCAGATCCTGATGCGCGGCGTTGACCTTGGCGCCCCACAGCGCATTGGCGTGGGTCCACAGCACCGCCTTCGGCCGCGAGGTGGTGCCGGAGGTGTATTGTACGCTGCAGGGCGCCAGCGGATCAGTGGCGCGGCGCGGCCGGTCGGCGCTGTCGGCGAACAGCGCCTCGAAACGGTCGCCGCGCTGCGGGTTGAAACCCTGCGCAGGTGCTGCGCCCGAATCGTGCGAGATCACCGCGATCCAGCGCAAGTTCCGGCAATGCGCCGAAATCATCTCGGCAAAGGCCGGCTGGGTGATCGCGGCCACCGCGCCGCAATGGCCGGCAAAATATTCCATTTCCGCCGGCGCCGAGCGGGTGTTGGTGGTGACCGAGATGGCGCCGAGTTCGACGCAGGCGAACCAGGCCAGCATGGCCTCGATGCAATTGTCGAGATGGATCAGGACATATTCGCCGGGCTGAATGCCGCGCTTGACGAGGCCGGCGGCGAGTGCGCCGACCCGCTCGTGAAACTCGCCGTAGCTCCAACTCCGTGCCGGCGCCTCGAACGGCGCCCAGACCAGAAACGGATGCTCGCGCCGCGTCTCGGCCCGCATCCGCAGCAGCCACGGCACGTCAAGCCCCGCGAACGGTCCGACGACGCCCGGCGCTGCCTGTGAATTCGACATGGATCCTCCCGCGCAGCCTTGCCGGCCGCTTCCGTATTATTGCTTGGGAGCAGTTCTGCCATTGGATGGCGTGGGGATCAAATCTGTTGCCGTCATCCTGAGGTGCGAGCCCCTTCGGCGAGCCTCGAAGGATGACAGACATCGGTGCCCGCAGCGCATCCTTCGAGGCGCGCAAGGGCGCGCACCTCAGGATGACGGCGGAATGTGCGTCAGACGGCCTCGTCCTCATACGACGAAATCTCGATCAGGCTGCCGTCGGGATCCCGGCAATAGACGCTCCGCAGCGTGCCACGGGCGCCCTGTTTGGCAACCGGGCCTTCCTCGATCGCCACGCCATGTGCCTTCAGATGCGCCACCACCTCGTCCGGCGCGCTCGTGGTGAGAAAGCACAAATCGTCGCTCCCGGCGGCGACGTGGTCGGCGGTGAACCACTCGACCGTGTCGGCCTCGCGCGGCCGCACATTGATCTTCTGGTTCCCGAACTTAAGCGTCGTTCGCGGCGCCTTGCCGGGGCCGGGATCGAATACCCTGACCTCCATGCCGAGGATCTTGCGATACCATTCGGCTGTCAGCGCCACGTCGGCGACATTGATCACGATATGATCGAGCGCGTTCACCATGATAGCCATGCATTATCCCTTCGTCGCGGTTCAGGGCGATCCGCCGCACTGGCCGTCCCCGGCTTTGTTTGTTACAACGCGGGCCGTTGTCAATTCAATTGGATGCGGACCGCGCGACACGACGCGGCCGCCGGGAGAAGAACTGCATGACCACACGTCGCACCGCGATTTGCCTGATCGCCACCGGTATTTCGATCGGCATTTCGGCAATCGCTTCCATCGGCAGCGCCGCGGCGCAGAATTATCCGACCCGGCCGGTGAAATGGGTGGTCGGCTATCCGCCCGGCGGCGCCACCGATATCATTGCGCGCCTGATCGGCCAGCGACTCTCGGAGCGGCTCGGTCAGCAATTCGTGATCGAAAACAAGCCGGGCGCCGGCAACAACATCGCCACCGAATCGGTGATCAATGCCGAGCCCGATGGCTACACGGTGCTGCTGGTCAATCCGGCCAATTACGTCAACGCCACGCTCTATCCCAACCTGAAGTTCAATGTCGTTCGCGACATCGCACCGGTCGCGGCGTTCAACCGCGTGCCCAATGTGATGACGATCAACAAGGACGTGCCGGCCAAGACCGTCGCCGAGTTCATCGCCTATGTTAAGGCCGACCCTTCCAAGGTGAACATGGCGTCGTCGGGCAACGGCACCTCGGTGCATCTGTCCGGCGAAATGTTCATGATGATGACCGGCCTCAAGATGCAGCACGTGCCCTACCGCGGCGCGGCTCCTGCCATCACCGACATGCTCGGCGGCCAAGTGCAGCTGATTTTCGACAACATGCCCTCGATCATCCAGCACATCCGCGCCGGTTCCCTGCGCGCGCTCGCCGTCACCACGACAGAGCGTTCGGCGCTGTTGCCTGACGTGCCGGTTCTGGCCGATACCGTTCCGGGTTATGAGGCGAGCGCGCTGTTCGGCATGGGCGCCCCCAAGAAGACGCCCCCGGAGATCATCGCGAAGCTGAACGCGGAGATCAACGCGGTGCTGGCCGAGCCGGCGATCAAGGCGAAGCTGATCGACCTCGGCGGCGAGCCGCTGATCGGAACGCCGGAAGCGTTCGGCAAGATGATCGTGGCCGAAACCGAAAAATGGGAAAAGGTGGTCAAGGCCGCCGGCCTCAAAGTCGAGTGATCCAGATCACGGAACATTGCGGGCGTGATATGGTTTTCTAGACGGCGACGACTTCGACGAGGAGACCAGATCATGCGCAATGCAACAATGGCGGTGTTAGCTGTGCTGGCGGCCGGTGCCGCCACGATGGCCAATCCGGCTCCCGCCGCGGCTTACGATTACCCCTATTGTGCTCAGGGCAGGGGTACCGGCATCCCCGGCGACTGCTCATACCGAACCTATGCCCAATGCCAGGCGAGCGCGTCGGGACGCAATCTGTCCTGCAACGTCAATCCCCGCGCCGCCTTGAATCAGCAGCAGCGGCGTGGGCGGACCTACCGGGATTATTGAAATCCAGGTGTGATGGTCATCGCCGATCACCGGGCGCCGAAGGCGAGACCCGGTGACGGTGCATGACCGGACCAGGCGTGCTCCCCAATTCGTAAAAATTGCCGCCGCGCTTGACGCCGGTTTCGCGCCGTTATACTAAACCTTATGGTTAAGCATAGCGAAGAGATCCTGAACCGTACCTTTGCCGCGCTGGCGGATCCGACGCGGCGCGCGCTGCTGGCGCGGCTCGGCAGCCGGGACAGCATCTCGGTGAGCGAACTGGCGCAGCCGTTCGCGATGTCGCTGCCCGCGGTCATGAAACATCTCGACGTGCTGTCGGACGCGGGCTTGATCGCGCGCGAGAAGACCGGGCGCACCGTGGCCTGCCGGCTGACCGCCGATCCGATGGAGCAGGCGATGGCGTGGCTCGATCGCTACCAGCGCTTCTGGTCCGAAAATCTCGATCGCCTTGCCGCATTCGTGGAGGAAGACACATGGCCATCTCATCAACCGCTGTCCGCGACGCCGGGCTCGCCAACCGGCCGAGCCTCACCCTCAAGCGTCGTCTCAATGCGCCCTGCGAAAAAGTCTACGCGGCGTGGACCGACCCGGAAAAAATAGCGCGCTGGTTCGGGCCCGCGCAGGTCAAGGCCGGCTCGGTAAATGCGGACATCGATCTGCGCGTCGGCGGCCGCTACCGCATCAGCTTCGAAGGCGAGAACGGCGAGTATTTTCAGGTCGACGGCGTCTATCGCGAGGTAACGCCGAACGCGCGGATCGCATTCAGCTGGGCGTGGTACTCGACGCCGGAGCGGGAATCGCAGGTCACGGTGTCGCTGCAGCCGGATGGCGGCGGCACGCTGCTGACGCTGCACCATGAACAATTCTTCAACGAAGCCGCGCGCGACGGCCATTCCCGCGGATGGTCCGAACTGCTCGACAAGCTGGAAAAATATATCGCCTAGCCAAAGGGGCATTCATGCAGCCGCACAAGATCGTCTCGCGCGACGAATGGATTCCGACGAGTGCATATTATGCATGACCGGGTGCGGCCACGTGCCCCGTATCAGCCTGCGGCGGTTCTGGCATCTTGTTGCCATAACTGAAGAGTTCAGTTCCTCGTTGCGAGGGGGCCATCGGTGGCGCATGGGGGAAATGGTGGCTCGCAATGACAGAAAATAACGAGAGGAAGAATCAATGCCCTATGTCGACGGCTTCGTAGTTGCGGTTCCCAAGAAGAACATCGCAGCCTATCGCAAGATGTCCACCAAGTGCGGCAAGATCTGGCGCGAATACGGCGCGCTGGACTACCGCGAATGGGTCGCCGATGACGTCCCGGTCGGCAAGCTCACTTCATTCACGCGCGCGGTCAAGCTGAAGCCCGCCGAGACCGTGGTGTTCGCCTGGATCACCTACAAGTCGCGCGCCCAGCGCGACAAGGTCAACGCCAAGGTGATGGCCGATCCGCGGCTCAAGGGTATGATGGACTCAAAGTCCGCGCCGTTCGACAGCAAGCGGATGATCTACGGCGGCTTCGAAAGCCTGGTCAAAGTCTGAAGCCGCGCACCGCCGCGCGGAGCTTCTCAAGCCTGCGGATAACTCGCCGCCTGCGCTGGACGACGGCGCCAGCGGCGAGCTAGTTATGCCTGAACGATCGCGCATAAAATCAAGAACCGTTGCGATCCAAGGCGCTGGCGTGAGTTTGCAGATTACTATTCTGAAGGTCCTGGCCAGTCACGACAGCGGCCGGGCCACGCTCGCTTCTATCAACAGGGATATCGCGATCCTCTCGGCCAGCGGCGCGGAATGGAGTGCCCGGACCAGGCGCTTGGCCGGCCGGGTTGCCTCGATCGACATTTTCGGTTCGGGGTACGTGCTGCGCGACGCCGAGGGATGGCAGATCACCGCGGCCGGCCGGGAATTCCTCGAGGCGCTCGAAGCCGTCACCCAGGATAATCAGGCCCCGGTCTTGATCCGGCGCCGGCCCGATGTCTCCGAGGTGCCCCGTCCGGAAGGTACGCTGATCGTGATCGGTCACCGGTTCAAGAGCCGGATCGGGCGGCCCCGCGATGCGGCCCCGCGGAATCCCAAGGCGATTTAGGGCGAGCGGCGCTTACGCCGCAGCCGGCGTGGCCTGTTCGCCAGCGATGGCGCGGTCGATGGCGTCGATCACGACCTGGGTCTCGATGAATTTGAGCCGCGCCCGTTCCGCCTTGTCGCGATCGAACGGGGCGGCCAGCGTCTTGGCAAAGGCATCGCGGTCTTCGACCATGCGCTCACGCGCCTTTTTCAGCGTCTCAATTCGTTCGCTCATGGGGGCGCCCTTTGTTGATCGTGCCGAATTATTCAGAACCTGAGGTTTGAATATGGTCCTCGATCGTTTCGAAGGCCTTACCGTTGCTGCGAATCCGTTGCGCGGATACCGGTCCGGCGCGGTATTGTTGCAAACTTGATTGGCTGGATAGTAACGTAACCAGCACCGCGCAGATCAAAGGCAGGCGAATGATCCTCTATTCCGCGTCGCTGAGCATGTTTGGCGCCAAGGTGCAGATAGCCCTGATCGAGAAGGGGATCGATTACCAGCTGGTCATGGTGCCCTACGATCGCGATCGCGGCTACGAGCCGAAACATCCCGAGGTGCTGCGGGTCAATCCGAAGCGGCAAGTGCCGATACTGATCGACGGCGAAGTGGAGCTCTTCGACTCGACGCAGATCTTCGAGTACCTGGAGGATGTACACCCGGCGCCGCCGCTGTGGCCTCGCGAACCCGCCGCCCGGGCCGTCGCGCGTCAGCTCGAGATGAAATCCGATGAGGTGTACTTCCCGCATATCGTCCGGTTGATGGGCTTGCAGGAGAAATCAGACGATCCGGCGGCCATCGCCGCCCGCGACGCCGCATCGCGCTCTTACCTCGAGATGGAGGCGCGCCTGACGGGCCGCGAATGGCTCGCCGGCGATTACAGCTTCGCCGACATTGCGTTCTACATGGCAGCGCTGTTCGGCGAACGCATGGGCGCGGTGCTGGGGCCGGAAACACCGAAGCTGCTGGCGTGGCGCGAGCGCATGACCTTGCGTCCATCCGTCATGCCGGTTGTTGCCACGATGGCGGGCTACCTGTCGAGCCAGCGGCGGCCGGTGCCGGGATGGCTCGCTGCGGCCGTGCGATAGCCAGCAGGCGTGATCAGTTATGGGCCGCCGGCGCGATCATCGCGTCCGCGCCCGGTCTCGACAATTGATGCGCGACACGCCGGTAGTCCTGCGGCGCGAAGCCGATCTTTTCCTTGAAAAAACGGGAGAAGTGGCCCGGCGCGGAAAACCCGAGATCCAGCGCGATATCGCCGGTCAGACGGTCGGTGCTGATGAGCGCCTCGATGGCATATTCGACCCGGAGCGTGTCGCTGTAAACGCCGGGTGACATGCCCATGCTTTCGCGAAACTGCTGAAAGAAACGCGATCGCGACAAGCCGACCGAATGCGCGACCTCATCGATTCGGTGCGGCCGAGTCGGATCGGATCTCATCAGATTGACCGCCTTGCGCACGCGATAATCGACCGGCCGCATCGAATGCGGGTTCAGATCCATATCGGCATTGTCGTTCAGGACATGCTGCGCGAGGTTGAAGATGTCGAACTCCATCTCGTCATTTGTCGTGGGGTCCGCCGCCGCGATGCCAGTCGCGATTTTCGCCACCAGTGATCGGACCGGCGGCTCCACAGTCCCCGACTGGCGCTTGAACGGCCGGCGTACGACGTGGCCTGATCCGTCGCGGGGCAACCAGCCGGGTTCCAGATAGAGCGCGAGTATCGTGATGGGCGGATCGCCGACATCA
The DNA here is from genome assembly GCA_030655135.1 of Hyphomicrobiaceae bacterium. Classification (GTDB taxonomy): domain Bacteria; phylum Pseudomonadota; class Alphaproteobacteria; order Rhizobiales; family Hyphomicrobiaceae; genus JAKAXS01. The sequence goes on along the minus strand of JAURWC010000094.1, from coordinate 26,488 downwards.
CGCCAGTTGGCATGTGGCACCCATGGATTGACCAGAACCATCTTGCCATCGGTGATCGGGCAGGGCGAGCCGGACAGGTCATAGACGCCGTCCTTGCCCGCGACCTTCAGCAAAGCGTGCACATGGGGATGCGCATGCTCATGGACCGGCTGGTTGGTCCGGAAGAGCGCGACGCGGCCGAAAGTGCCGTGATACACGCCGATAACCCCGGTCATTCGTTCCTCCCAGGAACTGGCGCTGTGTGTGATCGAAAGGGGAAGCATCATCCACTTAATCGGACAAAAAGGAAAGTTCCGGGACGGGCCGGTAAGCGCACCTGCGGGCCGGATCCCTTATAGTCGAAGCCATGTCGGGGCACCGCGCGAGCGCGGCGGCGCGAATCACCGCGGGCTGACGGTGCCGAAAATCCGGCCGACGGGGAGCTGCATATGACCGGAATTGAGATGGAACTGCGCCTGCTTGAGGACGTGATATCGGGCGGCGCGAGCGTCGATCTGCCGGATGACGGTATTCATCGCATCTTCTACGTCGTGCATGGCCGGGTGAGCATCGGATCATCCGTTCTTCGCGACGACCAGGCTCTGCATGTCAGCGGACCATCGAGGCTCGTCGCCGCGCCATCGGGAGCTACCGTCTGGCGCTTTGAATTGGCGCCCGCCGCCGCGCCGCTGGTTTCGTTCAGCCAGCCCTCCGGATCGACCACCGGGAAGCTGACGCAGCGCCTGAAATGGCCGGTCGCGGATCAGATACTGATACGCAATGACAGTGTGGCTTTCCCGCCGGGCGGCTGCGCCTTTCTTCACACTCATCAGGGTCCGGGCATCCGCTGCCTGATCGAGGGCGGGATCAGGATCGACACCATGGGGCATTCGACCAGTTATGGCCCCGGCGGTGCGTGGTTCGAGGGTGGTCCCGACCCGGTGTTCGCGCAGGCGGCCATTGACCGTCCCAGCCGGTTCATCCGGGTGATGGTGCTGCCGGCGCGGCTCAAGGGGCAAAGCTCGATCGCCTACGTCAATGCCGAGGACCGAGAGAAGCCGAAGTCGCAGAGCTACAAAGGATATGTCGATCAGCCGATCGGATCCTAGGGGACGATCGCGCCTGGCGGAATGCGGCACGTGCGCCGTGCCGATTGCCGATGCGCACGCCAACAATATCAAAATATCCAGTACACGATGACAAGGAAACGTTCATGATCAAGTCGATGCAGTTTCGCCGCGCAGCGATGGTCGCTTGCCTCGCGATGGTAGCCGCCACGGCGCCCGTAGCCGCCCAGGAAAAATATCCGGAGCGTCCGATCCGCGTCATCATTCCCTTTGCGGGCGGCAGCGCATCTGACGTCGTCGGCCGTATCGTTCTCGATCGAATGGGTGACGATCTCGGCCAGCGCTTCGTCATTGACAACCAGGCCGGAGCGAGCGGCAATCTGGGGACGGCGTCGGCGGCGCGTGCAACGCCGGACGGTTACACCATCCTCGTCTCGGCATCCGGACCGCTGGCCGTCAACCCGGCGCTGTTCTCCAACATGGGCTATGATCCGCTCACCGCCTTCGAGCCTATTTCCCTGCTGGCAACGTTGCCGAACATCATCGTGGTCAACAAGAACCAGCCTTATCGGTCGGTTGCCGATCTGGTGGCTGCGGCCAAAAAAAGCCCGGGCGCGTTGAACTACGGCAGCATCGGCAACGGCAGCTCGCAGCATCTGGCCGCGGCCTATTTCGAGCATGTGACCGGCACCAAGATGACCCATGTGCCGTATCGCGTGACGGGCCAGCTCGTCACGGATCTCGTCGGCAATCAGTTGCAGGTCAGCTTCCAGCTCATTCCCAACGTCATCGGCCAGGTTCAGGCCGGTGAGCTCAGGGCGCTTGCGGTCACGTCGGGCAAACGCTCCGAGGTGTTGCCGGATGTGCCGACCACCCAGGAAGCGGGCATTGCCGGCTATGAAGCCTATGGCTGGTTTGCCATGCTCGCGCCCAAGGGAACGCCGGCGCCCATCATCGAGAAGCTGCACGCGGCCTACACCAAGGCGATGGCCGATCCCGCGATCCGCCGCCGCATTGTCGAGGTCGGCGCGGAGCCCGCGGTGTCGACGCCAGCGGCGCTGCGCGACTTCATGCAGGCGGAAGCCAAGAAGTGGGGCGATATTATCCGGTTGAACAATATTACGTCGAACTGAGGGGACATGGCGTTGCGCCGGCTTCCTCCGGGCGGCCCCGGTAGAGAACAGTGGCGCATGACGCAGTGGCAAGGGAGCCGGAAACCCCGACGCATCGGCGCCTCTTGCACGCGAGAGTTGCGTGTGCTTTGACCAAACGGATGTTGCCGATTTATGCGGTTTTGGGAGGCGCGCGGGATGGGCTTGTTCGATTGGCTAAAGCCCAAGACACGAAAGCTTGGGCCGACCTTGGAGGGACTATACGGAGAGTTGCCTAAAGGAGCGCGTTGGACTGGGGGCGAAGCCGATCCCGCGGGCGCCCCCGAGGATTTTGCCCCAGGGCCCGAAGCATACGTGTTTGATATAGTGGAATGGAGATGGGACGAGCAACTTTGGATCCACGCTACAACTAGTTCAGGCGGCAACCTGGCAGGGTTTGGTCTCGTTCTCGGATTATCCGATGGCGGAAATACGAATGCCGCGGAGGTTTGGGAGCACAAGGGAAGCCGAGGCCTGGTCTTGAAAGAAAGTCAGGAATGGACCATTCCGCGTGGCCATCCGACAAGCGAGTTGGCGCTGGTCTCACATGGTGAGCGAACGACCGAGATGCTCCGCAAGCTTGAGCAGTGTTTCGGCTATGAGCCGCTTGCCCATCCAGCCTTGCCGGAGAACACCGCTGTGATGTGCGAGCTGATTATATTGCGGGGACTTGTCGTCCCTGACGAGGGCCGCTTCACCGCACGAATGAAGGTTGTGTTTCCGGTGAAGGACGGCTGGCCTTACGGCGAGTTCTTCTTGAACGTAAATTCTGTCCGCAAGCAGCTTTGGGTATCGGAAAAATCCAATGAGTACAGGATCGCAATACTGACTCACATTTCTCACATGAGCGAAACCGCATAAAATAAACATGCCGTCACCACCGAGAGCCTGCTGCTTCGGCGACAGTTCATTTGTGAATTTGGTCAAGCAGCCGTCGTGGACTGGCTCTACCGTCCAAGGGGACGCCGCAACTGGTGCGGATTGCCGCTGATTGGTGGACAGCTGGCAACTGGCGCACCCGACACGATTCGAACGTGTGACCTTTGCCTTCGGAGGGCAACGGTGGGGAGATTACCCTTGCTTACCCAAAATCCCTTGGAATTACTAAGCCCGAGTTGTAAGCTGAAAATGGCCTGATCTGGGGGCAACGGACGTTTCCCGAAATTTCCCTTGTTTCCCGGCTCCTGCTTACCCGATGCTTACCTGAGGGAATATGCCCAAGCTCACTAAAAGGGTCGTAGACGGGGCTAGGGCGGCCAAGGGTGAGTTATTTCTTTGGGACGATGAACTGCCCGGGTTCGGGCTAAGGGCCAAGGCCAGCGGCGCCAAGTCGTTCCTGGTGCAGTATCGCAACGCCAATGGCCGGAGCCGGCGGCTTACCTTGGGGCGTTATGGCGTCCTGACGGTGGAGGAGGCCCGGAAGGAAGCCAAGCTGGCGCTTGGTGAGGTCGTGCGGGGTGCCGATCCTGCGGAGAGCAAGAAACTCGCCCGCGGCGCCATGACCATCGAGGAGCTTTGCCGGGAGTATCTGACCAAGGCTGAGGCCGGGCTGATTCTGACCCGCCGCGGTGAAGCCAAAAGCGACAGCACGCTTTACACGGACACCGGCCGGATCAATCGGCACATCATCCCCTTGATCGGCAAGCGGACGGTTAAGGATTTCACTGCGGTTGATGCTGGGAAGTTCCAGCGCGACGTGATTGCCGGCAAGTCCGCCGCCGACGTCAAGACGAAGACAAGGGGCCGCGCTATCGTCACCGGAGGGAAGGGGACGGCCGCCCGGACGATGGGCCTGCTCGGCGGCATCTTCAGTTACGCGGTCAATGAGGGCTACCGGTCGGATAATCCCTGCAACGGTATCGTCCGCCCAAAGGACGGGACTCACGAATGGCGCATGGATGACGCCGGCTATCGTCGGCTCGGCAAGTGCATCGCCACGGCCGAGGCCGAAGGCCATCATTGGCAGCGGGTGCTGGCCAGCAGGGCCGCGACTTTGACGGGCTGTCGTCTGGACGAAATTGAGGGGCTGCTCAAAACGGAAGTTGATGCAGCCGGCATGGCGCTCCGCCTGGGCGACACAAAGACCGGCAAGAGCATTCGCCCGGTCGGATCTGCAGTGATTGCTGTTGTGAACGCGGCCTCAGCGAAATCAAAATCCAAATATGTCTTCCCGGCGATAACGACCAACGCCAAGCATCACACGGGCCTAACCCGTTGGCTTCAGAAAATAGCGGCGAAGGATGTGCCGGGAATTACAAGCAACGGCTTGCGCCATTCGTTTAGTTCGACCGCAGAGGACCTTGGCTATTCGCTGCCAACCATCAAGGCGCTGGTCGGTCACTCCCGCGCCAGCGTGACGGAGGGTTACATCCATAAGATCGATTCTGCATTGCTCGCAGCCGCCGATCGGATCGCGCGGCACATCGACGATGCCATGACGGGACGAAGAACAAGCAAGGTGGTCCAACTTCGGAAGACCTGACACCAATCGGCGCGGCTAGGGTAGCTCCCGAAAAGCTGGTCCGCACCAGCCTGCCGTGTCGTCACCAAGCGGAGCACCAGCGGAGGTGCAGACTATGGGCGCGAATAGCGACTTTTGGCGAGATCAAACAGTATGGCCTCGAGATACCGCAGAATGGGTATTTCTGGCGCGTGCCACCGATCTCTTGGGACGACGGCTGTTCGGAGATCAATGGACCCGTGAAGAGTGTTTCGCGGAGCTGATGCGGCCGATTGATGCCACTACTGACGCGCGGACGCTAAACAACATCATCGCGAAGCATCTCCCACAGTTCGGCCGCAAGGAGTTTCACGGTTCGATGGCTTCGCCGCCTATCGTGCCGATTGGTCAACGAGACACGGCGCCGGGTCTGCCGCCTCCGAGATTTCAGTTCACCGGCGAAGAGCAGCGCTGCGCAGCGGAATTTGTCCGGGCGCAAAATGCAAAGGCGTTGGAGGGGATTGAACGCTTCAAGGCTGCTCAGGAGGCGCTGGTAGATTACGCCGTCGGCGGCGAAATCGTGACGAGCTTCCGAACCAACGGGGAATACAAAGTAATTCCCTCAGCATGGTGGAATACCGAGAAACTCAATTACAGGTTCGATCGCTGCAAGATCGATCCTGACGCTCCGTTTGAAGCCAAAGGCCAATCTTGGATATTCGTTTCAAAAGCAGGCCTTGAGGGATCCCGAAAATCTGTCGTTTCCGGTCCGGGAAAAGGTGGTGGACGTCCGCCAGAATACAATTGGGAGGAAGCACGGCTCTATTGTCTTTCCGTGGTAGCCGAGCATGGCAGGCCAGGTCGAGGCAATAGGCGCCTTCCCACACAAGCGGACCTGATCTCTCTCGTTGTCGAACATTTTGCAAACAAGGACATTCATCCGGCTCCAGCGACCGTGAAGGCAAAGGTTTCCAAATGGCTCAGTGGAGAGGCCTGATCGTTGGATGAAAACCTCTGAAGCACGTTCTAATCCGTTTCGAACTTAATAGCCGGCTTGAATGGGCTTTCCTCTCGTCGATGGCGGAAGTTGCTCCGCAGAGATGAGAGGTTCCGATGAATACCGAAGACGCTTCAAAGCTTGGTCGTCTCTTGAGACGATCGGAAGCCGCCGAGTATGTCACGACGACATACGGCATCCCTTGCTCCCCAAAGACATTGGCGAAGATCGCCTGCGTGAGTTCGGACGGGCCGCCCTTCAGGATGGCTGGTCGGATCCCGCTCTACCCACGGCCAGGTCTTGACGAGTGGGCTCAAGCCAAAATCGGACCGCTGGTCCGGTCCACGTCTTCGCGGCACGCCGCCGCATAATCTCCGAAACCAAACGCTCGCCCGGGAGACGGTCAAAAAAATGACCGCTCAACACGGTGCTGAGCGGTCAAAGAAAGTATGATGATATGACCTATCTACGCCAAGGCGCCGCCGTGGGCAATAGCGGCACAACTGCGCCGATCTCGCAGACAACACCACAACAGCTTACCAGGGACCTGTTCGATCGGGGCGAGCCGAGTTACCCGGCGTTTCCGGGCAGCAAGGGCGGGGAAACTTCGCGCCAAGCCGCCGAAGCCATCGCACCGCGGGCGAGGACATGGCGCGGCAGAGTCGCCAAGATCTTCGCCGAAATCCACCCGCATGGCCTTACAGCTGACGAAGCCGCAAAACGGTTGAACGCCACCCCGTTCATGATCCGGCCCCGGGTTGCTGAGTTGAGCAAAGCCAGCCTCATTGAGAAGACAGGCGAGCGCCGCCCAAACCCGGATAGTTCTTTGAATGCCGCAGTCTGGCGCGCGACCGAACTCCTGCGTCAAACGCTGGATGCTCCGAACACGGGAGCGCAGCCATGAGCAATCACAACAGACTGTTGGCTCCGTCAAAGAAGGCCCGGCACCGGGCTCCCAGAGGGCGCGCGAAGGTTTCCTCGTGGCCGGTTTTCCGTGGCGGTGAATGGCTCGGGGACGTCGTGATTTTTGAGATCCCAGTGCGCACCGACCTTTCGCCGTATGATTTTTTCTATGAGGGCGTGACTCCCGAGGGAGAAGCGATTGGCCCATTTCGAGAGCGCGGCGATGCTGCGGTAGCAATTGCTGCCCGGGCGGTGCCGCAATGACCCTATCAGCAGCATCTCTGCATCGGCTAATAGCGATTAGGTACCGAGTGGGCGCGCGGGACGCCAAGGCCAGGAGAAGGCTGCGCCGATTATCGATCCGCAACCTGCGCCAGTTCGAAGTCGAAAAAATCTATCGGGACCGCTTTGGGAAGATGCTGCCGGACAACAAGGAGGGCAGAGATGCCCTTCAGGTGGTTGTCGAGTGCATTTCGCTGGCTTCCTCCGATGATCGCAAGTCCATCGTCGGCTATGTGCGCGCACGAGCCCCGTGGGCCATAAATGAAGTTGACGCGATAGCCGAGGCGGCATTGTTGGCCGCGCGCTGGCTCTCTGCCGATGAGATGGCGTGGCGGGTGCGCCTGTCGGTCACCGACCGCAGTCGGCTGCGGATTCAGACCATCGGTGCCGTCGGCGTGACCGTCCGCCAACGCAAGGCTGCCCAGAAAGCCAAACGGAGGGAACGTGAAGCCGCTAGGCGCAAGGCCGCTGGGGCAAAGCCAAGGGCGGAATATGAGCGGAGCAGCATGTCCAAAAAACGTCCTTGGGAAGGCGAGGGTATCTCCAGAGCCCAATGGTACCGAAACCGGAAACGGGATGAGACAGGTCCGTGCCCTATCTTATCTTCTAATATAAATAGGCACGCACTTGTCTCACGAGGCGATGAACTCTCCGCTACGCGCGCTGCGCCTTCGGCGTCTGGGCGCGCGCTTCGCTATTCTCGCATTGTGGATAGCCCCCATTCCGACAGGAATGGGCCAACGGGAAGCTCAAACTTCGCGGGCGCCGAGGTTGATCATCGGGCGGTGCAACAATGAGCCGCCTGAATTGGAAACGTCCCCGTCGGTCCTTTGTCCCTTGGTACGACCGCGATTTGCTGCCTGAGCGGCCGACCCGCCCGATCAACACTCCTAGAGCAGGGGCAAATAGGAAACCGGCCCTGTCCGCGAAGTCAGCGCCGCAACCAACCCCCCGAACGTCTGCGGTGGCCGCTGGTGCGTTCTCCAGCGCCGCTATGCTCCGGACGTGGGACTTGGTGGAAGCTCGTCAAGCGCTCGCTATGACAACGGAAGCGGTAGTATTCTGCGACGGGTCCGCTTCGCCGAATCCCGGTGTGGAAGGCCTGGGCGCGGTGATTGTCACCAGCGCAGGCCGCGTTGAACTCTACAACGGCGGCGGGCGCGGAACGAATAACACCGCTGAGTTAGGGGCGGCACTCCTGGCCCTTGAAGCGTTGCCGGCGCAATGCCGGGTGGTGGTGTATTCGGACAGCCAATACCTGGTTTACGGGATGACAAAATGGGTGGCGGGCTGGCGTCGCAAGGGGTTTGTGCGCGGCGGAGAGCCGATCCCCAACGCAGACCTATGGCGTCGGCTGGACAGCCTCAATTCTGGGCGCGCGATTAGTTGGGGATGGGTTCGGGGGCACAACGGCAACCGCGGCAACGAACTGGCGGACAAACTCGCCACACTGGGCCGGCGGCAGTAACAGTGACGGATTTTCCGATATCATGGCGTAAACGCGACCGGGGATTTAGCCCGGTCGCTTCTTGAGTGAAGCAGGATGTCCCGGCGGCATCGCGGATGATGCGAGCTTCATGGATTTCTTTGCGGGAGAGGCCAATGTCGGCGGCTGTTGGCTTAGAGTTCTGTTTGGTAACGCTAGGAAGGTTGTCACCAATCTTCGCTACTTCGCCGCGCTCTTGGGCCGCGTCGTACTCGTCGGCGATGCTACGTTTTGCGAGCGCCTCGATCTCCAGTGCGTAAAAGGCTGATCGGCTCCGGTGCGGCTTCGAAAATGCCAACCACACGACCAACGGTGGCCCGCTGGATGGCCTCAGCACGGCGAGGGCCGTCCACCATGCAACGGGACGAAACGGCTAGGATTGATCCCGGGCGCGCTCGTTGCTCGGCGAACTGCAGCGCCACGTCGTAGGGAACGAAACTGAGGCTTCGCGTCCACCATCCGATAAACTCGCCGTTCTCATTGGTCAGCCGTTGCGAAATCAGCTGTTCAATCGAAGTGCGACCGCAGGCCCAGCGGATAGCGTATGCTTCGCCATGCTGGGGGCTGGTATCGGTGGGATCGATCACAGCGAACTCGCCCAGGCGCAAATGCGGAGCGCTGTCGTCGTCCATTACTAGATGCAGAGCGCAGCCGTTAGGGACGCGATCGAATACCGTTAAGGCGCGATATTCAGTTTGCGGGGTCATCGTTGCGGCCCGATGTCTTCGCAATAATCGGGCTGTTTCGGCATGAGATAGAGCGTCGTTACTGGGAGCGATTGGGTGCCCGTTTTCTCAAAATACTCCCTGACCCGCGCCAGCAAGCGCGCGGCGCATCGCTCTTTTCTTTCTGATGCCGGCGTGTGAGTGGCTTCAAGGCCGACGCTCAGGTTGATGTCGGCAACAATCATGATTTGGAAAAGGGCGCCCTCAGCTGACTTGGCGGTCAGATAGCTTGCGTCCTGAATGATTGCTTCGAATCGATCATCAACGAGGATCATGCCCCGCAAGTCACGGCACGTCTGGGTATCGAGCCGCTGATGAATGACGGCGCATCGCTCATATTCAAGCGATAGCGGGAGAACGGGGCAGCGGGGCTCCGAGGCGCGGCTGGCGCGACGATGCCCGCTCATGCGGACACCATATCGGTTGCCAATGCGTCGTTCGGTGCTGGCGTTCTCGAAGGCGCTATGTCGTGGGTCAACGGCGGCAGCGCCTACACGCTCCCGCAACTGACAAATTCCAATCGTTGGGGACTTGACGTTGCACCGTACCTCACCGGCACCAGCCGGGATTATATCGGATATCCAATCGGCAACGTGACGCCAGGCGCGACCACGGTTATCGACGTCAACAATGAGAACTTCGCCAACGGCGGCTGCGTCTATGTGAAGGTGCAGACCGGCACCATGGCATCGGTGCTGAACGGCGTGCAAGCGACGATCACGACGCGCTCGCCAACTCAAATCACGGTGAGCGCCAACACGACGGGCCTGACTTTCGGCGGCGGCGACAATTGGGTCATGTCCTGCACGCTTTGGAAGCTGCTCGACGAGAGTATCGCGAAGTCGATCTCGCCGGGCGCTCCGGCCTATCCGAACCAGTATTCCTATTTCACGCAGCAGCAGACGCTCGCCCTGTTGAATGGGTCTGCGACCGGAGCATATGGTACGCTCTACTGTACCGACAAAACGTGCGGGTCTCTCTTTGCCCCCAATCTTGCAGAGCATCAGCTCGTCGCTGGCAGCTACGGCCTCAATTTAAGCACGTATGAAATGGGCAACGGCGCTGTCCTCAATGCCACGCTGTTCAACAGTCCACCGCAGGCCATTGTTGACGCGATCAGTGCTGCGAATACCGATTTCGGTGTGATCGGGGATACAAGCTGCGGCGGGTTGCCCTGCAACATGGCCCGACAAAACGAGTGGGCGTACCAAAAGTTCAGCGAAGCATATGGATCTTTTCCGTCGCAGTTTGTCGATGCGGGGCCGCCATCCAAGTATGGACCGTGGACGTCGATGCGGTGCATTACTGTAGACTGCTCGTTGAACCCAAAGTGGACCTCGGTCGTCGCGCAGAACGCGCTCGGGCCGTTCGTGCCAAGCTACCCGGCCGCGCCCGGCGCCGGCAGCTATGCCTATCTTCCTCCAACCAGCACGAACGCGAATTACCATAACGGCGGGTCATGGAGCTATAACGTAACTACCGGAACTGCGGCAGGCAACGCGTCGATCTGCGTCGCCACCAATCGTTCGGCGGCGATCACCTCGGTAGCGCTCGGCGGCGTCACGGCATCTGTCCCCGACGTCGTGGACACCGCCAGTGGGAGTGTCATCGCGATCTATCACTTGGCGTATGGAGCCGGAGCGTCGACGCGCCAAGTAGATATCAACATCTCAGGAACCGACGATGGCGACCGGGCGGCGTTCGTCTATAGCCTGCCAAACGCTTCTGGCCTGACCGTGGTAGGGACGTCGCCGGGTACCAACAATTCTGCGACACTCAACGTCACCAAAGGCAGCGCCGCCATCACATGCGGGTGGCAAATCTCGGCCACGCCGTCAGCTTCGTGGAAGGCCGGCACCAACAACCGAATCGCCCCGATCACCAATAACAACGCGCCGGGAGTGGGGACGTCCGCGCTATTTCAGGCTAACTTCACCAGCCCAATTTTCGGGATGGTCACCGATAGCGGGCAGGCGACGATCGTGGTCGCGGCGGGATATAGGTAGATTCCGCGCTCAATTGACATCACTGGCAGCCAGCAATGCACAAAACGTGCGTCGCGATACCGCGATTAGGCCGCTTTGAGTGCTGCACCTTGGTTTCTCCGACGATAACCAAAATAGCCAACTCCCGCGAGACCGACCAGCAGCATAGCCCAGGTGGAGGGTTCGGGAACGGCGGCGGCCGCTGTGAAGGTACCTTGCGAGTATCGAATGCTTACATAGGGCGCGTACTCTATATATAAATCAACATGGAGTGGGGCAGGGAAAGTGAAATGACAATTCGGATTAGATCTATTGCAGACGGGTCCGGGGCCTGCGGGAAGTGTCCCCAACCGGCTTAAAGCACTCGCATCACTCGCCGTCTGCACAGAATAGACTGGATTGAAATAACCAGAGTCGCCGTACTGGTTGCTGTAACCCGCGGCATATAAGTCGAGGCTTCCAAGAAAGATCGTCGCCCCGGTGGGAATGTCGAGATCCGACAGATCGTAGGTTGGAGATTGCGTTCCGTAGATGAGGTTACTGCAGGCGGCGCCTGAACAGGCCCAAAAGAATTTACCGCCCGACCCAGCTATCGTAGGCAGGGTTGAAACATTAACGTTGTATATTTCTGAATTTGCAGGACCGGCGGCGGGAAACGAAAGGGCCAGTACCGTCAAAACAAAGAGAACAATGCGCATAGCCCCCCCAAACAAAACCCCATCCCACCCTCCCGCGCCGGTTGAGTCAATGGCGCTGGTTGCGCCGCGCCCATAGTTTACGCTAGGAAGTTGTATAAAATTTCCGCGGAGGAGGTTGCTCCTTGTGTTGCTTGCCCCTCCTTTTGCGAATTTTTTACTCCCCAACAAAGGTGTAGCGGCAGGTGCTGAGCGGTTATTTCGACGATAGCGGTACACATGACGATTCGGAGGTCGTCGTGTGGGCTGGCTTATTTGGAAATCGTTTTCAGTGGGCGGCGCTTGATGATGCATGGGGACAGGCTCTTAAGGCATGCCCTCCAAAGTGCAGACCGCTGACTCATTTTCACATGGTCCGCTGTGAAAGCGGGACCGGCGAGTTTGCGGAGGATGATACATACCAACGATGGCCTCGCTCAGAGCGGGAGGCTTTGGCTAAAAACCTTCGAAAAATAATTAATGGCAATATGCTTTCGGGTATTGGCATCGGCGTTGCTCGAAAAATTTGGGACGAGTTAATAACAGACGAGGATCGCCGCCGAGTGGATGGTGATGCTGAAGGCTGGGCCATCCGGATGATCATGGTGAGAGCCACCGATTGGGCCATCTCGCGTGAATGCGAGCGCGACCCCGATTTTGCGATGATATTTGATCGGAGAAGAACAGGCGAGATCACGGCCGTTCACAAGATGATTGCCAACGAAGTTTTTCGAGATAAAATAAATCTTTTCAGGCCTTCCTACCAGCCCAACATATTGCCGAACAGTTTCATGGATGCGGGCAAGACCCATCAGCTGCAAGCTGCCGACCTATTTGCCTGGGAGTTCTATCAAGTCGTGAGGGATGTCGTTGTGAATAAAGCTTCTCATCGACCTCAGAGAGCTCAAATGAGAGAACTGATCGACGGTGCCAACGGTAGACTCAAAGGAATCTTGATCGAAGAAGAGCAGGTTCGAGAGATCGTGGCAAAAGGTCGTCGCAATTCTGCCGAAATAGTTAAACGGCTGCCGAAGTCTTGGAACTGGAAAGTTAAATAGCCGCCTCTCTCTTTGCACTACGCTGCTGAAAAAGGAGAATGGCGCTTGGCGAGACACGACGCCATGAAGCCGGTGGACAGGCACAGCTCAGTTGATACGGAATTGGCCCGTACCGGCTGGTAGCCGGCGATGAACCTTGAAGTTTACCTCGCCTTCAAAAATCGTACCCTGTCCAGGCCACACGATCTTTACGGTGTAGGTGCGCACCGATGATCCAAACTTTGCCTTGCCATTGTGATGTCCGGCGTACCCGCATGCTTCAGCTTTAAACTGTCTGATTTCTTCGTCCGTTGCCTCAAAGGCGTCCACATCGAGCTCTTCCTGCTTATTGTCCCACCGGCCTTCAAACCGCGGACCGCCACTCGACTTTGGGCGGAGCTTAAATATTACCATTCTGCCCGTAGACGAGACTTCCGAAGCGCTAAATTCAACCTGGTAATTCGGGTGAATGTTGCTTTCATAAATCGTCAGATCGTCGTGCCTGTAGGCGTGCCCTTTCGTCGCAAACTTGTCCCTATCCATACTGGGTCCTCCCGCGTTGTAAAAGTCAGGGCGTGCAGATGGGGGGCTTCTTGACTCGGATCTAAGTCAGCGTTGGGAGCAGCTTGTTCAAAAGATCAACCGCAGCAGATAGATCGTCTTTTGAAACGAGCATATTGTCGCCAGGCTTGTGAACGACATTGTCAGAACTCTCTTTTAGGCCGCGCCGACGAAAAGCGTCCAATAATTTTGACTCTCCCTCCGGAAATATCTTCGATCCTATGGCATCGTCGAGCATCGGCTGCAGCGCCAGATCTTGGCGGATTGCCAAAGGATTGGCGGCATCCACAACTTTCGCCCTTTCCCGAATAATCAAACATAGGATGGTGCGCAGACCGATCACGGCAATATTGGGTTGGCCATCTTTCGCGGCGTTGAACTCCCTGAGTAATGTGGAGAGCTTCGCGTCTTTGACCTTCAAGATGAGATCACCAAATACAGAGCGGACTTCACCCTGGCCGGTCATTCCGACGATGCAGTCATCGACAATCTTGACCAATTCGTCGCGCGCCGAGTCGAGTACATCGACATCATCGATGCCCCTCAGAGATTCCAGAAATTGTCCGATTTGATTGTTAGTACCGGCGGCCATACCGGCCAGCATTTTCAGCCCAGGGCCATTCCGGTACTCAGACAAGACCTGATAGGTAAGGTCGTCTTTTTTCAAGCCGAGCAAGCCGGCTCGAAACTCTTGAAATAATTTAATGCGATGCTGTATCAGCGCCGAGAACGCCATGGATGCGGCCTTAAATCGTTGCTCCCGTAGATGCCGGGGTCGAATGCACCATGACACCCTCGGTGCGTGCTCGGGGGAAAGATGCGCGCTTGTTCCTGCTATTCACAGGGCAGATGAGGCGATGGCGGCGACCAAGTGGACCGCCGCCGCCGCGGGCGCGCCGCTCCGTCAGGTTGCGTTGCACAACAGCTTTCACTTCGCAATTGAGAGAATCGCGGCACTCTTCGTCATCGATCAATGACGGGGACGAGCATGGATACGATGGACGTTCTGTTTTGGGCGGGGGTCATCTGGGGCCCGAGCCTTTTGCTGATGGCCTACCTGATGATCCCGTCGCGACGGCAGGTGGACTAAAAAAGCTTCATAACGATCCAGCCGATGAAGTAGAGCCATCCAAGAGTCGCGAAGCTGATCGCGATTAGATAGTTCACTTTCATCCAGGTTTGGCGCATTGAGCCACTGACTTGTTGGTGCTGCCCGCATCTAAAACAAAGCCGCCAAGCGGAACATGATCGCTTGACGGCTTCGCTGGTGTGGGCCCGGACGCTTGGGGACAAATTGTCCGGTGAGCCAACCCTAGATCGTCCCAGCGGCTTCGCAACGAAACTCGCTTGTTAAGCTGAACGTCGGGACCGCGGGTTAATTCTGGAACTGTACTCAAGGCTTGTGTGACAGGACGCCCGCCTTGGTCATTCCGAGTGCAACCTGATCGGCTAGGCGATTGCTCTGTTCGGAACTCGCGGCATCGACGTTCGGCCTCGCTGCTACGCGCTTATCCAGCTCATCGAGTTCCTTGAGCGCGGCTTCCAACGCGATTTGCAGCTCAGCAATCTGAGCCCTGCGAAGCTCTCGTTGGTTCTCATCCATGCACCTAGTTTTGGGCTCGGGGACTTACCGATTGATGAATGCAAGCAAAGAGACCGCCCGAAGGCGGTCTCTGTATCTCTCGAATTTAGATTTGATCAGGCGGCGAGCGCAGCGCTCTGGATGCGCCGACGGTAGGCCATAAAGCCGACACCGGCAAAGCCGAGCATCACCGCCCAGACACCTCGTGGAAGCGACAAAAAGGCTCCAGTGACGGGGCCTTTTACTGATTCCCCACCCACTTCATTCCGACATAGGGTCCGTGACGCCCAAAATCAGATTGCGGCTGGCGCGGACCACCACCTAGGGCGTTCGGGAGGGTGCTGCCGGGCACCGTGTAGGTTTGGGTCTGGACCGAGGGCCGCGGCGTATTGGGATTCGGCAATGTGCGAACGCCGGAGCCGTTGCTGGCAGGCGGCAACCCTATGCTTTGCGCATGCGCATCGGCGGCAATCACGAACGCGCCGAGCACGATGAATGAGCTTGCGAGAAAAAGTCTTCTGAACATGATCGGCTTCCTCTGATCGTAAACCACCTCAAGTAGAGCACGCGGTACCGCGATTTTCAAGATCGTGGCTATCGGCCGCTTCGTTTTGGAATGCGACGGTTGGTCAATTCCACGTGTAGCGAAGTCCGCCTTGAAGCCCCGTGGTCTGGGTCATGCTGTAAGTCGGGATCGGCTTGGTCGGACCGCCGGCCATTCCACTGGCACGCACCTCGAGGTACGACGAAAAGTTGGGTGTCCAGATAACTGCTACCCGGCTGGATGCCCGGTATCCGATCACGCTCTGGGGTATGATCGGCCCGGTAAACCCAAGTGCGTTCGAATCGGTGATCTGATAGGCGGATGCCGAGACGGTTGGCTGAACGATGAAGTCCATCCATCTCATCGCGGTACCAACGCGCGCTCCGGCATGCACCTCCGTCATGTCGGAGATTTTGCTGCCGAAATTGGCCGTGTAACCTTCGGAATACGTCACACCAATCGTAGGCTCGATAAAGACCGAATAGGGGAAATCAAACCGGTACTGGACGTTTCCGGTGAAGCCGAGCGAGCTGGCCTCTATGATGGGAAGGGGAGAAGAAGCGATCGACGCGGCGGTTCTGGTCCAGCCGGCAAAACTCGTGAAGTCGGCGGAAAACCCGCCATTGAGATAGGCCAGCGTGCCGGAGGTCGCCGGCGCCGACGTCTCGACCGTGAGCAGGCCGCCCTGGTGCGACCAGGAGGTCGCCCCGCTGCCGACGAACGTCAGTGCGTCACCTTCAGCGAAAATTCCGATCCTTGTCACGTCGAAGGCACCCGTGACCGTCGATGTATCGGTAGCGATACCCCACGTCATCGATCTATCCCCGCTACCCGCCAGGTTCGCGCCATAGAGCCACGCCGGAGCGGGTGCGGCTGCCGGAGCTTTTGCATATGCCAGCGCACGAAAGGGGGCGTCAAAGGGGCCGACCGCAAAGGGATTGCGATTGTCGAAATCCGAAGCGACGGCGCCGAACCCGAGTCTGCCGGGGGACGAAACCGGTCGTCCGGCCCGTATCTGGTCGCGAACGCTCAGCAGGATGTTCTGCACGACGCTATTGTTGATCTCTAGATAAAGGTTTCTGCCCGACTGAGCTGCCGCAGACTCCGCAAATAGCATGAAGAAAGCGGCCCCGATGGCCGGCGCGCCCAAACGTCCTGGAAATCTCATGTTGCCCCCGAGGCAAGATCCGTGGTCGAAATTAGCGGAACAATAGAGATTTCTCAATAATGTAAAGAGAACAAAGAACACTGTCGCACAATGGGTCGCGGATTCAAGCCGGTTATCCTACCGAGCCATCCTAGCTCTCGCAGGCTATCATTTCTTCGCCTTCAGCCGCTCTACAAACCGGGCCCATCTTGCCCTGCATCTAACCCAGTGACTAGCGGCGATCCTCCAAATAAAAAAAGCCGCCCGAAGGCGGCCTTTCCGTCCGTCTTGGAAAGAAACATTACGCGGCGTTGAGCGCCATCTTGTTTCTACGACGGTAGGTCACAAAACCGATGCCGGCGAAACCCAAAATCATCATTGCCCAGGTCGAGGGTTCTGGGACGGCTGCTACTGCATTGAAGGCTAGACCTTCATAGCCCGGGTTACCGTCGTCGGCGAAATGCCCATCATCGCTGGGAGCAATCCCCCCATAACCATAGGCAAACCATTGAACGCTCGATTGTGCTGCGATTGTATCGACAGTCACCTTAAAACCACTAAGGGTCTGGCCAGTTTGGATCCTTCCAACGGAATCAACGCCAGTGTCCCACGTATTATTGTATATCGTTGTCGAGCCTCCGTTGATCGAATTGTCGTAGGAATCATTGAACAATTGATCCGATTCCCAACTGGAGGGGATTCCCGACACGCCGTACTCCGGGACATCGCCAAGCTTGACGCCGAAAAAGTAAATTGAGGCGCCTCCACTAATATTGTTCGTGACGGAAAAATCGTAAGTCCAATTTCCCGCTGAGCCGGATAGGGTATAGCTTACGATCGTAGCTGCTGAAGCGGATGACCCTGCAAAAAACAACCCAACGCAAAGTGCCAGAGATCTTATGTTCATTTCTGCCTCCAAAAATTGATTTGATCTTAGAAAGCTCAAAGCTAATCGGCTGCTTTGCAGGAAGTCAATTGGATTGACCGCACCCCCCGCGGCAGGCCTGCACTACTTGTCAGCCTAAGTCATTGATTTTGATTGTTGTCCTGGCGCGGAATTGCAGGACGGTTGAGAGACTTTCGTCTAACGGCAATGGACGCGATGAAGGTTGAGCGCCTGCCGTGTGGCGAACCGCGCGATCTATCCTGGAACGAAGGCCGAGCCGCCGGGTTGGAGGGAGTCAACCGCAAGGATGATTGATATGCGACTTTTCCTCGCCGCGCTCTGCCTCGCTGGCTGCACCTCTATGTCGTCGGCTCAGACCCAACCCGAACCCGACCTTAATCGATTGAGCGCCTCTCAGCCCATTAAAGGCAGCGCTTGGTCACCCGATGAAAACAAGGAACAAGCTCAGCCGCGGGGTCCGACGGGCCCAATCACCACGGGTAGCGGCGGTACTACGGCGGCCAGTCCTCAGGGCGGTACTCCAGCCAACATGCAGGCCGCTCCTGATGGTTCATCAAAGAGCGATGCCGATAAGAGGTAGCCCAGCCCCCTTCGAGGGAACTGAATGTTTCGGCCGGGCTTTTCACCGGCAGGAGGTGCCGTATGAGCAAGGAAACACCGAAAGACGATCCCCGGCAACAGACCGATAAGGGCTCACTCAGTCAGACCGATGAGCCATGGAAGGGCAATCCCGAAAAAGAGCAGAAGCCAAGCGACACGACGCCTGATCTGGAAAAATGGCAACGAACTAAGACGCACTGAGGAGAACACGATGGCGGTGAACAAACCGGTCGGCGACAAGGCCCGCAAGGGCGCGGTGAAGAAGCGGTCGCAGATCAAAAACAAGTTGGGAGGCGCCACGGCCTTCACCAAACGCAGCAAGGCGTCCGGTGAGTTCATGGCGGTGAAGAAGCCCGCCAAGGGCAAAAAATCAGCCAAAAAGTTCAAGGGCGTTCGGCTGGAGAAGGGCGTTAAAAAAGCCAAGAAAAAGAAGTCCGCCAAGAGCTAGATCGATCAGGTGTGCGGTTGGCGGCCCCGCGCCCTGGGTAGAGCGCGGGGGGCGGTCGTTATAGATTGAACTCGGACACGAAACGGGCAGGCACCTCGGCGACAGGCTTCTCGTAAGAGTCCAAGAAGACCGGCGCCAGCTCACCGTTGGTGACGTAGGCCCAAGAGCGGCCTTCACTATCGTTCCGGACGAGCACCAGGCGGTAGCCGTCTTCTGCGACCGCGCGGGTAAGCTCCTCGCCGCCGAACTCGTGCAGCCTGTCGCGGTGGTCATGATCGACCACTTCGTCATCTGCCCACGTCTCGATGTCCCACTCATAAGTGGTTGGCATTTTGCATTCTCCACTTTTCAAACAGCCCACGCTTCCTGAGCGCGTGAGTGGAGTATAGCAAATCGACTTTCGCCAAATTCACGCAAACCCCTTGTTTCATAGTGTGAGGCGTGCGTCGTTAAAGGCTAACTTGCATTTTTTGAAAGTGCTTGACGCGGAAAACGAGTCTCGGCGCGCGTGAATTGCGCACGTCACATTCGAGAAGTGCCCGGTTTATCGAAGTAACATTTCGTGATGATGGGCATCATGCGAACAGATCCGCCCCGGCCGGCGTGAACTTCACATAGGTCCCGGATTCGTGTTTCCACAGCCATCCCGCGTCGATCGCGTAGGCAAGGCCCGCGCCATACTCCTGCGGCGTGCCGCCCTCGGTGAATAGGAACGCGCCGTTCAACAGCTCGATGAAGATCCGGCCGTCCTGCACCGCCTCGATGCCGTTGGCGATCATCATCAGTTTTCGGGCGGCGGTTTCAGGCTTGGCGAAGGGGCGTTCGGCGGTGAGTTTCATGCGTATTTCGGGTCCTTCACATGGGCCGCAAGGATGTGCTGATTGACGCTCGCGATGGTGATCTCGGCGCCGCAGAAGCAGTGCGACCGGCCGCTGGCCAATTCGGTCGGCAGCTTCGTCCCGGTATCATGCATCCGGTATTTCCAGGAGGTGAAGGTCTGGTGATTCCGCCACGCCTCAAAATCAGCCTCGGTGCGCTTCGGCAGTAGCCGTTGCCACGCCTCCTCGAAACCCGCCCTGGCCTGTTCGAACGTCGCAGCCGTAGCATCCTCATACTCCCCCGGTCCGCAGCCCGGATAGAAGCCGCAGATCCATTCCCACTGATCCGTGTCATGCGGGTTGCCGACGCGCCTTGCGATCGTGCCGGCATGGACATCGTCGTAATAGACGTGCCAGCAGTCGGGACGTTCGGGGTAGAGGCGGCGGGTGAGGGCGGGCATGGCCGCGATTGAAGCGCAGTCAGGGACGGCCGACAAATTGTCGATAGGTGGGGGATCGGAACAGCCCTGCACCACCGCCGGTCGCGGGTGTGGAAAAGCCGCCAAGCGATTTTAACGCGCGGCGACGTGGTCGCCGCCAACTCAGCGGCCTTACTCTTTGCTTTCGATATCCGCAGCTCGCACGATGTATTCGGCGGCCAGCTTGCGCAATTCTGTCTGCGTTTGGTCGTCGGCAATCGCGCGGGCATGGGCCTCGCACTTGGCGGCCTGGTCACGCAAATAAATTGACTGTTCGGACATCGCGTCCTTATAGCCGGTCCCGGCATCAGCACGTGAGCAATACAGCTCACACTTAGCGAAAGCCTGACGAGCTTTGAGATTTGTCGGCGTACTTCTTGCGCGCCTCTCGCACAGACGGGAATGGCGTCCCGAGCTTGCGAGCCTGAACTCTAACTCCGTCCATCGAACACTTGAAAATTACCGCCGCACGCAATACGGGCACGCCCTTTGCCACCATCTCTTTGAGACGTTCGTTATCCTCGGGGGTCCACAATGCTTTTCTTGGCGGGCGCATGGGAGGTCATTGAGGCGGCTTAAGTTCCGGCGACATTAGCCACCGCAGCGCGTCCGTCTTCAGAGGGTCTGGACGGTCGCAATCGAAACACTGGAACGTGCGCGGGCCTTTGCCGCCTGGCGGCAGCGCCAGGGTAAGTGGCTCCCTGCAATGGGGGCAGGTTGGTCTCTCGGCTTGTCCCATGCTCCGATTATGAAACCAGTGCTGCGAATTGTCAGTCCGGTTTCCGACTCTAGTTCCCCAAATATTCCGTGAGGTCGGTACTGGCCGAAATAGGCCACTCGCAGATTCAGAGCAGGCCACTGTTCCGGGGTGGCCAATGAGCCGGTTGGAGCGCATATTTGCTGGATGCCCACAGCCTCCCGACCGCGTATGTTTGAAGTGAAGTTGACCGCCGTCCTGCCCGATCGGTGGGAGTGGCAAGTCTGTGAAAGTGACGCGCTGATAATGTCCGGTTATGCGGCGTCGCGCGAAACGGCCCAAATCGACGGCGATAAGGCCTTGTTCCTGTTGCTCAGGTCGAAGATATGACGCCCCCTCCAAACGTTTGACCATCCGCAGAATCAAAAGCGGTCCAAAGGCGCCCGAACTGAGGAACAGGTTGCGGTTGTTGCGCGTTCCAAATCGTCCCGGCCGCTCCGGGACGGCATAAGGCGAACCCGAGGCTAGACGGCCCCAACGTGCCCCCTACGCTGGGGCCGGTTTCTTTTTTGAAGCCCAACAATCGAGTTGCAAACACCACCAGCCCATCTGATCCGCGAATCCAACCCCCGCTGACGGCCCGTCGTTTCACGCCGACGGGTTTAGCTTATGTGATAGTCGTCACGGTGAGATCACTCACTGCCCGGCATCCTCGAATCAACGGCGCATAGCCAGATTTCGGCGGAGGGTAAAATCATGATTTTTCTCCTGGCAGGCGTGGCGGAGTGCCCGTTTACGTTCACTCATTTTTACGCGAAGAAGTGGTTTCGCGTGCTCTGGTGGATCGCAGTCGCAATGACAATCGCCGGATTCTTCACGAGGTAGGAACAGACCCTAAGCGGCGTCCAGTGAAGCGCGACCTCAGAATTTTGTTCCTAACTGGGAACTGCAAAGGCGCTCCGGCGTTTCGTTGTCAAGTGAGACGGAAGGGCGGATGTACCCCTTCCAAGAAGGCCCCGTCCCCCGCGGGGCCTTTTCCGTTTACCCACGAAAGGAAGACAGATGGATATCAAAGAGCATATGGAAGTTATCGGAGCCGACGGCGTGCATGTCGGCACGGTGGACAAAGTTGAAGGCGGTCGGATCAAGCTGACCAAGAAGGACAGTGGCGAGGGCTCTCACAAGGGACATCATCACTTCATCGATAAGGGCCTAATTGCCGGCGTCGAAGGCAACAAGGTCCGGCTGTCCGCGAACGCAGATGTCGCCGTGACGATGGAGCAAGAAAAGTAAGAGAGTTTTAACTTCGGCAGAGGCTTGGAAAATCCCACCCCTGTTCGTTCTTTGAGAACAAAATGGAGTCCAAGGGTGAACGTGTCTGGCTCTCTGAGAGGTCCCAGGGTGCAGCGATTGTGTCCATGAGACCGGTCTCTGATACGGAAAGCAACCGGACGAGGAAGGTAAGTCTTCGCCCGGTCGCTTGGATTCTCTTATCTGCCGCCAGGCCGTTCGGACGACGCCCGCCCCCCGCAGCGAGATCCGTCGCTCGCTCGGTCGTTCGGATTGCTACAACTCTGTGCCTGCGCGATCGTAGTACCGAGCGTCATAATCAACACCGTCATCGCCAAAAGCTTGTTCATTGATCCCCCTCGCGGCTTTATGAGGCCTGCCGCTAGGTGACAGTCCCGCAACCGATAGGTGAAAGCAACCTAATGTTTCAACTTTGTCGGGCGGGCCGACCCCGGTACTGGTGGTTAAACAAAGGCTGAAAAACCGGGTTTCTTTGAAAAACAATCAAAAACAATCAAGGGCTGAGGGGCGCGGGCCCAGCAAATCTGGCGACAAGTAATGACAAGGTTGGGCCAGAGGCTGGTAGAGTTTTTCTAGCGCATTTCAGCCTCTGTTTTGGGCCCCTTGGGGCCGCCCGCATCCCTAGAATAGCCGAGTTTCGCGACCAGTACGCGCGCGCGAGGGATGGTGCCGCGTAATAAACAAAGGCAAAATAATGTCCCAAAAAGCCGCGAAAGGTCGAAGGGGTCGCCCAAGCCCACCGCGCTGCTAAGGCCGCAGGTTACACAGCAAAGTAGAGAGATCCACTCGTGCCAGCGTAGGGACCAATGAGGGAATTTTAGGGGGGCTTTGCGCGTTCGATTTTTGATTAAACAATCAAAGCGACGTCGCCGGGGGGCTGGCAAGTAATGGCAAGGTAGCGCGCGGGGCCGGTACCACAAGTCGAACACATTTCAACACGTCCTTGGGGAGGCTTGGGGGAGTTTTGGGGCACTTGATGGTGGGCCAGAAGGCGGCAAAGGGCATCGCCCTAAGCGATCTGGCGGCCTACCTCGAAGTACAGATCGAGTCAGCAAGGCGTGAGCTGCGCGCACTCACTAAAGTTTAGATTACTGCGGCTCGAAGAGGCGGCGGCTTTAAGCTTTTGGTAAGTCATCCTCGTCCAACGAGCCCGCGAACCTGAAATGCCGCACCAACGCCTCACCGCGGAAGCTCTTCTCAGCCTCGATCACGACATACCGGTATCGGTTGGCGATCATCATTTGAAGCACCAACGCTAAGGCGTCGTCAGGGAGATGCAGGTTGACCTGATAGTCTTTGCCTCGGTGAGAAATTACCCCAACCATTTTCGGTTGATGTTTTCGGCGACCCTCCAAGTCTGAAAGCCGATCGTCCGGAAAACACGTCACCTCTGCGATCGACGCCTTGATTGAGATTGCGGTCGGGCGCAGTAGCTTTCCCCTTATGTGAAGGTGGCGATAATCCATGTACGGGTCACCGTCGCTAAAGCGACCGGGCGGCTCGATTCCGAACATGTAGTCCCAATCCCAGTCAACAAATTCGATTACGTGATAGATGCGCTCGACGCGCGGGCGGCCTCCGCGCTTCTTTCTGGTTGAAGTCTTCTTTGGCAAAGCATTCACAGAACGATGTTCCTGTCGTACTCGACCGCATCAGGCCCATATCTCAAGCGCCGATCAGCCAAGCCATACTGAGGCCGCCCCCTGCTCCGGCAACTTTCGAACGGCATCTTTTGGTAAAGGCCCGCTACAGTGCGCATGCACTAGGGGCAGAGCTAGCGGTAGACGCTGCGCCAATGACCCAGCAGGACTCTCGAATCGGCGCCTGCGCCCAAGCGAGTATTTGGGTTAGTACGAGACACATACACGCACGACATCGAGGCCCCTGGATGTCAACGGTAGAGATCACGGAGGCCGCGCTATCTCGTACTGACCACGAGATCAACACTACGCTGCCGGCTGGATCGGAGTTTCTCACTGCGAATAACACTGTAGCTGCACTTCGTGCAGCCGGTCGTGAGACGCTGATCTACGCTGCAAGAACGAACTCTACCGGGGCCTTGGACTGGGGAGTTTTGCGCCCAGCCGACATCGTCAATCGATATGTCGATTCTGGCATTCCAACTTCCGTTTGGGTGAAATCTCCGTCCAGTACTATCGGACACGCGGTTGTCGCCACAGGTCAAGTCCTCGCACGAAGTGTTCCATCCCTGCCTTCACGTCCAACTCGCGGCGAATACGTTTCCGCGTTTCTCGTCAATGATGACCAACTGGGTCCGAACGTGCGTATGGCTGTCGCGCCCGGCAGTGCAATTGCAGAAACCAGCTATACGATACAAGACGCGTTCGCACTTATCATCCCGCTGCCATCCAAGGTCTACCTGCCGGCTGAGTCTGCGGAAATATTCGCGTGGGACATGGTTGACCGCTACGCGAGAGATTGGAGTTCTCACAAGATAGGCAACGCCGGCAAGCTCGGTGGGTCGGAAGCGCTGGGTGATATGCTTCTTGCCGCTCATGCGAAGAACGAGCTGGTCGCGCGGACATACTTAACCTACGGGTGGAAGCACAAGAACCGCGCTATTCGGAACCGATTGACGAACGACGTAAAGAAGGTCGTTCGAGATCTGGATGTACCTCGCTATGTATACGTTACGGAGTTTGCTATCCGACAGAAGCTAGACGATCTCGAACTTTCGCAGCGTCGCATAATTGCCCACGCGGTGGTCGACGCAACCGCCAAACATCAAGATCTGGAAGCAGTGATCCTCTTCCATGCTCCTGGCCTGTGCATCTGGCACGCTCATGGCCTCAAGAGCAGCTTTGTTCGCCACGTCATCGCTTCTAGGGACGATACCGAGTATTTCCCAAAGGTCCGCGGCAGTATCGATTTCGCTGAATTTTACGCAACGCCGTAGTGGTGCTTACCCAGCGCTTACCCGGCCCGGCTGCGAAAAGACTGAAAATTCGATAAGTACCTGAATTAACTGGCGCACCCGACACGATTCGAACGTGTGACCTTTGCCTTCGGAGGGCAACGCTCTATCCAGCTGAGCTACGGGTGCGTGAGGGCTCATTTAGCCGATTGGCGGGGCAGGGGCAACGGCGCTGCCAAGGGCTTTTTGGGCAGGAAGCAAGACCGGAACGGCAAAATCAGGCGTTTGAATCGGACTTTTACGTCGGGCAGCCGAGCGTGGGGCGTTCATGCGCACTCCCAAACCAATTGCGATATGAAAGCAGTCGATCTATCCTTCAGCTGATTGCATAACGCAACCGGAGCCGCGCGGCTGTGCCGCGTAAGGAAGGAAGTGGGCATGGCCAGGCTCGTTTTCGGAATGAACCTGTCGCTGGACGGCTATGTCGACCATATGGAGTTTGCGCCAAGCCCCGCGCTCTTCCGCCACTTCATCGAGGAGGCTGAGGGGCAGGCGGGCAGTGTGTACGGCCGCCAAATGTATGAGATCATGCGTTATTGGGACGACGATCATCCTGAATGGGATGCCGCGAGACACGCCTTCGCGGCGGCGTGGCGGAAGCAGCCGAAATGGGTCGTCTCGCGCTCGTTGAAGTCGGTCGGCCCCAATGCCAGGCTTGTTGAGGATGATCTCGAGGGCGCGATCCGCAAGCTGAAGGCCGAGCGCGACGGGGAGATCGAAGTCGCCGGCCCGGACCTGGCGCAAAGCCTCACCGAACTTGGCCTGATCGATGAGTATCGAATCTACCTGCACCCGGTCGTGCTGGGTCGCGGCAAGCCATATTTCGCCGGGCCCCGGCCGCGGCTCCGCCTCGTGGCTCATGATGGGATGGCCGAGGATGTGATCAGATTGCGCTACGTTCCTGCTTGATCCCGCGACTCGCCGGATGGAAATCGCCGACCGCTCTTCCCCGGATCAAAGTTGGCTTCCTATCCGGTCGATTGGTGCTAGCCTTCCCGGGCTGGACTTCATGGCAATCGATGGGGGCGCCTGATGTACAAGAAAGTTCTTCTCGCCTATGACGGCTCGGTCGAAGGACGGCGCGCGTTGCGGGAGGGTGCGAAGCTCGCGCAACTATGTGGCGCGGAAGTCTTCCTGCTGGCTGTGGTGGAGAACGCCCCCGCGCTTGCGACCCTGGAGGGAGGCGTCGGGATCTCGATGGATGAACAGATCTCCGCCTACAAGGATATCCTGGCCGAAGGCGTGGAGCGGCTCAGGGCCGTGGGATTCTCACCTACGGCACGGCTGGGCATGGGAAGCCCCGCACAGCAGATCGCCGCGGTCGCGGAGGAGATCGGTGCGAATGTCGTCGTGGTCGGCCATCGTCCCAGCGGGCCGCTGGCGCGATGGTGGTTCGGGTCGGTCGGCGGCTATCTTACCGATCATCTTCGTTGCAGTGTTCTGATCGCCCAAACCGAAATCGGCGACGATCAGTTTGCCCAACTGCTGACGACACCTGCGGCTTAGAACCTCGCGCTCGCGCCCCGGACGCGGTGCAGCGCGCCGCGCAGCGGCGTGGTGAACCGCAGAGCCGGGGTCCATAGCCATCGTCCGTTGACTGGGTCCCGGCTCTGCGGTGCCGCGTACCGGACGAAGCTTCGCATCGCCGGGAGGACGCTGCACCGCAGAGCCGGGACCCGAATGCTGCCGGTCGCTATCGCAGCAAATCGCAAAACGCTCGCCCTGACCGCGGG